>NZ_JAGFNS010000016.1:63723-218082 GCF_017592555.1 Actinoplanes flavus | reverse complement strand
GTTGCCCCGCGCCGCCGTTGCCCCGCGCCGCCGTTGCCCCGCGCCGCCGTTGCCCCGCGCCGCCGTTGCCCCGCGCCGCCGTTGCCCCGCGCCGCCGTTGCCCCGCGCCGCCGTTGCCCCGCGCCGCCGTTGCCCCGCGCCGCTGTCCCCTCACGCTTCGGCAAGCCGCGACAGCGCCGCGTCGTAGCAGGTTTCGTGGCGTGGCGGGGGTTTTCCACATTCGCCCGTCTTCCACAGGCGTTCGCGCAGCACCGAGTCACCCATGCCTAACGTCGATGCGGTCGCTCTTCCGGCGGCCCGATGTCGATGCGGCCGTTCCCGCGACAGCTCGACAGGGTGTGGCGATTCTCTGGAGGCCCTCATGCCCCGCGCGGCTCCGGCACGGTCCGGCGAGCGCCTCGATCCCGTGCGATGGCGCCGGCCGAGCCGCGGCATGTTGCTCAGGCTGGCCGCGGCCACGGTGCTGTTGATCACAGCGGCCGCGGTTTTGTGGGTGGAGCCGTCCGGCTGCGTACCGATCACGGCGACGCCACGGTCGTCTTCGTCCGCGACCGGCGAGCCGTCGGCGACGCCGTCCGGGCAGTCCGCCGCCCGGCCGATCCCACCGGGCAGTGTCGGAGTGCCGGTCCGCCTGGCCGACCCGACAGCCCTGACCGTGGTCCGCCCCGGCAACCGGGTGGACCTGCTGAGAATCGACGGCGACCGGGACCGGCCCACTCCCGTGGCGAGCTCGGCCCTGGTCCTCGATGTGACCGGAGCCGACGACCCGGTGACCGGCGGGCTGCTCCTGGCCCTCACCCCTGACGAGGCAGACCGCGCGGTGAGCACTCCGGCCCGGGGCTTCGCCATCCTGATCCGCCCCGGCTGATCCGCCGAAACGCCCCGAGAGACCGGGCCGGGCAATCAGTCCCAGTGCGGCGGGCGGTCCTCGAGCAGGCGGTCGTCGTTGGAGTGGCTGCGCTCACCCCAACCGCGCTCGGTGTCATCACGGGTCTGGTCGGGCAACACCGGTGCCTCTTCGGATTCGAAGTCGACCTCGCGCTCGGCGTCGTTGTCCCGCTCAGGCTCGTCCAGGATGTCCACGACTACGAGGGTAAGCCGCGAGCGTTGCGGCCGTCGTCCCCCTCCGGCTGTACCGTCGGTGAACGTGAGTTCCCCCACGCGCCCTTCGGACGACGACGCCTACTGGCAGCGGCCGGACCCGTCCGCTGATCCACTGGGCCGGCCCGGGCCGGCCCCCGAACCGGAGACGCCGCCATACCCGGGCCCGCCCCGAGCCGAGCCGCCCCCGGCCGACTGGCGCCCGCCGACGATCGCCCACCCGCCGCCGCCGCGCACCCTGCCGCCGCAGGACATGGACGCACTGGACGAGGCAGAGGGCTCCGCCCGCACCGTCACCTTCGGCGTCGGCCTGGTCGTCGGGGCGATCGCCCTGGTGGTCGTCTGCCTGCTCTGCGCCCGGGTCGTGTTCTGACCCACCGCACGCCC
Organism: Actinoplanes flavus; assembly: GCF_017592555.1. Taxonomy (GTDB): domain Bacteria; phylum Actinomycetota; class Actinomycetes; order Mycobacteriales; family Micromonosporaceae; genus Actinoplanes; species Actinoplanes flavus. The sequence goes on along the minus strand of NZ_JAGFNS010000016.1, from coordinate 216,594 downwards.
CTGCCGCCCGGGCCCGCCACCCATCACCCACGCCCATGAACAGCCGCACGCCCCGCCACTGCCACCCGCGCCCGTCTCCCACACGTGCCGCCCACCCGTCGGCGGACGGCCAGCGGCCGCGTCGCGCCCGGCGCATGCGTGGGTCCCGGCCGCGCCCAACGCACGAGCCCGTCTCCCACACACGCCGCCCACCCGTTGGCGGACGGCCGGCGGCCGCGTCGCGCCCGGCGCATGCGTGGGTCCCGGCCGCGCCCAACGCACGAGCCCGTCTCCCACACACGCCGCCCACCCGTCGGCGCACGGCCCTCGGCCGCGTCGCGCCCGGCGCACGCCTCCGTCTCGCCCGCCCCGCCGGGCGGTCGGCTTCAGGAATGCTCGGGAGGTCGGCGCCGGGTCAGTAAGTGCCCCAGACGGCCGTGGCTCCGGAGTCCCCGGTCTGGTAGAGGTAGTAGCCGCTCGCGGCGGCCAGCACCACCAGGACCACGGCGAAGCCCAGGTCGGCGCCCTTCGGCAGAGCGCGGGGGTCACGGAAGGTGAGGGCGACCAGGAGCAGGGTGACCACGCCGAGGCCGAGGGTGAGCCAGAAGGTGAGCGTCCCGTTCGCCATGTGGCCGTCGAGGATCTCCTTGCCGGCCGGGGAGACGCGCTCCTCGCTGAGCAGCCGGTCGTAGAACTGGGTGCCGGAGAGCATGGTGATCAGGGCGGCGACCGGCGCCGTGACGGCCAGCAGGCCCACCGCCCAGCCGATGCGGGAGCGCAGTGGCGCGGCGAGGGCGTAGACGACCGCCCCGAGAGCCAGCAGGGGCACGAAGATGACGGCGGCGTGGAGCACGAGGACATGTACCGGCAAGCCGTTGACCTGGTCTAACACCAATTCCTCCTCGATCCGGGGTGTGGCTAGCTTAGGAGTTGCGTGACGCGGCAAACATCCCTTGACCACGATTGCCAGCGAAGCGTGACCGAACCAGTGTGATCAACACCTGTTGGTGAATCCGCGTGCCCGTGTTGTCATGGACGGATGTCCACAGGTGCGGAACTCCTGCGTGCGCACGGGTTGCGTGTCACTCGCCCCCGGCTGGCCGTGCTGGACATCCTCACCGACGGCGGTCACCTCGAAGTCGATGAGATCGCCCAGCAGGTCCGCGCCCGGCTGGACTCGGTCTCCACCCAGGCCGTCTACGACGTGCTGGGCGCCCTGTCCCGGGCCGGTCTGGCGCGCCGGATCGAGCCGGCCGGCAGCCCCGCCCGCTACGAGGCCCGGGTCGGTGACAACCACCATCACATCGTCTGCCGAGGTTGCGGCGCGATCGCCGATGTCGACTGTTCCGTCGGCCGCCGCCCCTGCCTGACGCCCGGCGAAACCCACGGCTTCGATCTGGACGAAGCCGAGATCACCTTCTGGGGCCTGTGCCCCGCGTGTCAGACCCGCCGGGAAGCCGACCGTTCCGACCCCGCTTGAGCTCGTGCCGTAACGGATCGACGGCGGCCGTGGCAGGCTGGAGGGCATGACGGGAGACGTCGGGCTGTTCGGACCGGACTCGGTCACCTGGAAACTGCACCGCGAACCCATTCTGATGCTCGGCGGCCTGCGCTCGCTCTATCTGCAGGCGCTGCACCCGCGGGCGGTGGCCGGGGTGGCACAGAATTCCGGCTATCGGGCCGATCCGTGGGGTCGTCTCATGCGCACCTCGGACTATGTCGGAACGGTCATCTACGGCACCACCGACGAGGTCCGGCAGGCGGCGGGCCGGCTCCGGCGGCTGCACGCCCGGATGTCGGCGACCGATCCGCGGACCGGGGAGCGCTTCCGGATCGACGAGCCGGATCTCCTGCGCTGGGTGCACGTGGCCGAGGTGGAGTCGTTCCTCACCACGGCCGTGCGTGCCGGGGTGGACCTCACCGCGGAGGAGATCGACGGCTACTACACCGAGCAGCTGCGCTCCGCCGAACTGGTGGGCCTGGACCCGGCGACCGTCCCGGCGACCGCGGCCGAGGTGGCGGCCTATTTCACGGCGATGCGCCCGCAGCTGGGCCTGACCAGGGACGGCGCGGAGGCCGCCGTCTTCCTCACCGTGCCACCGATCCCCGGCCACTGGGGTGGCCTGCCGTTCCGGCTCGGCCTGACGCTGGGCCCGGCCCGGTGGGCCTACTTCGGCATCGCCGGGACGGCGCTGGGCCTCCTGCCCGCCTGGGCCCGCAAGATGTACGGCGGCCTCGGCTGGCCCACCACCGACATGGCCGCCGCGCTCTCGGTCCGCGGTCTACGCGCCCTGATCGCCGGCGTCCTGGCCACCCTGCCCGAGCAGTACCGCATGGCCCCGCTACGCCGAGCCGCCATGGAACGAGCCGGCCTGGCCTGACCGGACAGGCCGTCCGAGCGACCGGGCGGACCGGGGATGCTCGGACGGACAACGAACAGCCGGGCAAACGGCAAGGGCAAACGCGAACGGCAAGCGGCAAGGGCAAGGGCAAGGGCAAACGGCAAACGGCAAAGGCGAACAGCAAAGGCGAACAGCCAGGCGGACCAGGGATGCTCGTAGAGCCGACGAGCGACTGGCTTCGAAACAGCCGATGGCAGGTCCGACGGGTCCGGCGGCGCCGGGACCGGGGCCTAGCCGTTCAGGTGCTCGACCGCTGTCCACGGCTCCTTCGCCGCGGCGTCGGCCCCGGCCGGGCACACCTTGCGGAAGTCGCACCATCCGCACAGCGACCCCGGATTGACCGGGAACTGCTCGTCCGGGTCGGCGCCCGCCGCCACCGCCTTCTCGGCCGCCATGATGTCGAGGGCGGTCTCCTCGGCCCGGCGCACCTGCCGGGCCAGTGACTCCTCGGTGTGCTCGTGGACGGCCACCGTGCCGGTGGGCAGGTGGTGCAGCTCGACGCGACGGCACGGCCGCCGGAAGACTCGCTCGGCCGCGTACGCATACAGCGCGAGCGCCTGCGAGCCCCGGGCGTCGTCGGAGCTGAGCCCGGACCGCCCGGTCTTGTAGTCGACGATGACCGCCTCGGGCCCCCGGGCGTCGATGCGGTCGGCCCGCCCGTTCAGGGCCAGCACCGAGGTCTTGGTGGCGACCACCCGCTCGACACCGAGTGGCTCCTCCTCGGGGTCGAGGGTCGCCACATAGGTCTCCAGCCAGTCGAGCGCCCGGCGGTAGACGACCCGCTCCTGCTCGACGTCGCGATAGCCCTCCCGCACCCAGGTGGCCTTGAGCAGGGTGGGCAGCGCCTCGGGCTCGCGCCGCTCCGGGGGGAGGGCGAACCAGTTCTTCAGCGCCGTGTGCACGCTGGCGCCGAGGGAGTTGTGCGCCCACGGCGGGCCTTTGGGTGGGCTGGGCCGGTCGACGTAGGAATACCGATACCGGCGTGGGCAGTCGGCATAGGCTCCGAGCTTGCTCGGCGTGCAGACGAAGAGTCGCTCGGGCATGCCGGCGAAGCCGAGTTGCTCGGGAACCGCGGACCTGGTGGCACGTCGAGTGGGGGGCACGGAACAATCCTGCCAGCACCCCCCGACAAAACTCAGACCATGCCCGCGTAGGAGCGCACGAAGGCGAACACCGCGTCGGCGATCAACTGTACGGCGATGGCGGCCAGCAGGAGCCCGGCGATCCGGGTGAGCACCTCGATGCCGGCCGGGCGCAGCAGCCGGACGATCAGCCCGGAGAACCGCAGGACCAGCCACACGCACGCCATCACGGCCAGGATGGCGGCGGCCAGGACGAGGTATTCGTCGGCGCTCTCGGCACGCTGGACGAACAGCATGGTGGCGACGATGGCGCCGGGCCCGGCCAGCAGCGGGGTGCCGATCGGCACGAGTGCGACGTTGCTGGTGCCGGCCTGGTCGGCGGGTTCGTCGGTCTTGCCGGTGAGCAGTTGGAGCGCGACCAGCACCAGCAGCAGGCCACCGGCCGCTTGGAGGGCCGGGAGCTGCACATGCAGGTAGTCGAGGAGGGTCTGCCCGGCGACCGCGAACCCGACGATCACGCCGAGGGCGAGCAGCACGGCCTGGGTGCCGGCCCGGTTCCGGGCCTTCGCCTGCATGGCGCCGGTGAGCGCGAGGAAGACCGGGACCATGCCGGGCGGGTCGACGATGACCAGCAGCGTCACGAAGAACTCACCGAACAGCTTGAGGTTCACCCGATCAAGGTAGGTGCCGGGATGCTCCGGCGCTGGCCGGTGCGTCGAGTGTCACCCCAGGACCGGTACTCCGGCCGCCGCCGAGACGATCTTCTCGTACGCCTCGGGGTCGGTGGTGAACGCTCCCAGTTGGACCGCCTTGTGCGTGCCGTGGAAGTCGGATGATCCGGTGACGACCAGGCCGAGCCGGTCCGCGAGGGCCCGCACCTGGGCCCGCTCGGCGGGCGTGTGGTCCTCGTGATCGGCCTCCAGGCCGAAGAGGCCGGCCCGGGCCAGCTCGGCGATCAGTTCGTCGGGCACCACCCGCCCGCGCACGGTCGCCCGCGGATGAGCGAAAACGGCCACCCCGCCCGCTTCACGCACCGCCCGCACGGCATCGAAAACATCAAGATCAGACTTTGGTACGAAGTACCGCGCACCCAGCCACGCGGAGGCGAACGCCTCGGTGGTGGTCCGCACGAGACCGGCTCTGATCAGCGCCTGGGCGATGTGCGGCCGCCCGACCGAACCGCCGGCCGCGTAGCCGCTCACCTCGTCCCACGAGATCGGCACACCGTCCGCCCGCAGTTTCCCGACGATCTTCTCGGCCCGCTGTTCCCGATCTTCGCGGAGTCGCACCAGCTCGCCGGCGAGGACCGGTTCGGCCGGGTCGAACAGGTAGGCGAGCAGGTGCAGCGGGATGGCCGGCTCGGCGCCGTGCCACCGGCAGGACAGTTCGGCGCCACGCACCAGGCGCAGGCCGGCGGGCCGGGCGGCGGCGGCCTCGTCCCAGCCGCCGGTGGTGTCGTGGTCGGTGATCGCCATGACGTCCAGTCCGGCGGCCGCTCCGGCCCGGACCAGCTCGGCCGGGGTGAAGGTGCCGTCGCTGGCGGTCGAATGACAGTGCAGGTCGATTCCGGTCACCGCTGTCACGCTACCGCCGGTCGGCCGGTCAGGCGTCCTCTCCCTCGTCGTCCTTGCCGAGACGAGCCTCCACGGCCTGCGGTTCGTACATCTCCTCGACGACACGCAGGTACAGCTCGTTGGGGTTGGGCAGGTGCTTGACCTCGCGCAACGCCTGGTCCTGGCCGGCCGACTCGAGGACGAACGTGCCGTAGCTGAGCATGCGCCCGAGAGCCGACTGCTCGTACTTCATGTCGGTCACCCGCAGGAGGGGCATCATCGCCACCTTCCGGGTGACGATGCCGTTGACCACCATCACCCGCTTGTTGGTGAGGATGAACCTGTCGAAATACCAGTCGAAGACCTTCCAGGCCACCCAGCTGATCACGCCGAGCCAGACCAGCACGGCGACGGTGACCAGACCGTCGAGGTCCTCCTGGCGGGTCAGGAAGCCGGCCAGGTACCCCAGCGCGAGGGTGGCGGCGGCGCCGATGCCGAGCGGCTTGGAGAGGTGGATCCAGTGTCGTTTCCACTCGCCGCGGTACCGCTCGGTGGGGAACAGGTAGCGGGCGACCAATGTGGTCGGTTCGTCCTCCAGGGGGAGGAAGCGGCGCGGTCCGCCACCGCGGTCGAGCCCTTCCAGCTCCTCGGCGGTGAAGCTGGGTGCCTCGTACTCTTCCGGCTCGTCGTAGACGTCGGAGGGTGAGCGGCGGCGCCCGAATGCGGGATCGTCCTCATAGAGGTCGCCCTCGGCGTAGTCGGGGTCGTCGTCGAAGGCCGGGTCGCGGTACCCGTAGCTCTCATCGTCATCCCGAGGGCGGCGCGCGCCCTCGCCTCGCGGGTCGCGCGGCTCACCAGGCTCCATGAAGAGATGCTATGCGACGAGGTCCGTGAAGAAAGTGCCGAAACCACGCGCGATGTCCGCGATCGTGCCTCCGAGTGACTCGAACACCGCCGCGGCCGAACTCGGGTTGAAGGCGATGAAGAAGATCAAGAATGCAATACCAAGCCAGGTGAGGACCTTCTTGACCATGGGGGCCTTCTCCTCCGGTGCGGGGTACGCTCTGCGCCGCGGCAGTACTGACGGTATCAGCTTCGTCGCTTCGTGTGAACAAAGTGGCCGGAAAGTCGATTGCCATAGCCGCAGGTCACACCTAAGAGTCAGGCACGACCGTGCAGGTACGGCGACGGCGCTCCGAACACGAGCTCGGACGGCACCCCCTCGGAGAGGTCGTGCAGGACGACATGCTCCGCGAGTAGATAGCCCGCGCTCGCGGGCCACGCTACCGCATAGAGCCACATTCCTTTGGCCTCACTCACGTAGGCGCTTCGATCCTCGGGTGACTTGACACACCACAGTGGAGTGGGATGCCCGGCCGCCTTGATCTTCGCATGTGGACCGGCGTGCGCACCGCGGTCGGCCAGCGCCTCGGAGAGCAGGTGGCCCGGGTCGAGCCCGGGGATGCCGGCGAATCTGGTGCCCAGCCCGACGCCGGGTTGCTCGGCGATCAGGACGAGGTCCGCGGGCCCGCCGCCGAGCGGTTCGGGGCCGCTGCACGCGAGCACGGTCGCCCGCACACCGAAGCGGTCGTCACCGGACCAGCCCACCCCGGTGACCATCCACCCGGAGGGCAGCGGCCAGGGGCACCAGAGCGGAATCCGCTCGGCGCTCGACGCCGACTCCCGCAGCACCGTTCCGACGATCTCCGCACTGATGTGCTCGGCCACGTGGAACGGCGGAACGTCGCCACAGTTGTCGCACCGCCAGTGGCTGTGCATCAGGTCCGGCTTCCGAACCTGTGCAGCACATCTGGGGCAACTCACCGTGACACCCACACTCCATACCGTGCTGCCCGGGCGAGCCCCCGTCAAGCGAATCGGCAGAAGACGGGCTGATCCGGGTCAGGCCGGAGGCGGGCCGGCGTGCGCCCGGATCCACGCGTGCATGGCGATGCCGCTGGCCACGCCGGCGTTGATGGAGCGGGTCGAGCCGTACTGGGCGATCGAGAAGAGCTGCGAGCAGGCCGCCCGCGCCGGCTCGGACAGGCCTGGCCCCTCCTGCCCGAAGAGCAGGACGCAGCGGCGCGGCAGGGTGACCGTCTCCATCGGCCGCGAGCCGGGCAGGTTGTCGATGCCGATCACCGGGAGGTCCTCGCCCGCCGCCCACGCCACGAAGTCCTCGATCGCCGGGTGATGCCGGACGTGCTGGTAGCGGTCGGTCACCATGGCGCCCCGCCGGTTCCACCGGCGCTGCCCGACGATGTGGACCTCGGCGGCCAGGAACGCGTTGGCGTTGCGCACCACGGTGCCGATGTTGAAGTCGTGCTGCCAGTTCTCGATCGCGACGTGGAAGTCGTGGCGCCGGGTGTCCAGGTCCGCGACCACGGCCTCCCGGCTCCAGTACCGGTACCGGTCCACCACGTTGCGGCGATCGCCCTGCTCGAGCAACTCCGGATCCCAGTGCTCACCGGCCGGCCGCTCACCCGCCCAGGGACCGACTCCGACCTCGGTGGATATGTTCTCGCCCGCCGTCATGGGGCGATAGGCTACCGATTCCGCCGGGGGCGACTCACCCGGCAGGAGACGCAATGAGCGGCGGGGCCCTCCCCGGCACCCGCCGCCCACGCTCTGTTGGAAAAGAGTTTGCCTCACCGTCCGTATCCATGTGAAGGACTTTCAAATGTGAGCCAGCTCACATTTAAGTAACTTAACAGTTAATGGTCTACGGTGGGACCGCTCCCATTAGGTCTCCACAGGTAGGACAAATCACCCATCAAGCCTTGATCAGGTACGGAAACGTCAACACAATCGTGTCAGCAAACAGACACCATGCGCCTACTTTCGGTTACGATAGAGCGCCCATGGTCGTTTGACGGTCCGGAGCCCGAGGGTGCCGTACGCCACGTGTGCCGGCGCTCGACACGGGAATGATGGATGGGTGCCAGGAGTTCCACCCGACGAAAGCGATTCCCGCAGACGGAGGCATCATGGCGACGGTTGCGCTGACCGCAGCGAACTTCGACGAGGTCACCAGTAAGGACGGCATCGTCCTGGTCGACTTCTGGGCCAGCTGGTGCGGGCCCTGCGTAAGCTTCGCGCCCACCTACGAGCGCTCCTCGGAGAAGCACCCGGAGATCACCTTCGGCAAGATCGACACCGAGGCGGAGCCGGGTCTGGCGCAGAAGTTCGACATCCGGTCCATCCCCACGATCATGGCGGTGCGTGACGGCATCGTCGTCTTCTCCCAGCCCGGCGCGCTCCCCGCGTCCGCCCTGGAGAGCCTGATCGAGAAGGTCGCGGAGCTGGACATGGACCAGGTGCGCGAGCAGGTGTCCGCGCAGCGCAAGGACAAGGACGAGCCGGCCGCCGCACGCGGCTGACCCGGCCCGACGAACGAAGGCCCGCGAACCGGTTCGGTTCGCGGGCCTTTTTTCGTACGCTCGTTCGAGCAAGGTCATGGACAGGCCCTAGAACGTGTGTTCGAATACCTGCCATGCGATGGTCCCACCTGTCGGCTCAGCCCGGTGACGGCTCGCTCCCGGACAGGGCGGCGCCGGCGGCCCCACCCCTGCCGCTGGCGCTGCCCGGCGCGACCGTGCGCCGGTTCGACACTCCCGGGTTCGCCGGGATGACGTTCTACGAGATCCACGCGAAATCCCTGATCAACCGGGTTCCCGGCACCTCCCGGGTGCCGTTCGAGTGGACCGTCAACCCCTATCGCGGCTGCTCCCACGCGTGCACGTACTGCCTGGCCGGCGACACCCCGATCCTGCTCGCCGACGGCTCCACCCGGCCGCTGGCACAGATCCGGCCCGGCGACGCGGTGATGGGCACGATGGGCGCCGGCGCGCACCGGCGTTGTGTGCCCACCACGGTCCTCGACCACTGGGAGACCACCAAGCCGGCGTTCCGGGTGACCCTGGCCGACGGGACCCGCCTGGTGTCCAGCGGCGACCATCGCTTCCTCACCGACCGCGGCTGGCGGCACGTCAGCCCGGCGGAGCCGCACCAGCCGGCGCTCGCGGTCGGCGACCTGATGTTCGGGGTGGGTCACTTCGCCGAGCCGCCCAAGGAGTCGCCCGACTATCAGTCCGGGTTCGTCTGCGGGCTGATCCGGGGTGACGCGTCCGGGCCCGGGGTGGCGGCCGAGGGCGACGCCTGGGTGCGGGCCGACGGCTATCTGGACGACGTCTCCCTCACCGAGGCGGTGCGCTGGCCCGAGCTGCCCACCAGTGACTGGTTCCGTGGCTTCCTGGCCGGCGCCTTCGGTGCGGTCGGGCGGACCGATCGGCTGGCCGTGGTCCTGGAGAGCACCGACGTCGGCTATCTGCGGTGGATCGTGCACGCCCTGACCCATCTCGGCCTGGTGGCCCGGGGCCCGGGGCCGGTGCGGCCGGGGGCGACCGGCCGGGTGGAGACCGAGCGCCACCTCGACGCGGCACTGCGCTTCCGGCACCTGACCGGCGCCTCGATGGGCCCGCTGGACGCCTCCGGGGTCGGGGTCCGTGGGGAGCGGCGGCTGGCCGTCGCCGACATCGAGGAGCTCGGGCTCACCCTGCCGCTCTTCGACATCTCCACCGGGACCGGCGACTTCATCGCCGACGGGGTGGTCAGTCACAACTGCTTCGCGCGGAAGACGCACACCTATCTGGATCTCGACGCCGGCCACGACTTCGACAGCCGGGTCCTGGTGAAGGTGAACTCCGGTGAGCTGATCCGCCGGGAGCTGGCCGACCCGCGGTGGGCCGGCGCGCCGATCGCGATGGGCACCAACGTCGACGTCTACCAGCGGGCCGAGGGCCGCTACCGGCTCATGCCGGAGATCCTGGCCGCGCTACGCGACCACGCCAACCCGTTCTCCATCCTCACCAAGGGCACCCTGATCCTGCGCGACCTCGATCTGCTCCGGCAGGCCGCCGAGGTGACCCGGGTCGGGCTGGCGGTCTCGGTCGGTTTCGTGGACGAGACGGTCTGGCGCTCCGCCGAACCGGGCACGCCGAGCCCCGGCCGCCGGCTGGAGGTGGTCCGGCGGCTGACCGACGCCGGCTTCGCGGTGACCGTCCTGATGGCCCCGATCCTGCCCGGGCTCACCGACACCGACGAGTCGATAGAGGAGACGGTGGCCGCGATCGCGTCGGCCGGGGCCGTCGGCGTGACGCCGCTGGCGCTGCATCTGCGCCCGGGCGCCCGCGAGTGGTATGCGGCCTGGATCGGCCGGGAGCATCCGCACCTGCGGCCGCGCTACCGGGAGCTGTACGGCAACGGAAGCTACCTGCCCCGGGCCTACCAGGACGAGATCGCGGCCCGGGTGCGGATGGCGTCCCGGCGGCACGGCCTGCACCGGTCGCCGGCTGCGACCGGGACCCACCGGCCGACCGGTGGCACACCCGCGTCCCGCCCGGTTCACGACCAGCTCACCCTGCTGTGACGCCCGGCCGGGAGCACGGTTCGGGCCCGGGGAAACCACCCAACCTCGCCCTACCGGACGTGGATAGAGTTCGGGTATGCGGAGCGCTCAGCAGATCCTGGCCGGGGCGAGTGTCATCGCGGTGGTGGGAGCCTCCCGCGATCCCTACAAACCGGCGCACACCATTCCGCTGCAGATGCTCCGGCACGGGTGGCGGATCATCCCGGTCAACCCGTTCGTCGACGAGCTGTTCGGCGTCCCGACCGTGCCCACGCTGGCCGAGATCGACGAGCCGATCGACCTGGTGAACGTGTTCCGTCCGGCCCGGGACGCGGTCGACGTGGTCCGGCAGGCGGTGGCCGTGAAGGCGCCGGCCGTGTGGTTGCAGAGCGGCATCGTCTCGGCCGAGGCACGGCGGATCGCCGAGGAGGCGGGCCTGGAGTATGTCGAGGATCGTTGCCTGGCCGTCGAGCGCGCGCTCGGCCAGCTCACCAAGCGCCCCTGAGCGACGGGCCGCACGGCTGATCCCGGACCACGCCCGGCGCTCCCGGACTTGGCGTGACGGGCCAAAATGGGAGGCCATCGGGTTCCGCCCGCACGGAAGCCGGTCTCACATCCCTCCTCCCCGGCAGGTACGGTGCGAGGACTCAAGGAGGACCTCAGATGACCTATCCCCCGGCTGACGGCAACCCGGATCCTTACCAGCCGCCACAGCCTCCGGCCAACGACCCGACTCTGCAGTACCCCCCGCCGACGAGTCCCGCGCCGTCCAAGGGCCCCGGTTACTCGCCGACGCCGGGCTACGTGCCGGCGACGGACGGGACGGGATATCCGCCCGCGGGGGCCGGATATCCGCCGCCGTCGGCCGGGTATGGTCCTCCGCCCGGCTACGGGCCGCCCGGCGCGCCCGGCTACGGTGCGCCCTACCCGCACTACGGCGCTCAGCGGCCCACCAACGGCCTGGCCATCGCGTCGCTGATCTGCTCGCTCGCCGGTCTCCTGACGTGCATCAGCGCGCCGGTCGGCGTGGTGCTCGGGCACATCGCGAAGAAGCAGATCCGGGAGACCGGTGAGGCCGGCGACGGCATGGCCACGGCGGGCCTGTGGGTCGGCTACATCCTCAGCGTGCTGAGCCTGATCGTCATCGTCTTCTACGTGGTGGTGGTCGTCTGGGCGGTCAGCGAGGGCGCCACGGGCTCGACCACGTTCTGACCCGGCACAAGGTGGACCGGTCCGGCGGACCGGTCCACCTTCGTTCTGTCCGGGTCAGCGGAACTGGGCCTCGCGGACGCTGTTGCCGCCGTCGACCACCAGCATCTGGCCGGTGATGTAGGACGCGGCCGGCGAGCAGAGGAAGCTGACCGCCGCGGCGACCTCGTCCGGGGTGCCCGGGCGGCCGATCGGGGTGCCCAGACCCTGCTTGATCTCGGTCACCGTCGACGCGGCCGTGTAGATCGTGCCGGGGGCCACGCAGTTGACGTTGACCCCGTCGGCGACCAGCTCCATGGCCAGCGCCCGGGTCAGGCCCACCACACCGGCCTTGGCGGCCGCGTAGGCCGCCTCGGTCGGCAGCGCGTTCACCGCGCCGGCGGTCGCGGCCAGGTTGACGATCCGGCCCCAGCCGCGTTCCGTCATGCCGCCGACGAACGCCCGGCTGCACAGGAAGGCGGTGCTGAGGTTCCGGTCGATCTCGGCCTTCCACTCGTCGAAGGTGAGCTGGGCGACCGGCCGCAGCACCTCGGGGCTGGCCCGGCTCGCCAGACCGGCGTTGTTGACCAGCACCTCGACGTCGCCGAGCTGGTCGGCGATCGCGTCGGCCAGGGCGCCGACCTCGGACTCGTCGGTGAGGTCGGCCACGAAGCCGGTCACGCCGAGCTCGGTGGCGCGTTCGTGGATGCGGCGGGTGGTGGACACGATCGCCACCCGGGCGCCGAGGTCACGCAGGCGACGAGCTGTCGCGTACCCGATCCCGTCCGGGCTGCCGGCGCCCGTGACCAGGGCGACCTTCCCGTCCAGGCGGAGCGTCACCGGGGCGTCGCCGGAGGCCTCGATCTCCGCCTCGACGAGCTCCTGCATGTCGGTTCCGGTCGGGCGGTCGAGGGTTTCGCCGGGAGCGCCGGAGTTCGGTGGTCGGCCGTCGGCCGGGCGTGTGGTGTCGCGCCGGGACGGGCTGCCCCCGGTGGAACGGGCGTCGAAGACCATGCGGCGATCCTGCCTGCTCCAGCAGGCCGGGGCAAACATCGTGTCACTGTGGCGTCGCCCGGGACGACCGTCCCCGCATCACGTCCGCCCTGGTAGTGACGGCTTTCCGACAGGACGCGAAAAGATCAGTCACCGGTTTCGGGGGTGAGCGGGCGCACCGGGCCCTCCTCGACGAACACCAGGGGGGCATCCGCTCCGTAACGGTCCGGGAACTCCCGGCGGATCCGGTCGATGTCGCGGGTGCCGATCTCCACGCCCACGCCGTCGTGCCGGCTGCCCACGGTCACGATCCGGATGCCGCGGGAGTCCCAGTACGGCAGGTCGGCCACCACGCGGTCGTGCCACCGGGTGAGCTCGGCGACGGCGTGCGCCGCGTCCCGCACCACCACACAGGTGTCCTCGGCGCTCTCCCGGATGAAGTCGTCGAAAACCTCCGACGGTACGCGGTACACGATCGCGCGTACCCGGAGCTGATCGACCTCGAGCCCCGCGAAGCTGTCGGCGAACCGCTCACGCCCGCCGCGGTCGATCCGCTCGATGGCGGCGGCGAGCCGCTGCGGAGTGACCGGCATGCTCCGCCCACCGACCGTGCTGAACTGCGCCGGGCGGCTGAACTGGCAACCGGCCGTGCGCCAGCCGCCGGTCGGCCCGGAGTGCTCCCGCGGGTCGCCGCCGTCGATCTCGCCGCAGCCGGGCGCGGTCATGAGGAGCGCCCCGGCGAGCAGAAGCCGGACCAGCCGATCGCCATACATCGCATCCTCCTTCACTATCGCGTGCCGGCCACCCTCCGCCAGCGGGCGGCCCGCGGCCGCCGAGGGAGGAGGGGCTTCGGCGGGGCCAACGACCGAGCTTCGAGTACTGAATCGGAAGAAGGTTGCAATCAGCCCATATTTAGCTGGAAAGAGATTCGGTACGGACCACCCGCGCCGCGCCCACGAGGAACACCGCGACCCCGGTCAGCAGCAGCGCCAGCCCCGGCAGCGAGCCCGCCCGGGGTACCTGCCCGAGCCACCACCAGGCGAGGAAGGCCGCGCCCGGCACCTCCAGCAGGATCAGGACGCTGACCGTGGTGGCCGACGTGTGCTGGAGCGCGTAGTTGAACATCGAGTGCCCCAGCAGCTGGGCGCCCGCCACGAGGGCCAGGATCGCCGCCCAGGTGCGGCCGTCGTACCCGGTCAGGCCGACGCCGAAGACCAGGCAGACGGCGAGCAGCACGACGGCGCACGTGCCATAACAGATCCAGGTGTACGTGGTGGTGCTCAGCCGGGTCCGGGCGCGCTCGCCGAGAGCCGTGTAGACGGCCGCCGCCACCGCCCCGAGCAGTGCCAGCACGTCGGCCAGGACGGCCTGCCCGGACACCCCGACATCGGCGCCGGTGGCCCAGGCGGCGCCGGCCACCGCCAGCCCGATACCGGTCCACCCGGCCGCCGAGGGCCGCCGGCCCTGCGCCGCCGCGATCAGGCCCTGCCAGACCGGCTGGGTGGCGACCAGCGCGGTCGCGGTGGCCACCGAGCCGAGCTGCACGCTCGGCATCCAGGTCGCGAAGTGCAGGGCCAGCGCCAGCCCGGCGAGCACGCAGAGGATCCCGGCCGGGCCGCCGGCGGCCCGGCGCACCTCGGCCCGGCGCGGACCGAGCGTGATCGGGGTGAGCGCGAGCGCCGCGAGGCCGTTGCGCCAGAACGCGATGGCGAGGGCCGGCGCGGCCGCGAAGGCGATCAACGGGGCCGACGAGGAAACGGCCAGCACCGCGACGGTCAGTGCCAAGATCAGGCTCGCCGGTTGACCTGGTGAGCGCATATTCATCCCCGGCCGTCGCTTCTTGCGCGGTAGTCCTGGCGAGTTTGCCACTGTCTATTGGCGGACAGTGACGGAGTCGATACAGTCACCGGCGGTTCACTCCCTGTTTCCGCCCCCCATGTCCTGGAGGCCGATTCACATGCCCGCATACCGTGCGGTCGTGTTTGACTTTTTCGGCACTTTGACCCGGTCTGTCCAGCGCGGCCCCCAGCACGCCGCCATCGCCCGGTCGCTCGGCGCCGACCCGGACGCCGTGGTCGGCGTCCTGAACCGCACGTTCCGGGCCCGGGCGTGCGGCCGCTACGGCTCCGCCGAAGCCACCCTCCGCTGGGTGATCGAGCAGGCCGGTGGCCATCCCCACCCCGGCGCCATCCGCGCCGGAGTGCCGGCCCGGATCGACGCGCTGCGCGCCGACACCCAGCTGCGGCCCGACGCGGTGAGCGCTCTCGCCGCCGTCCGCCGGCGCGGGGTACGCACCGCGGTGGTCAGCGACTGCACCCACGAACTCCCCGCCTTCCTGCCCGGCCTGCCCGTCGCACCGCTGCTGGACGCCCAGATCTACTCGGTCGAGATCGGCGTGTGCAAGCCCGACCCGGAGATCTACCTGGCCGCCTGTGCCGCCCTCGACGTCGCCCCGGAGGACTGCCTGTACGTCGGCGACGGCGGAAGCCACGAGCTAACCGGGGCGGCGGCGGTCGGCATGACACCGGTCCGCCTGGCCGCCCCCGACCTCGCCAACCATCTGGTCTTCGACGCGGACACCAACTTCGCGGGACGTACGGTCCGGTCGCTCACCGAGGTGCTGACCCTGCTCGACTCGGTGCCCGTCCTGGTGTGACGCGGCGTGGGAGGATGGCCCGGTGAGCTCTGGCGTGCTGGAAGAGGCGATCAAGAAGGCCGCGATCGCCTGGATCTCCGTGGATGACGGGCCGGCCTACGCGCTCTGGTGCATGCCGGTGGAGTCCTCGCTGGCCGTGGTGAGCGGGCCCGGTGAACAGTTCGCGCCGGGGCTGGCCGAGGCGCGGCGGGCGACGGTCCGGCTCCGCGGCGACCACGGCGGGCTGATCGTGCAGGCCGAGGCCGAGGTGTCCCGGCTGGTCCCGGGCTCCCCGGAGTGGGACGGGATCGCCCCGCAGCTGGCCGGCAAACGCCTCAACGCCTCCGGCACTGCCGAGGAGGTGGTGGCCCGCTGGGCGGCCGACGGCTGCGCGCTGGTCCGCCTCACCCCGGCCGCCGACGCCGCGACCGGGGCCGCCGACCTCCCGGCCGCGTCACAGGCCGCGCCGCCCCGCGAGACCCCGGCCCGCGTCGAGACCCGCCGCCCCTTCCGCCTGCACCGCGTCAAGAAACGCTGACCGGGCGGCTGACGCCGCACGGCCACTGGGTCAGGCTCGTCACCCGATGAACGGTGGGACGGCTATCTCGCCGGCCGCCACCGGCCACACCTGGCCGCTCACGGTCGCGGAGACCGCGGCGCCGCCGGAAGCCGTGACCGTGCACTCCAGGCGGGACGGGCGCTTCATCTCCACGCCCTGATGGATGCGGTAGGACGAGACGCCCTCGCCGGGCACCCGGCCGGCCGCCACCAGCCACACCCCGAGGGCCAGCGCCGCCGAACCGGTCGCCGGATCCTCGGGCACGGCACCGCCGGCCACGAAGACCCGGGCGTGCGCCTCGCCGTCGGCCCACGAGAAGACACTGATGTCGGTGACCCCGGCCCGTTCCGCCGCCGCCACGTCGACCCGGGCACGGGCGAGCGCTTCCCGGCGTACCGGAAGAAGCAACCAGTCCAGGCCGCACCCGGCGGAACGTGGGGCAGCGAGATCGTCACCGGCGTGGTCGGCGGCCGTCAGGCCGACCGCCGCGAGCAGCGGCGCCGGATCGAGGGGCGGGCCGAGCCGGGGTTCGGCGCCGGTGAGCGTGGCCGTGCCCGCGGCCGTCACGGTGATCGGCAGCAGGCCGGCGCCGCACTCCTGGACCACCGCACCGGCCCGGAACATGCCCCGGCGCATCGCGGTGACCGCCACCCCGACGGAGGGATGGCCGGCGAACGGGATCTCGCCCTCCGGGGTGAAGATGCGGGCCCGATACGTGGCCCCGGGCGCCGACGGAGGCAGCGGGAACACCGTCTCGGAGAGGTTGAACTGCCGGGCCAGGGCCTGCATCTGGGCGGTCGCGAGCCGCGCGCCACCGAACACCACGGCGAGTGGATTGCCGGCGAACGGCCGATCAGTGAACACGTCGACGATCTCGTACGCCAAGGTGGACATGTCCGGACCCTAACCTAGGCTGGGGTCGTGACCATGGGGACGAGGATTTATCTGGCTCGCCTCGCCGGCCTGCCGGTGTTCGACCCCAACGGCGACCGGGTGGGGCGGGTCCGCGACGCGGTCGTCCGCCTGCGCACGACCAACCGCCCGCCGCAGATCGTCGGCCTGGTCGCCGAGATGGCGCTGCGGCGGCGCATCTTCCTGCCGATCGGCCGGGTCACCAGCATGGACGCGGAGGCGGTGGTGCTCAGCACGGGCACCCTCAACCTGCGCCGGTTCGAGAAGCGGCCGAACGAGCTGCTGGTCCTGGAGGATCTGCTCGACCGCCGGGTGACCGTGGTGCCGGAGCACGGTGAGGGCCCCGTCCACCACGGGATCGTGGTCGACGTCGGCATGGACCTGAACCGGAACACCGAGTGGATCGTCACGCGCATCGCGGTCCGGGAGCTGACCGGGCGGCTGGCCCGGCGCGGGCACGTCTACCAGGCCGAGTACGACCGGGTCCGTGGCCTGGTCGGCCCCACCGACACCCAGGGGACCGCGAACCTGATGGCCGTGCTGGACCAGATGCGCCCGGCCGACATGGCGAACGCGCTGCAACACCTGCCGGACGCCCGCCGCAACGAGGTGGCCGCCGCCCTGGACGACCGGCGGCTGGCCGACGTGCTGGAGGAGCTGCCCGAGCACGACCAGGTGGAGATCCTGGTCGGGCTGGAGCGGGAGCGGGCCGCCGACGTGCTCGAGCGGATGGACCCGGACGACGCGGCCGACCTGCTCGCCGAGCTGCCGCAGACCGAGCAGGCGGTGCTGCTCGACCTGATGGAGCCGGAGGAGGCCGCGCCGGTCCGGCAGCTGATGAGCTACCAGGCGGGCACCGCGGGCAGTGTGATGACCTCGGAGCCGGTGATCCTCACCCCGGACGCCACGGTCGCCGAGGCGCTCGCCCGGATCCGCAACGCCGAGTTGTCGCCGGTGGTCGCCGCGCAGGTCTTCGTGGCCCGGGCGCCGATGGCCACGCCGACGGGTAAGTACCTGGGCGTGGTGCACTTCCAGCGGCTGCTGCGGGAACCTCCGGCCTCGATCGTGGGCGGGCTGGTGGACAGCGGCATCGAACCGTTACGGACCGATACCGGGCTGGCGGAGATCACCCGGCGGATGGCGACGTACGACCTGGTGGCCATGCCGGTGGTGGACTCGGCGTACCGGCTTCTCGGCGCGGTGACCGTCGACGACGTGCTCGACCACCTGCTGCCGCGCGACTGGCGGGAACACGACGTCCACGTGGACGAGCAGGTGATCCCGTGAGCGACAACAGGCGGGGGCTGGACCGGCCGCGCGACCCGGGGCGGATGCAGTTGCCCCGGTTCGACCCGGAGGCGTTCGGCCGCTGGTCGGAGAGCATCGCGCGGTACATGGGCACGGCGAAGTTCATCGTCTACATGACGGTGGTGATCGCCGCCTGGTTCGCGTGGAACACGCTGGCGCCGGAGAACCTGCGCTTCGACCCGTACACGTTCACGTTCCTCACCCTGATCCTGTCGTTGCAGGCGTCGTACGCCGCGCCGTTGATCCTCCTGGCGCAGAACCGGCAGGCCGACCGCGACCGGCTCGCCATGGAGGAGGACCGGCGGCGGGCGGCGATGCAGAAGGCGGACACCGAGTTCCTGGCCCGCGAGATCGCCGCGCTGCGGATCGCCCTGGGTGAGGTCGCGACCCGGGACTTCCTCCGGTCGGAGCTGAGCCGTCTCGCGGACGAGCTCGACGAGGCCGCCCTGCGCCGGGAGAAGCGCCGTACGGAGTGAGCCTCACCTCAGCGAGGACGCCCCTGACCTCGACGTAGCATGGGCTGCATGTCCGCTCCCGCCAACACGCTCGAGGACGCGATCCAGGCCGCTCTGGCGACCGTGGACGACCCCGAGATCCGCCGCCCGATCACCGACCTCGGCATGGTCTCGGGCTTCACCGTGAGCGACGGCCTGGTCAAGGTCGATCTGCTGCTCACCGTCGCCGGCTGCCCGCTGCGGGACAAGCTGAACAACGACATCACCGCCGCGCTCACCAAGATCCCCGGCATCGACCGGGTCTCGATCAACTTCGGGGTGATGACCGACGAGCAGCGCAAGGCGCTGCAGACCACGCTGCGCGGTGGTGGCGCTTCGGCGGCACCGGTCATTCCCTTCGCCCAGCCGGGCTCCCGCACCAGGGTGTACGCGGTGGCCAGCGGAAAGGGCGGCGTCGGCAAGTCGAGCGTCACCGTGAACCTGGCCGCGGCCCTGGCCAAGCGGGGCCTGTCGGTCGGCGTGATCGACGCGGACATCTACGGCCACTCGGTGCCGCGGATGCTCGGCGTGGAGAACCGCCCGACCCGCGTCGAGGACATGATCATGCCGCCGCAGTCGCACGGCGTGAAGGTCATCTCGATCGGCATGTTCACGTCCGGCAACGCCGCGGTGGTCTGGCGTGGCCCGATGCTGCACCGCGCGCTGGAGCAGTTCCTCGCCGAGGTCTACTGGGGCGACCTGGACGTGCTGCTGCTCGACCTGCCGCCGGGCACCGGTGACGTGGCCATCTCGCTGGCCCAGCTCCTGCCGAACGCGGAGATCCTGGTCGTCACCACCCCGCAGATGGCCGCCGCCGAGGTGGCCGAGCGGGCCGGGGCGATCGCCCTGCAGACCCACCAGCGCCTGGTCGGCGTGGTGGAGAACATGTCGTGGCTGGAGCTGCCGGACGGCTCCCGCATGGAGGTCTTCGGCGCGGGCGGCGGCCAGACCGTGGCCGATTCGCTGAGCACCACCATCGGCGCCCGGGTCGAGCTGCTCGGTCAGATCCCGCTGGACACCCGGGTCCGTGAGGCCGGCGACGGCGGCACCCCGATCGTGCTGGCCGAGCCGGACGCCCCGGCCGCCAAGGCCATCGACGGCGTGGCCGACAGGCTGGCCGTCCGCCGCGAGTCCCTGGTCGGCAAGCCGCTGGGCCTCATGGTGAACGCCAAACGGGGCTGACTAGGTCGCGTCCAGGTCGTAACGCTGCTGCGCCGGTTGAGGGCTCTCAACCGGCGCGGTCGTTTTCGGGGCGCTCTTGAAGTCGGCGGCCGAGGCGACGTCGGAGAGCTCCGACTTGACCCCGTTGAGGTCCTGCTTCACGTCGTCGAAGAGGCTCTGCAACGGCTTGCGCAGCGCCTGCTCGTCCTCCTCGCTGAGCAGGTGCTTACGGATGAACGCCTTCGGATGCAGGTCTTCGAGCTGGATGTCGGTGCCCAGCTCACGGCTCAGGTCGGACGTCGCGTTCTGCGCCATGCTGCGCAGGCCGCGCAGCATGCGCAGACCGTCACCCAGCACCTTGGGCAGGCGCTCACCGAAGATCAGCAGCGCGAGCATGAGCAGCGCGCCGATCTCCCACCAGTTCAGATTCTCGAACACGTCCGGCCTCCCCAACGTCCCGCGCCAAGACTACGCACGCTCCCTGTGTGAGCACAGCCCACCCGGACGGGACCTCGGCGTCAGTTGGTGTCCGCGGCGAGGGTCACCGACACGGACGCGGTCTTGGTGCCGCGGCGGTACTCGACCGCGACGGTGGAGCCGGGAGCGTACTTGCGGACCAGCGCGATCAGGTCGGTGCCCTCCTCGAGCGGATGCCCGTCGAGCTTGGTGATGACGTCGCCGGCCCGCAGACCGGCCGTCGCCGCGGGACCGGCCTGCTCGACCCCGCGCAGCCGGGCGCCGGCCGCCGTCTCCCCGGTCATCACCTCGGCGCCGATCACCGTCCGCCGGGCCTTGCCGGTGTCGATGATGTCCTCGGCCACCCGTTTGGCCTGATTGATCGGGATGGCGAAGGCGAGGCCGATGTTGCCGGCCTCGGTGTCGGCGCCACCGACCGAACGGATCACCGAGTTGACCCCGACCACCTGGCCGCCCGCGTCGACCAGCGGCCCGCCGGAGTTGCCCTGGTTGACCGCGGCGTCGGTCTGGATGGCCGCGTAGTAGCGGGTGGTGCCGCCCTCCTCACCGGCCTGGATGGGCCGGTCCAGGGCGCTCACGATGCCCTGGGTGACCGTGTTGACGAGCGCGAGCGGCGAACCGAAGGCGAGCACCGGGTCGCCGACCGCGATGTCGTCGGAATTGCCGAGCGAGACGGGGGTGAGACCGCTCTTTGCGACTTTGATCACTGCCACATCGGACTCCGGGTCGCGGCCGATCAGTTTCGCGGTGGCCGTGGAGCCGTCGTGGAAGGAGACCGACAGGGTGTCGTCGGCGCCCTCGACCACGTGGTCGTTGGTGATCACGTAGCCGTCCGTGGACACCACGAAACCGGAGCCGATCGCCCCGCTGACCCGGACCGTGACGACGCTCGGCATGACCCGCTCGGCCACACCGGCGAGCGACTCGGGTGCACGCTGCGTGTTTTCCGGGATCTTCTGGCCGGATGCGCCGAGCTGGGTCCCGCTGCTCGCGGCATATCCGCCGCGGACCGCGAAGACGAACCCGAGCGTGCCGCCGATGCCACCCGCCAACAGGGCGGTGACCAGGCAGATCACGATGATGGCCGCGTACGGCCGGCGAGGCGCGTCGGGATCGGTGACCGGCTCCGGGGCGCCGCCGCCGGCCGGTGGGGCGGGCAGGACCACCGCTGACGGAGCGTACGGATCACGCCACGGATCGGTCGTCGCACCGGACCACCAGGGCGAGCCTGGCCGGCCGGGAGCCGGGGACTGCGGGGTGCCGTGGGCAGGCGGCGTCGGTGGCCGGCGCCAGTTCCAGCCGTCGGTCACGTCGGTGCCTCCATCCGCTCGCCCGGATCCGCGCTCTCCAGGATGACACGGATCCGGCGGTACCCACCTTGCCACGGGTGCCCCTGAGCCGAGTGACCCCCTTTATCCATCGACGGCGCAGTGCGTCACCGGAGAACATCGCTCTACTCTCTTATCCGATGTGCGTGGTTCCGCCACGGACATCCACCACCGCTCGTACGGAGGTCGTCATCATCGGTCCCGCTCGTTCCTTCGGTCAGCCGGCGGCGCAATCGACGCCGTTCGCCGAGACCTACGCCGTCGAGGACCCGGTCCTGCAGACCGCGCGTGCCCTGGCACACGAGCTCGGCCTGCCCTGTGTCTCCCCCGGCGCCGGCTCCGTGCTGCGCCTGCTGGCCGCCGCGGGCAGCGCCAAGGCGGTGGTCGAGATCGGCACCGGAACCGGCGTGAGCGGCATCTGGCTGCTCCGTGGCATGCGGCCGGACGGGGTGCTCACCACCATCGACGTCGAGCACGAGCACCAGCGGATCGCCCGGCGGATCTTCCTGGAGGCGGGGTACGCCTCCTCCCGGACCCGGATCATCAGCGGGCGCGCCCTGAACGTGCTGCCCCGGCTGGCCGACGGCGTCTACGACCTGATCTTCGTGGACGCCGACACCACCGAGTTCGCCGCCTGCACCGAGGCCGCCCTGCGCCTGCTCCGGCCGGGCGGGGTGCTGATCGTGAACGGGGCGCACGCGGGCGGCCGGATCAGCGACCCGTCCGCCCGGGACGTGGACACCCTGACCATCCGGGAGACGGTCAAGGCGATCCGGGACTCCGAGGACTGGATCCCCGCGGTGATCCCGTCAGGCGCCGGCCTGCTGACCGCCGTCAAGCGCTGAGAGGTAGCGCAACAACGTGCGGGCGCCCCAGCCGGTGGCGCCCTTGGTCAGCTCCCCGTCGGCCGACTCGGACCAGCTCGGCGCGGACATGTCGAAGTGCGCCC
The DNA here is from genome assembly GCF_017592555.1 of Actinoplanes flavus. Taxonomy (GTDB): domain Bacteria; phylum Actinomycetota; class Actinomycetes; order Mycobacteriales; family Micromonosporaceae; genus Actinoplanes; species Actinoplanes flavus. Next base: position 194,167 of record NZ_JAGFNS010000016.1, on the reverse strand, counting down.
AGCGGACCGGGCCGTAGAAGTCGCGCAGGAACAGGGCGGCGGTGATCACGCCGGGCCCGGCGCCCGCGTTGATCCGGTCGGCGATGTCGCTGCGCTGGTGCTCGACGTAGTCGTCGGCGAGCGGCAGCCGCCACATCTGCTCGCCGGCCGCCTCGCCGGCCGCGGTCAGCGCCGTGACCAGCTCCTCGTCCGGGCTGATCAGGGCGGCGGTGCGCTTGCCGAGCGCCACGGCGTTCGCCCCGGTCAGGGTGGCCAGGTCGATCACCAGGTCGGGGCTCAGTTCGGCGGCCGCGTACGCCAGGGCGTCGGCCAGCACGAGACGGCCCTCGGCGTCGGAGTTCGTGTTCTCGGTGGTCGAGCCGTCGTAGTGGGTGATCACGTCGCCGGGGCGGAAGGCGCCGCCACCGATCGCGTTCTCGGCGAGCGGCACCAGCGTGGTGATCCGCACCGGCAGGTTCAGGTCGGCGGCGCCCAGGGTGGCGGCGACCACCGCGGCGGCGCCACCCATGTCCTTCTTCATCAGCTTCATGCTGTCCCGCGGCTTGATCGAGATGCCGCCGGTGTCGAAGGTGATGCCCTTGCCGACCAGCACCACGTGGGTGGTGGCGCCGGGCGGCTGCCAGGAGATCTCGACGAAGCGCGGCGGCGACACCGAGCCGCCGCCGACGGCCCGCAGACCGCCGAACCGCTCCAGCTCGTCGCCGGCCCGGACGGTCACGGTCAGGCCGGTGCGGCGCGCGGCCTCGGCCACGATCTGGCCGGCGAACCACTCCGGGTTCTTCACCGACGCGGGTGTGTTGGTCAGGTCCCGGGCGAGCCAGGTGGCCTCGGCGGTCACCCTTGCGGCCGCGAGGCTCTCCGCGTACGCCGAAGGGTCGTCGAGAACGAGCCGCACCTCGCCGGACCGGGGCGCCTTGACGGCATCGCGATAGCGATAGCCGCCCAGCCAGAGGCCCTCGGCCAGGCCGCGCAGCGCGGCCGGGGCGAGATCCGCCGGAAGCAGCGCCTCCAGGGTCTCGTCGTCTCCGGCCTCCCGCACGATCGCGGCGCCGGCCGCACGCCAGGCCGCCTCGTCCCCGGCGCCCACCCCGGCCAGCAGGACCCGGGACGGCTGCCGCAGCGGGCGTGGGAACACCGTGATCCGGCCCGCCGTATCGGCGCCCTCGGTCGCGCCGACCAGTGCGGACATCTCCGGATCCAGGCCGGGGCCGACCGGGAGGACCCGGGTGTGAGTGTCGTCGGAGACGTCGGTCAATCGGATGGTGAACACGGGAGGATGACCTTTCCCTGAGACGTGGAAAGCCCGCCGGTACGGGCGGTACCGTACCGGCGGGCTCGCGTGAAACGTCAGCCGGCGATCGACTTCAACGCGTCACCCAGCGCGTTGGCCTCGTCCGGAGTCATCTCAACGACGAGACGGCCACCACCTTCCAGCGGGACGCGCATGACGATGCCACGACCCTCCTTGGTGACCTCCAGCGGACCATCGCCCGTCCGCGGCTTCATCGCCGCCATCTTGTCTCCCCTCAGACCTACGTCAGGGTCGGTGGGTTGCCCCACAGCCACTTGCTCCTGGAATGCCAGCAGCCCCGTCACGTGCTCAGCCCCACGCGACGCGGTGCTCGTTTCCGACCGGCGGCCGTACAGGCCGTTTCACGTTTCCACGCGTTGCGGCCCACCGTGCCGATCAAACATTTTCCCTGATGAACACCGGCGAACCCAAACCCAGCCCGGGCGGATGTGACAGCATCTAGCATATCGTCTTTTGGGCTGTCACAATGTGCGGTCATGCAGGCGCGGTCCGCACTCTTCGACCTGTACGGCGACTACCTGCGCGATCGCGGCTCCCGAGCCCCGGTCTCGGCGCTGGTCCGGCTGCTGGCACCGCTCGACATCGCGGCTCCGGCGGTCCGCACCGCAGTGTCGCGAATGGTGCGACAGGGCTGGCTGCACCCGCTCCGGCTGGCCGCCGGACCGGGTTATCTGCTCACCCCGAAGGCCGCGCGCCGGCTCGACGAGGCGGCCGCCCGGGTGTACCGAACCGGTCGCGGTGGCTGGGACGGTCGCTTCGACATGATCCTGCTCCACGAGCCGGTCACGCGGCGGGACGCGCTCCGGCTCACCTATCTGGGCTACGGGCCGCTCAGCGACCAGGTCTGGGTGGCGCCCCGGGCCTCCGAAGAGGTCGAGGCGCTGCTGGCCGAGGCGGGCGCCGGCTACGAGCGGTTCAGCGCCAGCCCCGCGGCGGACGCCACCGGGATCGTGGACCGGGCCTGGGACCTCGCCCGCATCGGACAGTCGTACCAGGATTTCGTCGAGGAACTACTGCCCGTCGTCAAGGCGATCACTCCACGTAGCACCGACGAGGAAGCGTACGCCGCCCGGTTCCGCCTGGTGCACGCCTGGCGGTCGTTCCTCTTCCAGGACCCGCAGCTGCCCTCGGCGCTGCTGCCGCCGGGCTGGCCGGGCGTCAAGGCCGCCGGATTCTTCGACAAGCACGCCGCCCGGCTGCGCCCGGCCGCCGACCGGCACGTGGAACGTTGCCTGCAGTCGGCCACCCGTGGAGCGCGTGTGGGATTCTCGAACCCATGACCGACTCGCTCCTCGTCGACCGCACTGACGCGGTAGTCACCCTGACCCTCAACCGCCCCGACGCGATGAACTCCTTCACCGTCGACCTCAAGGAGGCGTTGCGGGACACCCTCGCCGAGCTGGAGGGCGACCGGTCGTGCCGGGCGATCGTGCTGACCGGCGCGGGCGGCGCCTTCTGCGGCGGCCAGGACCTGCGGGAGCACGCGTCGCTGCTGCGGTCGGGCGCGACCGATCTGAACACCGTGCAGGTGCACTACAACCCGATCGCGCAGCGGCTGGCCAACATGCCGAAGCCGGTGATCGCCGCGGTCGGCGGGATGGCCGCCGGCGCCGGCGCCTCGCTGGCCCTGCTCGCCGACTTCCGCATCGGCGGCCCCCGGACCAGCTTCCTGATGGCCTTCGCCAACGTCGGCCTGGCCGGGGACAGCGGCATCTCCTGGTCGCTGCCGCGGATCGTGGGGCATGCCAAGGCGGTGGAGCTGCTGCTGCTCGCGAAGCCGGTGAAGGCCGAGGAGGCGTCCCGGATCGGGATGCTGACCCAGCTGCTGGACGACGACGAGAAGGTGCTGCCGGCGGCCCAGGAGCTGGCCGCGCGGCTGGCGGCCGGCCCCACGGTGGCGTACGGCGCGATCAAGCGCGAGCTGTCCATCGCCACGGCCGGCACGCTGTCCGACGCCCTGGCGGCCGAGGCCCAGGCTCAGGCGATCTGCGGCGCGACCGCGGACCACTCGGCCGCGGTCGACGCCTTCGTGAACAAGCAGCGCCCGGAATTCCAGGGACGCTAGTCCTCGTCGTCTTCTTCCTCGGGGTCCTGGTTCGCCTCGGCCCCGAGGACGAAGGCCTGCATGGCCAGCTCGTCACCGGAGGGCCAGACGTAGGTGGGCAGCTCGGCCGGGCCCAGCTCCAGCACGTGCGACCAGAACTGGCGCACCGCCTCGGCCGGGTTGACCGCCTCGATCGGCATGGCCACGCTCACCAGCCAGGCCTTCTTGTCGGACGGGCCGCCCAGGCGCTCGGCGAACCGCCGGAACGTCGCCTCGTCGACCGGGCCCGCCGAGAGAGCTGCCGGAATCGGCTCGTCGAAGGCCCGTCGCAGATACCACAACGCGAGACCGCCGTCGGTCTTCTCCACCCGGGCCAACGCCACGACCTGCTGTTCGGCGACCACCAGCACCTCGTCGCCGACCGCCGCCCCGGCCGGGCCGTCGACCACGGTCACCACATCGTGCTGGAACAACCGCTCGGTCGCCCACTGCTCATCCGGAAGAACTACCGACCATCGCGCCATGGCTTCATCTCATCACGGGCACGTGGCAGTCCGTGAGGTGGTCGTCCACCATGCCGGTGGCCTGCATCAACGCGTACGCCGTGGTGGGTCCGACGAACCTGAATCCGCGCTTCTTGAGCGCCTTGGCCATGGCGGTGGACTCGGGTGTGACCGCCGGGACGTCGGCGCGGGTACGCGGGCGCTCCCGGCCCGGCGGCGCGAACGACCAGAGCAGCTCCGTCAGATCGACCTCGGCCGCCACCCGTGCGTTGTGCAGCGCCGCGTCGATCTTCATCCGGTTGCGGACGATGCCGGCGTCGGCCATCAGGCGCTCGGCGTCGGCCTCGGTGTACCCGGCCACCTTGGCGATCGAGAAACCGTCGAAGGCGGCCCGGAACGCCGGGCGCTTGCGCAGGATGGTGATCCAGGACAGGCCGGACTGGAAGGCCTCCAGGGTGAGCCGCTCGAAGAGGGCGTCGTCGCCGCGGACCGGCCGGCCCCACTCGTCGTCGTGGTAGGCCGTGTAGTCCGGTGAGCCGCCCGCCCAGAAACACCGTGGCCGCCCGTCGGCGCCGATCACCAGCCCGATGTCGCTCACGGCAGCCGCCCCTGCTCGACCAGCCGCGCGAAGCGCTTGAGCGTCCCGGTGAAGCCGATCTTGGAGCCCGGCCAGAGGACCGGCCAGGCGATCTTGCCGACCGCGCCGGGCGGCAGGTGGAACCACTCGTGCAGCACGATCTGGGTCCGGTCGCCGGACATCGCGGTGCACCGCATCGAACCGGGGCCGCGCAGCACCTTGCCGCAGTGCACGACGCGGACCTCGTACGGCGCGTTGACCTTGACCACCCGCAGCTCGTCACGCAGGACCGCCGGGCCGAGCGCGGTGACCGCCTCGACCAGGCTGCCCTCGCCGCCGTCGCCCTCGACCACCCGCACCCGGGTGAACGGGATCCACTCGGACTGCTTCTCCCAGTTCATGAACGCGGCGAAGACCCGGGACGCGGGCGCGTTGACGATCACCTTGGCGGTGAACTCACCGGAACCCGCCCGGGCGGCGTCACCCAGCCCGTTACCTGGGCCGCCCTCCGCATCGCTCATCACTTCTCCACCGGCTCCTGCTGACCCGTCTCCATCGGGATGACCGGCGGCTCCGGGACCGGCGGCAGGCCGGCGACCGGGGCCATCGCGGCCTCCCGGGCCTTGCGGAGCGCGTCGGCGTCCTCGGTGCGGCCCTCGCGTAGCGCGACCACCTCGGCCTCCAGCACGCCGATCAGCTCACCCTTGTAGCCGATGTCGTACGCCGCCCGCTGCAACGCCTGGTCCACCTGCTCCATCCGGTAACCGCGCCAGACGGAGTCGAACCTGGTCCGGGAGATGTCGTCCTCACCGAGGGGACGGTCGCTGGGCAGCGGAACCGCGCGACCGTCGGGCTCGACCGGGGTCAGGCCGGGGTCGCTCCCGCTCAGCAGAACGGTCACGCCGAAGACGATCGTCGCGACGACCAGTGCCACGACAACGAAGAGCAGAAGCTGACCCATGCGCACGATGTTGACATGTCCGCATTCCGTAGGCGAGCCCACCACCCGTCTGGACGGTCAGGTCCAGGTGAGGATCCGCTTGCGCCAGGCGTACAGGATGCCCAGGGCCAGCACGGCCACGAAGATGCCCATCTCGGCGATGGCCAGGCCGCCGAAACCCGGCCGGTCGAAGATCACCGCCCACGGGAAGAGAAATACGGCTTCCACGGCGAAAAGCACATAGAGGTACGCATAGACGTAATACCGGATCTGCGCCTGCGCCCAGTCACCGCCGACCGGGTCGATGCCGCTCTCGTAGGCGATCCGCTTGCCCGGCGGCTCGGCCGGACGGGCCGGGCGCAGCAGCCGGTTCGCGCCGAACGCGGCCACGAACAGCAGGACTCCGGCGAGCAGCAGCAGCCCCATGGTGGCGTACGAACCGAGGTATCCCTCCACGATCGGGGAGCCTATCTGACGCAACCAGTGAGATCTGCTAGCTGGTTGTTCACCCTCGCGGCTACCGTGGGCAACGGTCCACGGCCGCTTCGTAAGGAGCGGCGACGTAGTGTGGAACTGACGATTTGCGGGCCGGCTCATCGACAGTCTTGAAGCCGCCGGACCGCGCCTATGGAGGTTGAATCGTGGCCGCTCCCGCGAAGCGAGTCGAGCAGCTGGACCGGGTGGTGATCCGATTCGCCGGCGACTCCGGTGACGGAATGCAGCTCACCGGAGACCGGTTCACGTCGGAAACCGCCCAGTTGGGCAACGACATCTCGACCCTTCCGAACTTCCCCGCAGAGATCCGTGCACCAGCGGGCACCCTTCCCGGGGTCTCCAGTTTCCAGGTGCACTTCGCCGACTACGACATTCTCACCCCGGGTGACGCGCCGAACGTCCTCGTCGCGATGAACCCGGCCGCACTCAAGGCGAACCTGGCCGACCTGCCGGCCGGCGCCGACATCATCGTCAACACCGACGAGTTCACCCGGCGCAACCTGGCCAAGGTGGGCTACGCCGAGAGTCCGCTGGAGGACGGCTCGCTCGCCGAGTACGCCGTACATCCGGTCGCGCTCACGTCCCTGACCCTAGGCGCCCTGGCCGAGAGCGGCGTCTCGAAGAAGGACGGCGAGCGCGCCAAGAACATGTTCGCGCTGGGCCTGCTCAGCTGGATGTACTCGCGACCGTTCGAGTCCACCCTGCGGTTCCTGGAGCGCAAGTTCGCCAAGCGGCCGGACCTGGTCGCCGCGAACAAGACCGCCTTCCAGGCCGGCTGGAACTACGGCGAGACCACCGAGGCGTTCTCGGTGCGCTACGAGATCAAGCCGGCCAAGATGCAGCCCGGCACCTACCGCAACATCACCGGCAACCAGGCGCTCGCGCTCGGGCTGGTGGCCGCCGCCGTGCGGTCGAGGCTGCCGCTGTTCCTCGGCGCCTACCCGATCACCCCGGCCTCGGACATCCTGCACGAGCTGTCCAAGCACAAGCGGTTCGGTGTGACCACGATGCAGGCCGAGGACGAGATCGCCGCGATCGGGGCGGCGCTCGGCGCGGCCTACGGCGGGGCGCTCGGCGTCACCACCACCTCCGGGCCGGGCGTGGCGCTCAAGGGCGAGACCATCTCCCTCGCGATCGCCCTGGAGCTGCCGCTGGTGATCGTGGACGTGCAACGGGCCGGCCCGTCCACCGGCATGCCCACCAAGACCGAGCAGGCCGACCTGAACATGGCCCTGTTCGGCCGGCACGGCGAGGCGCCGCTCGCGGTGATCGCGCCGAAGTCGCCGTCGGACTGCTTCCACGCGGCGCTGGAGGCGGCCCGGATCGCGCTGACCTACCGCACCCCGGTCATCCTGCTGTCCGACAACTACGTGGCCAACGGCTCCGAGCCGTGGCTGCTGCCGTCCGTCGACGAGCTGCCCGACCTGCGGGTCGAGTTCGCCACGGCGCCGAACACCGAGGACGGGCGCTTCCTGCCGTACCTCCGTGATCCGGAGACGATGGCACGGCCGTGGGCCGTACCCGGCACGCCGGGCCTGGAGCACCGCATCGGCGGCCTGGAGAAGGCCGACAAGACCGGTGACATCTCCTACGACCCGGCGAACCACGAGTTCATGGTCCGCACCCGGCAGGCCCGGATCGAGGCCATTCCGGTGCCCGATGTGGATGTCGAGGACCCGGACGAGAACGCGCAGGTGCTGGTGCTCGGCTGGGGCTCCACGTACGGGCCGATCGGCGCCGCCTGCCGGGCCCTGCGCCAGCGCGGCCTGACCATCGCCCAGGCGCACCTGCGGCACCTGTCGCCGCTGCCGGCCAACCTGGGCGAGGTGCTCGCCGGGTACGAGAAGGTGGTCGTCCCGGAGATGAACCTGGGTCAGCTGGCCGCGGTGATCCGGGCGAGGTATTTGGTCGACGCGGTTCCGTTCAACCAGATCAGCGGCCTGCCGTTCACCGCCGCGACGCTGGAGAGCATGCTCGAGGACGTGGTCAAGAATGGCTGAGACGATCGCGCTGAAACTGACCGCCAAGGACTTCAAGTCCGACCAGGAGGTCCGCTGGTGCCCCGGCTGCGGGGACTACGCGATCCTCGCCGCGGTGCAGCAGTTCATGCCGGAGCTGGCGATCCCCCGGGAGAACATCGTGTTCGTCTCCGGGATCGGCTGCTCGTCGCGGTTCCCGTACTACATGAACACGTACGGGATGCACTCGATCCACGGGCGCGCCCCGGCGATCGCGACCGGCCTGTCCGCCTCCCGGCCCGATCTGAGCGTCTGGGTGGTGACCGGCGACGGCGACGCCCTGTCGATCGGCGGCAACCACCTGATCCACGCGCTCCGGCGGAACGTGAACCTCAAGATCCTGCTGTTCAACAACCGGATCTACGGGCTCACCAAGGGGCAGTACTCCCCCACCTCGGAGATCGGCAAGATCACCAAGTCGACGCCGGCCGGGTCGGCGGACTCGCCGTTCAACCCGCTGTCGCTGGCCCTCGGCGCGGAGGCGACCTTCGTGGCCCGGACCATCGACTCCGACCGCAAGCACCTGCAGTCGGTGCTGCGGGCCGCGGCCGAGCACGAGGGCTCCGCGTTCGTGGAGATCTACCAGAACTGCAACATCTTCAACGACGGCGCCTTCGACCTGATCAAGGACCCGGCCACCCGGGACGAGCACCTGATCCGGCTGGAGCAGGGCCAGCCGATCACGGTCGGGAAATACAACGTGGTCCATCCGGAGGGCAGCTTCGGCCTGAAGGTGCAGGAGGGCGGCACCCCGATCGTCCACGACGCGACCGTGCAGGACCCGGCGTACGCCTTCGCGCTGACCCGGCTCTCCGGCTCCGACCTGAACACCACCCCGATCGGCGTGTTCCGGAACGTGCGGCGGCCGTCCTACGACGAGATCGTCCGCAAGCAGGTGCTCGACGCGAAGACCCAGGCCACCGGCAGCCCCGAGGAGATGCTCGACGGTCTCCTCAACGCCGGTGACACCTGGACCATCCTCTAGACCGACACCCCGTTGGTGGCGGTCGCCTCATCGCGGATGTAGACGAGCAGGTCGCCGGTCTCGATGCTGACGGCCTGCTCGCCGCCGAGCGGCAGCACCTTGCCCCGGCGGATCAGCGCCACCACCAGGGTGAGCAGCTCGCGCGGATTGCGGCCGACCTCGGACCGCTCCGCCGAGCGCATCGCCAGCGCCATGCCCTGCCCCGGGGTGAGCAGGTCCTCCACCACGTCGATCAGCGGCGGCGCGGTGGTGGTCAGGCCGAGCAGCCGGCCGGCCGTCGAGGACGACACGATCACGTGGTGGGCGCCGCTCTGCTTGAGCAGCGCGGCGTTCTCCTGCTCCCGGACCGCCGCGATGATCCGGACCTGCCCGGCGGTCAACTGCCGGACGGTCAGCGAGATCAGGACCGAGGCCTCGTCCCGGTCGGTGGCGATGATGACCGACTTGGCGTTCTTCACGTCCGCGTCGTTGAGCACCGCCGACCGGGTGGCGTCGCCCTCGATGACGACGAACCCGCCCTGGGTGGCCTGCCGGACGCCGGCCTCACGGTTCTCCACGATGACGATCCGGGACTTGTCGTAGCCCGTCTCCAGCAACGCGGCGACCGCGGCCCGGCCCTTCGTGCCGTAACCGCAGATGATCACGTGGTCCTTCAACTTGCGCCTCCACTGGCTGACCCTCAGCCCCTTGCGGAACTGGTCGGTCAGCACCTCGAGTGTGGTGCCGACCAGGATGATCAGGAAGAGGACCCGGGCCGGGGTGATGAACAGGACGTTCACCAGCCGGGCTCCCTGGGTCGCCGGAGTGATGTCGCCGTAGCCGGTGGTGGAGAGCGACACGACCGCGTAATAGAAGCAGTCGAGGAGGGTGAGCCCGTCCTCGTTGACGTCGCGGTACCCGTCCCGGTCGATGTAGATGACACCGACCGCCAGGAACACCAGGACGCACGCCATCACCAGGCGGACGCTGAGCGCCCGCAACGGCCCCTGCCGGACCAGAGGTAGATGAATCATGGAACCGCCCGCACGCGATCACCCTAACGGTCAAGCTTGAGGTCCTAGCTGTAGGACATCACATCCGTCACCGGCCGCGCGCTGGAGGTCCCGTATGCGCCATATCGCGGTGGTCGCGCTGCTGATCGCCGTCCTGACCCCGGCCGTACCGGCACAGGCTTCGATGAGCCGCGCCGAGGTGCTCGCCCGCTGGACGCAGCCGACCGACGCCAGCTACGCCGCCTGGAACACCGCACGGCGCCACCGCGTCCGCTGGGCGTCCTACCGCTTCGACTGGTCCACCGACCTGTGCTCGCGGGCTCTGGAGGTGCCGCTCGGCTTCGACTTCTCCGATGCCTGCCGGCACCACGACTTCGGCTACCGCAACTATCGGGCCCAGGGCACCTTCGCCAGGCACAAGGACCGCCTCGACGAGGTCTTCCGCGCCGACATGCGCCGCGTCTGTGACGCACACCGCCCCGCGGCCCGGCGTCCCTGCAACGCCATCGCCTTCGCCTACCACCGGGCCGTGCGGTCCCTACCGAAAACCTGATCCGGTACGGCGTACCGGAAATCTTTTTATCGAATTATCTGCGCGAAACGGGCCGCGCCGTTCTCGAGGTCGGGGTGTTCGACGGCCAAGGCCATGGCGACTATCCGGTCGAAGCCCAGGCCGGCGCCGTCGGCGTAGGCCGCGTCGAAGGCCGCGTCGCCGAGCGCCGCCCGCAGCGACATCTGCTGGGCCGACCAGAACGCGCCGAACGACGCGGTACGCCGCGCGCCGCGCGCCACCTCCGCACCGCCGAAGAGCACCGTGGCGGTCGCCGGATCGCCGCCGAGCGCGCAGCGGACCGCGATCGCCGCCACCGCGTCCGCGGCCGCGCCCCGGAAACCGTGCCGCAGCCTCGACCGCAACGCCACCACCAGGTGATCGTGTGCGGCCACCAGGTCGCCCCGGCGCAGCGCCACCATGCCGAGAAGCCAGTCGACGGCCCGGCGGCCACGCGCCTCCGGGCACAGCGTCTCCAGATGCCGGGCCGCGCCGAGCAGATCGGCCGCCTCGGTGAGCGCGTCCCGGCGCCACAGCAGTTCGGCCAGGGTCAGCACGGCGGGCAGCGCGGCGTTCGGGACACCGGCCCGCTCGGCCTCGGCGATCACCTCGCGACAGCTCCGCTCGGCGGCGGCCGGATCACCCTCCGGCAGCGCCACCCGGGCGGCCCGCACCCGGATCGGCAGCGCCGGATCGCCGGACCGTCCGGCCGCCTCCTCGGCCCGGGCCAGGTACCGGTCGCGTTCCGCCCGGTCGCCGGTCAGGCCGGCGTGCGCCAGAAAGGCGCCGGTCAGGTCGGCGGGCGCCACCGAGTCGTCGCCGGGCAGCGCGCGGTAGAGGGCGAGGAGCAGCTCACGGCCCCTCCGCCCACCGCCGTGCTCGCGCCACCACGGATCCAGCGCCGCCACCAGACGCAGCCCGGCGGGCACGTCACCGATCGTGGCGGCCCAGCGCAGCGCGCCCTCCCACTCGGTCACGAAAGGGGCGAACTCGGTGAGCGAGACGGTACGGGCCGGATCCTCGGCGACCACCGCGACCCGGTCCAGCGTGTGCAGCGACCAGGTGAGATGGCGGCCGCGCACGGACGGTTCGTCGCCGGTGGCCGCGAGACGGCGCAGCGCGTACGCCCGCACCTGGTCCGACATCCGGTACCGCGGGCCCGGGATCACCTCGACCAGCGACTTGTCGGCGAGCTCGGACAGCGCGCTGAACGCCTCCGCGTCGCACCACTCCACGGTCGTGAGATCCACCGGCCCGGCGAAGACCGCGAGCCGGCGCAGCAGATCCGCCGCCCGGCTGCCCAGCGTCCGGTACGACCAGGCCAGATTGTTCGCCAGGCTGGCGTGCCGGCCGTCCCCGGCCGCGTCGTTGTCCAGGGCGCCCAGCGGATCGTCGAGCCGCCGGGCCAGATGCTCGGCCGGCAGCAGCCGCAACCGGGAGGCGGCCAGCTGAATGGCCAGCGGCGAACCCTCCAGCCGCGCCGCCAGCCGGGCCAGCTGCGCGTCACCGTCACCCGGGCGGCCACCCTGCGCGGCCGCCGCACGGTCCCGCAGCAGCGCGAACGCGTCCGCCGGAGCCAGCGGCGGGATCCGCCACACGGTCTCCCCGGCCAGCGCCAGCGGCGCCCGGCCGGTCGCCACCACGTCCAGCCGCCGGCACCGGCCGAGCAGGCGGTGCGCCAGCGTCGCGGTCAGGGCCGGCGCCGCGTCGCACGTCTGCAACAGCACCAGCATCCGGCGCTCGGCGCACTGCTCGACCACCGTGTCGATCATCGGGCGGCCCGGTTCCGGGCGCAGGCCCAGAGCGGTGGCCAAGGCGTTGGGCAGGCCCTGCGCCGCGGTCGCGGCATCGATCGTCCACACCCCGCCCGGGTACGCCGGAAGCAGCCGCTCAGCCACCGCCAAGGTCAGCCGGGTCTTGCCGGAACCGCCCGGCCCGACCACCGTCACCAGGCGGTTGTGGCTGATCAGCTCGGCCAGTTCGGTGATCTCGGTACGCCGCCCGACGAACGGGCTGTGCTCGGCGGGCAGATTGTGCCGGGGCGCCTCGGCGGTCCGCGGGCGCGGGAACTCCCGCTCCAGGCCGGGCGCGCACACCTGGAAGATCCGCTCGTCGTCGTCGAACCCGCGCAACCGGAAGGCGCCGATGTCCAGCAGGTCCACGGTGGCCAGTGTGGCGGCGGCCGCGGCGCCCCCACCCGAGGTCGCGGCGAAGGTGGCGGTCACGGCGAGCGCGGTCGCCTCCGAGCAGAGCACCTGACCGCCGTGTGCGGCAGCCGACACCCGGGCGGCACGGTGGACCTCGGCGCTCGCGTACTCCTGGCCGATCGGAACGGCCCGCCCGGTGTGCAGGCCCATGCGGACCTTGGGAATCGCGTCACGGCGTGGCCAGTCGTACGCGGACAGTCGCCGCTGCGCCTCGACACAGGCCGCGACCGCCGCGTCGGCATTCGAGAACGCCACGAAAAAGGAGTCACCCTCCGTAAGGAGTTCGACACCATCAAAATCTTTGAACACAGCGCGTAGCACGGCTCGGTGCGCGCCGAGGACGGTCCGATACGCCTCACCGAGCATCCGAGCCAGTCGCGTCGAGCCCTCGATGTCGGTGAACATAAAGGTCACCAGACCACTGGGTAGCTCGATCCGTCCCGACACGGTGGAACCTCCGCCCCCTTTGGGAAGTCGCGACTCATGCTGCCGTATCTCTGCGTCACCGCCCATCGTAGAAACGGACGGTAATCATTTGCCCGCCACGGCCGACCCCTTACGGAGGACGCCCTGATCGTTTGGGATCGACCGGAGGCATACGGGACTACGCGTCTCGTAACGAAAGAGATCGAACGCGGAAACGCGGCGGGCGGGCAAAAGCGGCGGGCCGTTCGGGTGTACCCGAACGGGTCACACTTTCGCCACCGCGCGCGAGCGAGGCGTCACCGGCCGAAGTCGACACTGACCATGGTCATTTCCTTGCGACGCCATCCCCTCACGGTGCCGCCGTCGTGATGCACTTCCGCGGTAAGCCTCGCCGGATCTTCGTACGTTCGCCGAATATTCACCACGGTGTCACCCGAGCCACGCGTCGAGTCGACCTCCACATCGGCGTGTCCACTCCCTGTCCCCCACTCGAAGAGAATCGGACACCAGAGCTGCCTCAAGCCCGCCGAGACAGCCCTGAGAACCAGCCGCAGAGATCCGGCTAGCTGTCCCAAGCCCCACGAAACAGCTCGGGAAGCCGGCCGGGAAGATCCCGCTGGACATCGGGGCTGACTCAAGCCGGGCGAGACAGCTCGGGGAGCCAGCCGGGAAAATCCAGCTGGATGCCAGGGCTGATCTCCGGGCCGCACGGCCGGGCGACGGGGGTCAGCAGCCGCAGCCGCCACCACAACAGCCGCCACCACCGCCGCCGGCGGACGGGGCCGCTCCGCCGCGACCGGTCACGGCAACAGTGGACAGCAGTTTGACGGTGTCGCCGTGACCCTCCGGGCAGGTCGCCGCGGCGGCGGCCTCCCGCATCGGGCGACTGACTTCGAAGGTGGCGCCGCAGGCGCGGCAACGGTACTCATAACGCGGCATCCGACCAGCGTAGGGCCCCTGCCCCGAGGCGTGTAGGAGGAGTGGTCCACGGGACTTCGGCGGCCTCCCCGAGAGTGGTTTCCGGCGGGTAGGGTCGACGCGTGGCGGAGGTGCGGAAGAACCCAGCAGAGCGTCCGGAGCTGCGACCCGCGGCACCGCATCGGGGCGGGCCGCTGGGCAGTTCCGGGGCGGCCCCGGAGAAGGGGGCCACGACCACTCCCCAGCCGTCCATCGATCCCACCACACCTGCTGACGCGACGCGGACGACCGGCGGCACCAGCTCGAAGAGCAATCCGGCCGACGCGGCCCAGAAGACCAGCGACGTCGACAGCTCGAAGGTCGCCGCCACTCCGAAGGCCGCTACGTCCGGCACGGGCCAGGCCCGTTCCGGGGCGTCCAGCCCGGAGAAGGCGGCGGCCGTCGAAGCCGAGCCCACCGAAAGCGCTGCGGATGTGGCCACCGGTGGGGAGAAGACCGCCGGGAGCGGGAAAGTCGCGGACGAAATGGCGCGATCGGGCAATGCCACGAACGCAACGGCGACCGGAAGCGCCGAGAGCCCCGGGGTGAAGAAGACCCCGGCCGCAGCGGCTGAGGGCGCCGAACCCGGGAAGGTGGGAACAGCCAAGAAGGCCGGGAGCACCGGGGCCGGAAGCGCTGGAACCGGGAACGCTGGAGCTGAAAACGCCGGGGCCGGGAAGGGCTCGGACAAGGCGGTGGAGGGCGCCGCGAGTGGCAGCCCGGTGACGGCCGGGGCCGGGGCCGGGAAGAGTGTTCGGCGGCGGTTTCGGCCGGTGCGGGCCGCCAAGCGGGCCGCGCGCGGGACGGCGGCCTGGGCCAAAGGGCCCAGTGGGCGGGTGGTTCTTCCCGGGGCGATGCTGGCGGCGCTCGTCGGGCTGGCGGTGACTTCGGGGGCCTATCTCGTGCCCAAGGCGCTCGAGGTGACGCCCGCGCCCAGCGCGACGCCGGCGTTCGGGGCGGACGGCGCCTCGGTGCCGCCTCCGGTCTGGGCCTCGCCGGGTGGCGTGCCGGCCGGTGGGGTGGCCAGCGCGCCGCCGAGTCTTCCGGTGCCGACCACCGGGATCGGCGGGCTGCCACAGCCGACGGTCAACAACACCCGGCCGGCGGACGCGCTGGCGGGCTGGGCGTCGGAGATCGGCACCCGGGTGAGCATCCCGGTGGTGGCGGTGCAGGCGTACGTCTATGCCGAGCTGGTCACCGCGCAGACCACGCCCGGCTGTCATCTGAACTGGACGACGCTCGCCGCCATCGGCGAGGTGGAGTCGTCGCACGGCAGTGTCAACGGGGCGGTGCTGGGGGCCGACGGGGTGGCGCTGCCGGCGATCATCGGGCTTCCGCTGGACGGCCAGGGTGGGCGGCAGCTGATCCCGGACACCGACCAGGGCGTGATGGACCTGGACAAGACCTATGACCGGGCGATCGGGCCGATGCAGTTCATCCCGTCCACCTGGAAGGAGACAGGAATCGACGCCGACCGGGACGGTGTGGTCAACCCGAACGACGTCGACGACGCCAGCCTCACCGCGGCCGTGTACCTCTGCAAGGGTGGCCGCGACATGTCCAACGCCGACTCCTGGTGGGACGCGATCCTGTCGTACAACGCGGTTCGCCCGTACGCGGAGAAGGTGTTCCGGATCGCCGACGACTACGGACGTCGCAGCAAGATGTGATCGACACAGATTTCGCGACTCAGCGTAAGCGTAGCTGCACTTTTGCGTGGTGAGCACTTCCCTCAAGGTCTCACAAACGGCACGATGTACCCGTGAGGGTGCGTGAATGGGATCCCCGCTCCGCGTCCGCGGCCGAGGTCCGCTCGCTCGTGGAGACGGTGAACGCGGTCCTAGCGGCCGATCTCCCGGACGATCCACCCTGGCGCGACGTGCAGGTCCGGGACTATCTGGCCGAGACCATGCCGGGCGAGCGCCGGATCACCTGGGTGGCCGAGGACGACCGTCTCCCCGAGGGGGAGAGCAAGATTTTCGCGCATGTCAGCATCCTGCTTCTCGGCGACATCGGGGTGCTCGAGGTGCTGGTCCGGCCCGAGTTGCGGCGCCGCGGCCTGGGTCGGCAGCTGGTCGCGGTGGCGGCCCGCCGGGCCTATCTGGAGGGCTTCTCCTCGATCGGGGTGGAGGCGATCGGCGGCACCACGGCCATCCCGTTCTACGAGTCGCTCGGCTTCGAACGGGAGTATGTGGAGACCCGCGGCGTGCTCAACCTGGACTCGGTGGACTGGCTGGCCCTGGGTGGCATGGCCAGCGGGATCAGCCCCGGCTACCGGATCGAGTACCACCCGGGCGGGCCGCCGGATCATCTGCTGGAGGCCTACGCGCGGGCCAAGGCCGAGGCGCAGCACGACGATGAGGACCTGGAGCTGGCGCCCCGCTCATCCGATCCGCAGCGGCTTCGCGATTCCATCGAAACGCTCCACCGGCGTGGTCTGAAGCCGTACATCGTGCTGGCCATCCATGAGGCGACCGGTGCGGTGGCCGGGCTGACCGAGGTGGTCGTTCCGGCGCAGCATCCGGAGCGGGCCGACCAGTACGACACGATCGTCGTCCGGGAGCACCGCGGATACGGCATCGACCGGGCGATCAAGGCGCGGATGCTGTTCGAGCTGCGGGCCGCGGAGCCGACGTTGCGCCAGGTCCAGACGTGGAACGCACAGCACAACGAATCGATGCTCAAGGTCAACGCCGAGCTGGGCTACCAGTCCGACCGCGACTGGTACGAGTACATAGCCGACGTGACACAACTGGTCCAGAGCCTAGAGCTGAGCTAGCTTGGCTGCGCTTCGCTCCGCGGCAAAACGCCTTGTAACCGGTGTCGAGGCAGGTGATTTCCCGCCGCCAGCACACCCCGCTGGCGTCGGGAAATCACTTGCCTCGACACCGGCGGCGTTTTGCGGGGGATGTCGAGTGCACTGATGTGCGGGTGGAGTGGTCTTGTGGTGTGCCGGAGCACCGATCTGCGCCCGGCGGGCGCGGCACAGGCTTGACCCGGCAGGTGCTCGCGGGAAGCCGGCGGGACGGCGTCCCTGCTTTGCGGGCGGGGAACGCCGTACCGGAAACGGGTTTGATCTTTAGAAGCGGGAGCGGAGCAGCTGGGCGACCTCGGTGGCCCAGTAGGTGAGGGTGATCTGGGCGCCGGCCCGCTTGATCGAGGTGAGGGTTTCCAGAATGACGCGTTCGCGGTCGATCCAGCCATTGGCGGCGGCGGCCTCGACCATCGCGTATTCGCCGGACACCTGGTAGGCGGCGACCGGCACGGTGACCCGTTCGCGGATCGCGGCGATGATGTCCAGGTAGGGCAGCGCCGGCTTGACCATGACGATGTCGGCGCCCTCGGCGACGTCGAGGTCGACCTCACGCAGGGCCTCGCGGACGTTCGGCGGGTCCTGCTGGTACTGGCGGCGGTCGCCCTGGAGGGTCGACTCGACGGCCTCGCGGAACGGGCCGTAGAAGGCGCCCGCGTACTTCGCCGAGTAGGCGAGGATGGCCACGTCCTGGTGGCCGGCCGTGTCCAGAGCCTTGCGGATCACACCGATCTGGCCGTCCATCATGCCGGACGGGCCGACCATGTGGGCGCCGGCCTCGGCCTGCGCGACCGCCATGTCCGCGTAGATCGCGAGGGTGGCGTCGTTGTCGACCGAGCCGTCGGCGGCCAGGACGCCGCAGTGGCCGTGCGAGGTGAACTCGTCCAGGCACAGGTCACCCATGATCACCGTGCTGTCGCCCAGCTCGGACCGCAGGTCGCGGAGGCCGACGTTGAGGATGCCGTCCGGGTCGAGGCCGCCCGAGCCGGTCTCGTCCTTGTTGGCGTTGTCCGGCACGCCGAAGAGCATCAGCCCGCCCACGCCGGCGCTGACCGCCTCGGTCGCGGCCTTGCGCAGCGACTCGCGGCTGTGCTGGACGACTCCGGGAAGGGAGCTGATCGGTTTCGGCTCGGTCAGGCCCTCTTTCAGGAAGAGCGGCAGGACCAGCTCGGACGGGGCGAGCCGGGTCTCCTCGACCAGGCGGCGGATCGCGGGTGTGCGCCGCAGGCGGCGCGGGCGGATGTCGGGGAAGGACATCGGGCGCTCCTCGAGAAAAGAAGAAGCGCGCCGACTCGATGATCGGCGCGCTTCTCGATGAATCAGCGGAATCGGAGGGCGGTCGGCCCCTGGACCTTGGAGCCGCGGCGCTGCTTGGCCGGCATCGCGGCCAGCTTCTCGCGGAGCTCCAGTGCGTAGTCCGCGAGGGCCTCGACCAGGTCGGGCACCGAGGCGGTCTGCGGCTGGGTGTCGACCCGGAGGCCGAACTCGACCGCGGTCTCGGCGGTCTTCGGGCCGATCACCGCGACCACGGTACGGGCGTGCGGCTTACCCGCGATGCCGACCAGGTTCCGGACCGTCGAGGACGAGGTGAAGAGCACCGCGTCGAACCCGCCGGACTTGATCGCGTCCCGGATCTCGGCGGGCGGCGGGGCGGCCCGGACGGTCCGGTACGCGGTCACGTCGTCCACCTCCCAGCCTCGCTCGATGAGCCCGGCCGCCAGGGTCTCGGTGGCGATGTCGGCGCGCGGCAGCAGCACCCGGCCGACCGGGTCGAGGATCTCGTCGTGTGGCGAGAACTCGGCCAGCAGGCCCTCGCTGGACTGCTCCCCGGACGGGATCAGCTCGGGCTGGATGCCGAAGGCGCGGACCGCGTCGGCGGTGGCCTCACCGATACAGGCGATCTTCACACCGCCGAAGTGGCGGGCGTCGAGGCCGTGCTCGCCGAACTTCTCCCAGACGGCGCGGACCGCGTTGACCGAGGTGAAGATGACCCACGCGTACCGGCCGTCGACCAGGCCCTTGACCGCGCGCTCCATCTGCGCCGGGGTACGGGGCGGCTCGACCGCGATGGTCGGCACCTCGCACGGGATGGCGCCGTAGGCACGCAGCCGGGCGGACATGGCGCCGGCCTGCTCCTTGGTCCGCGGGACGAGCACCTTCCATCCGTACAGCGGACGGTTCTCCCACCAGCTGAGGGTGTCCCGCTCGGCCACCTCGGCGCCGACGGTGAGCACGACCCGGCCGGTGAAGCCGAGCGCCGCGGCGACGAAGCTGTCCACGGTCGAGGTGGTGGTGTACTGCGTCTCACCGGTGCCGTCGCCGGTCACCGCGACCGGGACGCCCGGCTCGACACCGGCGGCCAGCAGGCCGTCACGAACGGCGGCCAGGTCACCGGCGTCCACCGCGACGGCGAAGGAGCCCTTCTGGGCGGCGCCGGCGAGGGCGTCGAAGTCCAGGGTGGTGACGTCGTCGACGTCGGCGGAGATCCGGACGCCGGGCAGCGGCACGCCGGCGTAGGCGGCGACGCCCTCGGCCTGGCCGATGCCGGGGATCACCTCGAAGTGCACCGCGGTACGCGCGACCGCCTGCACCTCCTTGACCACCGCGTCGTGGCCGAACGGGTCACCGGCGACCAGGTGCACGGCGGAGAGGCCCGACTTGGCGGCGGACAGCAGCACCTTGGCGACGTCTCCGGGCGCGCCCTCGGCCGGGCTGAACTGCGCGTCCTCCTTGGCGTCGGAGCGGATCGCGCTGAGCAGGGTGTCGGGCACGCCGCGGTCGTAGACCACCTGGTCGGCATCGGTCAGCGCCGCGTACGCGCGGCGGGTCAGCAGCTCCGGGTCGCCGGGTCCGGCGCCGATGAACGCGATGCGTCCGGCTGGCTTACGGGCGGTGCGGGTGGTCATTCTGTGCTCCCCATCAGGGTATCGGCTCCGGCGTCGAGGAGATCGATGGCAAGCGCCTTGCCGATCTCCGCCGCGCCGGCGGGCGTTCCGGTGCGCGACAGTCGGATGGCTCGGACCCCATCCGGGCTGATCACCGCACCGCGCAGGTAGATCTCGTCACCGTCGTCGCCTTCGGCGATCTCGGCGTGTGCCGCGACCGGGGCGGAGCACCCGGCCTCGAGCGTGGCAAACATCGCCCGCTCCGCCAGCACGGCGGCGCGGGTCGGTGCGTGATCGAGAGCGGACAGCAGCTCGATCAGGTCGGTGTCGTCGGCCCGGCACTCCACCGCCAGCGCACCCTGGGCGGGGGCGGGCAGCATGAGCATCGGGTCGAGCGTCTCGGTGATCTCCGCAGACCGGCCGAGGCGTGCCACACCGGCCCGGGCCAGAACGACGGCGTCGAGGTCGGCCTCGGGGCCGAGAACCCGGGCGATGCGCGAGTCCACATTCCCTCGGATCGGCGTGACCTGCAAATCCAGCCCCAGGGCGTGGAGTTGCGCGATGCGGCGCACCGCACCGGTGCCGACGGTGGCGCCCGGCGGCAGCTCCGCCAGCGTCAGTCCGTCGCGGGCGATCAGGGCGTCACGCGGGTCCTCCCGGGCCGGTACGGCGGCGATGTGCAGCCCTGGGTGCTCGCCGGTGGGGAGGTCCTTGTACGAGTGCACGGCGAAGTCGATCTCGCCGGCCAGCAGCGCGTCCCGGAGCGCGGAGACGAACACCCCGACGCCGAGCCGGGCCACCGGAGCGTCGGACCGGTCACCGGGGGTGACGATCCGGACCAGCTCGACCGGGCGACCGGTGGCGGCGGTCAGCGCGTCGGCGACCATCTGTGACTGGGTGAGCGCCAGGGCGCTGCCCCGGGTGCCGAGCCGAAGCGTCACGGTTTCCCCCCGATCTCCGGTACCGCGTTCGCCTGTGTGGCCAGCGGGACGTCCAGGTCGAACAACTCACGGAGCAGGGCCGCGTACTGGTCGCCGCCGGGTTCGGCGGCGAGCTGCCGGACCCGCACGGTCGGCGAGTGCAGCAACTGCTGGACGACCCGGTGCAGGGTACGGGAGACGTCGCCCCGCTGCTCCTCGGTGAACTCGGGCCGCCGGGCGATCAGCTTGCGCATCTCGGCCGAGACGACCTCCTCGGCCCGGGTCCGCAGGGCGGCCACCGTGGGTGCGATCTCGGCGCCGCGCAGCCAGCCGAGGAAGTTCTCCACCTCGGTGGCGACGATCTGCTCGACGGCCGCGGTCTCGGCGGCGGCCGGATGGGACCGGCGGCTGCTGGCGAGGCTGTTGATGTCGATGATGTGCACGCCGGGCAGATCGGCGGCATCCGGCGCGACGTCGCGCGGAACGGCCAGGTCGAGGACCACCAGCTCCTTGCCGACCCGCTCCAGGCGCTGCCGGGTGAGCACGGGCGCGGTGGAGGCGGTGGCGCACACCACGATGTCGACCTCTTTCAACACCGCGTCGAGGTCGTCGAACCGGACGGCGACCGCCCCGTACGCCTCGGCGAGCCGGTCGGCGCGCTCGTGGCTGCGGTTGGTGATCCGCAGCGGGCCCACACCGGCCCGGGTGAGCGTGGCCACCGACAGCGCGCCCATCGCCCCGGCCCCGATGACCAGCGCGGATCGCCCGGCCAGGTCGGCGCCGAGGTGCTCGGCGGCCAGGTCGAGGGCGGCCGTCACGACGCTCTGCCCGGCCCGGTCGATGCCGGTCTCGGCGTGCGCCCGCTTGCCGACCCGCAGCGTCTGCTGCATCAGCTCGTGCAGCAGACGGCCGGCCGAGTCGACCTCGGTGGCCGAGTGATACGCGTCGCGCAGCTGGCCGAGGATCTGGGCCTCGCCGACGACCATCGAGTCGAGGCCGGAGGAGACCCGGAACGAGTGGCGGACCGCCGCCTCGCCGTAGTGCACGTAGAGGTGGCCGGCGAGCTCGCTGGCCGGGATGCCGGAGTGCTCGGACAGCACGTTGCAGATGTCGCCGAGGCCGCCGTGGAAGCCGCTGACCGCCGCGTAGACCTCGACGCGGTTGCAGGTGGAGACGACCACCGCCTCACCCACGTACGGCTGGGCGACCAGGCGTTGCAGCAGACCGGGGACGGACGGCTCGGGAATGACGAGGCGCTCGAGGACCGCGACGTCGGCCGTGCGGTACGAGGCTCCGATGCTCAGCAGGTTCACGAACCGACCGCCTCCTGGTCTTCCGGCTGCTTGTCCGGGCTCGCGGCGGCGGCCCGGCCGCCCGGGAGGGCGGTCAGAGACGCCTTGCGGTGCTCATGGAACGAAAGGATCTGCAGCTCAATGGCGAGATCCACCTTACGTACATCGACGTTGGAAGGCACCGACAGAACGCCCGGCGCGAAGTTGAGGATGCTCGTCACACCGGCGGCGACCAGCGCGTCGGCGACGGTCTGGGCGGTGCCGGGCGGCGTGGCTATCACACCGATCGCGATGGACTCCTCGGCGGCGATCCGCTCCAGGTCGTCGAGGTGCCGCACGGTGAGGCCGTTGATCTGCTCGCCGACCTTCTTCGGGTCGGTGTCGAAGAGGGCCACCACCCGGAAGCCACGGCTGGCGAAGCCCGCGTAACCGGCCAGGGCGTGCCCGAGGTTGCCGACGCCGACCAGGCAGACCGCCCGGTTCTCGTCGAGGCCCAGGATGTACTCGATCTGGGCGACGAGCAGGGAGACGTCGTAGCCGACGCCGCGGGTGCCGTACGACCCGAGGTGCGACAGGTCCTTGCGGAGTTTGGCGGAGTTGACCCCGGCGGCGGCCGCCAGACCCTCACTCGATACCGTCTCCGCGCCGGTCTCGGCGAGGTGGTGGAGGGCACGCAGGTATTCCGGCAGCCGGGCGATGGTCGCCTCCGGTAGATCCGGGAAGGCCGGGACGCCACCGGCCTCGCCGGGCGTGCTTCCGTGACGCTGCTGACTCATCTGACTCCGTGCCGACGAGGCGAACCTGCGGTGAGCCCTGTCTGTGCGATACCGGTGGAACCCTCGTGGGGTGGCTGTGGTAGCGGGGCTCGTCGGAGTCACAGAGTAGGCGCTTGTGAAGGCGTGCACAAATCGCGATCTTGTCGGGACAATTGGACAAGATCGACCCGGCTGTGTTAGTCGGGCCGACCCGTCGAGTATTACCGCTCGACCCCCGCCAGGGCCACCTGACTCAGAGTGACATGGCCATCTTTACCGCCTCCACCAGCGTGTCGGCGACCGGACGGCCGGATTCACGCAACCGGGCCGGGTGGGTGAACCCACCGGTGTAGAGGACCGCGCACCCGCCGACCGACTCGGCCGCGTCCGCGTCGTCGATCGAGTCGCCGATCAGCACCACGTCCCGTCCGGCAACGCCGAGTTCGTCCAGGTGAGCGGCGAGATGGGCGGCTTTGAACCCGCCGCCGAGCTCGGCCCGCAGTCCGTCGACGCGGGCGAAGAGACCGGCCAGGCCGTACCCCTCGACGGCCGGGATCAGCTCGCTGTGGAACCACATGGACAGCAGCGACTGACTGCCCGGCCACGTCTTGATCGCGGTCATCGCGTCGGCGGCCAGCGACACGTCGGTCAGCCCCAGGCGGTACGCGTCGTGGAAGATCCGGTCCAGCCGGCCGAACTCCTCCTCGCCGACCGCCCGGCCCAACATCTCGGCGTAGAACTCGGCGACCGGCCGCCGGAAGGCCCGCCGATGCTCGTCGGCGTCCACGTCGCGGCCGCCCACCGCGGCGAAGGCCGTGTTCGTCGACGAGACCACCAGGTGGAGATCGTCGAGCAGGGTTCCGTTCCAGTCCCAGACCAGGTGCTTTGACGTCACGGGATGCGAGGCTACAGCCGCGGCTCACCCGGTGGCCGGGCCAGATCCCGCAGCAGGCGCTCCTCCTCGATGCGCCAGTAGCCGTGCTCCTTGCCGTCCAGCAGCAGCACCGGCACCCGGTCGCCGTAGTCGCGCTCCAGCTCGATGGACGAGTCCACGTCGACCTTCGTCCACTGGCCGGGGGCGATCCGGTCCAGCGTCTGCTCGGCCACCTCGCACAGGTGGCAGCCGTCCCGGCTGATCAGGGTGAGTCTCACAGGTCGCCCTTCCGGATCTTCCCGATCGGCGAGCGCGGCAGCGTGGCCACCAGCTCGATGCCGGGCAGCTTGAAGCGGGCCAGCCGGCCGGCGCAGTGCGCCCGCAGCTCGTCCGGGCTCGGCGCCGGCTCCCCGGCCGGCACCACGTAGGCGTGCGGGCGCTGCCCGGTCTCCGGGTCGGGCAGCCCGACCACGGCCGCGGCGGCCACCGCCGGGTGCGCGGTCAGCACCCGCTCGATCTCGGCCGGATAGACGTTGAAGCCGTTCACCAGGATCAGCTCGCCGATCCGGTCGACCAGGACCAGGTCACCGTCGCCGTCGGCGTAGGCGATGTCGCCGGTGGGCCACCAGCCGTCCGGGCCGGGGCCGCCGCGCCCGTCCGGCCAGTAGCCGGAGAACAGGTTCGGCCCGCGGACCACGATCTCTCCCGGATCGGTCCCGGCCGACTCCGCGATCTCGAGATCCGCGTCGACCGAGGCGGTGCCGTCACGCCACAGTTCCCGACCCGAGGCGGTACGCAGGAGCAGCTCGACACCGGGCAACGGGCGGCCGATCGAACCGCTCTTGTCCCGGTGGCTCACCGCCGTGGTGGTCAGCACCGGGGCGGTCTCGGTCAGCCCGTACCCGATCAGGACGGCCCGGCCGGTCAGTTCACGGAACCGCGCCGCCACGCTCTCCTCCAGCGGCGCCGCGCCGCACACCGCGGTGCGCACCTCGCGCAACGCCTCCGCGGCGGTGGGCAGGCTGGTCCAGGCCTGGTACATGCCGGGCACGCCGACCGTGACGGTCACCCGGTGACGGGTGATCAGCTCCAGCGAGGCGGCCGCGTCGAAACGCTCGGCCAGCACTCCGGTGGCCGCGTGGTGTGCCACCGTGCCGAGCCCGGTGTTCAGCCCGTAGGCGTGGAAGAACGGCACCGCCAGCAGCACCACGTCGTCCGGCCCGACCACCGGCGGCTCGATCCGGTCGAGCTGCTCGTGGTTCGCGGCGAGCGCGGCGTGGGTCAGCATCGCGCCCTTCGGACGCCCGCTCGTGCCCGAGGTGTAGAGCAGAACCGCAAGATCGTTTTTTCCGGGTACGACGTCCCGCGCGACTTCCCGCCCCCCGTGGGGCAACGGCTCCTCGACGACCAGGGCGGCCGCCGAGTCGGCGATCGCGTACTCCCGCTCGTCCGCGGTGTATGCCGGGCTGAGCGGCACCGCGACCCGGCCGGCCCGCAGCGTCCCGAAGTAGGCGGCCACGAAGTCGACGGTGTTGCCGAGCAGCAGCGCCACCCGGTCGCCGGGCGCGGTGCGTGCGGTGACCGAGGCGGCGGCCGCGGAGACGCGGCTGTCCAATTCCGCCCAGGTGATGACAATGTCCCCGGCGATCAGCGCGGGCCGGTCGGGACGGCGGCCGGCGGCCTCGGCGACCGGGTCGCGAGCGGGTTCCTCCACGAGGCCCGAGTCTGGCACAAAGCACGCCCGACCGGGACGGCGGACAGCGCGTGCGCCGCGTACGCGGCTTGTTCGGCAAAGGTGGACCTTGACGATCATTGCCGCTTTCGCGCAATTCGCGGCTTTGCGCGTAGCGCACACGGTGTGCGACTCCCCGTGTCCGAAGTCGGCGATACTTCCGCACTGTGTAACTAATCCACACCAACGGGTGAGGTCGACCGGCTTTTCAGCGGGTTGCCCCGCCCCTTTTGTTGTGAAGTGACCACCCTCATCCCGAGGAGGCCGCTGTGCCCCACAAAGCACGGAACCGCAGTGAATCCATGTCTGGCGGGACGGATCCACTGTCGTCGCAGGCCCGCCGGGTTGAGGAGGCGCAGTGACTCATGTGTACGCCGAGGACCCGTACCACCGCGACGTCGTCGCGGCCCGGCACGCGCTCTCCGAGGGGCTGAACGCCCTGCGCGGGTCGTCGATCGTGAACGCGCTGCGCGGCGACAGCCCGAAGCAGGCCGGCAGCCGCCGCCCGCCGAACAGCCCGCCCACCGTGGCGACGCCGAACACCGGCAACGGCAACAGGTTCGGCCGCCCCGGCGCCAACCGCCCCCCGGCCCAGTCCACCGGCCAGCACTCGAACACCGGCGAGAGCGACACCGTCACCGGTGACCACACCGTGGTCCTGCCGACGCAGAGCACCACCGGACCGCCGACCGAGACGGCCCCGCCGAAGCACCCGGCCCGGCCCGACCGCGGCGATCCGGCGGCCGAGGTGTGGGCGCTGGTCGAACGCGCCCAGGCCGGCGAGGCGGAGGCCTTCGGGCTGATCTACGACCGGTACGTGGACACCGTCTTCCGGTTCGTCTACTTCCGGGTCGGCAACCGCCAACTCGCCGAGGACCTCACCTCGGACACGTTCCTGCGCGCCCTCAAACGCATCGGCAGCTTCACCTGGCAGGGCCGTGACCTCGGCGCCTGGCTGGTCACCATCGCCCGGAACCTGGTCGCCGACCATTTCAAGTCCGGCCGCTACCGTCTCGAGGTCACCACCGGGGACGTGCTCGACGCCGACCGCGAGGACCGGGGCCCGGAGGGCAGCCCGGAGTCCGCCGTCGTCGACCACATCACCAACGTCGCCCTGCTCACCGCGGTCAAGCAGCTCAACCCGGAGCAGCAGGAGTGCATCGTGCTCCGGTTCCTGCAGGGCTTCTCGGTCGCCGAGACCGCGCAGACCATGGGCAAGAACGAGGGCGCCATCAAGGCCCTCCAGTACCGGGCGGTCCGGGCATTGAACAGGCTTCTGCCGGACGGGTTCCAATCTTGATCCAGCGTTCTCAGATGTCGATCTCCGATACCCGATGGCACCGCCTCGCACCCGTAACCGGGGCCGCGTGTCGCGCGTTTGTCCGGATGCGACCCGGGGCCGTGACCCACGGCCCGGTCGCCGACGCCGGCCCGCAGGCCGGCGAGACAGTCACGAGCGAGGGGAGGTGCCCACGGTGAGATTCGCGTTCCCGAACTCCCGGAGTGCCGAGCACTTCGCGGAACTGATCGACGACGCCGGCGGCGCCCGTCACCACCACAGCCGTGGCCAGGCCGACGAGGAGCTCCACCGGCTGGTCGCCATCGGCAACCGGCTCTCCGCGGCCCGGCCCGGCGCACCGGTCGACTCCGAGTTCCGCGTCGGCCTGCGCGCCATGCTGGTCGCCACGGCCGAGCGGGACGGCATCGGCCGGACCGCCGTCGAGACCGATCCGGAACCGATCGTGGAGACCGGCAACGTTCGGCGGATCGGCCGCCGCATACGGGCCCGCGGGGCGATCGTGATCGGCGTGGCCGCCGGCGCGATGGCCGTCTCCGGGATCTCCGCGGCCAGCGAGAGCGCCTCACCGGGCGACGCCCTGTACAGCGTGAAGCGGCAGACCGAACGGGCTCAGCTGGCGATCGCCGGCTCCGATGTGACCCGGGGCGAGCTGTCCCTGGACTTCGCCCGGACCCGGCTGACCGAGGCGATCGCCATGCGCGGTGACGAACCCGAGTTCGCGCTGGTGCTGGACGACATGGACGCCGACACCCGCAAGGGCGTGCGACTGCTGACCACATCGGCCGTGTCGCAGAAGGACACCACGCCGCTGACCACGCTGGACGGTTTCGCCACCGGGCAGCGGCGGACCTTCACCCCCGCGCTGGAGAAGCTCTCCCCGGCCAACCGGGAGCGTGCGTCGGTCTCCCTGGGCCTGCTGGAGGACGTCGCCGACCGCGCCGACGACCTGCGCGCCGGCCTCGCCTGCGACAAGGTGGACCCGTCCGGGTCCGACGCGCTCGGCCCGAAGCTGCACGGCTGCGGGGACACCGGCGACAGCGGAGCGGGTGTCACGTCGCAGCAGCAGAACGGCACCGGCAAGACGACCGGCAAGCAGCCGGGTCAGACCGCCACGTCCAAGCCCGGCAAGAGCAGCGCCGCCGACCCGGGAACCACCGGGCAGGTGACCGTTCCGGGCACCGGCAAGGCGAGCCAGCCGGGTGCGGAGCCGACCGGCACGGCCGGGATCACGCCGACGCCGACCACGACCACCGGTCCGGCGGGCACCGCGGACGAGAAGGCCGACGGGGTGCTGGGCGGCCTGCTCGGCGACCTCTTCTAGAACGACGCGACTGGCGAGGGGCGGTGCCGGAGTTCAACACTCCGGGGCCGCCCCTCAACCGTCACTATAGGACGGACCGGACGGATCACTCCAGGAACTTGGCACTCGCCGAGGTCACGGCCCGAACGGGTCCGGCCGCTTCTCCAGCAGCTCGTGCAGCGTGGCCTGGATCGTCTCCCGGACCTGATCGGCGAGGTTGTAGACGACGAGCGGATCGTCCGCGTACTCCCGCAGGTGGGCGGTCGGGATCGGCGGGCAGAACTGGATCAGCCACTTGCTCGGCAGCGGCACCAGCCCCAGCGGGCCCAGCAGCGGGAAGGTCGGGGTGACCGGGAAGTACGGCACGCCGAGCAGCCGGGCCAGCGGCTTCAGATCGGCCAGGATCGGATAGATCTCCTCGGCGCCGACGATCGCCACCGGGACGATCGGGGTACCGGTGCGCAGCGCCGCCGACACGAACCCGCCCCGGCCGAAGCGCTGCAGCTTGTAGCGTTCGGAGAACTTCTTCCCGATGCCCTTGAAGCCCTCCGGGAAGACGCCGACCAGCTGGCTGGAGTTCATCAGGCGCTCGGCGTCCGGGTTGCAGGCCACCGTGGCGCCGGCCGCACGGGCCAGCTCGCTCATCACCGGCATCCGGAAGACCAGGTCGGCGCCGAGCAGCCGGAGGTGCCGCTGACGGGGGTGCTTGTCGCGCAGCGCGACGGTCAGCATCAGCGCGTCCAGCGCGATCGTGCCGGAGTGGTTGCCCACCACGAGGCCGCCGCCGTCCAGCGGGACGTTCTCGATACCGAGCACCTCGGTCCGGAACCAGTCCCGGTACAGGATCTTCAGCATCGGGTGGAAGAGCGCCTCGGCCAGCTCGGGGTCGAACCCGAACTCGTCCACCTCGTACGATCCGGCCAGTCGGCGGCGCAGGAACGCCAGACCGCGGGCCACCCGCTGGTCCCAGACGTCCAGCCCGTCCGCCACGGCGACGGCGGGCGCCGTCTCGGGGCTCTCCGGGATCGGGCGGCGGCCGTTCACCCGGCGCACCGGCGGCGGCTCGGGCAACCGGAACTCGGTGTGCCCGGGAAACATGTCCCGGTATTCGTCCTGGCTCATGCCGTCGTCTCCGCCGCGCTCCGGCGCCGCGATGAGTTCTCGCTCATGTGCGGTCGCTCCCCGCGGGCGTGGGCTCGCCGGCGGCCCGGACCCGGCGGATGCCGTCCAGGATCGCGTTCTCAGCGGCGGCCAGCCGGTCCGCGGTGAGCGTCGACCCGGCCGCGTGCGCCTGGATGAACTCCTCGAACGCGGCCACGGTCGTGCGCGGGGTGAAGCCGAACTCATTGATCAGCCGGGTGGTGTCCACCACTCGACCGTGCACGAAGAGGTCGATCTGGTCCAGCCCGATCTGCTCGACACCGAGGTTGCGCAGCAGGGCCGCGCCGGTGGAGAGCGCCGGCTCGGGCACCGGCAGGGAGATCCGGCCGGCCCGGCGGACGGCCTGGCTGAGCATCAGCACGCCGGAACCGGCGACGTTGAAGGTGCCGGGGTGGTCCTCGGTCACCGAGCGGTGCAGGATCTCCAGCGCGTCGTCGACGTGGACGAACTGGAGCCGGGCGTCGCGGCCGAGCACGGTGGGCACCACCGGCTGGGCGAAGTAGCGGGTCAGCGACGTCTCGGCGGACTCGCTGATCATCGGGGCGAACCGCAGGACGGTCGCCGCGACCTCGGGGCGGCGCCGGCGGAAACCGCGGACATACCCCTCGATGTCCAGGATGTCGCGGGCGAACGCGCCACGCGGAACCGCGCGCGGCTCGGTGTCCTCGGTGAACACGGCCGGGTCGCGGAAGGAGGCGCCGTACGCCGCGGTGGAGGAGCGCACCACCAGCTTGCGCAGCCGCGGCGCGCCCTGGGCGGCGGCCAGCACCTGCATGGTGCCGATGACGTTGTGTTCCTTCATCGCGGCACGGCCGCCGTGCTGCGCGTCGGGCACGCTGGTCACAGCCAGATGCACGACCGCTTCGGCGCCGAGGTCGGCGATGGCCTCGGTGGCCGCGCGCGCGTCGGCCCGGATCCGCTCCACGCCGTCGAGCAGGCCGAGAAGGCCCGCCGGCGGGTCATGCGGATCCAGACCGACGACACGGTCGATCTTCGGATCTGCGGCGAGGCGAGCGGCCACCCGAGCGCCGAGATAACGGCTGACTCCGGTGACCACGACGACGCTGGGCGGTGAGGTCACCAAGGGTGCACCTTTCGATGCGCGGCCTCGAACAGGAGGCAAGTGCCGCCGAAAGCCGGGCCGACGGCCCGGCCCGCGGTCACTTGCCGAGACGGCGACGCTGGACGCGGGTCTTGCGCAGCAGCTTGCGGTGCTTCTTCTTCGCCATACGCTTGCGGCGCTTCTTGACCACGGAGCCCATACGAAAAGCCTCTCGAAACACTGATGAATGGAACCGGGAGTGCCCGGGGGCACGGCCGGAAGCCGGACTGGCGGGCACCCGGAGCGGTAACACCGATTCGGGAACCAACCGGTCCAGCGTACCGGCACGCCCCGGCCGGGCCAACACGGCCCCGGGTCGTCAGGCGCTTTGCGAGAAGGCGCCGCGGAGATACTCGTGAACCGCATGCTCGGGCACCCGGAACGAGCGGCCGACCCGTACCGCGGTGAGGTCACCGCCGTGCACGAGCCGATAGACGGTCATCTTGGAAACGCGCATGAGCGCGGCCACCTCGGCCACCGTCAGGAACCGCACTTCGGCGAGCCGTTCCTCGGTTTGGGCTGGACCCGTCATCTCGTCGCACCGATCCTTTCCCAGGCACGATCCGCCGCGGCCGGAGGCTCCCGGACGCCGCGGGGACGACGTGCGTGTCATCAGAACGGTATCGATACGGCTGTGACCAACGCGATACGTTCCGTGAAATGCCCAGAAAAAGTCAAGCCTGACACGCCGGATGTATGGCGGTATCGCCCCGTTGATGCCGGTTACTTGCGCGATGCCACGGCACGGGCCACGAAACCCACGTTCGCCGGGCGCTCGGCCAGGCGGCGCATCAGGTAGCCGTACCACTGATCGCCGTAGGGCAGGTAGATCCGCACCGTGTTGCCGCCCGCGGCCAGACGGCCCTGCTCCTCGGAGCGGACCCCGTAGAGCAGCTGGAACTCGAACTCCCCGGTGGACCGGTCGAACCAGCGGGCCCGGTCCTCGGCGATCGCGATCAGCCGCGGGTCGTGAGTGGCCACCATCGGGTAGCCCTCCCCGGACATCAGGATGTTGAGGCAGCGGACGAACGACTTGTCCACGTCCAGCGCCGACTGGAAGGCCACCGACTCGGGCTCGGCGTAGGCGCCCTTGCACAGCCGGACCCGCGACCCGGCGGTGGCCAGTTCCCGGCAGTCCCCCTCGGTACGCCGCAGGTACGCCTGGAGCACCGCCCCGGTCGACGGGAAGTCGCGCCGCAGCTCCAGCAGCGTCTCCAGGGTCGCGTCGGTGGTGCTGTGGTCCTCGGCGTCCAGCGTCACCGTGGTGCCCGCCTCGGCCGCCGCGGCACAGATGGCGCGCGCGTGCTCGTACGCCAGCTTCTCGTCGATCCGCTGGCCGAGCGCCGACAGTTTCACGCTGACCTCGACGGCGGGCGTCAGCCCGGCGCCGTGCAGGCCGGACAGCATCGCGAGGTACTCGTCGCGGGCGGCCACCGCCTGTTCCACCGTCCGGGTGTCATCGCCGAGATGATCGAGGCTCACGGTGAGGCCGTCGTCGACCAGTTCCCGGCTGACCCGCAGGACGTCGTCGGCGCCACCGCCGGCGACGAAACGCTGCACGATGCCCTTGCTGACAGGGACGGACTCGACCAGCCGCTCGAGCCGGGCGGACCCGGCCGCGGCGAGAAACAGGGAACGGAGCATGGGCCGAGCGTAACCTCCGAGCCCGTCGCGGATGCCGCGGTGCGCCGCCGATCAGCACCGATCGGACCCGATGGGGGCAGCACATGTGTGCTGCATCGCCCCCGGTGCCGCTACCGTTGTCGGGTGAACTTCGATGCGTACGCCCGGACGGCGATCGACCTCGTCAACGCCGGTCTGGACGACCTCGCCGGGTTGCGTGCCCTGTTCTCCGGCGATCAGGCCTACATGCGCGATCAGGTCGCGGAGAAGGACCTCGTCGCGTTCCGCCGTGCCCAGCGCCGGCTGCGCGAGGTCTTCGAACACGGCACCGCCGGTCACGACAACGACGCGGTGCGGGAGCTGAACAGCCTCCTCGAGGCGTACCCGGTGCAGCCACGCATCTCCGGTCACGACGCCAGCGACTGGCACATGCACGTGACCAGCCGCGGCTCCTCGGTCAGCGCCGAGTACCTGGCCGGCGCCGTGTGGGGCCTCTCCGTCTGGCTCTGCGAGTTCGGCAGCGCCCGCTTCGGGATCTGCGCCGACGACCGCTGCGGCAACGTCTATCTGGACACGTCGTCGAACAACTGCCGCCGGTTCTGCTCGGAGCGCTGCGCCACCCGCTCGCACGTGGCCGCGCACCGGGCCCGCAAGCGGGCCGCGAACGCCACCCTCACGCCTGCCTGACAGCGGGACTGGTCTCCAGGTGGCGCCGGGCGAAGGCCAGCGCCTCGCGCAGGTCGGCCTCGCGGGCCGGGCGGCTCGCCGCCTTGCGGGTGTTGATCTCCAGCGCCACCGATCCGGTGAAACCGCGGCCGGCCAGCGAGCGCAGCAGCTCGGCGCACGGCTGGTTGCCGCGGCCCGGCACGAGGTGCTCGTCGCGGCCCTCGCCGGTGCCGTCGCCGAGGTGGACGTGACGCAGGCCGGCGCCCATCCGG
Source organism: Actinoplanes flavus (assembly GCF_017592555.1). GTDB lineage: Bacteria > Actinomycetota > Actinomycetes > Mycobacteriales > Micromonosporaceae > Actinoplanes > Actinoplanes flavus. Next base: position 161,467 of record NZ_JAGFNS010000016.1, on the reverse strand, counting down.
TCGGCCATCTCCAGCGCGTCGACGCGGGACGCGGCGCAGTGCGACAGGTCCAGCGTGTAGGCGTTGAAGCCGGTCTCGGTCGGATCCCAACCCGGGTTGTACGGCACCACCCAGCGGCCGGCCATCTTGACCGGGAACATGTTCTCCACCGCGAAGGTGAGATCCGGATGGCGGCCGCGGACCTTGGTGAGCCCCTCGGCGAAGTTGCGCGCGTAGTCGCCCTGCCAGCGGAACGGCGGGTGCACCACCACGGTCGGCGCGCCGAGCGTCTCGGCGAGCTGGGCGGCCCGGGTCAGCCGCTCCCACGGATCGGAACTCCACACCCGCTGGGTGACCAGCAGGCAGGGCGCGTGGACCGAGAGGACCGGCACGCCGTAGTGATCGGCCAGGCCCTTGAGGGCGCCGGCGTCCTGACTGACGGCGTCGGTCCACACCATGACCTCGAGACCGTCGTAGCCGACCGTGGCCGCCATCTCGAACGCCGCCGCCGTCGGCTCGGGGAAGACCGAGGAGCTGGAGAGAAGCACGGGTACGCGGGAAGTCACGCTCTCCAGCGTAGCGGCGCGCAACAGGCTCGGATATATCCGCTCTAAACGGTCATGATCCACCGGTGCGCGTACCCTGAGCCGGATGAGCCGCACGCCGCCCACCCGGGAAGTACCCCTCGACTTCCCTCGGGAATGGATCGAATTCCTCGACCCCGCCGACGAACAGCATCTGGTCCGGGCCGACCTGACCTGGCTGCTCTCCCGGTGGACCTGCGTCTTCGGCTCCGCCTGCCGGGGCATCCTGCCCGGCCGCGCCGAGGACGGCTGCTGCTCGCACGGCGCGTTCTTCACCGACGCCGACGACGAGAACCGGGTGAAGGCGGCGGCCGCGAAACTCACCCCGCAGACCTGGCAGCACCACCGGCGCGGGTTCAAGAATTACACCGAGGTGGACACGGTCGACGGGACGAAGCCCGCCCGGCGTACGGCGACGCGGTCCGCGGACGGCCCCTGTGTCTTCCTCAACGAGGCGGATTTCCCCGGCGGTGGCGGCTGCGCACTGCACGCCCAGGCTCTGCGGGACGGGGTGCACCCGCTCGCCTACAAGCCGGACGTCTGCTGGCAACTGCCGGTCCGCCGGGAGCAGGACTGGATCACCCGCCCGGACGGGACGAAGTTGCTCCAGTCCACTTTGACCGAGTTCGACCGCCGCGGCTGGGGGCCGGGCGGCCACGACCTCGCCTGGTGGTGCACGTCGTCCTCGGAGGCCCACGTCGGGACCGAGCCGATGTACCTCACCTACGCCCCGGAGCTGACCGAGCTGATCGGCGCCGCCGCCTACGAGAAACTGGCCACCATCTGCGCGGCCCGGATCAAGAGCGGCCTGATCGCGGTGCACCCGGCCACGGCCGAGGCGGCCGCTCCCCAGCGGCGAGGCGGGCGTGAGCCGGCCTCGCCGCCTTTTCCAGGGGGGTCGGGTGGCCGCTCACGGACGGCCTCCCGATGACTCCATTGTCACGGGGCATGTTGTCATCACGCAAGGGTGAAATCAGGGCTCGAACTTGTAGCCCAGACCTCGCACGGTGACGATGTAACGCGGCGCGGACGGCTCCGGCTCCACCTTGGAACGCAGCCGCTTCACGTGCACGTCCAGCGTCTTGGTGTCGCCCACGTAGTCGGCGCCCCAGACCCGGTCGATCAGCTGGCCCCGGGTGAGCACCCGGCCGGCGTTGCGCAGCAGCAGCTCGAGCAGCTCGAACTCCTTCAGCGGCAGCTGGACGCCGGTGCCGTCGACGGTCACCACATGCCGTTCGACGTCCATCCGGACCGGGCCGGCGGCGAGTGTCGGGGTGCTCACCTCGGCGGCCTCGGCCCCCTGGCGGCGCAGCACCGCACGGATGCGGGCGACCAGCTCCCGCGGAGAATACGGCTTGGTGACGTAGTCGTCCGCACCGATCTCCAGACCGACCACCTTGTCGATCTCGCTGTCCCGGGCGGTGACCATGATGATCGGAACCGCCGAGCGCTGCCGCAGTTGGCGGCAGACCTCGGTGCCGGACATCTCCGGCAACATGAGGTCGAGGAGCACGATGTCGGCACCGGTCCGGTCGAACTGCGTGAGCGCGGAGGTTCCGGTCGCGGCGACCGAGACCTCGAAACCCTCCTTACGCAGCATGTACGACAGGGCGTCGGAGAACGACTCCTCGTCCTCGACCACGAGCACGCGGGCCAATGAAGTTTCCTTCCGTCGTCGGCGGCCGGGTCAACGCCCGGCCACACCGGACTCGATCTCAATCGCCGTCGGTGACGACGAGGGGGACTCGGGGGGTCGCGCGGGTAGGCGCAAGGTGAACGTAGAGCCGTCGCCGAGTGAACTGGTCACGTCGACCCGGCCCCCGTGGTTGGTGGCGATGTGCTTGACGATGGCCAGGCCCAGGCCGGTTCCGCCGGTGGACCGGGATCGGGCCTGGTCGGCGCGGTAGAACCGCTCGAAGACCCGCTCCACGTCCTGCGGGGCGATGCCGATGCCCTGATCCGCGACGTCGATCTCCAGCCAGTCGTCACTGTGACGCAGGGTGAGTGAGACCTTGGTGTCCTCGCCCGAGTACGCGATCGCGTTCTCCACCAGGTTGGTGACCGCGGTGGCGATCTGGCTGTCGTTGCCGTACGCCATGACGCCCTTGGGGCCGTCGTAGGTGATCTCGATGCCCTTGGCCGAGGACGTGGTCCGGGTCCGGTCGATCACCTCGGCGATCACCCAGTCCAGCGAGACCGGCTCGGGGTCGGGCAGCGGCTCGGCGCCCTGCAACCGGGTCAGTTCGAGCAGCTCGTTCACCAGACGGCCCATCCGGGCGGACTCGTGGTGGATGCGCTCGGCGAACCGGCGCGCCGCCAGCAGGTCCTCGGACTGGGCCTCCGGCGCCGACTCGGGCATCTGGGTGGCGTCGAGCAGCGCCTCGGCCAGGAGCTGCAGGGCCCCGATGGGCGTCTTGAGCTCGTGGCTGACGTTGGCCACGAAGTCACGGCGGACCCGGGCGAGACGGTGCGCCTCGGTCACGTCGGCGGCCTCGACCGCGACGTGCGTCGAGTTCAGCGCGACGGCCCGCAGGTGCAGGCCGAGCGGTGCGTGCCCGCCTCCGGCACGACCCCGCGGAAGATCGAGTTCAACCTCCCGGCGTACGCCCGTGCGGCGCACCTGGCCGGCCAGCGTACGCAGGATCGGGTGAGCCGCGATGGTCCCGGGCGCCCCGCCGGACCGCAACAGCCCCATGGCCCGCGCCGCGGGGTTGACCAGGACCGGATGGTCCTCCGCGTCGAGCACCACGACCCCGACCCGCAGCGAGTCGAGACTCTTGCGGCCGAGCCCCTTGAGGACGTGCTTGCCCGCCGGGCGATCGTCGTCCGGTTCGATGTCGGCTCTCCCCTCCGGTGCGCCGGGCCGGGCCGATCCACCCGACCGGCGCAACCGGGCGAGAGTCAGTCCCGCTCCCACACCGACGGCGAGCGCGGCGGACACCAGGCCGACGGCGTATTCCCACTCCACGCTGCGATCGTAGGGTCATTGTTCATCTCAGCCACAGGGCCATTACGGCAAATCGGGCGCGCGTCGAACAATGTTCACCATCAGGCCCGGCGTCGTTCATCGGTGTTCATGTTGAGGCCGTCCCGTGGACCTAGCGTGAGCACGGCACACGGGGTGTCACCCAGCGAAAGAGGACTTGAGAAATGCGCGAGGAGTACCAGGCCGATCTCGTCGAGGTGAGCCGTCTGCTGGTGACGATGGCCGAGTCGGTCCGCGCCGCACTGCGCAAGGCGACCACCGCCCTGCTGACCGCCGACCTGAGCGCCGCCGAAGCGGTGATCAACCGGGACCGTGAGGTCGACGCCATCTACGAGCAGGTCGAGCTGAAGGTGGCGGACACCATCGCCCGGCAGGCGCCGGTCGCGTCCGACCTGCGGCGGGTCATCACCGCTCTGCACATCGGCGCCGACCTGGAGCGGATGGGCGATCTGGCCGAGCACGTGGCGAAGACGGCCGCGCGGCGGCACCCGTCGCCCGCGGTCCCGGCCGAGCTGCGCCCGACCTTCAAGAGCATGGCGCAGGTCGCCGACGAGATGGCCGAGAAGATCACCGCATTGATCGGCAAGCCGAATGCCGAGGGCGCGGCCCAGCTCGAGAAGGACGACGACGCGATCGACGACCTCGAGCGCGAGCTGTTCAAGATCATGCTGGCCGACGACTGGCCCTACGGCGCCGAGACCGCGATCGACGGCGCCCTGCTGGGCCGCTTCTACGAGCGCTACGCCGACCACGCCGTCAACATCGGCGAACACCTCATCTACCTGGTCACCGGCGAGACGGTGACCAGCGAGGGCTGAGATCGGTCCCGGGCGCGAGCCCGGAGATGCGAGGGCCGGGGCACCACAGGGGTGTCCCGGCCCTCGTCATTACTTCTTGCCCTGGTTGGCGACCGCCTCGGCGGCCTCCTTCGCGGCGACCGGGTCGAGGTAGGTGCCGCCCTTGGTGACCGGGCGGAGGTTCTCGTCCAGGTCGTAGCGCAGCGGGATGCCGGTCGGGATGTTGAGCTTGGCGATCGCCTCGTCGGAGATGTCGTCCAGGTGCTTGACGATGGCGCGCAGCGAGTTGCCGTGCGCCGCGACGAGCACGGTCTTACCGGCGCGCAGGTCCGGGACGATGGCGTCGTACCAGTACGGCAGGGCCCGCTCCAGCACGTCCTTCAGGCACTCCGCCTTCGGCAGGATCTCGGGCGCGAGGTCCGCATACCGGGCGTCGCCGGCCTGGGAGAACTCGGAGTCGTCCTCGATCGGGGGCGGCGGCACGTCGTACGACCGGCGCCAGAGCATGAACTGCTCCTCGCCGTACGTCTCGAGGGTCTGCTTCTTGTCCTTGCCCTGCAGTGCGCCGTAGTGACGCTCGTTGAGCCGCCAGTGACGCTTGACCGGGATCCAGTGCCGGTCGGTGATGTGCAGGGCGATCTCGCTGGTCCGGATGGCGCGACGCAGAAGGCTGGTGTGCACCACGTCGGGCAGCACCCCCTGCTCCTTGAGAAGCTCGCCGCCGCGCTGTGCCTCGGCCTCCCCCTTGGCGTCGAGGTCCACGTCGACCCAGCCGGTGAAGAGGTTCTTGGCGTTCCACTCGCTGTTGCCGTGTCGCAGCAGCACCAGGGTTCCAGTCATGAACACATCTTCCCCCGTGGCCGCGGCGCGCGTACCGGCCACCCGGCACGTGTCCGCCACCACACCGAAACTCGGTTGCGCCGGCCCGCCAGATGTAAGGGAATAAATGATGATCACAGCTTACTGAGGAGACTCTGTGCACGGTTGGTTGCGAGAGGCCGCGGGCGGGCTGCCGCGGCAGTTCTGGTTCCTGTGGACGGGAACCCTGATCAACCGGCTCGGCTCCTTCGTGGTGCTGTTCCTGAGCATCTACCTGACCGGCGAGCGCGGCTTCAGTCAGAGCCAGGCCGGCCTGGTCCTCGGCCTGTACGGAGTGGGCGGCGCGATCGGCACGATGACCGGCGGCGTGCTGGCCGACCGCTGGGGACGCCGGCCCACCATGCTGACCGCCCAGTTCGGCGCGTCCGCCCTGATGCTGGCGCTCGGGTTCGCCCACTCGTACCCGCAGATCCTGGCGACGGCGTTCGCCCTGGGCCTGTTCGCCGAGGGTGTGCGCCCGGCGTTCAGCGCCATGATGGTCGACATCGTCCCGGAGGCGGACCGGGTCCGCGCCTTCTCCCTGAACTACTGGGCGATCAACCTGGGCTTCGCGCTCGCCGCGATCTGCGCCGGGCTGGCCGCCCAGGCCGACTACCTGCTGCTCTTCGTGGTGGACTCGGCCACCACCCTGCTCACCGCCCTGATCAGCCTGATCCTGCTGGCCGAGACCCGGCCGGCCCGGACCGGGCCGCGCACGCGGACGGCGGCGCCCTCCGGCGGGCTCGGCACGGTCCTGCGGGACCGGACCTTCCTGATCTTCGTGAGCCTCAACTTCTGCGTCGTGCTGGTGATGTTCCAGCACCAGTCGACGCTGCCGATCACGATGCTCGCCGACGGGCTGTCCGCGGCCACGTACGGGCTGGTCGTCGCGGTGAACGGGGTGCTCATCGTGGTCGGCCAGCTCTTCGTCCCACGGCTGATCGACGGCCGGGACAGCGCCCGGGTGCTGGCCGTCGGCACGCTGGTGATCGGCGCCGGGTTCGGTCTCGTCGGCCTGGCCGGGTCGGCGGTCACCTACGCGCTGACCGTGGTGGTCTGGACGCTGGGCGAGATGATCCAGTCTCCGAGCAACGCGGCCACCATCGCGGCGCTCTCCCCGGCCGAGCTGCGTGGCCGCTACCAGGGGCTGAACTCGCTCTCCTGGCAGGCCGGCCTGGCGCTGGCCCCGATCGCCGGCGGCCTGATCCTGCAGAAGGCGGGCGGCACGGCGCTGTGGGGCGGATGTTTCGTTCTCTGCGCGCTCGTGGCGGTGGGCCAGTGGCTGGCCGCTCCGGCGCGGGCCCGGCGGGCGGCGTGGTTGCGGGAGCAGCGGTCGGCAGACGCGATCAGCATGTCGTGAATCCGGGCGGGCCGCGGGAATCGGGGAATTCACAGCGCCATTCGCTGGAACATGTGTGAAGAAAAAGTCATCTGCCGGAAACAAAGCGCCGGCGGCGGCGGACGACACCCATCCCCATAGGCGCCGCCCGCACTAACCGCCGGTCTCGGGTCGCGCCGTCCCCCAACGGCTCATGCCACCCGTCCCCAAACGCCGACCCGCGGCGATCATTGCTGATCGACCCGTTCCCCGAACTGACGGTTCGGCGTCCATCGACCACGCTAGTTGGGGCAGTCAAGCTCGACAACCCGATTTCGTGTCGACCTTTGTTCCGACCGTCACATTCACCAACAACCAGCCGATCGGATGATCCGCCAATCACTCGTACGGGTTCGCACGCCGGAAGAATTCACGACCTATACCCTTCCCCGCAGTGGCGTGCGGCGTGCCATCCGTACGAATCGATCGCGATTCCCGCCGGGGTGACCACATTGGACTGCCGATGATCGGAAAGGTCAGTCGGCGCGTTCCACCAGGTGCTGGAACGCGCGCAGGTTGGCCGTCGATTCGCCACGTTTGACCCGCCAGTCCCATTCGCGACGGATCGACGAGCTGAAGCCGATCTCCAGCATCGTGTCGAAGGACTCGTCGGCGTAGGTCAGCACCGAACCGAGCAGGCGGTCCAGTTCGTCCTCGTCGAGGCCCTTGAGCGAGACCCGGCCGGTCAGGTAGACGTCGCCGGCCGTGTCGATGGAGAAGGCGACGCCGTACATCCGGGCGTTGCGGCGCAGCAGCCAGGCCCAGAGCTCCTCGTGACACTCGTCCGGGCGGCGCATCACGAACGCCTCGATCCGCAGCGAGTGCTGGCCGACGATCAGGTTGCAGGCGGTCTTCAGCTTGTGGGTGCCGGGCAGGCTGACCACGTACGAGCCCTCCCCGGTGGGCTCCCAGTCCAGCTCGCGGTCGGTCAGCACCCGCTCGATCAGCTCGGTCACCATGCGCAGGACGCCCCCTCGAGTCGCGCTCTGATCAACGCCCGATGCTCGCTCACCGCGTCACGGTAGACCCGCAACAGCGTCTCGGCGGTGCGATCCCAGGAGAACTGGGCCGCGTGCGCGACCGCGCCGGCGGCCAGCCGGTGCCGGAAGCCGGGCGCGCCGAGCAGCCGGTCCAGGACCTTGGCCCAGTCCGCCGGATCGTGCCCGTCGACCAGCACCCCGCTGATCCCGTCCCGGACCGCGGTGACCAGGCCGCCGACCGCGGCCGCGACCACCGGGGTGCCGCAGGCCTGCGCCTCCAGGGCGACCAGTCCGAACGACTCGTTGTAGGACGGCACCGCGACCAGATCGGCGGCCCGGTAGAGGGCGGCCAGGTCGGCGCCGGTCTGCGGGGGCAGGAACACCACCGAGTCGGCGACACCGAGGGAGGCGGCCAGCTCGATCAGGGCGGTGGGCCGGTCCAGGCCGCTGCCGCTGGGGCCGCCGCAGATCACCAGGGTCACGTCCCGGGAGCCGGCGGCGCGCATCTCGGCGAGCGCGGCGATCAGCACGTCGGGCGCCTTCAGCGGCTGGATCCGGCCGACGAAGGCGACGATCCGGCCGTCCTCCGGCAGGCCGAAGCGGGCGCGGTCCCTCGTACCGGGGCGGAACCGGCGCAGATCGACGCCGGGCTGCACCACGCTCACCCGGGCCGGATCGGCGTCGTAGTGGGCGATCAGGTCCCGGGACTCGAAGTCGGTGTTCGCCACCAGCCGGTCCGACTCGGCGATGACCTGCTCCTCGCCGATCACCCGGGCCTTCGGCTCGGGCCGGTCGCCGGCCGCGATGAACCTGTTCTTGACCTTGGCGAGGGTGTGCGCGGTGTGCACGTGCGGCACCCCCCAGCGCTCCCGGGCCAGCCAGCCGACCTGCCCGGAGAGCCAGTAGTGGGAGTGGACCAGGTCGTAGTGGCCGGGCGGGTGCGCCGCCTCGGCCCGCAGCACGCCGTGCGTGAAGGCGCAGAGCTGCGAGGGCAGCTCCTCCTTCGACAGCCCCTCGAACGGGCCGGCGGTGATGTGGCGCACGTGCACGCCGGGCGACATCTCGACCACCGGTGGCAGGTCCCTGGCGGTGGCCCGGGTGAAGATCTCCACCTCCACGCCCCGCTCGGCGAGCCGCTTCGCGATCTCGACGATGTAGACGTTCATGCCGCCCGCGTCCCCGGTGCCCGGTTGCTCCAGGGGCGAGGTGTGCACGGAAAGGGTGGCGATCCGGTGGAGGGCGGGCAGTCCGCCGACGCCTCGAGGCTGGGCCACGCTGACTCCCATCCGTTACGGATACGTAAAACTTGTCGCGCCAACGTTCATCTTCCCCATCCCGGGTCGGCGAACCACCACGCAGACGACGCGGGGTGATCCAGGTCATGGAGCGCGCGGCCCGATCCGGGTCATGGACAAGAATCAGGACATGCAGAACATCGCAGTGGTCACCGGCGCTTCGAGCGGAATCGGTGCGGCGACCGCCCGCCGGCTGGCCGACGAGGGGTATCACGTCGTCGTGGCGGCCCGCCGCGCGGACCGGCTGGACGCGCTGGTCAAGGAGATCGGCCCGAACGCCACCGCCGTCGAGTGCGACGTCACCTCGGACGATGCGGTGGCCGCGCTGGCCGAGGCGGTGGCCGCGCTCGGCGCCCCGGTCACGCTGCTGGTGAACAACGCCGGCGGGGCCCGCGGCGTGGACCCGGTCGCCACCGGGTCCGTCGACGACTGGCAGTGGATGTACGACGTGAACGTCCTCGGCACGCTGCGGGTCACCAAGGCGCTGCTCCCGGCGCTCGAGGCGAGCGGCCGCGGCACGATCGTGACGGTCGGCTCCACCGCGGCCTTCACCCCGTACGAGGGCGGTGGCGGTTACGTGGCGGCCAAGCACGCCGAGACCGCCCTGGTCGGCACGCTCCGGCTGGAGCTGTGCGGCAAGCCGGTCCGGGTGATCGAGATCGACCCGGGCATGGTGCGCACCGACGAGTTCGCGCTCAACCGCTTCGGCGGCGACCAGGACCGCGCCGACTCGGTCTACGCCGGGGTGCGCGAGCCACTGGTCGCCGACGACATCGCCGACTGCGTCGCCTGGGCCGCCACCCGCCCGCAGCACGTCAACGTCGACCGCCTCGTGGTCCGGCCGGTCGCCCAGGCCGCCCAGCACAAGGTGCACCGGGAGCCGTAGTGCCCAAACCGGTCGGCGCGATCACCCGGGGGACCACCAATCCCAACCGGCTTCGCCGTGTCGACAACTTCATCGCGTACCGCTGTGGTGGGCTTTTGAAGGAAGCGGCGAAGCCGCTCGTCGTGGACCTGGGCTACGGCGCGTCGCCGGTGACCGCGGTGGAGTTGCGGGGCCGGCTGGCGGTCGCGGTCCGTGCGGACGTCACGGTGGTCGGTCTGGAGATCGATCCGGTACGGGTGAGCGACGCGCAGCCGTTCGCGGACCCGCCGTGGCTCGCCTTCCACCGCGGCGGGTTCGAGCTGGCCGGGCTCGCGCCGGTGGTGGTGCGCGCGTTCAACGTGCTGCGCCAGTACGCCGAGGACGAGGTGGCCGCCGCCTGGCGGACGATGACCGCCACCGGCGCGCTGCTGGTCGAGGGCACCTGCGACGAGCTGGGCCGGATCGCCACGTGGACGGTCGTCGAGGAGGGCGCACCCCGGACGCTGACCCTCTCGGCCCGGCTGCCGGTGCTGGAACACCCGGCGGTCTTCGCGGAACGGCTGCCGAAGGCCCTGATCCACCACAACGTCCCCGGTCATCCGGTGCACGAGTTGCTGCGCGCGCTGAGCCGGGCCTGGGAGACCGAGGCCACCCCGTTCGGGCCGCGGCAGCGCTGGCTGGCCACGGTCCGCCGGATGCGGGGCGAGGGCTGGCCGGTGCTCGACGGGCCGGCCCGCTGGCGGCTCGGCGAACTCACGCTGCCCTGGCCCCTCTAGTCCTTCCGCAGCGCCTCGCGGACCGCCTCGAGCAGGGGGTCGGCGGTGAACGGCTTCTTCACCAGCACGTCGCCCTCGTCGATCTCCCCCTTGCCGACCGCGATGTCCTTGGGCAGCCCGGAGACGAACACCACGCCGATGCCGGGGCGCAGGTCGCGGATGGTCTTGGCCAGCTCCCCGCCGGACACGCCGGGCAGGGTGAGGTCGGTGATCAGCACGTCGATCTCGCTGGGGTGCTCCCGGCAGATCGCGATGGCCTCGTCCGGATCACCGGCCGCCAGTGTCGCGTAGGAGCCACGCCGTTCCAGCATGCGCTGCATGATGTCGCGCAGATCCTCCTCGTCGTCGACGACCAGCACTGTCGGCTGCTCGGCGACCGGCGCCTCGGGCATCGGATCCTCCTCGGGCTGGGGTCGCTCCCAACGCTAATCGCCCCGGGGCCCGGTGTCTGGGAAAACGAACGCCGCGCGACGCACCGGAGGCGTCGCGCGGCGTTCGGGGCAGCGCCCGGTCAGCGGGCGGTGTTCAGGTGGCCGGTGTAGAGCAGGCGGTTCGGCGAACCCTTGCCCTGGTTGCGGACCAGGTTCTTTCCGGAGTAGCGGACCAGGTCGTCGCGGACCTGGCGGGGCGCCCACTCCGGGTGGGCGCCGAGCACCAGGGCGGCCGCGCCGGCCACGTGCGGCGCCGCCATCGAGGTGCCGCTCATCGTCGCGACGTTGGTGTCGGACGCCTTGCCGGCCGACGTGATGTTCACGCCCGGCGCGAAGAGGTCCAGGCAGGTGCCGTAGTTGGAGAACGAGGCGCGGGCGTCACGGCTGTCCACGGCGCCGACCGTGATCGCCTCCGGGGTGGCGGCCGGGGAGGCCTGGCAGGCGTTCTTGCCATCGTTGCCACCGGCGATCGCGTAGGTCACGCCGCGGTCGATGGAGCGCTTGACCGCCGTGTCCAGCGCCTTGCTCAGCGGGCCGCCGAGGCTCATGTTGGCCACGGCCGGCAGCTGCGCGTTCTCGGTCACCCAGTCGACGGCCGCGATGAAGTCGGCGTACGAGCCGGAGCCGTCGCAGCCGAGCACCTTGAGCGCGACCAGCTTGACGTCCTTGGCGACGCCGTACGTGGCGCCGCCGATCGTGCCGGCGACGTGCGTGCCGTGGCCGTTGCAGTCGTTCGCGACCTTGTCCTTGCCGACGAAGTCCCAGCCGTTGCTCGCCCGGCCGCCGAACTGCTTGTGCGAGACGCGGACGCCGGTGTCGATCACGTACGCGGTGACCTTCCCGGCCGACTTGTAGGTGTAGCTCTTCGACAACGGCAGTTTCCGCTGGTCGAGCCGGTCCAGGCCCCAGGCCGTCGCCTTGCCGGACTGGGTGCGCGCGGTCGCGGTGCGGCCCGCGGTGCTGATCTCGGCGTCCTGCTCGACGAACTCGACGGACGGGTCGGCGGCCAGGCGCCGGGCCTCGTCGACGGTGGCCCGCAGGTGGAAGCCGCGGACCGAGGCGAGGTAGTCGCCCTCGACCCGGCCGCCGTACCGCTGGGTCAGCTCGTGTGCGGCGGCGTCCCGGGCGGCCGCCCGGGCGCCGGCCTTCATGACGACGATGTAGCTGCCCGGGATGGCGCCCTCCACGCCGGCCCCGGCGATGGTGCCGACCGCGGGCGCGGCCGGAGCGGCGGCGGCCGGTCCGGTCAGGCCCCAGACGACTGCGGTGGCGGCGCTCGCGGCAACGGTCAGTCGGATGGCCAGGCGGGCGTCGTTACCGAACATGAAGTGGGTGTCCCTCTCGGTCGTCAGCACAGGTCGATGAAGTTCCGGCCCGGGGGGAATGCCGAAAGCAGCTGAGGGAAATGGTGGAGAGGGATGAGTGCGTCCCAGGTATTCGCCGGGTTGTGCCCGGGTTGCGGGGATGAGAGAACGTTCCGATCGGACGTGTCACACGGCGAACCGCTAAGTCGGCCGTGCGGCGGGCCGAACTTCTCCCTGTCGGGACCGCTGCACCGCCACCGAAGCAAGGAGAGCGATATGAACACTCTGCTGTCGCCCGCGATCGACACCGTCGGCGAGCTGACCGAGCGCTGCGACCGCTGCGGTTCGGCCGCCAAGCTGGAGGTCGTCCTGACCAGCGGTGGAGACCTGGCGTTCTGTGGACATCACGCCAACCGGCACAAGGCCGACATCACCCGCGTCGCCAGCAAGATCCGCGTGGAGGAAGGCTTCGAGTGGGCCGGTAGGTAACCGCTCGACGGGGTAGCCCGCGTTATGCTCTTTCCCTCACGTATTGGGGGTATTTGTGCGTATCGCGGCGCGCGGCGTGGGCAGGCTGTCCCAGCTGACTGCCGGATGCGCCGGAGTGATGGTCGCCGTCTCCGGCGCGCTGCACACATGCGATGTGGGCGATCCGCCGGAGGGCCTCGAGGGCGCTCCGGCGGCCGCCCTGATCCCGGCTGGGATCGCCCTAGTGCTCCAGGTGACGCCCGTTCCCGATGGGGGGACGGGCCGTTTCCGTGCCCGCACGGCGGCGCCGTTCGCCCTGGTCGCGGCCGGCCTGGGCGGCAACACCCTCGCCGGGCGACTGGAGATCGACCCGGGCGCCGCCGCGGTGGGCGTCGCCGGGATCCTCGTGGCGCTCACCCTGCTGGCCCTTCTCGCCTACCGCGTACGCATCTACCACGCCGTCCGGCGCCAGCGGCGCCTGCTCGACGAACTGCATGAACGGCAGGACTTCGCGCAGACGCTGCTCCAGTCGATGAACGAGGCGGTCATGGTGCTGGACGCCAACTACCACGTGATCGACGTGAACCGGCGCTGGCGGGAACTCACCGGACACGGTGACACCCTGCCGGAATCGCCGCCGCTCCCCCCTCCCGGCACCGGCGGCGACTGGCTGCTGCCCCGCGCCGACGGCACCGACGTACCGGTGCTCGCCACCATGGCCGCCATCCCCGACGCGGCCGGCGCGACCCGCGGTTACGTCGCCACCTACGTCGACATCGCCGAACGCAAGCAGGCCGAGGAGAAACTCACCCGGCACGCCGCCGACCTGGAACGCGGCAACGCCGAACTGGCCGCCGCCCTGGCCTTCAAGAACGACCTCACCTCGATGCTGACCCACGACGTGGCGCAGCCGATCAGCAGCATCGCGAGCCTCGCCGATCTGCTCTGCGCCGACTGGGCCGACCTGCCGGAAGACATCCGGCTGGAACTGGCCACCAAGATCGACAAGAACACCCGGCGGCTGATCAAGATGATGAACGACCTGCAGCTGCTGTTCCGGCTGGACACCGGCGCGGTCACCGCCCGCCGGGTACCGGTCCCGCTGCTCGAGGTCGTCGAAACGGTCAGCGCGTCGGTAGCCGGCTCCAGCGACGTGGAAATCACCATCGACGAGGACCTGGCCGCACTGGCCGACCGCGGGCACCTCACCGTCATCGTGGAGAACCTGCTGAAGAACGCCCTCGCCCACGGGGCGCCACCCATCCACATCCGGGCCGAACGGGAGCCGGGTGGAACGTTGTGCCTGATCGTGCAGGACAGCGGCGCCGGCATCCCGGAGGACGTACTGCCCAACCTGTTCGGCCGGTTCATCAAAGGCGCCGGGCTCGGCCTCTTCATCGTCCGGCACCTGGCCGAGGCGAACGGCGGTTCGGTCCGCTACGAACACGCCGAACCACGCGGCGCCCGGCTGCTGGTCACCCTGGAAGCGGCGCCGGCACTCTAGACACCTTCCCGCCCACCCGTGCCGCGCCCGCCGGCCGAGCCGGCGGTTGGTCGCGGCAGCGTTGCCCCTTCGGCCGCCCACACGAACGCACCCGCTAAACCCCTCAATCTTGGACGATTGACCACCGCTCCCGGTGGCAGACCACCCAAGATCGCGCATCCCAGCAGGTGCGCACGCGCAGCACACCACTCGCGCCCGACAGCCCGTCAATCTTGGACGTTTCACCACCGCTTCCGGTGGCAAGGCGTTCAAGATCGCGCGGCCTGGTGAGTGGAGTCCTGCAGCATGCCGCTCGCGCCTGGCAGCGCGTCATTCTCGGACGTTTCACCACCGTCTCGGGTGGCAAAGCACCCAAGATCGCGCGGCCTGGCGGGTGAAGGCGCGCAGCACACCACTCGCGCCCGACAGCCCGTCACACGCGCCCGACAGCCCATCAATCTTGGACGTTTCACCACCACTTCCGGCGGCAAAGCACCCAAGATCGCGTGGCCTGGCGGGTGCGGACGCGCAGCACACCACTCGCGCCCGACAGCCCGTCACACGCGCCCGAGAGCCCGTCAATCTTGGACGATTGACCACCGTTTCGGGCGGCAAAGCACCCAAGATCGCGTGGCGTGGTCGATAGGGGCGCGCAACACACCACTCGCGCACGGCAGCACGTCAATCTTGGACGTTTCACCACCGTTTCGGGTGGCAAGGCGTTCAAGATCGCGCGGTCTGGTGGGCGGAGTCCTGCAGCATGCCGCTCGCGCCTGGCGAAGCGTCGATCTTGGACGATTGACCACCGTTTTGGGTGGTGGGGCGTCCAAGGTCGCGCCTGGTGGGTGGGGCTGGTGGGTGGCGGGTGATGCACGGCCTGGCGCACCGTCGGCTGTGGCGCCGACCGACCGTGGCCCCGCGCCCACCGCGCCTGGCGCAACGGCCGGGGGGTGGGCAGGCCGGGTGCCTGGGAAGCAAGGCGGTGACCAGCCGGTGGGGCGGGACCGGCGGCAGAGACCGGGAGTGGGCGAGCGGGGTGCCTGGGAAGCGAGACGGTGACCAACCCGTCGAGCAGGACCGGCGGCAAAGGCCGGGAGTAGGCAAGCCGGGCGCCTGCGAAGCGAGACGGTGACCAACCCGTCGAGCAAGACCGGCGGCAAAGGCCGGGAGCAGGCGATCCGGGCGCCTGCGAAGCGAGACGGTGACCCAGGGCCGGACCGGACCGGCGGCAGAGACCGGGAGCAGGCAAACCGGGCGCCTGCGAAGCGAGACGGTGACCTACCCGTCGAGCAGGACCGGCGGCAGGGGCGGGAGCGGCGGCAGGTGGGTGAGGGGCCTGTGTGCCGGCCTGCGTGAGCACCGATCTGAGCCCGGCGGGCGCGGCACGGGCGGGACCACCCGCCGAGCGCGCGCGGCACGGACGGGACGGTCGCAGTAAGGCGGGGCGGGGTCGCGCGTACCGGGAAAGGGGGTGAGAGGCGCGCGGACCTGGACCACAAGATTCGGGAAAGGGAAGGCCCGGAGACGCTGAGCGTCTCCGGGCCGCGCGGGCCGGGAATCCCTAGCCGCGTTCCTCTTCGTTGATCATGCCGGTGCCCCACATGTCGCTCTGGGCGGTGCGGCCGCCCATGCGGGCGGATCCGGCGATGCCGGCCGGGTCGGCGCCAGTCGGGGCCGTGGTGCCGGTGCCCGCTTTCGCGGCAGCGGCAGCGGCGGTAGCGGCAGCAGCGGCGGCGGCGGCGGCGTTGCGGTTGCGGATGCGGGCGGCGACCGTGGCCGGGGTGGCCGGGTCGGCGCTGACGCCGGGCAGCAGGGTGTGCGAGTGGGCGGCCATCCGCTTGCTGCTGGCGCCGCTCGGCGGGATCGCGCGACCGCCGAGCACACCGCTTTCCACCAGGCCCTTGAAGGTGGTCAGGTCGTCCTTGAGGCGCCGGTTCAGCGACTCCTGCCCGTGCCGGTCACTCGGCATGAGGAAGGCGATGTCAGCCTCCAACTGGGCGATGATCTGCGTCTTGGCCTCTCCCATCGGGCGCACCGTGATGGTCTCGGCGAGCAGCGGGCCCTCCATGGTGGACCAGGAGACCCGTTCGTCCGGCGACCGCTCGATGATCTGGGCGTCGAACTCGCGGCGCTTACCGTCCACATCCATGATCCAGTGGGTCTGGTCGGACCCCAGCGAGGTCACCTGACGTACGCCGGTCATGAAACGCGGGTAGTTCTCGAACGCCGCGAGCTGCTCGTACACCGTGTGGACCGGTGCGCTCACCTCGATAGCCTGCTGAACCATGCTCATCGCAACTCTCCCATGCTGAAGTGCTGGTATCACAGAGAGTACGTAGACGAGTGCGAATCGTGTTCAGTTTGGCGGTTCCTCGTCGCGCTCACACGCGGCGCAGGTATTGCCAGCGGCCCACTTCGGCGGCGTACCGGGCGTCGCTGGCCGGCACCACCGGCACGGCGGCGTCCAGGAGCATCTGCACCACCCGGGAGGACGGGCTGCGCCATGCCTCGCTGACCTCCACGACGGTGCCGGTGGCCCGGCAGGCGGTGGCCAGCTCACCGACCAGCGCCGGCGTGATCACGGAGTCGTCGAGGCCGGCCTGCCCGAGCAGGGCCAGCGGCCGGGCCAGCTGCGCGGGAACGTACCGGGAGGCCCGCTCCATGCCCTTCACGACCGCCGCGACCAGCAGCTCGGCCACCTGACCGGGGAGCAGCAGCCCATCGTCCATCCGGGTGCGGACCTCGCGCGGGCTGAGCACGTCGTCGCCGATCGGAAGGCCGGAGACCGCCACCGACAGGGCGTCCAGCGGGGCGAGGTCGGCCGGCAGGGCCAGCCAGCCGTCCGCGCTGACCACCTCGACCTCGACCGCGACCCGCAGGGTAATCTCGGTACGGTGCCGGGCCCGCCGGACCGCGGCCGCGTACGCCGGAAGCCAGGTGGTGTCCGGTCCGGCCTGATCGGCGAAGGTGATCGTGGACAGGCCGGCCTGGTCGGCGGCCGACACCACCACACCCACGGCGTCCCGGCCGGCCGCGAATCCGGTGTGTACGTGCGCGTCCACCGTCAGATTCAGCGCGCGGGCAGTACCGACCGCACCGCCATCGATCACTTCGCGCTCTGCGCCCACAGTCGCTCCCAGGTTCCAGGAACGGGATTCTCCCGCCGAGATGAGAGTGCGGGGCCGACGTTGTTCAGCGGGGTCAACGACCGGTGCAGGTCAGGAGCGGCAGGGCCGGTGACGCGGAAACGCCCGCCGCGTGGTCGCGGCGGGCGTTCCGGGTGTTCCTCACTCGGCCGATTCCGGCTTCTCGAACATCTTGGCGAGCGCCTTGACGGCGCCTTCGTCGGGCGAGGCGGCCGCCTGGTTGGCCTCCTGCAGTTCGCGGTAGACCTCCTCGCGGTGCACCTGCACGTCGCGGGGTGCCTGGATGCCCAGCCGGATGACGTCACCACGGGCTTCGAGAACCGTGATGACGACGTCGTCGCCGATCATGACGCTCTCCCCGGCCCGCCGGGTCAGCACAAGCATCGGTGCCCTCCTCCATCCATGGAACGGACAGCATGGCAAAGGCGCGGCCGCGAGGAAACGCGACCGCGCCCGCACTTCGAGGCCTAGAAGGTCTTGTTCATGATCGCCCGAACCGGGTAGTTCGAGCCGGTCAGCACGACCTGCATGGCCCGCATGCTGTCGCGGTCCAGCACGATGGGGGCGAGCAGGTTCGCCGTGGTCTCGTTCTCCCCCGCGGTGATGACCGTGAGCAGCAGCAGCCGGTCCGGGTCCTTGGTGTTCAGCATGGCGAACACCGAGTTGTCGATCTCCGGGGCGTACTCGGGGAAGAACGGCTCCGGCGGGGCCACGAGAAAGCGGAGGTCGGGATTCTCGATGGACGTCAGCGCGTAGAGCAGGCCGTTGTCGTTCAGCCGCACCAGGACGAATTCCCGGTGTTCCGGGAAGCCGGGCATAGGTGCTGCCATCGAGATGGTCGGCAGCCCCATCGACGGATCGGACATTGTCGCCTCAATCGGACGGGATGCGGTACGGGTAGTCATGGTCACCTCAGGAAATCGATGAGCGAGGGCTGGATCACCTTGGCCGTGGCGGCCAGGGCGGCCTGATAGGAGTTCTGCTGAAGCTGCAAATCCATGATCGCCTTCGGCAGGTCGATGTCCTCGATATCGGAGAGCTGCGACGACACGGACATCAAGCGATCCTCGGCGGACTGCTTCATCTGGGTAACCCGATTGTATCGAGCACCTACCTCCGAAAGGGTGGATTTCACGAGGTCAGACGCTTGATCGAGATTGTTCAGGCCGGCGGTGATAGCGGTGTGGTCATTCGCTCGGAGCGCCGTCGAGATCTCGTCCAGGACGGCGAAGAGCTGGGTCGGGGAACCCTCGGCCCCGAAGACCTCGGGACCCCCCAGGTCCACCCGGACCTTGGCGTTCGGGCCGACCGCCCGGAGCGTCTGCACGGTCGTCTCGCCGACGTAGGTGCCGGACGGGTCATAGGCCTCGGCGCCCATGGTGGCGCCGCCGAAGACCGGCCGGTCCAGGTACTTGCTGTTCGCCATCTGGAGCAGCGTGCCCTTGATCTGGTCGAGCTCGGCGGCCCGGGCCGCGTTCGCATCGGGTGAGGTGCCGCCCGTGCTGGTCCCTTCGAGGGCGAGGTCGCGGACCCGGGACATCAGGCCGGTCATCGACTGCAGGTTGTCCTGCATCATGCCGAGGCGGCCGAAGGCGTCGTCGGCGTTGAGGGAGTACTTCTGGTTCGCACGCACCTCGCCGCGCAACTGGAGTGCGGTGACCGCCCCGGTCGGGGAGTCCGAGGGCCGGTGCAGCTGCTTGCCGCTGGAGATCTGCTCCATGGACGTGTGGGTCCGGCCGAGGCTGCGCTGCAGGTTTCCCATCATCCGGGTACGGACGCTGTTCTCGGTGACACGCGGGCTCATGCTCATGAAGTAGCTCCCCTTACCTACCGACGAGGCCGGTACGGTTGATCAATTGGTCAAGCATCGAGTCGATCGTGGTCAGGACGCGTGAGGCTGCCTCGTACCCTCGTTGGTAGGTCAGCAGGTTGGTCATCTCCTCGTCGAGGTTGACCCCGGACTCCGCGTCACGGGCCGCGTCCACCTGCTCGGTCACCGAGATCTGGATGTCGCGGCGCCGCATCGAGGACTGGGCGACCACACCGAGGTCGCCGACCATCGACTGATATTCGGCGTCGGCTCCGGTCGTCGAGGTGCCCAGCTCGGAGAGGCTGTCCGCGATCGATCCGTCGAGCACCGCCGGTGTTCCGGTGGGGTCTCCCCCGGAGACCGCGAGCTTGTTCGTGTCGGTGATGCCGACCACGATGTTCTTCGCGGTGATCGGGGCGGTGCTCGGGAGGCCGCCGCCCGCGATGAAGAGGTTCTGCCCGGTCGTGCCGTCGATGCTGTACCCGGTGCTGTGCAGGTCGTTGACGGTCTTGGCCAGGGTGGCGGCCACCTTGTCCAGCCGCCCGGAGATCTCGTCCAGAGTGCCGCCCTTGGAGAGCAGTTCCATCTGGGCGCCCATGGTCCCGCCGGCGTTCACCGGAGTCCCGGTGTCCTTCCATCGCAGGTTGAGCCCGGTGGTGGCGAGATCCTCGAGCCGGGTCGCGCCACCGGGCTCGATCTCGATCGACTGTGCGGTGAACTCGCTGACCAGAGCGGCGTTGCCGACGTAGACGTTCATCGCGCCGTTCGGCAGGCTCTGCGCCGTCGCGCCGATCATGTCGGACAGCTTCAGCATCAGCTGTCCACGCTGGTCGGCCAGTTCGTTCGGCTGCAGGCCGGCCGCGGTGGCCACCACGATCTCCTTGTTCAGCTTCGCGATCTCCGCGGCGGTCTTGTTCACCTCGGCGGTACGGATGTCCAGCCCGGTCCGGTTGGTCATGTACTGGTTGTTCAGCGAGGCGGCCGCGTCGTTGAGCGACGCCGCCACGGTTGCGGCCTGTTCGAGCAGTGCCGCCTTGGGCGCGTTCTGGCCGGGGTTCACGGCGACGGCGTTCCAGCCGTCCCACAGGTCCTGCAGGCGAGCCTGGAGCGCGGTGTCGCTCGGCTCGGCGAAGACCTCCTCGATGAGCCCGTACGATCCGGCCCGCTCGGTGTGGTAGGCCGAGGTTCCATGCTCGATGTAGCTGCGCTGGTCCAGCCCGGCGCTGCGCAACCGGTCGACCGACGAGACCGCGACACCGGCGCCGGCCTCCGTCGACATGGAGTACATGCCGGGCACCGTGTTGGAGTTCAGCGAGCGCATCGTCACCCGCTGCCGGGTGTATCCCTCGGTGCTCGCGTTCGCGATGTTCTGGCCGGTCACGTCCAGGCCGCGACGCTGTGCGTAGAGCGACGTGAGCGCGGTGTTGATGCCGCCGAAGGTGCTGCCCATCAGATCGCCTCATCTACCAGGGTGGGGCGGCGCACGCCGCCGGTGACTGTCTGTCCCTGTGGTCCATACGTTTCCACGGTCTCGGCGAACGCGAGCATGGTTTCGCGGGCCGCGCGCTGGCCGGCCGTGAGCAGGTCACGGTTGACGTCGGCCAGCGTCCGGATCTCCGAGGTCAGCAGCAGGAACGCCTTGCGGTGCTGGTGCAGGAGGTCGGACCAGGGGTCCGGGGCGGCGTCCGCGAGCTCGCCGAGGGAGACCTCCGGGTCCAGGCCCAACTCGACGGCCACCGCCTGGGCGTGTGCCGCCCGGATGACCTCGGTCTGCCGGATCTGGTCGAGCACCAGCTCCACCTCGCGGGTGGCGTGGCTGAGCCAGCGTGAACGGTTGGCGGCGAGCAGCAGCTGCTCCTCCTCCAGCTTGAAGAGAAGCATCTCCAGCAGCTCACGTGAGCGCCACAGGACACTGGCCAGATCGGTCAGGCTCACGTGGTCCTCCGTCGTGTCGGTGGTCGGCCACCTCTCGGTGGACCGCTCATCCGGGCCTTTCGGCACATCCGCCGTGACACTGAGCAGTTTCGCCGCCGATCGGCACTTCTCCGTTTCGCCCGAAAGGCCGGAAGAATTTTTCGGGAATCCTCATGGCCCCCCACCCACCGCCGATGGGAAGGGCACAACACCACGGCCCATGGACGGGCCGGTTCAAGACCCCACTCAAGGAGGAATCACTCATGGGTCTTCGCATCAACCAGAACATCGCGGCGCAGAACGCCTACCGCAACCTCTCCGTCAGCGACAACCAGATGTCGAAGCAGCTGGAGAAGCTGTCCAGCGGTTTCCGCATCAACCGCGCGGCGGACGACGCGGCCGGCCTCTCGATCTCCGAGGGTCTGCGCTCGCAGGTCAGTGGCCTCAAGGTCGCCACCCGCAACGCTCAGGACGCGATCAGCGTCGTGCAGACCGCCGAGGGTGCCCTGAGCGAGGTCACCAGCATGGTCCAGCGTATGCGTGACCTGGCCGTCCAGGCCAACAGCGCCGCTCTGGACACCGACGCCAAGGCGGCGTCGCAGAAGGAGGTCGACGAGCTCGCCCTCGAGATCACCCGTGTCAGCGACACCACGTCGTTCGGTAAGTCCAAGCTGCTCGACGGTACCTTCACCGCCAAGGACTTCCAGGTGGGCGCGAACACGGGTACGGAGGACGTCCTCAGCATCTCGATCGGTGCCATGGACGCGACCACTCTCGCCATCGACTCCCTCGACCTGAGCACCAGCGCCGGTGCTACGGCCGCCATCGATGCGCTGGACGCCGCCCTCAAGACGGTGACCGACCAGCGTGCCTCGCTCGGTGCGTCGCAGAACCGCTTCGAGCACACCATCAACAACCTGAACACGACCGTGGAGAACCTGTCCGCGTCGGAGTCGCGTATCCGTGACGCCGACATGGCCCAGGAGATGGTCTCGTTCACCCGTTCCCAGATCCTGACGCAGGCCGGCACGGCCATGCTCTCGCAGGCGAACCAGTCCTCGCAGGGCGTGCTGTCGCTGCTCCGCTGACGTTCTAACCGGACGGCAACCGACAACAACTGAATAAGTACGACGCGATACCGAAGATGGGGGTGGACCGGCAACGGCCACCCCCATCCGCATTCCAACCGGCAAGACCCTGAAGGCAGGTTCCCGTGGTCAGCTCCATCGACGGTCTCGTCAGCGGTCTCAGCACCTCCTCGATGATCTCGCAGTTGATGCAGGTCGAGGCCGCCCCGCAGGACAAGCTCCGAGCCAAGGCGGAGACCGCACAGAAGGCGCAGAACGCCTACCAGTCGGTCAACACCAAGCTGAAGGCCGTCAAGACGGCCGCGGACGCGATGCAGTCGCTCGCCACCTGGCGATCGCTCAAGGCCGAGTCCACCTCGACGAGCGTCACCGCGGCGGCCACCGGTGGCATGGCCGGCATGACCGGCAGCATCACCTTCGACGTGGATCAGGTGGCCCGGGCACAGGTCAGCGTGGTCAAGAACGTCGACACCACCGCGACCACCTACCCCCGATCGTTCACGATCACGACCGGATCGTGGTCGGACAGCGACGCGGACGGGACGAACGACCTGTTCACCGCCGGCGGCGCGCCCACCACGATCACGATCCCCGCCGATCAGGACCCCACCGCCGCCAACATCGCCGCCGCCGTCAACGCGGCGGGGCTCAACGTCCGCGCGACCGTGGTCAACACCGACGGCACCAACGGCGTGCTCCAGTTCTCCGGCACCAAGACCGGCGCCGGCAACGGGTTCCAGGTGGATCTCAGCGCGGCCGGCCTCACCTCCGAGGACACGCCCTCGCAGAGCGCCCTCCTCAAGGTGAACCCGGGTACCGCCGCGGAGTACTCGGTCAGCAGCGACACGAACACGTTCAACGGGCTGATGCCGGGCGTGGCGATCACGGCCACCAAGCAGGAGACCGGCGTCACCGTCACGGCCACCGCGGACGCCGCCGCCGTCACCGCGAAGATGCAGGCGATGGTGGACGCCATGAACGCGGCGCTCACCGAGGTCAAGACGCAGACCGCGTACAACCTGGGGACGAAGAAGGGCTCGCCGCTCACCGGTGACTCCACCGTGCGGGAGATGAGCCAGGCGATTCTGGGCACGGTGAGCCGGGGCCTGTCCTACGAACGGACCCTGCCCGATCAGAGCACCGAGACGGTCGACTTCGGCAGCCTCAGCCAGTTCGGCGTCGGGCTGAACCGGGACGGCCAGCTGACCTTCGACGCGGCCAAGTTCACCGCCGAATACAACAAGGACCCGCAGAAGATCCAGCAGGTCGGCAGCGCGTTCGCCGCCCAGGTGGAGGGTCTCGCCGACAAGCAGTCCACGGTGATCACGAATGCCGTCACCGGCCGCAAGAACGAGATCGACTCGCTGAACGACCAGATCAGCAGCTGGGACGTCCGGCTGGTGAACAAGCGTGAGGCGCTGCAGAGGCAGTACTCCGGCCTGGAGGTCGCGCTCGGCAAGCTCCAGAACCAGTCGAGCTGGCTCTCCGGGCAGTTGTCCGGCCTGATGTAACACCCGTCCGCGACACCGACTCCCGCACCAACCGACCGAGGGGACGACCACCGTGAGCAACCTCCGTGACCGCTACCTGCAGGACTCGATCAACACGGCTTCGCCGGCGAAGCTGCTGATGATGCTCTACGACCGGCTCGTGCTGGACCTGATGCAGGGCGAGGAGGCCCTCCGCGGCGGTGACCGGGAGTCGGCGAACAACCGGATCGGCCACGCGCAGGAGATCGTCATGGAGCTGCACGCCAGCCTCAAGCTGGACGCCTGGGACGGCGCGCCGGGCCTGGCGAACCTCTACAGCTTCATGCTCACCGAGCTGATCGGCGCGAACGTCAAGCAGGACGCCGACCGGGTGGCCGGGTGCCGGAAGCTGGTGGAACCGCTGCGTGACGCGTGGCGCGAGGCTGCTCTGGCCCCGGCGTGACGACCGCCATGTCGTCCGTCGATTGGCGGGGCGCCTGGACCGCGGCGCTGGACGAGCTGGAGATGGACGTGCTGGCGGTCGAGACGCTGCTCGCCGACGAGCGGCGCCTCGCCGAGACGCCACCGTCGAACCTGTGGCTTCCGCCCACCGAGTTGGGCGCTCTCCCGCTCGAGCTCAGGCCGCGGGCGGACGAGATCCTCACCCGGCAGCTGGCCGCGGCCGAGGAGATCGCCCGGCGGATCACCGCGAACCGCCAGCAGACGGCGGTGACGGCGCGGATCGAGACCGGCGAAGCGGTGAAGCGCCCGGTTTACCTCGACTGCGCCATGTGATCACGACCGATGAAGGTCCCGTCCCCCGGACACGGGGGACGGGACCTTTTTCGTGTGCAACCTTCCGGCAACCGGTTGGTACTCAGCGGATCGGCGGGCGCGCCGAAGTGCAGGGTACGAGCGACGGATCGCTCGAACGAGAAGCCAAGGATCGGCGACAACCCGGATCGACGGAGGGAGCCCCCTTGTTCGACGACCGCTCGTCGTCCGCATTGCGGGTGGCTGTTACCGGCCTGGCGGCGCGCCAGCAGGCCATCGCCAACAACATCGCCAACATCGAGACCCCCGGCTACCAGGCCCGTAAGGTCAAATTCGAGGAGGCGCTGCAGAGCGCCGTCAGTCAGGGCCGGTCACCGGCCGAGGTGACCCCGGCCGAGCTGCGGTCCCTGGAGCCCACCCGGCTCAACGGCAACAACGTCAACCTCGACGAGGAGACGTTGTCGCACATCGACACCACGATGCGTTACAACCTCGCCATTCGGGCGCTGGACGGCAAGTACAGCCTGCTTCGCGAAGCCATCAAGGGGGCCTGACGATGAGCACCTTCAACGCCATCGGGATCGCCGGCACCGGTGTGACGGTCTACCGGAAGTGGCTGGACGCCGTGGCCGACAACCTCGCCAACGTCAACACCACGACCCGGACCAGCGAGAACGCCTTCCAGGCCCGGTACGTCGCGGCGCGCGCCGCGCAGGACGGGAACGGTGCGGAGATCGCCGGCACCCACCTCGGCAGCGCTGAGGGGATCCTGGCCTACGAGCCGGACAACCCGCTCGCCGACGCCGAGGGTTACGTCCGCCGGCCGGACATCGACATGGGTAACCAGATGGCCCAGATGATGATGGCCCAGCGCTCCTACCAGGCGAACCTCGCGGTCGTCGACCGGGCGCGCGAGACGTACACCGCCGCGATCAACCTCGGGAAGTGATTGCCGTGACCTCACCGATCAGCCCCATCGGGGGCTTCTCCTCCGTCTCCGGCCTCAGCGGTGTCACCGGCGGCTTCAAACTCGGCGGCCTCGGCGGCGCCTCGGAGACCGGGTCCACGCCGTCCGCGGTCGGCCCGAACAGCGACTTCGCCAGCATGATCGCCAAGGGCCTGGAGAACGTGCAGGCCGCCCAGACCAAGGCCAGCGACCTGGCCGTGCAGGTGGCCGACGGTCGGCTGCAGGACCCGGCGCAGTACACGATGGCGGCCACCGAGGCGTCCCTCGGGCTGCAGCTGACCATGGCCGTTCGCAACAAGGCCGTCGAGGCCTTCCAAGAGATCATGAGGATGCAGGCCTGACATGACCGACCGCCTTCCCGCTCCCGTTCGCCGCGTTACGGACACCTTCAAGTCCTTCACACCGGGACAGAAGGCGGTCACGATCTTCGCGGTACTGGCTCTCATCGTCGGCGGCTACTTCTTCGCCACCTGGGCGGCCAAACCGTCGTACCAGGCTCTCTTCAACAATCTCTCGACCAAGGACGCCGCCGCGATCGTCGAGTCGCTGGAGAAGTCCGGCACCCCCTATGAGCTGGCGAACGACGGCCAGACCGTCATGGTGCCGAAAGACCAGGTGAACGAGCTGCGGCTCCAGCTCTCCAGTGAGGGCCTGCCCGGCGACGAGGGCACCGGTTACTCGCTGCTGGACCAGCAGGGCATCACCACCAGCGACTTCATGCAGCACGCCAACTACCAGCGGGCGCTCGAGGGCGAGCTGGCCAGCACGATCAAATCCATCGACGGTGTCGAGGCCGCGACGGTTCACCTCGTGATGCCGAAGGAGGACATCTTCTCCGACGACGAGAAGAAGCCGACGGCGTCGGTGCTGGTCGCCTCGAAGCCGAACCAGGAGCTCAGCCAGCAGCAGGTGCAGTCGATCGTGCACCTGGTCGCGTCGAGCGTCGAAGGACTCGACCCCACCCAGGTCACGGTCGCCGGCTCGGACGGCAAGATGCTCTCCACCGGCGGTGGCAACACGGTCGGCGCCGCCGGCGCCGACAGTGGCACCGAGCAGCAGACGGTCGCCTTCCAGAACCGCATGAACTCGTCGCTGCAGCGGATGCTCGACAACCTGGTCGGCCCCGGCAACGCGGTGGTCACCACCAGCCCGGTCCTGGACTTCGACCAGACCGAGACGCGTAGCAAGAACTACAGCACCGACCCGTCGATGCCCGCCGAGCAGGAGAACGTCAAGAGCGAGACGTACGCCGGGACCGGCACCGGTACCGGCGGCGTGCTCGGCCCGGACAACATCCAGGTGCCCAACGGCGCCGGCGGGACCGGCCAGTACCAGCAGAAGGACGAGACCCGTACCCGCCGCTTCAACGAGGTGGAGGAGGTGCGCCGGAACGCTCCGGGCAGCATCGAGCGGCTCAACGTGTCGGTTCTCCTGAACAGCGCGGTCGCCGGCGCGGTCAACAAGGACGAGGTGCAGCAGCTGCTCAGCGCGGCGGCCGGCATCGACCCGACCCGGGGCGACACCATCGCGGTGGCCGCCATGCCGTTCGACGAGACCCAGGCGAAGGCGGCTCAGGAGGAGCTCGCG
Source organism: Actinoplanes flavus (assembly GCF_017592555.1). Lineage (GTDB taxonomy): Bacteria > Actinomycetota > Actinomycetes > Mycobacteriales > Micromonosporaceae > Actinoplanes > Actinoplanes flavus. The sequence continues at coordinate 134,528 of NZ_JAGFNS010000016.1, read as the reverse complement.
GCAGCGGCCGCGGAGGAGGAGTCGGACAAGCGGTCCAAGGTCATCCAGACGGCGGTCCTGCTGTTCGTGGTGCTGATCCTGGTCTTCCTGGCCTGGCGGGCGCACCGGCGTGCCAAGAAGCGCCAGCAGCAGCTGACCGACGAGGAGCGTCGTCTTCTCGAGGAGATGCAGGCCGCGCTGGAGGCCCAGCGGGCGGAGCTGGACATCGACACACCGGCGGCGCTGGAAGCGCCGGAGCCGACCAACCAGGTGGACGAGGCGCGCGAGGAACGTCGCCGGGAGATCGAGGAACTGGTCCGGGAGAAGCCCGACGAGACGGCGGCGCTGATCCGCAGCTGGATCTCCTCTGACCCGGTCTAGCACTGAACGGCAGGAGTACCCGTTGACTACACCGCAGCTAGCCACCCTGTCCATGACGGGAGCTCGCAAGGCCGCCATCATGCTCGTCCAGTTCGGCAAGGAACACGCCTCCCAGGTGATGGCGAACTTGACCGAGAAAGAGGTCGAGATGGTGTCCGCCGAGGTGGCCCGGCTGGGCAAGCTCCAACCGGCGCAGGTCGACGACGTGATGGACGAGTTCTACGTCATGGCGACCACCCGGTACGCCGGGGCGGGTGGCATGGATTACGCCCGGGAGCTTCTGGAGGCGTCGCTCGGTTCGGAGCGGGCGGCGCTGATCCTGGACCGGCTCGAGGCGTCGATGGACGACATCCCGTTCAACTTCCTCAGCAACGCGGACCCGCGGCAACTCCTGTCCTACGTCCAGTACGAGCATCCGCAGACGATCGCCCTGGTGCTGGCGCACATCCCGTCGGCGCTGGCCTCGTCGATCCTGGCCAACCTGCCGTTGGAGGTGCAGACCGAGGTCGCGCATCGCATCGCGATCATGGACCGGACCTCGCCGGACATCATCCGGCAGGTGGAGAGTGCCCTGCAGCGCAAGCTGTCCAGCGTGCTGCAGCCGGACGAGCTCTCCACGGTCGGTGGTCTGCAACCGCTCGTCGACATCATCAACCGCGCCGACCGCACCACCGAGCGGCTCATCCTGGAGGCCCTCGAAACGCGCAGCCCGGAGCTGGCCGAGGAGATCCGCCGGCGGATGTTCATGTTCGAGGACATCGTGAACCTGGACGACCGCGCGGTGCAGCTGATCCTGCGGCAGGTGGAGCCGGCCGACCTGGCCACCGCCCTCAAGGGCGTGCCGGTGGGCGTGCGGGACAAGGTCACCGCGAACCTGTCCGAGCGGGGCCGGGAGAATCTGCTGGAGGAGATGGATCTGCTGGGCCCGGTCAAGGTCAAGATGGTCGAGGAGTCCCAGGCCAAGATCGTCGGTGTCATCCGCTCGCTGGAGGACTCCGGCCAGATCGAGATCCAGCGTGGCGGCGAGGCCGATGAGCTCATCGTCTGACCGGGTGATCCGCGGGGCGATGGCCGACAACGCCGCCGCCGCGCGGTTCGCCGTCGACCTGCGGCCCGACACCCCGGTCGACAGCGAAGCCGTCGAGAAGGCCAAACAGCAGGCCCGGACCACCGGCTACGCCGAAGGGTGGGCGGCGGGCAAACGAGACGCCGCGGCGGCCAACGAGGCCGCCGCGGCGCGCGCCGTGGTCGCTGAGGAGGAGCACGAGCATCGCCGTGCCATGGCTCTGGCCCAGGCGGTGAACGCCCTCGGCCGTGCCGTCACCGGGCTGGAGGACCAGCTCAGGCCGACCTACACCGATGTGCAAGAGATGATCATGGCGAGTGCCTGGGAGCTGGCCGAAGGGATCATCGGCCGGACGCTGCGGGACGACCCGGAACGCGGGGCAGACGCCCTGCGACGGGCCATGACCGCCGCCCCGCAACACGCCGACGTGGTCGTCAGCCTGCACCCGGACGACTTCCGGAGCCTGGTCGGTGAGGGCTCCGGCGGCGATTTCGACTATCAGGGGCGGCGGATCGTGCTGCGCCCCGAACCCGGGCTCCGACCCGGTGACGCGGTCGCCGAGACGGGTACCGCGACCGTCGACGCGACCATCGCCACCGCGATGGACCGTGCCCGGGAGGCACTACGGATGTAGAGGACCCGGCGATGACCGATCTGTTCCAGCACCGGCTGCACAGTGCCGTCGAGGCGGCCCGTCCCCTGGTCAGTGGGCGGGTCACCGGAGCGGTGGGGCTGCGCGTCACGGTCAGCGGGATCGAGGCGAACGTCGGTGACCTGCTACGGCTCGGCGTCGGCGACGACATCGTGCTGGCCGAGGTGGCCGCGCTGGACGGGGAGCGGCTCTCCTGCATGCCGCTCGGCCCGATCGCCGGGATCGGCGCCGGCACCCCGGCGGTGAGCACCGGCGGGCCGCTGCGCGTCGCGGTCGGCCCCGACCTGCGCGGCCGGATCCTGGACGGGCTGGGCCGGCCGATGGACGGTGGTCCGCCGCTGCGCGGACATCTGGTCCCGATCGACGCGGCGCCGCCCTCGGCCATGGAACGGCAGCTCGTCGACGCGCCGATGTCTCTCGGGGTACGCGTCCTGGACACCCTCGTCCCGTGCGGCCGGGGTCAGCGCATCGGCATCTTCGCCGGCTCCGGGGTCGGCAAATCCACCCTGATGAGCATGATCACGCGAGGCACCTCGGCGGAACTGAACGTGGTCGCCCTGGTCGGCGAGCGCGGCCGGGAGGTACGCGAGTTCATCGAGCACGATCTGGGCCCGGAAGGGCTGGCCCGCTCGGTGCTGGTGATCGCCACCTCGGACACCCCACCGCTGGTCCGGCTCCGGGCCGGCGCGGTGGCCACCCGGATCGCCGAGTACTACCGGGACGACGGCGCCGACGTGCTGCTGATGATGGACAGCGTGACCCGTGCGGCGATGGCACAGCGTGAGGTCGGCCTCTCGGTCGGCGAGCCACCGGCCACCCGCGGATATCCGCCGTCCGTCTTCGCGATGCTCGCCTCCCTGCTGGAACGGGCCGGGCCGGGCGCCCGCGGCAGCATCACCGGCCTCTACACGGTGCTGGTCGAAGGCGACGACCACAACGAGCCGATCGCCGACGCCGCCCGTTCGATCCTGGACGGGCACATCGTGCTGGACCGTAAGCTCGCCACCGCCGGGCACTTCCCGGCGATCCAGGCGCTGGACTCGATCTCCCGGGTCGCCAACAAGATCACGACGCCGGAGCAGCGTGCCGACGCCACCGAGCTGCGCCGGCTGATGGCCGCGCACCGGGACGTCCGCGAACTCGTCGAGATCGGCGCCTACGTGCCCGGTACCAATCCGGACGCGGACCGGGCCAACGCGGCCTGGCCGCGAATCAGCGCCTTCCTTCGCCAGGGCCTCGACGACCGCACCACCGCCGAGTCCGCGTGGGCCGAGCTGCGTGCCCTGATCGCCGGAACCTGAGGGTTGAGGTAAGCAAGCGGGGCAGGTGGGGAGCGAAGCGGGTGCAGGACCTCAGCGGAACGGCTGTCTGACCGAACCGGCATATGAAGGCCCACCCGCCCCGCTAGGAGGCACCGTTGAATCGCCTGTTCCGACTGGCGCCCGTCCTGCGTGCCCGCAAGGCTCAGGAGGACGCCGCCCGCGGCGCCGTGATCCAGTCCCGGGCCGAGGTCCGGGATGCCGAGGCCATGGTCAAGCGCCGCAAGCTCGAACTCGTCGGTGCGGACGCGCCGTCCGAGGGCTCCGCGCGCGCCATGGTGGCGGCGCTGGTCGCCCGGCAGTCGCTCGCCGCCGGCCTCTTCGACGCCCAGCGGATGGTGACCGCGGCCGAGGAGATCGAGCAGGAGAGGCTCGCCGCTCTCGCGGACGCCGCCAAGCGGCGCCGGGCGGTGGAGATGATGGGCGACCGCCACGCGGCCATGGTCAAGGCCCACGACCTGCGGACCGATCAGGCCGTCCTGGACGAGCTCGCGGTGACCGCCAAGGCCCGCAGCGCCGCCGGAGACGTCAACGACCCGAACCGGAGTTGAGCGTGACGATGCTGGGTGTCAGCGGGATCCTCTCCCGTGTCGCGGAACTGCAGAATCAGCTGGGCCTGAACCCGGCCCCGACCACCACCGGCGGCGCCTCCGGCACGAAGTTCGCGTCGGCGCTGGCCAGTGCCACCGGCACCCTCGGCGGGTCGGCCGCCACCGGCGGACCGAGCGGTGAGGACATCGTCGCGGCGGCCAAGAAGTATCTGGGTACGCCGTACGTCTTCGGTGGCACCGACCCGGACAAGGGCCTGGACTGCTCCGGCCTGGTCCAGCGGGCCTACCGGGACCTCGGCGTCGACCTGCCGCGCAACTCGTGGCAGCAGGCCCGCGCCGGGCGCCCGGTGTCGAACCTGTCCGAGGCGAAGCCGGGTGACATCCTGGCGTTCAACTCGCCGGTCGACCATGTGGCGATCTACCTGGGCGACAACCGGATGATCGCGGCGCCGAAACCGGGCGACCACGTCAAGATCCAGACCGTGTACGAGACGCCCAGCGCCATCCGCCGGGTCCTCGACACCGTCCCCACCGCCGCGGTCCAGGACATGTCGTCGCTGCGCCCGGCCGGTCTGCGGACCGGTGGCGAACTCGGTGGAGTGCCGTACGCCGACCTGTTCCTGAAGGCCGGCGCGAAGTACGACGTGTCACCGAAGCTGCTGGCAGCGGTTGCGAAGGTGGAATCCGGGTACGACCCCACCGCGGTCAGCAAGGCCGGCGCTCAGGGCCTCATGCAGCTCATGCCGTCCACCGCCCGCGGGCTCGGGGTGCACGACGCCTTCGACCCGGCCCAGGCGGTGAACGGGGCCGCCAAGCTGCTGTCCCAGCACCTGCGCGAGTTCAAGTCGGTGCCGCTGGCCCTGGCCGCGTACAACGCGGGCGGCGGAGCGGTGCACCGGCACAACGGCATTCCTCCGTACGCGGAGACCCAGGCTTACGTTCCGAAGGTGCAGAAGGCCCTGGCCGCGCTCGGCGGCTGAGACGAATCCGGGCACATATCGAAGAGCAGGGAGACCCGATGACCATGCCGAGTTCAGTGACCGGACCCGACCGCCGGCCCGGTATCGAGAGCGGTCGCCAGCCGACCGGGCGCCGCAGTGGTGACGGATCGGATTTCGGGTCGGCGCTCTCGAACGAGCTGGACCAGTCGGCCGATGCGGACGACCTGGTTCGTGCCGTCGGCCGGCCCGGTGCCGGCTCGGCTCACTACCAGGCCATCATGTCCCGCGCCGCGATGTCGCGGGCGGCCACCGAACGGGCCGCCGCCGCCACCAGGGCGGCCGCCGAGCGCCTCAGCGACAGCCGGGAGGCCGCTCAACGGGCCGCCGTCGCGCGAGCGGCCGAGCAGGCCGCCGAACGCACGGCCGACAGCCGGGAGGCCGCTCAGCGCGCCGCCGTCGCGCGAGCGGCCGACCAGGCCGCCGACCGACGGGCGGTCGCGGACCGGCGCCCGGCCGCCCGCACCGCGTCGGAGCGGACCTCGCCGAACCGCGCCGCCGACGACCGGAACACCGCCGAGCGGGCGACCAAGCGGTCCGCCGCGGCGTCCTCGGACCCGGACCAGACCGGCGCCGAGAAGGAGCCGGAGGCCGGTGAGACCGGTGCCGTGGCGGCGACGGCCGCCGTTCCGGTGCCGGTCGCGGTCCAGGCCATGACCACCGACCAGCCGCAGGCAGACGTGGCCGCGGCCGGTACGGACCCGGTGACGGCACCGACCGGACCGGCTACGGCGGGTCAGGCCGGCCCGCCCGTGCCGGAAACCACCGTTGATACCGGTCAGGTCGCCGTTCCCGGCCAGAAGCCCACCGAGCAGGCCGCCGTTCCGGGTCAGAAGGTCACCGAGCAGGCCGCCGTTCCGGCGGACGGCCGCACCGGGACGGCCACCGGCGCCGAGGCGCCCGCCACACTGCGGCCGGAGAGCCTGCGGGCCGGCGAGGCCGCCACCCAGGCGACCGCGCCCGGCGCCGAAGCCGCCGACACCGACCTCGGCGCCACCACGGACGCCTCCGCCCCGGCGGCGCCCACCGGGGACACCGCGCCCGAGCAGGGCTCCACCGGACAGGGTGACCAGCCCGGAACGGGCGGCGGGGCGGGCGCGCCCACCACCGGACGCGCCGCCGCGGAGTCCGGGACCGCGTTCTCGGCGGTTCCGCCCCAGGCCACCGGACCCGGCGGGGCCGGTCCGGCCCATCCGGGCGTCGCCGGGCTGCCGGGCATGACCGGCCCGCAGGCCGGCGCGCCGGTCGCCCAGACCCCGGCCGCGCCGCCACCGGCGCCGGCCACCCCGTCGCCCTACGCGGCGCAGATCGCCACCCGGATCATCCCGCTGCGGCTGGACGCGGACGGCGTACACCGGCTGACCGTGCACCTGCACCCGGCCGACCTGGGCCCGGTGCAGGTGGTGGCGGAGATCCGCAACGGTGACATCACCGTGCAGTTGGCCGGCCAGACCGAAGCCGGCACCGAGGCGCTGCGGCAGTCCCTCGACGACCTGCGCCGCCAGCTGAACGAGGCCGGCTTCGGCAACTGCTCACTCGACCTGCGGCAGGGCAACGCCCAACAGCAGCAGGCCCGGCAGCAGTTCGCCGAGACGCTCGCCCGGGGCGGCGACAGCGGATCGCGGGGTGGCCCGGACACCGGCGACGAACAACCGGCCCCGGCCACCACCCGCCGCGCCGACGTGGGCAGCGGGCGGCTGGACACCCATGCCTAGTGTGGTGTGATCGGCGCCGGCCCGCGGTTCGCGGGCCGGCGCCGACGGTTTCACGGCGGGCGGTCAGGGTGATTCGTCGGGCGCCGGGGCGTCGAACCGCTCGGGTGTCACGACGGGTACCGGTTCCTCCTCCTCGACCTTCCGGTAACCGGCGAGGACGAACCGGAGCCCGGCCAGCAGCACGGCGGCGACCGGCACCGCGACCAGGAACCGGATCAGCGCCTGGCGCACCTCCAGTTCGTCGAGGAGTAGGCGGTACCAGGCCGGCGCGCTGATCAGCAGCGCGAACAGCAGAACCGACGGCCTGATCATCGCGGCACCCGGTCAATGACGGCCGGAGCGGCTCAGCCGGCGCTGGGCGACCGCGGACGGCATCACCTCGGCCGCGATCCGGGCACAGAGCATCGCGGCCCAGGCGTGCGGGGTGGCCGGTTTGCCGTCCAGCGAGAAGATCGGCACGTCCAGGCCCAGCACCGAACCCGGGTCCGAGGTGAGGTCCACGCCGTGCACCACGAGGGCCTCGACCTCGCCGAGTCCGCGCAGATGACGGGCGGTGTCCGCGGTCTTGCGGGTGGCGTCGACGACGGCCCAGAGCGCGGTGGCCCCGAGCGCCTCGCACATGTCGTTGACCCAGAACGCGTCGGTTCCGCCGACCGGGGCGTCGATCACCACCACCCACGGATTGTCGGAACTCTGCAACTTCTCGGCCCGCATCTCGGCCGCGTTGACGCTGGAGATGAGCCGGGACGAGTGCAGCCCGGTACCCGCCGTGGAGGGCGCCGCCAGCAGCAGATGGTTGTGGTCCACGTGCACCTGGTCGAGGAGCTGCTTGGCGATCGGCACCGCGGTGTGCACCTCACCGGCCAGCACCAGGATCTCGCCGGCGCCGTCCGGGATGCCGGGTGCGGCCGGGCGGGCGGCCAGGACGCTGAGCACACCGGCGTACGTGTCCCCACCGGTGATCTTGCGAGCCATCGACTCCGGCATCCCGACCGAGACCAGGTTGCGCTGGACGGCATCCAGCTCGCCGCGGCCGACCGCGACCGGGGCCACGGCCGAAGCCACGGCCGGGGCCGACGCCTCGGCCGGAACCGGTGGCGCCGGGACCGGGGAGAGCGGCACCGACTCCTCCAGGCCGTACACCTCGGCGGCCGACCGCATCGGGGCCGGAGCCGGGCCGAACGCGGCCTGCGGTGACGCCGGGGGTGCCGCGGCGCGCGGTGCCGCCGCGGCCGCCCGGATCGGTGTCATGGCCCCGCGCGGCTCGGTGGGCTCCCGATCCCGGCCCGGGGGCCACTCCCCGAAATTCGGCATGGTGGGCAACTCGTCCGGCGCCGGCCGCTGGCCGGTGTTGACCGGGGTGCCACCGGCGGCGGCCGGCCGGAACGGCCGCACCGTGGGTTTGTCCTCGCCGGCCTCGGCATGCCGGGGCTTGGCCGACCGGGAGCTGCCCGGTGCCCGGCCTTCGCCCAGGTGACCGGCGACGTCCAGACCGGCCATCAGCTCGGCGAACGCCGCACCGGTGTCGCCCATTCCGGCCTGCCGGCCTTCCTGGCGCGCGGGACGATCGGCGACGGCCGCCCTCTCGGTGTTCACCCGATCCTGGGCTTCCGCCTGTTCGAGCAGGCGCTCGAAGCTGGGTGTGCCGCTGTCGGCAGCGGTCTGTTGCGCCATGTCCTCACTGTCCTCGTTCGGATCCGGTACCTCGACGGAGAGCTCGAAGTGCTGCTTCGCGAAGAAGCCCCCGATGCCACCACTTCGTACTTTGTCGGCGGAGATGATCCGTACGCCTGAGCCGTACTCGTCACGAATCTGAGCCAGCAATGGCTCGATGGCCGGCCCCTCAAGAAGCACCCGCGTAGGCACCGTTCACCACCCCTATCGTTTCGATCTGTGCGGTGGAACCAGAGATTTCGCTGTACGACAGCACCTGGACCCGGCGCGAGCCGGCCCGCAGCAGTCGCATCAGCGGCAGCCTCAGCTGTGGTGAGCACGCCAGGACCGGATTCAGGCCCTGCTGCTCGGCGACCTCGGTGAGCCGGCCCGACTCGCTGACGATCGCCTCGGCACGCATGCCGTCGATCGCCATGAAGGCGCCGGTGTCGCTGGGTCGCAGTGACTCGAGCAGACTCTGCTCGAGCATCGGGTCGAGTGTGATCACGGTGAGCCGGCCGGCGGTCGCGTACTGGGCGGCGATGGCCGGGCCCAGGGCCGCGCGCGCCGCCTCGACCAGGCCGTCGTGGTCGACGGAGATCTTGGCCCGCAACGAGAGCGCCTCGAAGATGCGGACCAGGTCGCGGATCGGCACGCCCTCGTCGAGCATGGCCTGCAGCACCTTCTGGATCTGGCCCAGGCTGAGCAGCGCCGGGGTCAGTTCCTCCACCACGACCGGGTGGGTGCGCTTGACCATCTCGCTGAGCGCGCGAACGTCCTCACGGCCGAGCAGGCGGCTGGCGTTGGTCCGGACGATCTCGGCGAGATGCGTGATGATCACCGAGGCTCGGTCCACGACGGTCGCCCCGGAGATCTCGGCCTGGTAGTGCAGCTCGGCGGGGACCCACTTGCCGGCCAGCCCGAAGACCGGTTCGACGCCGGCGCGGCCGGGGAGCGCCTGGAGGCCCTCGCCGATGGCGAGCACGGTGCCCGGTGGCGCCTGGCCGGCGCCGGCGTCCACCCCGGAGATCCGGATCGCGTACGAGGAGAGGGGCAGGTCCAGGTCGTCCCGGGTACGGACCGGCGGCATGATCACGCCGAGTTCCATGGCCATCTTGCGGCGCAGGGCCCGGACCCGGTCGAGCAGGTCACCGCCGTTGGCGTCGACGAGGTCGACCAGATCCGGGGCGAGCGCCAGCTCCAGCGGGTCGATCCGCATCTCGCCGAGCAGCTGTTCCGGGCTGTCCGGCGCGGGCAGGTCGGAACCCTCCGCGGCGGCCCCGTGTGCCTCGATCACCTCCGGCTCGGCGTCCTTCACCCGCTGGGCGATCAACAGCACCGCCCCGCCGACCAGCAGAAAGGGGAGTTTCGGCAGGCCGGGGATGACACACAGGGCGATCGCGGCGCCGCCGCCGATGCGCAGCGCGAGCTTGTTCTGGCTGAGCTGGGTGGTGACGCTCTGCCCCATGTCCCCGGTGGTGGCCGAGCGGGTCACGATCAGACCGGTGGCGACCGACAGCAGCAGTGCCGGGATCTGCGAGACCAGGCCGTCGCCGATGCTCAGCATGCTGTAGTGGTTCATCGCGTCGGCCGGGGACATGCCGGCCTGCATGATGCCGACGGCGAAGCCGCCGACCAGGTTGATCACCGTGATGATGATGGCCGCGATCGCGTCGCCCTTGACGAACTTGGACCCACCGTCCATGGCGCCGTAGAAGTCGGCCTCGGCGGCGACCTCGGCGCGGCGCTTCTTGGCCTCGGCGTCGTCGATCAGGCCGGCGTTGAGGTCGGCGTCGATGGCCATCTGCTTACCGGGCATGGCGTCGAGGGTGAACCGGGCGCCCACCTCGGCGACCCGCTCGGCGCCCTTGGTGACCACGATCATCTGGACGATCACCAGGATCGAGAAGATGACCAGGCCGATGACCAGGTTGCCGCCGACGACGAAGCTGCCGAACGCGTGGATCACCTTGCCCGCGTCACCGTCGCGCAGCACCAGCCGGGTCGCGCTGATGTTGAGGGCGAGCCGGAACAGCGTCAGGACGAGCAGCAGCGCGGGGAAGATGGCGAAGTCGAGCGGCTTCTGTACGAACATGGAGATCAGCAGCACGAGCAGCGCGGTCGTGATGTTGAGGGCGATCAGCAGGTCCAGCAGGAAGGTCGGCAGCGGGACGACCATCATGATGATGATGCCGACGACCCCCACGGGTACGGCGAACCTGCCAAGCTGCTTCGTCTTCACGGCACCTTCCGAGCGGTGGGCAGTCCGGTGGCCATCCGAGCCCCGCTGTCACTGAGGCCGCTGTGGCACCGCCACGCACCGATCTTCCCTGCTCTTGCAGCGTGTTGTGAGGAAATCTCCGGATTTGGTGGTTATGCCGCAGCTGGGGTGGGGTTCGGGTTGCGGTGGAAACCAGCGGCCGCACCACGTGCCTTCAGGCTCATCACGAACGCCAGCACCTTCGCCACCGCACCGTAGAACTCCGCCGGGATCTCCTGACCGATCTCGCAGTCCTTGTTCAGCGCCCGGGCCAGCGGGACGTCCTGCACCATCGGGATCCGGTTCTCGGTCGCGAGGTCGCGGATCTTCGCGGCCAGCGGCCCCTGACCCTTCGCCACCACCCGGGGCGCGCCCTTCTCCGGCTCGTACCGCAGCGCCACCGCGATGTGCACCGGGTTGACCACCACGACGTCCGCGGTCGGCACGTCGGCCATCTGCCGGTTCCGGGCCATGGCGTGCTGCTTGGCCCGGATCTGGGCCTTGATCAACGGGTCGCCCTCGGTGTTCTTGTGCTCCTGCTTGACCTCTTCCTTGCTCATCCGCAGCTGCTTGTTGGTGCGGCGCCGCACCACGAAGTAGTCGGCCGCGGCCATCACCAGACCGGCCGCCGCGGCGGCCCGGATGAGCTGGATCGCGGCGTCGTTGATGACGCCGATCAGCGAGCGCAGCGGCAGTTGGCCGGCGGTCATCAGCGTCGGGACGATGTCCTTCATGATCAGGTAGAGGACGACCCCGAGCACCGTCGTCTTGACCAGCGCCTTGACGCCCTCCCACAGCCCCTGCGGGCCGACCATCCGCTTGATCCCGGTGAACGGGTTGAGCCGGTTGAACTTGGGTTTGAACAGCTTGGTGGCGACCCGGATGCCGCCCTGCGCGCCGGCCGCCACGATGCCGACCGCCATCATGGTCAGCGCCAGCGGCAGCACCGTCCAGGCCGCGCCCATCAGCCCTTCCTTCAGGATGGCGAGGGCCTTGCCGGGGTCCGGATCGGCGATCGTCTCCGGGACCTTCGCCATCACCTCCTGGGCGTGCTCCATGGCCTTGGTCAGGGTGCGCGGAAGGATGATGCTGGCGGCGAACATGCCGGCCCAGGCGCCGAGGTCCTGGGTACGGCCGATCTGCCCCTCCTGCTTGGCCTTCTTGAGCTTCTGGGCAGTGGGTTGCTCGGTCTTCTCGCCGGACACGTCTCACCTCCTCGGCGCCGGGGCGCCGCGCGCCTGTCAAAGGCCTCTTCGGCGCACCTCAGCCGCCACTGAGCCGCACCACCATCGTGACCGCCTCCTCGACCAGCTTCTCCAGCACGCCCGGCAGCATCATGATGGCGATGCCGGAGAGGGTGACCACCAGGAAGATCTTGATCGGGAATCCGAGCTGGAACACGTTCAGCGCGGGCGCCACCCGGTTCAGCAGGCCCAGCGCGACGTCGGCCAGGAAGAGCACCGCGATCAGCGGCCCGGCGATCTGGATCGCGGCCAGGAACATCTCACCGATCCCCTGGATCAGCACCTGACTGAACGTCTCCATCGAGAAGACGGTGTCCAGGGGCAGAGTCTCGAAGCTCTGCAGGAAGCCACGCAGGATGATCTGATGCGCGTCGCTGGCGAACAGGAGGGTGAGCGCCACCAGGTTGTAGAACCGGCCGAAGATCGAGCTGCTGCTCTGCGAGAACGGGTCGTAGCTCGACGCCAGGGTGAAGCCGGAGAAGAGGTCGAGCAGGTCACCGGCGGCCTGGAGGGCGGCGAAGAACAACGCGGTGATGAAGCCGAGCGCGGCGCCGATGAAGACCTGCATGATCGCGCTGGCGATCAGATCCATCGTCTCCAGCGACGGGACGGTCTGCCGGAGGTAGGGCGCCATCGGCAGGGTCAGGCCGACGGAGAGCAGCGCCTTCACCGGTCCCGGGATGAACCGCGAGTTGAACGGTGGGCACACCATCAACCACGCGCTGGTTCGCACGACCCCCAGCATGAAGGCCATGAACTCCCCGATCGGGATGCTGAAGTCCATCGCCTCAATACGACCCCACCAGTGCCGTGATGATCAGCGCCCACCCGTTGACCAGCACGAACAGCAACAGTTTGAACGGCAGAGCGATCGTGACCGGGGGCAGCATCATCATGCCCAGCGACATCAGCGACGCCGACACCACGAGATCGATGATCAGGAACGGGATGAAGATGACGAACCCGATGATGAACGCGGCACGCAGCTCGGACAGCACGAAGGCCGGAATCAGCGTGGCCAGCGGGACGTCGTCGATGTTCTCCGGCTTCTCCTGACCGGCCGCCTTGGTCAGCAGGGCGATCTCGTCCGGGCGGGTCACCTGGTACATGAACTCGCGCAGCGGCTGCACCCCGTCCTCGAACGCCTCGGACTGGGTCTTCTCGCCGTTGAGGTACGGCTGGATGCCCTCCTGGTTGATGGCCGAGAGGGTCGGTCCCATGATGAACATGCTCAGGAACAGGGCCAGCCCGGCGAGTACCTGGTTCGGCGGCATGCTGGTCAGGCCGAGCGCGTTGCGGGTGATGCCGAGCACCATGAACACCTTGGTGAACGAGGTGCAGAGCAGCAGCAGGGCCGGCGCCACCGAGAGCACGGTCAGCGCGAGGACGATCACCAGGGACGCGGGTGGGCCGCCGTCGGGATTCGTACCGTTGATCTGGATGTCGACGCTCGGTGGCGACGGAGTCGGCGCGGGAGCCGCCGCGGCGGCCTCCGGCAGCAGCACCAGGGTGGCCGCCATCAGCAGCAACGGGATCGCGCGCCGGCTCATCGGATCATCGCCTCGCTGTTCGGTCCCGCAGGAACTCGATCGCCGAACCCCACGTCCGCAGAGCGTGCGCCGAGCCCTCCAGCCCGCCGCGGCGGCTCGCCGCGTGCCGGCCGGGCAGCTCGTCCGGCGCCACCTCGAGAATCGCCCGGTGCTCCTCGTCCGTCTCGGCCGGCTCGGTCGTCTCGGCGGGCTCGGTCGTCTCGGCCGTCTCGGTCTCGAAGGCGTGGACGTCGGCCTCGCCGAGCAGACTCACCTGCTGCTCGGTTATCCCCACCACCAGCGCCCGGTCCGCCACCCGGATCACCGCCACCGCCGCGCCCCGGCTGAGCTGCTGCCGGTTCAGCACCGACAGCGAACCGGCGTGGCGGCTCGCGTACGGCCTGCGCATCACCTTCGCCAGCAGCCACATCAGCAGCAGGACGACCAACAGGGCGAGGATCATACGGACGGCGGAGGAGATCAAGACGGCTACTCCGTACCGGGGGAGACGATCTCGGTGATCCGGATACCGAAGTTCTCGTCCACCACGACGACCTCGCCGCGGGCGATCAGCCGGCCGTTGACCAGCAGGTCGGCCGGACTACCGGCGGCCCGGTCCAGCTCGACGATCGCGCCCGGGGTGAGCGACAGCAGCTCCCGCACGCTCATCCGGGTCCGGCCCAGCTCGGCCGACACCTCCATCTCGACGTCGTAGAGCATGTCCAGCCCGCGCCGGCCACCGGACTCCTTGACCGGCGCGGCACGCTGGGCGACGTCCACCGCGCCGGGGTCGTCGCCGGGCCACTGGCTCAGGGCGAGAGCGACGACCGCGCGTACCTCGGCGTCGTCGCGCAACGGCACCGCGACGGCGCCCTCCTTCACGGCGAGCGCGCTGAGCGCGACCTCGGGCTCCATCAGCTGACCGGGATCCAGCACCACCGGCCCGAACACCCGGGCCGCGGCCTCCAGAGCCGGGCGGACCGCCGCGGTCAGATCCAGCTCGCCGAGCGGGCTCTCCCGCAGGGCGTTCGCCAGATCCTGGCCGACCACCACCACGACCTCACCCGAGGCCGCACCGGTGAATCGGGCCGTGATCGCCTGCCCCTCGATCATCGTCGCAGCGGTCGGCGCCACCGGGTCGGCGACCACCAGGGTGTGGCTGGTGGGCAGGACGGCCAGTGCGGCTTCGGCGGCGTTCCGGGCAAGGCCGAGCTGGGAAACAGTCATGGTGGGTGCTGTCATGGGCGGCCAGACTCCTTGGACGAACTCTCGTTGGACGACGGCACGACGAGACAGGCGAGCCGGGTGCCCTGATTACCGGGAACCGCATGAGCGAAGACGATGTCGGCGGTGGTCACCTCGAGCGGCCGGCTGGTCGGGTGTCCCAGCGGGACGACGTCACCGGGACGTAGATCCACGATGTCATCGGTACGCATCCGAATGGGGTGGAATCGCACTGCTACGTCGATCGGAGCGGCGGAAAGTCCGGCGGTCAGGTTGCGCCGGGCCTGATCCCGCACCTCCCGCTCGGCGGCGCTGAGCACGACCGCCTCGGTCCGTTCCAGCACCGACAACATGGCGTTGAACGGCAGGCAGATGGTGGAGAGGCACTCCTCCGCACCGATCTTCGTCTCGAACGACGCCACCACCACGGTGTCACCGGGCGCGTGGGCACGCAGGAACTGCGCGTTGTACTCGATCTCCTTGAGCTTCGGCCGGAGGTCGACCATGCTCTCGAAGCCGTACCGCAGCTCGCCCAGCATCCGGTCGATCAGGCCGCGCAGCAGCGGCATCTCGACCTCGGTCAGCGGCCGCTCCGGCTGGGAACCACCGGGGCCGCCGAGCATGTGGTCGATCGCGGTCATCACCACCGGCTGCGACATCTCCAGCAGGCCGGTGCCGGGCAGCGGGTCGAGAGCGACCACCGCGATGATCGTCGGGGTGACGAGCGAGGCGACGTACTCGTCGTAGGTGAGCTGCTCGATGGAGATCAGCGAAATGTTGCTGACCGCCCGGAGCCGGGTGGTCAGCAGGGTGCCACAGCTGCGCGCGTACGTCTCGAAGGCGATCTGCAGCGTGCGGACGTGCTCACGGGAGAGTTTGATGGGGCGCCGGAAGTCGTACGCGGTCGGGCCTCCGCCCTGGGCGCGACGTGCCATCCTGCCGGTGGAACGGGAAGCGGTGGTCACGTCGTCCTCATCGGCTCACTTACCGATCCGCTGAGCCGTGGCGGCGCTTTCCGCCTTTCTTCGCGCTGATGGGCGGGTCGCCCGCGGCGGCCCGCCCATCAGCCCAGCCTCACTGGGTCACGAAGGAGGTGTAGTAGAGGTCCATGACCATCTGCTCGTCGTCCTTCTCGTAGGCCTTCTCGATCTTCTCCAGCAGGTCGGCCTTGATCTTGTCGCGCCCCGCCTGGGTGGAGAGCTCGGCGACGGTACGGCCGGTGTACTGCTCGATCGCGAGGTTGAGCGCCTCGTTGGTGTCGACCTCCTCCTCGCCGGCCTTCTCGGTCATCTGCAGGGCGAACCCGAACTTCAGGTAGTGCCCTTCCGCGAGGTTCACCGTGAGGGGGTTCTCGATCGCCACCACCGCGCCCTTGACCGGCTTCTCCTCGGCCGCCGAGGCAGAGTCGCCGCGGAGCATGAAGAACGCCCCTACTCCACCGCCGCCCAGCAGAACCATCGCGAGGGCGACGATCATCATCAGCATCTTGTTCGACTTCGGCGCCTCGGCGGCCGCGTCCTTCTCGTCAGACATCAGAATCCCTCGGAATCAGTCGTGGGTGGTGGTGCTGGTGGTCGGGGTGGTGCCGGTGCCGGTCGCCGCCTTCTCGGCGTTGACCTGCGCCCGGTACTCGGCCGTGGTCTGGCCGGTGTGCAGCTTGCCGTCGGCGCCGGCCGCGGAGGGCAGCAGCGCCGCCTGCTCGGGCGTGAGCTGGGTCAGGACGACGACGTCCACCCGGCGGTTCTGGGTGACCGAGCGCGGGTCCTTCGGGTCGATGAGCGGCTTGGTGTCGGAGAAGCCCACCGCGGTGAGCCGCTTCTTCGCCAGACCGTGGTCGGTGAAGAACCGGACCGTGGTCGAGGCCCGGGCCGCGGAGAGCTCCCAGCCGCTCGGGTAGAACGTGGTCTTCGACTTGAGCTGGTTGGTGTGGCCGTCGACCTCGATGTTGTTCGGCAGCTTCACCAGCGTCGGGGCGATCGCGTTCAGGATCTTCTCGCCGCCCTTCTGCAGCTCCGCACGGTTGCCGGCGAAGACCACCTCGTTGGTGACGATGGTGACCACCAGGCCGCGCTGGTCGATGGTGAACTTGGCGCTGTTGAGCAGCTTCTGCGCCGCGAGCGCGTCGGCGATCCTCCGCTCGATCGCCTTCAGGTTCTCGGCCTCCCCGGCCGCCTTCTGAGCGTCGATCGAGGCCCGCTTGCGGTCCTCGGCCTTGATGGCCCGCTCGACCGCTTCCTTCTGCTTCTTGGTCATGCCCGTGGTGCCGGAGGTGCCGTCGTCCGGGTTGGAACCCGGTTCGATCTGCACCAGCTGCGCACTGTTGGCCGAACCGTCGAGCGGAGCCTTGGCGCCCTGGAAGGCGACGGTCGGGGCGCCGAACCCGGCGGACAGGCCGGACGCCAGCTGGGCGAACTTCTTCTGATCCACGCTGCTCATCGAGAACAGCACCACGAAGAGGACGAACAGCAGGGTCAGCATGTCCGCGTACGACACGAGCCAGCGCTCGTGGTTGACGTGCTCCTCGTGTTCCTCGTGCTTCTGCTTACGCTTGCCCCTGCCGGAACTCATCTAGATCAGGCCGCCTTCTTGCTCGATGCCGCTTCGGCCTTCTTCATCTCGTCGGGCGGCAACATGCTGCGCAGCTTCTGGGCGACCAGACGCGGGTTCGAGCCGGATTGGATGGCCAGGACGCCGTCGATCACCAGCTCCATCTCCTCGGCCTCGAGCGCGCTCAGCCGGCCGAGGCGGGCGGCCATCGGCAGGAAGATCATGTTGGCGCTCAGCACGCCCCAGAGGGTCGCGACGAACGCGGCGGCGATGGAGTGGCCGAGGGTCTCCGGCTTGTCCAGGTTCTCGAGGACGTGGACCAGGCCCATCACCGTGCCGATGATGCCGATCGTCGGGGCGTAGCCACCCATGCCCTCGAAGAACTTCACACCGGCCTTGTCGGCCTTCTTCTTGGCGGCGACCTCGGCGTGCAGGATGTCGTGCAGCTCGTCCGGGTCGGTGCCGTCGATGGCCAGCTGCAGGCCCCGCTTGAGGAACGGGTGCTTGACCGTCTTGACCGCGTCCTCGAGAGCCAGCAGGCCCTCACGGCGGGCCCGCTCGGCCAGCTTCACCACGCTGTCGAGCAGCTCGGCGGGCGGGGTCACCTTGCTGGTGAAGGCCTTCTTGAGCTGCTTGACGAAGCCGCCCGCGTCCTTCATGACGCCGCCGGCCATGGCTGCCGCGAAGGCCCCGCCGAAGACCAGCAGCATCGCCGGGAACAGCAGGATGGAGACGGGCGAGCCACCCTCCAGGATCTGGACGGTGAAGACGATCGCCAATCCGGCGACGATACCGACGATGCTAGCGAGGTCCATCAGCGTTCCTTCCGGTGCATCGGGAGCACCTTGGCTTCGAGTTCGCTGTCCAGGGCGGACGAGGAGCTGGGCGCGGGCTCGGGCTCCAGGCGGCTGGCCTGGGCGATCAGAGAAGCGCGGTAGTGACGCACCGAGTCGATGAATTCGGGCACGGACTCGGCGACGATGTACTTGGTGCCGTCCACCAGGGTGACGACCGTGTCGGGCGTGCAGTCGACGCGCTCGACCAGGTCCGGGTTCAGTGCGAACACGGCGCCATTGATGCGGGTTACGAGAATCACGACATCCGTCCTTGGTACGTCTTCGGCTGGTAGGACCGTCCGTGGCCCGACACCTGACAATTCGGCTGACCGCCGGTTGCTGTTGAGATCAAGGTGGTCGCTATCCGGGTGCGAAGGTCCGCCCCGGGGCACACACAGAAAGCGGCCGGGACGGGCACGAATGCCCATCCCGGCCGGCCTTGCCGAGCCGCCGTGTTAACGCTTCATGCTGACGAGTTCCTGGAGCAGTTCGTCAGAGGTGGTGATGATGCGGGAGTTCGCCTGGAAGCCGCGTTGAGCGACGACCAGATTGGTGAACTCCTGTGCGAGGTCGACGTTCGACATCTCCAGCGCGCCGCCGACGAGCTGGCCGAAGCCGCTCGAACCCGCCACGCCCACCTGGGCGTAGCCGGAGTTGACCGTGCTCCGGAATTGCGAGTTGCCCGCCTTCTCCAGACCGTTGGGGTTGGTGAAGGTCGCCAGGGCGACCTGACCGAGCACCTGCTTGAGGCCGTTGCTGAAGACACCGACGATCTCGCCGGTGTTGGAGACGGTGAACCCGGTCGACGTCAGCGTGCCGGCTGTCTGGCCGTCGGTGCTGAACACCCGGGCGTCGGACTCCCCCGAATACATGGTCAGGTCAGCGACGTTGACCTTGTACTCGTCAGGTGCCGTGCCGAAGGTGAGGTTCCCGTCCGCGTCCATCAGGCCGGGGCTGGGCAGGGCGGGGGGGACATTGACCAGGTCGGCCACGGGCCGGCCCGTCGACATGTCGAGTTGCATCGTCTGGAGAGCGCCCGTCGCGTCGGGCAGAGTCACGGTCCACATCTTGTCCGCGGGGGCAGGTTGTGCCGCGTCGCGTGTGAACGTGGCGGTGACCGTGCTGGTGGCACCGCTGTTGTCGTAAACCCGAATCGGGATGGTCACGGTGTCGACGGTTCCCGGGGGCGGCGGCGCGTCGCTGGACAGGTTGCCTTTGAGCCCCATGTTCGAGGTCCTCGCCGGCGGGATGGAGGCGCCGACCGGCATCTTGATGTCGCCCGGCTGCCCGGCCGAGTTGACCACGCCGTTCACTCCGGTCCAGCCCTGGATCGGCTCACCGCTGCTGGTGACCAGTGTTCCGTTCGCGTCGACGGAGAACGAGCCGGCCCGGGTGTAGAGCATCTCGTTGCCACTTCGGGTGACGAAGAAGCCGTCGCCCTGGATCAGCATGTCGCCGGCTCGGCCGGTGGTCTGCGTCGAACCCTGGGCGAAGTTCGTGTTGATGCCGCTGACCTTGACACCGAGACCGACCTGGGCGGGGTTGGTGCCGCCCTGGCCGTTCTGCGGGGAGCCGGCCGCGTACATCATCTGGCTCAGCGTGTCGGTGAACTGGATCTGGGACGACTTGTAACCGGCCGTGTTGACGTTGGCGATGTTGTTGCCGGTCACGTCGATCATGCGCTGGTGAGCGTTGAGGCCGCTGATGCCGGAGTAAAGGGAACGCAGCATGAATGAGGTCCTTAAGGCTGGGAAGAAAGACGGACTAGGCGTTCTTGGCGTCGGTCATGATTTCCGTGACCTTGGACAGCTGCACATCCGTGTTCCCGACCCGAAGGGTCGGTTCGCTGTCTCCGTTGAGCTTCGCTGAGCTGATCACACCGGTCTGCATGAAGCCGAACTCGTCCATGTAGTTGACCGTCTTGCCGACCAGCGAACTGGCGCCGATCATGCGCTGCGACTGCAGCATCTCGACCATGTCCTCGAGCTTCTCGACCTGGGTGAACTGCGCGGTCTGCGCCATGAACGCGGTCGAGTCGGTGGGTTTGGTGGGATCCTGGTACTTCAACTGCGCGACCAGGAGCTTCATGAACGTGTCCTTGTCGGCGAGCGTCTTGCTCTTGGCCGCGGCCGTGTTGGCGGCGGCCACTCCCTGATAGGCATCGGCGCCGGTGGGTCCGGACATCGGTGAGGTCATCGACTTCTCCTGTCCCGTAGCTGGCTCAACCTAAGCTTCGGCCCGCCTCCGGCAATGCTTAGTTGCAAATCGGGTCCCGGATACGAATTTGCGGGCCCACCGGTCGGCGGGCCCGCAACATCACGATCTTCAGTTCTGTACGCCTGGTGCTCAGGGCGCGAGAGCCAGGCTGAGTTTTCCCTTTCCGTAGCGGGTGACCTCGATCGTGAGGTCGAGCCGCCGCCCGAGGGCCAGCAGGATCGCACGGGCGTCGGCCGGGAGCTCCTGCTTCGGATAGATCACCTGGTAGAGCTTGATGTGCGGGGCGCCCTCCTTGTTGAGGAGGCTGGTGAAGATGTTGCACAGCTCGAAGACGTTCTCCGCGAGGTTGGGGAAGAGTTCCTTCTCGTCGATGGCGTCCTCGGCGGCGCCGGCCGGCAGCAGGCCGAGGGCGGCCCCGGCGTTGGCGGCCAGGCTGAGATCCAGGGCGAGCGCCGCGTAGATCTGCTGCCGGTTGTCGGTGAAGATCGCTACCGACGAGGTCGGCACCTCCTCAGCGCCGATCGGTTCCCCGGGACTGACGTTCACCTCTCGTCCGAGAAGGTCCTCGAACAGATTGCGTACGGCTAGAGAGCCGGGAAGAACGTATACGTCTGACATGTCGTGATTATCCCAGGATAGGAGCGAACACTTCGTCGAATCGCTCAGCCGTGAAAGGTTTGATGATGAAGAAGTCCGCGCCCGCCTCCTCGGCGGCCGTCTTCATCTCAGCGGTCGACTCCGAGGTGACGAAGCCGAACTTGACCTTGTTGCCGGCGCCACGAAGGCGGCGCAGCACATCGATGCCGGTCATGTGCGGCATGTTCCAGTCGGAGATGATCAGATCGGGCTGCTGCTCGGTGGCCATCTCGAACGCCTGCTGGCCGTCGGCCGCCTCGATCAGGTCATGGTCACCGAACCCGGCCTGGCGCAGGGTCCGGACGACGATCTGCCGCATGACCCGGCTGTCGTCAGCCACAAGGATCTTCATGCGCCCTCCTCCTTGTTGTCGATGCGGCTCTGCCACATCGAGATGGACACGGGTTCGCCTTCCCACACCCCGTAGACACCACCGATGCGCTGGGTGTTCGGGAACCGCGCCGACGATTCCGGCGTGAGGTTCACCTGCGGGAGCGACAACTGCGACCCCGGCGGCAACATCGCCTTGACGTTGCCACCGACGATGTTGGCCAACTCGCCGAGCGTGTCGGAGATGTCCTCCTCGCTCACCTCGTCGAGGTCCATGGCGAGGAAGGCAGCCGCGGCGCGCTGGGCGGCCGCGCGGGAGGACGCGTAGACGACATGCCCGGTCCAGGTCCCGGTGATCGAGACCGAGGAGTGCACCTCGGACGGCTGATTCTCGTCATATGTCGGAATCAGGGGGCTGACGCCCTCGGGGTCCAGGTACGACTCCCAGACCTGCTCCACCATCTCGGCGAGGTCGCTCTCGTCGACCTCGACTTCGATGCTCATGAGTTCGCTCCGGTCGGGACGAGGCCCAGCAGGGCCAGCTTTTCGATCATGGCGCCTTCGGTGAAGGGCTTGATCACGTATTCATGGGCGCCCGCGGCGAGGGCACGGACGATCTGACTCTGTTCGCTCTCGGTGGTCACCATCACGAGGGTCATCTCCCGCAGCCGGGGGTCGGCCCGGACCTTGGTGACGAACTCCAGCCCGTTCATGTTGGGCATGTTCCAGTCGATGAGGGCCAGTTCCGGCACCTCCGTCATGTCGGCGAGAAGATCCAGCGCTTCCTTGCCGTCACCCGCCTCCACCGCCTCGAAGTTGAGCTTCGTGACGATGCGCTTGAGAATCATGCGCATCGCGCGTGAGTCGTCGATCACCATGGCGCGCATCGGCGTCATCCCCTTCTCGCGGCACCGACGGGCGCCGCAGTACGAGTCCGGTAGGCAGAGGTGCGGCCGGCGGCCACTCGCTCGTAGTTGTCGTCGATTCCGATCGTGGTCTCGGCCGCACCGAGGAAGAGCAGGCCGTCCGGGCGCAGGATCTTCGCGGCGTTCCGCAAGACCTGGCGCTTGGTCGCCACATCGAAGTAGATAAGGACGTTGCGCAGGAAGATCACGTCGAACGGCTGCATCGGCGGGAACGGCGCGGTGAGGCTCATGTGCTTGAACGAGACGTTCCTGCGCAGTGCCGGAATGATCCGCCAGTGCGCGCCGGCCCGTTCGAAGTACTGCACCAGCTGGGTGGCCGCCAGACCGCGGTTCACCTCGACCTGGCTGTACTCGGCCTTGGTCGCGCGCTCCACCATCGCGGTGGAGATGTCGGTGCCGAGAATCTCGTAGGTCCAGCCGGTCGGCAGCGTCTCCTGCAGCGTGATGGCCAGGCTGTACGCCTCCTGCCCACTGGAGCTGGCGGCCGACCAGAAGCGGAGTTTGCGCACCGCCGACCGGGATTTGATCAGCTCGGGCAGCACCACGTCGGTGAGCGCCGCGAACGGCTCCCGGTCCCGGAAGAACGACGTCTCATTGGTGGTGAGAGCGTCGATGATCTTGATCTGATGCCCCGGGTCGGGCCGCTTCTGCAGGTCGCCGATGAACTCGTTGACGTTGGCCGCCCCGACCGCCCGGGCCACCGGGATGAGCCGGGCCTCGACCAGGTACTCCTTCCCCGGCGCCAGGACGATCGACGCTTCCTTGCGCACCAGGTTGGAGACGAAGGCGAACTCCGCTTGGGAAAGGGTCATCGGGCCACCGCCGCTGTCCGGCCCACCCGTACCCGGTTGAGCAACGCGCCAGCGATCCGGTCCAGGGGCAGGATCTCGTCCGCCAGTCCCGCACCGACCACGGCGCCGGGCATGCCCCAGACCACCGACGTCGCCTCGTCCTGTGCCAGCACCTCGGCGCCCGAATCTCGTAGCACCTTCGCACCACTCCGTCCGTCTTGTCCCATTCCGGTGAGTACGGTCGCGAACACCGAACCGCCGTACAGCGCCGCCACCGAGCGGAACATCACGTCCACGGCCGGGCGGCACGAGTTCTCCGGCGGCGCTCCGCTGAGCTGCGTGAGGGTGGCCGTACCGCGGCGTTCGAAGACCAGATGACGATCACCCGGGGCGATGTAGACGGTGCCGGCCGTGAGCTCCATGCCCTCGCCCGCCTCGACCACCTTGAGCGGGGTGCTCCGGTCCAGGCGTTCGGCGAACATCTTGGTGAAGACCGGCGGCATGTGCTGCGTGATCACGATCGGGACCGGCAGATCGGCCGGCAGCCCGAGAAGGACCTTGGTCAGCGCGTCCGGCCCACCGGTGGAGGAGCCGATCGCCAGGATGTCGACCTTCCCGCCCGGGGCGCGACGGCCGACCGGCCGGACCGGCGCGGATCCGCCGGGCGCGAGCCGTCCGGCCATGGCCGGTGGACCGCCGGGCCGCAACGGCGCGGCGCCGGGACGGAGCCCCGCCGCCGGCAACGGACCTCGCGGAGCCGGACCGGCCGGCGGGCGGCGGCGCCCGCTGAGCACCTGGATCTTCGGTACGAGCTGCTCGCGCACCGCCGCGATGGACTCCGCCACCGAGCCCACGTTGCTGGGCTTGGTGACGTAGTCGGTCGCACCGGCGGCCAGCGCCTCCAGGGTGGCGTTCGCGCCCGCCGCGGAGAGCGTGCTGAACATGATCACCGGTGTGGTGTGCCGTTTACGCAGCTCACGGACCGCTTCGATGCCGTTCATCTGCGGCATTTCGATGTCCATGGTGATCACGTCGGGTTTGAGCTGATCGATCTTCGCCTGTGCGAGCAGACCGTTCGCGGCCGTGCCGACCACCTGGATACCCGGCGCCTCCCCGAGAGCGTCGACGATCAGTCGACGAACCACGACGGAATCGTCGACAACGAGAACCGAGATCATTCGACCACTCCCTTCAACCGAGCCAGGCCGGACCGAGCGCCGCCACGACCGGTGCTAGCAGCCGGTGTGCCGTCGCGGTGTCCAGCAGATCGCGGACCACGAGCGCCTGAACGGCGCCGCTGAGCATGTTCCAGACCCCGCCGGCCCGGTCGGCCAGCGGAATCCCGGCCGTGTCCACCGCCTGCACCAGCAACATCTGTGCCGCGGCGGCGGTTCGGACCCGGTCGGACAGGTACGCCGCCCACGATGCCGAATGCACGGCGGGCGACCAGCCGGCGGTGTTCCGCCGGGCGTCGTCGGCCGCGGTCGAGACCCGTTGCCGGTCCTCGGTCCGCAGCGTGCGTAACCGGTCGAGCAGGGCCGACACCGTGTAGTGGTGCGGGCCCAGATCGATCGGCGCGCCGGTCGGCAGCTTCCGTACCGCCGCCACCCAGCCCGCCCCCAGCCGTCGCCGGGTGTCGTCGTCCAGCACCTCACGCAGGTAGCTGGCGACCGCCGCGTCACACAGCAGGGCGGTCGCCGCTGCGGCGTCCTCGCTCTGCCGGGCGTCCCGGCCGGCGCCCTCCCAGGTCCACGACATCACGTCGTAGCGCAGGCAGGTCAGCAGGGCGTCGACCGTACCGATCGGCGCGCGCTCGACCAATGCGAGGTTTCCGGCCGGGTCGTCTTTCGACATCGCCTTGAGTGACGGCATGCGGTGGGCGGCGCTCTCCACCGCCACCCAGAGCGGTCCGCGGACCTCCTCGTCCGGCAACCGCTCAGCGAGAACCGGCAGGTCCCCGGCCTGCAGGCGCAGCGCGCGCAGCAGGACCTCGGCGGCGGCCGGCCCGCCTTCCAGGCGGGTCAGGTCGAAGCCCAGTACGGGGGCACTGACCAGGCTGTACATCAGTGGGTGGCGCGGTATGTGTCGACGGCCTGGTTGACGTCGAGAGCCAGCATCAGCCGCCCGTCCAGCTTGAACGTGCCGACCACGAGCTCCCGGGTGGGACCGCTCAGCGTGTCCGGCGGCGGCTCGAACGTATCGTCGTCGAGATCCACCACCTCGCCGATCTTGTCCACCAGCAGGGAGACCGGTTCACCGTCACCGCGCAGGATGACGTTCATGACCGGGCCTTGCAGGGCCTGGCGGGCCAGCCCGAGCTGCACCCGCAGGTCCACCGCGGCGATCACCTGGCCGCGCAGGTTGAAGAGTCCGCCCACGGCCGGCGGGGCGAGCGGCACCGGGGTGTACTCGTTGTACGAGAGCACCTCCTGCACCGTGTGCACCTCGACCCCGAAGAGCTGGCCGTCCACCTCGAAGGTGGCGAACTGACGACTCGCCATGTCAGACCTCCACCATCATCTCGTCCATGGAATCGCTGTAGAAGTTCGGATCCGCGGCCAGGATGGCCCGGCGCACGTCGAGCAGTTCGGTGACCCGCTGCTGGATCACCGCGGTGCCGACCAGGCCGTCCTCCTCCGCGTCCCGTCGCGCGGTGGTCGAGTTCTCGGCGATGTCCACGATCCGGTCCACGACCAGTGCCACGCTCTTTCCGCCCTCGCTGTAGACGACCACCGAGACGGTGTCGCCCTCCAACTCCTCGCCGTACGCCCCCAGCAGGTGGGACAGGCGCACCAGCGGCAGGATCTGCCCCCGGTACTGGACCACCTCGCGCGATCCGGCGTGCTCGATGCGGTCGCGCGGGAACTCCTCCAGTCGCGTGACCGTGTCCAGCGGGATCGCCACACGGCGTTCGCCGACCGCGGTGACCAGCAGGCGCTCGGTGCCGCCGCCGCCCTGGCCGCGCTTCTCGGCGACGTTCTCCCGCTCCGAGTCGACCGCGAGGTGCGAGCGCCGGGCCAGTGAGGAGACGTCCAGGATGAGACCCACCTTGCCGTCGCCCAGGATCGTCGCCCCGGCGTACAGTCCGATGTCTTTGAATCTGGTGTTGAGGGCTTTGACGACGACCTCTTCGGTGTTCAGTACCCGGTCCACGACCAGGCCGAACCGCCGGCCGTCGGCCTGCAGCACCATGATGTAGACGCCCTGGTCGCCGCCGACCTCGAGGCCGAGCGCACGGTCCAGCCGGACCAGCGGCAGCAGCTTGCCGCGCAACCGGTAGACCGGCGCGCCCGAGGCGTACTCGACCTTGGTGGTGTTGCCGTCGATGAAGACCAGCTCGAGCACCGCCACCTGGGGCACGACGTAGCGCTGGTCGCCGCAGTCGACGGTGAGCGCCTGGATGATCGCGAGCGTCAGCGGGATGGTGAGCCGCCAGACCGTACCCTCGCCGGGTGTCGAGTCGACGCTGACCGCGCCGCCGATGTTCTCGATGTTGGTCTTCACCACGTCCATGCCGACACCGCGGCCGGACACGTTGGTGACCTTGGAGGCGGTGGAGAAGCCGGGCTGGAAGACCATCGCCATGATGTCGCGCCGGTCCATGTTCGGGATCTGCTCCGGGCGGAGCAGGCCGTTCTCCACAGCCTTCTGCGCGATCCGCTCGACGTTCAGGCCGGCGCCGTCGTCGGCGACCTCGACCGCCACGTGACCACCCTCGTGGTACGCGCGGAGCGTGAGCGTCCCCTCCGGCCCCTTGCCGCTGGCGATCCGCTGCTCCGGATCCTCGATGCCGTGGTCCACCGCGTTGCGCACGAGGTGGGTCAGCGGGTCCTTGACCGCCTCCAGCAGGCTCCGGTCGAGCTCGGTCTCCTTGCCCTCCATGACCAGCGCGACCTGCTTGCCGAGCGAGTTGCTCAGGTCCCGGATGACTCGGGGCAGCTTGGACCAGATGTGCTCGATGGGCTGCATCCGGGTCTTCATGATGCCCTCTTGCAGCTCACTGGTGATCATGCCGAGCCGCTGGGCGCTGCGGACCAGACCGGAGTCACCGGTCTCCATCACGCCGCGGACCAGCTGGTTCCGGGCGAGCACCAGCTCACCGACCATGTTCATCAGGGTGTCCAGCAGGTCGACGTCGACCCGGATCGCGCTGTCCGCGATGCTCCGCTTCGGGGACTGGGACTGCAGCGCCTCACTGACCGCGGCCGGCTGGGCCTTGCCCTCCTCGAGCAGGATGGTGCCGAGTTTGCGCTCGTCACCCTCGATCTGCTGCTGCAGCGCCGACGCCACGTCGGAGGGCTGCGCCGCGCCGGCGTCGACCAGGATCTGGCCGAGCGGCTGACGCTGGTCGGTGACCGGCTCGGCGACCGGGCGGGCGGCCGCCGGGGTCTCCTGCTCCACGCTCACCGGCGCCTCGGCCTCGGCGGCCGGTGCGGGGGCGGCCGCCGGAGCACTGTCCGACGGTGCGTTCATCTGCGCCTGGATCTTGACAATCACACTCTCGATGTCAACCTCGGCCTCGGAACCGTTCTCCTCGATGGAGGCGAGGATGGAGCGGACACCGTCGATGCAGAGCAACAGGACGGTGATGGTCTCCGGGCTGACCGGCTGTACGCCGTCACGGAGCCGGGACAACAGGGACTCACCCGCATGCGCCAGCTTCTCCAGACGAGAGAACGCCAGGAATCCACTGGTGCCCTTGATCGTGTGGATCGCCCGGAAGATGCGGGAGATCAGGTCACGCGAGTCCGGTTCCTGCTCGAGGCTGACGAGGTCCCGGTCGATCTGGTCCAGGTTCTCGTGGCTCTCCATCAGGAATTCGCCGACGATCTCGCCAAGGTCTTCCACGACTCACTACCCTCCTGCTCGGCTTCACTGCCCTCATCGACTCGAGCGGGCGTCAACTGAGAAGACTCGGCCGGTGCGGCGACAATCAGCCTTCGCCACCCGGGCGCCGGTAGCGGTAGCCGAAACCCCGGACCGACTCGATGGGCGAGTCGTCGGGATCGGACCAGCCCAGCTTCCGGCGCAGACGGAGCACCGCGAACTTGACCCGCTCCTGGCCGATGCCGGTCGGGTCGTCCCACGCCTGGGTGAGCAGCTGGTTCGGGCTGAGGACCGCGCCGGCATGCCGGACCAGCGCGTTGAGCAGGCGGAACTCGGTGGGCGTGAGGCGCTTCTCGTCGCCTTTGACGTAGACCCGGCGCTTGGTCGGGTCCAGGTGCACGAGACCGTCGTCATAGATCTGGCTGGCCCAGGTGTTCTGCCCGGAGGAGGACCGCCGCAGCAGCGCCTCGACCCGCGCCAGCAGCTCGTTGTTGGCGAACGGCTTGGTCAGGTAGTCGTCGGCGCCGCCGCGCAGGCCGCGCACCTTCTCCGCCTCCTGGCCGTGTGCGGTGAGAACCAGCACCGGGACGTCCGAGACGTCCCGCAGCCGCTCCAGCACCTGCCAGCCGTCCATCTCCGGCAGGCCGACGTCGAGCACCACCAGGTCAGGGTGTTCGGCGTAGGCCTCCTTCAGCCCGGAGCGGCCGTCGGCGGCGTGCGCCACCTCGTATCCGGCCCGGCTGAACAACATCCGGAGAGCGAGTGCGATGTCCGGGTCGTCCTCGACCACGAGAAGGCGACTCATCGTTTGCTCACCCTGCCCCCAACTCGCGCTCGTGCCCGTACAGGCACGGCCGATCTCCGCCGCGTGAACGCGAGCGGGAAGAATAGTCCGACGGCGCAAACACACCATAGCGTGATGTGTTCACCTATTTACGGACAGTGACAGTTTAGCGCCGAGGGACGGGGCGGGAGCCGGTCCGCGCGGATCCGGCCGGCGGACCTGATCGGGCTAGTCCGTTACGCCCGATCCGGACATCCCTACAGCCTGACATTTCTCGTACGGGTTACCGCCCATTCCCCGAAAGATGTGACACGACGCGCGTAACGGGGTGCGATGAGGAGTAACGGGCGATCCACGCCCATACCGCGATCTGGGAGGCACTCGTGTTCGACCTGGTATTACGACGCGTCGGCACGCTCGTGGCAGCATCCGTGCTGTTCGCTCTCACCGCACCGGCGATGGCCCAGGGGCCGACCGTCCCGTCACGACCGCAGGCCGCCCCACCACGGACCGTCACATCCGCGCCGAGCCCGGCGGAGGTGCCCGACAGCCTCATCCGGGACGAACCCGCCCTGGAGCCACCGGCGCGCGCCGAACCCGCCCGGCGGCCCCCGCTACGGGCCCGGTCCGTGATGGGCCAGGTGGTCCGCCTCACCAACGAGACCCGCCGCACCGCCGGCTGTCCGGACCTCACGGTCGACGAGCATCTGGTGGCCGCGTCCCTGCGGCAGAGCAGGTACATGGCCCGGACGCGGCTCTTCAGTCACGTCTGGCGGGACGGCTCGACCTTCGTGGACCGCAGTGAGGAGGCCGGATACCAGCAGCCCGCCGGGGAGAACATCGCCTGGGGCTACCGCACCGCGAACGAGGTGCTGGCCGCGTGGATGGCCAGCCCGGGCCACCGGCGCAACATCCTCAACTGCCGGGCACGCTCGGTCGGGGCCGGTGTGGCGTACGCGGCCGACGGCACCCCGTACTACACGCAGGTGTTCGGCTGGCGCTGAACGGTCAGAGGGCGCAGTTGATCAGGACCGGCTCCGGGTGCAGTTCGACACCGAACCGGGCACGGACCCCGTCGCGGATCGTCCGGGCCAGGTCGAGCAGCGCCGCCGTGGTGCCGTCACCGCGGTTGGTCAGCGCCAGGGTGTGCTTGCCGGAGATCGCGACGCCGTCGCCGGCGTACCCCTTCGGGAACCCGGACTGCTCGATCAGCCACGCCGCCGGGATCTTCACGGTCCCGTCCGGGCCCGGCCAGTGCGGCATCTCGCCCAGCGTCGCGAAGAACTCCGCGGGCACCACCGGATTGGTGAAGAACGACCCGACCGACCAGGTGTCCCGGTCCTCCGGGTCGAGCACCATCCCCTTGCCGGCCCGCAGCTTGAGCACCGTGTCGCGGGCCTGCCGCAGCGGCACCCGATCGCCGGCCGAGGCGCCGAGGGTACGGGCGAGTTCCGCGTACCGGATCGGGGCCGACTCCGCCGAGCGGGCGAGCCGGAAGTCGACGGCGGTGACCAGATGCCGGTCGTCGTGCTTGAACACGCTGGACCGGTAGCCGAAACGGCAGTCCGCCGGGGACATGACCCGGGTCTCGTCGGCGATCCGGTCGTACGCGTGCACCGCCTCGATGGTGTGTGCCACCTCCTGGCCGTACGCCCCGACGTTCTGGATCGGGGTCGAGCCGGCCGCGCCCGGGATCCCGGACAGGCACTCGACGCCGGACCATCCGTTCGCCACGGCGTACGCCACGAAGTCGTCCCAGGGCTCGCCGGCCGACACCCGGACCAGGACACCGGAGGCGTCCTCGCCGACCACCTCGACACCCCGGTCGCGCAGCAGCAGCACCTCGCCGTCGAAGCCGGAGTCGCCGATCACGACGTTGCTGCCGCCGCCCAGCACCAGCAACGGCCGCCCCGCCGAGCTGGCCTCACGGACCGCGGCGACGGCCTCGTCCGGATGGACCGCCTCGGTCACTGTGCCGGCGTGCCCGCCGAGGCGTAGCGTCGTGTACGCCGCCAGGGAAGTGTCAGTCACGACGCTCACCCTAAGCTCACACTGCGGGGGGTGACACCTGCGGTCCGGCCGAGCGGGAGACGACTGCGATGAACAGGTTGCACGCGACGAAGGATTTCTGGCTGGCCGCGCTGCGTGCCGACGGCCCGGCACTCTGGGACGCCGTCGCCGAGAGCGGGCCGGACGCGACGGTCCCGGGCTGCCCGGACTGGACGGTCGCCGACCTCACCCACCATGTGGCCACGGTGCTGAACTGGGTTCGCGGCACGGTGACCCGCGGCGTGACCGTGCGCTACGAGGGATTCGTCCATCCGGAGCGCCCGGCCGAGTGGTCCGAGGCGCTCGACCGCCTGCGCCGCGAGATCACCGGCACGGTGGAGACGCTGGAGGCGCTCGACCCGGATCTCCCGGCCTGGAACTGGGCGCCACAGCCGAAGCGGGCCGTCTTCTGGCATCGGCGGATGGCCCACGAGATCTCGGTGCACCGGTGGGACGCCGAGTCGGCCGCCGGCCGGGCCACCCCGATCGAGACGAAGCTGGCCTCCGACGGCGTGAGCGAGATCCTGGACACCTGGCTGCCGGCCGGCAAGCGCCAGGGCCCGACCGATCTGCACGGCGTCGTGCATCTGGTCGGCACGGACGCGGCGCAGGAGTGGTTCGTCCGGCTGCGCGGCACCGGCATCGCCCTGCTGGACACCGGCACGATCCTGGACGACGACGATCACCACCCGCGGGCGCGGATCACCGGCACGGCCAGCGACCTGCAACTGGCCCTGATGGGCCGGAAACGGGCCGATCAACTCGCCCTCACCGGCGATCCGCGGCTGGTGCAGGCTCTGCACACCGGCTGAGGTTCGATGTCAAGATCCGTTGTCACCGCGTCGCCAGGCCGTAAGATGAACCGGTTAAGTTCAGCGGATCATCAGGAAGCGGAGAAGACATGACGGCAACCGTCACGTCCACGTCGGCGCAGCCGGCCCCCGCGGGGATCACCTTCCCCGAAGGTTTCGTCTGGGGGGCGGCCACGGCCTCGTACCAGATCGAGGGCGCCGCGAGGGAGGACGGCCGCGGCCCGTCCATCTGGGACACCTTCAGCCGCACACCGGGCAGGGTCTTCGCCGGCCACACCGGCGACGTCGCGTGCGACCACTACCACCGGTACGCCGAGGACGTCGCGCTCATGGCCGACCTGGGTCTGGCCTCGTACCGCTTCTCGATCGCCTGGCCGCGGGTCCGCCCGGACGGCACCGGCCCGGTCAACGTCCGTGGCCTGGACTTCTACGACCGGCTCACCGACGAGCTGCTCAGCAAGGGCATCGACCCGGTGGTCACCCTCTACCACTGGGACCTGCCGCAGACGCTCGAGGACCGGGGCGGCTGGACCAACCGGGAGACCGCCGAGGCGTTCGCCGACTACGCCGAGATCGTCCACCGCCGCCTCGGTGACCGGGTCGCCACCTGGACCACGCTGAACGAGCCGTGGTGCTCGGCCTACCTCGGCTACGGCTCCGGCATCCACGCGCCCGGCGTGCAGGACCCGGTCGCCGCCCTGACCGCGGTGCACCACCTCAACCTGGCACACGGCCTGGCCACCCGGGCGCTGCGCGCGGCCGGCGCGAAGAGCATCAGCATCACGCTGAACCCGTGCGCCGTCGCCCCGCTCGACCCGGACAGCGAGGCCGACCGCGCGGCCGCCCACCTGATCGACGGCCTGGCCAACCGGATCTTCCTGGACCCGCTGTTCAAGGGCCACTACCCGGCCGACGTGCTGGCGCACATCGCCCGGATCGCCGACCCGGTCTGGATCCGCGACGGCGACGAGACGATCATCAACGCGCCGATCGACGTGCTGGGCATCAACTACTACACCCCGGCGTACGTCTCCGCGGCCCCCGGCCACCCGGGCCCGCTCGACTACCCGGGCAGCCACGGCGTCCGGTTCCGCGCCCCGGTCGGCCCGGTCACCGACATGAACTGGCAGATCGAGCCGGCCGCGCTGACCCGTCTGCTGACCCGCCTCCACCGGGACTACCCGGGCGTCCCGCTGATGATCACCGAGAACGGCGCGGCGTACCCGGACGGCCCGGCCGAGAACGGCGAGGTCCACGACCTGCGCCGGATCGAGTACGTGGACTCCCACCTGCGTGCCTGCCACGACGCTCTGGCGGCCGGAGTGGATCTGCGGGGATACTTCGCCTGGTCGTTGATGGACAACTTCGAATGGGCCGAGGGCTACGCGAAGCGTTTCGGTATGGTGCACGTCGACTACACCACGCAACAGCGGGTGCTCAAGGACAGCGCGAAGTGGTACAGCGAGGTGATCCGGCGCAACGGCCTGGACTGAGCCATTTCAGAGCGGGGGGCTTGTGACGACGCGGGAACGCCCGACCCTGGAAGCGGTTGCCCGTCGAGCCGGGGTCTCCCGCGCGACGGTGTCCCGCGTCGTCAACGGTTCCACCACGGTGGCGGCCTCCATCCGTGAGGCCGTCAACCGGGCCGTCGACGAACTCGGCTACGTGCCGAACCAGGCGGCCCGGAGCCTGGTCACCCGGCAGACCGACTCGATCGCCCTGATCCTTCCGGAGACGGCGAACCGGGTCTTCTCCGACGACCTGTTCTTCCCGGCCATCATCCGCGGCGTCGGCTCCGAGCTGGAGGCCGCCGACAAGCAGCTGGTGCTGATGATGGCCGGTTCGGCGGCCGGTTACGCCCGGGTCGAGCGCTACGCGGTGGCCGGCCACGTCGACGGCGTCATGTTCGCCTCGATCCACGGCGCCGATCCGCTGCCCGGCCTGCTGGCCCGCCGCGGCATCCCGGTGATCTGCAGCGGCCGCCCGATGATCGCCGACCCGCCGGTTCCGTACGTGGACGTCGACCACGCCGGCGGCGTCGCCGCGGCCATCCAGCACCTGATCACTTCCGGTCGCCGGCGTATTGCGACCATAGCCGGCCCACAGGACATGGTGGCCGGCCTCGAACGCCTCACCGGCTACCACGACGCGCTGCGCGCCGCCGGCCTCCCGGAACTCGTCGCCACCGGCGACTTCACCCGCGACTCCGGCGTCACCGCGATGCGCGACCTGCTCGACCGCGACTCGGAGCTGGACGCCGTCTTCGCCGCCTCCGACCTGATGGCCCACGGCGCCCTGCAAACCCTGCGCAACGCCGGTCGCCGGGTCCCGGAGGACGTCGCCGTGATCGGCTTCGACGACTTCGAGGTCAGCCGCTACAGCGACCCGCCGCTCACCACGGTGCGTCAGCCGATCGGCGAGGCCGGCCGCACGATGGCCCGGGAGATGCTCCGCCTCATCTCCGGCGACCCCGACGTGCCACCCGCGATCATCCTGCCCACCGAGCTCATCGTCCGCGCCTCAGCCTGATCATTACCGGACGTCACGGCCCCCTACCCCTTCCGGTACGCCTACGTGAGCCGCCCGTGCGGCCGACACCGCACGGGCCACCGGATCCGGCTGGGTTCAGCGCTCGCAGCTGACCTTGGTGGTTACCGGGCCGCCCACGCAGGTGTCGGTGGCGGTGCCGCCGTTCAGGTGGTCCCGGGCCTTCGGGTCGTCGGCGGGGTCACCGTCCGAGCCCGGCCGGCTGGGGTCCTGCTGCTCACCGTAGAGCCGGTCGGCGCCCGCGTCCCCGCGCAGGGTGTCGTGCCCGGCCTGGCCGACGAGCAGGTCCTTGCCGCCGCCACCGGAGATGCGGTCGTCGCCGGGCCCACCGTAGATCTCGTTGGCCGCCGCGTTGCCGGTGAGCCGGTCGTTCCCCGAGCCGCCGACGATCCTCTCGACGTCCGCGCCGACGGTGTCCCGCTCCCCCGGCGCGCCGTCGTCGCCCTTGGCGCCGTCGAGGTCGACCCGTACGGCGCCGCGCCGGCCTCCGTAGTAGGCGAGGTCCCTGGTTCCGCTGCCACCGCGCAGGATGTCCCGCCCGGCGTCGGCGTTGAGGTTGTCGTTGCCGGAGCCACCGTCGAGGACGTCGTCGCCGCGGCCGCCCATCAGGCTGTCGCGTCCGGCGCCCCCGTACAGGACGTCGTTCCCGCTGCCACCGTAGAGGCTGTCGGGGCCGGTGCCGCCGACGATCCGGTCGTTGCCCGCTTCACCCATGACCCCGACGTCCTCGCCGCTGCGGTTGACGAACCGGTCGTTCCGGTCACCGAGCCGCACCTGGATGAAATAGACCTGGTCGAGCGTGCACCGCACCTTCGTGCTGTCCCCGGACACGGCCCAGCATCCCGGTCCCGGCTTCACCGCCACCCGGTCGTCGATCGTGACGGTCTTCCCGGAGCGGGTGATCACGACGTCGTTGGCCGCGCCGCGAGCCGCCGTGAACTCGATGCTGTAGTCGACGACCTCCGCCGTCCCGGCCGCGGCCGCGTAGGCGGGCGCCGGCAGGAACGCCGCCGACGCGATGGCCGCGATCCCTGCGGCGATGATTCCGGCAGATTTGATGCTGAAAGTCATTGCTCTTCCCCCGTTGTCCCGGTTGCTGCGACATCTAGTGCGATGCCGCTGTGGGCGGAGTGGTTCTGACTCTCAGGTCACGAAAACATAACGTCGTAGACCGCGCGGCCCACGGTCGCCGCCTCGGACCCGAACAGGACCAGAGTCGCTGTCCGGACGTGGACCGGGGTGGCGGCGGCCAGTGCGGTGAGGGCCTGGCGGACGGCGTCCTCGACCGGCCAGCGGTAGACACCGGCCGAGATCAGCGGGAACGCCACCGACACGGCGCCGAGGTCGTCGGCGACCCGCAGGGAGTTCGTGTAGCAGGCACGCAGCGACGCGGAACGGTCCTCGGTGGCGCTGAAAACGGGCCCGACCGTGTGCACCACCCAGCGGGCCGGCAGCCGGCCCGCGGTGGTCGCGACGGCCTGACCGACCGGCAGTCCACGGCCGTAACGGGAGGCCCGCAGCATCCGGGTCTCGGCCAGGATCTCCGGCCCGCCCTTACGGTGGATCGCCCCGTCCACACCTCCGCCGCCGAGCAGCGACGAGTTGGCCGCGTTGACGATCACGTCGGCGGTCCGGGCGGTGATGTCGCCCTCGATCAGGTCGATCCTCACAGCGAGGCGGTGCTGGTGATCTCGATGGGCTTGCCCAGCGACCGCCGGGCCAGCAGCGTGGCACCGGCGATGGCGGCCGGCATCACCAGGACGGCGCCGAGCGGGATCAGGAAGCAGGCGAAGACGGCCGAGCCGAAGCCCAGGCCGAGCGCGCGATGCCGGCCGAGCACGAGGCGACGGTGCCGCAGCCGCTGGCCACGCCGCTGGAACGGGACGCCGGTCAGCTCCAGGGCGAGCAGCCAGCCACCGACCCCACCGGCCAGCACGGGGATGACGGTCTGGCCCACGAACGGCAGGAACCCGAGCAGGAAGAGCGGGATGCCGACCAGGATCGAGATGCCGATCAGTTTGAGCGAGTCGACGAGGCTGCGGCGCAGCGACTCCCAGAAGCCGAGGTTCACCGCCTCGGGCACGCCACCGAACCGGTCCTCGACGAGTTCCGAGATCTTCTCGTAGAACGGGTCGCCGATCAGCAGGGTCACGGCGGTGAAGGTCAGGACGCCGAGCAGCACGCTGAGACCGAGCACCGCGGTGCCGCCGAGCACCCGGAAGGTGCCGCGCAGCCAGCCGGACCAGTCGTCGGCGAACCAGGTGACCTGCGCCGACAGATCCGGCAGGAACCGCAGCAGCAAGACCATCGCGGTCGTGTAGAGGACCCCGGAGATCAGCGCCGGGATCAGCCCGATGAGGAAGAGCCGGGGGCTGCCCAGAACCAGACCGAGCCCACGGCCCAGCAACCCGGCTCCGGTGAAGAACTCACGGAGGGCCGTAGCCGGACGTTTCTGATCACCGCTCACGTTGCGTGAGCTTAGAACCCCATCGCTACCGGAGTCGATGTGGAGGGGGTGGCGGAGGCGCTCGGCGACGGCGGCGTGGCGGACGGGCTCGGCGGCTGGTCCGGCTGGGTCGGCGTGGGCACCGGCGGCGCGGTGAGCGGCGGCACGGTGGCCTCGATCAGCGGCGGCGGTACGGTCTGGACGACCGTCACGGTGGCGATGACCGTGCTGGGCCCGGCCGCCGGAGCCGACGGTGACGGGCCCGGGTCCGGGGTGCCGCGCGGTGGCCGGGCCGTGTAGTCGGCGGCGGAGTCCCGGGTCGGGGTCGCCCCGCCCGGTGCGGCGCCCAGACCGCCGTCACCGGGGAGGGCGCCGGACCCGTCCGGGACGCCGAGGCTGGCCTGGCGCGCGGCGGGCGCTCCGAGGGCCCAGCCGGCCACAACCGCGAACGGCAGCCCGAGAACCACCAAAGCGAAAAAGACGGATTTGGGGGACAAGCGCACGTATACACACCGCACGACCGCGGGAAAAGTTACGGCTTTTCGGACATAGCTCCCGAAGTCAAGCGTTGAGGAAAGCCGACACGCGTTCCCGCAACTCGGCCCGGCTGTTCCAGAGAACGGCCGGCCGGTCGTACACCTCCAGCTCGGCGCCGGGCAGCAGACCGGCGATCCGCTCCGCCCACGCCACCGGATGCACCTCGTCGCCGAGACAGCCGATCACCAGCGCCCGGCCCCGGAACCGCCGCAACAACGACTCGTCGGCCACCGGCGGCGCCGACCACAACGACTCCACCTCGGGCGCCAGCCCGTCCCGTTGCAGCTGCTCGACCCGCTGCCGCAGAAAACTCCAACCGGCCGGGGTGTTGCGCACCGCGGACGGCATCTCCTGCTCGACCGCCTCGGCGATCACCGCGGCCTCCCCCGACTCGACCGACGCCAGCAGCCGGGACAGGCGCTGCACCGAGG
Organism: Actinoplanes flavus; assembly: GCF_017592555.1. Taxonomy (GTDB): domain Bacteria; phylum Actinomycetota; class Actinomycetes; order Mycobacteriales; family Micromonosporaceae; genus Actinoplanes; species Actinoplanes flavus. Next base: position 97,241 of record NZ_JAGFNS010000016.1, on the reverse strand, counting down.
CATCCGGCCGGGACCCGTCCAACGCGGCCGGCAGGTAGAGGACCACCCGCTCGAACCGGTCCGGAGCCCCGGCGAGCAGACGGCACAGCGCGGCGGCGCCCATGCTGACGCCCAGCGCCCGGGTCGCCCCGGACAGGTCGGCGACACCGCGCAGATCATCGGCCAGGTCACCGAAGGACCACGGGCCGGGCGGCACGTCGGAACGGCCGTGCCCGCGGAAGTGGAAGAACACCCGGCGGCCGGCGACCGCACTGCCCAGCGGGCGGGTGCCGGAGACGTCCCCGGCCAGCCCGTGCGCGAACACCGTCACCGGGTCGCCGGCGCCGGTGACGAGCTGCTCCACTCGTACCCCTGAAGGCAGAGTGACCAGCTCGGTGGCCGGACCCGGCAACGTGGGGCGACCGGTCCGCGGGCCGCTCCGATCCATGCGCTGAAGGCGCGGCCCGCCGTCCGGAGGAGGCGGGCCGAAACGATTCCTCAACTCCCGGCCCAGGTCACCAGAAGCCCTTGCCGTCGGACAGATCCTTGAGGCCCGGGCGGACGTCGAGCATGTAGATGAGCGCCGCGGCCACACCGATCATCGTGATGATCAGCAGGCCACCCATGGTGATCACGGTCAGCGCCAGACAGACACCGATGATCGCGGCCCACGCACCCTTCGGCAGGGTGCCGAGAGCCTGGAAGCCCGCGCCGCGCTGTGTCAGGCAATGGATCAGCGCGACCGCCTGGACAGCCATGGACACCAACCACACGGCGGCATTCAGGTAGATGCGGACGTCGTCGAAGAAGATGGGCGCGGCGGATGTGGCCATGAGGAAGAGTCTATGCCGCGGGCCCCGGCAACCGCCGGGGCCCGCGGATCATCCAATTGTCGATCACTCGGCGGACGCGGCCGGCTTGGCCCGCTTGCGCGGCTTCGGCGCGGTCTCCACGGCCGGGGTCTCGGTCACCGGGGCCTCGACGGCCTTCGGCTGCTCGGTGGCCTCGATGTCGGCGTTGACCACCTCGGCGGCCTCGACCACACCGGTGCCGACCACGCGCTCGCCCCGGGCGACCAGGTCGTTGTAGACGGCGATCGCGCGCTCCTGGGCGACCTGGGCGAAATTGACGGCCGCGGTGGTGGCGCTGTCACGCAGGGCCACGAAGTCGGTCTCCTGGGCCTTGCCACGCAGCTCGGCGGCCTTGGTGCCGGCCTGCTCGTTGTAGGCCTTCAGCGAGGCGGTGGCCCGGTCGCTGAGCTCGGTCAGCACGGCCGGCAGCTTGCGGAGCTGCTCGTAGGCCGCGTCACCGGCACCGGCCGCCGCGTACAGCGGAGCGGGGATCTTGGTCTTGGTCTGCTCGGTCATTTCGTCTCCTCAGCGTCTTCTGCGGGTGGCGCGTTACGGGCGTTCTCGTTGCGGAATGTCTCGTAGATCTGCGTCAGGGACTGCTTCTGCGCGATCGTGAGCTCCGGGTCGACCGCGATGGCGGCCAGCACGCCCTGCTGGCCCTCGCCATCGAGCAGCCCGGCCCGCAAATACATCGCGGGCGTCGACACTCGCAAGGCACTGGCGATCTGTTGCAGCACCTCGGCGCTCGGCTTACGCAGGCCACGCTCGATCTGGCTCAGATAGGGGTTGCTGACGCCGGCCTTGTCGGCGAGCTGCCGGAGCGAGATCTTCGCGGTCTGCCGCAGGTCTCGGATGAACGATCCGATGTCCTCCGGCAGGTCCTTCGGTGTGGCCATGACTCGAAACTAGCCGGGAGTGCTAGCTGTTGCAAGCGGAATGCTTGCAATAGCTAGCGTGAACCCGGTCACCCCGTTTCATGGTCAAGGTTCGCGCGCCTCTCACGCCCTTTCCCGGTACGCGCGACCCCGCCCCGCCCTCCTGCGACCGCCCCGCCCGTGCCGCGCGCGCTCGCCGGGTGGTCCCGCCCGTGCCGCGCCCGCCGGGCTCAGATCGGTGCCCACGCAGGCCGGCACACACGCCCCTCACCCACCTGCCGCCGCCCCGGCCCCCTGCCGCCGCCCCGCCCGGCCTTTCGGCCACCGCCTCACTTCCCAGGCGCCCCGTTTGCCGCTCCCGGCCCTTGCCCCCGGTCCCGCCCAACCGGTTGGTCACCGTCCCGCTTCCCAAGCACCCCGCCTGCCCACTCCCGGCCCCTGCCGCCAGTCCCGCCCGACCTTGGGTCACCGTCTCGCTCCCCAGGCACCCGCCTGCCCACTTCCGGCCCCTGCCGCCAGTCCCGCCCAGCCTTGGGCCACCGTCTCGCTCCCCAGGCACCCGCCTGCCCGCCCCGGCCGTAGCGCCATGCGCGATGCGCACAGGGCCACAGTCGGCGCCACGGCCGACGGTGCACCAGGCCGTGCACCACCCACCGCCCACCAACTCCATCCACCAGACCACGCGACCTTGAACGCCACACCACCCAAGACGGTGGTCAATCGCCCAAGATCGACACGTCGCCAAGCGCGAGCAGCGAGCCACACATCCCCACCCGCCAGGCCGTGCGATCTTGGCCGCCTTGCCACCGGCAGCGGTGGTGAAACGTCCAAGATCGACGCGCTGCCAAGTGCGAGCGGCGTGCTGCGCACCCCCACCCACCACGCCACGCGATCTTGAACGTCCTGCCACCCAAAACGGTGGTGAAACGTCCAAGAATGACTGGCTGTCAGGCGCAAGCGGCGTGCTGCCAGGCGTGACCAGCGTGCTGCGCGCCCCACCCCACCCCACCAGACCGCGCGATCTTGGGTGTCCTGCCACCGGAAACGGTGGCGAAACGTCCAAGATTGACGGGCTGCCAAGCGCGAGCGGCGTGCTGCCAAGTGCGAGCGCTCGCTGCCAAGTGCGTGCGGCCTGCTGCGCGCCCCACCCACTACGCCACGCGATCTTGAACGTCCTGCCACCCGAAGCGGCGGTAAAACGTCCAAGATTGACGGGCTGCCAAGCGCGAGTGACGGGCAGTCAGGCGCGAGTGGGGTGCTGCGCGCCCGCACCTGCCAGGCCGCGCGATCTTGTGCGTCCTACCACCGAAAGCGGTGGTCAATCGTCCAAGATTGAGGGGTTTAGCGGGTGCGTTCGTGTGGGGGCGGCCGTCGGGCAACGCCGCCGCGACCACCCGCCCGCCTCGACCGGCGTTATGGGCGGGAGTGGGCAGCCCGGGTGCCTGGCGAGCGTCTACCGCGACCACCCGCGCAGCGCGACCAGTGGCAGGTGCGCGAGACGGCCCGCCGATCTACGCCCGGCGGGCACGGCACAGACCGGACCACCCCGCCAGCGTGCCGCACCGGCGGGCACGGCACAGACCGGACCGTACGGCCAGCGCGTTGCACCGGCGGACGCGGCACAGGCCGAACCACCCCGCCAGCGCGTTGCACCGGCGGGACGATTCGAAAAGAACGGGACGATGTCGCCCGTACCGGAAAGGGTTTAGAAGACCGCGCGGACCTCGCCGACCGGGAGGCCGCCGCCCAGGACCGGCTCCGGCATGGTGGGGACCTCCAGGCCGAGTCGGCGCAGGGCGGCGAGCAGCACCGGTACGCGGGCCCGGCTCGCGCCGTCGGAGATTTTCAGCGCCACCGCTCCCATCCCGGCCATGGCGGCCGCGGCCACCCCGTCGGCGCCCTTCTTCACGAGCAGGCCGGGGATCGCGTTCATCAGGACGGTGTCTTCGGTGCCGGTGCCGGCGACCAGCTCGGGGTGTGTTCGCATGGCGTCGGCCACCCGGCGTTCGGGGCTGCCGGGCTCGGCTTCGACCAGTCGCCGGAAGGCTCGCGCCAGCCCGATCGGGGAGATCGCGAAGATCGGCGCGCCGCAGCCGTCGACTCCGAGTGCCGCGATCGGCTCGCCGGACAGGTGGCTGACCGCGTCGGCGAGGGCTTTCTGCAACGGATGGTCGATGTCGAGGTACGTGTCGAGGGGCCAGCCGTTGACCACACAGGTGGCGAGCATCCCGGCGTGCTTGCCGGAGCAGTTCATCAGGATCGGTTCGGCCGTGCCGCCGCCACGCAGCCAATCGTGCCGCGGGGTCTCGCCGAGCGGCAGGTCGGCCGGGCAGCGCAGCGCCTCCGGCCCGAGATCGACGGCGGTGAGCATGGCCCGCACCCGTTCCACGTGGAACCACTCACCGTCGTGACTGCCGCTGATCAGGGCGAGGTCGGCTTCCTCCCGCGGCGTCAGGCCGGCGTTCAGCAGGCCGACGGTCTGGAGGGGCTTGTTGGACGACCGGGGGAAGAACGGGGTGTCGACGTCACCGATGCTCGTGCCGCCGTCGACCGCGACGACACCGTGGTGCGTGCTCTCCACGAAGCCGGAACGGACCACTTCGGCGACGATCATCGGGCGGGGACTCCGAGCAGCTCACGGGCCTGCGCCGCGGTGAGCGGCGGGCGCTGGGCGAGCTGGGCGAAGCCGACGGCACGGGCCACCAGCTGCATGTTCGACTCGACGGGACGGCCCTTCGCGTACGTCAGGGTGTCTTCCATCCCGACGCGCAGATGCCCACCGGCCGACAGGGACGCCAGCATCACCGGGATGGTGCTGCGGCCGATACCGGTCGCCGAGAACGTGGTGCCCTCCGGCAGGTCACGGATGGCCTGCTCACAGGCGACCACGGCGGCCGCGGTGCCGGGCATCCCGCCGGGCACGCCCATCACCAGGTCGACGTGCACGTGGCCGCCGGCGGGCAGACCGTACCGGCTGAGCAGCCGTTGCAGGGTGGTGAGCTGGCCCAGGTCGAAGATCTCGTACTCCGGCACGATGCCGCGCTCCTGCATGCGGGTGTGCAGGTCGACGATGAACTCCCAGCGGTTCATGAACACGTCGTCACCGAAGTTGACGGTGCCCATCGTGCAGGAGGCCATCTCCGGGGCGGCGTCCAGAACGGCCAGCCGGTCCGCCTCCGGGTCGTGCACCGAACCACCGGAGGACAACTGCACGATCAGGCCGGTGCCCTCGCGCAGCGCGGCGACGGTGGCCCGCAGGCGGCCCTGGTCCAGGGTCGGGCGGGCGGCGTCGTCACGGATGTGGACGTGAATGATCGAAGCGCCCAGCGCCTCGCACTCCTTGGCGGTGGTCACCAGCTCGTCCAGGGTCACTGGCAGAGCCGGCGCGTCCGCCTTGCTGCTCTCCGCGCCGGTCGGGGCGACGGTGATCAAGGTCCCGGTCATGCGGTCATCCTGCCATGCGGGACGGCACGTTCTCCGCTGCCGGGAGCGCCCGGATCCATGCCTCGACCTCGTCCTCGAGCCAAACCCGCCCTTGGCGGAGCACCACGACAGGTTCCGGAAAATCCTTTCGCAAAACCAGATTTCGTACGCGGCCGCGCGATCCGCCGACACGCCGGTGAATCTCGGTGACACCCATCAGCGCGAGGTCCCCGCTCATCGGTCGGTCCAGTGCAGGAATCGTTCGAACAGTTCGGTGGGCGGCGTGGGCGGCAGAATCTTCACGGCCTCCTCCAGGGCGTCCCACCTCACGATCCGCAGCTGTACCGCATCGTGGCCGCCCGGGAAAATCACCGCAACAATCCAAAGGCTGAAATCCTGGTCGATGCCTTGGTTTTCGCGATATCCGCGTGTACCTATTCCAGGAAGGCGCACGGAGTATTCCAGGAGAGGACGGTGCCCGTGCTCGAAGCCACCCCCAGCTCCGGATCGACGGTTCCTCGACGCCGACTCGGGCGGTTTCTGCGGCGATATCGAGGGGCCGCCGGAAAAACGATCAAGGACGCGTATGAACACATCGAGTGCTTTCAACAGAAAATCTGGCGACTCGAGAAAGGTGCTCCGACCTTGAGGCGGTGATGACGGCCGAGCGGCCACGGATTCCCGTCGAGGAGTTCGGTCGGAGAATCAGGGTCAAACAAGAACGTCAGGTGCTTTTGACGCGAGGCTTCCCGCCACCACCGCAACTGGATGTGATCATGGCCGAGGCTGTGATCCGGGCAAAGATTGAAACGCCGGGCGCCATGCAGCAGCAACTGTGGCACCTTCTCAAAGCGACAGACGAGTTGCCGCACCTACGATTGCGCGTCTTACCCTCCGTAGGCCCGCACTCAGCTGCCGCCTCCGGCGGTTTCACCATTCTTGAGTTTCCGCCAAGTGACCGCGGCAGCAGCGAGCCCCCTACGGTCTACAGCGAAAACATCACCGGGGCGCTCTATCTTGATCATCAGATTTAGGGGATACATCGTCATGACCAGCAATAACATGACATGGCGCAAAAGCAGCCGATCCACTGCCAGCGGTGATTGTGTCGAAGTCGGCACTGTCTGGCGCAAGAGCAGCCGGTCTAACGCCAACGGTGACTGTGTTGAAGTGGCCGACAATCTCCCCGATGTCGTGGCAGTTCGGGACAGCAAGGATCGGGACGGCGGCACACTGACGTTCACCACGGCGCAGTGGGCGGCATTCATCAGCGGCATCAAGAACGGCGAGTTCTGAGGGCAGGGCCCGACCGCCAGGCCGGGCCCGCTCCTACTCGGCGTCGATGGCGGCGGCCGACTCCCCCACCGTGAGGCGGGCGTCGTCGGGCACGTTGCGCTTCACCACGGCCAGCGCGATCATGCCCAGCTCGTGGTGGCGCACGGCGGTGCCGACGAAGCCGACGGCCCGCCCGTCCAGCTCCACGGCCGTGCCTCGGGCCGGCGGGTGGTCGGTGGCGACCCCGTCGAGGTGCAGCAGAACCTGGCGGCGCGGCGGACGGCCCAGGTTGTGCACCCGGGCGACCGTCTCCTGACCGCGGTAACACCCCTTCTCGAGGTGTACGCCGGCCGCCATCAGCCCGATCTCGGCGGGAATCGTCCGGTGGTCGGTCTCCCAGCCCAGACGCGGGACGCGGGCCGCGACCCGCACCGCCTCGTAGGCCCAGAGCCCGGCCGGCGCCACGCCCAGCTTCTCGACGACGGCCGCCTTCGCGGACCGTGGCACGAGCAGGTCCACGCCGAGCGGCACGCGACGGGCCAGGCCGCCTTCGCATGCCCGTACCGAATAGAGCGAAGTGGCCTGGGGTGGAACGGACCCGGCGGCGAACCGGCTCGCCGGAACCGCGCTGACCCGAGCGGCCGCGAGGTCCGGGAAGAGCTCGGCCGCACCGGGGCCGACCAGCGACAACACGGCGATCTCGGCGCTCGCGTCCCGGGGCTCGACCCGGGTGAAGAAGCGCATCATCTCCAGGTACTTCAGCAGGCCCGCACCGGCGCCGGGCTCGGTGTCCAGCCACGCGGTCGTCCCGTCCTCGGTGACGAAGGCGTGCTGCTCGACATGCCCGTTCGGCGAGAGGACCAGCAGCTCGCTGCCCTGACCCGCGGTGAGCCCGGACAGGTGCTGGGTGGTCAGCGTGTGCAGCCAGCTCGCCCGCTCCTCGCCGGGAACCGCGATCACCTCGCGGTTCGACCGGTCGACCAGGCCCACCCCGGTCTCCAGCAGGCGCTGCTCGCGCATCGGGTCGCCGAAGTGCGCGGGCACACCGGCGTCGGCCGAACCGGGGTCGAGGTCCTCGACCATCACGACGGTCACTCGGACTCCTTGCAGTTGCCGCACAGGCCGAAGAGGGAGACGTGCCCGACGTCCACCCGGAACCCCCGCTCCCGCAGGAGCTGCCCGGTGACCGGGTCCATCACCGCCGGATCGACCTCGGCGATCGATCCGCACGACCGGCACACCAGGTGGACGTGCTGGTCCTCGCCGGCCGCGTGGTACGTCGGCGAACCGTGCGAGAGATGGGTGTGGTTGACCAGCCCCAGCTCCTCGAGCAGCTCGAGGGTGCGGTAGACGGTCGTGATGTTCACTCCGGCGGCCCGCTCACGGACCGCGTTGTGCACCGACTCCGGTGTCGCATGACCGAGTTCGTGCACCGCTTCGAGGATCAGCTGACGCTGTGGGGTGAGTCGCAGGCCCCGCTCCCGGAGCATGGCGGCTAGCGATGTGGCGGACACGTTACGAGCATAGTTCGCTGGATCTCCCGCGGTGTCCCGCCACATCGGTGCCGAAGGTCGCTCAGCCGCCGATCCGCAGCAGCCGGGCCGACATGTGCGGGTGCAGCTTGCTGTTGTCGACGGAGATCTCGTGCGCATAGAGCAGCGCGCCCTCGACGATCCCGAAGAGCCGGTGCCCGCCGGTCACGTGCAGACCCGACGGCGTGTAGGCGACCGCGTCGGCCGTCATCTCCAGCCGGGTGTTGTTCGCCTTGCCCAGGTAGAGCTCGGCCACCCCGTCCGGCCGGATCATGGTGGCTTCCATCTCGTCACCGGGGCGGTCGTCGACCAGCACCGGACGCCAGAACCCGGACTCGACGAGCGCCCGCCCGATCGGCTTCGACTCGTCGTCGAGCAGCCAGGCCCGCGACTCGTAGCGCAGGAACGACCGGCCGTCGTGACTGATCCGGATCTCCTGGGCGAAGTTGTAGTCCTCGTCCACCGGGAACCCGCCCTGGCCACGGCCCCGCCACAGGCCCACGAAGGGCAGCAGGCCGAGCAGCGACGGATGCAGGTCCGGGCCGGACCGCAGGTCGTGTGTGTCCTCGTAGGGATAGGGGTCGACCGGAGGCGCGTGCAGCCACGGTGGCGGGCCCAGTGGGTTTTCCGTCTCGCTGCCGCTCACCAGCGCCCCCTCGAAATACGCATTGCCAGATAGCCGAATCCGCCGGCCAGCCCACCCAGGGCGGCGACCAGCAGACTCACGAACCCGATCTCGGTAACCATGTCCGGCCCATCTTATGCTGGCCGGTATGGCACGTTTGCTGGTCGTCAAGGCCACCGCCGGCGCCGATGCGCCGGAACGCTGCTCGCAGGCCTTCAACGTGGCGAGCACGGCGGTGACCGCCGGCATCGGCGTCTCCCTGTGGCTCACCGGGGAGTCCGCGTGGTTCGCCCTGCCCGGCCGGGCCGCCGAGTTCGACCTGCCGCACGCCGCACCCCTGCCCGACCTGCTCGACGTCCTGCTGGCGGAGGCCCGGGTCACGCTCTGCACGCAGTGCGCGGCCCGTCGCGGGATCGGCCCCGGCGACGTCATCCCCGGCATCCGCATCGCCGGGGCGGCGGTCTTCGTCGAGGAGATCATGTCGGAGGGCGCGCAGGCCCTCGTCTACTGACGGCAGCCGGTGGTCAAGCTCACCTGCCACCGCCCACCCTCGGTGGTCACCACGACCGATTCAGACCCGATCCGGTACGCCCATGCGCCCGGCTCCACCCACACCGGCAGCGTCCCCTCGGGCATGCCGAGCGGCTCGCTGTCCGGCTGGGCCGCTCCGCCGTCCGCCACGAACGTCGCCGCGGTCCCCCCGTCCGGACAGGCGACGGCCCGGGTCTCGCCCGTGCTCGGGCCGCCGTCGGCCGTGCTCGGACCGCCGTCGGCCGGGCTCGGGCCACCATCGGCCGGGCTCGGGTTGCCATCGGCCGGGCTCGGGTTGCCATCGGCCGGACTCGGTTTGCCGAGGGCCGCCAGCGTCTCGGTCAGCAGCTCCGGGGCCGGTCCGGAAGCCGGGTCGGCCCGGTCGAGCCGCTCCACACCCGGCCGGCACCCACTGGAGATCAGGATTCGCAGCACCTGGTCGGCGGACGACGCCTCGGCCGTGACCCCGACGAACTCTCCGGCATCCGCGAACAACGACAACCGGGTGGCGCCCCGGGTCACCGTCATCCCGGCCCGGTATCCGGCCGGAAGCCCGGCCGCGATGCCGTCGAGCGCCGCCCGGGCCTCCCCCTCCGGCACGTAGACGGTCACCTCACGGCTGATCTCGGCCCCGTCCCACGCCGGGGTGAGCGCGCACTCCTCGACCCGCAACGCCCCGAGCCGCAGTGCCCACTCACCGCCCTGAGCTGCCGAGACGACCGCCCCGGCGGCCTCCCGCAGCACCGGCAGCGCCTGTCCGGCGTCCCGCTGCTCCGGCACCGTGGGCGGATCGGAACGCACCGACCACAACCCGCCGCCCAGCAGCAGCACAGCCCAGGCGGTGACCCCACCGATCATCCATCGACGCCGCACCGCCCCTGTCACGGCAGTCATGGTGACACGTGCGCCCGGCGGAACCCTAGGTGAGGGACGCATACTCCGGGGACCGAAGGAACCGCTCGATCATCTCAGCGCTGCCCGGGGTGAACGGCCGGTCGAGCACCTCGGCCGGCGGCACGAAAACCATGGCCGCTCCCTCGCCGAGCACCACGTCCTCCTGCCGCGCGGAGGTGGCCCCGTAGAAGTAGTTCTTGACGCGCTCCTGCTCGGGCAGCTCCTGCCGGGCGAAGAGCCGCAACCGCCCGTCGACACGCAGCCGGGTCTCCTCCCACAACTCCCGGGCCGCGCCCTGCTCCGGCGTCTCCCCCGCTTCGATCGCCCCGCCGGGAAGCCCCCACACGTTCGGAAAGTAGGGCGCCTTGTCATCACGCAACTGCAGGAGCAGAGCCCCGTCCCGATCCACCACGAACGTGCAGGCGATGAGAAGCACCAGCGTCCCTCCATTTCAGACCATCAGTGCGGCCCATCTTCCCCGGCCGGCTCCCGGCCGGACAGTCCGTCAGGTCTGGGCCAGGCGGCGGAGGGCGCCCTCGGCGACGTCGGGACGGGTCGTGTACCAGAACGGGGGCAGGGACTTGCGGAGGAAGGAGCCGTAGCCGCGGGCCGTCTCCAGGCGGGAGTCGAGGACCGCGACCACGCCCTTGTCGCCGGTGGAGCGGATCAGACGGCCGACCCCCTGGGCCAGGCGGACCGCCGCGATCGGGACGCTGACGGCGGAGAAGCCGGAGCCGCCGGAGGCGTCCACGGCGGCCGAGCGGGCGGCGGCCAGCGGCTCGTCGGGGCGCGGGAAGGGCAGGCGGTCGATGACGACGAGCTGACAGGCGTCGCCCGGCACGTCGACGCCCTGCCACAGCGACATCACCCCGAAGAGGCAGCTGGCCCGGTCCTCCTTGAACTTGCGGACCAGGATCGGCAGCGTCTCCTCGCCCTGCAACAGGATCGGCAGGTCGGTCTTGGCGCGCAGCAGCTCGGCGGCCTGGGTGGCGGCCTTGCGGGAGGAGAAGAGCCCGAGAGTGCGCCCGCCGAGCGCCTCGACCAGCCGGAGCAGCTCGGCCGCTGCCGCGTCGGGCAGGCCGGACGCCGCGGGCCTGGGCAGGTGCGCTGCAACGTACAGAATGCCCTGTTTGGGATAGTCGAAGGGTGACCCGACGTCGAGGGAGGTCCACCCGTCTCCGGAGGAGGCGCCGTCGGCGGCCGCGGGCAGCCCGAGCGAGCGGGCCACCGTGTCGAACCGGCCGCCCAGGGTGAGGGTGGCCGACGTGACCACCACGGTGCGGTCCTTGTAGAGGCTCTCGGAGAGGGTGCCGGCGACCGACAGCGGCGCCACCACGAGCGCACGGCGGCCGTGGCCCATGTCGGACTTCTCCACCCAGGCGACGTCGTACGCATTCTCCTCGAGCAGCCGCTGAGCGGTGCCGGACAGCTCGTCGAGGACCGCCTTGGCCTGCTGTTTGCCGACCGGGTCGGCGTCGTCGGCCTTGATCTCGCCGATCGCCGACAGCCCGGACCGGGTGGCCAGCTCCAGGGTCGTGACGGCGCGCCGCAGCGCCTCCGGAAGGCCGTCGGTGAGCCGGCCGGCGGGCACGTCGGCCAGGCCCACGGTGAGCGCGTCGGCGGCCTCGGCCAACTGTTCGGCGGCGGCTTGCGGGATCAGGGTGCGGGCGCGGCGGCCGGCCCGCTCGAGGGCCTCCGGGGTGAGCTCGGCCTGGGCGGCGGAGGAGACCCGGTCGGCGAGCTCGTGCGCCTCGTCGACGACGAGCAGCTTGTGCGGCGGCACGATCTGCCGGCCGGCGAGCATGTCGACGGCGAGGAGGCTGTGGTTGGTGACGACGATGTCGGCTTCGCGGGCCCGGGTGCGGGAGGCCTCGGCGAAGCACTCCGCCCCGTACGGGCACCGGCCGGCCCCGACGCAGTCGCGTGCCGGCATGGACACCTGCCGCCAGGCCGTGTCGTCGACGCCGGGGTCGAGCTCGTCGCGGTCGCCGGTCTGTGTCTTCTCGGACCAGGCGCGGACCCGCTGGATCTGCTTGCCGAGCCGGCCCGCCTCGCCGAGCCACTGGCCGGCCTTGGGCGCGGGGGCGGCGTCGAACAGGGTGTCGGTGGGCCCCTCCTCGTCGGCGTGCTCGAGCTTGGCCACGCAGAGGTAGTGGTGGCGGCCTTTGAGCACGGCGAACGTGGGTTTGCGCCCGAGCACCGGCTGGACCGCCTCGGCGAGCCGGGGCAGGTCGTGTTCGACCAGCTGGTTCTGCAGCGCCAGGGTGGCCGTGGAGACCACCACCGGGCCGTCGACGAGCAGGGCCGGGGTCAGATAGCCGAGGCTTTTGCCGGTGCCCGTGCCGGCCTGGACGAGCAGGTGCTCACGGTCCTTGATCGACTTCTCGATGGCCTCGACCATGGCCTGCTGACCTGGGCGGGTGGCTCCTCCGGGAACCGCGCCGACGGCGGCGGCGAGGAGCTGTCCGGCGGTGGTCTTCTTCTTGGCGGCTGCGGGCACGGTGGAACCGTACCCGCCACCACCGACATATCCGGGTCACCGCTAGGGTGCAAGCCATGCCGAGCGAGATGGTCCGGGTCATCTACACGAAGTACGACGGTTCGGCTCATCGTGACTACCCGGCCCGCCGCCTCGCCGAGGACGACCTGGGCATCTGGGTCGGCGTGACGCGCGGCACAGCGTCGGTATACCACGGCCGCCCCTCGGTGGAGCAGATCCCGTTCGTCCTGTTGATCCCGCATCACGCCTGGTGGACCGGGATGTTCAACCCACCCCCGCGGACCAGCGAGGTCTACTGCGACATCACCACCCCGGCCCGCTGGGAGGGTGACACGGTGCACATCATCGATCTGGATCTGGACGCGGTCCGCCGCCGCGAGACCGGCCTGGTCGAGTTGCGCGACGAGGACGAGTTCGCCGAGCACCGGGTCGCGTTCGGGTACCCGGAGGAGCTCGTGGAGCACGCCTACTCCGCGTCCCACTACCTGCTCGGGGTGCTCGGCGACGGCACCGAGCCGTTCGCCTCGCACTACCGCAAGCACCTACTCGAAGTCACCGAGGACTAGCTTCTCCGGGTTCTGCTGGCTGAAGATCCCGGTGATCCGCCCGTCGTCGACGGCGACGCCGAGCGCCACCCGGAGCCCTTCGCCCCGGATCAGCATCGCGGCCCCGCCGCCGACCAGCACCGGTTCCATCGTGACGTCCCGGACGGCGGCGAATTTCCGGGCCAGCCCGAGATAGAACCGGGCCACCTTCTCCGCGCCGAGGATGGGCCGGAGCGCGGACCGGACCACCCCGCCGCCGTCGCTGATCGCGACCACGTCCGGGGCGAGCACCGCGGCAAGGGTACGAAGATCGCCGTTCTGTGCCGCGGCGAGGAAGGCGTCGAGCACCCGGCGCTGTTCGGCCGGCCCGGCGGTGTGCCGGACACCACCGCCGGAGACCGCCCGGCGGGCCCGGGAGGCGTGCTGGCGGGCCGCCGCCGGTGTGCCGTCGAGCACCGCGGCCACCTCGCCGAACGGCACACCGAACGCGTCGTGCAGGACGAACGCGACCCGCTGCTCCGGGGTGAGCCGTTCCAGCACCACGAGCAGCGCGAGGCTGACCTGGTCGGCGATCTCGGCCCGGTCGGCGGGGCCGGCGTCCGGTTCGATCACGAAGGCGGGCAGCCACTCGCCGGGGTACGCGGTACGGCGTACCCGGGCGGAGTTGAGCTGGTCCAGGCAGATCCGGCCGGTGACCGTGGTGAGCCAGCCCCGGGCGTCCCGGATCTCGCCTTCGGGCTGTTGCGCGTAGCGCAGCCAGGCCTCCTGGACCGCGTCCTCGGCCTCGGCCCGGTTGCCGAGCATCCGGTAGGCGACGGCCATCAGGTAGGGGCGGTGGGTCTCGAACTCGGTCACGGTCGGCGACGGCATGAAGGAAATTCTGCGGGAGATTGCCGGTTCCGGGCAGTCGACTGTGCCACAGTATGAAACACCCATAAAGTACGAATCGGATGGTGCGTGTTGCAGGACATGGCGACTCTCGCCGGCGGCCTGGCCGGTCTCGCCGGAGCCGGTGGCGCGGTCTCGGTCGCGGTACTCCGCCGTTCCCGCCGCTCCTGGTTGACCTCCGGGCACGCGCTGACCGGGCCGGCCCTCGCCGACCCGCTGCCCGCGGTGCTCAAGCTCGGACTGGGCGGGATGACCGTACGGGTCTTCCCCGGCCCCCGCGGCGAGCTCTTCCTCGGGCCCGGCGCCCCACAGCCCGGCCGCACCCTGCGCCGCCTGGTGCTGGGCCCGCTCTTCAACCGGGCGATCGCCGCCAACGGCCGGCTCTGGCCGAACCAGCAGACGCCGTTCCGGCTGGTGGTCGAGTTCGGCGGGCAGAACCGGGACCCGCAGGCGCTGCTGCGCGCCTACCGGATGCTGGACCGGCAGCTGCGCGACCACGCCGACCTGCTCAGCCGCAGCCGCGACGGGGTGCTGACCGCGGGCGCGGTGACCGTCACGGTGACCGGCGTGGTCGACGTGCGTGACCTGCTCGCCGCCCAGCCCGAGCGGTACGCGTTCGCCGACGGCACCTTCGACGACCTGGGTTCCCGCTCCGCCCCGCCGGATCTGGTGCCGATGGTGAGCGAGTGCTGGAGCTGGCGGTTCGGGTGGGACGGCCAGGATCCGATCACCGCCGAGGAACGGCACCAGTTGCACGCGCTGGTCCGGGCCGCGCACGACGACGGGCGTACGGTCCGGATCTCCGGGCTGCCGGACGGCTCCCGCAAGGCCCGCGCGGCGGTGTGGAGCGAGCTGGGAGCGGCCGGTGTGGACGTGATCGCCGACGGCGACCTGACCGGACTGGCCCGGCACCTGCGGCGGAACCCGGTCAGCGGAACACCGCGGCCGCATCTTCCGACCCGGGCGGTACGCCGAACCGTCCCGCGCCCGAACGCACCCCGCGCGGTCGTACATCACGAACAGGTTTAAGCCCGTCGCGAAGGGTGAACCCGCGTGGACCGATAGCATGCCTCCGGAGATCCATCCACAAGACCGTCGATCGAGGTCCGCGCCGTGAAGTTCTCATTCCGTCCCGTCGAGGGCGCCTTCTACGAACTCTTCACCAAGGCCGCGTCCAACCTGGTGAAGGGAACCGAACTGCTCAACGAGCTCGCACTGCCCGGAGTGGACGTCCAGTCGGTCGCCGACCGGCTGAGCGACGTGGAGCACGACAGCGACTCGATCACCCACGAGCTGTACAAGAAGATCAACTCCACCTTCATCACGCCGTTCGACCGGGAGGACATCTACTCGCTCGGCTCCCAGCTGGACGACGTGATGGACCACCTGGAGGCGGCCGGCAACCTGCTGTACCTGTACGGGCTGACCGACCTGCCGTCGCTTCCGCGGGAGATGCACGAGCTGGTCACCGTGCTGGACCAGCAGGCGAAGATCACCGCCGAGGCGATGCCCCGGCTGCGCTCGATGAAGGGCCTCGAGGACTACTGGATCGAGATCAACCGTCTGGAGAACGACGGCGACCGCGCCTACCGGATGCTGTTGGTCCGGCTCTTCTCCGGGGAGTACGACGCCCTGACCGTCTTGAAGATGAAGGAGGTCGTCGACGAGCTGGAGGCGGCCTGCGACGCCTTCGAGCACGTGGCCAACACGGTCGAGACCATCGCGGTCAAGGAGTCCTAGACCTTGGATCCCGAATTCATAGCGGTCGTGGCGGTGATCGTGGCCGCGATGGCGTTCGACTACACGAACGGCTTCCACGACGCCGCGAACGCCATCGCCACCAGCGTGAGCACCCGGGCGCTGACCCCGCGGGTCGCGCTGGCGATGGCCGCGGTCGGCAACTTCATCGGCGCCCACCTGGGCACCGAGGTGGCCAAGACGGTCGGTGACGGCCTGGTCGACCTGCCGACCGGGATCGCCAGCCTCGGCGTCGTGTTCGCCGGCGTGCTCGGCGCCATCGCCTGGAACCTGATCACCTGGTATTTCGGGTTGCCGTCCAGCTCGTCGCACGCGCTCTTCGGCGGCCTGGTCGGCGCCACCCTCTTCGCCACGGCCGGCGAGGTCCAGTGGGACAACATCGTCAACAAGGTGCTCATCCCGATGGTGGTGTCGCCGGTGGTCGGGCTGATGCTCGGCTTCGCGATGATGGTCGCGATCATGTGGATCTTCCGGCGCGGCCACCCGGGCCGGCTGAACCGCGGCTTCCGGTGGGCGCAGACGGTGTCGGCGGCGGCGATGTCCGTCGGGCACGGCGTGCAGGACGCCGCTAAGACGATGGGCATCGTGGTGCTGGCCCTCTACACCGGCGGCATCCAGGACGACCCCACGCACATCCCCGAGTGGGTGTACTGGACGTCCGCGACCGTGCTGGCGGCCGGCACCTACTCCGGCGGCTGGCGGATCATCCGCACCCTGGGCCGCAAGATCATCGACCTGGGCCCGTCCGAGGGGTTCGCGGCCGAGACCGTGGCCAGCTCGGTGCTCTACTTCAACGCCCTGGTGCTGGGCGCGCCGATCTCGACCACGCACACCATCACCTCGGCGATCATGGGCGTGGGCGCGACGAAGCGGCTCAGCGCGGTCCGCTGGAACGTGGCGGGCAACATCGTGATCGCGTGGATCACGACGTTCCCCGCCGCCGCGTTCATCGCCTGCGTGATCTACTTCGTGGTCCGGCCGCTGTTCAGTCCGTGAACCGGTAGGCCACACCGATCTGGTCGCGCAGCGCGTCCAGCAGGGCCATCACCTCGAGCGTGGTGGCCTGCGAGACCAGCGGGCTCTCCAGCTCACCGGCGAGCAGGCAGCGCTGCACCTCGGCCGCCTCGAACTGGTAGCCGCTGCCCTCGAAGGGGAACTCGAACGTCTCCGGGGCGCGGTCCGGCCGGTTCAGCACGAACGAGCGCGGCACGAAGAAGCCGACCGGCAGGTCGATCCGCCCGGCGGTCCCGGTGATCGAGGCCGCGTTCCGGCTGGCGCCGTTGATGCTGCACGTCAGCGCGGCCACGGCGCCGGCCTCGTAGCCCAGCAGGACGCCGGTGTTCTCGTCCACCCGCTCCGGGGTCAGATGCGACCAGGCGTGCGCCGAAGCCGGCGCACCCAGGATCAGATGCGCCAGATGGATCGGGTAGACGCCCAGGTCGAGCAGCGCGCCGCCGCCCAGCCGGGGATCACGCAGCCGGTGCGTGGCCTCGAACGGGCCCTGGAGCCCGAAGTCGGCGTGGATGGCGCTGACGTCACCGATCGCGCCGCCGGCGATCAACTCGGCGATCTTGCGGATCGCCGGGTTGCAGCGCATCCACATGGCCTCCATGAGGAACACCCCACGGGCCCGGGCCGCCTCGATCAGCGACGTGGCGGAGGCCAGATCCACGGTGATCGGCTTCTCCACGAGCACCGCCTTGCCGGCCTCCACGCAGAGCATCGCGGCGTCCAGGTGGAAGGCGTGCGGCGTGGCCACGTAGATCACGTCGACGCCGTCGTCGGCGGCCAGGTCCGCGTACGAGCCGTGCGCCCGGGCGAACCCGAACCGCTCGGCGAACGCCTCGGCGCCCGCGAGGTTCCGCGAGCCGACCGCGGCCAGTTCGGCGCCCGCCACGAGAGGCAGGTCGGCCGCGAACGTGGCGGCGATCCCGCCGGGTCCGAGGATCCCCCAGCGCACCTTCTGTCCAGTCATGATCGATACCGTATCGCCCGGACCACCCGTGGTGGCAGGATCGACCGGTGACCGACTCGATGCCGCTTCCGCCCGCCATGTCACAGCGCGCACGTGAGTTCACCGGCCCACCGGTCCCGGCCCGCCCGGCGGCCACGGTGGTCCTGCTCCGGCCGCACGCCGACACCTTCCAGGTCTACGTCCTCCGCCGGGCCTCCACCATGGTCTTCGGCGGCCTCTACGCCTTCCCGGGCGGGACCGTGGACCCCTCGGACCGTCCCGACACCATCCGCGCCGACTGGCCCGCGCGTCTCGGCGTGCCCACCGAGGAGGCGCACGCGGTGGTCGGCGCCGCCGCCCGGGAACTCTTCGAGGAGACCGGCATCCTGCTGGCCGGCCCGCTCGCCGAACCGGATCACACGGCCGCCGCCACCGACGGCGTCGACTGGGAGACCGACCGCGCCGCCGTCCAGCGCCGCGAGCTCACCATGACCGAGCTGCTCGCCGGGCGCGGCATGCGCCTGCGCGACGACCTGCTGCTGCCCTGGGCCCGTTGGATCACCCCGGACTTCGAGCCCAAACGGTTCGACACCTGGTTCTTCGTGGCGCTGCTCCCGGAGTCGCAGACCGCCCGCGACGTCTCCGGCGAGGCCGACCGCACCGCCTGGATCACCATCGAGGACACCGCCGGCCTGCCGATGCTGCCGCCCACCCGGCGCACCCTCGACCAGCTGGCCGCCTGCAAGACCATCCCGGACGTCGTCGCCGCCTCCGCCCACCGCGACGCCGCGACCCCGCTCAACCCCCGCATCGAGGTCACCCCCGACGGCCAGGTCACCCTCCACATCCCGTCCTGATCCCGGCTCAGTTCAACCCGATTCGGCCCGGATCAACCCCACAGAACCGCCTTTTGTACGCGGAGGGCAGCCAAGCACAAAATCCTGGCCGTCCCGCCCGCTCCGCGCGAGCACCTGCCGAATCCAGCCTGTGCCGCGCCCGCCGGGCGCAGATCGCTACTCCAGCCACCCTTCCCACGTGACACCCCTCCAACCCCACCGGCGGCGCACTCAACGCCCCCCGCAAAACGCCGCCGGTGTCGAGGCAAGTGATTTCCCGACGCCAGCGGGGTGTGCTGGCGGCGGGAAATCACCTGCCTCGACACCGGTTACAAGGCGTTTTGCCGCGGAGCGAAGCGGAGCCATCAGGCACAGCTTTGCCGCGGAGCGAAGCGGAGCCATCAAACACATCTAGCCGAAGCGGCCCGTGATGTAGTCCTCGGTCTTCCTCTGGGACGGGTTGCTGAAGATCTTCTGGGTGTCGTCGTACTCGATCAGGCGGCCCGGGTCGCCGGTCTTGTCGATCGAGAAGAAGCCGGTCTTGTCGCTGACCCGGGCGGCCTGCTGCATGTTGTGCGTGACGATGATGATCGTGAAGCGGTCCTTCAGCTTGAACATCAGGTCCTCGATCGCCAGCGTCGAGATCGGGTCGAGCGCGGAGCACGGCTCGTCCATCAGCACGACCTGCGGCTCGACCGCGATGGTGCGGGCGATGCAGAGACGCTGCTGCTGGCCGCCGGAGAGACCCGCGCCGGGCCGGTCGAGACGGTCTTTGACCTCGTCCCACAGGTTCGCCGAGCGCAGCGACTTCTCGGCCGCCTCGTCCAGCAGCGACTTCTTCTTGACGCCGTTGAGTTTGAGGCCGGCGACCGCGTTCTCGTAGATCGACATGGTCGGGAACGGGTTGGGCCGCTGGAAGACCATGCCGATCATGCGCCGGACGGCGGTGACGTCCACGTCCGGGTCGTAGATGTTCTGGTCGTCGATGGTGAGGCGGCCCTCGATGCGGGCGCCCGGCAGCACCTCGTGCATGCGGTTGATGGACCGCAGGAACGTGGACTTGCCGCACCCGGACGGGCCGATCAGAGCGGTGATCGTCTTCGGCTCGACCGTCATCGAGACGCTGTCGATGGCCTTGAACGAACCGTAGTAGGAGGAGACGTTGCTCGCCTCGATGCGCTTTGCCATGGCGGGGTACACCTTCTTTACCGGGACAGTTTGTTGCGTCGGGCGAGCAACTTGGCGGCGATGGTCAGGATCAGGACCAGCGCCACCAGGGTCAGCGCGGCGGTCCAGGCGCGGGCCGGCGCGTATCGGGAGGCGTCTCCGGCCTGCTGGTAGACGAAGAGCGAGAGGGACTGCTGGTTCCCGCCGAACGGGTCGAAGTTGATCGCCGCCGCGCCGCCGGCGACCAGCAGCACCGGGGCGGTCTCGCCGGCCGCGCGGGCGACGGCGAGCATGACGCCGGTGACGATGCCGGGCAGGGCGGTCGGCAGGACGACCTTGAGGATCGTCTTCCACTGGGGGACGCCGAGGGCGTACGAGCCCTCGCGGAGCGGCCCGGGCACCAGGCGCAGCATCTCCTCGGTGGAGCGGACGATCGTCGGCAGCATCAGCACGGCCAGCGCCAGTGAGGCGGCGAAGCCGGAGAACCGCGGCTGCCCGTCGTTGAACCACGGGCTGACGATCAGCACCCAGAACGACAGGATGAACAGGCCGGCCACGATCGACGGGATGCCGGTCATCACGTCGACGAAGAAGCGGACCGTGCCGGCGAACTTTCCGCGGCCGTACTCGACCAGGTAGATGGCGCCGAGCACGCCGAGCGGCACCGCCATCAGGGTGGCGATGCCGACCTGCTCCAGGGTGCCGATGATGGCGTGGTAGGCGCCGCCCAGCGGGTCCCGGGCGCCGATGTTGTTCATCGAGGTGCTGAAGAAGTTCGCGTCGAGGCGCTCGATGCCTTTGGAGACCAGCGTCCACACCACCGAGGCGAGCGGCAGGATGGCCAGGACGCACGCGGAGTAGATGAGCGCCTGCATGGTGCGGTTCTTGGCGGCCCGCCTGCCTTCCACCCGGCCGGCGGCGAAGTACAGGCCGACCAGGTAGAGGACGGCGCCGACCACGACGGCCAGCACCCAGTTGCCGATCCCGGTGCCGAGCACGACCACCGCGGCGACCGCGAAGGCGGCGACCGCGACGAGCACGTTGGTGACGACCGGGAGCTTGCGGCTGCGGATGTTGTCCGGGGTCATGACGACGCCCGGCACCTGACGTTCCAAAATGCTCATGCGGCACTGTCCCGGAACTCGCGACGGCGGTAGATGATCGCGCGCGCCGTCATGTTGACCACCAGCGTGATGACGAAGAGCACCAGACCGGAGGCGATCAGGGCGCCGCGGCCGGTCTCGTTGGCCTCACCGAAGGCGTTCGCGATGTTGGCGGCGATCGAGTTGCCGCCGTTCTCGATCAGGTTGACGTTGATTTTGAAGGCGATGCTGAGGGTCAGCGCCAGGGCGATGGTCTCGCCGAGCGCGCGGCCGAGGCCGAGCATCACGGCGGCGATCACACCGGGCTTGCCGTACGGCAGGACCGCGGTCCGGATCATCTCCCAGCGGGTGGCGCCGAGGGCCAGGGCGGCCTCCTCGTTCATGCCCGGGGTCTGCTGGAACACCTCGCGGGAGAGCGAGGTGACGATCGGCAGCACCATGATCGCCAGCACCAGGCCGCCGAGCATGATGGACTGGCCGAACGGGCCCTCGCCGCCGAAGAGCGGGATCCAGCCGAAGTACTCGTTGAGCCAGATCGAGAAGTCGCGGACCGGCTCCTGGAACACGTCCCGGCCCCAGAGACCGAAGACGACACTGGGCACCGCCGCGAGCAGGTCGATCACGAAGCCCAACGGGGTCGCCAGGCGCCGCGGCGCGTAGTGCGACAGGAAGAGCGCGATGCTCAGTGCGATCGGCACCGCGACGATCAGCGCGATGATCGAGCTGAGGACGGTGCCGAAGGCGAGCGCGGCGATACCGAAGACCGGTTCCGTGTCGTTCGGGAACCACGTGAGCTCGGTCAGGAAGCTCGCGTTGTTGGCCTGGAGGGCCGGCACCGCCTTGGAGATCAGGAAGACGGCGATGGCGACGATGATGACCAGCACCATCGCACCGGCGGCCGTGGACAGGCCACGGAAACCCGTCTCTATCGAGAAGCGGGTCTTCTTGGGCAGTGCGCCACCGCCACCGAGCGGGGGCTCGTTGTAGTTGCTCGGGGAATTGCCGTAGCCGGCGCCTTGAGCGTGACGCGGGGTCACGCCCAGGTCGCCGGCGGTGGCGTTCACCGAGCGGGAAGGGTAGTCACCCATCTGCGCGCTCGCTGTCGTCTAGGAGGGCCGCCGGGAGGAAGATCGACGGATGGGTCAGGAGATCTTGGCGACCGAGTCCGCGACCTTGGTGCGGAGGGTCTCCGGCAGCGGGGCGTAACCCAGGTCCGCGAGCGCCTTCTGGCCCTCGCTGCTGGAGGTGTACTTCAGGAAGGCCTGGACCTCCTTGGCCTTCGCGCTGCCCTTGCTGCACGCGATCTCGTAGGTCACCAGCACGATCGGGTACGCGCCGGGGGTGGTGGTGGCGTAGTCGAGGCTGAGGGCCAGGTCGCCGTCGGTGCCCTTGATCTCGGCGTTCTCGAAGGTCTTGCCGGCGCTCTCACCGGACAGTTCGACGTACTCGCCGGCGCCGTTCTTGATCTTCGCGGTCTGGAGGCCGCTGTTCTCGGCGAACGACAGCTCGACGTACGAGATGGTGTTCGGGGTGCCCTTGACCTTGGTGGCGATGCCGTCCGACTTGGAGACGCCGGTGCCGCCCGGGGCCTTCCACGCCTTGGCGTTGCCGTAGGTCCAGTCCGCCTCGGCGGTCTTGCTCAGGTATTTGGTGAAGTTGTCGGTGGTGCCCGACTCGTCCGCCCGGTGCACCGTCTCGATCTTGGCGTCCGGCAGCTTGGCGCCGGTGTTCTCCGCCGCGATCGCCGCGTCGTTCCACTTGGTGATCTTGCCGCCGAAGATCTTCGCGATGGTGGCGGAGGACAGCTGGAGGCCGTCGACGCCCTCGACGTTGTAGACGACCGCGATCGGGCCGATCACCATCGGGAGGTTGAGCGCCTTGCCACCGGCGCACTTGGCGTCGGCCTGCGGCTGCTCCTCCTCCTTGAGGGCCGAGTCGGACCCGGCGAAGTCGGCGGTGCCGGCGATGAAGGCCTCGATGCCCGCGCCGGAGCCGGTGCCCTGGTAGTCCACCTTGGAGTCGGCGCACGTGGTCTGGTACGCCTTGATCCAGTCGTCCATGGCGTTCTTCTGAGCGGTGGAGCCCTGCGCCGTCAGGCTGCCGCCGACGCAGTCGCCCGGCGCCGCTGACGAGGTGCCGCCGGCGGACTCGTTGTCGGACCCGCACCCGGTGAGCGCGATCGCCGCAGTCAAAGCAATGCCGGCCACGAAACCGGACCGCTGGAGCTTCACGGTAGTCCCTTCGGGGTTATGCAGCCGGTCTCTCACCGGCTCACACCCGAAAAGCTAAGAAGGCCAGGTGACCGGATTCCCGGCCGTAAATGAACTGGGAGTGAACACGTAAGTCCCAGAAGGTAGCCATCCCCCTAGAGGCAGTTGTCCGTTAAGTGAACTGCGCTCCTGCTACCCGAAATGTCGGGTATATACGGTCAGCCGTGACCTCGGCGAGACAACCGCTTGTCCGTGCCGTTACCGGCGGTAGTTGACGTCGGTCTTGTAGACCTCGAACCCGAGACGCCGGTACAGCTTCACGGCGGCCGTGTTCGACTCGTCGACATAGAGGCTGGAGACCGTCAGACCGGCCCCGGCGAGATGCCGCAGACCCGCCACGCTCAACGCGGCGCCCAGCCCGCGCCGGTGCCCGGACGGGTCGACACCGAGCACGTAGATCTCCCCGATCGCCGGCTCGTCACCGGAGGCCGGATGCACCTTGGTCCAGTGGAAACCGACCACCGTGTCGGCGACGTCCACCGCGAGCAGGAAGCCCTCCGGGTCGAACCAGGGCTCGTCCTCCCGGGTCAGCAGATCCGGGAGGGTCCAGCGGCCCTGCTCCGGATGGTGGGCGAACGCCTTCGCGTTCACCTCGAGCCAGGCCTGCTCGTCGGCGCCGGGACGGAAGGCCCGGACGGTCACGCCCTCGGGCAGCGGGATGTCCGGCAGCGGCTCGAGCAGGGAGCGGCGCATCTGCCACAGCACCCGGGCGCGCTCGAAACCGTTCCGCGCGGCGAAGGCGGCCGCGCCGGGATCGTCACCGTGCGCCCAGAACCGCAGCGGCCCCGAACCGGCGGCGGCCAGCAGCTCGGTGCCCACGCCGGACCGGCGGAACTGGGGATGGACGATCAGCTCGCCGGAGGAGTCCTCCACGAAGGCGTAGCCGGCCAGCCGGTCACCGGCGTAGGCCAGCAGGTGCCGCCCCTGATCGGAGACGCCGCCGCGGACCCGCAGCACGACGTCCTCGGAGAGTGGGTAGACGCCGTCCAGATACCCGGCGGCCGCGGCCAGGGCCAGCACGTCGTCCACCTCGGACGACGACAGCCGACCCGTGGCACGGACCGGCTGTCGCGACGTCATGGCGGAAACTCTAGATCAGACCGGGAGCGAGACGGGCTCGTTGTCCGGCAGCTGGCGGCCCGACGGTGGGACCACGAACTTGTAGCCCACCTGGCGGACGGTGCCGATCATCGACTCGTACTCCGAGCCGAGCTTGGCACGCAGGCGCCGGACGTGGACGTCGACCGTGCGGGTGCCGCCGAAGTAGTCGTACCCCCACACCTCGCGCAGCAGCTGGTCGCGGGTGAAGACCCGGCCCGGGTGCTGGGCGAGGAACTTGAGTAGCTCGAACTCCTTGTAGGTGAGGTCGAGCGGCCGGCCCTTGAGCTTCGCGGCGTAGGTGTCCGGGTCGATGTTGAGCTCACCGGCCCGGATCGAGCCGCCGGCGCCGGCGGTCGCGTTGTTGAGACGGCCGACCGACAGGCGCAGCCGCGCCTCGACCTCGGCCGGTCCGGCGCTGGCGAGGATGACGTCGTCGACGCCCCAGTCCGCGTTCAGCGCGATCAGCCCGGCCTCGGTGACGACCGCGATCAGCGGGACGCCGATACCGGTGGCGTGCAGCATCCGGCAGGTGGCGCGCGCCTCCGAGAGCTCGGAGCGGGCGTCCACCAGGACGGCGTCGGGGCTCGGCCCGGACACCAGGGTCCGCACGTCGCGCGGAGCGGTACGAACCGAGTGGGGCAGAAGGTCCAGAGCGGGCAGTACGGCAGAAGGCTCGCCGGCACGTGCCGTGACCAGCAGAAGGATCTCCACACTCACCTCCGTCCTCGCGGCACAGGCCGCTCGGGTGACCCGGTCTGCGCAGCACGCGAGGCTTCGCCACCGGAGTTTGGGGCCCGGCGTCACCGACGGGTGGGTTGCGGTTACCTTAACCGAAACATCAGGCTGAACACCCGGGTCGAACTCGCAAGTGATGTAGAGAACGCGTCGAAGGTGGCCGAACGGCCGATCCTTAACCGGCTTTTTACCCGAGGAATGCCACGCCCGGCGATTGGGTCCGCGGACCCGGGTCTGGCACGATCGCAGTCGTGTTTCCCTCCATGCCGAACGACGACCCGTGGGACGCCGAAGCCTCCCAGCAGGTCGCCCGGATGAATCCAGGCCGCCCCAAGGCCGGGTTCTACGGCGCTGTCCCCGAAGAGGAGAAGGACGACCGTCCCGACTCCACCGATCACGAGGACGACGAGTTCGACGAGATCCCGATAGCCCCGGTTCGGCCGAGGCTGTCGGCCGCGATCGGTGGCTTCGCCGCGCTGCTCGCCGTCGCGCTGATCATCGGGGCGCACGCGACCGGCCCGGGTTCGCGCGTGTCGTACGCGATCGTGCTCTTCGGGGTGCAGTTGCTCGGCCTGCTCGCCTGGACCATGGCCCTGCACCCGCCGGCGGCGGGCGCCACCGCCGCGATCGTCGCGGTGACCGCGCTGGCCGCCGACTACCTGGCGGTCACCGGCGGTGACGCGCTGCTCCCGCTGGTCTGGGTGACGCTCGGCGGTTTCGTGGTGACGCTGGTGGCGCAGCTGATCCGGGCCGGGGACCGGCAACGGGCGAAGGACTCGTGGCGGACCACACTGATCATCGTCAGCGGCGCGACGGCGTACTCGATCATGATTCTGCTGGTCCGTGAGCCGCTCGGCGCCCAGGCCATCCTGGTCTGCTGCACCGGCGCCGGGGTGGCGCTGCTGACCGCCCGGCTGGCCGACGCGGTCTTCCCGAAACCGCGGATCGCGCTCCAGGTGCCGCGCGGCGCGACCGGCATCGTGCTCGGCGCGATGCTCGGCACCCTGGCCGCCTCCCTGCTCGGCAGTTACCTGGTGCTCCCGTTCACCCCGGCCAAGGGCGCGGTGCTGGGCCTGGTCGCCGCGGTGGCCGCCCACCTGATCGACCTGGCCGTCAACTTCGGCGAGGCGGGGCGCCGGCTGGCCGGGGAGGCGCCCACCTTCTGGCTGGCACGGCACATGCAGGGGCCGCTCGGCGGGTTCGCGCTCACCGCGTTCGCGGCGTACTCACTGGTCCATCTCTACCTCACCTGACACACCTGTTTCGGTGAACCCTCGACCCGGGCATGTACGTTCCCCAGGGTGGATGAGCCGGGAGGAACAGTGACCGAGGTGCACGTACCAGGACGTCCCCGCCGTCGTCGTGGGCGCGCCCTGACGGTCGTCGTCCTGACGCTGCTGCTGCTCCTGTTCCTCGGGGTGGTGGTGATCGACCGGATCGGCTCGTCGTACGCCGAGGGCGTTCTCGCCGAGAAGGTGTCCCAGCAGGTCGCCGACCGGGGCGCCACCAGCGGCACCCCGGAGGTGGAGATCGCCGGCGTCCCGTTCCTGACCCAGGTCCTGGCCGGCCGGTACCAGGAGATCCGGATCACGCTGCCGGACTTCTCGGCCCCGACCGACACCGACGTCACGGTGCGGATGGACGCGCTGGACATCCGGGCCGCCGACGTCAGCGCGCCGCTCAGCGCCCTGCGCGACGGCACCGGTGACGTGACGGCGAAATCGGTCACCGGCACCGGCACCATCGACTACGACCTGATCGCCGAGGCGACCGGCCAGCCGGGCCTGACCCTGGCCGAGAAGGACGGCAAGGTGGTCGGCACGGCCGAGTTGAAGATCTCCGGCCTGCAGACCGTCGCACTGGCCGGCGCCGCCGACCTGAGCGTCGTGAAGGGCAAGGTTCAGGTGCGTTTCTCCGACGTGACGGCCAAGGACGTGGCGCCCAACCCGTTCGTCCAGGGCCAGATCGATTCGTACGTGAAGCAGATGACGTTCACCGTCGACGTCCCGGAACTGCCGATGAACCTCCAGGTCCAGGAGCTGACCCCGCTGCCCGAGGGCCTGCGGGTCACGTTCGGCGCCAGCGACGTGGCGCTCACCGGGGCGGGCGCCTGACCGGGTCGCGCCTTCCCGGATGGTGGTCGGTGCTGTTCCGCTGGCTGAGCCCGCTGGTAGGGTCGTTTCCCATGAGCCTGTTGCTCACGAAAAGGCGCGCGGTCGACCTGTGCCGCGTGGCCGCGTGCCTGTGTCGCCCCGTCCACTGACGGGGCCACCCGGTGCTGAGCACCTTTTCTGATAGCCCAGGGCTTTTCTAGCCCGGCAGTGGCGCCGTCGCACAAGCAGCCCGTGATCCCAACCACCCATGGGTCCGCGCGGAGTGCGACTGAACAGGACACTTCCGTGCGCTGACTCACCCATCACCCACCATCAGGGAGTGAACCGATGAGTCGCGACACCGCACTCGTCTCGGCCGACTGGGCCGAGGAGAACCTGGAGACCCCGGGTCTCGTCTTCGTCGAGGTCGACGAGGACACCACCGCCTACGACGGCGGCCACATCCCCGGCGCTATCAAGATCGACTGGAAGAAGGACCTCCAGGACCCGGTCCGGCGCGACTTCGTCAACCAGGAGCAGTTCGCCGCTCTGCTCTCCGAGCGCGGCATCTCCAACGACGACACCGTGATCCTGTACGGCGGCAACAACAACTGGTTCGCGGCGTACGCGTACTGGTACTTCAAGCTGTACGGCCACGAGGCGGTCAAGCTGCTCGACGGCGGCCGCAAGAAGTGGGAGCTGGACGCCCGCGTCTACACCAAGGACGTTCCGGTCCGCGCGAAGACCAGCTACGTCGCCAAGGCGCCGAACCTGGAGATCCGCGCGTTCCGTGACGAGGTGGTCCAGGCCATCGGCGTGAAGAACCTGGTCGACGTGCGCAGCCCCGACGAGTTCGCGGGCCGCCTGCTCGCCCCGGCGCACCTGCCGCAGGAGCAGTCCCAGCGGGCCGGCCACATCCCGACCGCGATCAGCGTGCCGTGGAGCAAGGCCGCGAACGAGGACGGCACCTTCAAGTCCGACGAGGAACTCGCCAAGATCTACGGTGAGGCCGGTCTGGACGGCGGCAAGGACACCATCGCGTACTGCCGCATCGGCGAGCGCTCCTCGCACACCTGGTTCGTGCTCAAGGAGTTGCTCGGTCACGAGAACGTGAAGAACTACGACGGCTCCTGGACCGAGTACGGCTCCCTCATCGGTGTGCCGATCGCCCTCGGCGACGAGCCCGGAAAGGCCTGATCATCATGACCGTTCCCACCACCGCGAACACCGCAGCCGGTTGCGCCGCCCCCGACCAGTCCGCGCCCCTCCCCAGCAGCGTGGACCTGGCCAAGGAGACGGTGATCACCGGCATCGTCCGCAACGCCGACAGCGAGGCCGTCGGCGGCGCGTACGTGCGGCTGCTCGACTCCTCCGGCGAGTTCACCGCCGAGGTGGTCTCCTCGCCCGAGGGCGTGTTCCGGTTCTTCGCCGCGCCCGGCTCCTGGACCGTGAAGGCCCTCAGCCGGCACGGCAACGGCGAGCTGGCGGTCGACGCCGTGCTCGGCGTCAACGAGATCGCTCTGAACGTGGCCACCGCCTGACCCACGCTCTGTTGAAAGGGCGGGACCCCTCGGGGTCCCGCCCTTCTCTCATGCCACTCCGGTGGTGACCACCTCGGCGTGCGGTGGGATCTCCGGACGCCGCCGGGACAGCCGCCGGATGCCGGTGTTGAGCACCGCGATCAGCGGCACCGCCACCAGCGCCCCGATGATCCCGGCCAGCACCACACCGCAGGCGATTCCGATGATCACCGCGAGCGGGTGCACCGACACCGCCCGGCCCATGATCAGCGGCTGGAGCACGTGCCCCTCGATCTGCTGGACCAGGATCACCGCGGCCAGCGTGATCAGAGCGACCACCCAGCCCTCGTCGACCAGCGCCACCAGGACCGCGACGACACCGGACACGCTGGCGCCGACGATCGGGATGAACGCGCCCAGGAAGACCAGCGCGGCCAGCGGGAAGGCGAACTCCACCTCCAGCACCACCAGCGCCAGGCCGATGCCGACCGCGTCGATGAAGGCGACCAGCACGGTGGCCCGCACGTACGCTCCCAGGGTGGCCCAGGAGGCGTCGCCCGCGTCGGCCAGCGACCAGCGCGCGTTCACCGGGAAGAGCCGGACGATGAACCGCCAGATCGACCGGCCGTCCCGCAGGAAGAAGAACGTCGCGAAGAGGACCAGCAGCAGGCCGGTGACCAGCTCCGCGATGGTCGCCACGGTGGCGATGCCGGTGGAGGTCAGCGACGTGGTGTTCGCGTTGATCCACTCCTGGCCGGCGTCGATGCCCTGATCCACCTGGGCGTCGGAGAGATGCAGCGGCCCGGTCCGCGCCCACTGCTGGATCTGCCGGACACCGGCGCTCGCGTTCTCGGTCAGTTTCGGCACCCCGGCGATGAACTGGTTCACCACCAGCGTCAGGGTGCCGACGACCGCGGCGATCCCGGTGACCATCACCAGGAACGTGGCGAGCGACCGGGGCAGGCGCAACCGCAGCAGCCAGCCCACCGCCGGGCCGAACAACGCCGACAGCAGCAGCGCGATGGCCAGCGGAATCATCACGATGCTGACCATGCCGATCAGCTTGAGCAGCGCCCAGCCGATCACGCCCACCACGATCAGGCGCCAGCTCCAGGCCGCCGCGATCCGCAACGGCTGCGGCACGTCCGCGTCGTCCCGGCTGGCCGTCGAATGATGCGTGAGCTCCGGCGCGGGAGGTGGTGCGATGAACTCCTCGTACCGGTCGGCCTCCTCCTCGGCACGGTCGGGCCGGCCCTGCCGCACCGAGTCACGGCCGGAGTCGTAGGCCTTCCTCAGGTTGTCCCGGACCCGTCGGAAGCGGTTCAACCGCCATACCCCCTCGAATCTCGAATGCGCGGTAATCACGCTAGTACGCAGGCGTCCGTATCGCCTTACCCCGCGACGACGGGAATTGGTGGCGGCGTACCGTCTGCAATCGTGAGTGCCGACACCGCCCGTACCGAGACCGGATTGCCGATCCGGATGCTGCACGACCGCGTCCTCGTCCGTCAGGACGGTGGGGAGGGCGAGCGGCGGTCCACCGCCGGCATCGTCATCCCGGCCACCGCCTCGATGGGACGGCGCCTGTCCTGGGCGACCGCGGTCGGCGTCGGGCCCAACGTCCGGTCGATCGTGGTGGGCGACCGCGTCCTCTTCGACCCGGACGACCGCTCCGAGGTGGAGCTGCACGGCAAGGGCTACGTGCTGCTGCGCGAGCGGGACGTGCACGCGGTCGCGGCCACCCGGGTCGAGCCGGACGGCACCGGCCTCTACCTCTGAGGCGGAAGCGGCGGAGGCGGGCCCATGTAGTAGCCCAGCCGCACCGGCACCGGCATGACCGGCTCCGGCGGCGGCGCCACCGTCCGCACCACCCCGTCCGGGAAGGCGATCCGGTAATACCGCCCGTCCCACCAGGACGGCGGCGTCTGTGGGTCCCGCCCGGCGAAGACCGCACGGTACCCGCTGATCGCCGTCAACAACTCCCGCTCCTCCTCGCCTGCGTGGTGCAGCTCGTACGGAGTCCGCGGGAGCCCCCGCCGCAACCCGTCCCGCAGCAGCGCCAGCCGGGTCGCCGCGAACTGGAAGTCCCGCATCGCGCGGCGCCCCAGCGGGCCGGCGACCCGGGACGCCCACTCCCGGGCGGCGTGCCGGCGGCCGAGCGTGCCGAGGGCGGCCACCTCGGACGGGGCGAACCAGCCGGCGGCGGCGTACTCGTACAGCACCCGCTCGGCGAGGCGGCCCTCCCAGCTGCGCAGCGCGATCGCGAACCCGACCACCAGGAAGAAGAACGGCACCATGAAGCCGAGGTAGCCGTACAGCATGATCATGGTCTCGCCGGTGGCGCCGGCCAGTGTCGGCAGCAGGTTGAAGATGCCGTGCAGGATCATCGCGAGCAGCAGGCCGGCGACCGGGGCGAGCCGCCGGACGGTCCGGTCGCCGGAGCGGGCGGCGATCCCCAGCCCGATCCCGGCCATCGAGGTGAACAGCGGGTGGGCGAAGCCGGTGAACAGGATCCGCACGATGAAGATCAGGAACACGTTCTGCAGGCCGGTGGCCGGACCGTACTCGTCGGCGCCCGCCGCGTAGCCGTGCCCGCCCAGGTAGAGCACGTTCTCCACCATGGCGAAGCCGAGCGCGGAGAGGCCGCAGTAGACGATGCCGTCGGTGATGCCGGACCACTCGCCGCGGCGGCGCCAGAACAGCAGCAGCGGGCCCAGCACCTTCATCGACTCCTCGATGAGCGGGGCCACCAGCACCGCGACCAGCGCGTCCGGCAGGCCCACCCGGTCGAAGAGCCAGGCGGCGCCGCTGTTCACCCCGAGCGCCACCGCGGTCGCCACGGCGGCGCCCCAGGCGAAGCAGTAGACCAGGTACTTCGCGGGTTCCGGCTCGTATCTGTCCAGCCAGACGAAACTGCTGGCCAGCAGCGGAACCGGGAGGATCGCCGCGGTCAGGCCGACGGCCAGGCCGGTGATGCCGATGTTGTAGCCGAGGAAGACCAGCATGAAGACGGCCGCGCCGGCGATCAGCGCGATCACCAGGGCGACCGGCAGCCAGCGCCGCCACCCGGCGGTGCGCCCGGGGACCGGCGCCTTCGCGGCCTCGGTCACCTCGGGATAGGGAGGGACAGCCTCGGTCGTCTCGGGGGCGGGATCGTCGGCCATGCCGCAAGCCTAGTCATCGACCGGTACGACGGCGTGCTCCGTGGGGCCGCCCCCGCCAGCCGACGGCGGCCCGCACCTGACGGGTCGCCTCCGCGTACTCGACGCCGGTGGCCCGCAGCAGGTCGGCCACCGCGGTCCGGGTCTGCGCCACCACCACGCCCCCGGAGTAGCCGACCCCCTCCTGGTAGGCGCGGCCCGACTCGGTGACCGCCCGCAGCGCCCGCTCCCGGGCCGCGACCGGCTCCACACCCCGGGCCCACTCCTGCCGGAGCAGCTCCACGGCGTCACCCAGGTGCCGGACCGACACCGGCAGAACCGCCGGGACCGGCTCGTGGTCGTTGAGCGCGGTGTGCGCCCGGCGCAGCAGCACCCGGACGTTGCGCAGCGAGTAGGTGAGCTGGGGGGCGCCCTCGACGTACTGGGTCAGGGCGCCGCGGGCCCGCCACCGGGCCGGCGCGAACGCCACGTTCTCCCCGGCCGCCTCGATCGCGGACTGGAACGCCGCGAAGGTGTCCTCGGCCGCCCGCAGCCGCTCCAGGGCCGCCTGGAGCACGTCCGGATCGGCGGCGGCCAGCCCGCGTGCCGCGTCGTGCAGGCCGTCGGTGAAAGCACGCAGCGCCGGATCGGCGGCCCGGCGCACCACGGTCAGCGGGTTCAGCGGCAGCAGCACGGTCATCACCACGAGGGCCACCCCACCGCCGACCAGAGCGTCCAGGAAGCGGGTCCAGGGCTGTCCGGTGCCGGAGGTGAGGGTGGCGACCAGCACCGCCGAGGAGGCGGACTGCACGATCAGCGCGGCGCCGCCGCCGGCCGCGGTCGCGAGCAGCACGGCGAGCAGCACGATCAGCCCGATCTGCACCGGGCCGTTGCCGATCAGCAGGATGATGCCGTCGCCCAGGCCGATGCCGACCGCCACCCCGATGACCAGCTCCGCGGTCCGCCGCAGACGCTGGCCCACCGACGAGCCGAGCGCGATCACCGCGGCGATCGGCGCGAAGAACGGCATCGGGCGGCCGAACAGGTCGTGTGCCACATACCAGGCCAGGCCGGCGGCGAGACCGGCCTGCATCGCGAGCATCAGCCCGGCCCGGCCCCGGGCCAGAAACACCGGGACCCGCTTCTTGCCGATCATGACAACAACCTACGTGTCAGGATGCCTGAGTGACCTCTCTGCCCGAAGCTTTCCGGTCCGCGGCCCGCGGCGCCGGCGCCACCGCGAGCGACACGGACCTGGACGCCGCCGCGAACTACCTGCTCGGCCGCTGGACCGAGCCGCAGCGCCACTATCACGACGTGACCCATCTCGCCGCGGTGCTCGAGGTGGTCGACCGCTTCGCCCACCTGGCGCCCCACCCCGACCGGGTACGCCTGGCCGCCTGGCTGCACGACGCGGTGTACGACCCGCGTGCCCTGGGCGACGCCAACGAGCGGGACAGCGCCGAGTTCGCCGAGGGTCTGCTGACCAGCCTGGGCGCCCCGGCCGAGGTGGCCGCCGAGGTGGCCCGCCTGGTGAGCCTGACCGCCGGGCACGCGACCGGGGAGAACGATCCGGACGGCGAACTGCTCTGCGACGCCGACCTGTCGATCCTGGCCGCCGACGCCGACCGGTACGTCCGCTACACCAGCGCGATCCGCCGCGAGTACGCCCACGTCCCCGACGACGCCTTCCGCGGCGGCCGCTCACGGGTCCTCACCGAGCTCCTGAACCTGCCGTCCATCTACCGCCACGCCGAGATCCGCGACCGCTGGGAAGACCGGGCCCGCGCCAACCTTCGGGCTGAGCTGGAGGAACTGGCGTAGGGGTTAAGCCCGACCACAACGCATTTCGCCCGTCGGGGGGGGGGGGGCCCCCAAACGCGCGCGCACCGGGGGGGGGGTGGGGGCCCCCCCCCACCCCAC
>NZ_JAGFNS010000016.1:38707-63713 GCF_017592555.1 Actinoplanes flavus | reverse complement strand
GCCCGTCGGTGTCGAGGGCGCCGAAAACGGCTAGCGAAGCGTGGTCGTTTTCGGCGCCCTCGACACCGACTCAAGGGGCGGAATGCCAGCCGAGCGGAGCGAGGCCATCAGACACAGTGCTTCGGGCGGCGGAGGCCGGCCGCCCGGAGACGGGCGGCCAGCTCACGCGACGGCAGCAGGGTGGCGCCCAGCCAGAGCGCGCTGGGGAACCGGAACTCCGGGATGTCGTAGTGGTCCCGGTCGAAGGCCCGCCGCGGCGAGCCGAGCATCTCGGCGAAGACGTGCAGCTCGTCGTACGAGACGTCGCTGACCAGGTGCGACCAGAGGCAGCCGCGACCCGGCCAGAGTGGCTCGTCGACGAGGATCAAAGGTCGATCTCGAGCAGCGGCTCCCGCCGGTCGGCGGCCAGCCCGCGGACGTCCGGCGCCCCCATCCGGGCGGCGTCGGCGGTCTCGTCGTCCGGCTTGGTCTGCGACTGCCGCTCGGCGGTGACCCGGGCCAGGTAGTGCTCGATCTCCTTCTGCCGGACGGTGGCGTCCCAGCCGAGCGCCTGCCCCATGATCTCGGCGGCGTGCGCGGCCGACTCGGTGCCACGGTGCGAGGTCTCGATCGAGATCCGGGTCCGCCGGGTGAGCACGT
Source organism: Actinoplanes flavus (assembly GCF_017592555.1). GTDB lineage: Bacteria > Actinomycetota > Actinomycetes > Mycobacteriales > Micromonosporaceae > Actinoplanes > Actinoplanes flavus. The sequence continues at coordinate 63,074 of NZ_JAGFNS010000016.1, read as the reverse complement.
CGTCCAGGTGCAGGGCGCCTTCGGCGAGAGCCGCGTACGCCACCTCGGCGGCCAGGTACTCCGGCGCCCCGGCCAGCGGCGCGGCCAGCTCGGGCTGGGCGGACATCATCGCCAGCAGGTGGACGGTCAGGGTTCCGTACCTCTCCAGGAGATGCTCGACCACCCCCGCGGTGACGCCGTGCCGCCGGGCCGTGTCGTGCCGGTCCCGCCACGCGGCGGCGTAGCCGTCCGCGCCGAGCAGCGGCAGCTCGGCGGTCCGCGACGGCCGGGCCGGACCGCCCAGCCGGCGCACCGCCCGGTCGATGACGTCGGCCGCCATCACCCGGTACGTCGTGTACTTGCCGCCGGCCACCAGCAGCAGCCCCAGCATCGGCTCGACCACGGCGTGCTCGCGGGACAGTTTCGAGGTGGAGTCGGCCTCGCCGGAGAGCAGCGGCCGCAGACCGGCGTAGACGCCCTCGATGTCGTCGGTGGTGAGCGGCCGGTCCAGCACCGCGTTGACCTGGTCGAGCAGGTAGCGGATGTCGCGGGCGGAGGCGGCCGGGTGGGCCCGGTCGAGCTGCCAGTCGGTGTCCGTGGTGCCGATGATCCAGTGACCGCCCCAGGGCAGCACGAACAGCACCGACGTGGCGGTCCGCAGGATCAGGCCGGACTCACCGGTGATCGCCGAGCGGGGCACCACGAGGTGCACCCCCTTGGAGGCGCGGACCCGCAGCCCCGGCCGGACGCCCACGTCGTTGAGCATCTGCGACATGTCGTCGCTCCACACGCCGGTGGCGGCGACCACCGTGTGCGCCCGGACCTCGAACTCCTCCGAGCCCGGGGCCTCCAGGTCGCGCACCTTCACGCCGACCACCTGGCGGGCCTCGCGCACGAAACCGGTGACCCGGGCGCTGGTCACCACGGCGGCGCCCAGGCTGGCCGCGGTCCGGGCCAGGTTGACCACCAGCCGGGCGTCGTCGACCTGGCCGTCGTAGTAGCGGATGGCGCCGGCGATCCGGTCGGCCCGCAGGCTGGGGAACAGGTGCCGGGCGCCGTCGCGGGTCAGGTGCCGGTGCAGCGGCATGCCCCGCCCGGTGCCGAAGATCCCGGCGAACGCGTCGTAGGCGGCCACACCGAGCCCGTAATAGCCGCGCTGCCAGGCCCGTTGGGGCAGGCCGGCGCTGGGCAGCGGAACCAGGATCGGGACCGGGCGCACCAGGTGCGGCGCGAGCCGGGTGGCCAGCAGGCCGCGCTCGGTCAGCGCCTCGTGGACCAGGTGCAGCTCCAACTGCTCCAGGTAGCGCAGGCCACCGTGGATCAGCTTGCTGGACCGGCTGGACGTGCCGGCGGCCAGATCGCGCGCCTCCACCAGGGCGACCTTGAGGCCGCGGGAGGCGGCGTCGAGCGCGGCGCCGGCGCCGGTGGCGCCGCCACCGACCACCAGGACGTCGAACTGCTCGTCACGCAGTCGGCGCAGGTCGGCCGCGCGCCGGATCGGGGACAGACGGCCGGCCGAGTAGCGGGAGACGGAGGGATCACGCATCCGTCCCAGGTTAGCCCCCACAGGCGTCGCCCAGGCGAGGGAATATCTCCGGCGTACCCCTTCGCGCAGAAGGCCGGAAGGCGGCCCGCCGAAGCGGACCGCCTTCCGGTTGGTTCTGATGGACTCAGAAGTCCATGTCACCGCCGCCCGGGGCGCCGGCCGGAGCCGGGGTCTTCTCGGGCTTGTCGGCCACGACGGCCTCGGTGGTGAGGAACAGCGCGGCGATCGACGCGGCGTTCTGCAGCGCCGAGCGGGTCACCTTGGCCGGGTCGATGATGCCCGCGGCCAGGAGGTCCACGTACTCGCCGTTGGCGGCGTTGAGGCCGTGGCCCGCCTCGAGGTTGCGCACCTTCTCCACCACGACGCCGCCCTCGAGGCCGGCGTTCACGGCGATCTGACGCAGCGGGGCGTCGAGCGCGACCTTGACGATGTTGGCGCCGGTGGCCTCGTCACCCGACAGGTCCAGCTTGTCGAAGGCGGTCTTGCCGGCCTGCACCAGCGCGACACCACCACCGGGCACGATGCCCTCCTCGACGGCCGCCTTCGCGTTGCGAACGGCGTCCTCGATGCGGTGCTTGCGCTCCTTGAGCTCGACCTCGGTGGCCGCGCCGACCTTGATCACCGCAACACCGCCGGCCAGCTTGGCCAGGCGCTCCTGCAGCTTCTCACGGTCGTAGTCGGAGTCCGAGCGCTCGATCTCGGCGCGGATCTGGTTGACCCGGCCCTGGATCTGCTCGGCGTTGCCGGCACCGTCGACGATGGTGGTCTCGTCCTTGGTGATGACGACCTTGCGGGCCTGGCCCAGCAGCGACAGGTCGGCGGCGTCGAGCTTGAGGCCGACCTCCTCGCTGATGACCGCGCCACCGGTGAGGATGGCGATGTCCTCGAGCATGGCCTTGCGACGGTCACCGAAGCCGGGGGCCTTGACGGCGACCGACTTGAAGGTGCCGCGGACCTTGTTGACGACCAGGGTGGCCAGGGCCTCGCCCTCGACGTCCTCGGCGATGATGACCAGCGGCTTGCCGGACTGCATGACCTTCTCGAGGATCGGCAGCAGGTCCTTGACCGCGGAGATCTTGCTGTTCGCGATGAGGATGTAGGGGTCGTCGAAGACGGCCTCCATGCGCTCGGCGTCGGTCATGAAGTACGCCGAGATGTAGCCCTTGTCGAAGCGCATACCCTCGGTGAGCTCGAGCTCCAGGCCGAAGGTGTTGCTCTCCTCGACGGTGATGACGCCTTCCTTGCCGACCTTGTCCATGGCCTCGGCGATGATCTCGCCGACCGTGGAGTCACCGGCGGAGATGGAGGCGGTGGAGGCGATCTGCTCCTTGGTCTCCACGTCCTTCGCGAGCTGCGAGAGACCCTCGGAGACGCTGGCCACGGCGGCCTCGATGCCCCGCTTCAGGGCCATCGGGTTCGCGCCCGCGGCGACGTTGCGCAGACCCTCACGGACCAGAGCCTGGGCCAGGACGGTCGCCGTCGTCGTGCCGTCACCGGCGACGTCGTCGGTCTTCTTGGCGACCTCCTTGACCAGCTCGGCGCCGATCTTCTCGTACGAGTCCTCGAGCTCGATCTCCTTGGCGATGGATACACCATCGTTGGTGATCGTGGGGGCGCCCCACTTCTTCTCGAGAACCACGTTGCGGCCCTTGGGCCCGAGGGTCACCTTGACCGCGTCGGCGAGCTGGTTCATGCCGCGCTCGAGGCCCCGGCGAGCCTCCTCGTCGAATGCGATGATCTTGGCCATACGGCGTTGTCCTCCCGGACATCCGCGGCGCCGGGCCTCATCAGCCCCGCTCTCCGCACTTTGAGGAAGTCTGTGGACGTCACCACCTGGCGATGTGACGTCCTCAGGCCGAGCCGGATAGCCCGCGACGACCGGCTCCGTGCCCCGATGCCGATGGCAGCATCGTGACCGGAACCCCACCGTCCCGACCTGTTGGCACTCAGCATGCGCGAGTGCCAATCACTTGTTTAGCACTCCCCGATGGCGAGTGCAAGAAACCCCATCTTCCCGCGAAACCCCCGGGGCAGCCCCGGTTTCCGTTAAGGATCTTGAAAGCCCAGCTCAGCGGGCTCTCCGGACCATGCGGACCGCTCCGGAACCGACGTGACGAGCGCCGCAACCGCCCAGCCGACGGTGAGGAACCCCGACAGGACGGCGAACGCCGACAGCCTCAGCACGATCACCGTGGGCATCGATTCCTCCGTGGCGAACGGGATCGCGAACAGCATCGCCGCGACGGAGAAGACCTCGGTCAGCGCCGTGATGAGGAAGGCGGCCACGATCAGCGCCGTCAGGTCGCGGCCGGGCCGCACCGCCGGGAACCCCGGCGCCGGCAGCAGCCGACGGGCCAGCAGGCCCACGCCGATCAGCATGACGACGTCACCGGCGATCGCCACCACGATGAGCGGGTCGAGGCCGACCTGGCCGACCGCGAACTCGAGGCCCGCGTCCAGCATGTTCTTCACCGTCGAGACGAGCGCGGCGAGAATCCACAGCAGCAGCGCCCGGCCCACGGTCACCCGCCGCCGGGACAGGACGGCGATCGCGATCAGGGCCACCGTCACCGGGACCTCCCCGGCGAGCGGCGCGACCACCCAGCGGGTCAGGGCCGACGCCGGATCGAACGACGGCATCGGGCCGAAGCCCGGAATCAGGGACAGCCACGCCCACGAGTACGCCAGCGCCGCTGCGCTGGTGAGCAGCACGGCCACCGCGATCCCCCACGGGCGGGCGCGCAGCAGCCGGACACCGGAAAGCCCCTCGGGCCGATCGTTCATCGTCGAATCATGCCGTAGCGCCGCCACTCGGCTTCACGACAACCCGGTTGCCGACCGGGGGCCGCGGCGGTAGGGATTACCCATGGAGAACTGGGACGTACGCCGGGTCACCCCGGAGGACGCCGGGCGCATGCGGGCGCTGCGGCTGGAGATGCTGGCGGACAGTCCCCTCGCCTTCCTGGAGACCCTGGCGCAGGCGGCGGCCCGGCCGCACGAGAGCTACCGGCAGCGGATCCGGCAGTCGTCCGAGGGGTTCGAGACGGCCCAGTTCATCGCCGACCCGGGTGGGCCGCTGATCGGGCACGCCGGCGGGGTGGTGCTGCCGGACGAGCCACACTGCACGGTGATCTTCGCGGTGTACCTGACCCCGGCACACCGGGGCGGCAAGATCCTCGGGCAGTTGATCGAGGCGGTCGCCGACTGGTCGGTCGCGGCCGGGCGGGACGAGCTGATGCTCGAGGTGGTGTGCGGCAACGGGCGGGCCGTCCGGGCGTACGAGAAGCTGGGTTTCGCCGACACCGGGGTGCGCCTGCCGCATCCGACCGTCCCGGTGCTCACCGAGCTCCAGATGCGACGGCGGGCCTGATGGCCGGGCGGGGGTGGCACGTGACGCGCACGGTCCTCACCGCCCTGAACGGGACGACCGTCATCGGTCTGCTGATCGCGCTGTCCACCGGGGCGCGGGTCCGGCGGGGCCGGCACGGCGTGCTGATCGCCGAGAACTACCGGCTCCGGGTGCCACCCGCGACCTGCTTCACGGTCGGCTCGGTGATCATCACGAAGCGCACCGCCGAGTGGCTGCTCGCCGAGGAGCGGGCCCGGCTGCTCGCCCACGAGAGCCGGCACGCCGGCCAGTACGCCGTCCTCGGTCCGCTGTTCTGGCCCGCCTACTGGCTGGCCTGCGCCTGGTCGATCGCGCTCACCACGTCCTACGGGGTGCGCAACTGGTTCGAGAGGAACGCGGGGCTGGCCGACGGGCACTACCCGGAGGACCTGCCACTCCGGCCGTGGGCACTGCGAAGGCCGTGGGCACTGCGCATGTTTGGTCGGGAGGACGGACGCACAACGCCTCCGGGCACGTAGCCGTAATGGGTCAGCGCTGGATCGTTGGGACCCTCGGAGATTGTCGCCAAGCTCAGGTGAGGGGCCTCGTACGGCGTCGCGTCCTCCCGCAGAGAGCATCCTGCCCATCCGGAGATCGGAGTGCAAGTCCTCGGAGGAGGTATTTCTCGACAACCGGCTGATCGCCGGTCACGCAGTGTTATCCGAGCAGGCCGGCCTCGCGAGCACCACGCAGCGACGGCTTGATCGTGTGGGTCGGTCCAACCTGGCCGGCGACCGCGTCGAGGGTCTTCAGGCCCTCACCGGTGTTGTAGACGACCGTCTCCTTGGTGGGGTCCAGCTTCCCGCTCTCCACCAGCTTCTTCAGCACGGCCACCGTGGTGCCGCCGGCCGTCTCGGCGAAGACGCCGGTGGTCTCGGCGAGCAGCCGGATACCGGCCCGGATCTCGTCGTCGTTCGCGTAGTCCATCCAGCCGCCGGTGCGGCGGACCGCCTCGATCGCGTACGGCCCGGCGGCCGGGTCGCCGATGTTCAGCGACTTGGCGATGCCGGTCGGCTTCACCGGGGTGATCACGTCGGTGTCGGCGTGCAGCGCCACCGCGATCGGGTTGCAGCCCTCGGACTGGGCGCCGAACACGGTCCAGCCGCCCTCCGGGGCCTCGGCCAGTCCGATCTCGACCAGCTCGGAGAACGCCTTGTCCACCTTGGTGAGCAGCTCACCGGAGGCCATCGGGATGACCACCTGGGCCGGGATGCGCCAGCCCAGTTGCTCGGCCACCTCGTAGCCCAGCGTCTTGGAACCCTCGGCGTAGAACGGGCGGACGTTCACGTTCACGAACGCGGTGTCCTCGAACTCGTCGGTCTCCACCAGCTCGCTGCACAGCCGGTTCACGTCGTCGTAGGAACCCTCGATGGCGACCAGGTCACCGCCGTACACCGCGGTGGTGATGATCTTGCCCGGCTCCAGGTCGGAGGGGATGAAGACGATGCTCGGCACACCGGCGCGGGCCGCGTGGGCGGCCACCGAGTTGGCCAGGTTGCCGGTCGAGGCGCAGGAGAACCGCTGGAAGCCGAGCTGCTTCGCGGCGGTCAGCGCCACCGAGACGACCCGGTCCTTGAACGAGTGGGTCGGGTTCTGCGAGTCGTCCTTCACCCACAGCGGGGCCTCGAGACCGATCGCGGCGGCCAGGGCCGGGGCGCTGACCAGCGGGGTCATGCCGGGGTCCAGGGTCACCCGGGCGTCCGGGTCCTGGCCGGCCGGGAGCAGGGCGGCGTAGCGCCAGATGTTCTGCGGGCCCGCCTCGATCTGGGCCCGGGTCACCCGCGCGAGCGCCGCCTCGTCGTAGGCGACCTCGAGCGGGCCGAAACACTCGTAACAGGCGTGCTGTGCGGCCAGCGGGTACTCCGAGCCGCAGGCACGGCAGATCAGGCCACGAGCGGGCGAGGAGGAGGTGGCGGCGGGCGCGTCGACGACAGACGTCATTCAGAGTTTCCTCTCATCTTTCCCCGCGGCGACCTGCCGGAACGGGGACGGAATTAGCACCTGCCACGTCGCTGCCTCGTCATCGAGAGTCATGCGCGGTGGTTGCCGGGGCTTCGTCGGGCCGTATCCCTCTGCCCCTCTGGATGAGGTATTCAGTTGTTTCCCACACCTTACGACGAGATCCCGCCAACACCACACGGAGTTCCCGAGGTGTGAGCCACCTCCTGCCGCGGCCACCCTGCCTCGGTCGCCCCCACCCCCAAGATCAAACCTCGAGGTCGCAGCGGGGTGGTGGGTACAGACCGCTGCTCCCGCCGAGGGCCCGGCGGGACTCGCTGGCCGCTGGCGCGTCCAGAACGCGAGCCCCACCGTGCGACGTGCGTGAGCGGTTGCGCCCGAAAACCCCGCTCTCATGAGCCGGCGGCGGGGGACGGCCTGGAGGGCCGCCTGGAGTGGCCGCCCCGGGTCACGGGACCCAGCACTTCCGTACCGGAAAGGGGTTCAGGAAGTGATGTCTTTTCGGGTGAATCGGTAGAAGGCGATCCCCCAGAACAGCGTGGCGTAGACGACCGCGGAGATGGCACCCTTGGCCAGGTCCTCGGTCTGGACGGGGGTGGAGAGCAGGCCCATCCAGGCGTCCGTGTAGTGGGTGGGCAGGGCGTTGCGGACGTCGCCGAGAGCCTCGATCTGGTCCAGGATGCTGGACAGGATCCAGAGCAGCACCGCGCCGCCGACCGCGCCCAGGGCGGCGTCGGTGAGCACCGACAGCAGGAAGGCCAGGCCGGCCACCACGAGCAGGGTGGTCGCCAGGTAGGCGAGGATGGCGAGCAGCCGGAGCAGGCCCTCGGCGGGCGGGATCTCGGCGGCGATCGTGCTGCCCAGCGGGGACCAGCCGTAGCGGAGCGTGCCGATCAGCAGGCCGGTGCCGGTGAGCAGCAGCAGCGCGACGAGCGAGTAGGCGGCCGCGACGGTCAGCTTGACGCCGAGCAGCCGGGCCCGCGGGACCGGAACGGCCAGCAGATAGCGCAGGCTGCCCCAGCTCGCCTCGCTGGCCACCGTGTCGCCGAAGAACAGCGCCACCACCACGACCAGCAGGAACCCGGCCGAGACGGCGAGGCCGAAGAGGGCGAAGTTCAGACCGCCGGAAGTGGCCAGGTCGGCCATGCTGCTGAACGCGCCGCCGCCGTCGCCGTCCTCGTCCGGGCCGCCTCCGCCGCCGAACTCGAAGGCGGCCAGGATGATCAGCGGCAGCAGCACCATGAAGCCCAGCGCCAACTGGGTGCGCCGGCGCGACGCCTGGCGGCGCACCTCGGCCCAGATCGGCAGGGTGCGCGACGGCCGGTACCCCGGGGCGGCCTCCAGCGTGCTCATCGGTCTCCACTTCCTCGCGAGTTGTCGCCGACCAGGGCCAGGAACGCGTCCTCCAGGCGGCGGCGCGGCACCAGCCGGTCCACCCCGATGCCGGCGCCGACCAGCGACGCGACGATCTCCGAGCGGGCCGTCCCGTTCATGTCGACGATCAGGCCGTGTGTGCCCTCGGCCTGGACCGAGTGCACGCCCAGGTCCTCGAGGATCCGGGTGGCGGCCGGCACGTCGGAGACCTCCAACTGCACCGACGGCGACTCGCCGACGATGTCGCCGACCGGGCCGGACGCCACGATCCGGCCCTTGTTGACGACGACCGCGTGGGTGCAGGTCTGCTCCACCTCGGCGAGCAGGTGGCTGGAGACGAGCACGGCCCGGCCGTCGGTGGCGTACCGCTGGAGGACGCGGCGCATCTCGGCGATCTGCGGCGGGTCCAGCCCGTCCGTCGGCTCGTCGAGCACCAGCAGCTCGGGCAGGCCGAGCATGGCCTGCGCGATGGCGAGCCGCTGCCGCATGCCGTGGCTGTACTTGCGGGTCTTGCGGTGCACCGAGTCGCCCAGTCCGGCGATCTCCAGCGCCTCCTCGAACCGGGCGTCCTCCCACGGACGGCCGGTGGCCTGCCAGTACGCCTGGAGGTTCTGGTAGCCGCTCAGGTGCGGCAGGAAGCCGGGGCCCTCGACGAGCGCGCCGACCCGGGACAGGATCGGGGCGCCGGGGACCAGCCGGTGCCCGAAGACGAAGATCTCGCCGTCGGTCGGCTGGGTGAGGCCCATCAGCACCCGCAGCGTGGTGGTCTTGCCCGCGCCGTTCGGGCCGAGCAGGCCGACGACCTGCCCGCGCTCCACGGTGAAGCCGATCTCCTGGACCGCCACGAAGCCGTCGCCGTAGGCCTTGCGCAGCCCGCGCACCACGAGCGGGGTGTCGGCGTGCTCGGCGACCACCGCCACGTCCCGCCGCCGGTGCCGGATCCGGCTCACCACGAGCAGCAGCACCAGGCCGAGCAGCACGGCCGCGATCACGCCGGCCAGGACCAGCCACCACAGGCTGCCGGGATCGGCGATCGGTGTGCCGGTCAGCGTCGGCAGGGTCAGCTCCGGCTCCACCGCGACGGTGTACGTGGCCGGCTGGGCGGGGGTGAGGAACGCCTGGTCGGAGGTGGCGACGGTGACGCGTACGGTGTGACCCGCCTCGATCTGCCGGACGATCGCCGGCAGCGTCACGGTGACCGGCCGGGCCTGGGCGATGTCGGCCGGCAGGCCGGTGAGCCGGACCGGCGCGACCAGGCCGGCGCTGAGCGTGGCCGTGCCGTTGGCGTCCACGTCGTAGAGCTTCACGAAGACGACGGCCTCGCCGGTCGGCGACGCGGCCCGCAGCCGGACCGTGGGCGACCCGGCCACGTCGGCGGCGGCGGTGAGCGGCTCGGACTCGAAGACCGCGTGCTGGCCGGCCACGTCCAGGGCCACGTTGCCGCTGAGCAGCGAACTGAGCCGGCCGGTGAGGCCGGGCATCGACGAGATGGCGCCCGGGTTGCCGTTCGGCGGGTTGGCGATCGGCTGCGCCGATCCGGAGAGCGGGACCCGGATGCTTCCGGTTCCGCCCAATCCGGGGTACGCGTCCGCGGAGTAGCCGTTGGTGACCAGCCCACGGTCGAGCGCGCTGAATCCGGCCACCTGCGACCAGGTGAAGTCGTCGCCGGGCGCCTCGCCCTCGCCCTTGAGGTAGTGGTCGAGCCACTGCACGGTCAGGTATTTGAGCCGGTCGGAGTCGGAGGTGGGCCCCTCGCCGCCGTCGTGGCCGCCGGTGAACCAGGCCACCCGGACCGGGGTGCCGGCCGCGGCGATGCCCGTCGCGTTGGCGTCCGCCTCGGAGAGCGGGAAGAGGGTGTCGACCGCGCCCTGGATCAGCAACGCCGGCGCCTTGATCTTGTCGAGGACCGTGGCCGGGCTGGACTTCCGCAGCAGGGCCAGGGTGTTCTCGTCCGGGATGCCACTGGTGGCCATCTGGAGGTAGGCGGCACAGACGTCCTTCGCGAACCGGCCGCACGCGGGATCCTCCGGCTGCTGCCGCGGCGGGCCGCCTCGTTCCGGAGAGGCCGTCCCGTTGCCGAAGAAATAGCCGGCCCAGCTCTTCTTGAAGACGCCGGCCGCGTCGGTGTCCGCCGACTGCGGGACCAGGGCGGTGCCCAGGTCGTTCCAGGTGATCGACGGGACGATCGCGTCGACCCGCCGGTCCTGGCCGGCGAGCAGCAGGGCGAGGGCCCCGCCGTACGAGCCGCCGACCACCGCGACCTTCGGGTCCCCGGCGCCGTCGGTGGTCACCTCGGGCCGGGCGGCCAGCCAGTCGAGCAGCCGCTGAGCGTCCTTGACCTCGTGGTCCGGGCTGTCCAGATGGATCTCGCCGGTGCTGCGGCCGAACCCGCGGGCGGTGTAGGCCAGCACGGCGTAGCCCTGCCCGGCGAGCGCCTCGGCGTCCTCCCGGACGGTGTCCTTGGAACCGCCGAAACCGTGCGCCAGCAGGACCGCCGGCACGTGGGCGTCCCGGTCGGCCGGCAGGTAGAAGCGGGCGTCCAGTTCGACGCCGTCACCGGACAGCCGGAGGTCCTCGGTCGTCCAGGCGTCCGGCGCGGGGCGGACGGCCCAGACGGCCACGGCGGCGAGCACCACGAGGGCGGCCACCGCCGGGACGACCCGGCGCCGGTTGAGCCGGGGCAGCGCGCGGCGCAACCCGGTGGTCAGGGCAGACATGGCGCACACGCTAGTAGGAAACCCCTGAGGTGGGGCTGAGGGTTCTCTGGGAAAACTCTCAGCATCCCCGGCGGCCGGCGAAGACCTCCTCGACGGTGGTGGTCCGGCCGGCGGTCACGGCGGTCGCCGTACCGGCGGTGAACTCGACGAGCATGGCGTCGGCGCCGTCCACGACGAGCCAGCCGGTGACGCCGTTCGCGCCGGTGACCGCCCGGCCGGCCGGGTACGCGGCCCGCACGTCGGCGAGCGTGGCGCCGATCGGAGCCGTGGTGGCGGGGCTGCCGACCCGTACCCGGACCAGCTCGCCGCCCCAGAAGTCGACCTCCGGCGTACCGGGGAAGCCGCTCGCGCTGCCGCAGCCGTCCGGTGACAGCCCGGCGACCAGCCCGGCGTCGGTGACCTCCTGCTGGGTCATGCCGATCCGGAAGGGTCCGTACCCGGCGGGGCTCATCTCCATCCGGCCGGTGGGGGTGGGCGCCGGCGGGGGCGGGCCGAAGCTCTCCGGCGGCATGTCCAGGGTGGTCCCGGGGGCGGCGGCCGGGGACGCCGAGGGCGGCGCCGACGGTGTGGGCGGGTCGTCGGTGCACCCGGACAGCAGGGTCAGCGCCACCGTCACAGCGACTAGCGGTCTACGCCTCATCAAATGGACTACCCCTCGGCGGATAGCGTGGACGAACCAGATGGCCCCAGACATTCCATCGGAGGCACGCGCGGTGGCTGATGATCTCACGCTGACGGTGACCCTGCGCCCCGCTGCGCTGGATGCGCGGCGTGGAGTCGTGCGGTTGCATCCGGAGGTGATGGCGGCGCTGGATCTGCGTACCGGTGATCCGGTGCGCCTCACCGGCGAGCGGACCACCGCCTGCCTGGTCGCCAGGGCCGAGGCGGCTTCCGGCGGAGGGCTGCTGTACGCCGACGACCTGATTCTGGGCAACCTCCGGATGCGGGACGGCGGCGAGGTCACCGTCACCCCGATCCCGGTGGTGCACGCCGACCGGGTGACCCTGTCCGGGCCGCCGGAGGTGGTCGCCGCGGTCTCCCCGGAGATGTTGCGCCTGGCCCTGCTCGGCAAGGTGGTCAGCACCGGCGACGACGTCTCGCTGCTGCCGCAGGACGTGGTGCCGGAGGCCGGGAACCGTCCGCATCTCGAAGCGGCCCGGCGCAGCCTGGCGAACCGGGTCGGCTACGGCTGGACCAGTGCCCTGCTGCGGGTGACGGCGGTGGCCGGTGCGGATGCCTCCCTGGTCACCATGAAGACCGTGGTCACCTGGCAGGACGGCCCGGGCACCGCTGCGGCCGGCCCGGTCGCGCGGGTCAGCGCCGAGACGCCCGCTCCGGCCGTCCCGGAGGCGCCTCCGCCGAACCTGGACGACCTGCCGGGCCTCCGCACCCAGGCCAAGGAGCTGGAGGAGCTGCTCGACCTGGGCTTCCACCACCGGGAGGTGCTGACCCGGTTGGGCACCCGGGTGACGCTCGGTGTCCTGATCTCCGGGCCCGCCGGGTCGGGCAAGTCCACGCTGGTCCGGGCGGTCGGCGGCGCGGTGGGCGCGACGGTGCGCACGGTGTGGGCGCCGGAGCTGGCCGCGCTCACCAACAACGCGGCGGCGGCCCGGCTGCGTGAGCTGGCCGCCGAGGTGCGGACGGACGACCCCGCCGTGCTGCTGTTCGTCGACGTGGAGGCCCTGGCCCCGCGCGAGGAGCCCGGGCCGATCTCCACGGTGTTCCGGCAGGTGCTGGCCGAGACCGTGGCGGCCGGCACCGCGGTCGTCTGCACCACCAGCAAGCCCGAGTCGGTGGATCCGGCTCTGCGCGCCCCCGACCTGCTGGCCGTCCAGTTGACCGTGCCACTGCCGGACTCGGCCATGCGGCGGGAGCAGCTGGGCGTCCTGACCCGGGGGATGCCGCTGGCCGAGGACGTGCGGTTGGACGAGGTCGCCGGGCGTACCCCCGGTTTCGTGGCCGCCGATCTGGGCGCGCTGACCCGGGAGGCCGGGGTCCGCGCCGCGCTGCGGCAGAAGGACGCCGAGGCGCCGACCGTGGCGATGGCCGACTTCGAGGCCGCGCTCGACGTGGTCCGGCCCACCTCGATGGCCGAATCGACGCTGGAGGTGGCGGCCGTGACCCTCGACGACGTCGGGGACATGGTCGAGGTGAAGCAGGTGCTCACCGAGTCGGTGCTGTGGCCGCTGACCTATCCGGACACGTTCGCCCGGCTCGGTGTCTCGCCGCCGCGCGGGGTGCTGCTCTACGGTCCGCCCGGGTGCGGGAAGACGTACCTGGTGAAGGCGATCGCCGGGACCGGGAAGGCGAACGTGCTGTCGGTGAAGGGCGCCGAGCTGCTCAGCAAGTGGGTGGGCGACAGCGAGCGGGCGGTGCGGGAGCTGTTCCGCCGGGCCCGGGAGGCGGCGCCGACCCTGGTGTTCCTGGACGAGGTGGACGCGCTGGCGCCGGCCCGCGGTCAGGGCAGCGACGGCGGTGTCACCGACCGGGTGGTGGCGGCCCTGCTGACCGAACTGGACGGTGTCGAGGACCTGCGCAACGTCGTGGTGATCGGGGCGACCAACCGGCCCGACCTGATCGACCCGGCGCTGCTGCGGCCCGGCCGGCTGGAGCGCCTGGTCTACGTGCCGCCGCCGGACGGCGCGGCGCGGGCCGCGATCCTGCGGGCCTCGGCCAAGGCGGTGCCGCTGGACGACTCGGTCGACCTGGACGAGCTGGGCGCGGAGCTGGAGGGCTTCTCGGCGGCCGACTGTTCGGCGCTGATCCGGGAGTCGGCCCTGGCGGCGATGCGCGACTCGCTGGAGGCGTCCACGGTCACCGCCGGCAACGTGGCCATGGCCCGCGAGCGGGTGCGGGCCTCACTGGACCCGGATCAGGTGGCCTGGCTCGCCGCCTACGCCGAGAGCCGTCAGCCCTGACGGCGGCGGCCGCGGGCCCGGGCCGAGCGCAGCCGGCGCAGCCGTCCGATCAGGACCGGGTCGTGTTCGAGAGCGGCCGGGTTGTCGAGCAGGCCGTTGAGCACCTGGTAGTAGCGGGTCGAGGAGAGGCCGAAGGTGTCCCGGATGGCCTGCTCCTTGGCGCCCGCGTGTTTCCACCACTTGCCCTCGAAGGCGAGGATCTCCAGCTCCCGGTCGGTGAGAGCGGACTCGATGGGCACGGGGGCGGCCGGCTGCTCACCGGTCGGTTCGGCGGCGGGCTGCATGGCGCTCCCAGACGGCATCGGTGACCACGGATTTCACGAGGGATCCTCAGCATAGGTGGCACCGAGGATCCCCGCAGACGCTACCTCAAGCGACCACCCGGCTACCGAGCGTCCGATTCGCCGACACCCGCACTCAGGCGGTGATCACGTCGACGCCCGCCTCCCGGAAGGCGGCCAGCACCGACGGCGGGGCGCCGGAATCGGTGACCAGGGTCTCGACCTTGGTGATCGGGCAGATCCGGGCGAACGCGTGGCCACCGAGCTTGGAGGAGTCGGCGATCACGACGACCCGCTTGGCCCGGGCCACCATGAGGCTGTTCATCGACGCCTCCCCCTCGTGGTGGGAGGCGGCGCCGAGCTCGACGTCCAGGGCGTCGACGCCGAGCAGCACGATGTCCAGGGTGACCTCCTTCAGGAGGGCGCCACCCAGCGGGCCGACCACCTCGAAGGACTGCGGGCGGACCACGCCGCCGGCCACGACGATCTTCATCCGCGAGCGCAGCAGCAGCTCGTTGGCGATGTTCAGGGCGTTGGTGACCACGGTGAGCTGGGAGCCCTCACCGCCGGCGTTGAGGTCGGGCCGGACCGCCAGCGCCCGGGCCACCTCGGTGATCGTGGTGCCGCCGTTGAGTCCGACCACCGTTCCGGGAGTGACGAGACGGGCCGCGGCCTCACCGATACGCTGTTTCTCGGCGGAGTGCTTGGCGCTCTTGTAACGCAGCGGCAGGTCGTAGGAGACCCCGTTGGCCACCGCGCCACCCCGGGTTCGGGTGATCATCTGCTGCTGGGCGAGCTGGTCGAAGTCACGCCGGATGGTGGCCTGGGAGACGTCGAGACGCTCGGAGGCCTCCTCGACGGTTACCCGGCCGCTCTCCGTGAGTAATTCGAGCAGGGCATTCCATCGCGCGTACCGGTCCACCCACCACTCCCCGATGCACGTTCCATGATAAGTGTGTGCACATTAGTGCGCGAAAGCCCTGGAAGCAAAGCCAAACATTGCGCGAAGGACCTTTGACGCTTGCCCCGACGACGGCCTCGTGAGCACAATAGCGCGCGAAAGTCCCGGGAACCGAGCGCTAATGCGCAGCATCTACCGGTGAGGAACAGACATGAGCCATGTCAAAGCGGAAATCGCCACACAACCGGAGTGCTGGCGGCAGGCGGCGAAACTAGCCGGGGCGCCGGGGCTGCCCCGCCGGGACGAGCGGGTGGCCGTCGTCGGGTGCGGGACCTCGTGGTTCATGGCCAAGTCGTACGCGGTGCTCCGTGAGCAGGCCGGCCACGGCGAGACCGACGCGTTCCAGGCGTCCGATTTCCCGTACGGCCGCCACTACGACCGTCTCGTCGCGATCACCCGCTCCGGCACCACGACCGAGACGCTGGAGGTGATGCGCACCGTCGGTGAGCGCACCCCGGTGACCGTCTTCACCGCCGACGCCGCCCAGCCGGCCGCCGAGATCGCGAACGAGACCGTGGTCCTCGACTTCGCCGACGAGAAGTCGGTGGTGCAGACCCGCTTCGCCACCAGTGTGCTGGCCGTCCTGCGGGCGCACCTGGGCCACGACATCGAGACGGCCGCCTCGGACGCCGAGGTCGCGATCCGCCTCCCGCTCCCGGTGCACCCGGCCCTCTTCGACCAGATCACCTTCCTGGGCCGGGGCTGGACCGTCGGGCTGGCCGAGGAGGCCGCCCTCAAGTGCCGGGAGACCGCCGGGTTCTGGACCGAGTCGTACCCGGCCATGGACTACCGGCACGGGCCCATCGCGATCGCCGGGCCGCGCCGGGTGGTGTGGGCGTTCGGCGACGTGCCGGAGGGCCTGGCCGGGGAGGTCGAGGCCACCGGCGCCGCCTTCGTGCACAGCCGCCACCACGGCGGGTACGGCTCGATCGGCCGCTGGGTCGGCGGGCGGGCCCCGCTGGACCCGATGGCCGACCTGATCCTGGCCCAGCGGGTGGCCCTGGCGCTGGCCACCACCCAGGGCCTCGACCCGGACAACCCGCCTCACCTGTCCCGCTCCGTCGTCCTCGGATAGGGCGCAGGTGAGCGAGAACGTCGTCGTCGCCCTGGACGTGGGCGGCACCGGGATGAAATGCGCCCTGGTCCGGCCGGACGGCACGGTTCACCACGAGGAACGGCACCCGACCCGGGCCGAGCGCGGCCCGCAGGCGGTCACCGAGACGATCCTGGGCGTCGCCGAGTCGCTGGCCGGGAAGGCCCGCGCCGACGGGCTCACCCCGGTCGCGACCGGCATCGCGGTGCCCGGCGTGGTCGACGAGCACAACGGTGTCGCGGTCTGGTCGGCGAATGTGGGCTTCCGCGACGTACCGCTGCGGGATCTGGCCGTGCGACGGCTGGGGATGCCCGCCGCGCTCGGCCACGACGTGCGGGTGGGCGCTCTCGCCGAGGCGCGCCTCGGCGCCGGGCGCGGGCGGCGGCACGTGCTGTTCGTGGCGATCGGCACCGGCATCGCCGGCGGCCTGGTGATCGACGGCGCCGGCTACCCGGGGGCGCACGGCGCGGCCGGCGAGCTGGGGCACGTCGTGGTCCGGCCGGGCGGCACGCCCTGCGGCTGCGGGCTGCGCGGCTGCCTGGAGGCGGAGGCGTCGGCCAAGGCGGTCGGGCGACGGTACGCGGAACTGTCCGGCGAACCCACCGCCACCGCCTTCGACGTCGCCACCCGGGCGGCCCGCGGCGAGGAACTGGCCCGCCGGGTCTGGCAGGACGCCGTGGAAGCCCTCGCGGACGGCCTGATCACCGCTCAGGCGCTCTACGACGTCGGCGTGGTGGTGCTCGGCGGCGGGCTGGCCGAGGCCGGCGACGACCTGCTCAGCCCGGTCCGTGCGGCGGTCGCCCAGCGGGTCACCTTCCACCGCTCCCCCGAGATCGTCCGCGCCGAACTCGGCGACGCCGCCGGCTGCCTGGGTTCCGCCCTGCTCGCCCTCGACTCCCTGAAAGAGAACTCGTGACCCGCATCTCCGGCCGGATCGTCACCCCCGGCACGGTCGTCCCCGGCCATCTCGACCTGGACGGCGAGACGATCACGGCGATCGTCCCGGACGACGCGGTCGGCGACGACGTGATCGTGCCCGGCTTCGTGGACCTGCACTGTCACGGCGGCGGTGGGCACACGTTCACCACCGGCGACGCGGGGGCGGCCCGCAAGGCGGCCGCCTTCCACCTGGGCCACGGCACCACCACGATCCTGGCCAGCCTGGTCAGCTCCCCGTTCGAGCTGATGCGGTCGGCCACGGCCGACTACCGGCCGCTGGTCGCCGAGGGGGTGCTCGCCGGGATCCACTTCGAGGGGCCGTACCTGTCGCACGCCCGCTGCGGGGCGCAGAACCCGGCGTTCCTGCGGGATCCGTCGCTGTCCGAGATCGCCGAGCTGATCGAGGTGGGCGACGGCGCGGTACGCATGATGACCGTCGCCCCGGAGCTGCCCGGCGCGTGCGAGGCGATCGGCCTGCTGCGGTCGTCCGGGGTCCTCGCGGCGATCGGGCACACCGATGCCACGTACGACCAGACGCACGCCGGAGTGGCCGCGGGCGCGACCGTCGCCACCCACCTGTTCAACGGGATGCGGCCGCCGCACCACCGCGAGCCGGGCCCGGTGGTCGGCCTGCTCTCCTCGACCACGGCGTGCGAGCTGATCGCCGACAACATCCACCTGCACCCGGGGATGCTGGCGTTCGCGGCCCGCACCGCCGGACCGGAACGGGCCGTGCTCATCACCGACGCGATGGACGCCACCGGCATGCCGGACGGCCGGTACGAGCTGGGCGGCCAGGAGGTGCTGGTCGCCGACCGGGTGGCCCGGCTGGCCCACAACGGCTCGATCGCCGGCAGCACCCTGACCATGGACGTGGCGCTGCGCAACGCGGTGGCCGCCGGCCTGCCGCTGGTGGACGCCGCCGCGATGGCCGCCACCACTCCGGCCCGGCTGCTCGGCCTGTCCGAGACGCTGGGCGCCCTGGTCCCGGGCCTACGCGCCGACCTGGTGGTCCTCTCCGCCGACCTGACGCTGGATCGGGTGATGCGGGCGGGCGCCTGGATCTGACCGGAGCCCCCACGGGATCCGGCCCAGCAGGCGGACCAGGACGAGGCCCAGGAAGAGCCCGGCGATCGAGTCGGTGAGCCAGTGGAACCCGGTGTAGACGGTGGTCACGAAGACGATCACGACCGGGGCCACCCGCAGCAGCAGCCACTCCCGCCGGGACAGGTCCCGCCGCAGCAGCATGGCGAGAAGCAGGCCGATCACCGCGAACCAGACGAGCGCGTTGGCGACGTGCCCGGACGGGTAGCTCATCGCGAGCTTCCCGGAAGCGTCCGGATTGAACATCACCGCCCGGTTCTCCAGCGGGAATCTCGGCGCGGCCCGGTCGAAGAAGACCTTCATCGGGCCGATGGTGCAGTAGGTGAGCGCGAAGGTGACCACGAACGGCAGCAGGGCACGGACCGATCGGGTACGCCAGAACAGCAACCCGGTCAGGATCAGCGTGACCGGCATCAGCACCTGACCGCCCTGGCCCAGGTAGTTGAACACCCGGGCGGTCCAGTACACCGGCGCCGGCTGGTGGGTCAGGGACCACTCGGCGA
Organism: Actinoplanes flavus; assembly: GCF_017592555.1. GTDB lineage: Bacteria > Actinomycetota > Actinomycetes > Mycobacteriales > Micromonosporaceae > Actinoplanes > Actinoplanes flavus. The sequence continues at coordinate 44,312 of NZ_JAGFNS010000016.1, read as the reverse complement.
TCCGCTCGTCCAGGGCGAGCAGGTGACCGTTCACCAGGGCGAGGGTCAGCGCCGCGAACCCGGCGAGCGCCGCCGCCTCCGGCCACCAGCTTCTTCGGATCTTGTCGTTCACCCCTACAAAACTAGAGGTACGTGCGCAACCTCCCGGCCAGCAGATCGCCCCGCACCCCGGAGTTCGGGCAGCCGCCGAAGTGGTGCAGCGCCACCACCCGGTTGGTGGCCCGGGAGATGACCGGGCTGCCGGACGAGCCGCCGGCCGTGTCGCAGAAGTACGAGACGTCGGAATGTGCCGCATACCCGGTGTAGTCGGGGTTGTCGACCGCACAGTTGCCGGCCGCCTCGCCCTTGCTGCCGGAGATCCGGGCCGGCTCACCGGACGGATGCTGTGGCACGTACAGCTCCTGGCCCTTGCGGGGCCGGACGGTGTCGAGGGTGAGGTAGCCGAACTTCTCGATCGACTCGAAGCCGGCGACCGTGAAGAGCGTGTAGTCGTACGTCTTGTCGGTGGCGAGCACCTGGTCGCCCCACACCTTGGTCGGCTTGAACACGTCGTAGCCGCCGCACTTGGCGCACTGGTAGTTGAACCAGACCTCGGTGTCGTACGCCTCACCGGAGGTGGTGAGGCAGTGGTTGTTGGTGATCATGCGGTTCTTGGCGCCGACCCGCCAGCCGGTGCACAGCTCGGTCCCGTTGATCAGCAGCCGGGCGGTCGCCTTCGACTTGGTGTAGGCCACCGGGTCCTTCGACTCGTAGCAGACCGCGTCGCTGGAGGTGTCGGTGCCGCAGACCGACTCCTCCCGGCCCGGCCGCGCGGCCGCCCGGCGGGAGTCGCCGCGGGCCACCTGGTCGATACCGATTCCGAGGTCACCGGTGATGTCGCGGAGCCCGAGCGGGTCGATCTCCCGGTGCACCTCGACGACCGCGGTGTCCCCGGTGATCGACATGGCCCAGCGGCCGTCCGGGTCGCTCTCGTCGTACCGGTAGGACTCGGTGCGCTCCGGGTTCGACACGGTCACGTAGTCGCCGGGCAGCATGGTCAGCCGGTCGAAGTGCACCTTGACGTAGGAGGCGCCGGGGTAGGCGAACTCCTGCCGCTTCGGGCCGCCCACGTTGCCCAGCAGGCGGTCCACCCGGAGCAGCTCACCGATGCGCTGACGGCCGGCGGATCGGGTGGTGGTCGATTCCAGGCCGCGGGCCCGCGCCGGGGCCGAAGACGAGGCCGAAGGCAAAATGTCCGGTTTGGTAACGGAGGCCGCGGTGGTCGGTGTAACGTGTGGGACGGCTCGCCTCCCCACCTCGGCCGGGGTGCTCCCGACCGGGGAAGGCCGGGCCGCGGAGAGCCCCACCTCCGAGGGCCGCACGCCGGCGCCCGCCGACACGACCGACCCGGCCGTGCCGACCAGGGCCAGCGCGGTGCACGTCCCGATGACGATTCCAGTCCTACGTCGCATGCCACTCCCGTACGTCGTCGGCGGTTTCGCACCTGTGTAACGAGCCACGTGCAAGCACGACGCGCCGCACGACCCGGCACACTTGTCACCGTGCGCATCACCTCCGCCCTCATCGACCCCGCGCTGCTGGATCTGCCGTGGCACATTCCGCTCGAGGACTGGCCGGCCGATCATCTGGTCGCGCTGCCACAGGGCATCTCGCGGCACATCGTCCGGTTCGTGAAGCTGAACGGCGTGGTCTACGCCATGAAGGAGACCCGGGAACGGATCGCCGAGAAGGAGTACGACCTGCTCCGCGCCCTGGAGCGGATCGACTTCCCGGCCGTGCAGGCGGTCGCCATCGCCACCGACCGGCAGACCAAGGAGGGCGAGCCGCTGGAGACCGTGCTGGTCACCCGGCATCTCCAGTTCTCCCTGCCGTACCGTGCGCTGTTCTCCCGGGTGCTGCGGCCGGACACCATGAACCGCCTGCTCGACGCGCTGGCCGCCCTGGTCGTGCGGATGCACCTGACCGGCTTCTCCTGGGGTGACTGCTCGCTGTCGAACACGCTGTTCCGGCGGGACGCGGGCGCCTTCGCCGCCTACCTGGTGGACGCCGAGACCGGCAATCTGTACCCGAAACTGTCCGAGGGGCAGCGCAGCGAGGACATCGAGATCCTCCGGCTCAACATCTTCGGCGAGTGCCTCGACCTGGAGGCCGCAGAGCTGCTGCACGAGTCGATCGACCCGGAGAAGGTGGTCGACGACATCGTGGCGCGCTACGAGCGGTTGTGGCACGAGGTGACGTACGAGCAGGAGGTGTCGAAGGACTCCCGGCACCACATCGAGCGGCGCATCCGGCGGCTCAACGAGATGGGCTTCGACGTCGCCGAGGTCTCCATGTCGACCTCGGACGACGGCGGTTACCTGGTCCGCCCGAAGGTCGTCGACGCCGGCTACCACACCCGGCGGCTGATGCGCCTGACCGGCCTGGACGCCGAGGAGAACCAGGCCCGGCAGCTGCTCAACGACCTGGACGCCTACCGGGCGGAGAGCCACCTCACCGACGAGCAGCAGGCCGCGCACCGCTGGCTCACCGAGGTGTTCGAGCCGGTGGTCCGCGCGGTCCCCGCCCACCTGCGCCGCAAGCTGGAGCCGCAGGAGATCTTCTCGCAGATCATCCAGCACAAGTGGCTGCTCTCCGAGAAGGCCGGGCGGGACGTCGGCATGGGCCCGGCGGTGCAGGGCTACCTGACCGACGTGCTGGTCAACAAGCCGGACGAGCAGGCCGTGCTGGGCGTCGAGGCGGAGTCACTGAGCGGCACGATGTAGCGGCGGGCTGGCCAGCTCGACGAGCGCGCGCAGCCCGCCCCGGCGGGCCACCACCAGAATCTCGTCGCCCTCGGCCAGCACCCGGCGCCGGTCCGGCACCCAGTCGACCCAGCCCTGGCCGGCCGCCGACATGCCGATCACCCGCGCCTCACCGGGGTGGTCGGCGTGCTCCAGCGGAGCGCCGTCCAGCAGGGACCCGGCCGACACGGTCACCGTCGCGACCATCACGGCGTGCCGGTCGACCGGGATGGTGGCGTGCACGTCGCGTTCCAGCAGCGCGGCCGCGAAGACCGGGGCGCACAGCCGGGAGACGCTGCGGGACGTGTTGATCTGGAAGGCCGACTCGACCCGCTGCGCGAAGTCGTCGTCGAAGAGCCGCAGCACCACCCGCAGGTCCGGCCGGGCCGACCGGGACTGCAACGCGGCCTGGAGGTTCACCACGTCGTCGGTGGAGAGCACGACCAGCGCCCGGCACGTGTCGATCGAGGCGGCCCGCAGCGTGGCCTCGGCGGACGCGTCACCCACGATCACCGGCACGCCGCGCCGCTGCGCGCTCTTGGCGCCCCGGGCGTCGGCGATGCGGTCGATCGCCACCACCCGGACCCCCAGGTCGGTGAGCTGGCGCAGCACCTGCGTGCCGACGTTGCCGAGCCCGACCAGCACGATGTGGTCGCGCAACTGCCCGGCGACCCGGCCCTGGGCGAGCGCCAGCCGGGCGTTCACCATGCCGTCCACCACGGCCGCGGTGATCAGCGGGATGATCGCCAGCCCGGCGATGGTCAACACCAGCTGGGCGGCCTGCGCCACCGGGTTGCGGTCGACCTCCACATCGGATGATCCGACCGCGGTCAGCAGGGTCACGTAGACCGACTCCCACAGGCCGTGCCCGCCCTTGTCGAACCTGGCCAGAACCAGACCGGCCACCAGCGTGGTGGCCAGCGTGATCAGGACCGCGAGGCCGAGTTTGCGGCTGAGCGCGGCGCGCAGCACCCGGCCGACGGCACGCAGCGGACGGCGGCGCCGGCCGGCCCGGGTGAGCAGGCGGCGGGTCACGTCCTCCCCGGCCGGGCGGCCGACCGCCTCGGCCAGCACCAGGTCCTCCGGCCGCGCCGAACCGGGCAGCGGGTCGTCCGGCAGGACGCTCACCTCACCCCGGTCGCCGGAGGTGGTCAAGGTGAGGATCACCTGTCGCTCCGCGATGTCCGCCCGGTGAGCGACATAGAGGGTACGGCCGGAGTGCCGGAAATGCGTGGGAGCCACCTCACCCAGCGCCGCCGCCACGAAGGCGGGCGCGGCCATCTCGGCGTCGGACAGCACCGCGCAGTCCGGGAAGAGCCGGAGCACGCTGTGTCCCAGCTCCCGGTTGAACATCCGCACCACGACCCGCAGCTCCTCCTCGACCTCGCGGGCGCACAGCGCGGCGTGCAGGTTGACCATGTCGTCCGGCATGACCAGGGCGAGCCCGGTGGCGCCGGTGAGCCCGGCCTCGCGGAAGGTCCGCTCGTCCAGCCGGTCGGCCTTGCGCCACTCCACCCCGCGGTCGGCGAGCGAGGCGAGGTCGGGCACGTCGGCCCGGATCCGGTGCGGAGTGACCACCGTGATCCGGATCCGGTGCCGGGAGTTGGCGAGTTCCTCGGCCAGGGTGAAGACCAGCGCGTCCGCGCCGCACAGCACCAGGTGGGGGCGCGTGTCCTCATCGGACTCCGGATGCTTGTGGATCTTTGTTGGCGGCACGGCACTCACGTTCACGAATCGTAGTCAGCCGGAACCTGCCCGTGGGGCCGGTCGTTGCCCCATCCGACACCTTATGTCCGACTTGGTGGGTATCGACCAGACTCATCGTCCGATGTGGCCAGGAGAAGATCAGTGCGCAAGTTGTGGTGTGCCGGCGCCCTCGCCGGTGGAATCCTCCTCGGGGCGACCCCCGCGTGGGCCGACGACACTCTCGCCCCCGCGGCCGACGCCGGCCCCGCCGCCCCGGCGATCGGACAGGATCCCGCGGACGGTCTCGGCGCCGCCCGGACCTCCCTGCGGAACGCCCTCGGCTACGCGCTGGACCCCACCAACGCCTGGCGGACCGCCGCCGACCCGCTCAGCGGCTCGCCCCTGCTCCAGGTGAAGCCCGGCCCGGGCGGCAACGCGCCCACCGTCGAGGACCACACGGACGGCCGCCGGAACACCAGGAGCGGCCGGCGGCTCCTGCCCGCCGCCGACGTCATCCGCGGCACCATGCCGGCGGCGACCCGGCGGTACGGCGGCTCCCCGTCCTCGACCCTCCCGGTTCCGATGAGCCTCACCGGGCTGCTGTCCCAGAACCTCCCCCCGATCACCGGGCTCGGCCCGGCCGGGGTGTCGCCGGCCGCGCCGCCCGCGAACACCAGGGTCCGCCGGCCCGCCCCCGACGAGCGCCCGTTCGCGCCGCGCCTGGAGCACGACAGGTCCGACTACGCGCTGCTCGGCGGCCTGGCCGGCGCGAACCCGGTGCGCATGCTCGACCGCGACATCGCCGACCTCCCCGGCGACGTGGCCGGCCTGCCCCTCGGCGGCGAGCTGACCGACCCGAACCCGGCCGACAAAAAGGTCGGTGACCCGAAGGCGGACGACCCGAAGTCCGCCCCCGAGGCCCCCGGCCTCGGATCGAACGAGGCGCCCAGCCGCCAGAAGGCGATCCCGGGCGACCCGGCCATCGACGACCCCCGCCTGCACGAGGAGCCGGTCGACGGCTTCGTCGACCGCAGCGCCGACTAGACGTCACTCCAGCGAGAGCGCGCGCCGCCAACGTCCAGCGGCGCGCGCGGGCCCCCGGGCCGTCCGGGGTGAGGTACCAGCGGGGCCGGGGGGAC
>NZ_JAGFNS010000016.1:0-38697 GCF_017592555.1 Actinoplanes flavus | reverse complement strand
CCCCCCCCCAACCACCCTCCACCCCCGCGTGGGCGCCCCCCCCCCCCCCCCCGGGGCGCGCGCTCTCGCGCGTTCAGTCCTGGTTGAGATCCCAGCTGAGCAGGGTGAACGTCATCTCCTCGAGCGCACCGGCCCGGCGGTAGGTGGCCAGGGCCGCCTTGTTGTCGTTCTCGGTGGCCACCCACATGCCGTAGCAGCCCCGGCCGCGGGCCAGTTCGGCCAGCGCGTCGACCAGAGCCGCGCCGATCCCCTGGAGGCGGGCCACCGGCGCCACCCCGAGCTCGTAGACGAGCATCTCGGTGCCCTTGTCCGGGTGGGTGGTCTCGACCCCGGTGATCATCCCGACCGGCCGGTCGGCGTCGTCGTAGGCCAGCAGCAGATGGTGGGTGGGGTCGGCGAGGAACCGGCGGGTGGCGGCCTCGATCGGTGGCGCGTCGAAGAGATCAGCCGCGCGATGGACCTCGGCCTCTTCGGTGACCCGTTCGATGCGCATGCCGCCACGATAACCAGCCGGCCGGAAGGTCGACAGGATGGTCGTCGATGGTCGACTCGGTAGCATGACGGGCCGATGGGGGTGGCCGAGAAGGGCGGGGACATGGCGGGTCCGGGGAACGAGGATCGACCGGCGGCTCCGGAGATGGAGTACGCCGACCCGGTCGACCCGTGGGCGACCGCCGAGGCCGCCGCGATCGCCGCCGGTGGACAGCCGGGCGGTTACACGCCGCACCCGTACCCCGGTGGCACCTGGACCATCCCGGGCGCGGTCGAGGCGACCGCGGAGGAGGAACCGGCGGCGAAACGCCGGCGCACCTGGCTGTGGGCCGGTGGCGCGGCGGTCGTCGCGACCGCCGCCGTCACCGCCGCCGCGGTGATCCTCTGGCCGGGCGTGTCCCCGATCGACTTCGTCCCGCTGGCGGAACCCCGGCGGGTGACACCGAGCGTGCCGGTCACCTCGACGTTCGCCGACACCGAGGTGCTCGGGGACCGGGCCTACCTGGCCGGCGCCGACGACACCGGCACGCTGCGGGTGGTGGCCGCCGACACGACGGACGGGTCGACGCTGTGGGAGAGCGACGGCGCCGGCCAGGCCACCACGTGGAAGTCGATGTTCGCGCTGCCCGGCGTGGTGCTGCTGCTCTCCGGTCCGGAGTCGGCGACCAGCACGATCCGGGTGGTGGCGCTGAACGCCGACGACGGCAAGCGACTCTGGGACAAGCGGATCGGCTCGTACGACGAGATCCACCTCGGCGCGAAGACCGCGCTGTGGACCGACCGGGAGGGGGACCGGATCGTCGGGATAGGGCTGTCCGACGGCGCCGAGAAGTGGTCGCAGACCGACCCGGACTCGTCGGCGGTCCACCTGGCCACCACGGTCGAGGACCTCGCCGGTCCGGCGGGCACCGCCGGGCGGCCCTTCTCCCCCGACCTCACCGACGACGAGCGGTTCGTCCAGATCGGCGCCGAGCAGACGGCCACGGTCCGCGACCTGAACACCGGGAAGGTCGTCGGCGACCCGCTGCCCGGCGTGGCGTCGACCAGCGACGAGATCGTGGTGCACGGCGGTCGGCTGTACGTGCGGGGTTCCGCCGCCCCACAGCGGATCCTCTCGTACGACCTGGGCCGGCTCACCGAGAACCCGGTCATCGTGCACACCGCCCCGCCGAACTCCTCGCTCAGCAAGCTGACCCCGTGCGGGGAACGGCTCTGTTTCGTGCAGACGGAGAGCTACGACCGGACCAGGGACCGGGTCTTCGCGCTCGGCAAGGACGGCTGGCCGGAGCCGGTGGACGTGCCCGAGGTGGAGGCCCTGGTCCCGGTCGGCGGCGCGGTGCTGGCGGTCGGCGACGAGACCACCACCGTGATCGACGAGGCCGGCCGGAAGGGCCGGGCGGAGGAGGGCGTCACGGTCCGCCTGGACGCCGGCAACATGCTGCGCTTCTCCGACAGCCTGACCACCTCGGTGAGCGACCGGGCGGTCTGGGGCATCCCGCTCGGCGCGAGCGCCGTGCCGTTGGGGCAGCTCACGGACGTACGGTCGGCGAGCTGTTCCTGGAACACCTCGGTGATCGTCTGCGCCGCCGAGGAGGATTACGTGATCTACCGGTTCACCGACTGACGAAAAGGGCGGCTCCCCGAGGGGGAACCGCCCTTTCCTACCGATCAGTGGGTCAGATGCGGATGCCCGAGCCGGCGTTGAAGACGTGCAGCGCGTTGGTGTGCGGCTTGATGAAGACCGTCTCACCCATGTGCGGCATGTTGCGGCGCTCGGTCCGGACGACGAACCGCTCCGAGCCGTGGGCCAGGTCGGCGTGGCCGTACACGTTGGCGTCCGAGCCGAGGTCCTCGACCAGGTCGACGACGATCGGCAGCGCGTCGGCCGACTCACCGACGACGTCGGCGGCCTCGGGACGGAAGCCGACGGTGACCTTGCCCTCGCCGCCCTGCTGGGCCGCGGCGACCTGCTCGCGGGTCAGCGGGATGTTGAGGGAGCCGAAGCGGGCGCCCGACTCGGTCAGCGGCACGGTCTTGATGTTCATGGCCGGGGAGCCCATGAAGCCGGCGACGAAGACGTTGCCGGGGGTGTCGTAGAGCGCCCGCGGGGTGTCCACCTGCTGGAGCACGCCGTCCAGCATGACCGCGACCCGGTGGCCCATGGTCATGGCCTCGACCTGGTCGTGGGTGACGTAGACGGTGGTGACGCCCAGCTTGGCCTGGAGCGTGGCGATCTGCGAACGCGTCTGGACGCGGAGCTTGGCGTCGAGGTTCGACAGCGGCTCGTCCATGAGGAACACCTGCGGCTGGCGCACGATCGCGCGGCCCATGGCGACACGCTGACGCTGACCACCGGAGAGCGCCTTCGGCTTACGCGACAGGTACTCCTCCAGCTGGAGCAGCGCGGCGGCCTCCTTGACGGCGCGGTCGATCTCCGCCTTCGGGGTCTTGCGCAGCTTCAGGGCGAACGCCATGTTCTCGTACACCGTCATGTGCGGGTAGAGAGCGTAGTTCTGGAACACCATCGCGATGTCACGGGACTTCGGCGGGAGGTGCGTGACGTCCTTGTCGTTGATGAGGATGCGGCCGCGGTCCACGTCCTCCAGGCCGGCGAGCATGCGCAGGCTGGTGGACTTGCCACAACCGGAGGGGCCGACCAGGACGAGGAACTCTCCGTCGCCGATCTCGAGGTTCAGCTCGTTGACCGCGGGGCGCTCGGAGCCCGGGTAGATCCGGGAGGCCTTGTCGTACGTGACGGTAGCCATGGTGAATCGACTTCCTTTCCACCGGCAGGAACGTGCCGGACGATCCGAGTAGAAGGAACTGCGAGCGCCACCGTATTTGTTTTCTTCCGACCTGCCAAGATGGCGTTCACATCACAGGACGTTATGCTGAGGCCGTTCGCCCCTGTAGCTCAGATGGCCAGAGCACCCGTCTTGTAAACGGGAGGTCGTCGGTTCGATCCCGACCGGGGGCTCCACTCCTCCCACCGGCCGGTCGTCCGGACCTCGACAGAGGCTCACTTGGTGAAGGTGTAGTACCTCCACGTACCAGCGGTGGTGTAGTTGACCTTGTCGCCTGAGGTGCCGTACACGTACTCGCCGCGGGCCCTCCACTTCACTCCGGCCTTGTAGGTGCCCGCGACGGTGAGGGTGGCCCGGCCGGTCGTGCTGACCTTCGTGGTCACGATGCGCCACGTCTTCCACTTGCCGCCGGAGTAGTACTGCACGACGGTCCGGAGCGTGCGGTTCGGGTACGGCGCCACGGTGTGGATGAACTTCGGGTCCGCGCTGGTACGGAAGTACTCGTATGTCCGGGAACCGATCTTCCCGGTCTTGTAGTCGTTGTAGACCCCGGTGCCGATATTGACCTTGGTGTAGAGAACCGAGGCCACCGACCGCGGCGCGTACCGTCCGTCGCCGGCGAACGTGACCGTCACCGTGGTGTTCCGGCTCATTGTCAGCTTGAGCGACGCCTTGCCCGCGCTGTCGACCTTCCCGGTCCAGGCCGGGTAGGGGTTCACCTTGTCGCCGGCCCGCTGCGTGTAGAACTCGACGGTCCGGTTGGTGTGGGTGGCGCCCAGCGTCGCGGTGACCGTCACCGTCTGCCCGTCCGCGTAGACCGACTTGTTACCGGTCAACGAGAGCGTGGGCGTCACTCTCGGGATCTGGACGGTGTCACTGCCGGTGGCGGCGTCGGCGACCGGACTTCCGGCGAACGAGACCGTGTACTTGACCGGGCCACCGGCCGGCGGCACGTCGTTGAACCCGAATCGTCCCGCCTCGACCCTCGCCCGGGTGAGGGCCTTGCCGTTGGGCGACTCCGCATCGGTGCGGGTGACGTTCAGTTCGGTGCCGTCCGGCAGGCCGACCGGGCCACTGATCGTTCCGGTCACGGTGATGGCCTGTCCACGGACGCCGGTCGCCGGGGCGTCCACGGTGATCGTGGGGGCCGGGAACTCCGGACCACTGAGCTTCCAGAAGTGGTACAGGTCACCCCGTGAGATGTAGAACAGCCGTCCTTCGGGCTCCCAGAAGACCCGGTGCGGCAGCGGCATCGCGTACTGCTCGACCTTGGCCACCTGGAAGCCGGCCGACGACGTCGTGGATCCGGCCGGGTAGACGGCGACGTTCGGCTCGGTGGCGTTGCTGTTCGGCAGGCCGACGGCGAGGCGCCCGTCGGCGGCGATGTCGAGCGTGGTCACCGGGTCGTCGCCGGCGGTCAGCATGCTTCGGGCGGCGAGGTCGTCCAGGGGACTGCGCATGGCTCCCCCTGCGGCGCTGATCAGCGCCTTCCCATCCGGGCTGAGAACCGCCTCGTGGTTGCGGTCACGGAAGCCGACGACCGCGCCCGCGCTGATGCGCGCCTCGGTGCCGCCGGAGACGTCGTAGGAGACGGCCGTCCCGGAGGTTTCACCATTGACCGAGGAATCGGCGACGACGAGCGTGTTCGGCGCGGCCGGCGCGGAGACGACCATCGGGGCCAGGTAGAACGCGCTGCCGTCGGAAGCCTTGTCGTGCAGGCTCACCACCGGGTCGGCGCCGGAGAGGTCGAGGGAGCCGAAGTTGCCGTCAAAACCGCCCTCGCCCCACTGCCCCATGTAGCCGAACCACACCTTGCCACCGGCGACCGCCACGTCGTACGGATACACCGAGTCACCGAGCGGGTAGCTGGCCTTCTGCGTGACGGTGGCGGCGTCGAAGGCGACCACCGCGTGCGCATCGGTACGGGCCGCGTAGACCGTGGACGCGTCGCTGGAGAGTGCGAGACCGCGAATGCCGGGCAGGCCGTCGCGGCGCGCGAGGACCGTACCCCCGTAGTTGGTCACCACGAGACGGCCGGACTCGTGGTCACTGATCAGGATGTGGCGGTGTACCGAGTCGACGAGCACGTCGTCGATGCTCGTCACGGGAAGTAGCCGGGCTTCGGTGGCCGGCAGCGTCTCGATCTCGGCCGCGGAAGCCGGCTCCTGCGACACGGCGAAGGCCACCACCGAGGAGCCGGCGAGAACCGCCGCCGCGAGGGCGGTCCGGGAGAGACGCATGGATACCTCACAACGACCAAAGTGGGACTACTCGCCGGGGCGAGCCTACGCGGGAACCGAGCGAAGTTGATCATCTGAACGGACGAGTCGGCACCGGATCGTCGCGACGCAACGGCATGGGCTTTCGGCCGGCCGGAAGCCCACCGCATCATCGATCCCGGCCCAGTCGTTGATCTTGCGTGAACTTCATCCTGATAGCCGCGCTGGGCGCGGCACTCAGTCTGCCCGCCGCGCCGGTGCCATCACCGGCCTCGGAGTGGACCCAGACCGGGTACGGCCCCGGCCTCACCTTCTACAACCCGCACGAGACCGAACTGACCCCTTCATCGGTCGGCACGATCAAACGGCGCTGGGACATGGCAACCCACGGGTCACTGGAGTGCGAGGTCGGCCGGGAACCCCTCGCCGGGTACGGCAACATCTACACCAGCGATCCCGGAGGCGTCGGGGCGTACGATCCGGCCACCGGCAAGCGCCGCTGGCACGCGGACCTGAAACGTCGCGGCGTGAAGCGGATGGCTCTGGCCGACGACACCCTGGTCACGCTCACCTACGCCTGCGACCGGCAGCAGAGCTACGTGACCGCGTTCCGGGCAACCACCGGCACCCGGCTCTGGGACATGCCGCTCAGTGTGCCCAGCCAGGACATGATCGTCGACCGGGGTGTGATCGTGGTCGACAGCCGACCCGACTTCGAGGTGTCCACGGTCGCGCACCGGCTGTCCAGCGGTGCCCGGATGTGGAAGCTCTTCGGCACCCGCGCGGACGGGCTGCTGTCGGCCCAGGGGCGGCTCCTGCTGCGCGCCGGGACGCAGGGCTCGCGGGCGGTCGACATCAAGACCGGTGCGACGATCTGGAGCAGCCCGGAGAACTGGACGGCGGTCGGCAGCAACCCGTCCGGCTCCCGGTTCTACGTCAGCCGCAAGGATGGCGGGCTGGCCGCCATCGACGCGGCGAACGGCAACCGGGCCTGGGATTCGGAGTGGCAGGTGTCCGCGGTCACCGCCGACGACAACCGCCTCTACTTCCCACGAGGGACCAGCACCATCTGTGTGGACGCACGCAACGGCAAGAAGCTGTGGTCGATCCACCTGCCGAACGACGCCGGCCAGCCGGTCCGGGCCGGGAAACTGGTCTACAGCCCGAGCGGCATGGGAGACCCGCTGTCGATCGCCGACGCGGTGACCGGCAAGGAGTACAAGGGCGGCATGCCGAGTGGCGAGTTCTACCCACCGACGGTGGCAGACGGCCGCCTCTTCCTCACGGACGGCAGCCGCCTGCGCGCCTACTTCTAGCCGGACTCAGCCCTGGGATCGGCGGCGGCTCACCTCGGCGAGGGTCACGGCCGCCGCCACGCTGGCGTTGAGGGACTCCACGTCGGAGGCCATCGGGATGCTCACCCGCAGGTCACAGGTCTCACCGACGAGGCGGGACAGGCCGCGGCCCTCGGAGCCGACCACCACGAGCAGCGGCCCGACCGCCGCCTCCAGCTGGTAGAGGTCGGTCTCGCCGTCGGCGTCCAGCCCGATGGCGGTGAAGCCCGCCTTCTGCGCCGACTTGATCGCCCGGGTCAGGTTGACCACCTGCGACACCGGCACCCGGGCGGCCGCGCCGGCGCTGGTGCGCCAGGCGGTCGCGGTGATGCCGGCGGCCCGCCGCTCGGTCATGAAGACGCCATGCCCGCCGAAGGCCGCCACCGACCGGATCACGGCGCCCACGTTGCGCGGGTCGGTGATGCCGTCCAGGGCCACCAGCAGCGGGGACGTCTGCTCCAGCGCCGCGTTGACCAGGTCCTCGAAGTCCTCGTACGCGAACGGCGGCACCTGGAGCCCGACGCCCTGGTGCAGCACGCCGCCGGTCATCCGGTCCAGCTCGTTGCGGCTGATCTCCAGGATCGGGATGCCCCGGTCACCGGAGGTCCGGACGATCTCGGCGACCCGCTCGTCGATGTCGATGCCCTGCGCCACGTACAGCGCGGTGGCGGGCACCACGGCCCGCAGCGCCTCGACCACCGGGTTGCGGCCGAGCAGCAGCTCGGGACCTTCCTTGGTGGGGTTGGACCGGCGCCCGGGTGCGATCCGCGGCCCCCGCGGACCGCCGCCCCGCACGCCGCCGCGGGCCGACTGGGTCCGGGTGATCCCGGCGGCCCGGCCACCGCCCCGGCCCCAGGTGGTGTCCTTGCTGCCGGGGACGCCGACCTTGGGCGCACGGCCCTCGGCGGCCGCCGCCCGGCGCTCCTTCTCCTGCTTACGAGCGGTCTTCTCGGGCAGCTTCTCGGTGCCCGAGTAGCCCTTGTGCCAGGGGCGCTCGTCAGCCGGCAGGGTCTTGCCCCGGCCCTTGAGCCCGGCGCGGTTCTTGCCGCCGGACCCGATGCTCGCCCCCTTCTTCGAGGTGGAGCGCTTGCTCGCATTGAACGAATTGCCGGCCATCAGTGCTGTTCTCCTACCGTCCAGCGCGGCCCGGTCGGAGTGTCCTCCACCTGAATACCCGCGTTCTTGAGCTGGTCCCGCACCGAGTCGGCGGCCGCCCAGTCCTTACGTGCGCGGGCCTGGGCCCGCTGTTCCAATGCCAGGGCGACCAGGGAGTCGACCACCGGCTTGAGATCGTTGCCACTCTCGCCGCCACTCCAGGCGCCGTCGAACGGGTCGATGCCGAGCACGCCGAGCATGGCCCGGACCGCGGTCAGCGCGCCGCGGATGGCCGGCTCGTCACCGGCGGCCAGGGCGGTGTTGCCCTCCCGGATGGTGTCGTGCACGACCGCGAGCGCCGCCGAGGTGTTCAGGTCGTCGTTCATCGCGTCGGCGAAGGCCGGCGGCACCGCCTTGGGCCGCCCGTTGCCGACAACCTCGGCCGCGCGCTGCACGAAGCCCTCGATCCGCCGGTAGGCGACCGCGGCCTCCCGCAGCGCCTCGTCGGAGTAGTCGATCCGTGAGCGGTAGTGCGGGCTGCCCAGGTAGTAGCGCAGCTCGACCGGGCGGATGCCGGCCTCGGTCACCGAGTTCAGATCGATCACGTTGCCCAGCGACTTGCTCATCTTGGAGTCACCGAGGTTGAGCAGCGCGTGGTGCACCCAGTAGCGGGCGAAACCGAGACCGGCCGCCTTGGACTGGGCCACCTCGTTCTCGTGGTGCGGGAAGGTGAGGTCGAGGCCGCCGCCGTGGATGTCGAACTCGTCGCCGAGATAGCGCTGGGCCATGGCCGAGCACTCGATGTGCCAGCCGGGCCGGCCGCGGCCCCAGGGCGACGGCCAGTACGCGTCCTGCGGCTCGTCCGCCTTCACGCCCTTCCACAGGGCGAAGTCACGGTGGTCGCGCTTGTCGCGCACCGGGGCGTCGCCGGCGTCGCGCATGTCCTCCGGCCGCTGACCGGAGAGCGCGCCGTAGTCGCGGTAGGAGAGCACGTCGAAGTAGACGTCGGCGCAGTCGCCCCCACCGGGGTAGGCGTGTCCACGCTCGATCAGCGCCCCGATCAGCTCGTGCATCTCGGTGATGTGCCCGGTGGCCAACGGCTCGTACGTCGGCGGCAGCACGTTGAGGGCGCGGTAGTCGCGCTCCAGCAGCAGCCGGTTCTCGTAGGCGATGGCCCACCACGGCCGCTTGTGCTCCAGCGACTTCTGCAGGATCTTGTCGTCCACGTCGGTGACGTTGCGGACGAAGGTGACCTCCAGCCCCTCGTGCAGCAGCCAGCGCCGCAACACGTCGTAGTTGACGGCGGAGCGCAGATGGCCGATGTGGGGCGAGGACTGCACGGTGACGCCACACAGGTAGATCCCCGCCTGACCGGGCGTCATCGGGACGAAGTCCCGGACCGATCGGGTCGCGGTGTCATACAGGCGGAGAGTCACCGTACAAGGGTACCGGCCGGACCTCAGGGACGCGTCATCCGGAGCACGTCGAGCGCTTCGTCGAGCTGCGCCTCGGTGAGCCGGCCCGCCCCGACGTGGCCGCGCCCGATCACCACCTCGCGGATGGTCCGTCCGGTGGCGAGCGCCTCCTTGGCGATCGCGGCCGCCTCGTCGTAGCCGAGGTACCGGTTGAGCGGGGTGACGATCGACGGCGAACCCTCCGCGTACCCCCGGGCGATCTCCTCGTTGGCCTCCAGGCCCGCGACGCAGCGGTCGGCGAGGAGCCGGGACACGGCGGCCAGCAGCCGGATCGACTCCAGCAGGTTGCGGGCCATCACCGGCAGCATCACGTTGAGCTCGAAGTCGCCCTGGGTGCCGGCGAAGGCGACCGTCGCGTCGTTGCCGATCACCTGGGCGGCGACCTGGCGGACCGCCTCGGGGACCACCGGGTTCACCTTGCCCGGCATGATCGACGAGCCGGGCTGGAGGTCGGGCAGGCGCAGCTCGCGCAGACCGGCCCGGGGCCCGGAGCCCATCCAGCGGATGTCGTTGGCGATCTTGTAGAGGCCGGCGGCGATCACCCGCAGCTGGCCGGACGCCTCGACCAGCGCGTCCCGGGCGCCCTGCGCCTCGAAGTGGTCGCGGGCCTCGGTCAGCGGCAGGCCGGTCTCGTCGGCGAGCAGCCGGATCACCGCCTGCGCGAACCCGGGCGGCGTGTTCACCCCGGTGCCCACCGCGGTGCCGCCGAGCGGCAGCTCACCGAGCCGGGGCAGGGTGGCCTGAAGGCGCTCGACGCCGTTGGTGACCTGGCGCGCGTACCCGGAGAACTCCTGCCCGAGGGTGACCGGGGTGGCGTCCATGAGATGCGTGCGGCCGCTCTTGACCACCCCCGCGAAATCGGAGGATTTCGCCTGGAGGACGGAGGCGAGATGGGCGAGGGCCGGGATCAGCTCGCCACTCACCTGTTCCACCGCGGCCAGGTGGATCGACGAGGGGAAGACGTCGTTGGACGACTGGGAGGCGTTGACGTGGTCGTTCGGATGCACCGGCCGGCCCAGGTCACGGCTCGCCAGGGTGGCGATCACCTCGTTCGCGTTCATGTTGGACGAGGTGCCCGAGCCGGTCTGGAAGACGTCGACCGGGAACTGGTCGTCGTAGCCGCCGTCGGCCACGTGCGCCGCGGCGGTCGCGATCGACTCGGCCAGGTCCTTCTCCAGCACGCCGAGGCTCGCGTTGGCCCGCGCCGCGGCGCCCTTGATCCGGGCCAGCGCCCGGATGTGCGACGCCTCCAGCCCCCGGCCGGAGATCGGGAAGTTCTCCACCGCCCGCTGGGTCTGCGCACGCCACAGGGCCGCGGCCGGGACGAGCACCTCGCCCATCGTGTCGCGCTCGGTCCGGAAACCACTCTCGTCGGTCGTCACCGGACCATCCTCTCTCGACTCTCGGCGAGCCGCAGCCGATCGGCCACCGCGAAGCGCTCCGGCGCGCCCATCCGCTCGAACAGCTCCAGCGCCCGGGACCAGAGGCGCCGGGCCTCCTCCGGGTCGCTCACCGCGGCGCACTCGCCGAGTCCGGCGAGGGCGCGGGCCACGAAGAACGGGTGCTGGTCCGCGTGGGGCAGATCGATCAATCTCCGGTACGCCGCCCGCGCGGCCCCCGGATCCCCGGACGCCCGGAGCGTGTCCCCGTAGTCGGCGAGGGTCTCCTGCCGTAACCGGAGCTGGTTCATCCGGTCGGCGATACCGACCGAGCGCCGGTGTTCGGCCAGCGCCGCCGGATAGTCGCCCTGGAGGGCCAGGACCACGCCCAGCGCCGCGCGCACCTCGGCCTCCAGCGGGGCCAGCGAGCGTTCCAGGACGATCCGCAGGGCGATCTCCAGGTACCGCCGGTCGGACGGCAGGGTGCTCAGCCCGAGACTGCGCTTGTTGCGCTGCATCTGCATGAGGCATCCGGCGAAGTCGTGGGCCTCGCCGGGGTAGTGGGCGGACATCAGCCGGAGCCGGTCGATGCGCAGCGCCTCCTCGTACCGGCCGAGCCGCCGCAGCGCGATGCCCAGCTGGGTGGTCGCGCTCAGCGGGTTGATCGGCAGCCGGGCCATGCAGGCCAGCCGGATCGACTCCTGCGCGCTCGCCACGGCCTCGGCGAACCGGCCGGTGGCGACCTGCACCGAGGCCACGTTCGACAGGCACTGGGCCAGGCCGCGCAGGTCGCCCTGCCGCTCCCGGATCGCGATGGCCTCCTGGAGGTACTCCAGCGTCCGGTCGTAGTCGGCGGCCCGGTAGTGGTAGGAGGCCACGTAGTTCGCCATCATCGCGACCCCGTCCAGGTCGCCGGCCTCGCGCGCGACGGCCAGGCCGCGCTCGTTCAGGGTCACGACGTCCTGGTTGTACCCGCGGTAGAAGAGCAGGTACCAGGCGGCCCGGGGGATGAGCCACGCGTACTGCGGGTGCCCGGACCGGACCGCCGCCTCCAGGAAGGCGCCCAGGTCCGGCCGGCGCAGCTCCAGCCGGGCGGCCGGGTCGGTGATCGCCGCCCGCAGGTCGGGCCGCAGGTCCGGCAGCTTCTCCAGGAAGTTGGCGAGGCTTTCCATGGTCGGCGGCGTGGTGGCGGCCAGGGCGTACGTCTCCAGGTCGAGCAGCGCCAGGACGGCCGCGCCGCGTTCCGGTTCGGGCAGCCCCTCGGCGAGCAGCGCGCTGTACTCCCGGAGCAGGTCGTGCATGCGGAAGACGCCCGCCTCCGGCTCCTCCAGCAGGTGGACGTCGACCAGCTCGTCGAGCAGGTCCCGGGCCTCGTCGAGGGGCAGGCCGGTGAGCGCCGCGGCGGCCGGCGCGTCGAGCAGCGTGCCGGGGAAGAGGCCGAGCAACCGGTAGTGCCGCTGATGGTGCTCCGCGAGCTGGCCGAAGGAGAGGGCGAACGCGCTGGCCACGGTCCGGCTCTCCACCGCCAGCTCGGGCAGGGCCGCGTCGCCCAGCCGCCGGACCAGGTCGGCCACCCGCCACCGGGGCCGGTGCGCGAGCCGGGCGCCGGCCAGCCGCACGGCGAGCGGCAGGCCGCCGCAGCGCCGGACCACCTCGGCGGCCGCCTCCGGTTCGGCCCGGACCCGGTCGCCCACGATCCGTTCGAGCAGGGCGATCGCCTCGTCCGGGTCCAGGACCGGCAACGACTCCGGGTGCACGCCGTCCAGCCCGGCGAGCCGGCGGCGGCTGGTGACCACCGCCAGGCTGCCCGCCGCGGTCGGCAGCAGGTCCTCCACCTGGGCGCTGGACGCGGCGTTGTCGAAGACCACCAGCGCCCGTCGGCGGGCCAGCTCGGTACGCCAGAGCCCGACCCGGTCGACCAGGGCGGCCGGGATCACGTCGGCGGCGAGGCCGAGCTGGCGCAGCAGGACGAGCAGGGCGCCGGCCGGGTCGACCGGGTCGTGTTCGCTGTGTCCCTGGAGGTCGACGAAGAGGTGCGCGTCCGGGTACCGGTCGCCGATCAGGGTGGCGACGTGCAGCGCGAGGGTCGTCTTGCCGCTGCCGGCCATCCCGTCGATCGTCAGGATCGCCGGCCCGGCCGTGGACACCTCGCCGATCAGCCGGTCGACCAGCCCGGACCGGCCGGTGAAGTCCCGGACGGTACGCGGCAGGCAGCGGACCACGTCGACCGGCGCCGACGGGCGGGCGGCCGCCGCGGGCACCGATCCGGCGAGCAGGTCACGGTGCAGTTCCTGGAGTTCCGGGCCGGGATCGATGCCCAGCTCGTCGCGGAGCGTGTCGCGGGCCCGCCGGAACTCGGCCAGCGCGTCGGCCTGCCGCCCGGCCCGGAACAGCGCCAGCATCAGCTGCCCGCGCAGCCGTTCCCGCAGTGGGAAGCGGTCGACCAGGGCGGCCAGTTCGCCGAGCAGTTCCCGGGCCTGCCCGGCGGCCAGCTCCAGGTCCACCCAGTCCTCGACGGCGAGGGCCCGCCGCTCGTCCAGCATCGCGGCCGCCTGCCGGACCTCGGGGGCGTCGATCTCGGCGCAGGCCGGGCCGGTCCACAGGTCCAGGGCCGCCCGGTACGCCGTACGGGCCTGCTCCGGGGCGGCCGTGCGCGCCTGGTCGACGAGCCGGAGGAACTCGGCGGAGTCCAGGTCCCCGGGTTCGACGCGGATGCCGTATCCGGCCGGGTCGGTGAGGATCGCTCCGTCCGGGAGGATCCGGCGCAACCGGGACACGCAGGTCTGCAACTGTCCGCGGGCGGTGGCCGGCGGCTCGGTGCCCCAGACCGCCTCGGTGAGCTCGCCCACGCCGACGATCCGGCCGGGCCGGAGCAGGAGCATGGCGAGCACGATCCGCTCCCGGCCGGCCGTGACCGCTACCGGAAGCTCATTGTCGGTTACGGACAGTATTCCTAGAATGCGGTAGCGCACAGTGGCCATCCGTTCGATGGGCGGCGATGGAAGGGTAGCCAGAACCGGCAAGAGCGGATCGACAGCGGTTCGATAGCGACCTACGGCAGGCTGCTGTCCCAGCGCCGCTTCACCACCGATGCTTCCCAAGAGCGCCCCCAGAGAGTGGTGGAGCGGCCAGGCTTCGCAACGGGGGAGGACAGCCCGCTCGCGGTGTTCGCCGTGAGCGGGCTGTTCGTTATTCGGTGCTCACACAAAGTTGGCGGTCGTTGTCCTCGTTACGTAACGTCGAGCGGGTTTGGATGACCCCGACGAAGAGGAACCTCTGATGCGAAGCGCCATCCTGGCCGTGCTCGCCGGCGGCATGCTGCTCGGCAGCGCCGCGTGCGGGAGCGATCCGAAGCCGAGCAGCGCCCCGCAGCCGACCACCTCGGCACGGGTCGAGGCCACCCCGCTCGCCTCGCCGTCGGCGCCGGACTACTCGGCCGACAACGATGTGGTGTGCCGCCGCCTCGACAAGGTCTTCACCGCCGGGTTCGGCGACTTCGGCAAGGCGATCGGCAAGATGATCGCCTACAAGGAGGCCAAGGACAAGGCCGGCGCCGCCGCCGCCGAGAAGACCGCCGCCGCCGAGTTGCAGGCGGTGGCCACCGACCTTCGCAAGGAGGTCGCCACCGCGAAGAACCCGGATCTCAAGGCGTCCGCCATCATCTCGGTCGGGAAGATCGAGACCAGCGCGAAGAACCGGGACTACATCGAGAAGATCAAGACCACCAAGGATCTGGACAAGAGCCTCAAGGCCCAGATCGCCGAGTGGTTGAGCCCGGTGGCCGGCTACTGCGCGATCAGCTGACCACCGGGGCGCCGGTCAGCGGCGGCCGATGCCCAGGACCGGCTTCGTCACCTCGGCGAAGAAGTCGTTGCCCTTGTCGTCGACCACGATGAAGGCCGGGAAGTCCTCGACCTCGATCTTCCAGACCGCCTCCATGCCGAGCTCCGGGAACTCCAGCACCTCGACGTGACGGATGCAGTCCTGGGCGAGGCGGGCGGCCGGGCCGCCGATCGAGCCGAGGTAGAACCCGCCGTGCGTCTGGCAGGCGTCGGTGACCTGCTTGGACCGGTTGCCCTTGGCGAGCATCACCATCGAGCCGCCGGCCGCCTGGAACTTCTCGACGTAGGAGTCCATCCGGCCGGCCGTGGTGGGCCCGAAGGAGCCGGAAGCGTACCCCTCGGGGGTCTTGGCCGGGCCGGCGTAGTAGACCGCGTGGTCGCGCATGTAGTCCGGCATCGGCTGGCCGGCGTCGAGCCGCTCGGCGATCTTGGCGTGCGCGATGTCCCGGGCCACCACCAGCGGGCCGGTCAGCGACAGCCGGGTCTTCACCGGGTACTTGCTCAGTTCCGCGCGGATCTCGGCCATCGGCCGGTTCAGGTCGATGTTGACGACCGGCGACTCGTCCAGGTCGACGTCGGGCAGGTAGCGGGCCGGGTCGGTCTCCAGACGCTCCAGCCACACGCCGGACGGGGTGATCTTGGCGACCGCCTGGCGGTCCGCTGAGCAGGAGACCGCGATCGCGACCGGGCAGGACGCGCCGTGCCGGGGCAGGCGGATCACCCGGACGTCGTGGCAGAAGTAGCGGCCGCCGAACTGCGCGCCGATGCCGAAGTCCCGGGTCAGCTCCAGGACCGCAGCCTCCAGCTCCAGGTCACGGAAGCCGTGCGCCAGCATGGTGCCCGAGGTGGGCAGGTTGTCCAGGTACTTCGCGGAGGCCAGCTTCGCGGTCTTCAGCGCGTGCTCGGCGCTGGTGCCGCCGACGACCACGGCCAGGTGGTACGGCGGGCACGCCGACGTCCCGATGAGGCGCAGCTTCTCGTCCAGGAACTGCATCATCCGCTGCGGGTTCAGCAGCGCCTTCGTCTCCTGGTACAGGTACGACTTGTTGGCCGAGCCGCCGCCCTTGGCCATGAACAGGAACTTGTACGCGTCCGGCTGACCACCCGGGTCCTCGGCGTACAGCTCGATCTGGGCCGGCAGGTTGGTCCCGGTGTTCTTCTCGTCCCACATGGTGATCGGGGCGAGCTGCGAGTACCGCAGGTTGAGCCGGGTGTAGGCCTGGTAGACGCCGAGGGCGATGGCCGCCTCGTCGGTGCCGTCGGTGAGCACGTGCCGGCCGCGCTTGCCCATCACGATGGCGGTGCCGGTGTCCTGGCACATCGGCAGCACCCCGCCGGCCGCGATGTTCGCGTTGCGCAGCAGGTCCAGCGCGACGAACCGGTCGTTCGGCGACGCCTTCGGGTCGTCGATGATCGAGCGCAGCTGGGCCAGGTGGGCGGGCCGCAGGTAGTGCGCGATGTCGTGCATCGCCTCCGCGGTGAGCTGGGTGAGCGCCGCCGGATCGACGGTCAGGAACCGTCGGCCGCCCGGACCCTCGACGACATCCACGCCCTCGTCGGTGACCAGGCGGTACTCGGTCAGGTCCGCACCGGTCGGGAGGAGCGGCGAGTAGCTGAAATCGGCGCCTCTGCTCATGAGCGGCAAGCCTAGGCCAGCGAGGCCGTGCCGCGCGAACCACTCCCCGGAGCTTCCCCGCATCAGGAGAACGGCAGGTAGGCCATGTCCCGCCCGGATGCCGCGATCATCCCGTCCGGGCCGACCGCGAAGACCTTCGCATCGGTACGCACATCGGCACGGACCGCCCCGTTCGACGGGGTCAGCGCGGTGACCCTGTCCTTCGAGACGACGATCACGGCGTACGGGGTGAGCGCCGCACCGACCTCACCCCGCCCGTCCAGCCGCCAGACCGCCTTGTCCTTGGCGAACGAGTGCCCCCGTACCTGATCGCCCTTGCGGATGACGGCGTAGGTGTCGTTGACGGTGAGCACCTTCGACTCCTTGTCGCCGTACCACAGGTTGCGCCCGTCGTAGCCGTTGATCAGCACCTCCCGCCCGTACGGGTCGACGCCGAGCACCACGTTGTAGCCGCCGGCCGGATCGCGCTCCTGGTCGCAGGCGGACCCGTTGTCGGCGGTGCGCAGGTTCAGCCCGTCCCGCCGCCACACCACCTGCCCACCCGGCGGGCTCCCGGCCACCACGTCGTAGTAGCAGGTGCCGTCCTTGGCGGTGCCGGTGATCGTCAGGACCCGGCCGCCGACCACCGCGACCCGCTGCTCCCGGCCGGGCCGCACGGTCTGCACGAGCCGGCCGCTGGCCGTGTCGATCACCCGGATCCGGCCGTCGTGCGGCAGCCCGAGCAGGCCGGGCAGGACCGGCGGCCCGGCCACGTCGTCGTCCACCCGGTCGGAGGAGAGCCGCCGGGTGTCCGGCAGGTCGGGGTTGGCGGCGTCCAGGACGAACCCGATGCTTCCGGTGCCGACCGTCCAGAGCTGTTCACCGGAGCGCGGATCCCAGGCGGTGAGCCGGCAGTCGTCGCCGCCGGAACAGGTCAGGTCCACGATCGCGTCCTGGTAGGTCCAGACCGCCGTGGCGCCGCTGTCGGACCGCCGTACCGTGCCGGTGGCCGGGTCGAGGACCTGGTAGCCCTTGGTCAGCAGGCGGCCGGTCACCACGACGGCGTTGGCGCCCTTGCCGGCGATCGAGGCCCAGTCGGCGTCCGAGGACCAGAGCTTGACGGCGGCGGTCAGGCCGTAGGCCTCCACCGAGGTCCGGTACTCGACGATCACCGCGTCGCCGGCGATCGCGATGCTCTGCGGCGACCCGCCCAGCTGCTGCTGCCAGCGGGCCCCGGGCGCGATCGGCCCGCTCGTGCTGATCCACGACCAGAGCCGCGGGAACGGGTTCCACACGCCGGTCGCGGCCAGCACGGTGACGACGACCGTGGCGGCGACCAGCGTGTATCCCTTCCAGGAACCGCCTCCGGAGGCCATGCGGGCAGGGTAATGACCTTCGATCCGGGAACCGGCCAGCACGGAATGCCCGTGTCGGCGGGTTATGTCCGGGTTGTAGCCGATCGCACCAGCGGCACGGTCCGGTACGGGATCAGCTCGGCGAGCGCGATGATCGTGTGCGCCCGGCCGATGCCCGCGTAGCCGACGATCTGGTCGATCACCCGTTGCAGGTCGGCGTTGGAGCGGGCCACGATCCGGCACAGGATGTCCCCGCCGCCGGTGATCGTGTGCGCCTCCAGGACCTCGGGGATCTCCGCCAGGTGCTCGGCGACGGCGTCGTGCCCGTACCTCTGGATGATCTCCAATGTCACGAAGCTGGTGACCCCGAAACCGATCGCGGCCGGCTGGACGTCGGGCCCGAAGCCCTTGATCGCGCCCCGCGCGATCAGCTTGTCCAGCCGCGCCTGGACCGTGCCGCGGGCCACCGCGAGCCGCCGGGAGAGTTCCAGCACACCGATCCGCGGTTCGGCCGCGAGCAGCGAGATGAGCCGCGCGTCGAGCGGATCCAGCTGGACAGTCTGCTCACCCATGGCGTGAAGCTACCGCACCGATTGCGCACGTTGATCAGCCATCAACACACCGGTTGCCCAGCCCGGCCCGAAGGATCACCGTGAGGCGGAAGCACCGGGCTCCGGCCGGTGACGACCTGTGACACTGTGAGCAGACCCAGCGGACCGGTCAGCCCGCAGGGAATCGTCAAGCTGTCGTGGTAAAGGTTTGCGCATGAGTTCCGTTCCCGCGGGTTGGTACAAGGATCCCGCCGACACCAGCACCCAGCGCTACTGGGACGGTGAGGGCTGGGTGGGCAAGGCCATCCCGGCGGACGCGACGCCACCGGACGGCCCGCCGCCCGCGGAGGAGCCGGAGCCGCCCGCCCCGGTCACCCCGGCCGCGCCCACCGTCGTGACCCCCGCCCCGGCCCCCGGCCCGCAGCCGGCTCCGCCGCCCGGCTGGGGCCCGCAACCGCCGCCGCCACCGGGATGGCAGCCACCACCGGGCATGCAGCCGCCGCCGGGCTGGCAGCAGACGGCCGGCGCGCAGCCGATGCACCCCTACCTCTACCCGATGCCCGAGGTGCGGCCGCACGGCCTGGCGCTGGCCGGGCTCGGCCGGCGGCTCACCGCACGGCTCGTCGACATCGCCGCGGTGCTGGTGCTCAACATCCTGGTCAACGGCTACTTCGTGTACCTGTACTGGCAGGACTTCTCGCCGATCCTCACCGACTACATGGACCAGATGAAGGCCGGCGTCGCCGCCCCGGTGGTCCAGCAGCCCTCCGAGCGGATGCAGACGCTGTCGGTGGCCATCGTCATGATCGCCACGCTGCTCTGGCTGCTCTACGAGGCGCCGTCGATCGCCAGCACCGGGCAGACCCTGGGCAAGCGACTGTTGGGGATCAAGGTCGTCCCGGTGGAGAAGATCGGCGCGATCGGGTTCGGCCGGGCCTTCACCCGCTGGGCCCGGCTCGGCATGTGGACCCTCTTCTGGTGGTGCGGCATCGGCCTGATCATCCAGTTCGTGGCCGCGCTCTCCCCCGTCTTCGACACCCGGCTGCGGCAGGCGTGGCACGACAAGGCCGCGGCCACCGTCGTGGTGGCCGTGCCGGCCGGCGCACCACCGACCATCGACGCCACCACCCGCGACGACCACCCCGGAGGACCGCAATGACCCGGCTCACCCGTGCCGACCTGGACGCGCTGCCCAACTACGTGCCCGGCCGCAACGTCGCCGACCTCGCCCGGGAGCTGGGCATCGCCGAGGCGATCAAGCTGGCCAGCAACGAGGTGCCGTACGGGCCGCTGCCCGGGGTCGTGGAGGCGATCACGGACGCCGCCCGGACCGTCCACCGGTACCCGGACATGGGCGTGGTCCAGCTGCGCGACCGGATCGGCGAGCGGTTCGGCGTCGCCCCGGAGCGGGTGGTCACCGGATGCGGCTCGGTGGCGCTGGCCGAGATCCTGGTGAAGGCGACCTGCCTGCCCGGCGACGAGATCGTCTACTCGTGGCGGTCCTTCGAGGCGTACCCGATCATCGCGGCCGGCGGCGGCGCCACCAGCGTCCGGGTGCCGAACACCGCGGCGCACGGGCACGACCTGACCGCCATCGCCGAGGCGATCACCGACCAGACCCGGCTCGTCTTCGTCTGCAACCCGAACAACCCGACCGGCACCAGCCTGCGCCGGGCCGAGCTGGACCGGTTCCTCGGTGAGGTGCCGTCCGACGTGCTCGTGGTGCTCGACGAGGCGTACCGGGAGTTCGTCACCGACCCGGACGTCCCGGACGGCCTGGAGACGTACGGGGACCGCCCCAACGTCGTGGTCCTGCGCACCATGAGCAAGGCGTGGGGCCTGGCCGGTCTGCGGATGGGCTACCTGGTCGCCCAGCCGGAGATCGCCGCCACCATCCGCAAGGTGGTCACCCCGTTCTCCACCAGCCTGGTCGCGCAGGCGGCCGCCCTCGCCGCCCTCGATCAGGAGGCGGAGGTCCGCCGCCGGTGCGCCGAGGTGGTCACCGAGCGGTCCCGGGTGACCGAGGCGCTGCGCAAGCTCTCCCTCGACGTCCCGGACAGCCAGGCCAACTTCGTCTGGCTGCCGCTCGGCGACCGGACCGCCGCCTTCACCGCCGCCTGCGAGAACCGCGGCGTGATCGTGCGCGGTTTCCACCCCGAGGGCGTCCGGGTCACCATCGGCACCCCCGAGGAGAACGACCAGTTCCTGATGGTCGCCGAGGCCACGCTCACCGCAACGTCCTGATCGGGAACGCTGATCAGTACGGCAGGACGGTGACCAGCACGGTGTCGAGGGTGAGGTAGTAGATCGGCGACTCCGGGTCCTCCGGGGCCCGGGGGCTCAGCCGCTCCATCGCCAGGTAGCCGTCGAAGACCTGGTAGAGCCCCGGCTTGAAGTGGGTGTCGTCGGACCCATAGGCCATCGGGTAGCTGTACCGCAGCACCCCGGTCCGCGCGTCCAGCCCCTCCAGCGTGTTCGCCGCCGTGAGCAGCAGCACCGTCGCCGGGGTGCCACCGAGCACCCGCACCAGCCCGGGGCGCTCCCAGAGCCGCTCGCCGTCCACCGACGCCACGCTGACCCCCGCGTCCGAGGCGGCGACCACCACACCGGCCACGAACGTCGATCCGGGCAGGTCCAGGGCGGGCACCCGGCGCGGGGCGGCGCGGTCGGCGAGCCAGCCGTGCCCGGAGCCGTCCCGGAACCCCGGGCAGACGAACGAGACGCAGCCGACCGGCTCGTAGGGCCCGGCCGGCCAGCCGCTGAGGGGACGGCCGGTCACCGCGTCGTAGGCGCCGGTCGCGCACACGTACGCGCCGCCGTCGGTGGTGAACCCGTCGGCGCATCCGGCCGGGACCGTGATGCTCCACAGCCGCTCGCCGGTGCTCAGCGCGTACCCCGAAAGATCTCGGCCCTGGGTGACCACGACGGCGCCGCCGGCCAGACGCAGACCCGGCGGGGTCCAGACCGTCGCGGCCCCGGTGCGGTGTCCGGCATAGCCGGGCGCGTCCGGGCCGTCCGCCCGCCAGGCCACCTTTCCGGTACGGGCATCGAGCGCGATCAACCGCCCGTCGGACCACCGGGTGACCACCGTGGCGCCGCTCGCGACCACCGCGCTCACCTGCTGCGGCCAGCGCCGGAACGACCAGCGGGCGGTGTACATGGTCCGCGCGGTGACCGGCTCGTCCGCCCGGACCTGGTGTTTCGCGGCGTAGACGCGCAGCCGCCGGTCCACGATCAGCGGCGCCTGGTTGAGCCGTCCGGTGACGCCGAAGGTGGGCGTCGGCTCCGGAGGGTACGGCGTGATGGCGCTCGCGGCCTGTTCCGCCGGGGCCAGCACCCGCCAGCCGATGGCGGCACTCGCGACCAGCAGAAGCACGGCCGCCAGGATTCGCAGCAGCACCCGGGTCACGGGCGAAAGTATTACAGGTCAGGGCGAGCTCACTCGAACCCACCGTTGATCAGGCCCAGCCTTACCAGTTCGGTGAGTGGTTCGACCACGTTCGCCGCGCCGAATCCGACGAACAGCGGCCGCGGCCCGTCCCGGTGTGTGCGGGCCGGCTCGACCAGCGGCACCGGATGGGTCGCGGCCAGCGCCTCGGCCACCTCCGCCACCTCGCCGCCACCGGCCGCGATCACCGTGGCGACCAGCACGTTCAGGAAGCCGTGGTGGGTGAAACCGGTCTCCGGATCGGTGTGCCGGGTGGCGTGGCGCATCCCGGCGGCCAGCTTGAACGGCAGTTCCCGGTCCCGGCAGGCACAGATCACCGCGGCCAGTTCGACCGGGGTCGGGAACAGTTCCGCGGCCAGGCCGCCGACCCGGAACTTGGGGGCGATCGGCAGACCGTCGGCCCGGGCCTCGGCCACCGAGTCCAGTGCCGCCAGCAGGCCCCAGCTCAGCGGGATCTCGGCGTACAGCGGGAGCCCGGTGTCGGCGCCCGTGAAGGCGCGGAGGGTGGCCAGGCCGGGCTGTGGGTCCTCGCCCCGGCGGGCCACCGCCGCCTCCAGATGCTTCACCACCACACCCGAGGAACGCAGCTTCTCCACGGTGCTGGGCAGGGCCGCGGCCGGCACGTCACCGATCAGGGCGGCGGTGAGCCGGGGCACCTGCTCGGTCCCGACGAGCGAGGCCGGCACCAGCAGCGAACCGATCAGATCGCTGTACCACGACGTGGTGTGCTCCTGGTGCTTGAGCACGGCGTCGGCCAGGCCGACCGGGCTGGGCGGCAGCAGGCACGCGTCATCGACCAGCCCGGCGTAGAGCGGCGGCACCATCGTCGACACGAATTCGAACCTAGTAGACGCCGCCCTAAACGGACAGTCTCAGCGTCTGCGCCGGCCCGCCAGCACCAGGAGCTCGGCGACGGCGCCGGCCACCATGCCGGCGACCAGTGGCGCCGGTCCGCCGACGACCGCGTACGCCAGCAGGAACAGCGGCGCCGCGAAGGTCAGGTAGACGGCCGCCGCGAGACGCCGGTCCCCGGAGCGCAGGCGGCGCAGCACCACCCCGGCCGGCTCCGGCAACCGGCCACGGAACCAGAACACCACGGCACCGAAGACCAGTACGCCGATGAGCCCCGCCCAGACCCGGGAGATCCCGACGTTGATCAGGGTCATGGCGGCCGCGAGCACGGCCGCCACGATGGTGCCGCCGGAGCCGTACCGGACCGTCTCGCCCACCGCGTCCACGGTCTCCCCGGACACGTCGAGAACCGGGCCGGCGGGCACCACGACCGGCGGCGCCGGGGCCGCCGCGGGAGCCGGGACGTTCCCCTCGGGCGGCACGCCCAGCGACGCCTCCTCGGCCAGGTCCTCGATGGCGCGGGCCCAGCGGCGGCGCTCGAACCGGACGATCCCGGTGTCCTGGCCGGCGTCACCGATCACCGGGTCCAGTTCCAGCGCCTCCCCGTACGCCCGCTGCGCCAGGTCGAACAACCGCAACCGGGCGGCGACCACGGCCAGCACCAGGTGCGCCTCGGCGTCGGTAGGTGCGATCCGGACCCCGTTCCAGGCGGCGTTCAGCGCCTCCTGGCCGTTGCGTGACTCGCTGAGCAGGGCGGCCCCGGTGCGCTGCGCGTACGCGTCGTCCGGCCACCCGGTCAGGATCTCGGCGGCGACCCGGGCGGCGTCCGTGAACCGCCGCCCGTCGGTGAGCGCCATCGCCCGGACCACGAGGACGCCCAGGTCCCCCGGCTCAGCGGCGGCGGCGCGCTCGGCGGCGGCCAGCGCCTCGGCGGGCTGGTCGGCGGCGAGGTGGATGCGCGCCAGGGTGGTGAGGAGGCCGGCCGCCAGCGGCGCGGCGGTCAGACCGGCCGCGATCTCGGCGGCGGCCTCGTCGTAGCGGCCGAGATCGGCCAGCAGGAGGGCACGCTCGCGGTGCTCCTCCGGGGTGGTGTCGGGCTCCATGGGGGCGGGCACGCTGCCGAGCGTAGGCCGTCCACCTGGCAATCAGTCGACTCGGGGTGACCCGGGGTAGACCATCGCGACGGCGATCCCGGCCAGGCCCTCGTCGCGCCCGGTGAGCCCGAGCCCGTCGGTGGTGGTGCCGGCCACCGTGACCGGCGCTCCGACCGCCTCGGAGAGCACCTTCTCCGCCTCGGCCCGGCGCTTCCCGATCTTGGGATGGTTCCCGATCACCTGGATCGACACGTTCCCGATCTCGAACCCGGCCGCACGGACCCGACGGGCCGTCTCGCCGAGCAGGGTGATCCCGGCCGCACCGGCCCACTCCGGCCGGCTCGTGCCGAAGTTGCCACCCAGGTCACCGAGCCCGGCGGCGGACAGCAGCGCGTCACAGGCGGCGTGGGCCGCCACGTCGGCGTCGGAGTGCCCGGCCAGCCCGGTCTCGCCGGGCCAGTGCAGCCCGGCCACCCAGCAGGGCCGCTCGGGGTCGAAGGCGTGGACGTCGGTACCGATGCCGACCCGCGGAATGATCACGCGGAGAGCTTAAGCAGGTGGGTCGCCAGCGCGAGGTCGATGGGCCGGGTGATCTTCATGGCGAAGTCCGATCCGGGGACGCACAGCACCGGCCGCCCGAGTTTCTCCACCGCTCCGGCGTCGTCGGTGTGCGAGTCGGCGGCCGCGGCGTGGGCGGCGCGCAGCGTGCCGGCGCGGAAGCCCTGGGGGGTCTGCACGGCCCGCAGCACCGACCGGTCGACCGTCCCGAGGACCGTGCCGTCAGCCGCGACCTCCTTGATGGTGTCCACCACCGGAAGCGCGGGGATCACCGCGTCGGCGCCGTCGCGCACCGCGGCGGCGACCCGTTCGAACAGCTCGGCGGGCGCGAGGCAGCGGGCCGCGTCGTGCACCAGGACGATGCCGACGTCGCCGGGAACGACCGCGAGCGCGGCGGCGACGGAGTCCTGCCGCTCGGCGCCGCCCGCCACCACGACGACCGGAGCCACCGGAGCGAGCAGATCGTGCACGGCCTCGACCTCGGCCGGCGGAGCGGCCACGACGATCATGCGGACCGACGGCGCGGCGGCCGTCCGGCGGATCGCGTGGACCAGCAGGGGCTCCCCCTCGAGCAGGCGCAGGGCCTTGGGGGCACCCGGGCCGAGGCGCACACCGGCGCCCGCGGCCGGAACGACGACCGCGACGTCACCGCGAGCATTGAGCTGCGCGGTCACGTCGCGGTCGTCGGTCAAGGTGTGAGGGATGCGTTGGACGGATCAGGCCTCGGTGAGGACCTTGTCGAGCAGGACCTCGGCCTCATCCTTGCTGCTCTTCTCAGCGAGGGCGACCTCGCCGACCAGAATGTCGCGAGCCTTGGCGAGCATGCGCTTCTCACCCGCGGAAAGGCCACGCTCGCGCTCACGGCGCCAGAGGTCACGCACAACCTCGGCAACCTTCAGCGGGTTACCGGAAGCAAGCTTCTCGAGGTTCGCCTTGTAACGCCGCGACCAGTTGGTCGGCTCCTCGGTGTGCGGAGCACGAAGGACATCGAAGACCTTTCCAAGGCCTTCCTCGCCGACCACTTCGCGCACGCCGACTTCTTCGGCATTCTCAGCGGGCACTCGAACAGTCAGATCGCCCTGGGCGACACGCAGAACGAGATACTGCCTTTCAACGCCCTTGATGACCCTAGTCTCGATTGCCTCGATGAGTGCGGCCCCGTGGTGGGGGTAAACAACGGTCTCGCCGACACTGAAAACCATAGGTTCGAAACCCCTTTCGCTGTGTCTAGGGTAACACGCCCGGGCGGCCGTGTCTCGCCCTGACGGTCACTGTTAGTGCAGCTCAGAGGCCCTGTGATGGGGCTTTCTACCGCTTGACAGCGAAGCGAGAAGCTGCCTAAGTAACGCAAAGTGACCAGACTGTTACGACCTCTGCCAACGCGGCCGTGCAAACCAAGTCGGGAATTCCGGACCTGATGGCTTTGTGAGATCAAGCTTATCGCTAAGGTCCGCATCGGCGCACCACTGGCGATGCGGCTCCACGTGCGGGACGCTGGACGGAAGTTCCCCGACCGAAGCAAGATCTGGTCGGCCAGGGGGGAGGTTGAGTCATGGCTGGCGCGAGCGACAACGGCGACAGGCCGCCCGGCGGCGGGCCCTCCGACGGTCTCCCGGAATTCCCCGAGGAGTGGGGCGTCATCGTCATTCCGGACGACCTCTCCGAGCTCGCCGACGAGGTCGCGGCGGTCCGCGCCGAGCTGCACACGGCCGCACCGCTCAACCGGTGGCAGCGTCTCGCCGACCGGCCCACGGTCCGCCGGCTGCGCCGTCTCGGCGGGCTGCTGACCCACACTCCGGCTCTGATCATCATCCTCGCAATCCTGGTCACGGTGGCCAGCCTGTTCGCCTCGGCATGGCCCGGTCCGCCCCGGCAGCCGGCCACCCAGCGGACGTCTGGCGCCACCGAGAGCCGTTCCGACCAGCTCCCGGCGCTGGATCTCATCGACAGCGACGGGCAGAGCGTCTCGATTCTGGGGCGACTACCTGCTGTGGTGATGCTCACCGAGGGCTGCGACTGCGCGGCCCTGGTCAGGGACACCATCGCCGCCGTTCGAAGTGACATCGCGATCCTGACGGTGAGTAAGGTGCGGGCGTCCGCCAGCGCGGCCGCGACCGGGCAGGGCCTGCTGCCCACCGCACGCACCCCGCGGGCCGACGGCAAGACCGTCACCGCGTTGCAGGACCCCACCGACACGCTGCGGCGACAGCTCGGGCTCGGTGCGCCGGACGGGACGGCCGCGGTGGTCCTCGTCGACCGGCTCGGCAAGATCGTCCGCGTTCATCCACGAACCGCCTCGGTCGAGACGTTCCGCCCCGACCTGTCCCGCCTCTAACGACCAAAACCCATAATGGGTACGAGGTGGGCTGTATCGGCAGGAATCGGCGCCGTCGGTCAGCTGGTGGAGCGCTGGAGGGCGTAGCGGAAGACGACCGGGCCGGGTGCGTCGATGCTGATGTGCATGCGCAGCTGTCTGGTGAGGCCGACGCTGAAGATGTCCGGGGTGCGGGCACCGGAGCAGCGCAGGCCCCGGCCGGACTCGTCGCCGCCGAGGCTGACCCGCACGCGGGCGCCGTCGTCCCCGGCGCACACCACCGACACCAGGAAGTCGCCCTGCTCCACCTCGACTATCTCGTCGTAGCCGGTGCCCGGCTCCAGGACCAGGGTGTTCGCCACCTCCTGCTCGCCGATGTCGGGCAGCAACTGCTCGGCGGTCAGCCGCCAGTGCGCCAGCCGGCCGTCACCGGCGCCGTCGGGTGCGGCACGCCACCACCACACCAGCCCCATCACCAAGATCAATGCCGTCAGCGCGTGCAGCACGACGCCGCGTCCCCGTTCGCTGCTCACGCTGCGAGAGTAGAGCCCTCCAGAAGAGTGACGTAGAGCGTGAGTCCCGGGCCGAAGGCGAGCATCACGATCCGCCGCGGCGGGACCGGGCGACGGCGTAACTCGTTCAGGACCAGCAGCACGGTCGGTGACGAACAGTTGCCGTGGGCGGCGAGCACGGCACGGGACTCGGCGAGCGCCGCGGCGGGCAGCTCCAGCCGCTCCTGGACCACGTCGAGGATCTTGGGGCCGCCCGGGTGCACGGCCCAGCCGTCCACCTCCGCGATGCTCCGGCCATGGGCGGACAGGACCTGATCGACCAGTCCGCGGACGTGCGCGGCGAGGACCGCCGGTACCTTCGGCGACAGGCCCATCCGGAAACCCAGGTCGGTGACCTCCCATGTCATGTGGTCGGCGGTCGACGTGTCGGTGATCGCGGCGAGTTCGCGTACGGCGTACCCGGGATGGTTCTGATCTTCTGGGGTGACCACGACGGCGGCCGCGGCGTCCGAGAAGAGGGCGTGCGAGACGATCTGCTGAATGTCCGCGCGGGCGCCGGGCGGTTGCAGGTGCAGGCTGGTCAGCTCGGCGCAGAGCAGCAGCGCGGGCCGGCCACGGGCCACCACGAAGTCACTCACCGTGCCGAGACCGGGCAACGCCGCGTAACACCCCATGTGTCCCACGAAGAGCCTTTGCACGTGGGGTGACATACCGAGGTCCCGGGCGAGCAGGATGTCCAGCCCGGGGGTGGCGTAGCCGGTGCACGAGCAGACCGCGAAGAGGCCCAGATCGCCGGCCGCCACCCCGGCGTCGGCCAGCGCCCGGTCCACCGCGGCCTTGCCCAGCGGAATCGCCTCGGCCTGGTAGCGGCGCATCCGGCGTTCGGTGGACCAGTGCGCGACGTCCTCCAGCAGCGGGCTCACCACGGCCTGCCGGGTGCGGACCCCGGCGTTGGCGAAGATCCGCCGGGCCAGGCCGTGCCGGGCGCCGGTGTAGTGGTGGGCGAAGTAGCCGTCCCAGATGTCGTCCTGGGCGGTCGCCGGCGGCAGCGCCACCCCGATGCCGCTGATCACCGCGTCCATCCGCCGGCCCGTCACCAGCGCGGGGCGACGCCGTCGGCGTCCGGGTCGCCGCCGAGCGCGTCCACGCCCAGCCAGTCGGCACAGACGTCGCTGGTGGCCGGTTGCAGCGAACCCGCACGGGCGTCCCGGTAGAGCCGCTCCAGCGGATGGCCACGCCGCATCGCCGAGGTGCCGGCCGCCTCCAGCATCGCCGCCGCCACCTCCGCCGCGGTCGTCCCGGCCAGCAACTTGGCCCGCCACACCCAGCGGTTCGTCTCGGGTTCGCCGGGCGCCTCGTCGACCCGGTGGGCCGCCTCCCGGACCACCAGGTGCGCGGCCGACACCGCGGCGTCGGCACGGCCGATCCGGGCCCGGACCGCGGGCAGCCGGCCCAGGCCGCGGGCGTTGACGTGCTCGACCGCGGCGTCCACGGCGGCCCGGGCCACGCCCACGTAGACCGCGGCGTAACTGGCCACCATCCAGTGCGGGGCCAGCTGGGCGGCCACCAGGGCGAGCCCCTCCACCCCGCCGAGCAACGCCGGCGCCGGGACCGTCACGTCCACGTGCAGGTCGTGCGAACCGGTCGCGCGCATGCCCAGGGCGTCCCAGGTGGGTTCGACCCGTAGGCCGTCGCCCGCCGGGACCAGGAACTGCGACACCTGGGCGGGGTCGTCGGCGCTGCGGGCGGCGACCAGGTAGGCGTCCGCGTGACCGGCGCCCGAACAGAACGTCTTGGCGCCGGTGATCCGGAAGCCGCCGTCCACCCGCCGGTAGGTGGTGGACAGCTCGGACAGGCGGGAGCCGGCGCCGCGTTCACTCATCGCCACGGCGTACCAGGCGCCGCCGGCGGCCGCCTTGAGGAAGCCGTCCCGGGCCTCCCGCGCCTCCGCCGGCAACCCCAGCATCTCGGCCAGCTCGTCGGTGACGCCGGCGATCGCCCCGGTCACCGAGGCGTGCATGTTGAAGACCAGGGCCGTCGAGCCGTTGCCCCGAGCCAGCTCGTAGGCGATCTCCGCGTACTCGGTGAAGCCCGCGCCCGCGCCGCCCAGCCGGGCCGGGACCATCAGGCCGAAGAAGCCGGCCTCCCGCAGCTCGGCGAAGTCCCGTTCGGGGAAGGACCCGTCCCGGTCGCTGTCGGCCGCGCGGGCCGCGAACCGTGGGGCCAGCCGTCGTGCCTCATCCAGCATGTCGTCTCCCGATGCCCTGATAGAGGATCGCCGCCGAGAAGCTGGGGACGATGCGCCCGCCCGCGGGCCGGCCCAGCACCAGCCAGCGGAACAGTCCCGGAAGGCTCGGGCGGACCCCCCGGATCTCCAGATCCACCCCGTGCCGTGTGAACTCGGTCACCAGGCGCCGGGGTGGCACGAACAGCGCCGGATCGTGCAGGCCGGCCGGGGCGATCCCGAGCCGCTCGCCCAGGGTCACCGTGACCAGGCGGCTGAGGCGGGTGTCGTTCACCGTGTCCAGCACCACGAGACCGCCGGGACGCAGCACCCGGCACAGCTCGGCCACCGTGCCGGACAGGTCGGTGACGTGCTCCAGGATCTCGCCGGCCACCACCACGTCGGCGCTGTGACCGGCCAGCGGCAGGGCGGTCACGTCCCCGTTCACCGCGGTCATCCCGCGCGGGACCGCCCGCTCCAGCCCGGTCCGGCGCAGGTCGACACCGATGTGCCGGTAGCCCTTGCCGCGGACGTGCGGAGCGAGCAGACCACCGCCGCAGCCCGCGTCCACCAGGATCCGGCCGGGCGCTCCCGCCGGAGGGATCAGTGCCGCCCGGGCCTCGGCCAGCCAGTGCAGCAACTCGAAGGGTCCGCCGGGCCGCCACCACTCGCCGGCCAGGTCGTCGTACTGACGTGGATCATTGCGCTGCATCGACAGCATGTGATCGAGCCTGGCACGGTCCGTGCGCGGAGGCCACACTTGGCAGCCATGTCCCGTGCGCTCGCACTGCTCAGATCGGCCCATCCGGAACCCGGTGCCGCGGTCACCCTCGCCATCACGCTGCTCGCCGCCGGCGCCGGGCATCGCGGGTCCCGGCTCCTGCTCGTCGCCCTCACCGTGGCGGCCAGCCAGCTCGCCGTCGGCTGGGTCAACGACCGGCTGGACGCCGAACGCGACCGGCGGGCCGGGCGGCTCGACAAACCGGTGGTCGCGGGGACGGTGTCGCCGCGGGCGGTCGGCGCCGCCGGGATCGGGGCGGCTCTGGCCGTACCCCTGCTGGCTTTTGATCTGGGTCTTCCGGCTCTCCTGGCGATCTCGGTGGCGACGGTGGTCGCGCTGCTCTACGACTGGCCGCTGAAGAACACCGCGTTCTCGGTGGCGCCGTACCTGATCGCCTTCGGACTGCTGCCGGCCTTCGTGGTGCTCGCCCGGCCCGGGCATCCGGCGCCGCCGGCCTGGCTGGTCGCGGCCGGCGCGCTGCTCGGCGGCGGCGCGCACTTCGCCAACGTGCTGCCGGACCTGGACGACGACGCGGCCACCGGGGTGCGCGGGCTGCCGCACCGGATCGGCGCGGCCGGGTCCCAGCTGGCCGCCGCGGGGCTCCTGCTGGGCGCGACGCTCACCCTGGTCCTCGGGCCGGCCGGGCCGCCGTCGTGGACCGGCCTGGCGGCATGCGCGGCCGCCGTCGTGGTCCTTCCCCTCGGGTGGTACGCCGCGCGCCGCGCCCGGGGACGCCCGGTCGCGCTGTTCCGGGCCGTCATCGTGGTCGCCCTGATCGACGTTCTGCTGCTGGTCTTCAGCGGTCGGCTGACCTGATCCGGCCACCTGATGGATGGGTCGGCGTACAGCGCCGATCGCCGCCCATTAGGCTGATCCAACACCCTGGTGTCTCTATTTGGAGGATCGTGATGCGTCCCCTGGGAACCCGTCGCGCCGCTCTGGTCGCGGGTGCCGCCACGGTCGCCGCCCTGGCTCTGGGCGGCTGCTCGGCCGGCCAGGTCGCCGAGACCGCCATCCTGGAAACGCCCATCGCCGGCGTCGACACACAGACCACCGACGGCAGCGTGTTCATCCGCAACCTGCAGGTGGAGTACAACGGCATCGAGGGCTACGCGAAGGGTGAGAACGCTCCGCTCGAGCTGAGCCTCTTCAACCAGACGGCCGAGCCGGTCACCGTCACGATCAGCAGCGCCCCGCCGGACCTCCCGCAGGTCGTCTCGGCGGACCAGGTCGGCTTCGTGAGCGCCGCCGCCACGGTCACCACCCCGGGCGAGGTCGCCGCCAGCCCGTCCGTGGCCCCGAGCGCCTCCGCGCCGGCCGCCACGGTCCGCCCGGCCCGGATCGAGATCGGCCCGCTGTCGACGGCGATGTTCCGCCCGAGCGACCTGGCTCCGCTCCAGGTCATCGGCCTGCAGGGCGCGCTCACCCCGGGCGCCGCGGTCAACCTGGTCTTCGAGTTCAGCAACGGCGCCGACAAGCTGGTCGTGCAGGCGCCGGTCGCCACCCCGCTCAGCCCGGCGCCCCGCGGCCCGGCGGAGATCGGCGAGGACGCCCCGGAGCTCGAGGGTCACTGACCGGGATTGTCATACCGGCGAGCTAGCTTGTCGGTGTGACGACCTCCCGATCCGCCGCCAAGGCCCCCCGCACGGCATACGTCTGCGACGCCTGCGGTCATCAGCCACCGAAATGGTTGGGCCGCTGCCCCGAGTGCGGTGAGTGGGGCTCGGTCATCGAGTCCACGGTCACCGTTCCGGTCTCCGGCCGGGTGGTCAGCTCCCGCATGCCGGCCGAGCCGGCCCGCCCCATCGCGCAGATCAGCGCCGCCCCGGCCCGCGCCGTCGCCACCGGCGTCGGCGAGCTGGACCGGGTGCTCGGCGGCGGCCTGGTGCCCGGCGCCGTGGTGCTGCTCGCCGGCGAGCCCGGCGTCGGCAAATCCACCCTCCTGCTCGACGTCGCCCAGCAGTGGGCGGTCGGCGCGGGCACCCCGTCGCTGGTGGTCAGCGGCGAGGAGTCGGTCAGCCAGGTGCGGCTGCGGGCCGAGCGGCTGGGCGCGCTGCACGAGAAGCTCTACCTCGCCTCGGAAAACGATCTGGGCACGGTCATCGGCCACCTCGACGCGGTCCGGCCCGGCCTGCTCGTGCTCGACTCGGTGCAGACCGTCTCGGCACCCGGCACCGAGGGCGTGCCCGGCGGCGTCACCCAGGTCCGGGCGGTCACCGCGGCGCTCGTCGCGATCGCCAAGGAGCGCGGCATCGCCACCGTCCTGGTCGGTCACGTCACCAAGGACGGGCAGGTCGCCGGCCCCCGGGTGCTGGAGCACCTGGTCGACGTGGTGCTCCACTTCGAGGGCGACAAGCACTCCTCGCTGCGCCTGGTGCGCGGGGTGAAGAACCGGTTCGGCGCGGCCGACGAGGTGGGCTGCTTCGAGATGCACGAGGGCGGCATCACCAGCCTGCCCGACCCGTCCGGGCTGTTCCTCACCCGCTATCTGGAGCCGGTTCCCGGCACCTGCGTGACGGTCGCCATGGAGGGGCGGCGGGCGCTGGTCACCGAGGTGCAGGCGCTGATCGGCGCGGAGGTGCAGGGCTCGCCCCGGCGCACGGTGTCCGGTCTCGACAGCGCCCGGCTCGCCATGGTGCTGGCCGTGCTGGAGCGGCGCACCAAGCAGCTCAAGCTCTACAACCGAGAGGTCTTCGCGGCCACTGTGGGCGGCATCCGGCTGACCGAGCCGTCCGCCGACCTGGCGATGGCCCTCGCGGTCGCCTCCGGTGGCCTCGACCTGGCCATGGCCCCGCACCTGGTGGCGATCGGCGAGGTCGGCCTGACCGGCGAGATCCGGCGGGTCGGCGCGGTCGGCCGGCGGCTCTCCGAGGCGGCCCGGCTCGGCTTCAAGGTGGCGCTCGTCCCGCCCGGCTGCGGGCCCGACGGCACCGGCGGCGCCCCCAAGGGCATGGAGATCGTCGAGGTCGGCAACCTCCAGGCGGCCCTGCAGAGCGCGGCCCGCGCGTCGGCCGCCGCACAATAACGCTGAGTTACGAATCATCACGCTACGGAGCATTCATTGAACCACGCCTCGTTGACGTGGATGACAGTCCGTAGAATGTCCGGGTGCCGCTCGACCGCGATGGTTCCAAGCCCGCCGCCAGTTCAACGCCGCGTCCCGGCGTCAACGGCGTGGGGCATCGCGCGATGACGCCGGCCGTGGGCGCCGGCCTCACCGGCGGAGCAAGTGATCCGTTGCGGGCGAATCTCGCGCTGATGGCCCCCGGGACGGCGCTGCGCGACGGTCTCGAGCGCATCCTGCGCGGCCGCACCGGGGCACTCATCGTCCTGGGGCACGACGCCGTCGTCGAGACCATCTGCACCGGCGGATTCCCGCTCGATGTGGAGTTCTCCGCCACCCGGCTGCGTGAGCTGTGCAAGATGGACGGTGCGGTGGTCCTCTCCAGCGACGGCACCCGCATCGTCCGGGCCGCCGTGCACCTGATGCCCGACCCGTCGATCCCGTCCGAGGAGTCCGGCACCCGCCACCGCACCGCCGAGCGGGTCGCCAAGCAGTCCGGCTTCCCGGTGATCTCGGTGAGCCAGTCGATGCGCATCATCGGGCTGTACGTGAACGGTCAACGCCACGTCCTCGACGACTCGGCCGCCATCCTGTCCCGCGCCAACCAGGCCCTAGCCACCCTGGAGAGGTACAAACTCCGCCTCGACGAGGTCTCCGGCACCCTCTCGGCCCTCGAAATCGAAGATCTGGTCACGGTGCGTGACGCCGTGGCGGTGGTGCAGCGCCTCGAAATGGTCCGCCGGATCGCCGACGAGATCTCCGGTTACGTGGTCGAGCTCGGCACCGACGGCCGCCTCCTCGCCCTTCAACTCGACGAGCTGATGGCCGGCGTCGACTCCGACCGCACCCTGGTCATCCGCGACTACCTGCCGACCAGCCGCAAAGCCCGCACCCTCGACGAGGCGCTCGTCGAACTCGACCTGCTGACCGCCACCGAGATGATCGACCTGGTGGCGGTGGCCAAGGCGATCGGCTACCCCGGCGCCTCGGACTCCCTCGACGTGGCCGTCTCACCGCGCGGGTTCCGGCTGCTCGCCAAGGTTCCGCGGTTGCCCGCCCAGATCGTCGACCGGCTGGTCGACCACTTCGGCAGCCTCCAG
Organism: Actinoplanes flavus; assembly: GCF_017592555.1. Taxonomy (GTDB): domain Bacteria; phylum Actinomycetota; class Actinomycetes; order Mycobacteriales; family Micromonosporaceae; genus Actinoplanes; species Actinoplanes flavus. The sequence continues at coordinate 4,589 of NZ_JAGFNS010000016.1, read as the reverse complement.
CGCCTTCTCGGCGCCACCGTCGAGGACCTCCAGGCGGTCGAGGGCGTCGGCGATGCCCGGGCACGTGGGGTGCGGGAGGGGCTGTCCCGGTTGGCGGAGGCCTCCATCCTCGAACGCTACGTCTGACGATCTCACCCTTCTGCCCCGCGCTCCCGTCGTGATCTCCTCGGCTCGGCTCTGAGGGCTGTTCCAGGGGGCTCGAGACAGCTCCCACCGTCGGCCGGGGTGACTTGGCCGGCCACTAGAGCTGTTCCCGAACCGGCCTTCTCAGCCGGTCGAGAAGATCCGACTGGACACCAGAGCGGTCTCACGCACCCCCGAAACAGTGCTCACGGCCGGCCAGGGAGATCAACTTCGGGGCGACGGTGGACACGATCCGCCGCGCCCGCGTGACTGGCGGCAGCGCCTCGAGCGAGCGGTCGCCGCTGGCTGTCAAGACCGTGACCCGCCGCCTGGAGGTGAGCTGTAGCAGGGGCGGGAGCGGCGGCTGGCGCGGGAGCGTGGGGCGGCGCCGGAGCGGCGGGCGGCAGCGCAGCAGGAGCCGGAGCAGGGGGCGGGAACGCGGCAAGGGCCGGAAAGGCGAGAACGGCGGCGGCAGGGGCGGAGCGGTACGAGAGGCAGGGGTCGGAGAGGCTGGCGGGAGCACGGCAAGGGCCGGAGAGCCGCGAGCGGCGGCGGCAGAGGAGAGAGCGGCGGGCCGGGGCGGCGGCAGAGGCCGCAGGCGGTCGGACGGGCCGAGGGCGGCGGCGGCAGAGGACAGAGCGGCGGGCCGGGGCGGCGGCAGAGGCCGGAGTGGTGGCAGAGGCCCCAGTGCCGGCAGAGGCTGCAGGCGGTCGGAGGGGCCGAGGGCGGCGGCAGGGGCTTGAGGGGCGGCTGGGTTGGCCTGCGGGAGGGGCGAGCTCAGCCCGGTGGGCGCGGCACGGGCGGGAGTCGCAGAGAGCTCGCGTGGGACGGACGGGACGGTCCGAATGGGGCTGGACGGGGTCGCGCGTACCAGAGGGTCGGAGAGTGAGTTCCGGCAGGTCAGAGGGGGTGGCTGATGTCGTTGGCGTGGTCGGCTACGGCGGCGCCGGTGATGGTGGCCTGGAGGGGGAGGTATTCCAGGCAGCGGCGGACGGCCGGGGCCATCACCGGGTTGGGGACGCGTAACGAGATGGTGCAGTGCGGGACCCAGCGGCCCGGGCGGTAGTGATCCCAGATCTCGACTCCGGCCGCGGAGAGGCGGTCGTGTACGGCGCGGTGGTGGGACAGCAGTTCCTCGGTCATGGTGACGCCCAGCCAGAGGACGCGGCCCACGAACTGGCCCACGAAGTCGATGCTCAGCGGGATCGGGCGGGCCACCTGGAAGCCGGACAACGCCTCCGCTACGGCGTGCGGGTCGATGCGGTGGGCGGCGGCCAGAGAGAGGTGCGGGCGGTGCTTCTGGTGGAGGGAGCCGAGGGACGGGATGCCCTCGGCGTCCAGGGCACGCCACAGGTTGCGGACCCGGCGCGTCGTGTCGACGTCCAGGTACAGCTCGAGAGCGGCTACCAACGGGGTCAGGCGACGATGGTCAGGATGACCGGGTTGCTGCGGAGCGTGTCGAGGCGGCCGCGCAGTTCGTAGGCACCGGTCCCGGGGATCGGGCCGGCCGCGACGTTGTCGGCGCACTGGGTGGAGGCGCGGCCGTTCCAGGTGACCTCGTACTCGCGCTCGCCCCCCGCCTTCAGGGTCTCCACCTGGTTGCCCTTCGACGTGGTGCACAGGTCGGAGGACCAGTATTTCTGGGCGCCCTGTTCGATGTAGAGCTCCTGTGCGCTGGCGCCCAGGTCGCGGGTGCACGTACGCGTACCGATGTTCTTGATCTTGAGTTTGATCTTGAGCGGGACGCCGCGCTGTGGGGAGGTGTCCTCCGGGACCGGGGTCACCGACATCTCGCTGTCGGCGCAGGCGCCGGAGGCGGGCGCCGCGGTCGCGGTGGCGCCGTTCGCGGGCGGGGGCAGCACCTCACCGTCGTCGGGCTGCCGGGACAGCAGCTCGTTGGGGTCGGGCAGGGCCGGGCCGACGGCGGGACCGCTCTCCTCGAACGACGGTGACGGCGACGCGCTCGGATCCTTCCCCACACCGGGAGTCGGATAGCTCGTCGTCTGGGAGGAGGCCTTCTTCTTGCCCGGATCGTCCTCGCCCGAGCAGGACACGAACAGCACGATGAGGCCGAGCACGACCGCGCTCAGCACGACCGCACGCCGCCGCCAGTAGACCGCGGGTGGGAGGGGACCAACCGTCGCACGCATGATGCCGCTCACGGTAGACCCGGACAGCCTTCGCTATGTGCACGACGCGCCGGTTTTGCGACACCAACTCGCGCAACGCTCGTTAGAGATAGACCTTGCGCTGGTAGACGGCGTGCGCTCCGGCCACCCGATCGAGGAACAGCCGGCCGGCGCAGTGATCGATCTCGTGCTGCACGGCCCGGGCCTCGAACGCGTCGGTGGTCAGCGTGAACGGCTCGCCGGTGCCGGGCAGCACCGCCTCGACCACGATCCGCCCGGCCCGTTTCACGTCGCCGGTCAGGTCGGGCACCGACATGCAGCCCTCCCGGCCCGGCCGCCACCGGCTCGCCTCGACGATCCTCGCGTTGCAGAGCACGAACGTGCCGTGGGTGGTGGACGCTTTCGGATGCCCGGTCACGTCCACGCAGAACACCTGGGCGCTCACGCCGATCTGCGGTGCGGCCAGGCCGACACAACCGGGTGACACGCGCATCACCTCGACCAGCTCCTCCGCCAGCCGGACGACCTCCGGGTCGGTCGGGTCGACAGCCTCCCCCGGGGTACTGAGCACACTCGCCGGGGCGGTGACGACCGATCTCACAGGATCTCCGTGTCGGACCGGCGCAGCGTCACGTCCACATCCAACTCGGCGGCGGCCACGGCGAGCCGCTCGGCCAGCTCGTCGGCCGCCCCGGCCGGTACGTCCACCTCGGCGAGCAGCAGATAGAGCGGCCCGCTGAGCCGGGTGGTGAGGTCGGTGATGTTGCCGCCGGCGGCCGCGACCACCCGGGTCACCGCGGCCACGATGCCGAGCCGGTCGGCGCCGTGCACGCTCACCTGGTACGGCACGCCGGCCACCGCGCTGTCGGCCTCCGGCTCCACCCGGCGGACGGTGGTCAGCAGGCCGCCCCCGGTGACCCGATCCAGCGCCCGCGCCGCCTCGGCCTCGGTCGGTCCGGTGCAGATCAGGGTCATCGCGAAATGGCCGCGCAGCCGGGTCATCGTCGAGTCGGTCAGGTTGGCGCCGACCTCCGCGAGCGCCTCGGACACGTCCGCCACGATGCCGGTGCGGTCCGGGCCGATGACGGTGATGGCGAGCTCGTACACCCGCCTACAGTAAACGGGATATGACTCTCGCCGACGAAGCCATCGCCTGGTACGCCGTAAACGCCCGTGATCTGCCCTGGCGGCAGCCGGACACCACCCCCTGGGGAGTCCTGGTCAGTGAGGTGATGCTGCAACAGACCCCGGTCGTCCGCGTCGAACCCGCCTGGCGCTCCTGGATGACCCGCTGGCCCACCCCGGCCGCGCTCGCCGAGGACCCGCCGTCGGAGGCGATCCGGATGTGGGGGCGGCTGGGCTATCCGCGCCGGGCCATGCGGCTGCACGCCTGCGCCGTGGCGATCGTCGAGCGGCACGGCGGCCGCGTTCCGGACGACCTCGATCAACTGCTTGCGCTGCCGGGAGTCGGGACCTACACCGGGCGGGCGGTGGCGACGTTCGCGTACGGCCAGCGGCACCCGGTGGTCGACACCAACGTACGGCGGGTCGTCTCCCGCGCGGTGGAGGGAAAGCCGGACGCCGGGCCCACGACGACGGCCGCCGACCTGGTGGCGATGGCCGAGCTGCTGCCCGAGGACGAGGCCAGGGCAGCGCAGGCCAGCATCGCGTTCATGGAGCTCGGCGCGATCGTCTGCACGGCCCGCTCGCCGAAGTGTGTGGACTGTCCCTTCCACGCCGTCTGTGCCTGGCGGCAGACCGGGCTTCCGTTGCCGGAGGGGCCGAGCCGCAAGCCGCAGCGCTACGCCGGAACCGACCGGCAGGTCCGCGGCCTCCTGCTGGAGGTGCTGCGGCACGCCACCGGGCCGGTCCCGCGCCAGCGCCTCGACATGGTCTGGCAGGACGAGGTGCAGCGGGCCCGGGCGCTCTCCGGCCTGGTCGAGGACGGCCTGGTCGAGACCCTCGGCGGTGACGACTTCGTGCTGGCCGGCGACGGACCCCGCGGCGAGATTCAAGAACTCTGAACGTGGAACGGCCCGGCTGCAACCGCAGCCGGGCCGTTTCGTCGGTCGGGGCCTACTCCTCGGTGGTGGTCGCCGTGCCGAGGTCGGCGGGCACCGCGTCGGGCACCGTCACGCCCTTCTCCGCGCCGCGAAAGACCAGCTTGGACTTCTCCACCTTGGCCGGGTCGCCCTCGCAGTCCACCACGACGATCTGGCCGGGGCGCAGCTCGTTGAAGAGGATCTGCTCGGACAGCGTGTCCTCCAGCTCGCGCTGGATGGTCCGGCGCAGCGGACGGGCGCCGAGCACCGGGTCGAAGCCCTTGGCCGCCAGATA
>NZ_JAGFNS010000015.1 GCF_017592555.1 Actinoplanes flavus | reverse complement strand
GGGTCAAGCTGCGCACCACCGTGCCGCTGCTGGCCGACGAGTACCGCCGCAACCGGACCACCGGTGGCTTCATCCTGATCGACGAGAGCACCAACCGCACGGTCGGCGCCGGAATGATCATCGAGGCTCGCTGAGCCGGACCGTCGCCCAGACGACCTTGCCCGCCTCGGTCGGCAGGGAGCCCCACTGGGCGGCGGTCACCTGAACCGTCCGCAGCCCGCGACCCCGCTCGTCGAGCGGCAGGTCCGGGCGCGGCGAGGAGGGGCGGAGCAGCCGGGGCAGGCGCGGGTCGCCGTCGGCCACCGACAGATGCACCCCGGCGCCCCGGCGGCTCACCACCACCCGGATGTCGGTGCCGGCGTGCTCCACCGCGTTCGTCACCAGCTCGGACATGACCAGCCGGCTGGGATGCAGCAGCTCCACCAGACCCCAGCCCAGGCAGGCGTCGCTCACCAGGTTGCGGGCCACGCTGGGGGCGTCCGGATCGGGCCGTAGCGTGGCGCTCAGCCGTTCGTCGCCGGGGATCCGGCCGGCCAGAGCCACCCGGGCCTGGCCGATCCTGGCGTAGACCGGCAGGTAGCGCCCGGCGCCCAGACCCTGCATGCGGTCGGCGAGCGGCAGCTCCGGGGGCACACAGAGGGCCAGATGCACCGGCGGTTGCAGGCCGGCCGCCAGCCGGCGGGCCGTCATCCAGGTCGAGGCGCTCTCGCTGTGCGGGTCGAGCAGCCCGGACAGGTCCACGATGAGCCCGTCCGGCTGGTCGGTGAAACACCGGCGGAGCGTCGTCGACGCGGTCCAGCGCAGCTGCGCGTTCCACGGTCCGCGGACGGTCAGGAGGGAGACCGCGGCGTCCTCCGTGGAGTCGACGCTGACGGTGACACCTTGCTCGGTGTCACCGCGAAGATACGGTGGGCTGACCCCCATGCCGGACACGATAGTCCCGTGCCCGATCACCGAGCCCCTGGTCTCGCTCGTGCGGGTGATCAGGCGAAAGGCCGACGTGACCCCCCGATCGGCTCAATCCTCGTCACCGTGGACCGCCTCGTCGAGGGCCCGGGTGATGGGGGCGGTGAGATCGTCGGCCGGCACGGCGATGCGCTCGGCGTCCGGCTCCGGCGTGGACGGCTCCGGCTGCGGGGCGGTCGCCGCCCCGGCGAAGCCGAACTCGTTGGGCTGATCCTGCGGCGGGTTCGGTTCGGTGGTCATGGGAACCGGATACCCGCCGCGGGACGGCCGAAGCGTCAGAGCCGGGCGGCGCCCGGGCCGGCCACCGCGACCCAGCTGGTGGGCGCGGTGAAACCCCGTTTCTGGTACGCGCTGGCGACCGCGGCCGCCGTCGCCTCGGCACGGTCGGCGTCGATCAGGGCCAGGACGCAGCCGCCGAAGCCACCGCCGGTCATCCGGGCGCCGTACGCCCCGGCCTCCAGAGCCGACTGTACGGCGACGTCCACCTGGTCCACGGTGATCTCGAAGTCGTCGCGCATCGAGGCGTGCGAGGCGGTCAGCAGCGGCCCGATCTCGCGGACCCGGCCGGACCGCAGCAGCGAGACGGTGTCCAGCACGCGCTGGTTCTCGGTGACGATGTGCCGGGCCCGGCGGCGCAGCACGTCGTCGTCCAGCCGCCGCAGGGCGCCGTCCAGTTCCGCGGTGGACACGTCGCGCAGGGCGGGCACCCCGAGGGCCGCGGCCGCCGCCTCACAGCTCTTGCGGCGTTCGCCGTACTCGCCGTCGACGTGCTGGTGCGGCGCGTTGCTGTTGATCACCAGGATGGCCAGGCCCTCGGCGGCCAGGTCGAACGGGATCTGCTCGATCCGGTAGCTGCGGCAGTCCAGGAACAGAGCCCGATCCTTCCGGCAGCGGATCGACGCGGACTGGTCGAGGATGCCGGTGGGGGCGCCGACGTACACGTTCTCGGCGCGCTGGGCGAGGGCCGGCCGGCGCTCCAGCGGCACGTCCAGCCCGCCCAGGTCGATCAGGGCGGTCAGCACGGCCGACTCGAGCGCGGCCGACGAGGACAGCCCGGAGCCGAGCGGCACGTCCGAGGCGAGGGCGATCCGGACCGGTGGCACCTCGAAGCCGGCGTCCCGCAGCGCCCAGACCACCCCGGCGACGTACGCGCCCCAGCCGGTGACCTCACCCGGTTCGGTGACCCCGAAGGTCACCGGATCGGGGGCCAGCGTGGAACAGACCGACCAGCGGCCGTCCGGCGCCGGGCCGACCGCCGCCACGGTGCGCTGCGGCAGCGCGAAGGGCAGCACGAAGCCGTCGTTGTAGTCGGTGTGCTCGCCGATCAGGTTGACCCGGCCGGGCGCCGCCCACAGCCCGGCCGGCTCGGTCCCGTACGCCTCGGTGAAGGCCGCCGTGGCGGCCCCGGGGATCGTCGGTCCGCTCATGCCACGTGCTTCCGGTAGAAGGTCCAGGCGTCGCCGATCATGTCGGCCAGGGTGTTCTTGCGCGGCGTCCAGCCCAGTTCGTCGCGGGCCCGGGCCGAGGAGGCGACCAGGGTGGCCGGATCGCCGTCGCGCCGCGGGGCGATCTCGACCGGGATGGCCGCACCGGTGACCTCGCGGGCCGCCTCGACGACCTGCCGGTTGGAGAACCCGTTGCCGTTGCCCAGGTTGTAGATCCGGTGCTCGCCGGCGACCGTCGCGTCCAGCGCCAGCAGGTGGGCCCGGGCCAGGTCCTCGACGTGGATGTAGTCGCGCACGCACGTCCCGTCGGCGGTGGGGTAGTCGTCGCCGAACAGCTGGAGCTTCTCGCGCTTCCCGGCGGCCACCTGAAGGGTGATCGGGATGAGGTGGGTCTCCGGGTCGTGCCGTTCGCCGATCTCGTGGCCGTCGCTGATGTACGCCCCCGCCACGTTGAAGTAGCGCAGCGACACGGCGGCCAGGCCGTGCGCGAACGTCTCCGAGGTCAGCGCCAGGTCGAAGGCCAGTTTGGTGGAGCCGTACGTGCTGGTCGGCGCCTTGATCGCGGACTCGGTGATGGGCAGCTCGACCGGGTTGCCGTAGACCGCCGCGGTGGACGAGAAGATGAACCGCGGCACCCGTGCGGCGCGCACCGCGTCCAGCAGGGCCAGCGACTTCACCATGTTCTCGTGCCAGTACAGCTCCGGCTTGGCCATCGACTCACCGGCCGCGATCAGGCCGGCGAAGTGCAGGACGGCGTCGAAGCCGGCGTCCGGGGTGAGCACCCGGGCGGCGTCGGCGATGTCCGCCTCCACGAAGGTGGCGTCGGGGGCGACCGCCTGCCGGAAACCGGTCCGCAGACTGTCCAGCACGACGACCTCGTGGCCCGCGTCCAGCAGTAGCCTGCTGGTCACACTGCCCACGTATCCGGCGCCTCCGGTGACGAGCAATTTCACGACTCAGGCCCTTTCCGTAGTCAGACGATCATAGAATTCCCCAGAATCGCTCATAGGTCAACAGGTTCGAACATCGGTGCCACCCGGTGAGAGGATTCGCGGTTCGAGGCCCGGTGCTGACACAATGGCGGCCATGTCCGACGTTGCCCGCCGCCCGCGTGTGCTTTCCGGCATTCAGCCGACCGCCGATTCCTTCCATCTCGGCAACTACCTGGGCGCGGTGCGCAACTGGGTGTCGATGCAGGACACGCACGACGCCTTCTACTGTGTCGTCGACCTGCACGCGATCACCATGGGCCACGATCCGGAGACTCTTCGTAACCGTAGCCGGATCTCCGCCGCTCAGCTGCTCGCGGTCGGTCTCGACCCGGAGCGCTGCACCCTCTTCGTGCAGTCCCACGTGCCCGAGCACGCGCAGCTCGGCTGGGTGCTGAGCTGCATCACCGGGTTCGGCGAGGCCGGCCGGATGGTCCAGTTCAAGGACAAGTCGGCCAAGGCCGGGCAGGACAGCACCACCGTCGGGCTGTTCACCTACCCGATCCTCCAGGCCGCCGACATCCTGCTCTACCAGGCCGACCAGGTGCCGGTCGGCGAGGACCAGCGGCAGCACCTGGAGCTGACCCGCGACCTGGCGCAGCGCTTCAACACCCGGTTCGGCAAGACGTTCAACGTGCCCTCGGCGTACATCGTGAAGGACACCGCGAAGATCACCGACCTCCAGGACCCGACGATCAAGATGTCGAAGTCGGCCTCCTCGCCGAACGGTCTCATCGAGCTGCTGGAGGACCCGGCCCGCTCGGCCAAGAAGATCAAGTCGGCGGTCACCGACACCGGGCGGGAGATCCTGTACGACGAGGTGAACAAGCCCGGCATCAGCAACCTGCTGACCATCTACGCGGCCCTCACCAACCGGGCGATCGACGAGCTGCTGGAGGCGTACGAGGGACGCGGCTACGGCGACCTCAAGAAGGACCTCGCCGAGGTGCTGGTCGCGTTCGTCAAGCCGATCCAGGAGCGCACCCGGCTCTACCTCGACGACCCGGCCCAGCTCGACAAGGTCCTGGCGGTCGGGGCGGAGAAGGCACGGGCGGTGTCCGCCGCCACGCTCGCCACGGCGTACCGGAACGTGGGTTTCCTCAGCCCCGTGCGCGGGGCCTGACCCGGTGTCCGACCCGGCCATCACCCGCATCGGTGTCGCCATCGACATCCCCGAACCCTGGGGTTCGGCGCTGACCCGCCGGCGTGCCGAGGCCGGCGACCCGCAGGCCGCCTGGACGCCGGCGCACGTCACCCTCCTCGGGCCCACCGAGGTGGCCGCCGACGCGCTGCCGGCGATCGAGAAGCACCTGGAGGAGATCGCCTCGGCGCAGCCGGCGTTCACCGTCCACCTGCGCGGGACCGGCACGTTCCGGCCGGTCACCGACGTGGTGTTCGTGGCGCTGGCGCAGGGCATCAGCGAGTGCGAGTTGCTGGCCGAGGCGATCACCCGGTCGGAGGACGTGCGACGGGACACCCGGTTCCCGTACCACCCGCACGTCACCGTGGCGCAGGACGTGCCGGCCGATGCGCTGGACGCGGTGTTCGAGGACCTGGCCGGCTTCTCGGCCCGGTTCGAGGTCGCCTCGTTCACGCTCTTCTCGCACGGCGGCGAGGGCCCGTGGCGGCCCCGGCGAGACTTCCCGCTCGGACGTTGACCGGTCGGTTACGGTCTGCCGGTGAATCCGATCGACCGGGCCTACGACGCGACCACGGCCCGGATCACCGCGGTGCGGTACCGATCGCCGTACTTCGATCATCTGTGCCGGGCCATCCTGCGCTATGAGAGCGTCCAGGGTGGCCGGCTGGCCGCGGCGATCGCCTACTACGGGTTCTTCGCGGTCTTCGCCCTGCTGCTGATCGGGTACTCGGTCTTCGGCTTCCTGCTCACCAACAACGGTGAGCTGCTCGACCTGATGCGCGACTTCCTCGCCAACAACCTGCCCTTCCTCGACGTGCAGGCGATCCTGGAGAGCAAGAAGACGGTCGGCATCGTGGGCCTGGTCGGCCTGACCTTCACCGGCATCGGCTGGGTCGAGTCGATCCGGTCCTCGCAGCGGCTCATCTGGCAGTTGCGCGAGCAGCCCGGCTACATCGGCGTACGCCAGGTCGTCGACCTGCTCGTGCTGATCGGCATGCTGCTGTTGCTGGCCCTCTCCCAACTCGCCGTGTACGGGCTGGAGCGGCTGCTGCACTGGCTGGCCGGCGACGGTTTCACCACCCTGCTGTCGATCGTCAGCTGGGCCCTCACCCTGGCGGTCAACATGCTGCTGGCGGCGGCGCTGCTGGCCGCGGTGCCCCGGCTGCGGATGACCGCCCGCCGGATGACGCCGCCGGTGCTCCAGGTCGGCATCGGGATCATGCTGCTCAACACGGTGGGCAAGTCGTTCGTCGCCCTGGTCGAGCGCAATCCGGCGTACGGCCTGGTCGGCTCGGCCGTCGGCGCGCTGGTCTACCTCTATGTCTTCAACCAGCTGCTGCTCTTCGGGGCGGCCTGGGCGGCGACCAGCCCGCACGGCCGGGTGGTCGATCTGTCGGCTGACGACAAGACTGCCCCGGTGGGGCAAAACACCTGGATTCGCCACTCCCGCCCGCGATGATGGGCCGGTGGGGACACTCGTGACGTTGCACCTGCCGCCCGGTTCGCCGATCGTCGATCGCCCGTGGGTCATCACCATCGGTTCGCTCGGCGACCTGGAGGACTGGGAACCGGTGGTCTGCGGGCCGTACGAGCACGCCCACGCCCTGGCCCTGGCCCGTGCCGTGGTGGCCGACGACGATCTGATGGCCGTGGTCGAGCCGCTGCTGCCGCTGGACGGGGTGGACGCGATCCGTGCGGAGATCGAGGCCGCGCGTACCCGTGACGAGGAGGACTTCCCGCCTCAGCTGGCGCGGGAGCAGCCGGGCGACCCGCCGGAGCCGGCCGAGGTGCTGGCCGGATGGCGGCGGATCGCGGCGCGTCTGACCGGTTGAGATACTCGTCCCGTGGTGATCAACAAGCGGTGGGCGGCGTTCCTGGTCGCGGTCGGCGTGTGGACCTGGCTGATCTGGCCGCGTTTCGGGCTGGCCATCTGGAAGGACGAACGGTCGTTCGCCGACGGCGCGCCGACCTCGTTCCTGTGGGTGCACGCGCTGCTGATCGCCGCCTCGCTGGCGATCGGGACAGGGGTGGGCGTGCTCGGTGTCAAGGCCTGGCGGCGGGCCGCAGATTAACTCCCTGTTTCCTGGTAGAGGCGCAATTCCCTCCTGATCCAGCCGAAAGGAACGGCTCACGGGCGCGGTGATTGCGGAGCTATAACGGTGCGCCAACAGTCCGTACCGATGTCCTGACGGGGTGAGGGCCCGGGGATACGCTCCCGACCTGAGATTCACCCGAGATACAGGAACCTCGGTGTGCAGCGGAAGGAGGGCGTCTTGCGCCCAGTACGTGGGAAGCGGATCGTGGCGATTCTCGCGGCAGGTGGGCTGACGCTCGCTGCCGCCGCTTGCGGCGAGGCCCCGGAGGAGAGCGGCTCGACCGGCTCCAGCACGGCCGCGGCAGCCGCCTACAAGGCCTGCATGGTCACCGACCTCGGCGGTATCGACGACAAGTCGTTCAACGCGTCGGCGTGGGCCGGTCTCCAGGCCGCCAAGACCGAGGCCCCCAACGTCGACCCGAAGTACGTGGCGTCCTCCTCCGAGGCCGACTACGAGCCGGGCCTGCGTGGCTTCGTGAGCCAGGGCTGCAACTTCATCCTCGCGGTCGGCGGCCTGATGGGCGACGTGACCACGAAGGTGGCCAAGGACAGCCCGAAGTCGCAGTTCGGCATCGTGGACAGCTCCAGCGGCAACACCAACGTCTACCCGATGCAGTTCGCGACCCACCAGGCGGCGTTCCTCGCCGGCTACCTGGCCGCGGGCTACTCGAAGTCGGGCAAGGTGGCCACCTACGGCGGCATGAAGATCCCGCCGGTGACCATCTTCATGGACGGCTTCGCCGACGGTGTGGCCCAGTACAACAAGGCCAAGGGCAAGGACGTCAAGGTCCTCGGCTGGGACAAGGCCGCCCAGAACGGCAGCTTCGCCGACAGCTTCATCGACCAGAGCAAGGGCAAGAGCATCGCCGACACCCTGGTCGGCCAGGGTGCTGACGTGATCATGCCGGTCGCCGGTGGCACCGGCCTGGGCACCGCGCAGGTCGCCAAGGACTCCAACGGCAAGCTCGCGGTCATCTGGGTCGACCAGGACGGCTGCACCAGCGCCGCGCAGTACTGCGACGTGTTCCTGAGCACCGTGGTCAAGAACATCGAGGACGCGGTGAAGCAGGCCGTCGTCAAGGGTGCCAAGGGCGAGGCCCTCGCGGCGAGCCCGGGCTACCTCGGCACCCTGGAGAACGACGGCGTCTCGCTGGCCGAGTTCCACGACTTCGACAGCAAGGTCGACCCGGCCCTGAAGGCCGAGCTGGACAAGCTGAAGGCCGACATCATCGCCGGAACCGTCAAGGTCGAGTCGGCCAACGCGCCCAAGTGACCTTCGAGTAGTAGCATTCGGCCGCCGCGCGGTCACGGGCACCACCCGTGACCGAGCGGCGGCTCGCATTCCACCATCCACCAGGATCAGTCACCGAAACCCGGGAGATTCCGCTGAAACTGGAACTGCGCGGCATCACCAAGCGCTTCGGCGACCTGGTGGCCAACGACCACATCGACATCACCGTCGAACCCGGCGAGGTACACGCCCTGCTGGGGGAGAACGGCGCGGGCAAGTCGACGCTGATGAACCAGCTGTACGGCCTGCTCCAGCCGGACGAGGGGCAGATCGTCGTCGACGACGAGCCCCGCGTCTTCAAGAGCCCGCGAGACGCCATCGCGGCCGGCATCGGCATGGTGCACCAGCACTTCATGCTCGTACCGGTCTTCACCGTGGCGGAGAACATCGCGCTCGGCGCGGAGGAGGTGCGCGGCGGCCCGCTCGGCTGGCTGGACCGCCGCCGGTCCCGCCGGGACGTCATCGAGACCTCCGAGAGGTACGGCCTGCCGGTCGACCCGGACGCGCTGATCGAGGACCTGCCGGTCGGCGCCCAGCAGCGGGTCGAGATCGTCAAGGCGCTGACCCGCGAGGTCGACCTGCTCATCCTGGACGAGCCGACCGCGGTGCTCACCCCGCAGGAGACCGAGGAACTGCTCACGGTGATGCGCTCGCTCACCGCCATGGGCAAGTCCATCGTCTTCATCACCCACAAGCTCAAAGAGGTCAAGGCGATCGCCGACCGGATCACCGTGATCCGGCGCGGCCAGGTCGTCGGGACCGCCTCCCCGGACACCAGCGAGGAGGAGCTGGCCGCCCTGATGGTCGGCCGCGCCGTGAACCTCGAGGTGGAGAAGTCGCCCGCCGAACCGGGCGACAGCATCCTCAAGATCTCCGGCCTGGTGGTCGACGACGACCGTGGCGTGCGCGCCGTCGACGGGGTCGACCTGGAGGTCCGGGCCGGCGAGGTGCTCGGTATCGCGGGCGTCCAGGGCAACGGTCAGACCGAGCTGGTCGAGGCCGTGATGGGCCTGCGCGACGTGCGGGCCGGCGCGATCCACCTGGAGAACGAGGACCTGGTCGGCCGGAGCACCAAGCGGATCCTGCGCTCCGGTGTCGGCTACGTCCCCGAGGACCGCAGCCACGACGGGGTGGTCAAGGAGTTCTCCGTCGAGGAGAACCTGATCCTCGACATGTACGACCGGGCCCCGTTCGGCAACGCCTTCCGGATCGACGGCGGCGCCGTGGCGAGCAACGCCAGGCACCGCGTCGAGCAGTTCGACATCCGGTGCCAGTCACCGGCGAGCCTGGTCGGCGCCCTGTCCGGTGGCAACCAGCAGAAGGTCGTGGTGGCCCGGGAGATGTCCCGCCCGCTGCGCCTGTTCATCGCGTCGCAGCCCACCCGTGGTGTGGACGTCGGCTCGATCGAGTTCATCCACAGCCGGATCATCCACGAACGCGACCAGGGCACCGCGGTGCTGGTGGTCTCGAGTGAGCTGGACGAGGTGGTCGGCCTCGCGGACCGGATCGCGGTGATGTACCGCGGCCGCATCCTGGCCATCGTCTCGCCGGACACACCACGCGAGGAGATCGGTCTGCTCATGGCCGGCATCACCGGCGACACGCCGGAGGGGGCGAAGTGAAGAGGTTCTGGTCGGCGAACAACTTCACGCTCACGGCCCTGTCGATGATCATGGCCGTGGTCATCGGCGCGGTCCTGATCATCATCTCGGACTCCACCGTCCTGGCGAAGTTCGCCTACTTCACGGCCCGCCCGAGCGACGCCGTCTCGGCGAGCTGGCTGCTGGTCAGCACGGCCTACGCGGACCTGCTCAAGGGCGCGATCGGCGACCCCGCGGTGTTCTCCGCCTGGTTCTCCGGAGAGGCCACCTGGCAGCAGGCGTTCGCCCCGATCTCGGAGACGCTCACCTACGCCGCGCCGCTGGTCTTCACCGGCCTCTCGGTGGCGCTCGCGTTCCGGGGCGGCCTGTTCAACATCGGCGCGCAGGGCCAGGCGGTGCTCGGCTGCATCGCGGCCGGGATCGCCGGCTTCACCTTCGGCCTGCCGATCGTGCTCAACCTGATCGTCGCGGTGGTCGCCGGCGTCCTCGGCGGGGCGCTGTGGGGCTTCATCCCCGGCCTGCTCAAGGCGCGTACCGGGGCGCACGAGGTGATCACCACGATCATGCTCAACTACACGGCCGGCCTCTTCCTGGCCTGGCTGGTCATCCAGCAGGGCATCCAGGCCCCGGGCCGCAGTGACGCGATCAGCAAGGCGGTCGCCGAGTCCGCCCAGCTGCCGTCGCCCGGTGGGGTCCTCCGGGTGCACCTGGGCATCGTCCTGGCCGTGCTGACCACGGCCGGGGTGGCCTGGCTGCTGAACAAGTCGGCCTTCGGCTTCGAGATCCGGGCGGTGGGCGCCAACCCGCACGCCGCGAAGACCGCGGGCATCAGCGTCGCCAAGACGTACGTGCTGCTGATGGCGGTCGCCGGTGGTCTGGCCGGGTTCGGCGGCGCCACCCAGGTCCTGGGCACCGCGCACGCGCTGACCCCGTCGGTGGCCGGCAACATCGGTTTCGACGGCCTGCTGGTCGCCCTGCTCGGCCGCAACCGGCCCTGGGGCACCCTGTTCGCCGCGCTGCTGTTCGGCGCGCTGCGGGCCGGCGGAAACCGGATGCAGTCCTTCTCCGGCATCTCGCTGGAGCTGGTCACCGTGTTGCAGGCGCTCATCGTCCTGTTCATCGCCGCCCCCGCCCTGGTGAAGGCGATCTTCCGACTGCGCGCCTCCCGGGCCACCGGGCTCGGCGCCTCGCTGGCGAAGGGCTGAGGACATGTCGACCACGACTGTGGAGGAGATGGCCGAGGTCGCCGCGCCGGAGCCGTTCTGGACCCGGCAGCGCCACCTGGGCCTGGCCCTGATCCTGATCGGCGGCCTGGCCGCCGTGGTGTTCGGCTCGCTCGCGCCGAGCGAGGACGCCCGCTTCACCCTGAGCGAGGACGCCGCGGGCGCCGCGCTCTCCATCAACGGCCAGTTCGGCGCGGTGCTGTTCGGGCTGCTCACCGTGGCGGCCGGCGGGGTGCTCTTCGCCGGCCTGCTCAAGCGCTGGTCCAACGTGTTCCTGGTGGCCGGCATCCTGTCCTTCCTGCTGTCCTTCCTCTGCTGGCAGGTGGCGGGCGAGTTCATGCCGCTGGTGGACACCACCGACGGCACCCTGGAGCTGGCGCTGCCGCTCATCCTGGGCGCCCTGGCCGGCGTGCTGGGTGAGCGGACCGGTGTGGTCAACGTGGCGATCGAGGGCCAGTTCCTGATGGGCGCCTTCGCCGGCGCCCTGGTCGGCACGATGGCCGGCAGCGTCTGGGCGGGCCTGCTCAGCGCGGCCGTCGGCGGCGTGATCATCGCGGCCATCCTGGCCGTCATGGCGATCCGCTACCTGGTGGACCAGGTGGTCGTCGGCATCGTGCTGAACCTCTTCGCGCTCGGCATCACCGGCTTCCTCTACGAGCGGCTGATGCAGCCCAACGCGCAGACCTACAACCAGCCGCCGCAGATGCCGGAGTGGCGGATCCCGGGCCTGGCCGACATCCCGGTCGTCGGGCCGGTGCTCTTCGAGGCGAACCTGCTGGTCTGGGTCGCGCTCGTGCTGGTCGTGGTGATTCACTTCGGGCTCAACCGGACCCGCTGGGGCCTGCGTACCCGGGCGGTCGGCGAGCACCCGACCGCGGCCGACACGGTGGGCATCCGGGTGCGCGGCCTGCGCTACCTGAACGTGCTGCTCGGCGGCGTGGTGGCGGGCATCGGCGGGGCGTACTTCACGCTCGTGGCGACCGGCAGCTTCACGAAGAACATGACGGCCGGCGCGGGCTTCATCGCCCTGGCCGCGCTGATCTTCGGCCGGTTCACCCCGTTCGGGGCGTTCGGGGCGGCGCTGTTCTTCGGCTTCGCGCAGAAGCTGGCGACCTACCTGAGCGCGATCGACAGCCCGGTGCCCAGCCAGTTCCTCAACATGCTGCCCTACCTGGCGACGCTGATCGCGGTGGCCGGTCTGGTCGGGCGGGTCCGGGCGCCGGCCGCGGACGGACAGCCCTACATCAAGGGTTGAGTTCAACGAGCCATTTCGAACGCGGCAGAATCGGTGACATGGAGATCGACTGGGCGGCCCTGCGCGCCGCCGCCATCGAGACGATGCGGCGGGCGTACACGCCGATATCCGACTTCCCCGTCGGGGTGGCCGGCCTGGTCGACGACGGCCGGGTGATCGTCGGCTGCAACGTGGAGAACGCGTCCATCGGGATGACCCTGTGCGCCGAGTGCGGCCTGGTCAGCTCGCTGCACGCGACCGGCGGCGGCCGCCTGGTGGCGATCTCCTGCGTGGACGCCACCGGCGCCCCGCTGATGCCGTGCGGCCGCTGCCGCCAGCTGCTGTGGGAGCACGGCGGCCCGGAGCTGCTGGTCGAGGCGGTGCCGCGGCCGCTGCGGATGACCGAGCTGCTGCCGTTCGCGTTCGGCTACGAGGACATGGAGCGGGTCACCGGCCCGGTCGGTGGCGCCGAGGTGCCCGCCGAACTGGCCAAGTGGCGTGGACGCGGCACGGTCTTCGTCCACCCCGACCTGTCCGGCGGGGCGACGATCTGGACCGGCTACTGGGAGCGCTCGTCGGGTGAGCCCGGCTCGACCGAGGAGAAGGGCATCCTGGAGGAGGGCCCGAACCTGCCGACCGCGGCGGCCGCCGTGGCGTGGGGCCTCGTCCGTACTCCGCGGGTCGTGGTGGTGGATGCCGAGGGCGGTCTGTCCTGGGCGGGCGAGGGAGAGGCCCCGGAGGGCATCCCGCAGCGTTGGGAAGAACAATCATGAGTGCATTCGCCGCAGTGGACGTCATCCGCGCCAAGCGGGACGGCCACGTGCTCACCGATGCGCAGATCGACTGGGTCGTCGACGCGTACACCCGGGGGGTCGTCGCCGACGAGCAGATGTCGGCGCTGGCCATGGCGATCCTGTTGCGCGGCATGACAGCGGGCGAGATCGCCCGCTGGACCGCCGCGATGATCGCCAGCGGCGAGCGGCTGGACCTGTCGTCGGTGTCCCGGCCGACCGCCGACAAGCACTCCACCGGCGGTGTCGGCGACAAGATCACCCTGCCGCTGACCCCGCTGGTCGCCGCGTGCGGCGTGGCCGTGCCGCAGCTCTCCGGCCGCGGTCTGGGCCACACCGGCGGCACCCTGGACAAGCTGGAGTCGATCGCCGGCTGGCAGGCACGCATCTCCAACGAGCAGTTCAAGAGCCAGCTGCAGGACATCGGCGCGGTCATCTGCGCGGCCGGTGAGGGCCTGGCCCCGGCCGACCGTAAGCTCTACGCCCTGCGCGACGTCACCGGCACGGTCGAGGCCATCCCGCTGATCGCCAGCTCGATCATGAGCAAGAAGATCGCCGAGGGCACCGGGGCGCTGGTCCTGGACGTGAAGGTCGGCACCGGCGCGTTCATGAAGGACCTGGCGGACGCGCAGGAGCTGGCCCGCACCATGGTGCGGCTCGGCAAGGACTCCGGCGTCACCACGGTCGCCCTGCTCACCGACATGAGCACCCCGCTCGGCCTGGCCGTCGGCAACGCCAACGAGGTGGCCGAGTCGGTCGAGGTGCTCTCCGGCGGCGGACCGTCCGATGTGGTGGAACTCACTCTGGCCCTGGCCCGGGAGATGCTGGCCGCCGCCGGGGTGGACGCCGACCCGGAGAAGGTGCTGGCCTCGGGCGCGGCGATGGACACCTGGCGGGCGATGATCCGGGCGCAGGGCGGCGACCCGGACGCGCCCCTGCCGACGGCCGCGCACACCGAGGTCCTGCGGGCCACCGAGGACGGCGTGGTGACCTCGCTGGACGCGTACGGGATCGGGATCGCCGCCTGGCGCCTCGGCGCCGGCCGCGCCCGGAAGGAGGACCCGGTCAGCTTCGGCGCCGGGGTGCAGCTCAAGGTCCGCCCGGGTGACCGGGTCCGGGCCGGTGACGTGCTGCTGGAGCTGCGCGCCGACGACGAGTCGCGGATTCCGGCGGCCCGGGCCGACGCGGCCGCCGCGATCACTGTCGGGACGGAGGCGCCCGCCTCTTCCCCGCTGCTGCTCGACCGCATAGCCTGAGCCGCCATGCAGAAGGCCGCCCCCGACCCCCGCGCGGTCCGCGAGGCCAGTCTCGACGAGCTGGCGCGTCTCGGCCTGCCCCTGCCCCCGCTGGCGTTCCCGCTGGTGTGGGAGATGGGCGACACCGTCGAACTCCGCCCGGTCGCCGAGCTGGAGGCCCGGGCCGCGGTGCTGCACGTCGTCGTGGCCCGCTGCTTCGGCATGCCCACCGAGGCGGCGATGAGCTGGCTGCTCGGCTCCCACCTGGTCGAGCTGGTCACCCCGCCGGAGTGGCAGTTCGTGATCGGCGCGAAGGGCGACCACCGCTCCTTCGTGCTGCACCACGACGCCGTCTTCGCGCTGGCCTGGCTGCTCGGCCTGAGCCGGCACCTGGACCCCACGGTGCCGCCGGACGACCGGCTGATGATCCAGATGCCCGACCTGCCGTCCGGTGAGAGCTTCACCAGCTGGCGGTCCCGGTCGCTGGTCGCGGTCCGGGATCCGGCCGAGGCCGCCGTGCTGCTGGACCTCTACTACTGCCTGGACTGGGCCTATCAGGAGGCGGAGCAGAACGGGCGGTCGCTGCCCGGCGAGGTGGACAGCAACGCGATCGGCCAGCGCCGGTGGGCGCTGGAGTGGGCGGTCGTCTTCCACGGGCCCTACCACGACAAGCCGCCGGAGTGGGAAGAGGTCGACCTCTCCGTCTGAGCGCTAACGCGGCCGGTAGACCGCCACCTCCACCGCGGCGGTCACCGTCACGTCGTGGCCGGGCAGACCCTCCATCGGTACGTGACGCGCGCTCGGTGTCATGCCGACGAGGGTCCGCGTCTCACCCGCCGTCAGCCTCAGCTCCCGCCGGTGGGTGGCGGTCGCGTCGAGCGTGAAGTGCTCACCGAGGCTGCCGCTGACCCGGGCTGCCTTCTCCGGGTCGACCTGGATCAGCCCGTACCCGGTGATCAGCTCGGTGAGATGGTCGGCGGCCGGGGTGACCACCAGCAGCAGCCCGTCCGGCCGCAGGATCCGCCGGTACTCCGGGCCGTTGCGGGGCGCGAAGACGTTCAGGATCACGGCCGCCGCGGCGTCGGCGACCGGCAGCGGCCGCCACAGGTCGGTCAGGACCGCCGCGGCCCGCGGGTGCGCCTTCGCGGCCCGCCGCAGAGCCGGCTTGGAGACGTCCAGCCCGAGCCCCACCGCGTCCGGCGACCCCTCCAGGAAGCGGGCCAGGTAGTCACCCGTGCCGGTGCCGGCGTCCACCACGAGACCCTCGGCCCGGTGCCCGGCCAGCGCCTCCGCGATGAACCGGTAGTGCCCGGCGCTCAGGAAGGCGGCCCGGTCGGCCACCATCTCGGTGGTGTCTCCGGTGTGCGGCAGCCGGCCGGCGCTGAGGTCCGCGTACCCCTGCTTGGCCATGTCGAAGCTGTGCCGGCGCGGGCAGCGCAGCGCCCGCTCCCGGCGGCTGAGCGGTTCCCGGCACACCGGGCACCACAGATACGGGATTGCTCCGTCGATCATCGGGTGCTTCCCTCTAGGCTCTGCTGATGGTTGGCATCGCACACTCCGACATCGTCAAGGCCCCGAAGGTCCTCCTGCACGACCATCTGGACGGCGGGCTGCGGCCGGCCACCATCGTGGAACTCGCCGCGGCGGTGGGCCACGAGCTGCCCACCACCGATCCCGGGCGGCTCGGCGAGTGGTTCGTCGAGGCGGCCGACTCCGGCTCGCTGGAACGGTACCTGGAGACCTTCGCGCACACCGTGGCGGTGATGCAGACCGAGGAGGGTCTGCACCGGGTCGCCAAGGAGTGCGCGCTCGACCTGGCCGCCGACGGCGTGGTCTACGCCGAGGTCCGGTACGCGCCGGAGCAGCACCTGGAGCGCGGGCTCACCCTGGACCGGGTGGTCGAGGCCGTGCACGCCGGGTTCCGCGAGGGCTGCGCCGAGGCGCAGGCGTCCGGCACGCCCATCCGGGTCGGCACCCTGCTCACCGCGATGCGGCACGCCGCCCGTTCGCAGGAGATCGCCGAGCTGGCCGTCCGCTACCGGGACACCGGCGTGGTCGGCTTCGACATCGCCGGCGCGGAGGCGGGTTTCCCGCCCACCCGGCACCTGGACGCCTTCGAGTACCTCCAACGGGAGAACTTCCACTTCACCATCCACGCGGGTGAGGCCTTCGGGCTGCCGTCGATCTGGCAGGCGATCCAGTGGTGCGGCGCCGACCGGCTGGGTCACGGCGTGCGCATCGTCGACGACATCACGGTGACCGCGGCCGGGCCGAGCGCCGTCACCACGACCGGGGGCACCCACGCGGCGCCGCCGGTGCTGGGCCGGCTGGCCGCGTACGTCCGGGACAAGCGGATCCCGCTGGAGCTGTGCCCGTCGTCGAACGTGCAGACCGGCGCCGCCCCGTCGATCGCCGAGCACCCGATCAAGCTGCTGCACGACCTCCGCTTCCGGGTCACGGTCAACACCGACAACCGGTTGATGAGCGGCACCTCGATGTCACGGGAGATGACTCTGCTGACGGAATCGTTCGGCTGGGGCTGGATGGAACTGCAGTGGCTGACGATCAACGCCATGAAGTCGGCCTTCATCCCGTACGACGAGCGGTTGGTGTTGATCAATGAGGTGATCAAGCCGGCGTACGCCAAACTGCTGAGCTGAGATCACGACTTGTCGGACATTCCGGGATCTGAACGAACGTACGTCAAAAGAAATCGACCGTCAGCCTTGCGAACCTCGCCGTTCGGCTAGACTGCCGCCTGCAAAGTCGGCATAATCCGGCATCTCGCCTTGTCGATCGCGGGGAACCGAGTCATCGTGACTGTTATCCCGATCGACTACGATCGGGACCCGGTCGGCCTGCACCCACCCCCCACGCCGTGCCGACCGAGTAAGTGACCTTGAGAGATGCACAGCTCCACAGGCAGTGATAAAGGACCGGCGATGTCCAACTACGAGGTTGCAACATCGCGTCACACAACCGGTCCGTGTCCGGCTGCTCTTTCTCTTTGACACTTGTCGTGATGGAATCTCGGGGGCCCGACGTCGGCGAGTCGGCCGTGTGCGGTGCCCGGCGAGCCGAATGCCGGGCCCGAATCAGGAGGACGGTGACGTGAGCAAGCGCCCCAACAGCGCGAATGGCGTCATGTCGCGTCTCAGTCGACCTGCGGGTCGACTCCGAGACCTACCGATCTGGTCAAAACTAGGCCTGATCATGTTGGTGCCGACGGTGGCGACGATCATCGTTGGTGTCAACGGCCTTGTGGACCACATCGACGAAGCCAGCAACGCGGAGCGCGCACGCACCCTCTCGGTGCTGTCCCAGGCCGCCGGTGGTCTGGTCGACCACCTGCAGGCCGAGCGCACGTACGCCATCATGATCTACAACTCGAAGATCACCAACAACACGCCCGGTTTCCAGACCGCCGTGGAGCTCTACAACAACGAGCACGCCCAGGTGGACGCGGCCAAGGAGCCGTACCTCCAGCAGAAGCAGGTGCTGGAGGACGTCCCCGAGAACGTCGGCAAGCTGATCCTCCGCCTGGACCGTAACCTCGTCGACCTGCCCACTTTCCGGAGCCGGGCGGCCAAGGGCGGCGAGGACCTCGACAACATCACGAAGACCTACGACACGCTGGTCAACGACCTGCTCCAGGTCCGTGACGCGTCGGCGCAGCTCGCCATCGACCCGGAGCTGAGCAACCACCTCCGGATGGTGGCCGCGGTCGCCCAGGCCAAGGACTACATCGCCCAGCAGCGCTTCATCGGCCAGCAGGTCGTGGCGGCCGGCGAGTTCAACCCGAAACTCCGGCAGGAGTTCCTGGAGACCCAGACCGGTTATCTCCTCGCCACCGAGACGATGAAGGCGGTCGGCACCGCCGACGAGCAGGAGCTCTTCAACAACACCGTCGTCGGCAAGCTGAAGCAGCAGGCGGAGAACCTGAGCATCCCGCTCATGGCCCTCCAGGGCGACAACATCCGGAAGATCCAGTTCAACTCGGGGGAGTGGGAAGAGGCCCTCTCCGGGTACAACACCCTCTTCCGTCAGGTGGAGACCTCGCTCGACCAGCAGATCGTGGCCGACGCCACCGACCTGCGGGACGAGACGAACCAGCAGGTCTTCCTGGAGACCAGCATCCTGCTCGGCATGCTCCTGCTGGCCATCCTGTTCGCCTGGTTGGTCGCCCGGTCGATGGCCCGCTCGCTGCGGGAGCTGCGTCAGGGTGCCCTCGCGGTCGCCCAGTTCGGCCTGCCGCACGCGGTGAGCCGGCTGCGTGACCCGGCGCTCTCCGCGTCGCTCACCCCGGCCCAGGTCGCCGACCAGATCGCCGAGCCCCTCCCGGTGCGCAGCCGGGACGAGTTCGGGCAGGTGACCGAGGCGTTCAACGCGGTTCACCTCGAGGCCGTGCGGACCGCGGCCGAGCAGGCCGCACTCCGTGCCTCCGTCGCGACGATGTTCGTCAACCTCGCCCGCCGTTCGCAGATCCTGGTCGACCGGCTCATCGGTCACCTGGACCGGCTGGAGCGCGGCGAGGAGGACCCGGACCGTCTGGCCGAGCTCTTCCAGCTCGACCACCTGGCCACCCGAATGCGTCGTAACGACGAGAACCTCCTGGTTCTCGCGGGCGCCGACTCGACCCGTGTCCAGCGGGAGCCGGCCGCTCTGATCGACGTGCTCCGCGCCGCCCAGTCCGAGGTCGAGCACTACACCCGCATCGAGTTCGGCATGATCGACCGGGAGATCGAGGTCGCGGCGCACGCCGTGAACGACATGGTCCACCTGGTCGCCGAGCTCTTCGACAACGCGACCGCCTTCTCCCCGCCGAACTCCAACGTTCTGGTCGAGGCCCGGCGCGTCGGTGAGAACGCGGTGCTGACCGTCGAGGACCACGGCATCGGCATCAGCCGCGAGCAGCTCCGCGACCTCAACGAGCGGCTCGCCAACCCGCCGACGGTGGACGTCGCCGTCTCCCGGATGATGGGCCTCGTCGTGGTCGCCCGGCTGGCCAACCGCCATGCCGTGCGAGTGGAACTGCGACCGGCCGACCGCGAACGCGGCACCGTCGCCGAGGTGGGCCTGCCCGTCTCGGTGCTGGCCACCGCCGCGACCGCCCAGGTCCAGGGGCGTGGATCGTCGTTCGACGGCGGTCCCGGCTCCGGCCTGCCCGGCGGCTTCGGCGAGCCGCTGGCTCTGGAGAGCAGCGGCAACGGCGGCTACCCCGGTTCCAACGGCTCCAACGGTTCGGTCCCGGCGTGGTCCGATCTGACCGGCGCGGCTCCGGCCGGCTTCGGCGGGTTCAACGCCGGCGGCTACAACGGTGGCGGCGGCTTCAACGGCAACGGCAACGGCCTGGCGAACGGCTTCCACGGCCCGCGCAGCAACGAGGTCATCCCGCCGCTGCCGTCCGGTCCGCAGGGCTTCGCCGGCCTGGACGAGCTGGCCCAGCGCCGCAACGGTGAGTACCAGCGCCCGGAGAGCGACACCAACGGCTTCGGCGCGACGATACCGCGGCAGCTGCCCGCCAACCCGAACTCGTTCATGCCGCCGGTCTCGGCGCCCCCGGTGCCTCCGGTCTCCGCGCCGCCGGTGTCGGCGGCCCCGGTCTCCGCGGCCCCGATCGAGCCGATCTCGGCCTCGCCGATCTCGCCCGCCGACCAGCGCAACCCGTTCGCGGCAGCGCCGCCTGCCTGGCCGCCGGTCGCCGCCGAACGCGAACCGGCCACCCCGCACGTTCCGGAGAACCTGGCCGCCGCGCTCGACATGACGGCCGAGATCCCGCGGTACCGTCCGGAGAACTTCGAGCCCCAGCCGCAGGTGACGCCGCCGGCCAACCCGCAGACCGCACCGATCCCGGTGTCGGCTCCGCCGGTCACCACGCCGGTCGAGGCGCACGCCACGGCCGCGGCCCAGATGGCCTCCGCCCGTGAGGGCGCGGTTCCGTTCGCCGACGAGACGATGGAGCTGCCGATCTTCCGGGAGCTCGAGTCCGCCTGGTTCACCACCACGGCGCCCGGCGCCGACGCCGGCCGGCCCAAGGTCTCCGGCACCGGTGAGGAGTCGGTGGTCTCCCAGCGGATCCCGACCGGTGAGCCGACCCGCAACACGGGCGTTCCGCAGCAGGCGGCATCGCCCGAGGTCCGCAACCTCGACACGGCTGGTGTCGGCGCACCGACCGCGGCGGCGCCCGGTTACGGCAACGGCGCGGCCCCCGCGTCGAACCCGTGGCGGACCGCGGCCGACGACGGCTGGCAGGCGGCCCGTGCGGCCGCCGAGACGCCGATCGACTCGACCACCACGGCGGGCCTGCCGAAACGTACGCCGATGGCGCAACTCGTCCCCGGCGGTGTCGACCGGGGCGGTACCTCCGTCCAGCGCCGTACTCCCGAGGGGGTTCGCGGTCTCCTGTCCGCTTACCACCGCGGCGTGCAGCGCGGTCGCACCAAGGAACAATCGACCAACCTGGAGGACACTCCGGGAGGGCAGCAGCCCTCGCAGGCTGGCAAGGAGCATGAGGCATGACATCTACGCAGGATCTCGGTTGGCTTCTCGCCAACTTCGCCGACCGCGTTCCCGGGGTCGCGCACGCGATCGCGGTCTCCGCCGATGGTCTGCTCCTGGCGGCCTCGCGGGACCTTCCGCGTGACCGTGCCGACCAGTTGGCGGCCATCGCGTCCGGCCTGGTAAGCCTTACCCAGGGCGCCGCGCGATGCTTCGAGGGCGGTGCCGTCCTTCAGACGGTCGTCGAGATGGACAACGGATTCCTGTTCCTCATGTCCATTTCCGACGGTTCCTCCTTCGCGGTGCTCGCGGCGCGCAGCTGCGACGTCGGTCAGGTCGGCTACGAGATGGCCCTCCTGGTCGACCGCGTCGGCGAGGCGTTGACCCCCGCGCCGCGTTCCGCGGCCGGGGTGCTGGGCTGAGGCGACAGTCAGCCGGAGTCGATCAGGGGCTCATCCGGGGTTTTCGGCCGCGGATAGGCTCCAGCCGGCTACTGGTGAAAACTTTGAGAACCAATACACTTCGAGGGGCCGAGGAAGGGGTTGAGGGTGACGATGCCTGAACGCGATGAGCCGACTGGCGCGCTGGTCAGGCCGTACGCCGTGACCCGTGGTCGGACCCGGCCGAAGCTTGAGATAGCGCTGGAAGCGCTGGTCGAGACAACCGTGCGCGGCCGTTCTGGAATAAGCCGCGGCGGGCAGGGTGGAAGCGAGCATCAGTACATCGCGGCGATGTGTGACGGCGGCCGAGTTCAGTCGCTGGCCGAGATCGCCGCACGCATGCAACTGCCGCTCGGTGTGGCGCGTGTGATCGTCGCCGACATGGCCTCTGACGGCCTCGTCGCGGTCTATGAGCCCACCTCGCTGGAAGACGAGACCGACGCGGTAGGCACGGAACTGCTGGAAAGGGTGCTGAGTGGACTTCGCAGGCTCTGACATGTCGCACCGTCCCGCTGCGGGACGCGTGACATCGGCGAAGATTGTCATCGCCGGTGGCTTCGGCGTCGGTAAGACGACGCTGGTGGGGTCGGTCTCGGAGATCACCCCACTGACCACTGAGGCGATCATGACCTCGGCCGGTGTGGGTGTCGACGACAACCGGCAGGTGCCGGGCAAGATGACCACCACTGTGGCCATGGACTTCGGCCGGATCAGCATCGACCGAGACCTGATCCTCTACCTGTTCGGAACACCTGGCCAGACGCGGTTCTGGTTCATGTGGGACGAGCTGGTCCGGGGTGCCATCGGTGCGGTCGTCATGGTGGACACGCGTCGGCTCGCCGACTGCTTCGCCGCCATCGACTTCTTCGAGCATCGCCGCCTGCCGTACCTGGTGGCGATAAACTGCTTCGACGGCATGCAGTACCACAACGCGCAGGACGTACGGGACGCTCTGGCGATCTCGAGCGACGTGCCCGTGGTGAGCTGCGACGCTCGTAACCGCGAGTCGACGAAGAACGTCCTCATCTCGCTCGTCGAGTATGTGTTGACGATGCGTCGCACCCGCGCGACCGCGCCCGCCTGAGCGAAGACCGTCTGACGAGCCGCTCCACAGGGGAGGCTCAGCACCCAGTCAACGGTCGAAAGCCCCGTCCCGCCGGTGGAAACCCCCACTGGCCGGTGCGGGGCTTTCGCGCGCTTTCCGGCCGTTCGTCATCGTATATGAGTAGTCACCCGTTGTCACAAGCCGTTCCCAGTAACCGGATCAACTCGTCCAGCTCGTCGATCCGGTGCTCCGGGAGGTAGGTGTCCGGGTCCACCCGCATCTTGTGAGCGCCCGGGTAGCCGGCGTTCGTGACGAGCACCGGCCGCATGCCGGCCCGGCGGGCGCCGTCGTGTTCCCGGCCGCCGCCGTCGCCCACGAACCAGCACTCCGTGGCCGGGACGCCCAGCCGCTCGGCGGCGAGGGCGTACAGGTGGGGATCAGGTTTGCGGCGCCCCTCCCGCCAGGAGAACACCGGGGCGTCGATGCGCCCCGCGTAGACCGTCTCGCCCCACGCCTCGTACAGCTCGCTGGCGCAGTCGCTGAGAAGCCCCAGACGGAAATCCTGGGCCCGGAGGTGGTCGAGTACCGCGAGGGCACCCCGGCGCGGCGTGCGGACCCGCTCAGCGCCCGCGTGGTGTGTCCGGACAGCGTGCTCGAGGCGCTCGTCGTCCGGTTCGGCGCCGCAGCGGTGGGCCATCGCCCGCAGCGTCTCCCGGGTTCCGCCCAGCGCCCCCACGATCCGCTCCGGGAAACTCGCCACCATCGCCGCCTGGAACGCCTCCGCCGCAACCCCGAGCGCCGCCGCCGTCTCCCCGAACGCCGCCGGCCGCAGCGCCTCCGCCGCCGGATCCGTCAACGTGCCGAAGAAATCGAAAACCACCGCGCGCATCGCGCCATTCTCACCGGTACGGAATGAGCCGCCCGCAACCGCACCACCCCGAACCGCGACACACCGCGACCCGCTGCCGGGTCCGGCCCGTGCGGGGCCGCCGGGTGGTGCTGCCACCACACCCCTTCGACGCGACCTGCTGCCGGGTCCGGCCCGTGCGGCGCCGCTGCCACCACAGCCCTGCAACGCGACCTGGTGCCGGGTCCGGCCCGTGCGGCCCCGCCGGGTGGTGCTGCCACCACACCCCTTCAACGCCGTCCCGCCTAGAGCGGCACGCCCCAAACCCCGACCGCCCCACCAAGCACATCGGAGCCGCGACAGGCAGTCCTTGCCCAGCCGCCCGCCACCCATCCCCAAACTCCAGCCGATCAACTCCCGCTCGCTCTCAGCGCTGTCTCACTTCCGCCGAAGCAGCCCCCGAAGCCAGCCGAGCAAGATCGCCCAGTGCGCGGTCACGTGAAAGCGGACAGGCGCGCTCGAAGGCGTTGATCTTCCCGGCTGGCAGTAGGGGCTGTTTCGGAGAGCGCGAGACAGCGCTGAGGCCCAGCTGGATCTTTGCGGCTGGTCGCCAGCGCTGTCTCAGCCTCCGCCGAGACGGCACTTAGAGAGTCAGCCGGGCAAGATCGACCACCGTGCGCGGTCGCCCGAAAACGGGCGGGTGCGTTCGAAGGGGTTGATCTTCCCGGTTGGCAGTGGGTGCTGTTTTTTGGGGGCGTGAGTCAGCGCTGAGGCCCAGCCGATCAACTTGGCTGGTCGCCAGCGCTGTCTCGGCCACGGTGAGACAGCATGAGGGCCAGCTGGGCGAGATCGGCCCTCGTGCACGGTCGCCCGAGAGCGGACGGGTGGTGCGTTCGAGGGGGTTGATCCGCTGGCAGTGAGGGCTGTTTCGGGGGCGTGAGTCAGCGCCGAGAGCTAGCCGATCAACTTGGCTGGTCGCCAGGGATGTCTCGGCCACGGTGAGACAGCGCGAGGGCCAGCCGGATCTTCGGGGTGACAGAGACAGCGCTGGATCCTTGCGGCTGGCTGCTTCGGCGAGGGTCGGGTGGCGCTGAGAACCGGCCGCGGCAGGAACGGCGGAGGGGGGGGGGCCGCGGGGGGGGGGGCCCCCCCCCCCGGGCGGGGGGGGCGGGGGGGGGGGGCCCCGCCGGTGGGGGGCCCCCCCCCTCCGAGGGTCGGGCGGGGGTCAGCGGCCGCCGTACCCCGCGTTGTTGTTGCGGTATTCGTCGGCGGGCTGGCCGTCACGGGTGAAGTCCCAGCCGCCGGCCGCCTCGCGCCCGGGGCGACCGCCCATCGCGAAGCCGCCGATCTCCTGGCCGCGCCGCCAGCCACGGAAGTAGCCCGTGGTGTGTGCCGCGATCGAGGCGGCGTCGCGGACGATGCGGATCGGGCGTTCCTCGCGCAGCGGGGAGCCGGGGACCAGGTTGGCCTGCGGCACCCGCTTGGGCAGGCCGGCCGAGGTCTCCGCGGCGACGGCCGGGGTGGCGGCCTTCTCCGCGGCACGCCAGCCGCTGTCGTTGGGGTTGGTCCAGTTGACGTCGTCGTTGGCGTCGGTGTGGCCGGTGAACCAGGCCGACCGGGCGGCCGCGAAGATCAGCAGGTCGCCGTCGCTGCTGTCGGACGGGACCGGCGGCGCGGAGCTGCGGTCGAGGGCGGTCAGCCTGCCGCCGTTGTGGCCGCGGTCGTCGCTGTCCGGACGCCGCATCGGCGGGGTGCCGGCGCCGCCGATCTGGTCGAGTCCGGGGAGGCGGGCGCGCTTGCCGTTCTTCGCCTGGTCGACGAGACGCAGCGCCGGCTCCTTGGGGAGTTCCAGGGCGGGCGGTTCCTGCGGCATGTCGTGCCACGGCGGCCGGACGCGGCCGCCGGGCGGCGAGCTGACCGAGGAGGCGACGGGCGCCTCGTCCTTCTCCGTGTTGAGCAGCGGCCAGTTGGCCCGGGAACCCGGCTCCGGCATCTCCTGGGCGGGCCGCTGGGCCGGCATCGGGAGGCTGAAGTCGGTGGGGCCGGCCGGTGTGCCGTTGGCGGCCGGCTGCTGACGGGGCGTGGTCGTCGGGCGCGGCGGGATGACCGTGCGCTGCCGTTCGGCGCGGGCGCGGCTCAGTTCGGCGTTGGCCAGGGTGGGCCGGAACGGCTCGCCGGCTTCGGCGGGCGTGCTCGCGGCGGCGGGCGGCACCGAGGACGGGCGGGCGGGCGGAACCGACGTGGGCCGGGCCGGGTTGCGCGTCGCCGGCGTCGGACGGGATCCCGGGGTGATCGGGGTCATGCCGGGCGGGGGCGGCGGCACCGAGACCGGGCGGTTCAGCGGGCTCGTGGGTCGGCCGGGTAGACCGTTCGCCGCGGCCGGGGCCATCGGGGGCGGCCCGATCGGGTCCGGCGCGACCGGTGGCGTGGTCATCGGGCGGGGAGTGGCCGGGCCGGCGCCGGTGGAGGCCGGCTCGGGGCGGCCACGGCGGCCGAAGCGGCTGCCGGTGCCGTTGTCGCCGGTCGGCACGGGCTCGAGCGCGGGCGTCTCGGTGCCGCGGCGGGTGCCGCGACGGCCCACGTTCGAGCCGGTGTGCGGCGGGGTGGCCCGGGCGGCGAGCGTGCCGACCAGGGCTTCGCAGGCGGCGTCGCAGGCGCGGATGGCGGAGATCGCCTGGCGGACCGCGTCGGCCGCGGCGGGGGCGAGGGACTTGTTGACGCCGCCCCGGCGCGGGGACTCGCTGATCGCGACCTGCAGGGCGGTGACGGCGGAGCCGACCTCGCCGGACGATCCGGCGCCGGCCCGGACCAGTTCGGCGGTGATCTCCCGCAGCACCTGGTCGGTGTCGCCGCCCCGGCCGGTCAGCCGGCCGGGCTCGGGCACCGCGTCGAGCACGGCCATGCAGACGGGGTGGGCGGGATCCGGGTACGCGCGGAGGGCCGCCGGGTAGAGCTCACGGAGGACCTCGCGCAGGGCGGCGGCGGCCGCGTTCCGGCCGCCCAGCATCGCCACGTGGGCGGCGAGGACCGGCTTGTAGCTGACGAGCTCCCGGGGAGCGGGCAGGGTGACCGCGGCGATCGCGCCGGCCTGCAGCGCCCGGGCCAGGCCGACGGCCCGCCGGGCGGCCGCAGGCGCCGCGATCTCCTCGGGAGAGTCGTCGTCAGAGAAGCGCTCGGCGAAGTCGTCGGCCCCGTCGTCGTCGACGACCACGAGTGGCCGGCCCGCCGCGGTGAGGAGTGACGTCACGACGTGGTCGTCGCTGTCGGCGGCGACCGCCGCGTCGCTGAAGCCCGTCGTCCGCTCCACGAGCAGCGTCCCCAGCTGGGCGTAGCCGGCCGGGTCGTCGCTGATCTCGTGGACGCCGAGCAGCCGGCCTGCGTCGTCCACCACGGCGACGGTCAGTGGTGCGGCCGAGGCCGTACGCACCGAATCATCAGCCGACGCGAGACCGCAGTACACGCGCACGAGCGCCACGGCGTCGTCCTCCTCCCCGGGAGTGCTTCTCTGTGGCCAAGGATTGATATTCCCTGGTAATCGGTCAGTCACGCCAGTCCACGGCGGCAGAGATCTTGCCGATCACCGAACGCCAACCCAGACTCGCCTGTTGTGCCCCGATTTTCTTCAATCGGCGGCGACCGAAGAATCCGCCCATTCCGCCCTTCTCCGCGGTTCGGAGGGACTCGTCGAGATCGTCGAGAGGTGAACCGGGCGACAGCGCCAGGATCACCGGCTTGATACGGAGTGCATACCCCAGGTCGCGGGCGATCTCGCCGGCGTTGATGAGCAGCGGCAGATCCCACGTGTCATGGCCGCCGCGCAGGTTCTCCACCACGAGGTCGAGCTCGTAGCGGTCCTCCGGCTGCGGGTCGATGTCGCTCGACTCTACCCGCTCGGCCAGGTCACCCCAGGTGTCCAATTGTGCGAGATCGTGCGGAGCACCCGAACGAAGGAAGGACACGAGCGATTCGGGGGTCTTGAAGGCGAGCAGGCGGCCCTTGTGACTGAGGAACATGGGCACCTCCTCGTCATCCGCCTGGGCCGCGGGCTCGTCCTCGAAGTCGGCCGGGTCCGGCTCCTCGGCGGACTTGCCCTCCTC
The DNA here is from genome assembly GCF_017592555.1 of Actinoplanes flavus. GTDB lineage: Bacteria > Actinomycetota > Actinomycetes > Mycobacteriales > Micromonosporaceae > Actinoplanes > Actinoplanes flavus. The sequence goes on along the minus strand of NZ_JAGFNS010000015.1, from coordinate 201,419 downwards.
CGCTTCGCCCTCGGTGAGGAGTGCTTGGTACTCCTCGTCGACGATGACCTCTTCCTCGTCCTCCTCGGCACGCCGCTTGCGGGCCTCGAACGGGTCGTCCTCGTCGACCTGAACCTCGGTGGGCGTGAGCTCGGACGCCTTCCGGTACGCCCGGAGGGTCAGCGCCACCCCGGCCGGCAGCGCGATCTCCACCGGCGAGACGCGGACTTGATCCCAAAGCTCCCGCCCGGAGGTTCCCTCGGACGAGGGCTTCTCGGCCACCGGCGCGGACGCCTCGGGCTCGTCGGACTGGCTGGTCACGGTGACCTCCGGGTGATCTGGGGGTGGCGGGACGGGTGACTCTGGGCACACACCCTAGTCGGCAACGCTGTGTGACAACCGCCCCGTCCCCAGCGCCATCCGAACTGATGGCGTCAGTAGCCCTTCGGGTGCCACACCGTCTTGGTCTCCAACAGGGCGGTCATCGGCCGGAGCCCGGGGTCGGCGGTGAAGTCGACACCGCCGGTGACCGGCCGGATCACCCGCTTCAGGGTGCCCGCCGCGGCGCGTTCCAACTCGGCGGCCACGTCGGGGTGGTCGACGCCGGTGAGATCGATGGCGTTCACGTCGTCGTGCGAGGCGAGCCACGGTGCGGTCTCCGCGTACCGGCCGGTGAGGAGGTTCACCACGCCACCCGGTACGTCGGAGGTGGCCAGCACCTCGGCCAGGGTGATCGCCACCTGCGGGCCGGCGGCCAGGACGACCACCGTGTTGCCAGTCACGATCGCCGGGGCGATCACGCTGACCAGCCCGAGCAGCGAGGCCGGGGCGACCAGGGCGACGACGCCGGTGGGCTCCGGGGCGGAGATGTTGAAGAACGGGCCGGCCACCGGGTTCGCGCCGCCGGCGACCTGGGCGATCTTGTCGGACCAGCCCGCATACCAGACCCAGCGGTCGACGGCCGCCGCCACCTCGGAGGACCGCACGCCCAGCGCGGTGAACTCGGCGCGCCGGGCCTCCATCATCTCGGCGATCCGGTAGAGGACCTGACCCCGGTTGTACGCCGTGGCGCCGGCCCACTTGGGCTGGGCGGCCCGGGCGGCGAGCACCGCGTCCCGGGCGTCCTTGCGGGATGCGAGCGCCACGTTGTCGCCGTCCACCAGGTAGGTCCGTCCTGACTCGCTGCGAGGGAAGGCGCCGCCGATGTAGAGCTTGTAGGTCTTGCGCACGGAAAGCCGCCCCGGCTCGGCGAGGGCTTTCACGGAAGATGACTTAGGCAAGGTACGCCTCCAGGCCGTGCCGGCCGCCCTCCCGGCCGTAGCCGGATTCCTTGTAGCCGCCGAACGGCGACGCCGGGTCGAACTTGTTGAACGTGTTGGCCCACACCACACCGGCCCGCAGCTTGTCGGCCACGGCGAGGATCCGCGAGCCCTTCTCGGTCCAGATGCCGGCGGAGAGCCCGTACGGAGTGTTGTTGGCCTTGGCGACGGCCTCCTCCGGGGTCCGGAAGGTGAGCACCGACAGGACCGGGCCGAAGATCTCCTCGCGGGCGATCCGGTGCGCCTGGGTGACTCCGGTGAAGATCGTCGGCGCGAACCAGAAGCCCCGGTCCGGCAGGGCGCACTCCGGCGACCAGCGCTCGGCGCCCTCGGATGCGCCAATTTCCGACAATTCCGTAATACGGGCGAGCTGTGCGGCCGAATTGATCGCGCCGATGTCGGTGTTCTTGTCCAGCGGGTCGCCCACCCGCAGCGTGGCCATCCGCCGTTTCAGCGAGGCCAGCAGCTCGTCGGCGACGGACTCCTGCACCAGCAGCCGCGATCCCGCACAGCAGACGTGCCCCTGGTTGAAGAAGATGCCGTTGACGATGCCCTCGACGGCCTGATCGATCGGGGCGTCGTCGAAGACGATGTTGGCCGCCTTGCCGCCCAGCTCCAGGGTGAGCCGCTTGCCGGTGCCGGCGACCGCACGGGCGATCTCCCGGCCCACCTCGGTGGAGCCGGTGAAGGCCACCTTGTTCACGTCCGGGTGCTGGACCAGGTAGGCGCCGGTGTCGCCGGCCCCGGTCACGATGTTGACCACACCCGGCGGCAGCTCGGCCTGGCGGCACACGTCGGCGAAGAACAGCGCCGACAGCGGGGTGGTCTCGGCCGGCTTGAGCACCACGGTGTTGCCGGTGGCCAGCGCGGGCGCGATCTTCCAGGCCAGCATGAGCAGCGGGAAGTTCCACGGGATGACCTGGCCGGCCACACCGATCGGGCGCGGGTCCGGGCCGAAGCCCGCGTACGCCAGCTTGTCCGCCCAGCCCGCGTAGTAGAAGAAGTGTGCCGCCACGAGCGGCAGGTCGACGTCGCGCGACTCCTTGATCGGCTTGCCGTTGTCCAGTGACTCGAGCACGGCCAGCTCGCGGGAGCGCTCCTGGATGATCCGGGCGATCCGGAACAGGTACTTGGCGCGCTCGGCGCCGGGCAGGGCCGACCAGGGGCCGAAGGCGCGGCGGGCCGCCGCCACGGCCCGGTCGACGTCCTCCGGGCCGGCCGCGGCGACCTCGGCCAGCACCTCCTCGGTGGCCGGGTTCACCGTCTTGAAGACGTTGCCGTCCTTGCCGCCGTCGAAGGCGCCGTCGATGAACAGCCCGTAGGACCCGGCGACATCTACTACGGAACGGGATTCGGGTGCTGGTGCGTACTCGAACATGCCTCAGTCCAGGGTGAAGTAGTCCGGACCGGCGTAGCGGCCGGTGGTCAGCTTGGTGCGCTGCATGAGCAGGTCGTTGAGCAGCGAGGAGGCGCCGAACCGGAACCGGTCGGGGCTGAGCCAGTCGTCGCCCACCGTCTCGTTGATCAGCACGAGGTACTTGATCGCGTCCTTGGTGGTCTTGATCCCGCCGGCCGGTTTGACGCCGATGATCCGCCCGTGCCGGGCCCGGAAGTCGCGGACCGCCTCCAGCATCACCAGGGTGATCGGGAGGGTGGCGTTGACCGTCACCTTGCCGGTGGAGGTCTTGATGAAGTCGGCGCCGGCCAGCATCGCGAGCCAGGAGGCCCGGCGGATGTTGTCGTACGTCCCCAGTTCGCCGGTCTCCAGGATGACCTTGAGGTGGGCGCCGCCGCACGCCTCCTTGACCGCGGCGATCTCGTCGAAGACCCGCGTGTACTCCCCGGCCAGGAACGCGCCCCGGCTGATCACCATGTCGATCTCGTCGGCGCCGTCGGCGACCGCCTCCCGGGTGTCGGCGAGTTTCACCTCCAGCGGCGCCTGACCGGACGGGAAGGCGGTCGCGACGCTGGCCAGATGCACTCCCGAGCCGGCCAGGGCCGCCGCGGCGACCTTGACCATCGCCGGGTAGACGCAGATCGCCGCGGCCGGCGGGCAGGTGGGGTCGGCCGGGTCGGGCCGCCTCGCCTTGGCGCAGAGCGCCCGCACCTTGCCCGGGGTGTCGGCGCCCTCCAGCGTGGTCAGGTCGACCATCCGGATGGCGAGGTCGATCGCCTTGGCCTTGGAACTCGTCTTGATCGACCGGGTCGCGAGCGCAGCCGCCCGCGCCTCGACGCCCACCTTGTCGACCCCGGGGAGGCCGTGCAGGAACGAGCGGAGATCGGACAGTTCAGCGGCCGCTGTCACAGTCATGAGAACGATTCTACGCAACCCTGTAGCTGTTGATCATGATGGAACGATTAGGTTGTTGCCGTGGATGTCCTTGTCGTAGACCACCCGCTGGCTCAGACCCGGCTCACCGCGATGCGCCGCACCGAGACCGACTCCGGTGTCTTCCGCGCCTCGCTGCACGAACTCACCACGATGGTGGTCTACGAGGCGGCCCGCCTCTTCGCCGTCGAGAAGTACCCCATCGAGACGCCGGTAGCGCCGACCGAGGGCACCCGGCTGGCCAACCCGCCGCTGATCGTCCCGGTGCTCCGGGCCGGTCTGGGCATGGCCGACGCCGCGCTCGCGCTGCTGCCCGAGTCGTCGATGGGCTTCGTCGGCCTGGCCCGGGACGAGGAGACGCACGAGCCGCGCGCCTACATGGAGTCGCTGCCCGTCGACCTGACCGGGCAGCCGGTCCTGGTCCTCGACCCGATGCTGGCCACCGGCGGCTCGCTGCTGCACTGCTGCCGGCTGCTCGCCGACCGGGGCTGCACCGACATCATCATCTGCTGCGTGCTGGCCGCCCCCGAGGGCGTCGAGCGCCTGAAGGACTCCGGCCTGCCGCTGCGCCTGGTCACCGCGTCGATCGACGAGGGGCTCAACGAGAAGGCCTACATCGTGCCCGGCCTGGGCGACGCCGGCGACCGCCAGTTCGGCGGCATGCGCCGCTTCTAAAGAGCCATTCGGGTACGGCGTGCGCCGTCCCGAGGACACTCCGGCTGGCTCTCAGCGCTGTTTCGGGGACGTTGAAACAGCCCTGGGGGCCAGCTGGACCACCGATCTCCGCCCGGCGCGGGCGGCACAGGCGTGAGCGGGCAGCCGGTCGCGGCTCTGTGCGTACGATCACATGGTCTCGGTGTAGGCCCAGGAGAGCGCCCGGCCGGCGGCGAAGGGCATCACGCCGTGGAAGACGGTGGGGTGGTCGGCGAAGACCAGCGGGAGGAAGTGCCGGTCGGACTCCCACATCGGGATCTTTCCGGCCAGCATCTCGGTGACCTCGACCCAGTGCAGGCTGCCCTCGTCGTTGGCGGTGTGCGGGGTGCCGGACCAGGACGTGACCCGGAAGAGGAAGCCGAACCAGTTCTCGCCGCCGCGGCCGAAACCGGGCCAGGAGATCGTTCCGGCCAGGTCGAGGCCGGTGCAGTCGAGCCCGGCCTCCTCGTGGATCTCCCGGCGCATCCCGGCCACCACGTCCTCGCCGGGCTCCAGCTTGCCGCCCAGGCCGTTGAACTTGCCGTAGTGGATGTCGTCCGGCCGGGTGTCCCGCCGGATCATCAGCACCCGCGAGCCGTCCGGGGAGAGCACGTAACCGAGGGTGGCCAGGATCGCTTGCACCCGGTGCACCTTACCGGCGCGGGCCGGAGCCCCGCCCGCGCCGGTGAAGGTGGTCAGCGGTCCAGGAGCGCGAAGAGGCTCTCCCAGCGGTCCACGATGCTGTCCGGGCTGAACCGCTGCACCGACTCGCGGCCCGCCGAACCGAGGCGGACCCGCAGTTCGCGGTCCTCGATCAGGCGGTTCAGGCCGATCGCGAACCCGCTCACGTTGCCGGGCGTGACGACCAGGCCACCGCTGACCTCGTCGTCGATCAGCTCGCGGATGCCGGGCGCGCAGTCGAACGCCACGGTGGGCAGCCCGTACGCCATCGCCTCCATCACCGCGATCGGGAAGCCCTCCTCGCGGGACGGCAGAGCGTACACCGAGGCGGAGCTGAGCGCGCCGTCGATGTCGCTGGTCTTGCCCTGGAACAGCGCCGTGTCGTCGAGGCCCAGCGAGCGGGCCTGGGTGCGGAGGGCCTGCTCGTCCGGGCCGGCGCCGAAGATCTTCAGCCGCCAGTCCGGGTGCTGCGGCCCGACCTGCGCCCACGCCTCGATCAGCATGTCGATGCCCTTGTCGTGGGAGAGGCGGCGGAGCGTGACCACCGTCTTCTCGTCCAGCGTGGGCAGCGTCTTCGGCACGGTCATCAGCGGGTTCGGCATGGCGCCGACGTTGGACATGCCGGCCCGGGCCCACGCGTCCGCGTCGGCGTCGGTGAGCGACAGGTGGATGTCCATGCCACCGTAGAACTTGAGCACCCGGTTGTAGCGGCTGCTGTTCCTGCACGCCTCGAACGACTCGTGGGACATGCCGATGACCTGCATGCCGGTGGTGTCCGCGGCGGCCACCCACTCGCCGGCCCACACCTGGGAGGCGATCACCACGGCGCCCGGGGACTCCGCGGTGCGCAGCAGCTCGTTCAGCCGCCGCACGCCGCCCTCGAAGATCTGCTGCCGCTTGCGCAGCATCAGGCTCCGCCCCGGGTTGAGCAACGCCGCGCCGGTCGCCTTGCGGCGCCGGGGCAGGTGGTCCTCGTGCAGGGTGAACGTCGGGTACGGCAGGTCGGAGCCGAAGTCCCGGTAGTCGGTGGCCGGCTCCACGCCGATCAGCCGCACCCGGTGGCCGCGTGCGGTGAACAGCCGGGAGATGTCGTGCACCCACTGGGTGAGGCCACCCAGCTCATTCACGCTGTTGCAGATGATGAAGATGTCGCGGGTCTCAGCCACGGCGTGCTCCGGAACGGAAGAAGCGGTCGACCACAGCCTTGGCGGCCTGACCGGTGTCGAACTCACCGTACTGGGCCACGAACTCGCGGCGCTTGCCGGCGTACGCCTCGGCGTTGCCGTCCAGGTCCGACAGGGCGGCGATCAGATCCTCCGAGGTACGGGTGAGCGGGCCGGGCGCGATCGAACCGAGGTCGAAATAGGAGCCGCGGCTGCTGCCGACGTAGTCGTCGTAGTCCGGCACGTGGAAGATCATCGGACGGTTGAGCAGGGAATAGTCGAACATCAGCGACGAGTAGTCGGTGATCAGCGCGTCCGAGATCTGCATCAGCGGCGTGACGTCGTGGACGTTGGCCACGTTGCGGACCGAGTGCCCGTACGCCGGCGGCAGCGCGAACGACACCAGGTAGTGCGGGCGGACCAGCAGCACGGCGTCGTCACCGAACCGGTGCACGAACTCGTCGAGGTCGAACGGCAGTTCCAGGCCGGACTTGCGGTTCACCTCCTCGGGGCGGAACGTCGGCGCGTACAGCACCACCTTCCGTCCGTCGGTGAGCCCCAGCGACTTGCGCAGCTTGGCGACCTCGGCCTCGTTGCCGCCGTTGACCAGCGCGTCGTTGCGCGGGTAGCCGACCCGCAGCAGCTCGGCGCCGACCCGCATGCCCTGGGTGAGGGTGCGCACGTCGTGCTCCGAGCGGACCAGGAACACGTCGAACCGGTCGATCGCCCGCTGCAACCGCTGCTGTGACTGCTCGGTCTGCGCCTTGATGGTGGCCTCGTCGAAGCCCATCTTCTTGAACGCCGACCCGTGCCAGGTCTGGATGTACGTGGTCTCCGGCCGCTTGCGCAGGTCGTGCGGGAAGCCCTGGTTGTCGATCCAGAACTCGGCCTGGCCGAGCGCCTGGAGGTACGCCCACGAGTTGCGCTTGACCAGCTTGGCGTCGGACGGGAAACCGGTCGGATGGGTCGCGTACACCCAGATCGGGGTGAACTTGATCCCCTGCCGCTCCATCTCCTCGTAGATGGCGCGCGGGCTGTCCGAGAACTGCTTGCCCATGTGGCTCTCGAAGACGACCGTGCCCTTCTTGACCGGCATCTTCAGGAAGACGTTCTCGTACCAGGACAGCTTGGTGGCCCGCTTGTTGCGGCGCTGGCGCAGCGAGCTCTGCAGCTCGGCGGCCCGCTCCCAGGCGCGGCTGCCGATGCTGGTGTTGCGCACCCCGCTGATCGCGGCGGTGCCCAGCTTCGCGGCGCTGCCGTCGGCGTCCAGCCGCAGCGCCACGTTGCCGCTGTCGGTGCGGTAGCCCTGGAGCAGGTCGGCGGTGAGGCGGGTGAGCTTGGGGCGGGCCGGCAGCCGCAGCGCCTCGGTCACCTCGTCCTCGGCGAACAGCGCCAGGTCGGCGCTGTCGGTGCCGACGGCCAGGTGCAGCCGGACCGAGTAGTTGGGGTCGATCAGACCCACCGGGCGCAGCAGCTTCTCCGGCTCGAAGGTGACCGTCCAGCCGACCCGCTGCTCGTCCACGACGAGCTGCGCCCGGGCCTTGAACACCCGGCGCTTGCTGCGCCGCTCGGCGAAGACCAGCTGAGCCTTCGGCGCCGACTCGACGGTGATCCGGCCGAGCGGGTTGACGAACGAGCCGGCGATGGTGACCGAGTCGCCGTCGCGGTGGACGCTGTCGATCCGGCTGCCCAGGCGCAGCTTGCTGAGCGGGCGGTCCTGCAGGCCCAGCTCGGTGACGTCCAGGACCGCGCGGCCCACCTCGTCGTCCAGGTGCCGGTCGGACCAGTACACCCGGCCGTCGTGGACCACCAGGTCGGCGGTCAGGTGCGGCTGGAAGGGCTTGCCGACCATGTAGTCGTGCACCGTGGCCACACCGTGGTAGTCGCCCTGCCGGGCCAGGTAGGCGGCCATCGCGGGCAGCGGCTTGGCCTGGAGGAACGCCTCCGGCTGGAGGGTTTCCAGGTAGGGCCGGGCGGCGTCGACCAGGGCCCGCTGATTTTCCTCCGGGAGGGTGCCGAGCCGGGCCAGGTGCACCCGCAGGTCGTTCTCGATGAACCGGATGTCCTTCTGCAACCGCAGGTCACCGGCGTCGTGCTTGGTCAGCAGGTCGTCGATCTTGCGGGTGACGATGATCCGGTCGGTGATGTTGCGGATGTCGGCGGCCCGGCGGGTGATCGAGAGGTTCGCCGCCTTGCGCTCGATGTTCCACGTGTAGATGCGCTGCGGGATGATCGCGATCTTCTTGGCCGCGAGGTACGCGTGCGCCGAGAACAGGTTGTCCTCGTACAGCCGGTCCTCCAGGAAGACCAGGTTCTCCCGGGTCAGGAAGTCGTGCCGGTACAGCTTGTTGGTCGACAGCACGTCGTAGAGCAGCTCGGGCTGGTCGTGCAGCGACTCGTAGACCACCTTGCGCTGGACCAGCCAGGGCATCCAGGAGGTCTCCTTGCCGGTCGCCACGTCGTGCCGGACGCACCGGCCGATGACCATGTCGGCGTGGGACTGCTCGGCCATCGACACCATGTTGCGGCAGGCGTGCTGGTCCAGGGTGTCGTCACTGTCCAGGAACATGATGAACCGGCCCCGGGCCGCCGCCACGCCCCGGTTGCGGGGCGCGCCGCAGTGACCCGAGTTGGCCTCCAGCCGGATGTAGCGCACCACGTCCGGGTGCTCGGCGACGAGCCGCTCCACCACGGCCTGCGTGCCATCCGTGCTGTGGTCGTCGCAGACGATCACCTCGTGGCTGCGCAGCGACTGGTTCAGCACCGAGCGGACCGCGGTCTCGATCCGGGCCGCGTCGTTGTACACGATGACCACGACTGTGACGTCTGGGGGCCGGGGCTGGGGCGAGGTCACGGTCGACGTGGTCCTTTCTGAAAGTTCGACGCTCTCGCGTCCGTCGTCGCGGGACGCAGTGGTGGGGGGCGTGGCCCGGAGCGGTCAGCATCATAGGTTACAGCCAGCGTGCTCATCCCCGGCTCGCGATCAAGGTGGCGGTGGATGGCTGCCGCCCGCTGTCGCCGGACGGATGAAGAGGTCAGCTAGCCTCGGTGCGGGATTCGGAGAACGAGAGGACGTTTCGTGAAGGTACTCATCGCCGGTGGCGCGGGCTTCATCGGCAGCACGATCGCGTCCTGTCTGCTCGACAACGGGCACCAGCCCGTCATCCTGGACAATCTGGTCACCGGCCGCCGTGAGTTCTGCGAGGGCCGGCCCTTCTACGAGGGTGACATCGCCGACACCGCGATGCTCGACCGGATCTTCGACGAACACCCCGACATCACCGCTGTGGTGCACTGCGCGGCGCTCATCGTGGTGCCGGAGTCGGTGGAGCGCCCGGTTCATTACTACCGGGAGAACGTGGCGAAGACCCTCGAGTTCGTCGACCACCTGATCGGCAAGGGCGTCACCCGGCTGCTGTTCAGCTCGTCGGCGTCGATCTACCAGCCCGGCGACGACTTCACCGTCGACGAGAACTCGGCCCTCACGGCGCTCAGCCCGTACGCGCGGACCAAGCTGATCGTCGAGCAGATGCTGAGCGACATCACCGCCGCGACCCCGATCAAGGTGCTGTCGCTGCGCTACTTCAACCCGATCGGCTCGGACCCGAAGATGCGGACCGGCCTCCAGCTGCGGTCCCCGAGCCACGCCCTGGGCAAGCTCATCGAGGTCTACCGGGAGGGCAAGCCGTTCCCGGTGACCGGTGTCGACTACCCGACCCGGGACGGCTCCGGCATCCGCGACTACGTGCACGTGTGGGATCTGGCCGGCGCCCACCTGCGGGCCCTCGAGGTCTTCGACACGCTGCCCTTCGAGAACGGGTCGCTCGCCATCAACCTGGGCACCGGCACCGGCACCACGGTGCTGGAGTTCGTCGAGGCGTTCAACCAGGTGGCCGACCGTGCGGTCGAGGTCGCGCACGCCCCGCGCCGCCCCGGCGACTCGGCCGGCGCCTACACCCGCAGCAGCCGTGCCGCCGATCTGCTGGGCTGGCGGGCCGAGCACACCGTGGCGGACGGCATCCGGGACTCACTGGACTGGTTCGCCCAGCGGGAGCGGATCCTGCCCGACCTTTCCGACCGATAGTTCCCTCAGGTGAGCGGGTCGGCGGCTGATGATCTGACCGACCTGGGGATCGGCTCGGATGACTCGGGCCACTATCGTTGCGTCACATGACCCCCATCCCGCTCGCCGAGGAACTCCTCCTCCTCGCGTATGACGACCAGACCGGAAAGGCCACGGGTTCCCGCATCGGGCTCGACCTGGGCATGGCCGCCGCGGTGCTGATCGACCTGGCGCTGGCCAACCGGATCGCGTACGCGGCCGACGGCTACCTGAAGGTCGTGGACGCCACACCGCTCGGCGACCCGGTCGCCGACGCCGTGCTGGGAAAGGTCGCGTCCGACGAGCCGCACACCCCGGCCCAGTGGCTACAGCGCCTGCGGCACCGGCTGCGGACCCGGGTGCTCGAGGACCTGTGCGCCCGGGGTGTCGTGCAGGACGTGGACGAGACCCAGATGGGCGTCATCCACGTGCACCGCTACCCGACCAGCGACCCGGCGTACGAAGCCGAGATCCGGCAGCGGCTGGCGGCCGCGCTGACCGGCGACACCCTGCCCGACGAGCGGACGGCCGCGCTGGCCACCCTGCTCGTCGCGGCCCGGATGGAGCCGGCGCTGAAACTCCCGGCCGGGGAGTCGGAGCGGGCCCACGAGCGGCTGGAGGAGATCGCCAGCAACGCCGGCTTCGTGGGTGACGTCTCCCTGGAGGACTCCATCGTGCGGCCCAGCGTCGCGCTGGTGGTGGCCACCCTGGGCCGGGCCATCCAGGCCGCGCTGGGCGCCCCCAAGCCGATCTGACCGTTCCCCCGGGGCTTCGCGGGAAGCCCCGGGGACGGTTCCTCAGACGCCGAGCGTTGCCGCGATCTCGGCGCGAAGAGCTTTCAGATCCGCCGCCGCGCGGGTGCGGGCCGTCGCCGGGTCACCCTCGACGACCACTTCGAGGTACGCCTTGAGCTTCGGCTCCGTACCGGACGGCCGGATCACCACCCGGGTCGTGGCGGTGCGGAAGGTCAGCACGTCGTTCTCCGGCAGCAGGTCGGTCGTCTCGGTCACCGGCGCCCCGAGAAGCGCCGCCGGCGGGTTGCGCCGGGCCCGGCCCATCGCCGTCCCGATCTCGGCGAGGTCGTCCACCCGGACCGACAGCTGGTCGGTGGCGTGCAGGCCCAGCTCGCTCGCCAGCTCGTCGAGGCGGCCGGCCAGGGTGCGGCCCTCCGCCCGCAGACCGGCGGCCAGCTCGGCGACGGTCAGCGCCGCCGTGATGCCGTCCTTGTCCCGGACCAGGGCCGGGGCCACGCAGTAGCCGAGCGCCTCCTCGTAACCGAACGCCAGGTCGTCGGCGGCTCGGACGATCCACTTGAAGCCGGTCAGGGTCTCGGCGTAGGGCACGCCACGGGCGGCGCACAGACGGCCCAGCATCGACGACGAGACGATCGTGGTGGCGTACAGGCCGGGAGTGCCCCGGCGGATCAGGTGATCGGCGAGCAGCACGCCCAGCTCGTCACCGCGCAGCGGCCGCCAGCCGTCCGGCCCCGGGATCGCCACCGCACAGCGGTCGGCGTCCGGGTCGTTCGCGATCGCCAGGTCGGCGCCGTGCTCCGCGGCCAGCGCCAGCAGCCGGTCCATGGCGCCCGGCTCCTCCGGGTTCGGGAACGCCACGGTCGGGAACTCGGGATCCGGCTCGGCCTGCGCCGCGACGATCGCCGGGGCGGGGAAACCGGCCGCCACGAACGCCTCGGCGAGCGTCGACCCGCCGACCCCGTGCATCGGGGTGTACGCGATCGTCAGGTCACGCGGGCCGGACGGGTCCAGGACGGCGGCCGCGCCGCGCACGTACCCCTGGGCCACCTCGGCGCCCAGAAGGGTGCCCGGACCGCCCAGCGGGACCGACGCGACGCTCGGGACCGCCCGGATGGCGGCCTCGATGCCGGCGTCGGCCGGCGGGACGATCTGCGCCCCGTCGCCGGCCGGACCACCCAGGGCCGCGCCCAGGTAGACCTTGTAGCCGTTGTCCTGGGGCGGATTGTGGCTGGCGGTCACCATCACCCCGGCGACCGCGCCGAGAGCGCGGACCGCGCACGCCCCGCCCGGTGCCGGCCGCGGCCCGCCCCCCACCCCCGCCCCGCGCCCGGCGCCGGCCGCGACCCGGGCGGTCCGCTCGGCGAAGTCCTTCGAGCCGTGCCGGGCGTCGTACCCGATCACCAGCGGGCCCTCGCCGCCGTTCGCCGCCAGCCAGCCGACCAGGCCGGCCGCGGCCCGGGTGACCACCGCGAGGTTCATGCCGTTGGGCCCGGCGCGCAGGCGGCCGCGCAGACCGGCCGTGCCGAAGGTGAGCGGGCCGGCGAAGCGGTCGAGCAGTTCGGCGGCGGTGGCCGGCAGACCGTCGATTACCGCACGCAGTTCGGCCCGGCTCGCCGGATCGGGGTCGTCGGCGAGCCAGGCCTCGGCCCGGGCGATCAGGTCAACATCAACTTGTGGTGCCATCAGGGATTGATAGCACAGGAGCGTCACAGGCTGAGCTGGAAACTCTCCACCATGGCGTCGTAGTACTTCCGGTACTCGGTGAACTTCGCGTCGGTGGTGGTCAGGTAGAACGAGTACATCTTGTTGTTGACCGTGGTCATCCGCCAGATGCCGTGGCGCATGGCCGCACCCTCGCCGCAGGTGTACTCCAGCTCCGCGCCCGGGTTGCCGGAGACGTCGACCTGCTGGGTGCCGACCGTGACGAACGGGTCGGGACAGGTCTTGCCCTTCTTCAGGCCCGTCGGGGCGGTCTGGCTGACGAACTTGGCCGGGTCGACCGAGCCCTTCTCCACCAGGACCCGCACCTTCGTGGTCTTGTCCGAGGGCTCGTAGTACTCCACGTAGACGCCGCCGGCCGCGCGGGTCCAGCCGGCCGGCACGTTCACGCTGACCGCGGCGTTGCCCTTGTACGCCTGCGTCTCCACCGCGGGCGCGGGCGGGGCGCTGGTGGGCCCACCGGCGGACGGGGTGGTCTTCGGGTCGCCGCCGCCGCTCAGGGCGACGACGAGCACCAGGATCAGGACCACGGCGGCGGCCGCGCCACCGGAGATCAGCTGCTTGTTGCGCGGCCAGCCCCGGAACGTGGCGACCGCCTTGCCGGCGCCCTCCTTGACCGTGCCGACCACGTTCTCCATGACGGCCCGGCGCTTGGCGGCCGGGCTGACCACCACGGTGCCGGGGCGGGGCGCGCCACCGGGCGGCGGGACCTGCCACGGGTTCTGCGGCGGGATGACGCTCGTGGTGTCGCCACCGGCGGACCGGCCGCCGTCGGGCAGCTTGTGGGCGGGCATCGCGCCGGTCGGCATGCTCACGGCCGGCCCGGTGGGCGCGACCGGCTCGGGGGCGCGACGGCGGCCGCCGCCGTTCTGCTGCTCCAGCTTGGCCAGGTGGTCGGTGAGCGACTCGCCGGGCGCCAGCATGGCCCGGCCGCCGATCTGACCGGTCGGCTGCGGCGGGATCTGCTGCGTCTCGGCCGGGGCCGGGCTGACCGGCCGCGGCGAGGGCACCACCGAATAGGGGTCGGTCATCATGTGCGGCGGGTTCTTGCTGGCCAGCGGCCCGGCCAGCTGCTGCCGCAGGATGGTCCGGGCGGTCTGCACGTCCATCCGCCGGGCCGGGTCCTTCTCCAGCAGGCCCATCAGCACCGGGGTGAGCGAGCCGGCCCGCACCACCGGGGCGGGCGGGTCCTCGACGACCGAGTGCATGGTCTCGATCGGGTCGCCCTTGTCGAACGGCGGCCGGCCCTCGATCGCGGTGTAGAGCGTGACGCCGAGCGAGAACAGGTCGCTGGGCGGGCCGAAGTCGTGGCCCATGGCCCGCTCCGGGGAGATGAAGTGCGGCGAGCCCAGCACCATGCCCGGCGTGGTCAGCTGCACGTCGGTGGGCATCCGGGCGACACCGAAGTCGGTCAGCACGCAGCGGCCGTCACCGCAGATCAGAACGTTGGCCGGCTTCACGTCGCGGTGCAGCACCCCGTGCGCGTGGGCCACCTCGAGGGCGCCGAGCAGAGCGATACCGATCTTCGCCACCACCCGGGAGGGGACCGGCCCGTCCTCGATGACCATGTCGGCGAGGCTGCGGGCGTCCAGCAACTCCATGACGATCCACGGGCGGCCGTTCTCGTGCACGACGTCGTAGACCTGCACCACGGCGGGGTGCTGGAGCGCGGCCGCGGCACGGGCCTCGCGCATGGTCCGTTCGTACATCGCGTCACGGTCGCTCGGTGCCAGGCCGGGCGGAAGGATGACCTCCTTGATCGCCACGTCGCGGCGCAGCAGCGTGTCCGCCGCCCGCCACACCGTTCCCATGCCGCCGTGACCCACCGCGGCGCGCAGCGTGTACCGCCCGCCGATGAGCGTGCCCGGAGCGGCGCGTCCGTTGGGGGGAGCCGTGTTGCCGCCGCTCCACGTCGGAATCTGAGTCACTGAGGATGCCACCGAGGGGGTATAGGGGCTGTCGACCAACCCCGCTATCTTGCCCGCAGGTTGCCCGAGAACGAAAGTTCCTGAGCCACTGTTAACCACACTTCGACGGTGGGTAGTCGCCGAGTGGCCGAGGGTGGCTTCCGGGCGAACGCAGGGTGGCAAATTCCTCACCGTCGGCGGCCTTAACGAGTCTTAGGATCACCCGTGTGAATGCAGAGTCAGGGTTCCCCATCAAACCGGTGTACGGCCCTGCTGACGTGCCGGTGAGCGCCGGGACCGACGAGCCCGGTCACTATCCCTACACGCGCGGCGTCTATCCGACGATGTACACGAAACGGCCGTGGACCATGCGGCAGTACGCCGGGTTCGGCACCGCGGCCGAGTCGAACGCCCGTTACCACCAGTTACTGGCGGCCGGCACGATGGGCCTTTCGGTGGCCTTCGACCTGCCCACCCAGATGGGCTACGACTCCGACGATCCGATCGCGCACGGCGAGGTCGGCAAGGTGGGCGTCGCCATCGACTCGATCGACGACATGCGGCAGCTCTTCGCCGGCATCCCGCTGGACCAGGTGTCCACCTCCATGACGATCAACGCGCCCGGGTCGGTGCTGCTGCTGCTCTACCAGCTGGTCGCCGAGGAGCAGGGGGTGCCCGGCACGGCGCTCCAGGGCACCATCCAGAACGACATCCTGAAGGAGTACATCGCCCGCGGGACGTACATCTTCCCGCCCAAGCCGTCGCTGCGGCTGGTGGCCGACACGTTCGCCTACTGCAAGGCCGAGATCCCGAAGTGGAACACCATCTCGATCTCCGGCTACCACATGGCCGAGGCCGGCGCCTCGCCCGCGCAGGAGGTCGCGTTCACGCTGGCCAACGGCATCGAGTACGTCCGGGCCGCGATCGCCGCGGGCCTCGCCGTCGACGACTTCGCGCCCCGGCTGTCGTTCTTCTTCGTAGCCCGGACCACGCTGCTGGAGGAGATCGCCAAGTTCCGTGCGGCCCGCCGGATGTGGGCGCGGATCATGCGCGACGAGTTCGGCGCCAAGGACCCGAAGTCGCTGATGCTGCGGTTCCACACCCAGACCGCGGGCGTGCAGCTCACCGCGCAGCAGCCGGAGGTCAACCTGATCCGGGTGGCGATCCAGGCGCTCGGCGCGGTGGCCGGCGGCACCCAGTCGCTGCACACCAACTCGTACGACGAGGCGATCGCCCTGCCCACCGAGAAGTCGGCCCGGCTCGCCCTGCGCACCCAGCAGGTGCTCGCCTACGAGAGCGGCCTGACCGGCACGGTCGACCCGTTCGCCGGCTCGTACGCGGTGGAGGCGCTCACCGACGCCGTCGAGAAGGAGGCGACCGCGCTCATCGACCGGGTCTTCGCGTTCGGCTCGTCGGTCGAGGCCATCGAGGCGGGCTTC
The DNA here is from genome assembly GCF_017592555.1 of Actinoplanes flavus. Classification (GTDB taxonomy): domain Bacteria; phylum Actinomycetota; class Actinomycetes; order Mycobacteriales; family Micromonosporaceae; genus Actinoplanes; species Actinoplanes flavus. The sequence continues at coordinate 185,333 of NZ_JAGFNS010000015.1, read as the reverse complement.
CAGAAGAACGAGATCGAGGCGTCGGCGTACCGGATCGCCACCGAGATCGACGCCGGCGAGCGCGTGGTGGTGGGCGTCAACCGGTTCACCGTCGAGGAGGAGGAGAAGTACGAGCCCCTCAAGGTCGACCCGGCGATCGAGGCCGCACAGGTGGCCCGCCTCGCGAAGCTGCGCGCCGAACGGGACGAGCCGGCCGTACAGGCCGCGCTGGCAGATCTCGCGAAGGCCGCCGCCGGAAGTGTGAACGTCCTACCGTTGATGAAAGAGGCGTTGCGGCTCCGTGCGACCGTGGGGGAGGTGTGTCACACCCTCCGCGGGGTATGGGGCGTTCACCGCCCCGTCGAGCGCTTCTGACCGGGGACGACGTACTCGTAGTGTGTCGCGTCACCTCGGCGATCCACTACCCGTTGAGGTTGGCGGGCCGGGACGATCTCCCGTGGGCCCGCCCGGCCTCCGGAACGGTGTGAGCAGCTGTTTACACGACCGTTGCACAGCGTCACCAAAAACCGGACTAAGCTGTCGCGCGTCGTGGAACCCGACAAAACTTCGAGAGTGAATACGGAAGCCTGACGTGACTACTGCTCTGGAGGCGCCCGAGGGCGCCGATACGGCGTGGCCCGGGCAACTCCCCGGGTCCGACCCCCTCCCCGGCCGGCTGGACCGCTGGCTCGCCTCGCGGGGGGCCGAGCTGGTAGCCATTCGCCGGCACCTCCACGCTCACCCGGAGCCGTCACACTCCGAGTTCGAGACCGCCGCGCTCATCGCCCGGGAACTCTCCGTGGCCGGCCTCACCCCGCAGCTGATGCCGCGCGGCAACGGTGTCATCTGCGACATCGGCGAGGGCCCGCGGACCATCGCCTTCCGGGCCGACATCGACTCGCTGCCGTTGCAGGACCTCAAGGACGTGTCCTACCGCAGCACCGTCGACGGGCAGGCCCACGCCTGCGGCCACGACGTGCACACCACCGTCATGCTCGGGCTCGGCATGGCGCTGGCGCAGCTCAACGAGCAGGATCTGCTGCCCGGCCGGGTTCGGCTGCTCTTCCAGCCGGCCGAGGAGGCGATGCCGTCCGGCGCGCCCGAGGTGATCGCCGCGGGCGGCCTCAAGGACGTCGACGCCATCTTCGCGCTGCACTGCTACCCGCAGCTGCCGGCCGGGCTGGTCGGGGTCCGCTCCGGCCCGTTCACCGCGGCCGCCGACGCCGTCGAGGTCAAGCTGACCGGCCCCGGTGGGCACACCGCCCGCCCGCACCTCACCGCCGACCTGGTGCACGCGCTGGGCCGGATCATCGTCGACGTGCCCGCGCTGCTCAGCCGCCGGATCGACCCGCGCGCCGGCATCTCGCTGGTCTGGGGCTCGGTGCACGCCGGGCAGGCGTTCAACGCCATCCCCGGCGCGGGTGAGGTGCGCGGCACCGTCCGGGTCCTCAGCCGGGAGGCCTGGCGGGAGGCGCCCGAGCTGATCACCAGGCTGATCAAGGACGTGGTCGCGGCCACCGGCGCCGAGGTCGACGTCAACTACATCCGCGGCGTTCCGCCGGTCATCAACGACCGGATGGCGTCGGCGGTCATCGCGGGCGCCGCGGGCGCCGCGCTCGGCCCGGACCGGGTGGTCGAGGCCGAGCTCAGCATGGGCGGCGAGGACTTCGCCTTCTACCTGGAACACGTCCCCGGCGCGATGATCCGCCTCGGCACCGGCCGGCCCGGCTCCGACGTCCGGCACGACCTGCACCAGGGCGACTTCGACGTGGACGAGAGCTGCATCGGCTACGGCGTCCGGGTGATGGCCCACACCGCCTTGGCCGCCCTTGCGACCGGTTCTTTTTGACCGGCTCCTTTTAACCGGCTCCGCTTCGCTCCGCGGCAAAACGCCTGGTAACCGGTGAGGAGGCAGGCGATTTCCCGCCGCCGCAAACCCCGCGGCGTCGAGAAATCACGTGCCTCCTCACCGGCGGCGTTTTGCGGGTGTGGCTGTCCCGCTTCCACGCATCAGGGAGCCAGTATGCGTTTGCGTACCGGATCAGGGGTTTGACGCGGGGGCCTCGGCCGGGGGAGTGACCAGCGCCGGGGTGTTACGGCGGCGGTAACGCCGCAGCAGGTGCATGATCGCCCAGGCCGGGACGCCGATCGCGATGATCCACGGGAGCAGCGCGCCCAGGATGGTGAGCAGCACGCCGAGCGACACCATCAGCGCCTTCCAACCGCCGGCGAGACCGGCCAGGAAGCCCGGCGGCTCCTCCTCCGGCTCCACGGCGGCCGCGGCCGGGTCGAGGAGCACCACGGTGATCGTGGAGAGCGAGGTGAGGTCGGACAACCGCCGCTTCTTGCCCTCCAGCGCGGCCAGGTCCGACTCGCGGGTGGCCACCTCGCGTTCCAGCATGACCAGGTCGTCGAGGTTCTTCGCCTCGGCGAGCAGGCGCTTGCCGCTCTCCACCCGGGCCTTCTGCACGGAGATCCGGGCGTCCAGGTCGACCACCTGCTCGGTGACGTCCTCGGTGTTGATGCCCCGCGTCTCCTCGGTGCCCAGCTTGGCGATCTGGTCCACCGCGGAGGTGAACTTGTCGGCCGGGACGCGCAACGTGATGTTCGCGGTCGACGTGCCGTCGCCGCTGTGCCGCTCGTCGCCGCCGACGAACCCGCCGGAGGCCGCGGCGATGCCGGTGACCTGGGCCGCCGCCGAGGTGACGTCCTCCACCCGCAGGGTGATCGACCCGGTGTAGATGATCGAGCGCTGGTCGATCCGCAGGTCGGGCGCCTGCGCCGTGCTGTCCTTGCCCTCGTTCGGCGCGGCGTTCTGCTCCTGCGCCGCCCCGCCGGCCTGGTCGGCCGCGCGGCCGCCTTCGCCGACCGCCGGCTTGGCCGCCGATCCGCTGCTGTCCGATTGTGATTCGTTGCCGGCGCCGCAACCGGCGAGCAGCAGGCCCGCCAGAAGGATTGTCGCCGTGAGTCCCCGTTTATGCATGGCAGCTCCGATCTCATGTCTTCACTGACCGTGGGACGTGAAGCACACACGTCTCGGTTCCGGCAGACTGCGAGATGAGCGGTCACAAATCAGCAGCGGAGGGATCCCGTGCGCGTCACGAAGTTCACGCACTCCTGCCTACGCGTCGAGGGCGCGGGAGTCCTCGTCGTCGATCCGGGCGAATTCTCCGAAGCGTCGGTATTGGACGGCGCGGACGCGGTGCTCATCACCCACGAACATTTCGATCACCTCGATGTGAAGGCGGTGACCGCGGCCGTCGCCCGGCGCCCGGATCTGCGGATCTTCGCGCATCCGGCGGTGCTGAAACTGCTCACCGACGTCGACGAGGCCACCACCGCCGTGTCGCCGGGGGAGGAGTTCGAGGCGGCCGGCTACCGGATCCGGGCCTTCGGCGGGCAGCACGCGATCATCCACCCGTACGTCCCGGTCTTCGCCAACCTGGGCTTCCTGATCGACGACGGCGGGGCCAACCTCTACCACCCGGGTGACTCCTTCGTGGCGCCGGACGTCGCCGTCGAGACGTTGTTCGTGCCGCTGAACGCGCCGTGGGCGACCATCGCCGAATCGCTCGAGTTCGTCCGCGGGATCCGGCCGGAGCGGGCCTTCGCGCTGCACGACGGGCTGATCAACGAGCGCGGTGCGGCGGTCTACGGCAAACACCTGGAAAGCTTCTCGGAGACCCGGTTCGCCCGGGTCGAGCCGGGCAGCGTGCTGGACTGACGTGCTGCACGCCGACGACGTCACCCAGCGGCTGTACGAAGCGCCGCCGGACGGGTTCGTCGCCGCCCGGGCCGAAGCCATCGCGGCGGCCCGGCAGGCCGGCGACCGGGAGGCCGCGAAACGACTGGCCGCGCTGAAGAAGCCGACCGTGGCGGCCTGGGTGGTCAACCTGGTGGCGCTGCGGCGACCGGAACTCATCGAGGAACTGGTCGAGCTCGCCACGGCGTTGCGGGCGGCGCAGCGGGAACTGCGGGGCGACGAGTTGCGGGAGCTGTCGACGCAGCGGCGGCAGTTCGTGTCGTCGCTGGTCGCGGCCGCCCGCAAACTGGCCGTCGGGGCCGGCGCGGGAGCCGCCAAGTTGCCGCTCGGGGAGGTGGAGGCGACGTTCACGGCGGCACTCGCCGAGCCGGAGATCGCCGAACAGGTGCGGACCGGGCGGCTGATCCGGGCGGTCAGCCACTCCGGGTTCGGTGAGGTGCCCCGGCCGCGACTGCGGTTGGTCACCGATTCACCCGACGAGCCGTCCGCCGCGCCGGGCCGTCCCTCCGCCGCGCCGGACCATCCCTCCGCCGCGCCGGACCATTCGGAGGCCGACCAGCGGCGCCGGGAGCAGGCGCAGCGGATCGAGCGCCGCCGCCGGGAACTGGAGCGGGACCTGAACGCCGCCACCGCCGCCGAACGGCGCGCCGACCGGCAACTCGAACGCGCCGAGGACGCCGAGCGGGAAGCCGGCCACCTGGTCGAGGACCTCGACGCCGAACTGGCCGAACTGGAGCGACGGCGGACCGAGGCGGTGGCCGACGTGGCCCGGCGCAAGGCGGCCCGCCGGACCGCGGAACGGGAGGCCGCGGAGGCCCGCCGCCGGGTAGGTGACGTGCAGGCGGCTCTGGACGACCTGCATCGATAGCGGGGAGCGTTTTCTTTAGACGGTCGAGGGGAGCAGAATCGGGCAGGTGACCCCGGAACAGGCCGCCGCCAACGCCCGCGCGGGACTCGCCGTCATCGTCGGCGCCTTCGCCGAATCACCGCGGACACTGCGCCGCGCCCGGCTCCTCGGGCTCTCCGGCTGGGCGTACCACGTCTCGGCCCGGGCCGGCGCGCTCGGTGACGTCCGGCCGGAGACGGTGGCCGCGGCGCTGGCCTTCATCGCGCCGGAGGCCGTCACCGACGGCTGGGAGGCCACGGTGAAGACGCACGCCCCGGCCGAGGTCGCCACCTGGCACCTGGTCGAGCTCTGCGACTGGGGCACGGAGAACCTGGGCGGCTTCCCCCGCCTGACCCGGCTGCTCGACCTGTCCCGCCGGGTGGTGGACCGGATCGACCCGGCCGGGCTCACCCTCTTCGCGGCGTGGCAGGCCATGCCGGTGCCGAACACCGAACCCGGCGCGCAGGCCGCGGTCCTGCTGCACCTGCTGCACGAACACCGGCAGGGCATCCACGTGATCGCGGTCCGGGCGGCCGGCCTCACCCCGCTGGAGGCGATCATCGCTGGGCCGGAGGGCGAGACCGGGGCGGTGGCGTTCGGCTGGCAGCCGCCCTACCCGCCGGCCGGCCCGCTGCTGCGCCGCCTGTTGTGGGCCGACGCGGTGGCGGACGCGATGGCCGGGCAGGCGTACTCGGCCCTGGACCGGGCCGAGCGCCTCGAGTTCGCCGGCCTGCTGGAGTCACTGAGCCACCGCCTCGTCCGCTGAGCCGGGAGCGGCCCGGTGGGTCACCGCCTCGTCCGCTGAGCCAGCCGGGGGAAGACCGGCTTCGGGCGGCCCGGCCGGTTCAGCTGCTCCCGGAGACGCCGGGCGCCGTCCGGCAGAAACGGTTCCAGTTCGGTGGCCACCAGCCGGCAGACACCGGTCAGGGTGGCCAGCGTCGCCTCCCCACCGCCCTTCCACGGCTGTTCCGCCTCGATCAGCCGGTTCGCCTCGTCGACCACCGAGCGGATCGCACCGGTGGCCGCCCGGAAGTCGAAGTCGTACAGGGCCCGGTCGATCCGCGCCGGCAGGTCCGTGCACCAGGCGGGTGGCGGGCTCGCGGCGATCCCGCCCCGGGTCAGCGTCAGCGTACGGCTGACCAGGTTGCCCAGCCCGTTGGCCAGATCGGTGTCGGCGTGGTGAATCAGGCGCTCGGCGGTGAAGTCGGACCCACCGAGCCGGGCCACGTCGCGGAGCAGCCACCAGCGGACCGCGTCCGTGCCGTACCGGTCGATCAGCCCGGCCGGGTCGACCGCGTTGCCGGCGCTCTTGGCGATCTTCGCTCCGTCCACGGTCAGGTAGTCGTGCACCAGCACCGTCGTGGGCAGCGGCAGCCCGGCCGAGAGCAGCAGGGCGGGCCAGTAGACGGCGTGGAACCGCACGATGCCCTTGCCGATCACGTGCGTACGCTCACCCGTCCCGTCCCACCACCGCCGGTAGTCCGGGTCGCCGCCGCCGTAGCCGAGCGCCGTCACGTAGTTGGCCAGCGCGTCCCACCAGACGTAGACCACCTGGCCGGGATCACCGGGCACCGGGATGCCCCAGCCGGCGGCGCGGGCGGCCGGACGGGAGACGCTGAAGTCGGTGAGCCCGGCCCGGACGAACGCCAGCACCTCGTTGCGCCGGGCGGCCGGCTCGATCCGGATCCGGCCGGACTCCAGGATCTCCAGCAGCCGATCGGCGTACCGGGAAAGGCGGAAGAACCAGTTCTCCTCGGCCACCGTCTCGGGTCGCACCCGGTGCTCGGGGCAGAGCCCGTCGGGCAGCTCCGATGCGGCGTAGAACTGTTCGCAGCCGGGACAGTAGAGACCCGCGTAGTGGCGCCGGTAGAGGTCTCCGGCGGCCGCGCACTCCCGCCACAGCCGCTCGACGCCGGCCCGGTGCCTGGGGTCCACGCCGGTACGGATGAAGTCGTCGAAGGACAGCGACAACGGCTCACGCAGGGCCGCGAAACGGGCCGCGTTGCGGTCCACGAACTCGCGGACGTCCACCCCGGCGGCCCGGGCCGCGGTGACGTTCTTGAGCGCGTTGTCGTCGGTGCCGGTCAGGAAGCGTGCCGGGCGGCCCCGCAGCCGGGCGTGCCGGGCCAGTACGTCGGCCTGCACCAGCTCCAGGGCGTGACCCAGATGCGGGGCGGCGTTCACGTACGGAATCGCGGTCGTCACGTAGAGAGAGTTCATGATCGTCTCCTGAGGTGGCCCGGTCCGGGCGGGAGACGGCGAAGCCAGGCCCGGCGGACAGGGCCTGGTCGCGTGGAATGGTCAGCGCACGGCGAGGAGCCCCGGGACGGGGCGCGTCATCGATTCGCGGTGCGGCTGCATGCGGCCATGGTAGGCGGGCGGCGAAGAGACGGAAACTCGTTTGGCGGTGGGGTCGGGAGCGTGGTCGGATGCCGGAATGACGGAACTCCCCAGCGGCTGGACCACCCGCCGGCCCACCCTCGACGACATTCCCGCGATTCTCGAGGTGGTGCACGCCAGCGACATCGCCGCGGTGGGCGAACCCGATTTCACCAGCGACGAGGTCCGTGAGGAGCTCATCGCGCCGAACACGGATCTGGACAGGGATTCCTGGCTGGCCCTCGACCCCTCCGGCAAGATCGTCGCTTGGGCGTACCCGTACAACGGGACCGGCCGGGCCCGGGACATGGCCAACGTCTACTTCTGGCCGGAGATCGGCCTGCCCGCGCTGCGGCCGCTGCTCGCCATGCTGATGGAGCGGATCGCCGAGCGGGCCCGGGAGTTCGGCCACGAGGTCTACGAGGTCCGGTCCGGCGCCATCCCGGGCGAGGACCACCTGATCGCGGCGCTGACCGACGCCGGTTTCACCTTCCTCAAGCAGTTCGCCCGGATGCAGATGTCGCTCGAGGGCTGTTCCCCGGTCGCGCCCGAGCCGCCGGCCGGCGTCACGGTCCGCGCGGTCGACTCCGGCGACGAGGCCGAGATGCGCCGCTTCCACGCGGTCATCGAGGAGGCCTTCCGGGACTCCGATCACCCCGCGATGGGGTACGACGGCTGGCGCGCCCAGTTCGAGTCCGAGTCCTCGCTCTCGTTCGACGAGTGGCTCGTCGCCGAGGTGGACGGCGAGATCGCCGGGGTGCTCCAGTCGGCCGACGGCAGCGGCGACACCGAGGAGGGCTACGTGAAGTACCTGGCCACCCTCCGCGGTTTCCGCAGGCGCGGGGTGGGCGAGGCGCTGCTGCGGCGGGCCTTCGCCGTCTATGCCGCCAAAGGCCGCCCGAAGGCCGGGCTCGGCGTCGATCTGGCGAACCCGACCGACGCCGCGAGCCTCTACTTCAAGGTGGGCATGACCCCGCTCTACCGGGCCAATGTGTACCGGACCGAGATCAAGGCGGCCGGCTAGACGGAGACGGGGGCCGTTTCGGAGTCCCGCCGGGGCGCCGGCGGCAGGGCGCTGCCGCCGGTCTCCCCACCGCGGTCCAGCCACCGCTTCGGGGTGTGCTTGCGCCACCACTTCTCGGCCGGCTCCTCGACGTAGGTGAAGAGCGCCCAGCAGATCACGTTGATGACCACGGCCATCCCGATCAGGGTGAACAGCACCGCGTCGTTGTCCGGCATCCGGCCGTACTCGTAGGTCGCCAGCCGGCTGATCGCGTGGTGGATCAGGTAGAAGCTGTAGGACCAGAGTCCCAGCGAGACGAGCAGCCGGTTGTTCAGGATGCCCTGATGTCCCCGCGCCTCACGCTGGAGGAACGCCAGGATGATCAGGGCCGACAGGACGCCCACCACCGGGCGCATGGCGAACTCCATCTGGTGCTCGACCACGTCGGAGAACGGCCACCGCTCCTGGTAGTAGAGGTAGGTCCAGCCGAACAGGCCGGCCAGCGGGACCACCGGGTGCAGCGGCAGCCGCCAGCCGCGCCGCAGGGCCAGCGCCATGGTCATGCCGAGCAGGAACTCCGGCAGGTACACCAGCGGGTGGCGCATCACCCAGCGGGCCATGGCCGGCTCGAGGTTCGCGTCGGCGATCCAGTTGACCAGGTACATGCTGAACAGGCCGACCGCCGTGGCGACCATCAGCCAGCGGGTCCGCATCCGGGCCGCGAACGGGGCGACCAGCGGGAAGAGCGCGTAGAAGAGCAGCTCGACGCTGAGCGTCCAGGTCACCGGGTTGCCCGGCAGGGTGGGCGTGACGTCCGGGAACCAGGTCTGCACCAGGAACACCGACGAGATCAGGCTGGGCCAGTCGATGTCCACCTTCGCCGCGACGTAGAACGCGTAGATGGCCAGGGGCAGCGCCACCAGGTGCACCGGCCAGATCCGGCCGACCCGTCGCCAGTAGAACACCAGCGGGCTCTCGCGCGGCTTGAAGACCCACATCATGAGGAAGCCGGAGAGCACGAAGAAGAAGGTGACGCCGTGCGCGCCGATACCCGAGAACGGGAAGATGGCCTCGGAACGACCGAAACCGGTCTTGCCGCCCAGTCCGGTGAAGTGGTGGGTGAAGACCGCGAAAGCCGCGAAGAACCGCAGGCTGGTCAGGGAGTCCAGGCGCTTCGGCAGCGGGGCCGTGGGGTCGGCCCTGAGGCCTTTCATGAGCATATTTGTGAGATCAACTTCTGCGAGAAGGCGGAAGAGTGACGGAAGTGCGAACAGTAGTACAACCGTCGATTGGGCGGTAGGCGAGAACGGTCTCGCCCACCGACCCGCCTAGATCTCCGGAGAAGCCGTTCCGGTGGGCCGACCGCGCAGATCGGCGACGTAGTCATCGGGCGCTCCGGCCTTCTCCGCCGCGTTGGCGATCTCCGACAGGTACCAGGCGGTCGGCAGACCACCCTCGTACCCGGCGAAGACGTACACCCAGGCGGAAACCTCACCGTCGAGCGTCGATACACGCAGGGTGACCTTCTGGTACGCCCCGGCGGTCACGCCCTCGATCTCGTCGAGCTGTGACGCGTCCCACGCGTGAACGTCGTAGAGGGAGACGAAGACCCGGTCGCCGGGCGACTCGACTATCGTCGCCACCGCCCCCTCCCAGCCGATTTCTCCCTCACCGGCGAAGGTGAGGCGCCAGCCTTCGATCCACCCCACGCCGACCATCGGCGAGTGCGGACAGTAGGCCCGCATGCGGGCGGGATCCAGGTTCGAGCCATACGCGGCGTAGTGACGCACGGCGACGACGATAGTCCTAGCGGGCGGTGGTGAGAATATGAGGAGTGCGTGTCGGCACAACTGTTCGGCGTTGGATGCCGCTTTTGGAGGTCTTTAGTCGTGAGTCGGATCGTGATCATCGGTGGAGGACCGGGAGGGTACGAGGCGGCTCTGGTCGCGGCGCAGCTCGGCGCTGACGTCACTCTCGTCGAAGCCGAGGGGCCCGGTGGAGCCTGTGTGCTGACCGACTGTGTGCCGTCCAAGACGTTCATCGCCAGCTCGGAGGTGGTGACCGGGCTCCGCTACGAGGAGCGCTTCGGGATCCGGTCGTCCGGCCTGTCCGGGGTCACCGTCGACGCGAAGGCGGTCAACGAGCGGGTCAAGAAGCTCGCCCTCGCCCAATCCGGTGACATCCAGACCAAGCTGATCAAGGCCGGGGTGAACGTCGTCCGCGGCCGCGCCCGCCTCGGAGAGGACCGGCTCGGCCACACCCACCAGGTGCTGATCACCCCGGAGGGCGCGGAGACGTACCCGGTGGAGGCCACCACCGTGCTCCTGGCCACCGGCGCCACCCCGCGGGTGCTGTCGTCGGCCCGCCCGGACGGGGAGCGCATCCTCGACTGGCGGCAGGTGTGGGACCTCGAGGAACTGCCCAGCCACCTGGTCGTGATCGGTTCCGGTGTGACCGGCGCCGAGTTCGCCAGCGCGTACCTGGCGATGGGTGTGAAGGTGACGCTCATCTCCAGCCGCGAGCGGGTCATGCCGCACGAGGACGCGGACGCCGCCATGGCGATCGAGCGGGTGTTCCGGGAACGGGGCATGACGATCCTCAGCCAGTCCCGTGGCGACTCGGTGGTCAACACCGGCGACGGGGTCCTGGTCACCCTCTCCGACGGGCGCACCGTCGAGGCGTCACACGCCCTGATGGCGGTCGGCGCCATCCCCAACACGGCCGCTCTGGGCCTGCGGGAGTACGGCGTCGACATCTCCGACGGCGGCTACGTGACCGTGGACCGGGTCTCCCGGACCAACGTGCCGGGCATCTACGCGGCCGGTGACTGCACCGGCGTGCTGCCGCTGGCCAGCGTCGCCGCCATGCAGGGCCGGATCGCGATCTGGCACGCCATGGGCGAGGCGGTCGCCCCGCTGCGGCTGCGGACCGTGTCGGCGAACGTGTTCACCGACCCCGAGCTGGCCACCGTCGGCGTCTCCCAGAACGAGGTCGACTCCGGCCGTTTCCCGGCCCGCCAGGTGATGCTCCCGCTCACCGGCAACGCCCGGGCCAAGATGGCCGGCCTCCAGGACGGGTTCGTCAAACTGTTCTGCCGCCCGGCCACCGGCCAGATCGTCGGCGGCGTCGTGGTGTCACCCAAGGCCAGCGAACTGATCCTGCCGATCACCATGGCGATCGAGAACAACCTGACCGTCGATCAGCTGGCCCACACCATCACGATCTATCCGTCGCTCTCCGGCTCCATCGCCGAGGCGGCGCGTCAGCTGATGCAGCACGAGATCCAGTAGCCGTCTCTTCGGCGGCCGCCGGGTCGCGGCCGCCGAAGAGGGCCAGGACCCAGCCGGCGGTGCCGAAGATGACCGCGGCGGTCGCGGCGACGGCGAACAGGCGCCACGCGGACTGGGTGATCGCGGTGCCCCCGAGATGGCCCACCAGCCCGCCGTAGCAGGCCCAGCTCAGTGCGGCCGCCACGTCGTACCCGATGAAGTATTTGAACGGGTAGCCGGACCGGCCGGCGTGGTAGCCGGCCGCCATCCGGCCGCCCGGGACGAACCGGCAGAGCAGCACCACGAGCGGGCCCGGCCGCCGCAGGCCACGGGTGAACCGGGCGGCGGCGCGCCGGGTCCTCGACTCGCTCTCCTCGTTGCGCGGCGCGAACCTGTCCCGCAGCGCGCTCAGCCGGGCACCGGTCGACCGGCCCAGCACGAAGGCGGTGAGGTCACCGGTGAACATGCCGACCGCGCCGACCGCGACCACCGCGGCCAGATCGAGATCGCCGTAGACGGTGAGCGCCCCTGATGTGATCATGATGGCCTGGGTGGGTACCACCGGCACCAGCGCGTCGACCGCGAGAAACGCGAACAAGGCCAGGTAGGCCCACGCCGGGATCGCCAACATGGTCAGCATTTCGGTCATAGGTCGGGCCACCTCGCGGCTTTCAGGACTCCCGGCATTGTGCGTGAACCCGCCTGAGAGTGCGCTGTGTTCAGAATGCGCTTCCGCCGGGCACGGTCCGTCGTGATGCCGGACACGCTACGGCGAGAAGCCACCCTTGCGCGCCCGCTTTTCGCGGGTGGCCGATCCCCGGCGTACGGTGGGATCGGCCCCGCCGCACGACGGCGCGCGGCCGCGGGCCGTCGGTAGGTCCCGTATCGACGGCCCGCTCCCGGGAAACCCCGGGCCCCTCCAGAGAACGCCGCAGGCGGCGAACCCGTGACGGCTAGTCGATCGTGCAGATCACCGTGCCGGCGGTCACCGTGGCGCCCGGCTCGACGGACAGGCCCGCCACCGTGCCGGCCTTGTGCGCCTGCAACGGCTGCTCCATCTTCATGGCCTCGATCACCACGATGGTGTCGCCCTCGGCCACCTCGTCACCGTTCTGCACGGCGACCTTCACGATGGTGCCCTGCATCGGCGCGGTCAGGCCGCCGCCGCTGACCCGGGTCTGCGCGCCGCCGCCGCGAGGACGGGACGCACCGCGTTTGGGGGCCGCGGGCCCCGTACCGGAGAAGAGGGTCTTGGGAAGTCGCACCTCGATGCGCCGGCCGCCCACCTCGACCACGACGGTCTCGCGCTCGCCCGCCTCCTCGCCCGGCGCGGCGGGCGCGGCGAACGGCTGCACCTCGTTCACCCACTCGGTCTCGATCCAGCGGGTGTGCACCGTGAACGGCTCGCCGGTGAACGCCTCGTCCCGCACCACCGCGCGATGGAACGGCAGCACCGTGGCGATGCCCTCGATCACCGTCTCGTCCAGCACCCGGCGGGCCCGCTCCAGCGCCTCGGCCCGGCTCGCGCCCGTCACGATGATCTTCGCGAGCATCGAGTCGAAGTTGCCGCCGATCACACCGCCCTGCTCGACCCCCGAATCGACCCGCACACCCGGCCCGGATGGCCAGGTCAGCGCGGTCACCGTGCCCGGCGCCGGCAGGAAGTTGCGACCCGCGTCCTCCCCGTTGATCCGGAACTCGATCGCATGGCCGCGCGGCGCCGGGTCCTCGGTGAACGGCAGCGGCTCGCCCGCCGCGATCCGGAACTGCTCCCGCACCAGGTCGATGCCGGTGGTCTCCTCGCTGACCGGGTGCTCCACCTGCAACCGCGTGTTCACCTCCAGGAACGAGATCGTCCCGTCCTGGCCCACCAGATACTCCACCGTGCCGGCGCCGTGGTAGCCGGCCTCCCGGCAGATCGCCTTCGCGCTGTCGTGGATCTTGCTCCGCTGGTCGTCGCTCAGGAACGGCGCCGGCGCCTCCTCCACCAGCTTCTGGTGGCGGCGCTGCAACGAGCAGTCACGAGTGCCGACCACCACCACGTTGCCGTGCATGTCGGCCAGAACCTGCGCCTCCACATGGCGCGGACGGTCCAGGTAGCGCTCCACGAAACACTCGCCACGACCGAAAGCGGCCACCGCCTCCCGCGTCGCGCTCTCGAACAGCGCCGGAATCTCCGCGATCGTGCGAGCCACCTTCAGCCCCCGGCCACCGCCACCGAAAGCCGCCTTGATCGCCACCGGCAGGCCGTGCTCCTGCGCGAACGCGACGATCTCGGCCGCGTCCGCGACCGGCTCGGGGGTGCCCGGCACCAGCGGCGCGCCCGCACGCTGCGCGATGTGCCGCGCCGTCACCTTGTCACCCAGGTCACGGATCGACTGCGGCGAAGGACCGATCCAGATCAAACCCGCATCCAGTACGGCCTGAGCGAACTCGGCGTTCTCGGACAGGAAGCCGTAGCCCGGGTGAATCGCTTCGGCCCCGCTGCGGGCCGCGATGTCCAGGACCTTGTCGATGCGGAGATAGGTGTCCGCGGCCGTCTCACCGTCCAGCGCGAACGCCTCGTCGGCCGCCCGCGCGTGTGGCGCGTCCCGGTCGCTGTCGGCGTAGATGGCGACGCTAGTGAGGCCGGCGTCCTTGCAGGCCCGGATTACCCGGAGGGCGATCTCGCCGCGATTGGCGATCAATATCTTCCGCACGGGGTAGAGCCTAACGGTTCCTCAGGTGGTTCCGCCGGGATCGATCTTCACTGTTCTGCAACGTTCCCGGGCTGTGGAAATCCGCCGCTAAGTTAGTCCCGATTCGTCTCGCTGGATGGGCGTCGGGCCGCGTCGTCCGGTTCGGCCGCCGGGCGCGGCTCAGCGCCGCCAGAGCGAGGTGATCGGAACACCCATCTCGGCGAGCAGGCGGCGCAGCAGCGGCAACGACAGGCCGATCACGTTGCCCGGGTCACCCTCGATCCGCTCCACGAAAGCCCCGCCCCGGCCGTCCAATGTGAACGCGCCCGCCACGTGCAACGGCTCACCCGACGCGACATAGGCCTCGATCTCGGCGTCACTCACATCGGCGAAATGCACCGTCGTCATGCCGACCGCCTCCGCCTGCAGACCACTCACCAGCCCGGTCAGGTGATGCCCCGTGTGCAGCACCCCCGACCGGCCGCGCATCGCCATCCAGCGTTCGGCCGCCTCCTCGGCGTCGGCCGGCTTGCCGAACACCGCGCCGTCGAAAGCCAGCACCGAATCACACCCGAGCACCAGCGCCCCCGGATCGGCGGGCAGCGTGGCCGCGACCGTCCGCGCCTTCATCCGCGCCAGGGCGAGGCTCGTCCCATAGGCGTCATCGGCCTCGACGACACTCTCGTCCACGCCGCTGACGATCACCTCGGCGTCGATCCCGGCGCCGGTCAGCAGCGCCCGCCGCGCGGGACTGGCCGAGGCGAGAACCAGGCGGTACACGATGTCGGTCTGCACGCTTTGCACGCTCTGCACGGGAGACGAGCCTACAAGCCGCAGGCGTGCAGAAGGGTGCTCGAGCACGGCGTTTCAGCGGTGATCTCCGACAAACCGTGCAGCTCAGCGCCCGTCCCCAGCCGCACCCCGGCGGTCAGGGTGGGCCGTCTCCCGGATCATCGAAGGGCGGAGCGCGGTCCCGCCTACCCGGGGTCGTTCGTGTGCCCCCGCCCATGCGCCCAACCGTGCGCACCGGCGCGCGTGTCCGATTCCGGTGTCCCCACGTTACGGCCGATCCTGTCCGGCTGGCCGTGAGTGCTGTTTCAGGGTGTTCGAGGCAGCGCTGACGGCCAGCCGGTGCTGATCAGCTGGCCGTGAGTGTTGTTTCAGGGTGTTCGAGGCGGCGCTGACCGCCAGTCGGAACTGCTCAGCTGGCCGTGAGTGCTTTCAGGGTTCGATACAGCGCTGACCGCCAGCCGGAACTGCTCAGCTGGCCATGAGTGCTGTTTCAACGGTGCTGAGACAGCACTCACGGCCAGCTGAGCAAGATCGGCAGGCCTGGACAGATCCCTGGCTGCCCTGGAGTTCTCCGGCTATGCGGTCGGCTTCCGTCGCCGGCGGACCAGGAACGCGAGAAGCACCCCGAGGACGGCGATCCCACCAGCGACACTGGCGATGACCGGAAGGTTGGATTCGTCCGCTTCGGTCTCCGGGTCCGTCGCGGCCGAGGAACTCGCCACCGACGGCGCAGCCGCCGAAGGCTGAGCCGACGCGGTCGCGGCCGTGCCACCTTCGAGTGGCGGAACGTCGGCGGTCAACGCCTTGACGACATTGAGGACACCGTAGCCGCACTGGTCATCCCGTCCGGGCGGCCCGTTGTCATCAGCCGTGGCGGTAAGCCGGTGGATGACCTCAGCAGCCGATAGATCGGGAAACTTGGCCCGCACCAGAGCAGCCGCCCCCGAAACAATCGCCGTAGCCTCCGACGTCCCGCTTCCTTTGCCGTACCTGTTGTTCAGGTCGGTCGTAGTGATCTCCACGCCAGGGGCGCAAATGTCAACCTCGGGGCCAGTTACCGAGAATTCCGCCAAATTGCCGTTTCTGTCTGTGGCGGCGACGGCGAGCACATCCGGAATTGCCGCAGGAAAACCAAGTTTTAAGGTCTCAGACTTGTTCCCCGTCGCCGCGACGACGACCGAGTCAGCCGCTATCGCTGCAGCAACTGCCTCATTGATTCCTCTTGATTGTGGGCCGCCAGTCGAGACGTTTATTACATCTGCACCCTCGCCGGCCGCCCATTTTATCCCCGCTTCGAGACCGAGCCCATTGTCGACGACGCCGATACTTTTAACTGGGATAAGCTGGACATCGGGAGCGATGCCAATGACACCGTCGTTATCGTTGTGCCCATGGCCCCCTATTACGCCGGCCATATGTGTGCCGTGGCCGTCCTTGTCCACGTGCCCGGTGCCATCGCCACCAGAGACGGTATCGTGACCCTTCTTTAGGTTCTTTGCTAGGTCTCGGTGAGGAAAAACGCCGCTGTCAATAATCGCAACAGCGACGCCCTTTCCTTTGGTTATCTTATGCGCCTGAGCTAGGTTAAGGTAGGCAACGTGCCACTGGCTATTTCGAATCCCGTCGGCATGAGCGGGTGTGGCGGAGAAATTGCTGAAGATGGCGGCAGTGATAGTGCAGGCAAGTGCCGTTGCCTTCTTGCTGTTTTTCACCTATCGGCCGCCAATTGAGGGTCCGGGGTCGATCCGTTGCTCCTGTGCAGGCAGCAATACGGGGTCGGTGCCCTCTGCTGTCTCCCAGGGATTATCCGGGTCCCAGCGATGAGAAGCTTCCTCATTCTGTCGGGTAGACGAGCGCCGCCCCGGGTGCGCGGCTGAGCCTGTGCCTTGTCCGATCATGCCGCCCACAGGATTTACTTTGGGGGTGCTGCGTGTGGAGCCTCCCATTTGGCCGCCGCGGCCAGATGGAGAGCCGCCAATCACCCCAGAAGACGGCCCGCCGAGTATCCCACTATTGGGCGCAATGGTGCCGCGAGTGCCACCGGGTGGGAATGTCCCAACCGGAGGGCTTGTCGTGACCGGAAGGCGTGGGGGCGTAGTAGAGGTTGAAGGGATACCCGGGGAGATCGTGTATGGGCCAGGTGAATTGGTGGTGGGCGAAACCGTCGTTGGAGTTGTCGGCAATCCCGTCGTAGGTGAAGGAGGCTGCGGCTTCGCTTCGCCGAGGATTGGGCCAGGTGCGGACGGCTTCGGTGTTTGCGGCTGCTTGGTGTTCTCGTTGCTCGGGTTCTCAGGTGCCTTCTTGGCGCCGGATATGGGGGGATTCGATGCTTTTGTCGGAGTAAGCGATCGGGGTGAGAAGGCCGGTGTTATCCCAGTCGGGATGCTTGCCCCGCCGCCCGAGTCAAACGAGTCGAAGTTGTTGTCCCATCCGCTTCTGGGCGAATACGGCTTGGGGGCTATGAAGTTGGACTGGGCGGCGGCCAACTCGGCTGAGAGGGACTGCATCGTGAGCCGGGCCTGGGTGGTCAGGTCGTCCTGGCGGCTGTACGGCACCGGGGGCGTCGTCGGCAGCGGGTCCATGGTGGCGAGGGCCGTCTCGTTCTTGGCCTGTTCGAACTTCTGGAGTTTGTCGCGGTTGTCCGCATACTCCTTCTGGATGCCGGCGACCTTCTCCTTGGCCTGTTCGACCGCCTCGATGGTGGTGGTCAGGACACGCCAGTTGGTGTTGGAGGCGAGCCGTGTCTCCTCCAGGCTGATGATCAGCTGCTCGAGGCGTTCGATGTACGCGTACGCCGCCCGGCTCTTCTCCGGGGGCCAGGCCTCGGCCAACCTGTCGCGGTACGACCGGACCTGGCTCACGTGGTTTTCCAGAAGCTGGGCCGACTTGAACCAGGCGTCGCCCATCTCCCGGTGTGGGGCGCTGTCGTGGTCGCGGATGAGCTCCCACATGGCGTCGACGCTCATGCCGTTCCAGCTGGTGCCGCTGACGCCGCCGCCGGGTTCGATTGCCATCACGCGCCTCCGGTGAACGGTTCCGAGGTCTCCCCGGTGTCTTTGAACTGGGCTTCGACGTCGGCGACCTTGGCCCGGGAGAACGCGTCGGAGCCCCGGTACTGTTCGCTGATGCCGTTCGCGGCGCTGGCGAACTTGTACGTCCCGTCGGTGTAGCCGGCGACGTTCATCTGGGTGGCGATCTGCACCTGGTCGTGCCGGTACAGGAACAGGTGCAGTTCGTAGAAATCCGTGTCGGGCAGCCGTTTGATCATCGTGTTGCTCACCGCGTCCGCGTATGGGACGTAGTTCTGCTCGATGTCCTGTTTCAGCTTCGCCGCGAACTGCTCCATGGCGTTGAGGTCCGCCTCGATGGCGCCGAAGTCGGTGTAGTCGACATTGCCCAACCACCCCGCGGAATCCCTGGCTTCGGACAACGCGCGTCCTCCCGTCGATCGGCAGCTCGTGACTCAGAGAGGTTAGCGAATCACGAGCCGGGCTTCCGCCCCCTGTGGACGACGGTCAGCGGGGCAGTGCCGAGGTGCGCCAGTTCCGGGGCCGTCCGGCGGGGTGTGCTGATCGGATCCAGTCTGAGACGGCTTGGGGGGTAGTACGAGAATTGACCGAAGTAGATCGAGATGTCAGGATGGCGACCAGCGCCGCCACCTCATGATCGTCTAGGCTTCCTCTTACGACGCTGACCAGCGGTTCCTCGTTCATCAGCCGAGCGTACGACGGGTGGCCGGAGATCCGGTGACACGCGTCCCACACTCGGCTGATCAATTCGCGGCCGCTCGACAGAACCAGGTATTTTCTGCGTGATGTCTTCTTCTCCCCCACTCGTTGTCGCTGATCGGTACCGGCTCGTCGCGCCGCTCGGTCAGGGCGGGATGGGACGTGTCTGGCGGGCGGCCGATGTCGTCCTGCACCGAGAAGTGGCGATCAAGGAGCTCGTGCCGCCGCCGGGGCTGACCCCGGCCGAGCGGCAGGAGATGCGCGAGCGCTCCCTTCGCGAGGCGCGCGCCATCGCCCGGCTCAACAACATCAACGTGGTGCGCGTCTTCGACGTGCTCAGCACGGATGCCGATCCCTGGATCGTGATGGAGTACGTTCCGTCCCGATCGCTCCAGGACACCCTGGCCGCCGACGGGCCGTTCAACCCGTTGCGCACCGCGGAGATCGGCCTCGGCGTGCTCAACGCGCTGCGTGCCGCCCACCGCAACGGGGTGGTGCACCGGGACGTCAAACCGGGCAACGTCCTGCTCGGCGCCGACGGCCGCGTGGTGCTCACCGACTTCGGCCTGGCCACCGTGCCGGGCGACCCCAACGTGACCCGGACCGGCCTGGTGCTGGGCTCCCCGGCGTACATCGCTCCGGAGCGCGCCCGGGACGGCACGGCCGGCCCGGCGGCCGACCTGTGGTCGCTCGGCGCCACGCTGTTCGCCGCGGTGGAGGGGCAGTCGCCGTTCGCCCGCCCGTCGGCGATCGCCACCCTGGCCGCCCTGGCCACCGAGAACGTTCCGGTCTCGCGTAACGCCGGTCCGCTGAAGCCGGTGCTCAACGGGCTTCTGCGCAAGGATCCCGCGCACCGCATCAACGCGGAGGAGGCCGAGCGCCTGCTGAACCGCGCGGCCGGCCGCCGGGCGAAGATCTCGTTCCCGATGAGCCCGACCATGCGCCGGCCCGGTGTGGGCCGGGAGCGGCCGTCGCTGCCGAGCGGTCCCGGTGGTCCGCCGGTGCTGCCCGGTTCCGGGTGGGGCACCGCCACCGGTTCGGCGCCGGTGGTGCCCAATCCGCGTCCGCCGGTCGCCCAGCCGCCGGCCGCCGACGGCCGCCAGCCGCATCGTCCGGCGGGCCAGCCGCAGCAGCCGGCCGCGGACGGTCGTCCGGCGCCCTTCGCGCAGGGCAAGGCCCAGGTCGGCGGCCAGGTTCCGCCGGTCGGCCGGGACGGCAAACCCCTGGACCCCACGCGCCTCGACACGCCTCCGGTCCGCGACTCCTCCTCGGGCCCGCGACCGGCGCCCCCGACCGCACCGCGGAGCGGCCCGGCCGGCACCCCGTCGTCGATGGCGAGCGGTTCCGCGCCCACCAACGCGCTGCGCACCGGTTTCACGGCCGCCGACGTGGCCGCCCACCGGCGTAAGCAGGCCGCCCCGGAGCACGAGCGCTCGCTGGCGCAGGCCACGGCCGGCTACCCGGTCGTGACCCCGCGCACCGAGGCGCCCACGACCGGGCCGGAGGAGACACCGGCCGAGGCCGCGACCGTCACCGACGCCGGTTCCGAGCCGGAGACGGCGACGAGCGACGAGACCGCCGAGCCGGTCACCGGCGACGAAACCGGATCGGAGTCGAAGCCCGCGTCCGAGGCGACGGCCGACGAGCCGGCCGAGGCAGAGGTCGCGCCGGTGGAGGCCGGGTCCGACGAGCCGCCCGCCGATGCCGGGACGGAGGCGGAGAAACCGGCCGCGCGGGCCGAGGAACCGGCCGGGCCGGCCGAGGAGCCGGCCGCGGAGGCGGACACGCCCGCCGAGGCCGAGACGGCCACCGCACCGGCGGCCGCGGCCCCACCCGTACCGGAAGAGAAGACGACGCTGCTGGCGCCGGCCGCCGAGGCCGGCCCCGCGGTGGAGGAGATGACCTCGGTGCTGGCCGCGCCGGCCGAGGAGAAGACCACCATGCTGGCGCTGGACGACGACCGCACCTCGGTGGTCAGCGTCCCGCCGCGGCGGCGCCCGGTGACGGACGCCACCCGGGTGGGCGGCATGGAGACGGTGCCGGAGTTCGCCCGGCCGTCGCGCCCGGCGTGGACCCCGATGCAGTTGCGGCCGGCGGCCCGCCGTACCGGTGGGGTGACGATCTTCGGAACCACCCTGACCCGCCGGCAGGCGGCCGTCGGTCTCGGCATCGTGATGACGTTCGTGCTGCTCGTCGGCATCATCCTGGTGCAGGCGTTCGGCTCGGACGGCGACGGCAAGAAGGTCTCGCAGGCCGGGGCCGGTGCGTCGCCGACCGCGCAGCAGCCTGGCGGCGGGAAGTCGCCGGACAAGGCGAGCACCTCCGCGAGCCCGGCGCCGTCGAGTTCGCCGACCCCGGCCGGGCTTCCGGACGGCTGGCGGCTCTACAAGGGCTCCGGTTACGCCCTTCCGGTCCCGGACGATGCCAGCAACGCGGGTGGCGCCGTCGGTGGCGGGCGCACCTTCGAGTGGGGCGACGACCTCCGGCAGATCCGTCTCGACATCGTCGACACCGGCATGGACCCGGTGCAGTACCACGATCAGGACAACACCGGTGGGTACGACGAGTCCGGCCCCACCAGGGTCGAGTTCAAGGGGTACAAGGCGGCCGACAAGGAGTACTTCCGCTCGATCAGCGGCGGCGCTCAGCACGTGGTGCGGCGGGTGATCCGGGCCGGGGACCAGATGTACGTGCTGACCTGGTACACCGAGGATCAGGACTGGGAGAAGGCGAAGTCCGACCTGAAGGCCATCTACGACGGGTTCGAGATTCGTCAGTGACCACCGTCATGCGTGAATCCCGGGTGGTTGGGTAGTTATCCAGGATCACGGATGGAGGTGCGTCATGAACTGCCGACGGCACGGCAGTAAGCCCACGATCGCACTGTGGATGCTCGTCGCGGTGGCTGACGTCGCGATCCTGGCGTCCACCGGGCTGCTGGCGATCCTGCTGGTCCTGGCCGCTCTCGCGGTGGTCACCGCGGTCGGTGTGGCCGCGGCCCGGTCCCTGGGCCGGCCCGAACCGGAGCCGGCGAAGGTCGTGGTGCGCCGCCGCTCGTAGCGGGATCGGCTACAGTCCCCGGCGTGTTGTCGATCGACGGTGTGACTGACCTCTGGGACCAGCTGTTCGGCGCCCAGCCCGACCCGCCCGGGATGCTGGTGCTGCTCACGGCGGTGGCCGGGTTCCTCGCGGTGGCGATTCGCCCGGTGTGGCGGGTGGCCCGCAACGCCGTCACGATCGCCCACGAGGGCGGGCACGCGCTGTTCGCCCTGGTGACCGGGCGCAAGCTGCGCGGCATCCGCCTGGAGTTCGACACGTCCGGGCTCACCCTCTCGGCCGGTCGCCCGACCGGGTTCGGCATGATCCTCACCCTGCTCGGCGGCTACATCGCGCCGTCGCTGGTGGGTCTGCTGGGCGCCTGGCTGCTCGGTGGCAACCGGATCACGCTGCTGCTCTGGCTCGCGGTGGTCCTGCTGCTGCTCATGCTGATCAACATCAGGAACCTGTTCGGCGTGATCTCGCTGCTGGTGACGGGTGCGATCGTGTTCGCGGTCTCCTGGTACGCGGAACCGGACGTGCAGGCCGCGTTCGCGTACGCCGGGGTGTGGTTCCTGCTCTTCGGCGGGATCCGGCCGGTCTTCGAGTTGCAGAGCCTGCGTAGCCGGGGCCGGATGCGTGACTCCGACCCCGACCAGCTGGCCCGTCTCACCCACCTGCCGGCCCTGTTCTGGGTGACCGTCTTCCTGGCGGTGAACGTGGCGGCCCTGCTGGCCGGCGCCTTCCTGCTCGCCGGCCAGTGGATCACCGAGTTCGGCCTGCCGGTGTGACCTACAACGGGATGTTGCCGTGCTTCTTCGGGGGCAGGGACTCCCGCTTGGTGCGGAGCATGCGCAGCGACCGGACGATCTGGGTACGGGTCTGCGACGGCTGGATGACCGCGTCCACGTACCCGCGTTCGGCGGCGATGTAGGGGTTGGCGAGCGTGTCCTCGTACTCCTGGATGAGTTCGGCCCGGCGCTGAGCCGGATCGTCCGCGGCGGCCAGTTCCGCCCGGTAGAGGATGTTGACCGCGCCCTGGGCGCCCATCACCGCGATCTGCGCGGTCGGCCAGGCGAAGTTGACGTCGGCCCCGATGTGCTTGGACCCCATCACGTCGTACGCCCCGCCGTACGCCTTCCGGGTGATCACGGTGACCTTGGGCACGGTGGCCTCGGCGTACGCGTAGATGAGTTTCGCCCCGCGCCGGATGATGCCGTCCCACTCCTGGCCGGTGCCGGGCAGGAACCCGGGGACGTCCACGAAGGTGAGCACCGGGATGTTGAACGCGTCACAGGTGCGCACGAAGCGGGCGGCCTTCTCGGACGCGGCGATGTCGAGCGTCCCGGCGAGGCTCATCGGCTGGTTGGCGACGACGCCGACGGGCCGCCCCTCGACACGCCCGAAGCCGACCACGATGTTCTGCGCGTAGAGCGGCTGGACTTCGAGGAACTCGTCGACCACGGTCTCGATGACGGTCTTGATGTCGTACGGCTGGTTCGGCGAGTCCGGGATGAGGGTGTCCAGTGCCCGGTCCCGCTCGGACAGCTCCAGGTCGGCCGGCTCCTCGTAGACCACCGGCTCGTCCAGGTTGTTGCTGGGCAGGTAGGAGATCAGGGCCCGGACGTACTCGATCGCGTCCTCCTCGTCGCTGGCGAGGTAGTGCGCGTTGCCGCTGCGGGTGTTGTGGGTACGCGCTCCGCCCAGCTCCTCCATGCCGACCTCTTCACCGGTGACCGTCTTGATCACGTCCGGGCCGGTGATGAACATGTGCGACGTCTGGTCGACCATGACGGTGAAGTCGGTGATGGCCGGGGAGTAGACGGCGCCGCCCGCGCAGGGGCCCATGATCAGTGAGATCTGCGGGATGACGCCGCTGGCCCGGACGTTGCGGAAGAAGATGTCGGCGTAGAGGCCGAGCGCGACCACGCCCTCCTGGATCCGGGCGCCGCCGGAGTCGTTGATCCCGATGATCGGGCAGCCGATCTTCATGGCCAGGTCGAGGACCTTGACGATCTTCTCGCCGAAGACCTCGCCGAGGGATCCGCCGAAGACCGTGAAGTCCTGCGAGAAGACGCACACCTGCCGGCCGTCGATGGTGCCGTGGCCGGTGACCACGCCGTCGCCGTACGGCCGGTTGCGGTCCAGGCCGAAGGCGGTGGACCGGTGCCGGGCCAGCTCGTCGAGCTCCACGAAGGAGCCCTTGTCGAGCAGCAGCTCGATGCGCTCCCGCGCGGTCTTCTTGCCGCGGGCGTGCTGCTTCTCGATGGCCCGCGCGGAGCCCGCGTGCACGGCCTCCTCGGTCCGGCGGGTCAGATCGGCGAGCTTACCGGCGGTGGTGTGGATGTCGGGCTCTGTGGTCACGAAGGTCTCCACCCTCTGAGCGCTCGTTAAGGCAACGATCAGCATCGTAACCAGATCCCGTCGCACGCGGAGGGCGTCGCTACGCGTGCGTTTCATACCCATTGCCCCATTCGTTACGAGTGGCGTGACGAACTGGATGACCGCGGCCGGGCTCGCCTTCATCGCAGGCGGCCTCGCCACACTGATCAGCTTCCGCACCGTGCTCTTCGGCGGCGAGGCTCGTCGGGCGAACCGGGCCGGCTCATCCGCTCGCCGCCGGCGCTCGGAATCCACCGTGAGGTCCACACCCGGACCTCGTTCCGCGGTCGACGCCGGTCCGGTTGCGGGCGGGGAGCCCTCGTTCGGGCGCCGTCGCAGGCTGGCGGCCGCCCTCAGCGGACGGCCGGCCGAGCCGGACGCCCTGTCGAGCGGGCTGGCCTGCATCGGGCTGGCCGACGAGGACGACGAGGACGCCCACCGGAGGATCGGCTTCGCGGACTACGACCCCGGCGAGGACGAGGACCACGACGAGCCGGGGCCGCTGTTCGGCGACGAGGAACGGCTCGGCTACGAGGACGGCTATCTCGAGGACGACTTCTGGCCGCCGCGCCGGCGGCGCGATCCCGAACCGGACGGCTTGGCCTGGGCGCGGCGAGACGCCGAGAACCCCACGGGGTACGCGGGACGCTATGCCGAACCGGAGGCCGAGAAGCCGGTGCCCGACTGGGACTGGCCCCGCTGGAACGACGTCGACGTCGACGTCGACGACCGCCCGCCGGCCGGTGACTACTGGACTCCGGTGCCCGACGATCTCTACCCGTCCCAGGGGTTCGACCGGCTGCCTCCGGTGCCCGCCTACGAGCCGGCCACCGGGTTCGACCTGCCGGTGGTGCCCGCCGAGCCGGAATGGCCCCCGCGTGAGCCGGTCCGGCTGCCCCGCTCCTGGACCGAACGCGACGACCAGCGGCCCAGCCCCCGGCCCCGTCCGTACGTCAGTCGCCACTCCGCCGGCCCACCCGCCTAAGCTGCGGGAATGGCATACACCGAGCTCGACCGCCCGCCCCTGTCCGTACGGGCGCTGACCCGCGCCCTGGTGGTGCCCGGCGGACTGTGGTCGCGGCTCGAGATCCCGGAGGAGACCGGCTCGACGAACGCCGACGTGGCCGCCGCCGCCCGTACCGGGGCGCCGGAGGGCCTGGTCGTGGTGGCCGAGAGCCAGGTCTCCGGCCGCGGCCGCCGGGACCGGCAGTGGATGTCGCCGCCCCGGGCCGGGCTCACGCTGAGCGTGCTGCTGCGCCCCGGCCCGTCGGTGCCGGCCGCCTCCTTCGGCTGGCTGCCGCTGATGGCCGGGGTGGCGCTGGCCGAGGCGGTGACCCGGGTGGCCGGTGTGGAAGCCGCCCTGAAATGGCCCAACGACCTGCTGGTCGGCGAGCGCAAGTGCGCCGGGATCCTGGCCGAGGTGTCCGGTGACGCCGTGGTGATCGGGATCGGGCTGAACGTCAGCACCCGGGCCGAGGAGCTGCCGGCCACCACCGGCGCCGAGGCCACCTCGCTGCGGGTCGCCGGCGCCGAGAGCACCGACCGCGATCCTCTGCTGCGGGCGCTGCTGCGCGGCCTGGAGCGGTGGTACACCGGCTGGCGCGAGGCGGGCGGCGACGCCGAGATGTGCGGGCTGATGGGGGAGTACCAGCGCACCTGCGCGACCCTGGGCCGCCAAGTACGGGTGCTGCTGCCCGGCGGTGAGGAGCGGGCCGGCGAGGCGGTGGAGGTGGACGCCGACGGGCAACTGGTGATCCGTACGGTGGACGGTCTTGACTTCTCCGTCTCGGCCGGGGACGTGCTGCACGTACGCTGAACGCGTGGCGTTCCCGGAAGACGTGCTCGCGGACGAGGAGGAGATCGTCCTCCACCTGCGTCCGCATTGGAAGGCGGCGGTCGCCCCGGTCCTGATCCTGGCGCTGACCCTGACCGGCCTGGTCCTGGCCTGGGTGAAGCTGCCGGGGACCGAGGCGGGCCGGATCGGCCTGCTGCTGGTGGCCGCGATCATGCTCTACTACGCGCTCCGCTACGGCCTCCTGCCGCTGCTGGAGTGGCACGCCACCCGCTACGTGCTGACCACCGAGCGGATCCTGCTCCAGCGCGGCCTGCTCACCCGGGAGCGGCGGGACCTGCCGCTGAACCGGATCAACGATCACGCCCTGACCCAGTCGCTGCTGGACCGGCTGCTCGGTAGCGGCACCCTCACCGTCGACTCGGTCGGCGAGCAGACCATGGTGCTGGCCGGTGCGCCGGCCGCCGAACTGGTGCAGAGCACCCTCTACGAGCTGATCGAGCTGGCCCCGGCCGGTGAGCCCGAGGAGGAGGAAGTGGGCTAGCGCAGGTCGAGGCTGGCCACGCTGCCCGGCTCGTCCACCGCGCTCAGCTCGGCGAGGCCGGCGGTCGCGTCCAGGTCGGCGATGGCGCCCTCATGACCGTCGACCGGCGGCTTGAGGAAGACGAACGTCCGGTACGCCCAGAAGCGGAACACCGTCGCGATCCCGATGCCGATCGTGGTGAACGCCAGCAGCGCCATCTTGTCGTCGTGCTCGGAGAAGCCGAACCCGTACTTGCCGAGGTAGGTGAGGCCGGACTGGATCAGCATGCCGATCAGGTTGAACCCGAAGAACAGCGTGTACTCACGGCGCAGCGCGGTCCGGCTGTGGTGGCGGTACGTCCAGTAACGGTTCGCCAGGTACGCCAGGGAGGTCGTGATGACCGTCGCCAGAACGCTCGCCTTCACCGGGCCGATCGGCATCGACACGTAGTAGATCGCGAGGTACAGCAGCG
The DNA here is from genome assembly GCF_017592555.1 of Actinoplanes flavus. Classification (GTDB taxonomy): domain Bacteria; phylum Actinomycetota; class Actinomycetes; order Mycobacteriales; family Micromonosporaceae; genus Actinoplanes; species Actinoplanes flavus. The sequence continues at coordinate 158,651 of NZ_JAGFNS010000015.1, read as the reverse complement.
TGTTGCCGGCCCCGATGACACCGAAGGCGAGGGCTTCGGGTGCGAGACGGCGGAGGCGTTCCGTCAGCGTGCTGGCTGAGGGCATTGGGCAACCTTAAGGGAACGGGGGTGATTACGCCGAGTCACTGTGAGTAGGACGACGGCGACGCGGCGGGCACCGGGGCGGCGGCGGCCCGGAAGACGAAACGGCGGTAGGACCAGAATCGGAACAGCGTCCCGAGGGCGGTCCCGATCAGCACGCCGGAGATGTTGTCGGCGAACGGGGTGCGCAGCGCGGGCCAGATCTGGCCGAGGCCGTAGTGGCTGATGCCGAGGCAGGCCAGGGCGATGCCGAGACCGATGGCGTTCAGCACGAAGAAGGTCGTGTACTGGCGGGCCATGTTGGTGTGGTCGCCGTCCCGCCAGGTCCAGAACCGGTTGCCCAGGAAGGCGATGGTCGTGGCGATCACGGTGGAGGCGGCCTTCGCGGTGAGCGTCTCGGCGCCGACCCGCAGCAGCAGGTTGTAGAGCACGAAGTCGACGGTGAACGCGAAACCGCCCACCAGGCCGAACTTGCCCAGCTCAGGGATGAGTGCCTTGATTCGGGTGCGCAGGCCTCTCGCCTGCGGGGAATTCGGGGGCACGGCTCCGAGGGTACCGGCGCGGGTCACTGATCGCTGTCCCCGTTGCCGGGTCTTAACCGGACGTATCGACCCGGTGACGCTGCCGGTACGGAGGGTTACGGAAGCCGTCGACCTCACGGATCTCGGCGAGCCGGTTGCGGCAGTCCGCGCACCACCCGAGATGGGTTCGCATCCGGTGGGCGTCGCGCGGGGCCAGCCGGCCGCGTACCTGGCCGCCCAGCCGCTCGCCCGCCCACCGGCACTCGGGATGATCGGCCGCGGTCACGTGCTGCTGGAGATAGAGGCTGCGCAGACCCTCCCGGGCGCGGTGGGCCAGCACCGCCACCGCGTTCGGGGTCAGGCCCATCCGCGGGGCCAGTTCGGCCGGGGTGCTGCCCTCCACCTCGGTCTGCCACAGCACGTCGCGCCAGCGGGGCGGCAGTTGCCGGAACGCGGCGGCGGCGAAACTGCGCTCCAGGCGGTCCAGCGCCGGGTCGGTGAACGGCTCGCACGCGTCGTACCGGGTCAGGTCGTCGGTGAACTCCAGCCGCCGGTCCACCCGGGCCCGCCGGTAGGAGAGGTGCCGCATGGTGGTGTGCAGATAGGCCCGGAAGGCGACCAGCGGCCCCCGTCCGGCGCGCAGCGTGGCGAACACGTTCGCGAATGTCTCGGCGACCAGGTCGTCGACGTCCGCCGGATCGCTCACCAGACCGAAGGCGAACCTACGGGCTGCCGCGTGGTGCCGCAGATAGAGCGTCCCGTACGCGGCCGTGTCACCGGTTCGCACCGCGCCGAGCAGATCGGTGTCCGAGTCCGCGCCGTCACCCGGCATCGTCATTCCGCCTCCTGTGGCCGGAACTGCGAGGAAAGCCCGATTAGGTGAAAGTCTAAGGTGCTAAGTCCGTTTTGTGAAAGTTGTCGCGAGAACGGTGTGGCTCGGGCGGCCTTGCAAGGTCGTGCTCTTTGCGGCGAAGAATCGATCGTTTGCGCGCACAGCAGCCAAAGAATGTGCGGTTGTCCACAGGTGAAGCCGATGAACTCAACGCACTGTCGGGCTTACGCTGACGTAACTCCCATGAAGACGGCCGGATCCTCCGGCTGTTTCGTCATAGGTCAGTGCCGACCGAAGGAGCTTCACCTTGTCTCAGCCCCCTACCTCGCATCCGCGCCTGCTGGCGTGGATCGACGAGGTCGCCGCCCTGACCACGCCCGACCGGATCGTCTGGTGCGACGGTTCGGAGGCCGAATGGACCCGCCTCACCGACGAGCTCGTCGAGTCGGGCGCCCTGGTCCGCCTCAACCACGAGAAGAAGCCGAACTCGTTCTGGGCGCGTACCGATCCGTCCGATGTGGCGCGCGTCGAGGAACGCACCTTCATCTGCTCGGTCGACGAGGCCGACGCCGGTCCCACCAACAACTGGATGGACCCGGCCGAGATGAAGCAGCTCATGACGGGCCTGTACAAGGGCTGCATGACCGGCCGGACGATGTACGTCGTCCCGTTCTGCATGGGCCCGCTGGACGCGGCCGAGCCGATGTTCGGCGTCGAGCTCACCGACAGCCCGTACGTCGTGGCCAGCATGCGCATCATGACCCGGATGGGCGCCGAGGTCCTCAAGGTGATGGGTGACGACGCCGACTTCGTGCCGGCGCTGCACTCGATCGGCGCGCCGCTGGCGGAGGGCCAGGAGGACGTCGCCTGGCCGTGCAACGAGACCAAGTACATCTCGCACTTCCCGGAGACCCGGGAGATCTGGTCGTTCGGCTCGGGTTACGGGGGCAACTCGCTGCTGGGCAAGAAGTGCTTCGCGCTGCGCATCGCCAGCGTGGCCGCCCGCGACGAGGGCTGGCTCGCCGAGCACATGCTGATCATGAAGCTGACCTCGCCGGAGGGCGTCGTCCGCTACATCGCCGGCGCGTTCCCGTCGGCCTGCGGCAAGACCAACCTCGCGATGCTGGACCCGACTCTCGACGGGTGGAAGGTCGAGACCATCGGCGACGACATCGCCTGGATGCGGTTCGGTGAGGACGGCCGGCTCTGGGCCACCAACCCCGAGTTCGGGCTGTTCGGAGTCGCGCCCGGCACCGACTTCCACACCAACCCGAACGCCATGCGCACCCTGGCCAAGGGCAACTCGGTCTTCACCAACGTGGCGCTCACCGACGACGGCGACATCTGGTGGGAAGGCATGGGCGAGCCGCCCGCGCACCTCATCGACTGGAAGGGCAAGGACTGGACGCCCGAGTCGGAGGCCGTCTCCAGCCACCCGAACAGCCGGTTCTGCACCCCGATCGAGCAGTGCCCGATCCTCGCCGACGAATACCACGACCCGCGCGGCGTCCCGATCGACGCGATCCTCTTCGGCGGTCGCCGCAAGACGACCATCCCGCTGGTCAGCGAGGCCCGCGACTGGGTGCACGGGGTCTACCTGGGCGCCACCCTGTCGTCCGAGACCACCGCGGCCGCGGTCGGTCAGGTCGGCGTGGTCCGGCGTGACCCGATGGCCATGCTGCCGTTCATCGGCTACCACGCCGGCGACTACTTCCAGCACTGGATCGACATGGCCAAGGGCGCGTCCGGCGACGCCGCCAAGCTGCCCAAGGTGTTCTACGTCAACTGGTTCCGGCGCGGCGACGACGGCCGGTTCCTGTGGCCCGGATTCGGGGAGAACAGCCGGGTTCTCAAGTGGGTGGTCGAGCGCCTCGACGGCAAGGCCGACGCCGTCGAGACCCCGATCGGTCACGTGCCCACCCCGGAGGCGCTCGACCTGACCGGCCTGGACCTCGACCCGGCCGACCTGGCGGCGGCTCTGCGGGTCGACCCGGAGGAATGGCAGGCCGAGATCCCCCAGGTCACCGAATGGTTCAACAAATTCGGCGACAAGCTCCCGGCGGTCCTCTGGGCCGAACTGGACGCGCTGAAGGCCCGGCTCGCCGACGCATGAGCAACCGGCTGGTCCCCGCTCGCGGCAACGGCGCCCGGGCGGGGACCGGCCGGTCGGCCGATGCGCCCGATAGCACGATCGGGCGCATCCTCCGGGTAGTTGGTCCCCGGGCGGACCGTCCCCGCTTGAGCCCGCGGCGGGGGTGGCTACGCTTTGGGGTGATGAGTCTGCGTTCTCTGGTCTACACCTTTTACGAACGGCGGCTGGCGGGGAAGCTGGCCGGCAAACCCGTGCCCAAACACATCGGCGTGATGTGCGACGGCAACCGCCGGTGGGCCCGGGAGATGGGCTTCGTCGACCCCAACGACGGCCACCGCGTCGGCGCGACCCGGGTCAAGGACCTGCTGACCTGGTGCGACCAGTCAGGTATCGAGCACGTCACGCTCTACCTGCTGGCCACCGACAACCTGCGCCGCCCGTCCGCCGAGCTGGACCCGCTCGTCAAGATCATCGAGGACCTGGCGACCGAGTTGGCCGAAGAGGGCAACCCCTGGCGGCTGCGCATGGTCGGCGCCCTCGACATCCTGCCCGCCGCCACCGCCGCCACCCTCAAGGCCGCGCAGGAGAAGACCCGCGACCGCGGTGACGGCGTCGAGGTCAACATGGCGGTCGGCTACGGCGGCCGCCGCGAGATCACCGACGCGGTCCGCTCCCTGCTCTACGAGCACGCCGCGACCGGCGGCACCATCGAGGAACTCGCCGAGATCCTCGACGTCGAACACATCGCCGAACACCTCTACACCCGCGGCCAGCCCGACCCCGACCTGGTCATCCGCACCAGCGGCGAACAGCGCCTGTCCGGCTTCCTGCTGTGGCAGTCGGCGCACTCGGAGTTCTACTTCCACGACGCCAACTGGCCCGACTTCCGCCGCATCGACTTCCTCCGGGCGCTGCGCTCCTACGCCACCCGCCAGCGCCGTTATGGGGCCTAACCGTAGCCACGGAACGGTCACCCTGAGCTGGACGGCGGTGCACTCAGCACCCCCGCAAAACGCCGCCGGTGTCGAGGCAAGTGATTTGCCGACGCAGCGGGGTGTGCTGCGGCGGGAAATCACCTGCCTCGACACCGGTTACAAGGCGTTTTGCCGCGGAGCGAAGCGGAGCAATCAGGCTTAAAAGCGGCGTAGACCCTCGGTGAGGAAGGCGGCGACGGCCTGGGGGGACTCCAGGGTCAGGTCGGCGGCGCTGGAGACCTCGGCGCCCGTCTCCGGGTTCGCGACGGCCACCGCCATGCCGAAGAAGGCCGGGTCGACGGCCTCGCGGGCGCGCAGCGCGTCGAAGGCCTTGACGTCCGACATGTCGTCGCCGAAATACCACGCGCAACCGGCGTTACGGACGCCCTCGGTGATGACCATGCCCTTGTCCTGGTCGACCGGGGGCTTCAGCTCGACCACCATGCGGCCGTGCTGGATGCGCAGTCCCAGGCGCTCGGCCTGCTCGTGAGCCCAGCGCTCGACGGGGCGGGCGTGCTCGGGCGCGGTGCGGTAGTGCAGTGCCACGGAGAGCCGCTTGAACTCCACCAGGATCTCGGCGGGCAGCTCGGCGCGGGCGGAGTCGGCCAGGCCGGCCATCGTGGGCACGAAGTCGAGGGCGGCCGGCTCGGTGACCACCTGGCCGTCGTGCCACACCTCGAGGCCGTAGAGGCCGTGCAGGTCGACATTGCCCAGCGTCTCGAACCGGGACCGCAGGAAGCTGACCGGGCGGGCGGAGACGATGGCCACCCGGGCGACCGACTCGGCCAGTCGCTCCAGGACTCCGAGCACCTCGGGCACCGGCTGGGAGGCGTCCGGGTCCTCGGTGACGGGGGATAGGACACCGTCGAAGTCGAAGAAGAAGGTCGTCGCGGAGGCGCGCTCGGCGGTGAACGCCCACGCCTCGTCGGTGGTCAGGGGATGGGTCGGACGTGCAGTCTCTGCCACGCGCCCAGACTACCCGCGGATGGTCCCCTTTTATGCCGTGCAATTTGCTGATGCGGCGGTCGTCACCCTTGCGAGATCGATTTTGCGCACTACCGCGAGGCGTAGTTGACCGCTAGCGTTTGAGTCATGGCGCGGGGTCGTCCCGGGCCAGCCGGTCGGCCCGGACCTGCGACGACTGCGCCACGGGGACCGCAATCCGACCCCGTGCAGAGGGCCGGCGACCGGTAGGTGGCGGACCGCGGGCGGACCGGGTTGCACGCCCGCTGGAGCAGGCCTGTGACATCTCGCCGTACCGATGCCGGGATCGACCAGAACCCGGCCGACAAAGTGCCCAGCAGCCGCGCCACCACCGGGCGCCGTAAGACCCGGGACCGGCACGCCGACGCGGAACCCGCTCCGGCCGGACGGGTCTTCGTTCTGGACACTTCGGTCCTGCTGTCCGACCCGGCGGCGTTCCGCCGGTTCACCGACCACGAGGTGGTCGTCCCGCTCGTGGTCATCTCCGAACTGGAGGGCAAACGTCACCACCCCGAGCTCGGCTGGTTCGCGCGGCAGTCGCTGCGGATGCTGGACGAGCTGCGGATCAAGTTCGGCCGGCTGGACCAGCCGGTGCTCTGCAACGACGAGGGCGGCACGCTGCGGGTGGAGCTGAACCACGCCGACCAGAGCGTGCTCCCGCACGGGTTCCGCAACGACTCGAACGACACCCGGATCCTCTCCGTGGCGCTCGGTCTGGCCGCCGAGGGGCGCGACGTCACCCTGGTGAGCAAGGACATGCCGCTGCGGGTGAAGGCGGCGTCGGTCGGCATCACCGCCGACGAGTACCGGCACGGCCAGGCCAGCGACCCCACCTGGACCGGAATGTCCGATCTGGAGCTGTCCGAGGAGCAGGTGAGCTCGCTGTACTCCGGCGAGGAACTGGAGGCCGAGGAGGCCGAGAACCTGCCCTGCCACACCGGCCTGGTGATCCATTCGCCGCGTGGCTCGGCGCTGGCCCGGGTCAACCCGGACAAGACCATCAAGCTGGTCCGCGGCGACCGGGACGCGTTCGGGCTGCGGGGCCGGTCGGCGGAGCAGCGGGTGGCGCTGGACATCCTGCTCGACGAGCAGATCGGCATCGTGTCGCTGGGCGGCCGGGCCGGCACCGGCAAGTCGGCGCTGGCGCTGTGCGCGGGCCTCGAGGCGACCATGGAGCGCAACCGCCACAAGAAGGTGGTGGTGTTCCGGCCGCTGTACGCGGTCGGCGGCCAGGAGCTCGGTTATCTGCCCGGCAGCGAGTCGGAGAAGATGTCGCCGTGGGCCCAGGCGGTCTTCGACACCCTCGGCTCGGTGGTGCACGCCAACGTGGTCGAGGAGGTGCTGGCCCGCGGCATGCTCGAGGTGCTGCCGCTCACCCACATCCGCGGCCGGAGCCTGCACGACGCGTTCGTGATCGTGGACGAGGCACAGTCGCTGGAACGCAACGTGCTGCTCACCGTCCTGTCCCGGATCGGGCAGAATTCGCGGGTGGTGCTGACCCACGACGTGGCTCAGCGCGACAACCTGCGGGTCGGCCGGCACGACGGCGTGACCGCGGTGATCGAGGCTCTCAAGGGGCACCCGATTTTCGCCCATGTCACTCTCACCCGCTCCGAGCGGTCGCCGATCGCTGAGGTGGTCACCGATCTGCTGGAGGAGATCCCTCTGTGAGCTAGCGCCAGCGCGGGGATTTCGTGGCGAATTCTCCCAGAAAGACGTGTGATTGAAGTCACAACTCCGCGCTGGCATTTCACATCCACTTCACCTTGCGCCATGGTCTTTGGCGAGCGCCATCTGGTGGCCCCGGTCGGGTCGCGGTGCTCCCGGCGCGATTCGCCCCTGAGCGGACGCGCCGTGTCATTGCCCCCGACGAAGGGAATCTTCGTGAAGCGGCTCTGGAGCCGGCTCGGAGTTCGTGCTGCGTCCGTCGGTCTTCTCGTGTCGGGTCTCGCCGGCGGCGTGTACCTCGGGCAGGACCGGGACGTCCAGCAGCAGGGCGCCGAAGCCCAGCTCGTCGCGCAGGCCAACCTCGACGAGATCCGGCTACTGAAACAGCGTCAGGCGGATCACGCCGCGGCCCGGGCCCACCGCGCGCAGGCCGAGCAGGCCGCCGCGGCCAAGGCGGCCAGCGAGGTCAAGGCCGCCGCGTCCAAGGCGCGCACGCTGGAGAAGAAGGTCATCGAGGCCAAGGAGGCCGCCGAGGCCGAGAAGGCCGAGAAGGAGTCCGGTCCGGTCGTCTTCACCGGGGAGATCCCGGCCTCCTGCAACGAGTACAGCGGCAGCCGTGAGATCGGTTGCGCGCTGATGCTCGACGCCGGTTTCGGCCTCGACCAGTTCCCCTGCCTGGACAAGCTGTGGAAGAAGGAGAGCGGCTGGAACTACAAGGCCGAGAACAGCTCCTCCGGGGCGTACGGGATTCCGCAGGCTCTGCCGGGCAGCAAGATGGGCTCGGTCGCCGACGACTGGAAGACCAACCCGGCCACCCAGATCAAGTGGGGTCTCGGCTACATCGAGGGCCGCTACGACACCCCGTGTGGCGCCTGGGGTCACTCGCAGGACGTCGGCTGGTACTGATCCGAGCTCATGGACGGGGTCGCGCGGCAATCCGCGCGGCCCCGTTTTCGCTGTGATCCAATGTCCATATGGTCCCCAAAGCGAGTTTATGTCTGCTCGCGGTCCTGGTTTCGGTCACACCGGGCGGCAGTGAAGCCCGCGCCGAGACCGCGAAACCACCGATCCGTGAGGTGGTCGGCGGCAAGATCGCCGGCAACGGCCGGTTCCCCTGGGCGGTGCGGCTCTCGATGGGCTGCGGAGGCGCCCTCACCGCACCCCGGGTGGTGCTCACCGCCGGGCACTGCGTGGGGCCGACCGGTCCCAACGACCGCATCACCGTGACCGCCGGCTCGACCGACCTGGAGTCCCGGCAGGCGATCACCGTGAAATCCGTCGAGGTCTACCGCTCCCCCGACTTCGTGACCGAGACCTCCGGCGACGACTGGGCGGTGGTGCGCCTGGAACGCGAACTCGCCCTGCCCACCCTCGAACTCGTCGCCGACAACACCGACCACGGCACCTTCACGGTGATGGGGTGGGGACAGACCCGGGAGAGCTCGCCGCAGCAGGAACGCCGCCTGCACTACGCGAACGTGCCGACGATTCCGGACGCCGAGTGCGCGGCCGCCTACCGCAAGGCCGGCGTCACCGTGGTGCAGGAGAAATCGATCTGTGCCGGTCGGCGGGGCGTCGACACCTGCCAGGGCGATTCCGGCGGCCCCATGGTGCGCCGGGACCGGGCCGGGCGCTGGGCGCAGGTCGGGATCGTCAGCTGGGGACTGGGCTGCGCGCGGGACGGATACTTCGGTGTCTACACGCAGATCTCGGTCTACCGGTCGGCGATCCGCGCGGCCGTCCGCAAACTCAGCTGACCGTCTTCTCCGGTGGCCGGGTGTGCGCCGCCCTGCGACCATCGAGACATGGGGTACGAGTGGGCGGCCGGCGCACGCACCGACGATGCGGGGCGTTTCGGCACCGAGGCTTTCTACGCGTCGCTGGGCCGCGCGTTCGTGACGATGTGCGCCGTGGTCCCGGCACTGTTCCTGATCGAGGCGATCGACGTCGCCCTCGGCGCCGGCACGCTCGACATGGCCGGCGGCATCATCCCGCACACCGTGGCGGGGATCGACGGGGTGCTGTTCAGCCCGTTCCTGCACGGCGACTGGGAGCATCTGTACGGCAACGCCGTCCCACTCATCCTCCTCGGCACGTTCGTGCTGGCCGGGGGAGCGCGCCGGTTCCTCTGGTCGACCGCCCTGATCATGCTGGTCGCCGGGCTGGGCGTCTGGTTCGTCGGCGATCCGGGCACGGTCGTGGTCGGCGCCAGCGGCGTGATCTTCGGCTATCTCGGGTTGCTGCTGACCCGCGGCCTGGTCGAGCGAAGCTGGTGGCATCTGGCGGTGGCCGCGTTCATCGGCCTGCTGTACTGGTACCAGTTCTTCAACATCCTGCCCACCGACCAGCGCATCTCCTGGCAGGGGCACGGCCTCGGCCTGCTGGGCGGCATCATCGCCGCCATCATCTTCCGCCGCCGCTGATCGCCAAGGGCGCTTAGCCCACTCACGGAGCCGTCACCTGAGCTGAACGGCGGTGCACTCAGCACCCCCGCAAAACGCCGCCGGTGTCGAGGCAAGCGATTTGCCGACGCAGCGGGGTGTGCTGCGGCGGGAAATCGCCTGCCTCGACACCGGTTACAAGGCGTTTTGCCGCGGAGCGAAGCGGAGCGATCAGGCTCAGCGGCCGTCGAAGTCGACTGCGGAGTAGAGGGCGAGCTTCTCCAGGCGGTGGTAGGAGTCGATGACCCGGATGGTGCCGCTCTTGGACCGCATCACGATCGACTGGGTGTGCGCGCCGCCGGAGCGGTAGCGGACACCCTTGAGCAGGTCGCCGCCGGTCACGCCGGTCGCCACGAAGAAGCAGTTGTCGCCGGTGACCAGGTCGTCGGTGGTGAGGACGCGGTCGAGGTCGTGCCCGCCGGCGATCGCCTTCTCCCGTTCGGCGTCGTCCAGCGGCCACAGCTTGGCCTGGATCATGCCGCCGAGACACTTGAGCGCGCAGGCCGCGGTGATGCCCTCCGGTGTGCCGCCGACGCCCATCAGCACATCCACATCGGACTCCAGCCGGGCCGCGGAGATGGCGCCGGCGATGTCACCGTCCGAAATGAACTTGATGTTGGCGCCGGCCTGCCGGACCTCCTCGACCAGCTTCGTGTGACGCGGACGGTCGAGGATGCACACCGTCACGTCGGAGACGCTGGACCGCTTGGCCTTGGCGATGCGGCGCAGATTCTCCTTCACGCCGGCGTTGATGTCGATCACGTCGGCGCAGTCCGGGCCGACGGCGATCTTGTCCATGTAGAAGACGGCGCTCGGGTCGAACATGGCGCCGCGCTCGGCCACCGCGAGCACCGCGATCGAGCCGGGCATGCCTTTGCTCATCAGCGTCGTGCCGTCGATCGGGTCCACCGCGACGTCCACCTCGGGGCCGGTGCCGTCGCCGACCCGCTCCCCGTTGAAGAGCATGGGTGCCTCATCCTTCTCGCCTTCACCGATGACGACGACGCCGCGCATCTGGATCGAGTTGATGAGTTTGCGCATGGCGTCGACGGCGGCGCCGTCACCGCCGTTCTTGTCACCGCGGCCGACCCAGCGACCGGCGGCCATCGCGGCGGCTTCGGTCACGCGGACGAGGTCGAGGGCGATGTTGCGGTCGAGGTCCTGAGGGACTCGGGCGGGCACGGCGGCCTCCTCGCGACGTTGCGGGGCTGTCAACTCCCCTGATCCTGGCACCTCGGGACGTGCCAAGTCTCGGTTCAGCGACATGGTTAACAATGGCTGGGTGGAAGCAAACCCAGCCGAGCCCCAGCCTTCGCCTCGCCTTTCCGCCCGGGAGGGCCGGTCACCGCGCGACATGATCATGTCGCTGTTGGTGCTGCTGGTGCCGATCGCGCTGTGCCTCACCTTCTACCGGGTGGTGCTCGACGGCGACAAGCCGATCTCCATCGACCCCGCCGAGACGATCCAGCTGGCCGAGCGGGCTTTCCCGGTGGCCCAGCCGCGGGGGCTCGACGAGGACGACTGGCACGTCGCGTCGGCCGTCTTCGGCCGCGTCGACGGCGGGGCCACGCTGCGCCTCGGCTACGTCGGCCCGTCCGGCAAGGCCATGCAGCTGATCCAGAGCACCGTCGCCCCGACCACGCTGATCCCGGCCGAGGTCGGCGACTCGGGCAAGCGGACCGGCGCCTACCGCACCGACGAGCGGGTGTGGATGCAGTACTCCGGCCGGCCCGGCGAGACCGCGCTGATCTTCACCGAGCCGACCCGGACCATCGTGATCATCGGCGACGGCGGCGACACCGAGAACCTGGAGAAGCTGGCCTCGGCACTGCCCTAGTCGTCGGCGCGGGCAGCGCGGGCGGTCTCGATGCGCTCGCGGGCGCCGTCCAGCCAGCGGCGGCACACATCGGCCAGCTTCTCGCCGCGCTCCCACAGGGCCAGCGACTCCTCCAGGGTGCCGCCGCCCTGCTCCAGGCGCTCCACCACGCCGGCCAGCTCGGTGCGGGCCTGCTCGTAGGTCAGGTTCTCGTCGGTCATCAGCTCTCCACCACCGCAGCCTGCAGCTCGCCCTCGGCGAGCCGGATCCGAAGAAGGTCACCCGCGGACACCTCGTCCGCGGAGCGGACCACGTGACCGTCGGGGCGTTGCACGATCGCGTAACCGCGCTCCAGGGTCTTGGCGGGCGACAGGGCCCGCAGCCGGGCCAGGGTGTGCTCCAGCGCGTCGTCGGCGCGGCGCAGCCGGTGCTCCACGTTGCGCCCGGCCCGGTCGCGCAGCGCCGTCACCTCGGCGCCCCGCTGGTCGAGCAGCACCTCGGGCCGGGCCAGCACCGGCCGGGACCGCCACGCCTCGATCCGCTGCCGCTCCCGGTCGATCAGGGTGATCACGGCTCGGTCCAGGCGGGCCCGGGCGTGGGTGATCAGCTTCTGCTCCTCGGCGAGGTCGGGCACGATGCGCTTGGCCGCGTCGGTCGGGGTGGACGCGCGCAGGTCGGCCACGTAGTCGAGCAGCGGCGTGTCGGTCTCGTGGCCGATCGCGCTGACCACCGGGGTGCGCGCCGCGAACACCGCCCGGCACAGCGCCTCGTCGGAGAACGGCAGCAGATCCTCCACGCTGCCGCCGCCCCGGGCGATGACGATCACGTCGACGGTGTCGTCGTGGTCGAGCACCTTGAGCGCGTCGATGATCGGCGGCACCGCGGTGGCGCCCTGCACCGGCACGTTGATCACCCGGAAGTCCACCGACGGCCAGCGGCGGCGCGCGTTCATCAGCACGTCGCGCTCGGCGGCGCTGGCCCGGCCGGTGATCAGGCCGATCCGCCGTGGCAGGAACGGCAGCCGCCGCTTGCGCTCGCGGGCGAACAGGCCCTCCGCGGCGAGCAGGCGCTTCAGCTTCTCCAGCCGGGCCAGCAGCTCGCCGAGGCCGACCTGGCGGATCTCGTCGGCGCGCAGGCTGAGCGTGCCCCGGGCCGGGTAGAACTCCGGCTTGGCGTGCATCGTCACCCGGGCGCCCTCGGACAGCTCGGGGGCGCCGGCGTCGAGCACGTCACGGTGCGCGGTCACGGTGAGGCTCAGATCGGCCGACGGGTCACGCAGGGTCAGGAACACCACGCCGGAGCCGGGGCGGCGGCTGATCTGCGCGACCTGCCCGTCCACCCACACCCAGCCGAGCTTGGCTATCCAGCCGCCGATCTTCTGGCTGACCACGCGGACCGGCCACGGGTCCTCGGGCGTGCTGCGCGCCGTGCTGTCGGGCTCGTTCACCCGGCCAGACTACGTAAGCCCTCCGACATTCTCGCCGGTGCGATCCTCGGCGACGTCCATCGTGCGGGGCTCGGCGTGGCCGCCGTACCGGGTCAGATCGACCGGCGTGCGCCGCTCCGGAAGGAGAGCCTCGACGAGCGCGATCGCGGCCAGCACGAGCAGTCCGGCACAGGTCCAGAAGATCAGGTCGGCGACCAGATACTTGACGTCGACGTGCACGCCGTCGTCGATGCCCAGGAACGGGTACGGAAACCCGTGCCGCTCCGGGTACTCCGCCATGCAGCACCGCGTCGTGGTGGGGACGGTGGTCGCCGCCATCCCGGCCAGGGTGAGAACGACGCCCACCAGGATCCCGGGCCGGCTCGGGATCAGCCGCCGCCGCATCAGCAGCAGCACGCCGCCGGCCACCAGGGCCAGGTGAAAGACCAGGTAGGCGTCGGTGAGGCCGCCGTCGGCCTCGACCGCCAGGTTCAGCAGGCCGACGCCGAGCAGGAACCACCCGGCCATCACGCGGAGGACGGCCGGAATCGAGGGCCACAACTCCGCGTTCACGTACCGATTATCAAGCCGCCAACCGCGTATCCGGGCCAAAACCGGCTTACCGGTTGCGGATGGCTCTCCCGACGAGACCGATCAAAACCGCCAGGACCATGCCCGCGTACGCCCAGACGACCAGGTCGACGAGCAGATCCGACGGGTAGACGCCCCACGACTCGGCCCGGGCCAGCCGGATCGCCTCGTCCTCCGTGTCGGCCACCGCGCCCCGGCCCAGCCAGGTCAGCGGCCAGCCACGGGACTCGGAGAAACTGAACATGCAGCAGACGCCGCCGGCGTACACGGTCAGGCCGGCCAGAGTTCCGGTCACCCCGGCCGCCCCGGCGGCGACCGAGACGGGCCGTCCGGACAGCCCGAGCCGATGCCACAGCAGCAGCACCAGCCCGCCGGCGGCCACCACGGCACCCATGAACGCGTCCGTCAGGTCGCCGCCGTTCGGGCTCATGACCAGCCAGAACCCGCCCACGAGCAGGCTCATCAGGCCGATCCCCGCGCGGGCCGGCCCCACCAGGTCGACCTTCTCGGTCACCGTCATGCGCGCAGTATGGCAAGGCCGCGCCAGCTCCGGTTGTGGCGCTGATCGCACGGAGGCGGGGCGCGGGAACGGGCACGTACCATGGCCGGGTGACTGAACCTCGTAAGCGGGTGTTGCTCGCCAAGCCGCGTGGCTACTGCGCCGGTGTCGACCGCGCCGTGCAGACCGTCGAGGAGGCGCTGAAGCTCTACGGCGCCCCGGTCTACGTGCGCAAGCAGATCGTGCACAACAAGCACGTGGTCAGCACCCTGGAGGCCCGCGGCGCGATCTTCGTCGAGGAGAACTTCGAGGTCCCCGAGGGCTCGACGGTGGTGTTCTCCGCCCACGGTGTGGCGCCCGAGGTGCACGACCAGGCCCGTGAGCGCAACCTCAAGGCGATCGACGCGACCTGCCCGCTGGTGACGAAGGTGCACCACGAGGCCAAGCGGTTCGCCGCCGCCGACTACGACATCCTGCTCATCGGTCACGAGGGCCACGAGGAGGTCATCGGCACCTCCGGCGAGGCTCCCGAGCACATCCAGCTCGTCGACGGCCCCGACGACGTGGACAACGTGGTGGTCCGCGACCCGGCGAAGGTGGTGTGGCTGTCCCAGACCACGCTCAGCGTCGACGAGACCATGGAGACGGTGGCCCGCCTCAAGAAGCGGCTGCCGCTGCTCCAGTCGCCCCCGAGCGACGACATCTGCTACGCCACCTCGAACCGGCAGCACGTGATCAAGGAGATCGCGCCGGACTGCGACGTGGTGATCGTGGTCGGCTCCACCAACTCGTCCAACTCGGTCCGCCTGGTCGAGGTGGCTCTCGGCGCCGGCGCCCGCGCCGGTCACCTGGTCGACTACGCCTCGGAGATCCAGGACGAGTGGCTGGCCGGCGCCACCACGGTCGGTGTCTCGTCCGGCGCCAGCGTGCCCGACGACCTGGTCATGGAGGTGCTGGCGCACCTCGCCGAGCGCGGCTTCGGCGAGGTCACCGAGTTCACCACGGCCGAGGAGCGGCTCACCTTCTCCCTCCCGCAGGAGCTGCGCCGCGACATGAAGGCCGCGGGGAAGATCAGCTGAACTCGGGCGCCTGCGGCTGACGGGGAGCGGTCTCCACCTGTACGGGCGGGAGCAGCTCCTCGTCGGAGACGCCCATCTCGGCCAGCTTGCGGGCGCTGACCAGCACCCGCGACTCCAGTGAGCCGACCGCCCGGTTGTAGGCGCCGACCGCCGCGGACAGCGATGTCCCCAGCTTGTCCACATGGTCGCCGAGGGTGGACAGCCGCCCGTAGAGTTCCCGGGCCAGCCCGTGGACGGCGGCCGCGTTGCGGGTCAGCGCCTCCTGCCGCCACGAGTAGGCGACGGTCCGCAACATGGCGATCAGCGTGGCCGGGGTGGCCAGCACGATGTTGCGGCGGAAGGCGTGCTCCATCAGTGCCGGATCCCGTTGCAGGGCGGCGTCCAGGAACGGGTCGGCCGGCACGAACAGCACCACGAAGTCGGGCGCCGACTCGAACGCCGACCAGTACCGTTTCCCGGACAGCGCGTCCACGTGCAGGCGCAGGTGGCGGGCGTGCTGGTCGAGGTGCCCGTCGCGGGTGTGCTCGTCGCGGGCCTCCATCGCCGACAGGTAGCCCTCCAGCGGGGCCTTCGCGTCGACCACCACGGTCCGCCCGCCGTGCAGCCGGACCACCAGGTCGGGCCGTACCCCCTGATCGTCGGTGGCGGCCGTCACCTGCTCGGCGAAGTCGCAGTGCTCCAGCAGCCCGGCCGCCTCGACGATGCGCCGCAACTGGTGCTCCCCCCAGCGGCCGCGGACCTGCGGGGCCCGTAGCGCGGCCACCAGCTGCCGGGTCTCGGTGCGCAGCTCACCCGAGACCGCACCCATCGACCGCACCTGTTCGCGCAGCTCCGCGTAGGCGTCGACCCGGTCGTGCTCGAGCTGGGCGACGCGCTGCTCGTACCGTTGCAGGGTGTCGTGCAGCGGAGCGACGGCCCGGGCCACCGCCTCCTGCGACTGGACGGTCGCCTCATAGGACAGAGCCCGCAGCGACTGCTCCAGCCGCTGCTCACCCTCCCGGGCGGCCGCGAGCGTCGCCTCCAGGCGGGCGATGTCGGTGGCGGCGCGGGCCCGGGCGGCGAGCCAGCCGATCGCCGCCCCGGCGGCCAGACAGGCGAGGACCACGGCCAGTGTCGAGAACGTCACCACCGCAGATTGCCAGAAAGCCCGGACAGGACAGGCGGGGGTAGCGTGGAAAACATGATGCGCGTGTTGCTGATCCTGGCCATCGTCGCGATGGTGCTGCTGTTCATCGCCGCCGTGCAGCGCACCGGGCAGGCCCGCCGCCAGACGCAACTCGACGACGCCCGAGCCGAGGCCGAGCGGTGGTATGAGCGGCTCGGCGGCCAGGTGATGAACCTCAGCTCCGACGACCCGGCCGCCCGGCAGGCGCTCGCCGACGCGGGCGAGCGCTACAACGCCGCCGGCGGTCAACTGCGCCAGGCCAATTCGGTCCGGCAGTTCGCGCTGGCCCGGGAGTCGGCGCTGGAGGGCCTCACCTATGTGCGGGCCGCCCGCCTGGCGATGGGCCTCGACCCGGGCCCCGACCTGCCGCCGCTGCACGCCGCCCAGGGCGCCGGGCAGATCACCCAGGAGCGCGAGGTGACCGTCGAGGGGCACTCGTACAAGGCGGGGCCGCGGCCGGGCGCCGACACCCCGTACTACTACCCGGGCGGGCGGGTGCAGGGCCGGGCGGTGCCGGCCGGCTGGTATTCGACGCCGGTGTGGAAGACGGCGCTCGGCGCCGGCGCCGGTGTTCTCGGCGGCATGCTGATCTTCGACGCGCTGCTGTCACCCGGATTCGGCGACATGGACTTCGACGGCGATGCCTTCGGTGGGGATGTCGGCGATTTCGGGGACTTCGGGGACTTCGGCGGCGACTTCTAACCCCGCGTGTGGCGGGCGATCTCGCGGCGCAGCTTGCGCGGGCCCGGCCAGATCTGGGTGAGGTCGGCGGTGAACACCGGACCGCGCGGGCTGTCGGCCAGCGCCGGGCCGCCGACGGCGCCGCCCTGCACCGGGTGCACGCGGTCCATGCCGGCCGGCAGCACCTCGAGCACGGTCCGCAGCCCGTCCCGGCGGAACACCACGGCCACGATGTCCCCCCAGTCCAGCATGATCGGGTCGGAATCCTGCGAGGCCAGCTCCAGGCCGGCGGACGACACCCGCACCCAGGTGTTGAGGGCGGCCCGGGCGGACACCGCGTAGGCGCCGGCGAAACCCGCCCCGATCAGCGCCGCCTGGAGCCCGACCACCCACCACGGATCGCCGGTGCCCCCGGCGATCCAGTCGACCAGCGGGGACACCACCAGGTAGGCGGCCATCAGCACGGCGAACACCACGACGAAGGTCCGGGCCCGCGACGACCGGAACACCACCGCGTCACGGGCCGGAGCCCGAACCTCCTCAGGGGTGAGCGACATGCCTCCCATGGTGGCCGCCCCGCTCAGAATGCGCAGGCGATCACCAGCTCCGGGGTGCGGTCCCGGAGCAGATCCAGCTTGCCGATCCGGCCGGCCGCCCGGAAGTCGCCGTCGATCAGCGCGAGCCGGTCCAGCATCTCCGCCGGGCCGAGCGCCTCGGCCAGCGGAATCTCCGTCCGCATCGACAGCTTCCGGTCCGACTTGGCCCGGCGGACCTGCCGCAGCGCCTCGCCGGCCAGATCCAGCAGGCCCGGATCGCTCTCCGGCGCCACCCGGGTCAGTTCGTACCTCGTCGGCCAGGTCGAGCGGTGCACCGAGCCGTAACGCCACCACGACCAGACCTCCTCGGTGACGTACGGCAGGAACGGCGCGAACAGCCGCAACAGCACCGACAGCCCGGCCGCCAGCGCCGCCCGGGCCGAGTCGCCCCCCGGGCCCCGCGCGTACGCCCGATCCTTGACCAGCTCGATGTAGTCGTCACAGAACGTCCAGAAGAACGCCTCGGTGGCCTGCAACGCGTCGGTGTGCTGGTACTCGTCGAACGCCGTCGTCGCCGTGACGATCACCTCGGCCAGCCGGCCCAGCACGGCCCGGTCCAGCGGTTCGGTGACCGGCTGCCGCAGCGCGTCCGCCGCGCCCAGCCCGAGCGCGAACTTCGACGCGTTCAGCAGCTTGGTCGCCAACCGCCGCCCGACCTTCAGCTGCGCCGGCTCGAACGCCAGGTCGGCGCCCGGCCGGCCACACGCCGCCCAGTAGCGGACCGCGTCCGACCCGTACTGTTCGAGCAGCTGGATCGGTGTCTCGACGGCGTTGCCCAGCGACTTGGAGATCTTCTTGTGATCCGGGTCGAGGATCCAGCCGGACAGCACGGCCCGCCGCCACGGCAGGGTGCCGCCGAGCTGCTCGGCCCGCAGGACCGAGGAGAACAACCAGGTCCGGATGATCTCCTGCCCCTGCGGGCGCAGATCCATCGGGTACGTGCGGGCGTGCAGGTCGGCGTCGGTGCTCCAGCCGGTGACGATCTGCGGAGACAGCGACGACGTGGCCCACGTGTCCATGACGTCCGGGTCGGCGGTGAACCCGCCCGGAACGTCCCGCTGATCCTCGGTGAAACCGGGCGGGCAGTCCGACGACGGGTCCACCGGCAGCGCCGCGTCGTCCGGGACGAGCAGCCGGGTGTGGTCGGGCTCGCCGTGGGCGTCCACCGCGTACCAGATCGGGATGGGCACGCCGAAGAACCGCTGCCGGCTGATCAGCCAGTCCCCGGTCAGGCCACCCACCCAGTGCTCGTAGCGGTGCCGCATGCTCTCCGGCGTCCACCGCAGCTCCCGGCCCCGGGCCAGCAGCCGCTCCCGCAGGCCGGCGTCGCGCCCACCGTTGCGGATGAACCACTGCCGGCTCGTGACGATCTCCAACGGCCGGTCGCCGCGCTCGTAGAACTTGACCGGATGCGTGACCGGGCGCGGCTCACCGATCAGATCGCCGGACTCGCGCAACAGCCGGACCGTCTCGGCGCGGGCCGCCGCCACGGTCAGCCCGGCCAGCCCCCGGTAGGCGGCGACCGGGACACCGGGCGGGGCGTCCGGCAGGAACCGGCCGTCGCGGCCCAGGACCACCCGCGTGTCCAGAGCCAGGTCGCGCCACCAGGTGACGTCGGTCAGGTCGCCGAACGTGCAGACCATCGCCATCCCCGTACCCTTGGCCGGGTCGGCGAGCGGGTGGGCACGGACCGGGACCTCGACGTCGAAGAGCGGGGTCCGGACGGTGGTGAGACCCGCGAAGCGGGGATCGTCCGGATGACGCACCAGGGCGACACACGCCGCCAGCAGCTCCGGCCGGGTGGTGTCGATCTCGACGGGCCCGTCCGGGCCGTGGAAACGCAGCCGGTGGTACGCCCCCGGGCGCTCCCGGTCCTCCAGCTCGGCCTGGGCGACCGCGGTGCGGAAACCGACGTCCCACAGGGTCGGGGCCTCCGCCGTGTACGCCTGACCGGCCGCCAGGTTCGCCAGGAACGCCCGCTGCGAGACGGCCCGCGCCGTCGCGCCGATCGTCGTGTAGGTCAGCCCCCAGTCGACCGACAGCCCGAGCCGCCGCCACAGCGCCTCGAAACCCTTCTCGTCCTCGACAGTCAGCCGATCGCACAGCTCGACGAAATTGCGCCGGGAGATCCGCTCCTCACCGCCGCCCGCCGACGGCTCCCAAGCCGGGTCGTAGGGCAGCGACGGGTCACATCGGACACCGAACAGGTTCTGCACCCGGCGCTCGGTCGGCAGGCCGTTGTCGTCGAAACCCATCGGATAGAAGACGGTCTTGCCGCGCATCCGCTGAAAACGGGCGATCGTGTCGGTGTGCGTGTACGAGAAGACGTGCCCGACGTGCAGTGAGCCGGATACGGTCGGCGGAGGTGTGTCGATCGCGTACACGTCGGCCCGCTCCTTGGAACGGTCGAACGCGTACGTGCCCTCCCCCTGCCAGCGCGGCGCCCACCGGTCCTCGAGGCCGTCCAGCGACGGCTTCTCGGGGAGACCGTGACGCCCGGTTCCCGTATCGGTCATGCCGGTCAGCGTAGGACCACCGGGCCGGTCCGGCCAGGCGTTTCCGCCGTCCCTCCGCACTGGACGGCAACCACCCGGACCGGCTCTAAGGCCGCGGCCGGGAGCCGCGCCGGACCCAGCCCTGGCCCTCGACCCACACCCACTGGCCGACCTGATGACCGTTCGCCAGCAGCGTGGACGTCTTCTGCGCCGCCGGCGTCTCGTCCGCGGCCACCCGCGGAGACGGCGTCCTCGAGCCCGGCTTGCGATGCTGGAGGGCGTCGTACCAGTCGCGCATGGTCGGCCGCTGCTTCGCGTCGTCGGAGAAACTCGCGTCCAGCAGGTCCGCGGCGGTGTCGCCGATCCGGGCCTTCAGAACGCCGCGTGCCCGCGCCGGATCCCGGCTCACCGCGCCACCCCGGCCGTTGCTGAGGATCCGCACCGTCATGAGGGCGAACTTGTACACGTCCGTGGCCGTCGTCTGGATCGCCCACCGGCTGCGCAGCCGGTCCAGCATCTCCACCGGCGGGGACGGCGACGACCGCGACGCCCGTTGCAGGGCCGCGCTGGCCAGCAGCGCCTCCGGTGGCTGCCAGTTCGGGGTGTGCGGCTGCATCCCGAAAACCGCCCGGTTGCCCTTGATCCGGGCGCTGTCGACATCCACCACCATGATGCTCGGCCGGGCCGGATCCGGGTCGTAGATGATGTTGCGGCCGGAGATGTCGCCCACCACCACGTTCTGCTTGTGCATCATCCCGTACGCCGCCGCGATCGCCCGGATCAACCGGATCCGCGCCGGCAGATCGACCCACGCCAGCCCCTTCCGCGCCGACGTCACGTCGTCGCCGAACAGCGTCTCCACCTCACGCGGCTTCCGGTTCACCCCGCCGGCCCGCTTGGTGAACTCCTGGAAATACCGCTCCGGGATCAACCGCATGATCACCCCGTCGGCGGCGCCGGAATCGTCCAGCACCACCGACACCGGCCAGATGATCCGTGCGTCCCACGCCTCCCGCTGCTCCTCCGGCAGCCGCTCCCGGAACCGCACGAAATTCGACAGACCGGTGCCCAGCGACGGTCCCGCGCTCTGCTTCGTGGCCTCGTTGTACTTCTTGTAGACGAACCGCTCGTCACCCAGGCCCGGCAGCCGCAACTCCGGGGCGAGATAGACGGTCGCCGTGCCGCCGCGGGCCAGCTCGTCCAGACGGCCGAGCTGTCCCAGCGTCAACTCCAGCGGAGCGGTCATCTCCCGCTCCGGACCGGGCCCGGCCACACCACCACGGCGGTACGGTCGTCGGTGAACGTCTTCCGGTAGAACGCCAGATGCTGCGCGAACGCCAGCAGATCCGGAGGCGTGTGCCACTGCGTGCCGAGGAACCGGCTCACCGCGCCCCGGGCCGCCCCCAGCGGATCACCGAGCCCGTCCGTCATCATGATCAACGGCTGGCCCGGCTCCAGATAGAACGGCTTCGCGTGCACCGGGGTGTCAGCCGGCAGCGCCTTCACCGAACTGGAGAAGATCGCCTCACCCTCGTTCTTGATCATCGTGAGCGGCAGCCAGTGCCCGTCCTGCACCACGAACGCCGCCGAATCACCCGCCACATTCGCCAACATCGCCCGAAACGTGCCGTTCGGCGACGGCTCCGTCGCCACCACGAACGCCAGCGCCGTCCCCGACATGATCAGCCGGGCCTGCGCGAACGGCACCGGCTCCGCCGGATCCACCGGCGGCGGCCCACCCCGCTTCTGCGCCGACTTCCGCAGGTACGGCCGGGCCAGCTCACACACCGCGGCATTCGCCGACCGGACCGCGTCCTTCCACCGGATGCTCCCGATCTCCTCCGGCCAGCGCCCGCTGTCCGCCGACGGCGGCGACGCGATCAGGTGATCCACCAGGGCACGGCTGATCCGCTCACAGATCGCCGCCGCCGCCTCGTGCGAACGCGTCCCCTGCGACACCCCGTCCGAGATGCACCCCACCAGCCAGTCCTGATCACGGGTGAAATGCACGGCGTACGCGTCCTGCCGCGGCTCACCCCGCTCCTGATGACTGATCCCGCGCACCGACGCCGCCCGATACGAGATCGAGCCGATCTCCGCGCCGTCGATCACCGTGTCCGGCGGCGGATTGCGGAACTTGTGCGGCACCCGCGGCCGCACCGCCGGCTGGTTCCCGGCGTCACCGACCACCCAGCGGTCGTTCGGATACCGCTCCCACGGACGGGCCCGATCCTCGTCCCCCTCGAGCCGCCGCGGTGCGGGCGCCGTGTCCCACTCCTCCTCCGGAGCGGTCACCTCGCCGCCGGACGGGGGCTCTTCCTCGTGGCGGCGCGGTTCCTCGTACCCCTGTGGGTCTCGCTCTCGGCCCTGTGCGCCGCGACCTTGGCCTTGTGCGTCTTGCTCCGGGCCCTGTGCGTCGCGCTCTTGGTCGTGTGGGTGCTGCTCCTGGCCCTGTGTGCCGCGCTCCTGGCCCTGTGGGTGCCGCTCTTGGCCCTGTGCGCCGCGCTCCTGGCCCTGTGGATGCCGCTCTTGGTCCTGTGGGTGCCGCTCCTGGCCTCGCGGGTCGCGTTCGAAGTGCCCGCCCCCGTCGTAGCCCTGCCCGCCCCCGTCGTAGTGGTGTGGTGGCGTCTCGAACGGCACCGGCTCGGCCGACTCATAAGGATCCTGCGGCGGACCCGGATCGGCATACCGCGCGTCCTCGTCCAGCTCGTCGTACCGATCCACCTCATGCCGGCGCGACACATACACCTGACCCGGCCCCGGTGGGCGCCGGACCGGTGCCAGCGCCTCCAGCTCGGAAAACGCCCGGCCGGACGGCCCGCTCTCCGGCGGCTCCTCCCAGGTCTCCTCCCACGACTCCGGCCGGTTCGCCGGGACATGCGGCGGGTAGTCCACCTTCGTCGGCTCGGGCTCCTGCGGCTTCCTCCGATTGACCATGCCGATCCGTCGTCCCCGCGCTAGATCCAGTCGTCCAGGTCGTCGTCGTCCGGAGGCACGAACCCGCCCGCCGCACCCGCGTCGTTCACCGACGTCGCCGACGCCACGATGCTGCTGATCAGCACCTCGGCGATCTGCTTGATCGCCGTCGCCGCGTCACCGTCCCCGTTGTAGACGTAACTGCGCATCGCCTTGTTGCTCTCCGCAGGCTTCGGCGACACCCACGGATCCAGCACCGCCTTCGACAGCGACGCCGTCACCCCGAACGGAATGATGTTGGGACGGCCCCGGAAGCCCGGATCGGTCAGATCGTTGAACGCCGCCTGCACATCAGACATGTTGTCGGTCGGCGCGCCGTCGGTGATGAAGAAGACCGCCGGCCGGTAAACCTTGTAGCCGTCGCTCTTCAACTGCGCCAGATCGTGCTCGATGTCCTTACGAAGCTGGCGGAAGGCCGCCGCATACGACGTGCCGCCTCGGGCCGTGAAATTCGGGATGCTCTCCACGTCCCGCAGATCCCCGAGCGGCAGAACGGTCCGCGCGTCATCGGCGAAGTCGAGCGCACCGAACCGCACTATGTCGCCGAGCGTCGGGCTCTCCTCGATCGTGTCGATGACCTCCGGAAGAATCTTGTTCACCGCGTTCAGCGGCGCGCCGTCCATCGAATAGGAGACGTCGACCAGGAGATAGAACGCCAGAGCCAGAACCCTGTCGTCGTTTGCTTGTCGTGAGTCGGCCATATCCGCTCCTGCGCTGCTAGGTCAGGAATTGTGCTGGCAAAGTCGGGGATCCCGCCCCACGATGAAGATCAATAGCTGCGACGTTGTGCGTGAGCCTATCGAGGCCCGCCCACCCGATGCCAGATTCGCCCCTCCAGGTTGGACGCCAACCCGGCGAAATCACCGATTCGGCTGCCGCCTACCGGACGATCATCCACATCCTCGACCGCATCACGTGATCCGCATTCTCCGATCATGGAAACGAGCCGTTCCGGCGTACGTGATCGAGCATCGCCCGGACCCCCAACCGCTGAGACGCGGCCCGCGCCGCCCGGAAACCGTCCCCATAGACCGGTCCCGGATCCTCCGCGATCCGGCGCCGCTCCACCGCGGCCAGCGGATCCGGCTGATCCCGCAACCACGCGTAGGCGAGCAGTTGACAGAGGCCCTCCGCCACCGGCGGCGGCAACACCCCGAAACCCTGCTGCGCCAGATAGGCGTGCATCACCTCGTGCGCCACCGTCGAACCGAACTGAACCAACGGCAGATCCCGCACCACCATCAGATCCAGCACCCGGGTGCCCATCGAAATCGTCATACCCAGCGCGTTCGCACCCTCCGGGTGATGGCCGCGCAACTCGTCGCGCCCCACCAGCCGCACCCGCACCGGCGTCGTCGTCCGGATCGACAGCGCCCGGATCCGTTTCGCGATCGGCGGCAGCACCCGCTTCACCGCGGCCTGATCCCGCACCGCCGTCGCCGCACAACGACCGCACAACGGAATCTCCATGGCCAGTCTCGGATCCGACGGCATGCCACAGCACAGGCACGACCGCTCGCCCACATGCCGGGCGCAATACGTCTCCCCGGTCGCCGCCCGATAGAACGACGACGTCATCGGCCGGCCGCACACCGAACAGACGTGCACCACCCTCGACGCCAGACGACGATAGGCGGCGAGCCACTCCGCGAACCCCATGACACCTCCGCGCGGCGGTCACGTGCAGTGTGCCCGCCCCGCGCCAGCGCCTCAATCGCCCGACTCGTGCTTCAGCAGCCACTCCTTCACCCCCAGACCCCACCGGTAGCCGCCCAGCGAACCGTCCGTCCGCAGCACCCGATGGCATGGCGTGAACAGCGCCACCGGATTGCGGGCACACGCCGCCGCGGCCGCCCGCACCGCCGCCGGACGCCCCGACAACTCGGCGAAAGCCGTATAGGTCACCGGGGCGCCCGGCTTGATGCCCCGCATTACTTGCCACGCCTGCCGCATGAACGCGCCGGCCGTGTGCTGCTCCACCGGCACCGCGTCGATCGCCGTCAGGTCACCATCGAGATATGCCAGGACGGACTCGTCGGCCGCGGTCGCGTCGACCGCCTGCACCGGCTCCAGCAGCATCGGATGCACCAGGCTGAGCAACTCCGGCACATCGGTCGTGAAACCGGCCGCCCGCACCGCCCCGGCCGCGCTGACCACCAGCGTGAACGGGCCGACCGGAGTGTCCACCGTCGAATACTTCAACATCGTCTTCTCCTCACGAGGGGCCACCAGCGTGGCGCGTTTTCCGGGGGCGTGGGCGGAAATCCGGTCCGCCTGTGGACAACCGGGACAGCGGGGCCGCCAATGTGGACAACGCCTCGTCCCGGGGTGGAACGGGGTAGATTCCGATTCAGGCCGCGCGCCAGAGACGGATCAACGCGTAGGAACGCCAGGGACGCCAACGTTCCGCGTGTTCGGCCAATGCTCCGGCCGTGTCCGGCAGACCCAGCGCCGTGGCGCCGCGGCGGGCGGCCAGGTCGGTCGCCAGGAAGACGTCGGGGTCGCCGGTCGCGCGCATGGCGATGTAACCGGCGGTCCACGGGCCGATGCCGGGCAGGCCGGTCAGGCGGGCGGCGGTCTCCGCCCGGTCGGCGCCGGGGTCCAGGTCGAGCTCGCCGTCGGCCACCGCCCGGGCCAGGGCGCGGATGGTGTCGCGGCGGGCGGCCGGCATGCCGAAGGCTTGGTCGGGCAGGTTGGCGACGGTGTCCGCGGCCGGGAAGCCGGCCAGGCGGCCGGGCGTGGTATCGGTTTGGGGGATGGGGGTGGGTTCCCCCGAAGCCGAAGCCGACGCGAAACGCAGTATCCGCCCCAGCGTCGTCCGAGCCCCCGCCACACTCACCTGCTGCCCCACCACCGCCCGGACAGCCATCTCGAACCCGTCCACCGCCCGCGGCACCCGCACCCCCGGCTCCGCCGCCACCACCTCCCGCAATCCCGGATCCGCCCCCAACATCGCATCCACCGCCACCGGATCAGCATCGAGATCGAACAACCGCCGGCACCGAGCCACCGCCGGCGCCAGATCCCGTACGTCCTCGAGCCGCAGCGTCGCGTGCACCCACCGGTCTCCCGGCCGCAGCGCGACTTCCGCGCCGCCGTGCGGCAGGTTCAGCCCTCGCCGGTACGTCTCCCCGTCCACCTCGTCCACGCCAGGCAGGGTCCGGGCCGCGAAGAACGACAGCAGTGCCTCCGCGTGCAGCGGCTGCCGGTACGCGAGCCGCAGGTTGACCACTCCCGCCTCGCCCCGTTCGGCGGGCCGCCGTTCCCGCAGTTGGCTGGGGGCCTGCGCGTACACCTCGAGCATGGTGTCGTTGAACTGCCGCACACTTCCGAACCCGGCGGCGAACGCGATGTCGGCGAGCCCGAGGTCGGTCGTCTCGACGAGGATGCGTGCGGTCTGGGCGCGCTGGGCCCGGGCGAGCGCGAGTGGTCCGGCGCCGAGTTCGGCGGTGAGCATCCGGTGCAGGTGCCGTTCGGTGTAGCCGAGTCGACCGGCGAGTCCGGGTACTCCTTCCCGGTCGACGACGCCGTCGCCGATGAGCCGCATGGCCCGTCCGACGGTGTCGGCGCGGCTGTCCCATTCCGGTGAGCCGGGGGCGGCGTCGGGCCGGCACCGTCGGCAGGCCCGGTAGCCGCCGCGCTGTGCGGCGGCCGCGCTGGGGTAGAACGAGACGTTCTGGCGTTTGGGGGTGACGGCCGGGCAGGACGGCCGGCAGTAGATGCCGGTGGTGCGTACGGCCGTGTAGAAGCATCCGTCGAACCGCTGGTCGCGGCTGTCGACGGCCCGGTAGCAGCGTTCGAAGTCCAGCTCCATGCCGTCGAGTCTGCCCCGCTCCGGCCTGTCTCGGCTGGCGGGATTCGGACACAACCGTGCCGGTCAGTGCCGGCTCCACCACCGGGGCGCGTCGAGGTCGGGCGCGTCGGGCGCCGGGTTCCAGTACGGCACGGCGAGCCGTTCGGCGAGCTGTCGCCCGATGTCGTCACCGTCGCCGCCTCGGCAGGCGTGGAGGCGGTGCCCGGTGTAGCGGGGGTTTTCGGGGCCGGGCCGTTCGACGACCGCGACGATGTCTTCGATCCAGCCGAACGTGTCGCCGTCCCAGACGAGTTCCACGGCATGGACGGGTCCGGCCATGACAGCGCGCGCCGCGAGGTCGTCGATCGTCGGCGCCGGTGGCTCGGGTTCGATCTCGCCGGGCGCGGCGAGCTCGTCGCGGCGCTGGAGAACGATTTCCAGGGCGTCGTTGAGTCCGGGTCGTGTCTCCGGCGGGAAGCTGTCCCGGTAGACCTTGACGGCCTGGATGATCTGGCCTTTCCGGAGGTGCTCGTCCACGTCGAACAGTGTCCTACCAGAGGGCGAGCTGCCCGGGGAGGGGATCGGTGTCGAGTGGGCCGTCGAGTCCCCACAGGTGTACGCCGTCGTCGGTGCTGGTCAGCCATGTGCCGGGCTCTGCCGAGCGGACGATCTGGTACGGCTCACCGGGCCGGGAGTAGTCGAGGACCGAGCGGGGCTGGAGTGTGTCCGCGCAGAGCAGGACGTGCCGCCACCACCAGGCGGAGTGGTCCTCGATGCCGGCGACGACGAGGTTGCCGGAGACGTTGACGGCGTCTCGGGACAGGATGGCGTCCGGTCCGCCGATCTCCTCGTCGCTGCGGGTGGCGGTCACCGCGCCGGTCGTCACGTCGCGCATGGTGAGCCGTCCGGCGGCGGCTGCCAGGTAGCGGGATCCGTCGGAGTGGCTGTCGAGGAAGCGGGATGGGAGTTCGGTCGCTCGTACTCCGGTGCGGTCGGCGGTCAGCAGCCAGT
This sequence comes from Actinoplanes flavus, assembly GCF_017592555.1. Taxonomy (GTDB): domain Bacteria; phylum Actinomycetota; class Actinomycetes; order Mycobacteriales; family Micromonosporaceae; genus Actinoplanes; species Actinoplanes flavus. The sequence continues at coordinate 130,930 of NZ_JAGFNS010000015.1, read as the reverse complement.
CGCGTAGGCCGGAGCCGTCCGCGTGCCGTAGTTGCACGACGGCGCGGTCGTCCGCGAACGCGGTGATCAACTCGACCACCGCGTTGTCGGGTCCGAGCCGTGTTTCGCCGACCGGCTCGCCTGTCGTGCGGTGCATTGCGGTCGTCAGGTCGCCGGCGATCGTCCACAGCAGGTCGCCGCTGAAGACGCAGGCTCTGACGCCGGGTACGGATCGGCGCCAGATCGTGCGGCCACGGAGGTCGGTGGCGGTGATCTCGTCGTCGCCGATCAGGGCGAGATGCCGGCCGTCGGTGTGCGGGAAGCCGTCGTCAATCGGGTACGTCGCGGTCACGTTGAGCCGCCGGTCGAGAACCCAGAGGTGGTCGGCGTTGTAGTGCGTGGTCATCCATCCGCCGGTGGCGATCGGCCAGAACTCGCCGGGGTGGCCGGTCGTCTCGGCGATCAAGCGAGGGCGCATGTCCGGAGACCCTACTGTCAACCGTGGTTGACGCGGATCGCGGCTGTCAACTACGGTTGACAGCATGAAGGTGATGGCGGCAAGGACGGACATCCGGTGGCGCGCCCTCGGTGGCGGCCCCAAGGTCGTGCTCCTGCACGGCGGCATGCAGACCTCGGCGAACTTCACGAAGCTGGCCCAGGCCCTCGCGCCCGACTTCACCGTCTACGTCCCGGACCGGCGCGGCCGCGGGCTCAGCGGTCCGGCCGCGCCCGGCCACGGCCTGCGCGCCGAGATCGACGACCTGGCGGCGCTGCTCGACGAGACCGGGGCGCGCAACGTGTTCGGCCTCAGCTCGGGCGCGGTGATCGCGCTGCGCGCCGCCATGGAGCTGCCGATCGAGCGGCTCGCGCTCTACGAGCCGCCGCTCAAGCGCGGTGACCACGACCCGGTCGCCTGGCTGCCGAGATTCGAGAAGGAGCTGGCCCGGGGTCGCCGGGCCGCTGCGTTCGTCACCGTCGTCAAAGGGACAGGCGATCTCCGGTACGCGCCTCGCGCGGCCCTGATACCGATGATCGGCCTGGCCTTGCGCGCCGGCGAGGGCCGCCGGATCGGCGACCTGATCCCGACGATGCGCCTGGACGCGGCGGTCATCGAGGACGCGGCCGGCCCGCTGAGCACCTACGCGGGCGTCACGGCGGAGACCCTCCTGCTGGGCGGCGAGCGCTCCCCGGCGTACCTCACCGGGGTCTTGAACGGCCTCGAGCCGGTCCTGCCGCGAGTGCGGCGGGTGACCCTGACCGGCGTGGGTCATGTCGCCGCCGACGACAGCGGCCGACCCGGGCTGGTCGCTGCCGAACTGCGGAAGTTCTTCTGTTAGTCACTGCGTAGACTGGCGTTCCGTGAGCCTCACCATCGGAATCGTCGGCCTGCCCAACGTCGGCAAGAGCACCCTGTTCAACGCCCTGACCAAGAATGACGTGCTCGCCGCGAACTACCCGTTCGCGACGATCGAGCCCAACGTCGGCGTGGTGGGCCTGCCCGACGAGCGGCTCGGGAAGCTGGCCGAGCTGTTCGGCAGCGAGAAGATCCTGCCGGCGCCGGTGAGCTTCGTCGACATCGCCGGCCTGGTCCGCGGCGCGTCGAAGGGTCAGGGCCGGGGCAACGCGTTCCTCGCGAACATCCGTGACGCGTCGGCGATCTGCCAGGTGGTGCGGGCCTTCTCCGACCCGAACGTGCTGCACGTCGACGGCAAGGTGTCGCCCTCCGACGACATCGAGACGATCAACACCGAGCTGATCCTCGCCGACCTGCAGACGGTCGAGAAGGCGCTGCCCCGGCTGCAGAAGGAGGCCAAGCTCAAGAAGGAGAAGGCCGCCGCGGTGGCCGCTGCCGAGGCCGCGTTCAAGCTGCTCAACGACGGGGTCACCCTCTATCAGGGCGCCGGCGCCGCCGGCATCGACCTGGATCTGCTGGGCGAGCTGCACCTGCTCACCACCAAACCTTTCCTGTACGTGTTCAACGTCGACGAAGCCGAACTGGGCAACGAGGCGTTCCTGGACGAGCTGCGTGCCCTGGTCGCCCCGGCCGAGGCGGTCTTCATGGACGCGAAGATCGAGTCCGAGCTGATCGAGCTGGACGAGGACGAGGCCCTGGAACTCCTCCAGTCGACCGGCCAGTCGGAGCCCGGCCTGAACCGGCTGATCCGCGTCGGGTTCGACACCCTGGGCCTGCAGACCTACCTCACGGCCGGCCCGAAGGAGGCCCGCGCCTGGACGATCCCGGTCGGGGCGACCGCCCCCGAGGCCGCCGGTGTCATCCACTCCGACTTCCAGCGCGGCTTCATCAAGGCCGAGATCGTCAGCTTCGACGACCTGATGGCGGCCGGTTCGATGTCGGCCGCCAAGGCCGCCGGCAAGGTCCGCATGGAGGGCAAGGACTACGTCATGAAGGACGGCGACGTCGTCGAGTTCCGCTTCAACGTGTAGTACCGCAGCATCGACACCGGCCAGACCGCCTTCCGGAGGCTGGTCATCGGGCTGTGAGCGGCTTCGAGGGACACCGCCGGGCCGGGTGCGTGCCCGGCCCGGCGGCAACGGTCTCAGAAGAGGTTGGAGCCCGCATCGAAAAGCGCGCGCCCGGTGTCGCCGAGGTCGAAGAACTTGAAGCCGTCGGGGTCGCTGAAAAGCATGAAAAAGGGCCTGAACATTGCTGCCTCCTTGGTTGGCGGGAAACTCGACTCAGTCTCACGTTGAGTGAGCCGACACGGCTCCCGCTTCGGTGCGAGATCACGCTTTAGGGCGAACCGGGCGCATTCGGGCACACGGGCGTTCTGGCGGACAACGGTGCATGCGGTCAGGGGATCGGTGAACCGGTAGGGGTCAGGGAGCGCTCGTAGCAGACCGAGAGTTCGGAGCCGATGTATGCGCCGAACAGCGGGATCTCGTGGTAGCCCTCGCGTTCGTAGAAGCGCATCGCGTCCGGCTGGGCCGGGCCGGTCTCCAGGCGGATGGTGGTCCAGCCGCGGTCCACGGCGGCCTGTTCCAGGGCGCGCAGGATCGCCGTGGAGACGCCGGAGCCGCGGCTGCCGGGCGCCACGTACATCCGCTTGACCTCGGCTGTCGTGGTGGTGAGCCGGCGCAGGGCGCCGCAGCCGACCGGGCGGCCGGTGGCCGGGTCGGTGGCGACCAGGAACAGGTCGATGTCGCCGGCCGAGGGCGGGGTGCCGGGTTCGTGGTCGTCGGAGCCGTAGCGGGCGTCGAGTTCGGCGCGCTGGGCGGCGCGGAGCGCGGTGCCGTCGGCGTCGTCCCAGGGCCGGGCTTCGATGGTCCAGGTCATGGCGTCCTCCATTCGTAACAGGCGTTACGGTAACATCGGTTATGGATCGAGGAGGGTGAGAGTCGTGTCACGGACGGCGGATCGGTCGGCGCAGGGTGAGGCGCTGTCCCGGGCGGTGTGGAGCGTGCTGGCCGAGCAGGGGCTGGAGCGGCTCACGGTGCGCGCCGTGGCGGCCGCCGCAGGGTGCACGACCGGGCTGGTCATGCACCGGTTCCCGAACCGGCGGGCGCTGCTGCTGCACGCCCGGCAGTTGCTGCACCGGGTCACCCGGGAGCGGGTGGAGACGCTGGAGGCGGCGGCCGCCACGCCGCGGGCGGCGTTGCGCGCGGTGCTGCGTCAGGGGATGGCCCTCGACGAGCGGACCCGGCAGGAGGCGGTCGTGTGGATCGGCTTCCTGGCCGGGGCGGTCGCCGACGACGAGCTGATCGCCGAGCACCGGCGCAACAACCGGGCCTGGCGGGAGCGGGTCGAGCGGCTCACCGCGGCCGCCGTTCCGGAGTGGAGTGCGGAGCGGGTGGCGACCGTCGCGCTGGCGCTGATCGCGATGACCGAGGGGATGGCGGCCTACGCGGCGGCGGACCCGGGCGCCTTTCCGGCAGCCGATCAGGAGCGGATGCTGGACGCCGCCCTGACCGCGTACGGGCTCATGTGATCTTCGAGGGTGACCGGGCGCGCACGCCCGGCGCGGGCGCTACGGTCCGGGCCGGCGACGAGGCCGCTCCTTCGCGCAGCGGCTTCTCCGGTAGGCGTACCGGGACAGGTCCTCAGCGCAGCGCCGGGAAGATCGTGCCCGCGATGATCACGCCGGCCAGCGCCCCGGCCACCACCTGAGCGGGCGTGTGCGCGGTGAGCCGGACCCGCGCCCAGCAGCCGAGCAGCACCAGCGGGGTGCCGATGAGGACGAGCGGGCCGTAGACCGCGGTGAGCGCGGTGAGCGTGCCGGCGGCGACGCCGGCGTGGATGGACATCTTCCACCAGTGGGTGACCAGGGCGAACACGGCGAGACCGGCGCCGCCCGCGGTGAGCAGGGCGAGGACCTCGCGCGGGGCGCCGAGGGCGATCATCAGCAGCAGGCCGGCGATGAGCGAGGCGGTGCCGAACAGCAGCGGGATCCGCCGGGCGGCGCGTTCCGGGATGTGGTGGTTGGTGAGCCGTCCCTTGCGGACGCCGTGCAGCACGTAGCCGAGCGGGATCACCGCGGCGAAGAGCGCTCCGGGCAGGCCCCACCAGCGGGAGACGCCGGGGGTGTCGCCGGCGTGCCAGCCGACCGTCAACAGCAGAACGGCCACCAGGACCGCTGGGGCGAGCACCTCGGAGAGGACGGTGGCGAGCCGGTCCAGAGCGTTCCGGCGATCCTCGGCGACAGCGTTGATCACGTCCCCATCATCGCAACCGCGGCGGAGCAAGCCGCTGAACACCGGTTACAGGGCGTTTCGCCCGCGGAAGGAGGGGCTCAGTCCTCCGGTCTCGCCATCGCCTCGAAGGCGGCGGCCAGGGCTTTCAGGTCGAGGTCGCCGAGGTGGTCGAAGATGTGGCGCCGGACGCTGGCCAGATGGGTGGGCCAGGCCTCGCGCAGACGGGCCAGCCCCTTCTCGGTGAGGACGGCGTTGGCGCCGCGGGCGTCCTCCTGGCAGCGGATCCGGCGCAGGTGGCCGAGCGACTCGAGTTTCGCGGCGAGCCGGGTCATCCCGCTCAGTGACATATCACACGCGGTGGCCAGTTCGCTCATCCGCATCAGCTGGCCGGGGGTCTCGGAGAGGTGGCGCAACACCGCGTACTCGCTGGCGGACATGCGCTGCTCGCGCATCAGATCAGCGTCCAGCGCACGCGGCATGACCAGCAGGAACCGGCCGAGCGCCCGCATCACGGCCTCCTCGTCCGGGCTGAGCGGTACAGGGCCGGTCGGGGACATGGATCGATCCTACGACCGGAGCACGAACCATTCTGCGGCTCGCCGGGGCAACGCGTGAGCCCGGTCGCGGGCTGCGCGGGTCCCCGATTCGGGTGACCCGCTGGGAACTTGCCTGCGCGCCGGAGAAGGTAACAATGCTTTGGTGCAAAACCAGACAACTAGTGACTCTTGGCAGCATCTGCTCGAAATGCCACGAAAGTCTTGGTGGGCCCAGCTGCCGTTCGGCGTCCGGATGGCCGCCGGTGCGGGCGCGCTGGTCGTGCTCGTCGGCGGCGGAGCGGCGGGGATCTCCACGATGACCGGCTCGGACGGGACGCCGGCCGCGGCCACCGCCGAGGCGGCCACCGCGCCGGACCCGGGCGCCGCCCGGCTGGAGGAGGACCCGGAGGTGGTCAGCCGTGCCGCGGCCGCCGCCCAGCCGCTGCCCAAACGCCACGGTCACACCCCGCCGCCGCCGGCACCCCCCGGGAAGCCGGCCGGCACCGACCAGCTGAGCCGTGCCCGGGTAGCCGACGAGCGCGCCGACCGGACCGGGCCGCGGCCCGCGCACCCCCGCGGCAAGCGCGCCGGCCGGGACCGGCGGGAACCGGCCGCCGGCCCGGTCGTCACCACCCGCACCGACGAACGGACCCGGGTCATCCCGTTCCGGACGAAGGTGGTCCGCGACCCGGCGCTGCCGCGTGGCACCCGGTTCGTGCGGTCGCCCGGCGTGCCCGGCGAGGAGACCGCGCGGTACCTGGTCACCCTCACCGACGGCAAGCAGACCGCGCGGCGGCTGCTCGGCAGGACCGTCACCCGGAAACCGGAGAACCGGGTCGTCGTCTTCGGCGCCCTCCGCCGGTCGGCCCTGGACCCGGCGTGCGAGCACGCGCTGGACCTCTGCGTGCCGATGGGGCGTGCCGCGGTGTGCCCACCGGAGGCGACCCCCGGCCCGGCGACCACCCCGGCGCCCGGAACTCCGGTGACCCCGGCGCCCGCGACCCTCGTGACCGAGGAGGACCTGCTGGCGGCCGGTGAGGAGTTGCTCGACGGCGTACGCCTGGAACCCGCCTCCCTGTGCTGATCGCCGCGGGGCGATGATCGGGGACATGGGACTGACCGATGCCCGTCTGGCCGGGCTGGCCGAGCGCCTCGTCACCGTGCCCGGCGTGGTCGGGGTGGTGCTCGGCGGCAGCCGGGCCGCTGGCACGCACGCCCCGGAATCCGACACCGACCTCGGCCTCTACTACCGGGGGTCGCTGGACACCGGGCGCCTCGGCGAACTGGCCGAGGAGGTGGCCGGGCCGGGCGCCCGGGTCACGGCGCCCGGCGAATGGGGTCCGTGGGTGGACGGCGGCGGCTGGCTGACCGTCGACGGCGGCGCGGTGGACTGGATCTACCGGGACGTCGACCGGGTCCGGGCCTGCTGGGCCGACGCCGAGCGGGGCCGGTACGCGTTCCACGTCCAGGCCGGCCATCCGCTGGGCGTGACCGACTTCTCGTACCCCGGTGAACTGGCCTCCAGCCGCATCCTGGCCGATCCCTCCGGTGAGCTGGCCGAACTCCGGGCGGGGATGCGGGTCTACCCGAGGCCGCTGGCCGAGGCCCTGGTGGCCGGGTTGTGGGAGGCCGACTTCCTGATCGGGCTGGCCCGCAAGGCGGTGTCCCGCGGCGACAGCGCGTACGTCGCGGGGTGCCTGTTCCGGATGGCCGGTGTGCTGGCGCACGCGCTGCACGGCGCGGCCGGCCACTGGCTGATCAACGAGAAGGGCGCGGTCGCCGCCGCGGCCGTGCTGCCCGGCGCGCCGGCCCGGTTCAAGACCCGGATGGACACCGTGTTCGCCACGGTCGACGGCGATCCGGTACGCCTCACCGCCGCGATCGATCTGGCCGCCGATCTGGTCCTGGAGACCACCGACGCGTGCGCGGCGATGTTGCGCTGACCGCGGTTCCCGGGAGTTCGCCGCCATCCGCGTGCCGGATCGCTAGCCTGAGATCGAATCCGCAACACAGGTGTGAGGAGAACCATGTCCGGCAAGGGCGGCGAAGGCGGCAGCTGACGTTGACGTGGGTCTTCGTCCCGGTCAGTGCAGAACGACCGTGGCGAGACCCACCAGCGCCACCGACAACAGCACCGCCACCGCGAAGACGGTGTGGTGACCGCGCGGCGGCGGGACCGGATCCGGGTCGTGGCCGAAGAGTTCCGCCCGGTATCGGTGGGTCAACGGCATCGGTAGGTGGGTGAGCACCGGTGATCGCCTCCGGGGGTCGAGGATCGAACGGCGTTACCCGATCGATGGCGATGACTTCCCGGTAGCATGCGGCGGGCCGGGATCGGCGAGCAATGGCTACTCGCGGGTAACCGTGGAGGTGGGCCGGTCTGGCATGGCCCTTCCCCTGATCGGTCACCGGACATCGGGTGAACAGGCGTCCCGTGCCGTGATCATTCACTCTATGTGAGGATTTGTCGGTAACGATCACTTCGCCATCATTAGGGCGATGCCGGAGACACCATCGACGTATCGCGCACTGTTCAGGGGCACCCTGAACGCCTCGGTCGTGCTCATCGGTCTGGCATCGGGTGTCGCGCAGCTCGTCGAGATACCCACCCGGATCGGCCAGTGGGCACTCACCGCGATCTCCCTCGCCTGCCTGATCTACTTCGCGGCCCGGCTGTGGCAGCTCGCCTTCGTCGTCCGGATCCGCGACCTGCGAGCCGACCTGCGGGAGACCACCGGCCGGCTCGCCCTCCAGCAGGCCGGCCATCAGCACTACCTGGACGCCATCCAGCGGATCAGCGACCGGGAGAAGCCGCTCTTCACCGAGACCCTCGAGGTGCTCGTCGCGATCGGCGACGACGACGACAGCGACCGCATCGTGGAGCAGCGGGTCACCACCCCGGAGCCGCTGGTCACCCACCGGACCATGCGCCCGATCGTGCCCACCGACACCGACCGGCCGGCCCTCCTCGACGAGATCTCGTTCAAGACGCTGCGGCCGGTCGGCGGCACCATCACCGCGCTGCCCCTGGAACAGGCCCGGCTGCTGCGGGTCTGGCTCATCTTCGACCCGGCGATGACCACGCCGACCGAATGGCAGGTCGAATACCGTCCGCGGGGACTGTGGCGGCCACTGCGCGAACGCGGCTGGGACCAGCTGGTCTGGGAGGACCGCCTGCCCACCGCGAGCGGCACCCCGTCCGCCTTCACCCGCTTCCAGGTGACCTTCAGCTTCCCGGACAGCGATCAGCCGCCGAGCGTCAAGGAACGACAGGGGTACGGCCGGATGACCGAACCCGAACGCGACGCCCGCGGCCGGTGGGAGGTGGTGTGGCGGGACGAGGAACCCGCCGGCCGCCGCTACGTCTGGGATCTCACGCAGGCGGTCGGCGGGCACTGAACCCGGTCAGGAGGCGTGCGACAGGATCAGGTTGTGCACGTGGTGCGCCTTGTCGGAGCCACGGAACTCGATCTCGTACACGTGGGTGCCGACGGTGATGCCGATCGTGCCGGAGGAGAAGAACTGGCCGGCCCAGCTCTTGTTGCTGATCACGCTGACGCTGCTCACCTTGGAGTAGGGGATGCTGGTGATCGCGAAGCGCTTACCGACGAAGGACTTGTCCTGGATGATGATCCGCCGGCTGGTGAGGCCGATGAAGCCGGTGCCGGCGCCGATCGCGTCGTAGACCGCGATGATCTGCTCGCCCTCCAGCAGACCGCTCTGGATCTGCTCGAGCTGGCCCTTGTTGTCGTACGCCACGTCAGTCATGCGGCGCAGCGTAGTCCGCCCGTTCTACGGCCTTCCGACCACGGTGCGGTAGAAATCCTCGATACGGGCCGCCAGGGTGACCTCACCGTCGGTGATGGTCGAACCGTCCTGCGGCCCCAGGCTGATCTGAGTGTGACCGTCGACGCGCCGAATGGTCGGCCTGATGTGAAGAGTGTCCGCCGCGACCTTGATCCGCTCGGTCAACGCGGCGTGCTGACTGTCGTCACATGCCAGGTCCCGGCGGAGCTGCACCCCGTCACGGGTCCAGCCGCTCAGTAGCGCAAGGGCGTCGCTGAGATAATCCGCGCCGGAGTCCCGGCGTCTTCTGGCCCGCACTGCCGCACCCCCCTAGCGTCGTTGCCGGCTTGTGGCCGAACTGTCGCCGTGTCGTCATGGTCGGTGCCCCACAGTTTCGTCCGTCCGGACACTGGTGTCCACGGCCACATATCCGTGATTGCGTGACGATCAGGGCACCAGTGGGCAACCTGAACGATGAACTTCTGTGCGATCTTTGATCGCATGCGGCCCGAACAGTACGTCAAGCGCGCCCCATCACCCAGGGTGATCGTGGCTGCTGTGATCATTACCGCCGGCCGGGTCCTGGCCTGTGAGCGCAGCTCCCCGCCGGAGGCGGCCGGGCGGTGGGAGTTCCCGGGTGGCAAGGTCGAACCGGGGGAGACCGAGCGCCAGGCGCTGGCCCGCGAGTGTGCCGAGGAGCTCGGCGTACGGGTGGAGGTCGGCGACCGGGTCGGCCCCGACGTGCCACTGGCCCACGGCCGGGCCGTACTCCGCGTCTACGCCGTCACCCTGCTCGGTGGCGACGTGCCGGAGGCGCTGGAGCACCGCTCCATGCGCTGGCTGACCGTGGACCAGCTGGACAGCGTCCCGTGGCTGCCCGCCGACGTGCCGATCGTGGCGGAGCTGCCGCCGCTGCTCGTCTAGGAGTACTGCTTACGCAGCTCCCGCTTCAGCACCTTCATGCTCGGGCCCAGCGGCAGCGACTCGGTGAACCGGACCTGCCGCGGGTACTTGTGCTTGCCGAGCCGCTCCTTCGACCACTCGATGAGCTCGGCCTCGGTCAGGGTCTGGTCCGCCGGCACCACGACCGCACAGATCTCCTCACCCAGGGTCTCGTCGGCCACGCCGATCACCGCGACCTGCTGGATCGACGGATGCCGGGCCAGCACCTCCTCGACCTCACGCGGGTAGACGTTGAAGCCGCCGCGGATGATCAGATCCTTGGTGCGGTCGACGATGCTGATGAAGCCGTTCTCGTCCCGTACGCCCAGGTCGCCGGTGCGGAACCAGCCGTCGATCAGCGCCTCGGCGGTCGCCTCCGGGCGGTTCAGGTAGCCGGCGAAGACGTTGTGGCCGCGGATCACGATCTCGCCCAGCTCGCCGTCCGGCAGGAACTCGATCCGCTCCGGCACCTCCGGCCGGGCGATCTCCACCTCGACACCCCAGATCGGGTGCCCGACCGTACCGGGCTTGGCCCCGAACGACGGCTGGTTGGTGGTCGCGGTCGGGGAGGTCTCGCTCAGTCCGTACCCCTCCCAGATCGTCGAGCCGAAGGCTCCGGCGAATTTCTCCAGGACCGCGACCGGCAGCGAGGCGCCACCGGAGACGCACAGCTTGAGCCGCGGCAGGGTCTCCGCCTTCGCCGCCGCCTCCAGCAGGCCGATGTACATGGTCGGCACGCCGTGGAAGATCGTCACCTTCTCCCTCAGCATCAGCTCGATCGCCGCCTCACCGGTGAACCGGGGTAGCAATACCAGCGTCCCGCCGAGCCGGAAGGTCGCGTTCATCCCGACCGTCTGGCCGAACGTGTGGAACAGCGGCAGACAGCCGAGGACCACGTCGTCACCGGTCAGCGGGTGCACGTCGAACACGTTCACGGCCGCGTTCATGACCAGGTTGAGGTGCGTGAGCATGGCGCCCTTGGGCTTGCCCGTCGTCCCGCTGGTGTAGAGGATCACCGCGACGTCCTCGGCCTCGCGGGTCACGTAGGTCCGCAGCGGCTCCACCGTCGCCGAGATCTCCTCCAGCCGCGGCGGGTACTGCGGCAGATCGGCCGGGAGCGGGCCGACGTTGACCAGCGCGGTGCCGGCCGCGGCCGCCGCGGGAGCGCCCGCCGCCAGGAACGCCGAGTGGGTGACCAGCAGCTTCGCGCCGCTGTCGGTCAGCACGTAGCCGACCTCCTCGGCGTTGAGCAGCAGCGAGACCGGCACGATCCGGGCGCCGACGGCCAGCGCGGCGAAGTAGACCCGGGGGAAGTCGCCCACGTTGGGAATCATGATCGCCACCGTGTCGCCCGGCCCGACGCCCAGCTCGCGCAGGCCCGCCGCGTACGCGCGGGTCTGCGCCCACAGCTCGCGATAGGTGATGCGCTCTCCGCCGGCGTCGACGATCGCCACCTTCTCGGGGTACCGGCGCGCGGCTTCGGCCAGAACCGTGGCGAGGGATAGCGTCGTCATGCTGATCTCCCTAAGTGATGTACGTCGCAGCTGTGCTTAAACTAGCGGCGTAAGTTTTTACACGTCCAGTGTTGATTTCGGTTTTCTCGCAGGGAGCTCCCATGGCCAGGCCCCGGCAGGCGCTGCTCACCAAGGAGCGCATCGTCGAGGCGGCGGCCGTCCTGATCGACGCCGAAGGACTGGAGGCCTGCTCGATGCGGCGCCTCGCCACCGAACTGGGAGTGCAGGGCCCGTCGCTGTACAACCACTTCGCCACCAAGGCGGAGATCGTCGACGCGGTCGCCGAGGCGGTGGTCGCGCAGGTCGACATCTCGGTGTTCCACGGCAACGACTGGCGTACGGCCCTGCGGCTGTGGGCGAAGTCGTACCACGCGGTCCTCGCCGCGCACCCGAACATCGTGCCCGTGCTGGCCACCGGTCCCGGCCGCCGCCCGGCCGGCCTGGCCATGGCCGAGGCGGTCTACGGCGCGCTGATCGACGCCGGCTGGTCCCGGGCCCGGGCCACCCACATCGGCGCGCTGATGCGCTACCTGATCACCGGCTCCGCGCTGGGCTCCTTCGCCCTCGGCTTCGACGCCGACCCGGAGCTGTACGACCACTATCCACACCTGCATCGCGCCCACGAACTCGCGGCCCACCGGGCCGCGGTCGACGAGGGCGCCTTCGAACTCGGGCTGGACCTCCTGATCACCAGCCTGTCCGACCGCTACGACCTGGGGGTACGCCGATGACGCCGGTCCACCGTGACGAGCTCTGGATCGGGGGCGCGTGGGTGCCCCCGGAATCCAGCGAACGGATCGGAGTGGAGAACCCGTACACCGAGGAGGTGTTCGGGCACGTGCCGGCCGGCACGGCCGAGGACGTCGATCTCGCCGTCTCGGCGGCCCGCGCCGCCCTGCCCGGCTGGGCGGACCTGCCGGCCGCCGACCGCGGCGCGGCCCTCGGGCGCCTGCACCGGGCGCTCGCCGCCCGCGCCGACGAGATCGCCCGGATCGTCGGCCTGGAACTGGGCACACCGCTCAAGATCGCCAAGGCGGTCCAGGCCGGCCTGCCGCTCACCGTCCTCGCCGGGTACGCCGAACTCGCCGCCCAGCCGTGGGCGCAGGAGACCATCGGCAACTCCCTGGTGGTGCACGAGCCGGTCGGCGTGATCGGCGCCATCACCCCGTGGAACTACCCGCTGCACCAGGTCGTCGCCAAAGTCGGCGCGGCCCTGGCAGCCGGGAACACGGTGGTGCTCAAGCCCAGCGAGATGACCCCGCTCGTGGCGTTCCTGCTCGCCGACGCGGCCGCCGAGGCGGACCTGCCGGCCGGCGTCCTCAACCTGGTCAGCGGCACCGGCCCGGTGGTCGGCGCGGCCATCGCCGGGCACCCGGACATCGACATGGTGTCGTTCACCGGCTCCACCGCCACCGGCCGGGCCATCAGCCACGCCGCCGCCGACCGCGTCGCCCGGGTGTCGCTGGAACTGGGCGGCAAGTCCGCCAACGTCATCCTGGAAGACGCCGACCTGGTCAAAGCGGTCAAGGTCGGCGTCGGCAACGCCTTCCTCAACTCCGGCCAGACGTGTACGGCGTGGACCCGCATGCTGGTCCACCGGTCCCACTACGACGAAGCCGTCGAACTGGCCGCCAAGACGGCCGCCGGCTACACCCTCGGCGACCCGTTCGACCCGGCCACCCGGCTCGGCCCGCTCGCCTCGGCCGGGCAGCGGGACCGGGTCCGCGGGTTCATCGAGCGGGCCTCCGCCCGTCTCGTCGCCGGGGGGCTGGACGCGCCGGTGCCCGCCACCGGCCACTTCGTCGCGCCGACCGTCTTCGCCGACGTCGACCCCGACAGCGAACTGGCCCAGGAGGAGATCTTCGGCCCGGTCCTGTCGATCATCGGCTTCGATTCCGACGACGAGGCCGTCGCGATCGCCAACAATTCGAGGTACGGCCTGGCCGGCGCCGTCTGGGGCAGCGACGAGCGGGCCCTGGCCGTGGCGCGCCGACTGCGTACCGGAGCGGTCGACGTCAACGGCGGGGCGTTCAACCCGTTCGCCCCGTTCGGCGGTTACAAGCAGTCCGGTATCGGTCGTGAGCTGGGCGCGTACGGCCTGGCCGAATTCCAGCAGGTGAAGGCGATCCAGCGATGAGCGGATCATTCGGCTCGGCGGGATGCCGAAGCGGAGCGGAGGCAGCGCGATGAGCCACTACATGCGGGGCCTGGTCGTTCGCAGTGCGGGCGTGCCAGCCGAGCTCGTCGAGCTGCGGCTGCCCGAGATCGGGCCGGGCCAGGTGCGGGTCGAGGTCCGTGCGGCCGGCGTCTGCCACTCCGACCTTTCCATGATCAACGGTACGCTGCGCCCGCCGCACCCGCTCGTGCTCGGTCACGAGGCGGCCGGCGAAGTGGTCGAGGTCGGCGAGCACGTCACGCGTACGAAGGTCGGCGACCACGTGGTCCTCAACTGGCAGCCGGCCTGCCGGACGTGCTGGTTCTGCGAGCACGGCCAGCCGTGGCTGTGCAGCACCTCGTCCGGTGTCGCGGCCCTGGAGAACGGGCTCACCCTGGACGGGGCGCCGGTCCACGTCACCCTCGGGCTGGGCGCCTTCGCGGAACAGGTGGTGGCCCCGGAGAACGCGGTCATTCCCGTACCGAAGGAACTGAATTTCGAACTGGCCGCCCTGCTCGGGTGCTCGGTGCTCACCGGCAGCGGCGCGGTCCGCAACACCGCCCAGGTCCGGGCCGGCGAATCGGTTCTGGTCATCGGCCTCGGCGGAGTCGGCCTGTCGGCGGTCGCCGCGGCCCGCGCGGCCGGCGCCGGCAAGGTCATCGCCGTCGACGTCACCGAGGCCAAGAAGGGACTGGCCGAGGCGGCCGGCGCCACCGACTTCGTGGTCTCCTCGGACAGCCTGTCCAAGGACATCCGCAACCTGACCGGCAGGCTCGGCGCCGATCACGCCATCGAATGCGTCGGCCGGGCGTCGACCATCCGCGCCGCGTGGCGCGCCACCCGGCGCGGCGGCCAGGTCACCGTGGTCGGCATGGGCGCGGCCGACGACATGGTCCAGCTGGGCGCGCTCGACATCTTCTCGTCGGCGCGCACGCTCAAGGCATCGGTGTACGGCCAGGCGGACACCGACATCGAGGTGCCGGCCCTGGCCCGCGACGTCCTCGACGGCAAGCTCGACCTCGACCACCTGATCACCGACCGGATCAGCCTGGCCGAGGTCCCGGCCGCTTTCGACCGCATGTCCCGCGGCGAGGGCGCCCGCTCGGTAGCCCTCCTCTGACCGCTGTCGAACGTCCGGAGCCGGCCATGTCGCGGCCGGCTCCGGACGATCTCAAGCCGCGTCGGACCGGGCGGCCTCGTCGGTCTCGGTGCTGCGCAGAATGTAGAGGTCGTCGCCGAAGACGGCGGCGATCTGGAGATGGCCGCCGAGCGCCTGGACATAACGTGCGATGGCATCGACGGTGGACACGTCGCCGTTCTCGATCTGCGAGACCCGGCCCTTGGTGACACCCATCCGTTCGGCCACCTCGGCCTGGGTGAGCCCGAACGCCTTACGACGTTCGGCGAGGCGGTAGCCGTCGATGTAGGCCTGCTGGCGGCGGCGAGCCTCGGCGATCCGCTCCTCGCCACCCGCCTTCTCGACGAACTCGGCGCGGACGTCCTTCCACAGCGGGAATTCGGTCATCGGTTTCGCTCCTCGTCTTGGCGTTCTTGCAGATACCTCTGGTACAACTCCTCGGCGCGCGGGATGGCCTGCCGGTACCAGCCGGACCAGTTGCCCGACTTGTCTCCGGCGGTCAGCAGGATCGCCGATCGCCAGGGATCGAACACGAACAGGATCCGGATCTCAGTCCGCCCGGCGGAACCGGGGCGTAGTTCCTTCATGTTGTGTATGCGTGACCCTTCGACCCGGTCGACGTAGGGGCGGCCCAGGCCGGGCCCGTCCTCGGCGAGCCGGTCGATGGCCGCTGTTATCTGGTCGTATGAACCCGCGTCCAGGGTTTCGGCCCAGGCCAGGAATTCATGCGTGACTCGGATCTCCCACTCCTCCACGTCGATGGAGGTTAGATAATTCTATACCCGCGAGGCGGACTGACTGTGCGATAGAAAGGTCGGATGCGTCCAGAAGCGGGACAGGTCCTGCACTTCTCGGAGGACTCCGGAATCCGGGCCTTCGTGCCGCACGTGGCGGCGACGGCGCGACAGCCTGAGGCGTACGTCTGGGCCGTCGATCACGAGCAGGCGCCCGCCTACTGGTTCCCACGGCAGTGCCCGCGCGCGATGGCCTGGGTGCGGCCCGGCGTCACCACCGGCGCGGACCGGGACCGGATCATCGGCGCGGGCTGCGGGACACGCGTGCACGCCATCGAGTACGCCTGGCTGGACGCCGTGCGCGCCACCACCCTGTACGCCTACCGCCTGCCCGCCGACCGGTTCCGCCCGTTCGGGGAGCCCTACCCGTACGCGTGGGTGGCGACCGATCCGGTCGAGCCGCTGGGCCCGCCCGAACCGGTCGGCGACCTGATCGCCCGCCACGCCGAGGCCGGGATCCAGCTGCGCATCCTCGACGACCTGTGGCCGTTCTGGGACCAGGTCACCGCCGGCACCGTGGGTTTCAGCGGCATCCGATTGCGCAACGCTCAGCCCCGGTTCGTCAAATGCGGGCTGCCGCGCCCGGGTTGATCAGCGCGCCCACCGTGCGGGCCAGGGCTGACCGGGCCGACTCGACCGACAGCTCCATGCCGTCGCGCCACGAGGCCCACGTCGGCCAGAGGCTGACCGCGGTCAGAGCGTTGAGCAGATCCTCGTCGTTGCCGATCTCGTGACCGAAAGTGCTGGTCAGCTCGTCCCGGACCCGCGCGGTGTGCAACTTGCGATAGCGCTGCAATCCGGCCGAGAACGGCTCCTTGAGCGCGGAGGCCCGCGCGGCGGGCCCGATCTCCTCCAGCAGGCGGGCCCGCTGATGGCTGAACGCCTCGATCCGCTCGGCCAGCGGAAGATCCGCCGGAATCGGCCGGTACGACGCGTCGCGCTGATCCAGAACACGCTGACCACTGGCGGCCATCAGCGCCTCCATGTCGGCGAAGTGGCTCCACAGGGCGCGCAGCGACACCCCGGCCAGCTTGGCCACCCGGTCGGCGGTGGGGCGCATGTCCCCTTCGCTGATCAGCCGGAGGTGCGCGTCGACGATCGCGTTACGGGTCCGCTCGGACCGTGCGGTGCGACCGTCGACGCGGGTGGGGGGTGTGGTCACGAACCGCTCCGGTAACGCTTCAGCTCCCGGTGGGCCAGGGAACGCTTGTGCACCTCGTCCGGGCCGTCGGCCAGGCGCAGCATGCGGGCGCTGGCCCAGAGCCCGGCGAGCGGGGTGTCCTGGCTGAGCCCGGCCGCGCCGTGCGTCTGGATCGCCTTGTCGAGGATCCATTCCACAGCGGACGGCACCACGATCTTGATGGCCTGGATCTCGGTGTGCGCGCCCTTGTTGCCGACCGTGTCCATCAGCCAGGCGGCCTTGAGCACCAGCAGACGGGCCTGCTCGACACGGACCCGCGACTCGGCGATCCAGTCCTGAATGACGCCCTGCTCGGCGAGGGTCTTGCCGAACGTGGTGCGGGCCAGCGCCCGGGTGCACATCAGTTCCAGCGCCCGCTCGGCCATGCCGATCAGCCGCATGCAGTGGTGGATCCGGCCGGGGCCGAGCCGGGCCTGGGAGATGGCGAAGCCGCCACCCTCGACGCCGATCAGGTTGGCGGCGGGCACCCGTACGTTCTCGAAGATCAACTCGGCGTGGCCGCCGTGGTCGCCGTCGGTGTAGCCCATGACCGTCATGCCGCGCTTGACGGTCAGGCCCGGCGTGTCCCGGGGCACCAGGATCTGGCTCTGCTGCACGTGCCGTGCGGCGGCCGGATCGGTCTTGCCCATCACGATGAAGATCTTGCAGTTCGGGTTCATCGCGCCGGTGATGTAGAACTTGCGCCCGTTGATGACGTAGTCGTCGCCGTCCCGCTCGATCCGGGTGCCGATGTTGGTGGCATCCGACGACGCGACCTGCGGCTCGGTCATCGCGAAGGCGGACCGGATCTCCCCGGCCAGCAGCGGCTTGAGCCAGCGTTCCTGCTGCTCCGGAGTGCCGAACTCGGCGAGCACCTCCATGTTTCCGGTGTCCGGGGCGGCACAGTTGAGCGCTGCCGGCGCCACCGCCGGGCTGCGGCCGGTGATCTCGGCGAGCGGCGCGTACTGGAGGTTCGTCAGGCCCGCGCCGTGCTCACCGGGAAGGAAGAGATTCCACAGCCCGGCCTCCTTGGCGGCCTCCTTCAGGCTCGCCAGAATCGCGGGCGGCTCCCAGCCGTCGGTGTGGAACGAGGACTCGGCGGGGTAGACGTACTCGTCCATGAAGGCGAGCAGTCTCTTGCGGTAGTCCTCGGTCTTCGCGTCGTACTCGAAGTCCATCAGTGTCCTTCCAGCGCTCGGTGGCCCTGCTCGACCAGGGTGGGAACCATCGCCCCGACGGTGTCGAAGCCGGGGCCGACCGTCTGACCCTTGGTGTAGCGGTAGTGCACGCCCTCGAGGATGACGGCGAGCTTGAAGGCGGCGAAACCCACGTACCAGTGCAGGTCGCTGACGTCCCGCTTGCTCCGTTCGGCGTACCGGGAGGAGATCTCGTCGAGGGTGGGGTGCCCCGGGATGTCGATCGGAGCCACCGCCACCCCGTCGCGCTCCAGCAGCGGGCGCCCGGCGTAGACCAGCATCAGCGCCAGGTCGCTGAGCGGGTCGCCCAGTGTGGACATCTCCCAGTCCAGCACCGCGTTCACCGTCAGCTTGTCGCTGACCAGCACGTTGTCGAGCCGGAAGTCGCCGTGCACCACGGCTCCGGCGCCGTCCGGGATGTCGGTGGCGAGACGGGCGTGCAGCTCGTCGATGCCGGAGAGCTCCCGGCTGCGGGACGCGTCGAGCTGCTGCTTCCAGCGGCGCACCTGCCGGGCGTTGAAGCCCTCCGGCCTGCCGAAGTCACCGAGCCCGATCGCCTGCGGGTCGAGAGCGTGCAGGTCGGCGAGGGTGTCCACGAGCGTGAACGTCAGCTCCCGGAACTCGGTGGGGGAGAGGCCGGCGGCGTCCCGGTAGATGGTGCCGTCGACGTGCTCCATCAGGTAGAACGGCGCCCCGATCACCTCGGTGTCGGTGCAGAGCAGCACCGGCTTCGGCACCGGGAACCCGGCCTGGGAGAGGGCGTCGAGGACCTTGTGCTCGCGGGCCATGTCATGGGCGGTGGGCAGCACGTGACCCAGCGGCGGGCGGCGCAGCACCCACCGGTTGACGCCGTCGGTGACCGCGTACGTCAGGTTCGACTTGCCACCGGCGAACATCGTCCCGGATAGCGGCGGGCTGTCCAGATAGGCCTGAAGTTTCTCCAGGTCGAGGCCCTTCACGAGGACGCCTGCCGCTCGAAACCGCGCTGAAGTCTGTTCATGCCACCCAGCCAACGGTCCGGATCGCTCGCGCGCAAGCGGTAGTAGCCCTCGACTTCCGCGTGCGGGAGGATCAGGAAACCCTCGCCGCCCAGCGAATCGGCGACCAGGTCGGCGACCGTCTCCGGGGCCAGCGCCCCCTCGGCGAGCAGCGACGCGGACCCGCTGCCGCTCTCGTTGCCGCGGGTCAGCATGTCGGTGCGCACGCCCTGCGGGCAGAGCGCCTGCACGATCAGACCCCGATGGGCGTACGTCGCTCGCAGCCACTCGGCGTAGGCCAGCGCCGCGTGCTTCGTGACCGAGTAGGTGGCGCTGCCCAGCAGGGTCAGCAGGCCGGCCGCGCTCACGGTGATCAACAGGCGCTTCGGCTCCCCGCTGTCCAGCCAGCGTGGCAGCAGTGCCCGGCTCACGTAGACGTGCGACATCACGTTGACCCCGAAGTCGCGCTGCCACTGCGCGTCCGGCGTCGTCTCGTCACCGGACGACAGCACTCCGGCGTTGGAACAGAACAGGTCGATGCCGCCCAGCTCGTTCCAGGCGGTGTCGATCAGGTGCTGGACGTCGGCCTCGCTGGCCGCGTCGCCGGGCACCGCGATGCCGCCGATCTCCCCGGCGACCGAGCGGGCGGCGTCGCCGTTCAGGTCGTTGACCACGACCCGGGCGCCGTCGGCGGCGAACCGGCGGGCCAGCGCCGCCCCGATCCCGCCGCCGGCGCCGGTGACCACGACCCGCTTCACTGGACGGCCCCGGTGAGGGTGAGGCCTCCGTCGATGACGATCGTCTGCCCGGTGATCCAGGCGGCGTCCGGCGAGCAGAGGAACGCCACGGTGCCGGCCACGTCGTCGGTGTTGCCGAGCCGCTTGAGCGGATACGTGGCCGCCACCTCCGCCTCCCGCCCCTCGTAGAGGGCGCTGGCGAACCGGGTCTTCACGACCGCGGGCGCGACCGCGTTGACCCGGATCTTCGGGGCCAGCTCGACCGCGAGTTCTTCGGTGAGGTGGATCAGTGCGGCCTTGGTGGTGCCGTAGAAGGCGATCCCGGGCGCGGGGCGCACGCCGGAGACCGAGGAGATGTTGACCACCGAGCCGCCGGCGTCGGCGAGCCCGCCGCGCAGCGCCTCCTGGATCCAGCCGAGCGTGCCGATCAGGTTCACCTCGGCCATCTTGCGGGCCGCGTTCAGGTCGAGGCCGGCCAGCGGCCCGTACGCCGGGTTGATCCCGATGTTGTTGATCAGTGTGGTGACCGGCCCGAACCGCTTCCGCACCGCGTCGACCACGGCCGCCCGGTGCGCCGGGTCGTCGCCCTTGCCGGCCACGCCGAGGGCCACCTCGGGGCCGCCGAGCTCCTTCACCGCGGCCTCGAGGGCGTCGGCGTCACGGCCGGTGATCGCGACCTTCGCTCCCTGTGCGACGAATCGCTGGGCGATGGCGAACCCGATTCCGCGGCTTGCCCCGGTCACGATCGCTATCTGGTCCGCCATCGCTCAAACCTCCTGAAGTCCTGTTTTTGCAGTCCGAGTGCAGATACTACGCGGCCGGTACGCCACTCTGCGGCGGAGCCACAGGCTGACCCGTGTACGGCGCGACCGGGGCGTCCTTGTCGTCAGTCGTGTACGGCGTACCGAAGTACACCGCCTTACCACCCTGGATCTTGGTGAGCTGCTCTCCGCCGTATCCCGAGTGGTCCTGTGCGGAGAACCGCAGCGGCACCGACCCCGGGCCCTGGAAGCCGTTCTTCTGCACGGCCTCGATGATCTTGTCGCGGGTCAGGTCCTTGCCGGCGGCCTGGAGCGCCTGCACGAACAGGTAGCCGACCGACATGCCGTAGACGACGTTGTTGTCGAATTCGGCGTTGCCGTTGTGCGCCGCGTTCACCTTCTTGAACAGCTGGATCCACGGGTTGGCATCGTCGTTGTTCAGCGGCAGGTAGTTGGCTGCCACCAGACCCTCCATCAGGGGTGCGGCGGCGCCCAGCGTCTTTCCGACGGTGGTCGGGTCGGCGCCGACGTTGCTGACCACGAACTGCGGTTTGAACGCAATCTTCGCAGCCGTGCCGATCGACAGGGCAGTGAAACCGGGCACAGTCGCCAATACCACGACCTCACAGCCGGCCGCCTTCAGCGCGCCCATCTGCGGGCCCACGTTCGGGTTGCTCGTCACATAGCTCTCCTTGGCCGCCACCGGGCCGAGGATCTTCTCGATACCGGCCAGGCTGTCCCGGCCGAAGTCGTCGTCCTGGCCCAGGAAGCAGGTCTTCTTGCCGGCCAGGTTCTCCTTGACGTACGTGCCGAGGATCTTGCCCTCGACCGTGTAGTCCGGGTTGAAGCCGAACGTGCCCGGGTACTTGTCCGGCTGGTTCCAGCTGCGGCTGCCGCTGGCCACGAAGAGGTCCGGCACCCGGTTGGTCTTGAGGAAGTCGAGGACGCCGGTGTGCGTCGGGGTGCCCAGGCCGTTGAGGATCGCGAAGACCTTGTCCTGGAGCACCAGCTCGCGCACCACGGTCTGGGTGTTGGCCGGGTTGTAGCCGTCGTCCTTGATCTTGTAGCTGATCTTCCGGCCGTGCACGCCGCCGTTGGCGTTCACGTAGTCGAAGTACGCCTTGGTGGCCGGCGCGATCTTCGAATAGCCGGCCGCGGCCGGACCGGTCAGCGGCATGTGGGTGCCGACCACGATCTCGCTGTCGGTCACACCCGGCACGCTCCCGCTGCTGGAACCGCTGCCGTCGCTCTCGCCCGTGCAGCCCGCGGTGGCGAGCAGCACGACGGCCAGAGCCGCCGTCGCCGTACGTTTCATCGATTCCTCCTGAT
Organism: Actinoplanes flavus; assembly: GCF_017592555.1. Lineage (GTDB taxonomy): Bacteria > Actinomycetota > Actinomycetes > Mycobacteriales > Micromonosporaceae > Actinoplanes > Actinoplanes flavus. The sequence continues at coordinate 109,256 of NZ_JAGFNS010000015.1, read as the reverse complement.
AAGACGTGAAATTCGAGATGGGATGGATGCGAGGCCGCCGGGGGCGGCGAGCATGACGACGACGAGCACCACACCGAAGACGACGAGCGCGAGGTTGCCCTCGAGCTGCTGCGATCCGGTCTGCTCACCGACGGACTGGGCCAGCGTGGGAAGCAGCACCAGCAGAACCGCGCCCCACAGGGCGCCGAACAGGCTTCCCAGCCCGCCGATCACGATGGCCATGACCAGGAACAGGGAGAGCGTCAGCGGGAACGCGCCGGGTGAGACGCTCTGCGCGAGGACGGCGAACAGCGCGCCGGCGACACCGGCGCAGACGGCGCTCACCACGAACGCCAGCACCTGGGTCCGTGCGATGTTGATCCCGGCCAGCTTGGCGGCGGTCTCGTCGTCGCGGACGGCGCGCAGGTCCCGCCCGAACCGGCCACGGATCAGCAGCGCCAGCAGCAGCACCACGACCAGCGCCGCACCCCAGCACAACCACGCCTGCCAGCGCTCCATCGGGATCGTCTCCGGCGGCGGGTTCAGGATCACCGACAGGCCCTGGTCGCTGTTGAACGTCTCGTCGAACGTGCTGGTCACCGACGGGACCACGATCGCCACGGCCAGGGTGAGGCCGGCCAGATAGGGGCCGCGCAGCCGGGCCGCGGCCAGGCCGATCACCGCGCCGGCGGCGGTCGTCACCAGAACCGCCACGGCGAAACTGAGCGGCAGGTTCACCCACCTGTTCTGCGTCAGTGCCAGGGTGTAGGCGCCGGTCGCCATCAGCGCGCCGTGCCCCAGCGACAACTGGCCGTTCAGTCCGGTGAGGACGGTCAGGCCCGCGGTGACGCAGAAGTAGGCGCCCATCGTGGCGAGCTGGTAGTTCCGGAACGGCGGCAGCACATAGGTCAGCGCCACCACCAGAATCCCGCCGGCCACGATCACCAGGGCCGGGTGCGGGCGCCGCCGGCGCTTCGGCACGTTCAAACCCGTTTCCGGTACGGTCGACGCGCTCGCCTTCTGCTGCATGTCCGTCATGCCCGTCACGCCACCCTCGCTTTCGAACTGGAGAACAGGCCGCCCGGCTTGCCGAGCAGCACCAGCACGAGCAGGGCGAGGATCGCCATCGGGGCGACCGTGACGTCGATGTATCCGCTGACGTACGACAGCAGCAGACCCACGACCAGGCCGCCGACGACCGCACCGATCGGGCTGTCCAGACCGCCGACCACCGCGGCCGTGAACGCCGAGACGAAGACGACGTCCATGGCGGTCGGGTGGACGCCCAGCTCGGTGGGGACGACCAGCATCCCGGCGAGCGACCCGACCGCCGCCGCCAGCGCCCAGCCGAGCGTCAACATGCCGCCCACCGAGACGCCGAGCAGGCGGGACACGTCCGGTGCGAAGGCCGCCGCCCGCATCCGCAGGCCGACCGCCGTACGAGTGAAGAGCAGCGTGAGAACGACGACCACCGTGCCCACCGCGGCGAAGACGAACAGGTCGTACCGCGACAGCATCGCGATCCCGCCCACCTCGAACGCGTCCCGGCTGAACGGCGTCTCCACCGGCTGGTACTCGTTGCCGTAGACGATGCCGAGCGTGCCCTGCAGAACCAGGACCAGGCCGAGCGCCACCACCACCCCGTTGAGCGGTGAAGAATGGTCGACGAATCGCATCACCACTCGTTCGACCAGGACGCCGAGCAGGAGCCCGGCCAGCAGGGCGACCACGAACCCGAGCCAGTAGGACCCGGTCGCGTTCGTCACCGAGTAGGCGACGTAGACGGCGGCCACCGCCATCGAGCCCTGCGCGAAGTTGACGATCCGCGCGGCGCGCCAGATCAGGACCAGGGCCAGGGCGAACGCGGCGTAGACCAGGCCGCGGCTGAGCCCGTCGAAGGTCAGATAGATGAATCGGTCCATCGCTAGAACCCCAGGTAGGCGTGACGGAGATCGGCGTCGTCGCGCAACACCGACGCCCGGTTGCGGGCCACCACCCGGCCCAGCGCGAGCACCACGCCCTCGTCGGCGATGGAGAGGGCGCTGCGGACGTTCTGTTCGACCAGCAGAACCGCCAGCCCGGTGCGTTCCCGCAGGTCACGAAGCAGCGCCATGATCTGGCCGGTCACCTTCGGCGCGAGACCCAGCGACGGCTCGTCGAGCAGCAGCAGCCTCGGCCGCCCGACCAGTGCCCGGCCCAGGGCCAGCATCTGCCGCTCACCGCCGGACAGTTGATGGCCGGCGAAGCCGCGACGTTGTGCCAGCGACGGGAACAGCTCGTAGACCTCGTCGAGCGCTTTTCGGGCATCCGCCCGATCGCGCCGCCAGAGCCCGCCGAGCCGCAGGTTCTCGTCCACGGTCAGTTCGGTGACCACGCCGCGTCCCTCCGGGACGTGCGCGATGCCCCGCCGCACCAGGTGTTCCACCTTGGTGCCGGCGAGGTCCGCGCCGTCGAAGACGACCCGGCCACGCGAGCTGCGTACCAGGCCCGAGAGGGTGCGCAGGAGAGTGGTCTTGCCCGCGCCGTTCGCCCCGAGCACGGCGACGATCTCTCCCGGTTGGACGGTGAGACCGACGTCGTGCAGGACCGGTGCCGCGCCGTACCCGGCGGTCAGGCCGTCGACCTGCAGTAACGCCCCGGTCATGGCGACGCCTCCGGTGCGCTCCGGCGTTGCCGTGAGCTCCGGACCAGGCCCGATGATGCGCTCGCGAGCTCGCTCATGGGGCGTCTCCGGCCGGTGCCGGGGTACGGGTGATCATCGGCGCTCCTCCTTCGGGGCCGCTCGGTGGGTATGCCGAGGAGAGCCGGGTGATGCCCGGCTTTCCGGATATGCGAAATGAGAGGCCGGCCTGGCCCGTGGTGCGGAAAAGACCGGTACCGCGAGAGATTTCAACGTGGCCGGGTCGTCAGCCCGGTAGGGAAACGGCGCCCCGGGTCAGGCCGGAGCGCCGAGATAGGCCTCGGTCACCCGTGGGTTCTCGCTGATCTCGCCCGGGGTGCCGAGCGCGATCGACTTGCCGAAATCGAGCACCAGGATCTCGTCGCAGACCGACATCACCAGGTCCATGTGGTGCTCGACCAGCAGAACCGTGGTGCCGACCTCCTTGATCAGGGTGCCGAGCCAGCGGATCTCATCGGAGTCCAGCCCGCCGGCCGGCTCGTCGAGCATCAGAATGCGTGGCTTGGCGACCAGCGCCCGCGCCAGCTCGATGCGTTTACGAATCGCGTACGGCAGAGCGCCGGGATGGGCGCCCGCGTACCGGGCGACGCCGCACCGCTCCAGGGCGGTGAGCGCCTCCCGCTCGGCATGCCGGTTGCGTGCGCCGACCATCACGTTCTCCAGGACGGTCATGCCGGCGAACTGGCCGACGCCCTGAAGGGTCCGCGCGATACCGAGACGGTTCAAATGGTGCGGCCGGGGCCGCCAGGGCTGCCCGTCCAGCGTGAGCGACCCGGAGGTCGGGTTCACGAAGCCGCAGATGACATTGAAAAGGGTGGTCTTGCCCGCGCCGTTCGGCCCGATGACGCCCACGATCCGCCCCGGCGCCACGCGCAGGGAGACGTCATCGAGTGCGGTCAAGCCGCCGAAGCGGACCGTGATGTTGTGGAGCGCGAGCTCCTTGAGCGGGGGATCTGTTGACATGGCCGCCTCGCCGGACCGGTGGAGATCCTAGGTGGAGATGGAGGATCAACTATTTACACTTGGAGTGTAACTTTCTCGACGGACTCGTCAACCACTTGCGATGACCCTGTTATCTCAGGCCACGCCGGCGGGGCGGAACTGCACGCTGATCCGCGGCCCGACCGGCTTCGCGGTCTTGGGGACGGCGTGCTCCCAGGTGCGCTGACAGGACCCGCCCATCACGATCAGATCGCCGTGCCCGAGGGGGAGACGCAGCGTCTCGTGCCCGCCCGCGCGTGGTCGCAGCAGCAGGTTCCGTGGGGAGCCGAACGAGACGATGGCGACCATGGTGTCCTGCGTGGCGGAGCGGCCGATGGTGTCGCCGTGCCAGGCCACGCTGTCGCGGCCGTCGCGATACAGGCACATCCCCGCGGTCATGAACTCCTCGCCCAGCTCGTCGGCGTAATGCCTGTTCAGCTCGGTGCGGGCGGCGGTCAGCGCGAGATGTGGCAGCGGCTCCTCCGCCGGGAACCAGCGGAGGAGCCGTGGGACGTCGACGACGTCGTCATACATCCGCCGCCGCTCGGCACGCCAGTCGATGCCGAGCAGCGTCTCGAAGACGGCGTCGGAGCCGTGCAGCCAGCCGGGCAGGACGTCGACCCAGGCGCCGGCGGTCAGGTGGTGGCGGGTGAGGTGGCCGGTCAGCGACTCGACCGCGGCCGAGCCGGACAGCAGATCGAGCATGGAAGGCTGGTAGGCGCTGGTCATGCCGCCATGTTAGTACTGGCGTTCGATTCCGGCGGTCTTCATCTCCGAGCCTGTGGACAACGGATTCACCGATTCGGCTTCTGTGGACAACGAGCCGGGCGCCTCCGGATTCGTGGCAGGCTTCGGGCGCAACACCGCGGCGGCCAGGATCGCCGCGGCGATCCCACCCACCACGCCGATGAGAGAGGTGACCGCGATGGCGTCCACGAAAGCGGTTCGTGCGGCCTCGGCCAGGCCGGTGTTCCCGGTCGCCGTGGCCACCCCGAGCGCGTCGCCGAGCGAGTCACGCGCCGGCCCGGTGACGTCCGCCGGCATCGACGCGCGATATGCCGTGGTCAGCACACTTCCCAGGATCGCCACGCTCAGTGCCGTGCCCACCTGCTGGACGGTGTCGTTGACCGCCGAGCCGACCCCGGCCCGTTCCGGTGGAAGCGCCCCGAGCAGCGTTCCCACCGCGGCCGGCGCCGCCACGCCACTGCCCATGCCGATGGCGACCAGAGCCGCCGCGAGCGTCGGGTATCCATCGCTCGCGTCCAGCGACGAGAGGATCGCGAAGCCCCCGGCGACCAGCAGGAGGCCCGCCGACAGCGCCACCCGGGCACCGAACTTCTTGTCCACCACCACGCCGACCCCGTTGAAGGCCATCGTGGTCACGATCATCGGGATGAAGGCGGCGCCCGCCCGGATCGGTTCGTACCCGAGGACGAACTGGAGGTATTGCGTGATCGCCAGCATCACGCCACCGGCCGAGAAGGACAGCAGCACGAGCGACAGGCTCGCGCCCCGGAAATTGCGGTCCCCGAAGAGCGACAGCGGCAGCATCGGCTCGGCGGTCCGGCGCTCCCAGAGGATGAAGCCGGTGAGTGCGACCAGGGCGAGCAGGAAACCGCCGATGGTGCGCGCCGACTGCCAGCCGTGCTCGGGTGCGGAGATCACGCCCCAGACCAGGGCGGTCATGCCGACGGTGGAGAGCAGGGCGCCGAGCGTGTCGGGCCGGGTGGCCGGGCCGCGGGACTCCGGGATGATCAGCACCGCGGCCGCGATGCCGAGCACCACGATCGGGATGTTGAGCAGGAAGACCGAGCCCCACCAGAAATGCTCCAGCAGAAGGCCGCCCAGAGTCGGGCCGCCGATCGCGCCGAGCATCAGCACGGAGCTCCAGATCGCGATCGCCTTCTTCCGCTCGTCCTCCGCGAAGACCGTGGTGAGGATGGCCAGGGTCCCCGGCATGAGGAAGGCGGCGCCCAGTCCCATCAGGCCGCGGACCGCGATCAGTTGGCCGGGGGTCTGGCAGATGGTGGCCAGTGCGGACGCCCCACCGAAGAGCGCGAGGCCGGTGACGAGGCCGAGGCGGCGACCATGCCGGTCGGAGAGACTGCCCGCGGTGAGCAGTGCGCCGGCGAAGACCAGGATGTAGGCGTCGATGATCCACTGAATGTCCGCGGTGCTCGCGCCGAGGTCGCGGATCAGGGCCGGGATGGCGATGTTGAGCACCATGTTGTCCACGACGGCCACGAGCAGGCTCAGGCAGAGCACGCCCAGGATCAGCCAGCGGCGGGGGTGACGGTCGGGCATTGACGTGCCTCTCTCGTACAGCGTTCGGTTCGACTCGAACACCGTACCAGTGGACTCGAACACTGTGCGAGTCACTTTATGATGACCTCATGCCCGAATTCACCGACTCGGTGTGGACCCGCCCGGCTCGCCCGCGCACCGGTCAGCCGACCCTCAGCCGGGAGCAGATCGTGCGCGCGGCGATCGAACTCCTCGACGCGGAGGGCGCGGCCGGCCTGAGCATGCGCCGGCTCGGGGCCCGCCTCGGATCCGGCGCCACCTCGCTCTACTGGCACGTGGCGAACAAGGACGACCTGCTCGAACTGGCCGTCGACCAGGTGATGGGAGAGATCTACGTGCCGGAGCCGGGCGACACCCCGTGGCGGGTCGGCGTGTCGGTGATGGCCGACGGCATGCGGGCCATGCTGCTACGTCATACCTGGGTGATCGGGCTGCTCGGGGTGCGGCCCACCATCGGGCCCAACGTGATGCGGATGGGCGACCGCAGCGTCGCTCTGCTGTCGGCGGCCGGGTTCACCGGGCCCGTCCTGTCACACGTGCACTCGCTGATCACCGCGCACGTGATCGGCGCGGCCACCACCGAGGCCGCGGTCGCCGCCGCGGTCCACCGGTCCGGGCAGTCGGCAGCCGAGATCCGTGAGCGGTTGGAGCCGTTCCTGGAGGAGACCGCCGGTGACTACCCCGAGTACGCGCGCTGGCGGCAGGAGAGCGGGGTCACCGAGATGGACCCGGAACAGGTCTGGGACCAGAGCTTCGCCTTCGGCCTGGAGCGGATCCTCGACGGCCTCGAACTCTGGCGGGTCAACCACATCGGCGACACCTCAGCCGCTCAGTCCGGCGGCTGAGTCCCTGCTGCTCCGCTGCGCGAAGCGGCCCTAATCGGGAGGAAGTAGGTCTACCTCCGAGTTAGATCAGTCGGTGGCGAGGCGGGCGTGCAGGTGCATGTCGTGCCAGCCGTCGGCATGGCGGGCCTCGCTGCGTTTGGTGCCCTCCAGGAGGTAGCCGCACCGCTGGGCGACCTGGCAGGAGGCCGCGTTGTGGGTGGAGTGGCTCAGCTCCAGGCGGTGCAGGCCGAGTTCGCCGATGCTCCAACGGGTCAGAGCGGTCAGGGCGCGAGGTGCGATCCGCTGGCCGCGGGCTGTCGGGAGCACCCAGTAGGAGACGTGCCCGAGACCCTCGTCGAGACTGATGTGCCGCAGGCCGGTCTGGCCCACGACCTGGTCGTTCTCGACGATCGCCCAGCCCGCGTCCGTCTCCGCCCGCCAGCGGAGCGGCCACTGCGCGATCCACTCGAGTGCCTCGGCCCGGCTCAGGCTTCGGCAGTGCCATCGCTGGATCGCCGGGTCGGCGAAGCCCGCCACGACCGCGTCGGCGTCGGTCTCCCGCCACGGCCGCAACCGCAACCCCTCGCCGTCGATGACCGGTTGCGCCGATGCGGACAGCGAACCCGGCGAAAGCGCCGGCGTGGTGAGAAGAGGCACCCAGCGACTTTAGGGCCTTCGCCCACGACGCGGCCACGCACCGGGCGTGAGGGGGTGGTGAAGCCTGCGGGAGTGGGCGCGCTTCGGCGCCGGCCGGCGGTGGAACTGGGGAGGGTGGACGCGGTTCGGCGCCGGCCGGCGGTGGAACTGCGGAGGGTGGGTGCGCTTCGGCGCCGTGCGGCAGTGGAAATCGCGGAAGGTGGGCGCGGTGGTTCGGCGCCGGGTGGCGGTGGATCTCGCCGAGGGTGGGTGCGCTTCGGTGCTGGGCGGGCAGTGGATCGCGTGGAGGGTGGCGGGACGGAGCGGATGTGGTGGGGCGGTGCTTACGTCGTACCGGGGAAGGGGTGGAGCGAGACGGCGAGGGGGAGCCCGCCGCCTCGCTCGCGCCGGTCAATGGTCGGGGGATTTGTCCGGGTCGGGGTGGTGGTAGGAGATCTGCTCCGGCGGGAGCGGGAACTCGATGTCCTCGCCGAAGGGCGACAGGCCGCCCTGCTGCGGGGCGACGAGTTCGGCGATGTCCATGTGGCCGTCGGGGCCGACCGGCGCCGTCTGCGGGAGGCGGGCGCTGGACATCGGCGGATTGACCGTCGGCGGGTTGGCCGCTGATGGGTTGGCCGTCGGCGGATGGGGCGCCGACGGATGGGCCGACGACGGCTTGGCGGACGCCGACTCCAGCTCGTCGCGGCGGAAGATCTTGCGGCCCAGCCAGACCAGGGGGTCGTAGCGGCGGTCCACCACGCGTTCCTTCATCGGGATGATCGCGTTGTCGGTGATCTTGATGTGTTCGGGGCAGACCTCGGTGCAGCACTTGGTGATGTTGCAGTAGCCGAGACCTTGGCTGGCCTGCGCGTACTCCTTGCGGTCCGCGCGATCGTCGAGCGGGTGCATGTCCAGCTCGGCGGCCCGGATGAAGAAGCGCGGGCCGGAGAAGGCCGGCTTGTTCTCGTCGTGGTCGCGGATCACGTGACAGGTGTTCTGGCAGAGGAAGCACTCGATGCACTTCCGGAACTCCTGGCTGCGCTCCACGTCGACCTGCCGCATCCGGTAGTCGCCGGGGGCGACGCCGGGCGGCGGGGCGAACGCCGGCGTCTCCCGCGCCTTCTCGTAGTTGAAGGAGACGTCGGTGACCAGGTCGCGGATCACCGGGAAGGTCCGGATCGGAGTGACCGTGATGGTCTCGTCCTCGGTGAACGTCGACATCCGGGTCATGCAGCCGAGCCGCGGCATGCCGTTGATCTCCATCGAGCAGGAGCCGCACTTGCCGGCCTTGCAGTTCCACCGGCAGGCCAGATCGGGCGCCTGGGTGGCCTGGAGGCGGTGGATGATGTCGAGGACGACCTCGCCCTCGTTCACCTCGACGTCGAAGTCGCGCAGCTCACCGCCGGAAGCGTCGCCGCGCCAGACACGAAAGTGGCGTTTCACTCTGCCTCCACCTCGGCGAGTTCCTCATCGGTCATGTATTTGGCCAGCTCACTGCGGTCGAACAGGTCGATCAGCTCGGCCCGCATCCGCGGGACCGGCTTGCGTTCCAGGTGCACCTCGCCGGCCTCGTCGAGCGAGCAGACCAGGTTGACCCGCCGCCACTCCGGGCTCATCTTCGGGAAGTCCTCGCGGGTGTGGCCGCCCCGGGACTCCTCCCGCTCCAGCGCCGCCTTGGCGGTGCACTCCGAGACGACCAGCATGTTGCGCAGGTCGAGGGCCAGGTGCCAGCCGGGGTTGTAGAGCCGGCCGCCGTCGGCGCTCACGTTCGCCACCCGGGCTTTCAGCTCCTGGAGGCGCTTGAGCGCGTCGGTCAGCTCGCCCGCACGGCGGATGATGCCGACCAGGTCGCCCATCACCGCCTGGAGGTCCTGCTGCAACGTGTACGGGTTCTCCCCGCCGGCGCGGGCCAGCGGGGCGAGCGCCACCTCGGCCGCGGCGGCCACGTCGATCTTCGCGGGCTTCGGGCGTACGCCGAGCGTGTCCACATAGGCGGCGGCGTGCTCACCGGCCCGCTTGCCGAAGACGAGCAGGTCGGAGAGCGAGTTGCCGCCCAGCCGGTTGGACCCGTGCATGCCGCCGGACACCTCGCCGGCCGCGAACAGCCCCTGAACCGTGCCGAAGGCCGCGCCGGTGTCCGGATCGACCTCGACCCCGCCCATCACGTAGTGGCAGGTCGGCCCGACCTCCATCGGCTCCTTGGTGATGTCGACGTCGGCCAGCTCCTTGAACTGGTGGTGCATCGACGGGAGCCGCTTGATGATCTGCTCGGCCGGCAGCCGGGTGGACACGTCCAGGAACACGCCGCCGGCCGGGCTGCCCCGGCCCGCCTTGACCTCGCTGTTGATGGCCCGGGCCACCTCGTCGCGGGGCAGCAGTTCGGGTGGGCGGCGGTTGTTGTCGGGGTCGTCGTACCAGCGGTCGCCCTCCTCCTCGGTCTCCGCGTACTGCTTGCGGAAGACGTCGGGGACGTAGTCGAACATGAACCGCTTGCCCTCGGAGTTGCGCAGCACCCCGCCGTCGCCCCGGACCGACTCGGTGACCAGGATGCCCTTCACGCTGGGCGGCCAGACCATGCCGGTCGGGTGGAACTGGAGGAACTCCATGTTGATCAGCGTCGCCCCGGAGCGCAGCGCCAGCGCGTGGCCGTCGCCGGTGTACTCCCAGGAATTCGACGTGACCTTGTAGCTGCGGCCCACCCCGCCGGTGGCCAGCACCACGGCCGGCGCCTCGAAGAGCAGGAACTCACCGGACTCGCGGTAGTAGCCGAACGCCCCGGCCACCCGGTCGCCGTCCAGCATCAGCTCGGTGATCGTGGTCTCCTGGAAGACCCGGATCCGGGAGTCGTAGCTGCCGGTCTCGGCGAAGTCCTCCTGCTGGAGCGAGACGATCTTCTGTTGCAGGGTGCGGATCAGCTCCAGGCCGGTGCGGTCGCCGACGTGGGCGAGGCGCGGGTACTCGTGGCCGCCGAAGTTGCGCTGGGAGATCTTTCCGTCTTTCGTACGGTCGAAGAGCGCGCCGTACGTCTCCAGCTCCCAGATCCGCTCCGGCGCCTCCTTGGCGTGCAGCTCGGCCATCCGGAAGTTGTTCAGGAACTTGCCGCCGCGCATGGTGTCGCGGAAGTGGACCATCCAGTTGTCGTTGGAGTTGACGTTGCCCATCGCGGCGGCGGCGCCGCCCTCGGCCATCACCGTGTGGGCCTTGCCGAACAGCGACTTCGAGATGATCGCGGTCCGTTTCCCGGCGAGCCGGGCCTCGATCGCCGCGCGGAGTCCGGCGCCGCCGGCGCCGATCACGACGACGTCGTAACGGTGTCGTTCGATCGCGGTGCTCATCGCCCGTCCCCTCAGTTGATGATGCGCAGGTCGGAATACCACCCGGCGGCGAGACCCATGATGTAGAAGTCGGTCAGCGCCAGCGTGCCGAGCGTGATCCAGGCCAGCTGCATGTGCCGGGTGTTGAGCTTGGAGACGAAGGTCCAGAAGCGGTAGCGCACCGGATGCTTCGAGAAGTGCTTGAGCCGGCCGCCGGCGATGTGGCGGCAGGAGTGGCAGGACAACGTGTACGCCCACAGCATGATCACGTTCACCCAGAGGATCACGTTGCCCAGCCCGAGCCCGGTGCTCTGCGCGAGGGCCGCGTCCCACGTGTTGATCACCGAGATGATCACGGCGGCGTAGAACGCGTACCGGTGCGCGTTCTGGAAGATCAGCGGGAACCGGGTCTCACCGGAGTAGGTCTTGTGCCCGTCCGGCACGGCGCAGGCCGGCGGCGACAACCAGAACGACCGGTAGTACGCCTTCCGGTAGTAGTAGCAGGTCAACCGGAAGAGCAGCAGGAACGGCAGGCTGAACGCCGCCTCCGGGATGAGGAAGAAGTTCGGCAGGGGAGTGCCGAACAGCGCCGCGTCACCGCACCGGTCGGTCAGACACGGTGAATAGAAGGGTGTGAGGTAGTGGAACTGCTCCACCCAGAACCACTTGTGCATGAACACCCGGACGGTCGCGTAGGTGACCCACGCCCCGAGTCCGATAAAGGTCACCAGCGGCGCGAGCCACCACCGGTCGGTGCGCAGGGTGCGCGCGGAGATCGCCGCACGCGCCTTGCCGCCGCCCGGCCGCGTTGCCGTCGTCGTCATTCCATCTCCCTGGACAGTGCCGTGTGCAGGGTCGCGGGCGACGGTGGACGGACACAGTGGTGCCCCACTCCGCCGTCGCTCCGTGACGGTGATGTGGGGCACACGTTACGCCCAAGGTCCGACATCTTGTGCGGGGCGGGTCACAAAAACACCATCCCGGATCGCAGAGATCGGAACCGATAAGTTAATGGATCTATCCGGAGGCGTTCCCCGTCACGTTCCACGCGGCCAGATGCAGGGCCGGCGCGGCGTAACGGGACCGGCCCCACCGCTCCGGCAACAGCACCGTCGACGAGCCGATCCCCAGCACCCGGCCGGGGCCCAGCGCCTGCGGGTAGGACTGGGTGAAACGAAGATTGCTCACCGGCGCGGTGACCTCACCGTCCTCAACGAGCCAGACGCCGTTACGTGTCAGCCCGGTGATCACGAGGGTCTTCGGGTCGAGCACCCGCGTGTACCAAAGATCGGTCACCAGCAGGCCCCGGCGCATCCGGGCGACCAGCGGCCGGGCCGATCCGGCGATCTGCTCGGCGCCGCCGGCCGACGGATCGTGACCGGAAACGGGCGCCGCCTCCAGACGGACGTGCTTGGCGTGCGGCCCCCACGAGCGGGACACCGGCGAGGCGTGCCCGGTCGACTCGGCGCCCGCCCGCGCGGCCGAGGCGCGGTCATGGGTCACCGCCGTGGTCACCCCCTCGCGCACCAGCACCAGCGTGCGCCGGGGCGTGCCCTCGTCGTCGAACGGCAGGTCGGCGGCCGGGTCGTCGCGGCCGCCGAGCGGCTCGTCCACGATGGTCACCGACGGGTCGAACTGTCCCTTGCCCAGCTCGGCGAAGCTCTGCTGCTGGTGGTGTGCCCTGCCGTCGAAGCCGAAGACCGCGAGATTCTCCAGCAGGTCGGAGACCGCGTCCGGTTCGAGGACCACTTCGTACTCGCCCGGGGGCAGCTCGACCGGGTTGCGCGCGGCGCGGGCCTTGGCGGCGGCGCGGGCGCCGAGCACCGCACCGTCCAGGTCGGCGAGCCGGCCGGCGGCCAGCCGGGCCACCCCGTCCGCGCCGTCCGCGCGGGCGATGCCGTCCATCGCGGCCTCCGTCGTCCGGCCTTCGACGGCCTGCCCGGCGGTGTTGGCGAAGGCGGCCGCCACGGACAGCGTGCGGCAGTAGCCGGCCGTCTCCAGGCCGCCCGCCGCGTCGACGAAGTCGCGGACCCGGCCGGCGCGCTCGGCCGGGTCGGCCCGGGCGGTCGCCTCGTCGAAGCCGTAGGGGAACCCGGACCACTCGTCCGAGCCGGGATGGCCGGGCGACAACCGGAGTGCGGCCGGCGGGGCGAGACCCGGCCAGGACCGGTCGGCCGGGCTCACCCGGGCCGCCGCCAGGGTCCGCTCGACCAGGGTGCGCAGGCCGTCGGCGCTGGTCAGGGTGGTGGAGCCGCCGGCCGTCCGCCCGTCGGTGTGCAGGCGCAACCGAACCCCGGTGGAGGCCGAGGCCACGTTCTGATGGATCGCCGAGTTGGCGAACCGGGTCAGCGCCTCGGCCTCGTGCCGCACGTTGACCTCGGCCTCGCAGCCGCGCCCGGCCACGTCCCGGACCAGCTCGATCACCCGGGCGGCGAGCTCCAGCCCGCTCCCGGAGAACGGCTCGCTCATGCGCGCACCCCCACCCGGACGTTGGTGAACCGGGCCGGCGCCGCCGGATGCCCGGTGTGGCCGATCTGGCCGGGTTGTCCCTTGCCGCAGTTGGGTGTGCCCCAGGCGACGGTCTCGTGGGAGAGCATGTCCATCGACTGCCAGAACCGGGGACCGATCCCGGTGTAGGTCGGATTACGCAGCATCCGGCCCAGCCTCCCGTTCTTGATCTCGTAGCCGATCTCGCACCCGAACTGGAAATTCAGTCGGCGGTCGTCGATCGACCAGGAGCGGTTGACGTCCATGAACACGCCGTCGCCGGTGGCCGCGATGATCTCGTCGAGGGTGTGCGGGCCCGGCTCCAGCCCGACATTCGTCATCCGCACCATGGGCAGCCGGGACCAGCCGTCGGAACGGACGCTGCCCGCGTAGTCCAGCCCGGCGACCGCCGCCGAGTCCCGCCCGGCCAGCACACCCACCCAGACGCCGTCGCGAACCGCGTGCCGCTTGGCGGCCGGGGTGCCCTCGTCGTCGAAACCGAAACTGCCCAGGGCCCCGGGGAAGGTGGGATCGATCGTGATGTTCATCAGCTCGGAGCCGTAGCGCAGCGAGCCGAGCCGGCTCAGATCCAGCCAGCTGGTGCCGGCGAAGGCCGCCTCCCAGCCGAGGATCCGGTCGAGCTCGATGGCGTGACCCACCGACTCGTGGATCTGGAGGGCCAGCTGCTCGCCGCCGAGCACCAGGGTGGTCTCGCCGGACGGGCAGAGCGGAGCGGTCAGCAGCGCCCGCGCCTCCTCGGCCATCCGGGGGGCGTTGCCGACCAGGTCGAGCTCCTCCACCAGCTCCCACCCGCGGGTGCCGAACTGGCCGCGGTGCGACGGCCAGGACCGCCGCTGCACCTCGCCGTCACCGATCGCGATCGCCGTGACGCCCGCGCCGCACTCCCGGATGTGCTGGTCGATGCGGTGGCCCTCGCTGGAGGCGAACCACTTGCGGGTGTCCCAGATCGCGTAGTTGGCCTCGGCCACGTCGGCGCCCGCCGCCCGCGCCGCGGCGGTGGCCCGGACCAGCAGGTCACCCTTGTCGGACAGCGGGACGCCGAGCGGGTCGATCACGTAGTCGGCGGCCCAGCTCGCGGTGACCGGCCGAGCCGGCGTCAGCTCGGTGGCCGGCCCACGGACCAGGGCGCTGGCCGCGGCGATCCGGGCGGCCCGCTCGCCGGCCGCGCGGGCGGAGGGCCCGGACAGATCCGGGACGGCGTAGAACCCCCAGCTCGACCCGACCAGAGCACGGACGCCCAGGCCGGCGCTCTCGTCGAAGCTCAGATCCTCCACATCGCCGTCACGTGCCGACATGGCCTCGGTCCGCCGCACCATGACGCGTGCGTCGGCATAACGGGCGCCGGCGTCGAGCGCGGCCTGCACGGCCGCACCCGCCTCATCGAAGTGGCTCATGAACCCGACCCTATGCGCCGGGTGCGACAGTTTCAGTGGTCCAGCAGGAAGGCGCGCTCCTCGTCGAATCCGGCGTCCGGGACCGACCGGAAGCCCGGCAGGTCCGCGCCGACCAGCAGCACGTCCGGGGAGCCGCCGCGCAGGGCGTGCTGCGCCCAGAGCTCGGCCGAGTCGGCCCGGTCGCCCAGGTAGCGTTCGGCCACCGGGACCGGCACGTCGGCCCAGTCGGTGACCGGCTCCCGGGCCACCGCGCGGTGGAACACCTCGGGGCGGCGCAGCACGGCCATCGCGGCCAGCCAGCCGCCCAGCCCGTGCCCGCGCACCGAGACCCGGCTCAGGTCCAGGTCCGGGTGCTTGCCGTGCAGCGCGTGCAGACCGTCGGCCTGATCGGCGAGGATCACTTCGGCGAGCCGGCGGTGCACCGCCTTCTCGAAACTGGGCGCCACCCCCGGCGTACCCCGGGAATCGATGCTGACGACGGCGAAGCCGGAGTCGGCCCAGCGCCGGCGCTCCTGCCAGGCCGCGCGGTCCGCGACCACCTGCTGGTGCCCGGGCCCCTCGCCCAGGGTGACCAGGACCGGAAGCCGGGTCCCGGCGACGAAACCGGCGGGGTACAGCACGGCGGCCGGCAACCGCCGGTCGGTGACCCGCTCCAGAGCCGGATCCGGACGGTACGGCAGGTGCGGCCCCGGCGTGCGCAACGTCGCCACCCGCTGCTCCCCGCGCCACACCTGCGCGCCGACGACCAACACGTCCCCGCCCACGGTGACCCGGTCCGCGCCGCCCAGCACGGCCACCCGGCTCACCTCCGGACCGCCGCTGCCCAGCGACGTGCGTACCCGGAACACCTCCCGGACCGCCGGGTCACCGAGGCTGCCCTCGACGATCAGGTCCGGCGCCCCGGCCGCCCCACCGTCGTGCGGCAGTGTCCCGGCGACCCGCCGCACGTAGAGCCCCGGCGGGGTGAGCAGGCTGCCGTCGGCGAACAGGCAGCGGGCGTCGAAGCCGTCGTGGGCCAGTTCGCCGCCGACCAGCACCCGGCCGTCCGGCAGGTGGCGCGGGGTGCCGGGGATGGGTTCCACCCAGCGGGCGTCGGCCAGCTCCGCGTGCACCTGTGTCTCCCCGGTACGCGGGTCGATCGAGAGGATCAGCCCGTGCTGCTGCGTCCGGCGCAGCACGGTGATCAGCGGGCCGCCGCCGGACCAGCGCACCTGGGCCAGGTACGGGTACGTCTCCCGATCCCAGTGCACGTCCACCCACCCGAAGTCCAGGTCGAGCAGGTGCAGGCTGGCGGCACGGGCGCTGCGCACCGCCAGGATCTGGGTCCCGTCCGGCGACCACCACCAGCCCCGGTCCCGCCCGAACTCGGCCGACGCCGGGCCGGGCACACCCCAGGCGATGGTGCCGCCGTGCTCGCGCCACGCGTTGCCCGGCTCGCCGGCCAGCAGCCGGTCCCCCTCCGGGCCGGTGACGTGCAGCGACGCCGCGCCGGTGAGATCGGTGACGTACCCGATCCGCAGGCCCTGCGGATCGGGCCGGGCGTCGTGGGCGGGCCCGGCGGTCGGCACCGCGGCGACCGTGCCCTCGATCAGGTCGGCGCGGAACATCTCACCGTCACGCAGGATCACGGCGGTACGGGCGTCGCGATCCGCGGCGTACGAGCTGACCGGCCCCTCAGCGACCCGGCGTTCCGTCCCGGAGGCCACGTCCAGCAGCCACAACTCGGCGGATCGGAGGAACACGACTCGGGCGCCGTCGGCACCGACGGTCACGGCGTACGGGTACTCCACGTTCCCAGCATCGCCGATCAAGGGCGACTCGCGCCGGGCAAACCGCGGGCTGGTGAAGCGAGTTCGGCGCTGGTCGCGCGTACAGTATCCGCCGTGACTGACCTTCCAGCCCGCCGCCTGCTGCTGGTGCACGCCCATCCTGACGACGAGGTCATCGGCACCGGCGCGACCATGGCGCACTACGTCTCCGCCGGCGCCCACGTGACCCTGGTCACCTGCACCCTCGGTGAGGAGGGTGAGATCCACGTGCCGGAGCTGGCCCGGCTCGGCGCGGCGCACGCGGACCAGCTGGGCGGCTACCGCCTGGTCGAGTGGGAGCGTGCCTGCACCGCGCTCGGCGTCACCGACCACCGGATGCTCGGCGGTCCGGGACGGTACCGCGACTCCGGGATGATGGGCCTGCCGACGAACCGGCACCCCCGCGCGTTCTGGGGCGCCGACCTGGACGAGGCGGCCGCCCACCTGGTCGAGATCATGCGGGAGATCCGCCCGCAGGTCATGATCACCTACGACGAGAACGGCTTCTACGGCCACCCGGACCACATCCAGGCCCACCGGGTCGCGATGCGCGCCGCCGAGCTGGCCGGAGCGGACGGCCCGGAGAAGATCTACTGGACCGCCATGCCGCTGAGCGTGCTGATCGACGGCATGGAGGCGTTCCGGGGTTCGGAGAGCAACCCGTTCGCCGACGTGGAGAAGCCCGAGGACCTGCCGTTCGGCACGCCGGACGCGGAGATCGCGGCCCGTATCGACGGCACCGACCACTACGCCAAGAAGACCGCGGCGATGCGCGCCCACGCCACCCAGATCCCGGACAACTCCTGGCTGTACGGGATCGCCGGCGACTTCGGCGGCGAGTTCATGGGCGTGGAGTACTACACGCTGGTCAAGGGCGAGCGCGGCCCCGGCTCCGGGCCGTACGGCTGGGAGAACGACCTGTTCGCGGGCCTCGACACATGATCCCTTCCGCGACCCGGGCGGCCGGCGTCACCGTGGCGGTCGTCGCCACGGTGGTCACCGCGTTCCTGGAGATACAGCTCAGCGCGCTTCGGGTGGGTGCGGTCGGCTCGCTGCTGGCCGGCGACTCGCCGTACGAGGGGAGCGGCTTCCCGCTGCCCCTGGCCGTCCCGGTGGCGATCGGGGCCAACCTGGCGCTCGCCTGGTTCGCCCTCACCACGGTCGGCCGCTGGGCGGTGGCCCTGCCGTGGGCGCTGTGGACGCTGGTCATGCTGGCCGCCTCGGGCGTCCGCACGGCCGGCGGCGACTACCTGGTCGGCGGGACGAACTGGGTCTTCCTCGTGACGATGGTGGCCGGCAGCCTGACGTTCGCCATGTTCTCGTACCGGTTGATCCTGAAACCACCGCCCGTGCCGGCGGCGACTGACAGCGGACTCTCAGGCACCCTCTAGGAATCACCGTGTGCCATCCGCGAAGATGTCCGGCGGAACATTCACACGGTCGATTCCCTGGAGGACGAGATGAGGCAGCAGCGCTGGTTCAGGATCACGGCGCTGGCGCTCGGCCTGTTCGCGATCAACGCGGTGGCCCGGCTGGTGATCCGGTTCGCGTTCGACGGCGACGACTCCGCTCAGGGCGCCGCCACGATCGTCATGTTCACGGTGATCGCGCTGGTCCTCGCGGTTCTCACGTTCGCCCGCTCGCAGCGGGAGAGGCCGTCCGGCTGGCTGCCGGACGTGGCCTTCGGCGCGCTCGGCGGCATGCTCCTGACCGTCCTGGTGGGACCGTTCCTCAGCGGCCACGGCCCGTTCGCCGACGGCGCCGGCGACTTCTTCGCCCAGATCTGGATCTACGGCGCCTGCGCCATCGCCGGGACCCTGCTGGGCTACTGGACCGCCGTCATGCTGGGCCGTGACTACCGCTCCCGCGCCCTGAAGGCCTTCACCGAAGCCCGCAAGAGCCGCCCCCGCCGGGTCGTCGGCCGCTGAACCGGCGCTTCCCGGTCAGACCGGGGCCTCCCGGGTCAGATAGGTGTGATGGGTGCTGAACCCGAGCCGCCCGTAGAGCGCCACGGCCGCCGTGTTCCGCTCCTCCACCTGGAGATACGCGCGGGTCGCGCCACGCTGCGCGGCCCACTGCGCGAGCCCGCGCATCACGTGCCGCCCCAGCCCCTGCCGGCGGGCGGCCGGCGCGGTCTGCAGCAGCGACACGCCGAGCCAGCGATCCGGGCCGGTCACCGCACCCCGGGCCACCGCGACCAGGTCACCCTCCGCGTCGCGGATCTGAGCGAAAACCCGTTCCGGTACGCCGTTCAGAATGCGGATCGCGGCCGCCGGCAGAGTGCCCTTGTGCTCGGCGACCATCGCGTACCAGTCGTCGCCGGCCGCGTCGGCCAGCTCCACCGGCGGCAGCCCGGCTGCGGCCGGCGTGGCGAGCAGCGGCGCCAGCGGCGCGGTCTGCACCAGCGTCAGCGGGCGGCTCGTCCAGCCGCGCTCGTCGAGCGCCGAGTTCACCGGCGCGGCGAGCGGCATCGGCGCGTTGATCAGGGGCTGCTGGCCGTGGTCCCGATACCACTTCACCACCGCGTCGATGGCCGCCTCCAGCGGGCGGTCCGGGTCGCCGACCGGGAGCGCCGAGTTGGCCCGGCCGGTCCAGTTGTCCGCGGCCCGCAGGATCCAGCCGCCCAGCCGGGACCGGACCGGAGCGGGCCACGCCTCGTCGGCGGCCGTCTCCAGGGCGATCACCGCGGCCGCGTGCGGGCGGCGCGCCGGTGGCACCCGCTTGGCCCGGTGCACCTCGCGCAGCGGAACCCGGAGCGTGCCCCGGTCCGTCGCCAGTGTGAGATCGGTCTCGGTGAGGTCGACGAGTTCACCGAGCGCATCCGTGAAGAGCGTGCGGTCCCCGGTTACGCCTACAATTCGCCGTACCACCACCCGGTGTCCCACATCCTGCTGTCGGAGCACGCATCACCTCCTTCGGCAGGAATACTAGGCTCTGCAATTTGTCGTCGGCGGTTCCGCGGCGTGGCTGTGAAGGGAAAGACCAGTGACCTACATCATCGCTGAGCCCTGCCTCGATGTTCTCGACAAGGCATGCATCGAGGAGTGCCCGGTCGACTGCATCTACGAGGGCAACCGGATGCTCTACATCCACCCCGATGAGTGCGTCGACTGCGGGGCCTGCGAGCCGGTCTGCCCGGTCGAGGCGATCTTCTACGAAGACGACGTCCCGGAGCAGTGGAAGGACTACACGAACGCGAACTACGAGTTCTTCGAGGACCTCGGTTCGCCCGGTGGCGCCTCCAAGGTCGGCAAGATCGAGAAGGACGCGACGTTCGTGGCCGCCCAGCCGCCGCGCGGGGACGCACACTGAGCGCCCTCTCGTCGGCTCTGCCGGACTTCCCCTGGGACCTGCTGGAGCCGGCCAAGACCCTCGCCGCCGCCCACCCGGACGGCATCGTGGACCTGTCGGTCGGCACCCCCGTCGACCCGGTTCCGGCGGTCGTCCAGGAGGCGCTGTCCGCCACCTCGGACTCGCCCGGCTACCCGCTGACCGCGGGCACGCCGGCGTTGCGCGCCGCCATCGGGGGCTGGCTGGCCCGCGCGTGCGGCACGTCCGGTGAGCCCGGTGTGCTGCCCACGATCGGTTCCAAGGAGCTGGTCGCCTGGCTGCCCACCCTGCTCGGGGTCCGCCCCGGCGACGTGGTGGTCATCCCGAGCGTCTGCTACCCGACGTACGAGGTGGGCGCCCGGCTGGCCGGCGCCGAGGTGATCCGGTCCGACTCGCTCACCGCGGTCGGCCCCGACCGGCGCGTCAAGCTGATCTGGATCAACTCGCCGTCCAACCCGACCGGTCGGGTGCTCCCCACCGAGCACCTGCGCAAGGTGGTCGACTGGGCGCGCGAGCGCGGCGTCACCGTGGTCAGCGACGAGTGCTACCTGTCGCTGGGCTGGGAGACCACCCCGGTCTCGGTGCTCGCCGACGAGGTGACCGGCGGCGACCACACCGGTGTTCTGGCCGTGCACTCGCTCTCCAAGCGCTCCAACCTGGCCGGCTACCGCGCCGGGTTCGTCGGCGGCGACCCGGCGCTGGTCGCCGAGCTGCTCGCGGTGCGCAAGCACGCCGGCATGATCGTCCCGGCGCCGGTGCAGGCGGCCATGATCGCGGCGCTGACCGACGAGACGCACGTCGCCGACCAGCGGGCCCGCTACGCGGCCCGCCGCGACACCCTGCGGGCCGCCCTCACCAAGGCCGGCTTCGAGATCAGCCACTCGGAGGCGGGCCTCTACCTGTGGGCGACCCGCGACGAGGACTGCTGGGCGACCGTGGACCGGCTCGCCCGGCGCGGCATCCTCGCCGCGCCCGGCGCCTTCTACGGTCCGGCGGCCGCACGCCACGTACGGATCGCCATGACCGCGACCGACGAGCGGGTGGCGGCCGCGGCCGACCGCCTCGCGGAGCCGTTCACCGACTGAGAGGGGCGCCCGCCGTGGAGAAGACGATCGTCACCGTCCACGGCGAGGCGCGCCGTGAGGTCCCCCCGGAGCAGGCCGTCTTCACCGTGACGGTCTCCGCGGTGGACCGGGACAAGGCCGCCCTGGTCGCCCGCATCAACCAGCGGGCGACCGAGGTGACGGCCCTCCTGGACCGGTACGCCCAGGCCGTCGAGCGCCGGGAGACCACCGGCCTGCAGATGCATCCGGAGTACAACCGGCGCGGCCGGCGCGCCGAGGCGTACCAGGGATCGATCGCCACGACCGTGACCGTCACCGACTTCGAGCCCCTCGGCGAGCTGCTCTACCTCCTCGCCGGCGAGGAGCTGATCTCCCTTTCCGGCCCCTGGTGGCAGCTGCGGCCCGGCAGCCGGGCCGGCGCCGACGTGCGCCGGGAGGCGGTCACCGACGCCCTGACCCGCGCCCGGGAGTACGCCGCGGCCGTCGGCTCCGAGCTGGACCGGATCGTCGAGATCGCCGACGCCGACGCGGCCGGCGGGCACCCGATGATGCGGGCCGCCGGCTTCGTGGGCGGTGCCGCCGAGGACACCGGCGGCTTCGACCTGTCGCCCGAGCAGCAGACCGTCGAGGCGCGGGTGCTGCTGCGGGTCACCATCACCGAGCCCACCCTGCCGCCGGCCTGATCCCTTCCCTAAGGACGTACCGCCTGCGCGCGCACCGGCACGGTGAAGGTGGCCCCACGGCAGGCCGCCGGAGCGTCCGCCCGCATGACCAGCGCCCCGGTCACCGGGAACGCCCCGATCGTGTTCCGCGGCACCTCCCACGACACCGCGAAACTCTGCCGGGTGACCTCCACCGGGGGATCGACGCAGCCCGCCTCCCGGTGCGCGTAGTCGGCCCGCACCGGGCCCACCCCGGCCGTGATCGAGGTGATGTGCACCGGAACCGCGTACTGATTGGTCACCGTGACGGTCAGATCCCCGGTCTCACCCGGCAGCAGCGGCCGGCTGTTGTCCGAGGACCCGGTCAGCGCGATCTCCACACTCGTCGCGGCCGGCGGCAGCGGCTCGGTGTCCGGCCCCCGGAACCGCCAGTACGCCCACGCCGCCCCGGCGTTGGCGAGCACCGCCGCGACCGCCGCCGCGCTGAGGATGGCGCGGGCCCGCCGGTCGAACCGGCGCCGTGGCCCCGGCTGCCGCACCTCCCAGGTGGGTTCCTCATGATCGGCCGCGTCCAGCTCCAGGTGAACACGCTCGGGAAAGCCGGACAGGACGTCGCGCCGATTCACGAAACAACCTCGGTGGCGGCAGCCGCGTGAGAATCGCTCAGGTCGGACATGCGGCTCGTCCTCCTCGAAGGCCGGTGGGAATGATGCCGGGTTCGGCGCTCATACAACGTTCCCCGATAGAGATGTCCGATGTGATCGGTTTTCCGTCCGCCCTTCTGGCGCATAAATCGGACAGGTCTGCCCATCCGGTTTACCCCAGCGGGGTGAGGAAATCGGCCCGCGCCACTCCCCGGAAACCCCGCCACCGGCCGCCGTCGAACGATCGGTCCAGCCCCGGCGCGCGTCATCCGAGCCCGGGACCCACTACGGCTTCGTACCGCCCTGTCCCGGGTTCGGCGCGTGCGGCTTCGCGCCATCCGATCCGGCCTTTCCCGACGGCGACGGCTCCGCGGACGGCGACGCCGTAGCCTCCGTCGCCGTCCCGGACGGGCTCGCGGTCGGTTCCACGGCGCCGCCGGATTCGGTCCTGCCGGTCCCGGTCTCTTCTACCTGTCCGGTCCCGGTCGACGCGGACGGCGTCGGCGATCCCACCGCGAGACCGGCGGCGCCCGGAACAGCCGGCCGGATGACCAGGTCACTGATCGGGCTGGCCGGCCCGGTCCAGTGGTCCCCGGCGGTCGCGGCCACCGTGTAGGTCACCGCCCGCCCCACCACGGCCTTGTCATCGATGCACGTCAGCTTGGTGGCCGGACCCCGGCACACCGCAAGCCGGTCGTCACCGTCATGCCGGAACACCACATACCCGCCGACCGCCTGCCCCGACCCGAACCCGACCGCCTCCCAGCTCACCCTCGGCACCCCGCCGGCCAGTTTCGCCACCGGCTTCGTCGCCACCGGCAGCGTGTCCCCGGTGGCGATCATCTGTCCGGAGGTGGTGCCGACGGACCAGTCCGCCCATGCGCTGAGCCCGCCGCCCACCGCGATCGCCCCCAGCGCTCCGGACGCGACGATCAGTGCCGCGGTTCGCCGCTTCATCGCTTCACCCTCGTCGCGGTGGCGGTGATCGTCAGGCGGAATGTCACGCTCTGGCACGTGTCGGCTGCCGTGTTCGGCATCATGATCTCGAACTCCCCAGCACTTCGGCGTCCGTGTGCCGGCACGGTCAGCGGTAGCCATCCACGGTGTGGGCCGACCCGCAGGTTGGTCGCCACCGGCTTGCAGCGCCGCGCCGACGCCGAGGCCGGTCGCGCCTCGATCGAGCGCACGCTGATGGGGAACGGGAACGGATTCGCCACGGTCACCCGGGTCCGCGCGACGGCGCCCGGATGAAGGTTCCGCATCGGGGAACCGTCGACGGTGAACGCGTAGGTCCCGACCGGTGTGAACTCGGTTCCGGACCCATACGAACCGGCCGTGGCCCAGACGCAGGCCACGGCCGTTCCGCAGGCCACCCACCGTTTGACCGTCAGGGCGCGATGGAAATCAAACATCATCGTTCACTCCGCTGGCGGTCAGCGGCACGGTGAAGGTGGCGCCCTGGCAAGCGTTGTCGGCGTCATTCGTCATCCGGATGGCCTCCGAGATCACGAATCCGCGGCTGGCCCCGGCCGGTACCCGCCACGAGACGCCGAAGCCCTGCTGGGTCAGCGAGACACCGGAGCGAAGGCAACCGGCGTCGCGATGTTCCTGGTCCACCTGGGTGGGGCCGTTGCCCGGGCGGATCGCGGTGACGCGGATGGGGAAGATGTTGTCATTGCGGACCGTGACGCTGAGGTCGGTGATCACTCCTGGATGGAGCGGAGCCCTCGGGTCGGGCCGCGCGCTGAGTTTCAGATCGACGACGGTTGCCGCGCTGACGGATCCGGTGCCGGATCCGCCGAGACTCCACGCCCATGCCGCCCCACCGGCCGCCACCAGTGCGGTGGTGGCGACCACCGCGAGAACGGATCGGGTTCGCAGGCCCCAAGTGCGCACGTTGCCACTTCCTGTCTGTCGAAGGGAGAACGCGAAACGGGAGGACCTCCCTCCGGAGGCCCTCCCGCGGTGGGCTCAGCTGTTGTTGCCGTTGCCGTTGCCGTTGCCGTTGCCACCCTCATGGCCGACGGTCTGCGCGTCGACCGCGACGGTGAAGGTGAACTTCGCGCCGATGCACTCGTTCGGCGCGTTGTTCTTCAGCTTCAGCGACTTCGCGTAGGTGATGTCCTTCGTGCCATTGGTGTCGCCCGTCTTCGCCGGGACGGTCACGTCCTCGACCGGTGCGGGCAGCTCTCCGGTGAGGATCTGGACGTGGTTGCCCGAGCAACCCTGCGTGGTGGTGGTGACGTTGGTGAAGGTCACGCCGGTCACCTCGACCGGGAAGGCGTTCGGGTTGCTGACCTTGAACTTGACGTCGGCCGTGGTTCCGGGAACGAGCGGGGTGGAGGAGACCTCCGACACGCTGAGGGTGTTGACGGTGCTCGCCGTGGCCGAAGCGGAGCCGGAGCCCTTGAGCGTCCAGGCGTACGCGGCGCCCGCTCCGCCGACGACCACGATGCCGGCGGTGATGATGGCTGCGGAGCGCTTGGTGTACTTGGGCATGGGGAGGTTCCTCCTGGAACGGGGTAGGCGAGTGCCACACCCGAACGGAGTCGTGAGCGACCGTTTCGGGGTGCACGTCGTTAATCGGATGTCACCGGGGCCCACGGGGCCGCTCGGCGCTGCGACAAAGATGACTGACCCGTCCCGACCCGACGATCGTCCGTACCGTCCCCCTGTTGCGTGCGAGACGGCGGCGGACGCGATCCGTCCCGGTTACCCCGCAGGCGTGACGGCGTTCACCGCACCGGCCACTGCGGACCGTCATGGAGATCCACGTGACCCGCATCCACCTGGGGCGATGGTGGTGGGCAGGCGTTCGGGCCGGACGCAATGCCGAGCTCGGTTCGGATCGTCCGGCGGCACCGTACGACCCCGGATCGAAGCTTGAAACGTGAAGTTTCGGGGCCGATTCCACACACTGTCCGGGAAGGAATCTCCCGGCCGGAACCCGAACGGGTCACCCAACGCGCAGTGCCGTTCCCCTGAAAGAGGCTTGCGACCTATGCCTCTGTCGGCCGCTCGGCCCGGACCAGGAACCGGTGCGCACGCACCACGAATTCGCCCCGCGACCGGATGTGCGCGGACAACCGCGCGAGCTCCCGTTCGTACCGATGGGGGGTGAAGTCGCGGATCTGCCAGGGCACCGTGCGCAGATGATGGACCACCGCGACGATGTCCCGGAAGGTGAGGAGCGGATGCTCCTCCCGGACCTCGGTGACCCGCAGCCCGGCCGACTGGAGCGCGGCCACCGCGACCTCGGCGTCCCACCGCCGCGGATGCGGGGGCGGGGCGCCGAGGGCGACGTTGAGATCGGCCAGGTCGGAGCTGCCCACCTGCTGGGTGAGCAGCACGCCGCCGGGCTTGAGCAGCCGGGCGATGTCGGCCGCGGGCAGCCGTCCGTGCCGGCTCAGGACGAGGTCGAACTCGTTCTCCTCGGACGGCAGCTCGGTCTGCACCTCGACCCCGAACGGGGTGAGCCGCTCGCGGGCGGCCGGAGTGTTGCGCGCCCACGTCTCCACCGCGACGGTGTGCGGCGGCAGCGGGGCCAGCTCGGCGAGCAGCTCACCGCCGCCGGTGTCGAGGTCGAGGACGCTCGTCGCGCGGCGCATCAACGGCCGGACCAGTTCGAGGTACGACCAGGACGGCTCCGACGCCACGGCCAGGCCGTCCAGCCAGGCGAACTCCCACCCGGTCATGGAGGCGCCGGTGGTCGCGGCGTTGAGCTCTTCCTCCTGCCGGTTGCTGCGCACGGACAGAAAGTATCCGCAGAGCCTGGTGAACAGCGACTCGATCCCACGGCCTTTCCAGGACCGGTGCCGGACTGTGGCTGAACGGTTACCAGAGTCAGTGGCGGACCGGCATCAGGAGCGAGAAGCGGGATTCACTGGTCAGCCCCCGAAGCGCCAGGGGACGGACCGGGCCGTCCAGCTCCAGCACCAGCTGCCCGGCCTCGCCCGCGTCCAGCGCCTCGAGCAGGAACTCCCGGTTCACCGCGACGTGCGCCTCGGTGTCGGCGGCCCACTCGTCGGCGCCGGCGAACCGCACACCGCCGGACGGGTCGACGGTGAGGACCGAGACCGGGTACGCCCGGCCCTCGTGCTCGCGGTCGATCACCGGAGCGCCGTCGAGCAGGCCGCGCAGCTCGGCCACGTCGACGGTGACCCGGCGGCTCTCCGGGCCGGCCGCGATCAGCCGCCGCCAGTCCGGGAACTCCAGGTCGAGCGGTTTGCCCTCGACGGTCCGGTCACCGGCGCGCGCGGTCACCCGGTCGGCGGTCAGGTCCAGTGTGACCTCACCGCCGCCGAGGCCGCGCAGGTCCCGGGCCAGGTCGAGGGGGAGGAACAGCCGGGCGGCCGAGCCCTCCACGACGGCCCGGGTGGTGGCCACGGCGATCCGGTAGCGGTCGGTGGCGACCAGCGTGAGGTCGCCGTCGCCGGTCTCGGCGAGCACGCCGGCCGGCATCGGGTCGGTGGCGCCCACCGCTGCGAACAGCACGGCGTCGAGTGCCGCGGTCAGGTCGGTGGCGGACAGGGTGATGCGGGTCATCAGGTTCTCCTCCAGATCGAGCAGGGTGTGCAGGCGGAGAAGCTCACGTCTGGCGTCGGCGAGACTGGCCTCCAGGCGGGCCAGGTGATCGTCCAGCCTCACCCGTACCGAAGCGGGGTCGTCGAGGTCTCGCACCGCCTCCGCGATCTCGGCGACGGGCATGCCCACCCGCCGCAGGCCGGCGATGAGCCGGGCGGCCCGGATCTGCTCCGCGGTGTACCGGCGATAGCCGGTGACCGGGTCCACCGCGGCCGGGACCAGCACGCCCGCGCCGTCGTAGAACCGCAGCGCGCTGACGCTCAGCCCGCTCGCCCGCGCCGCCTCGCCGATGCCTCGCATGTCGCTCTCCACGTCCCTGAACCCTGGTGTCTCGACCTGGTGGAGAGTCAAGCTTGCATGATCAGCGTGATGCCGAGGGCGGCCATGACCAGCGCGATCGAGCCGTCGAGCACCCGCCACGAGCCGGGCCGGGCGAGCACCGGGGCCAGCCGGCGCGCGCCCAGGCCGAGGCCGACGAACCAGGCCAGGCTGGCGGCGGACGCGCCCAGCCCGAACAGCCACCGGTGCGGATGCTGCTGCGCCACCGAACCGAGCAGCAGCACGGTGTCCAGGTAGACGTGCGGGTTGAGATAGGTCAGGGCGAGGCAGGTGAGCAGGGTGGCGCGCAGCGTCGCCGGCGCCTTCCCGGCCGGATCGAGGACCTCCGGGCGCATCGCGCGGCGCGCCGCGAGCACCGCGTAGCCGAGCAGGAACGCGGCCCCGGCCCAGCGGATCGCCGCGATCAGCTCGGGGCGCGCGGTCAGGACCGCGCCGAGCCCGGCGATACCCGCGGAGATCAGCGCGAGGTCGGAGAGGGCACAGGTCAACACCACCGGGAGTACGTGTTCCCGGCGCAGCCCTTGGCGCAGGACGAACGCGTTCTGGGCGCCGATCGCGATGATCAGCACAGCGGAAGCGACAAAACCGGCGAAAGCGGAGGCGAGCATGCCTCGACGCTAGTCACCACCTACGGGCGTCTCCAGCTAATCATTTTGAGGATGGATTAGATTTCCTAACGTGGATCAGGTGCAGTTGGCGACCTTCCTGGCGGTCGTCGAGCAGGGCAGTTTCGAGGCGGCGGCGAGAGTGCTGCACGTCACGCCGTCCGCGGTCAGCCAGCGGATCAAGGCGCTGGAGCAGTCCGTCGGCCAGGTGCTGGTGCGCCGCGCCAAACCGTGCACGGCGACCACCTCCGGCGAGGCGCTGGTCCGGTTCGCCGGCCAGGTGGCGCTGCTCGAACGGGAGGCGCTGGACCAGGCCCGCGGCGACACCCGGCTGTCCGTGGTGGTCAACGCCGACTCGCTGGACAGCTGGTTCCTCCCGGTGCTCCAGCAGGTGCCCGGCGTGCTCTTCGAACTACACACCGACGACCAGGACCACACCGCCGACCTGCTGCGCAGCGGCACCGCGATGGCCGCCGTGACCGCCGACCACCAGCCGGTCCAGGGCTGCCGGGTGGAGCGGCTGGGCGTCATGCGGTACCTCGCGGTGGCCGCGCCCGGCCTGGACATCACCGACCTGAACCAGACGCCACTGCTCGCCTTCAACCGCAAGGACCGGATCCAGCACCGCTTCCTGACCGCCCGCTACGACCCGCCGGTCCACTACGTCCCGGCCACCGCGAGCTTCAACCACGCCCTGCTGCTCGGCCTGGGCTGGGGCATGCTCTACGAGCAGGAGGCCCGGCCGCATCTCGACGCCGGCCGCCTCGTCGAGATCCGGCCCGGCCGGCACCTCGACGTCCCGCTCTACTGGCAGTGCTGGCGGCTCTCCTCGAAAGCCCTGGACACACTGACGGCCGCCGTTCGCACGGCGGCCGCCCAAGCGCTGATCAGGGACTAGTCGTTGGCGTGCAGCGCCGAGTTCAGCTCGATGCCGGTGCCCTTGCGCGGACGGGCCTCCAGCGCGCCGGAGACCGAGTTGCGCCAGAACAGGAGATTGTCCACACCGGACAGCTCGAGGGCCTTCACCACCCGGCCGTCGGGCAGCGTGACCTTGGAAGCGGCGGTGATGTAGACACCCGCCTCCACCACGCAGTCGTCGCCCAGCGAGATGCCGACACCCGCGTTCGCGCCCAGCAGGCTGCGCTCGCCGATCCGCACCTTCTCCTTGCCGCCGCCGGAGAGCGTGCCCATGATCGACGAGCCGCCCCCGATGTCCGAGCCGTCGCCGACCACCACGCCCTGCACGATCCGGCCCTCGACCATCGAGGTGCCGAGCGTGCCCGCGTTGAAGTTGACGAATCCCTCCTGCATGATCGTCGTCCCGGAGGCCAGGTGGGCGCCGAGGCGCACCCGGTCGGAGTCGGCGATCCGCACACCCGAGGGCACCACGTAGTCGGTCATCCGGGGGAACTTGTCCACCCCGAAGACGGTCAGCTGACGGCCGGCGGCGCGCTCCAGGAGACGCAGCTCGTCCACCCGCTCCGGCGGGCACGGGCCGGCCGACGTCCAGGCGACGTTGGCCAGCTTGCCGAAGATGCCGTCGAGGTTCAGCTCGTTGGGCCGGACCAGCCGGTGCGACAGCAGGTGCAGTCGCAGGTACGCGTCGGAGGCGTCGGCGATCGGGTCGGCCAGCGACTTGACCACCACCCGCACCTCGACGGTGCTCAGTCCGGGCAGCAGCTTCGGGCCGGTCAGCCCGGCCGGCAGCACCGGCACGTCGGCCGGCTCCTCGCCGAGACCCAGGCGCCCGGCCGGGAACCAGGTGTCCAGAACCTGTCCCTCGGCGGTGACGGTGGCGAGGCCGATGCCCCAGGCGGGCGAAGTCGAGATCGCGGTTTCCACGAGCGAAACCCTACCGGACCCTCGATGAGTCATCGGGAGCGTCGCGTCACCCCGGTATGGTGCGCACATGGCCAACCCGCTCACCCCGGACGTGCTGGTCGACCCGGTCGTGCTGACCCGCGCACTGGTCGACGTCGAGTCCGTGTCCCGCGACGAGAAGGTGATCGCCGACTGCGTGGAGGACGCCCTTCGCAGGGCCGGGCACCTGTCCGTGCGCCGGGTGGGCAACACCGTGATGGCCCGGACCAAACTGGGCCGCGACCAGCGGGTCATCCTCGCCGGGCACCTCGACACCGTGCCGATCGACGGCAACCTGCCGTCCACCGTCGTCGACGACCTGATCTACGGCTGCGGCGCCTCCGACATGAAAGGCGGCGTCGCCCTCGCCCTGCACCTCGCCGTCACCCTGCCCGATCCCCGGTACGACGTCACCTACCTGTTCTACGAGTCCGAGGAGATCGAGTCCGAGCACAACGGGCTCAACCTGGTCGCCGCGGCGCACCCCAAGTGGCTCCAGGCCGACTTCGCGGTGCTGCTCGAACCGACGTACGGGGCGGTGGAGGCCGGATGCCAGGGCACGGTCTCGGCGCAGGTCAGCCTGCGGGGCCGGCGCGCGCACACGGCACGGGCGTGGCGCGGGGTCAACGCCATCCACGCGGCCGGTGAGGTGCTGCGGCGGCTGGAGGCGTACCACCCGCGGACCGTGACCATCGACGGCTGCACCTACCGGGAGGGCCTCAACGCGGTGCGGATCTTCGGGGGTGTGGCCGGCAACGTCGTACCGGACGAGTGCGGCGTCGAGGTCAACCTGCGGTTCGCCCCGGACCGTACCGAGAAGCAGGCCCACGAGCACCTGCGTGAGGTCTTCGACGGGTTCCAGCTGGAGATCACCGACTCGGCGCCCGGCGCCCGGCCCGGACTCGACGCCGCCCCGGCACGCGAATTCCTCGCCGCCGTCGGCATCGAACCGGCCGCCAAACTCGGCTGGACCGACGTGGCCCGGTTCGCGGCCCTCGGCATCCCGGCCCTCAACTACGGTCCCGGCGATCCGGCGCTGGCCCACGCGCCGGACGAGCACGTCGAGATCGGCAAGATCCGTGACGGGGCGGCCACCCTCTACCGGTGGCTCGCCGGTTAGTACTCCACGGTCACCCGGCCCACCGCACGCTGCGGTGGCGGGATCTCCATCGTCGCCTCCGGGTCGACGGCCGGCTCGGCGTCGCGCGCCGCGAAAGCCGCCCGCCGCTCCTCCAGCACCAGGCGGATCCGGCGCTGCATCCTGAGGCGCTCGTGTCGGTTCGTCATGGTGACTGCCCCTTCGCCGGGAGCCCGGTGATGCCAGGTCGGTAACAGTACAGACGCGTCAGAGTCACTGTCGGTTGCTTCAATCTGGCAAAAAGGTCTGCGAGTCGCAATCCTCTTGCCGAAACGCACCCGGTTATTCACCGGGTGCTGACCGTCCGCACTACCTTTGTGGCATGACGGACAGCACCAACGGGCGACCGCGACCGGCCCCCGAACGGCATCGCGGAGCCGTCACACTGCGCCGCGACTCCATTCCGCCGAGCACCGCCGATCAGAAACTCCTCGACTCCCCGCACCGCGGCGAATGGAAGACCAAGGACGCCTGGCGGGCGCTGCGGATCCTCTCCGAATTCGTCGAGGGCTTCGACACCCTGGCCGACCTGCCGCCCGCGGTGAGCGTCTTCGGCTCGGCCCGGAGCACCGCCGACAGCTACGAGTGCGAGCTCGCCGAGAACCTCGGCGCGGCACTGGCCGAAGCGGGGTACGCGGTCATCACCGGCGGCGGGCCGGGCGTCATGGAGGCGGCCAACCGGGGCGCCACCGAAGCCGGCGGCATGTCCGTGGGGCTCGGCATCGAGCTGCCCTTCGAACAGGGCCTCAACGACTGGGTCGACGTCGGCATCGACTTCCGCTACTTCTTCGTCCGCAAGACCATGTTCGTCAAGTACGCGCAGGCCTTCGTGGTCCTGCCCGGCGGCTTCGGCACCCTGGACGAGCTGTTCGAGGCGATCACCCTGGTCCAGACGAAGAAGGTCACCCGGTTCCCGGTGATCCTGATGGGCGCCGACTACTGGGGCGGGCTTCTCGA
Source organism: Actinoplanes flavus (assembly GCF_017592555.1). Classification (GTDB taxonomy): domain Bacteria; phylum Actinomycetota; class Actinomycetes; order Mycobacteriales; family Micromonosporaceae; genus Actinoplanes; species Actinoplanes flavus. Next base: position 77,645 of record NZ_JAGFNS010000015.1, on the reverse strand, counting down.
CTGGATGAAGACCCGGATGCTCGGCGAGGGCAAGATATCCACCATGGATCTCGACCTCATCCACCTCACCGACGACGTCGCCGAGGCCGTCCGGATCATCATCGACGCCGAGGCCGTCCTCGCCGAGACGAACGAACCCCGCTGACGTGGCGAACATCTGCGTCTTCTGCGCCTCCTCCAACACCCTCGAACAACGCCGGCTCGACCTCGCCGCCGAGACCGGCCGGACCCTCGCCGAACGCGGGCACACCCTCGTCTCCGGCGGCGGCTCGGTCGGCATGATGGGCGCCGTGGGCGACGGCGCCCGGGCCGCCGGCGGGCACACCCTCGGCATCATCGCGCAGTGCCTCGTCGACCTGGAGGTCGCCGACCACGACTCCGACGAACTCCTCGTCACCGGGGACATGGGCACCCGCAAAACCCTCATGATCGACCGGTCGGACGCGTTCCTCACGCTGCCCGGCGGGCTCGGCACCCTCGACGAGCTGTTCGAGGTCTGGACCACCGCCACCCTCGACGTGCACCGCAAGCCGATCGTGCTGCTCGACCCGGACGGGTTCTACGACGGGCTGACCCGGTGGCTCGGTGGGCTCGTCGACCAGAAGTTCGTCCGGCCGGCCGCCATGGAGCTGCTGCTCGTCGCGCGTACCGTCACGGAGGCCGTCGACCTGATCGAGAACGCGCTGGCCGGGCCGCGGGACGCGCCCTCCGGCACGGCCTCCGGGACGGCCAGCCCCGCCGAAGGCACCTGACCCCGGGATCCCTTCGGGCGTGAATCCGGGCCGTTGCGCTTCCCGCCCCGGAATAACGTCGTACCGGCGTGCTCTCATAGATGCCGTGAGCACGCCGGTATCCCTCCCCCCGGTGCGCCGGCCCACCTACCGTCTGGTCCGGCGTCCCCGCCCGGTCGCGGTCGCGCTGCCCGCCGACCCGGTGCAGCGCGGTGTCATCCAGCACACCGCCGGGCCGCTCCTGGTCGTCGGCGGCCCCGGCACGGGCAAGACGTCGATGCTCGTCGAGTCGGTGGCCGCCCGCATCGCCGAGGGCGCCGACCCGGAGCGCATCCTGGTGCTCACCTTCGGCCGCCGCGCGTCGGCCGCGCTGCGCGACCGCATCGAGGCACGGATCGCCGACCAGCCCGGCCGCATCGTTCACGAGCCGCTCGTGAGGACCTTCCACGCGTACGCGTTCGGCCTGCTCCGCCGGGCCGCCGCCGAACGCGGCGAACCGTCTCCACGCCTGCTCACCGGCCCGGAACAGGACCTGATCATCCGGGAGCTGCTGGCCGCCGTCGCCGACCCCGAGGCCACCGGCGACATCGGCTGGCCCGAAGCCCTCCGCCCGGCGCTGCCCACCCGCGCCTTCGCCCAGCAGCTGCGCGACCTCATGCAGCGCGCCGCCGAGCGCGGCGTCGGCCCCGTCGAGCTGGCCCGCCTCGGCGAGCGCCTCGGCCGCGACGACTGGCCCGCCGCCGCCCGCTTCCTCCGGGAGTATGTGGCGGTCCTCGCCCTGCGCGACGTCACCACCCGGGGCTCGGCGGCGTACGATCCGGCCGAACTGGTCCGCGCCGCCGCCGGCCTCCTCGCCGACGAGCCCGACCTCCTCGAGGCCGAGCGCCGCCGCCTGGCGTTCGTCTACGTCGACGAGCTGGCCGAGACCGACCCGGCCCAGATCGAGCTGCTCAACCTGGTCGCCGGCGGCGGCAAGCCACTGGTCGCCTTCGCCGACCCGGACTCGTCCGTCTACGGCTTCCGGGGCGCCGACCCCAGCGTCGTCGGCACCTTCCCGGCCACCTTCCGCGCCGCCTCCGGCACCCCGGCCGAGACGATCGTCCTGCACACCAACTACCGGGCCGCCGCGCCCCTGCTCAACGCGACCGGCCGGGTCGCCCGCCGCATGCGCGGCCCGATCGGGCACCGGCCCATGCACCCACCCGCCCCGACCGCCCCCACACCCGCCGACTCGCCGTCCGCCGGCTCCCCATCTGCGGGGTCTCCGGCCACGGAGTCTTCGGCCGCCGGTTCTTCGGCCGCGGTGGGTGATTCGTCTTCTCCTGGATCGGCTTCGACGTCGGGCGCGGGGAGCGAAGGGGAGTGGGGGCCGCGGCCGGAGGCGGTGGTGCGGACGTTCCGGTCCACCGCCGCGGAGACGGCGTACATCGCTCACGCCCTGCGGGAAGCCCATCTGCTGCACGGGGTGCCCTGGTCGCGGATGGCGGTACTGATGCGATCGACGATGCTGCAACAGCCGTCGGTGCAGCGGGCGCTGGCCGCGGCCGGGGTGCCGACCGTCATCCACGCCGAGGACCTGCCGTTGCACCTGCAACCGGCGGTGGCGCCGTTCCTGCTGCTCCTGCGCTGTGCGGTGGATCCGGCGGCCCTCGACGAGGAGGCGGCCGTCGCTCTGCTGCACTCGCCGCTCGGCGGGGCCGACCCGCTGGCCGAGCGCCGGTTGCGCCAGGGGCTGCGGGCGCTGGCGGTGGCCGCCGGTGACCGGCGGCCCTCGGGTGAGCTCCTGGTCGACGCGATCCGCGACCCGGCCGGGCTGGATCTGGTCGAGCGGCGCTGGGCCCGCCCGGCGCAGACCATCGCCCGCCTGATCGCGGTGGCCCGGGAGGCGGCCGCGGCCCCCGGTGTCTCCGCCGAGCAGGTGCTCTGGACGGTGTGGCGGGAGAGCGGGCTGCACGACCGGTGGTTCGCGATGAGCACCGGCAACGTCCCCATGCCCGACCAGCGTGACTCCGGCCGCGCCCGGCAGTGGCGCTCCGAGGCAGCCGATCGGGACCTGGACGCCATGGTGGTCCTCTTCGACGCGGCCGCCCGGTTCGTGGACCGGCTGCCCGGCGCCGGGGTCTCGGTCTTCCTCGACCACGTTCTCGGCCAGGAGCTGCCCGCCGACTCGATCGCCCCGAGCGCCGACCGTGGCGAGGCCGTCCGGCTCCTCACCGCGCATGCGGCGAAGGGCCTCGAATGGGACGTCGTGATCCTCGCTGGTGTACAGGAGGGCATCTGGCCCGACCTGCGCCTGCGCGGCAGCCTGCTCGGCTCGGAACGCCTCGTCGACGTGCTCGCCGGCCGTCCCGCCTCCGGCCCGGCCGCGGTGATCGCCGAGACGTCGGCCCTGCTCGACGAGGAGCGGCGGCTCTTCTACGTGGCGGTCACGAGAGCCCGCCGCCGCCTGGTCGTCACCGCCGTCTCGTCGGCGAGTGTGGGCGGTTCCATCGGTGAGGAACAGCCGAGCCGCTTCCTCGCCGAACTCGCCACCCCGATCCGCCGCCTCGGCGGCGGCGATCCACCAGCCGATCCGGACCCCTGGGACATCGGCCCGCCTCAACCCCCGTCGGGTCCGTCCGGCCCGTCCGGCTCGCCGGGTCCGTCCGGCTTGCCGGGTCCGTCCGGCCCTCCTCAACCGGCGTCCAGCGCGTCGAGCTCGTCGGGCTTGCCGGGCCTGCCCGGCCCTCCTCGATCGCCGTCCAGCGCGTCGAGTTCGTCGGGCTTGTCGGGACTGTCCGGCCCTACTCAACTGCCGTCCGCTGCGTCGAGCCTGTCGGGTCCGTCCGGCCCTCCTGAACCCCCTTCCGGCACGTCCAGTCCGGACGATTTGCCCGGTAAGGAGGATTTTTCCGATCCGGATGGTTCCACTGATTCAGATTCTTCCCCCGGTTCCTCCGATTCAGGTGGTCCGTCGAACCCTGGCGACCGCACCAGGCCGATAGGAAGGAATGCCACACGGCCTGCCGCGGGAGACGAGGCCGGCGAGGACACCGAGCCGGCGGCAGATGTTGCCGGTGAGGCCGGCGATGTCGCCCGTGAGGTGGGCGGCGTTGCGCGTGAGCACGCGGCGAGCGGCGGCTCCATCGGTGGAGTGGTAGGGGTGGACGCTGAGCCGGCGGGCGGCGATGAGCGCGGCGATCCCGTCGGTGGAGTGGTGGGGGTGGACGCTGAGCCGGCGGGCGGCGATGAGCGCGGCGATCCCGTCGGTGGAGCGGAAGGGGAGGACGCCGAGGCCGAGATCCCGATGGGCCGCCCACCGCGGGCACTGACCCTGGCCTCGCTGGTGGCCGAGCTTCGTACCGTCGTGGTGGGCAGCGCTGAGACGCCGAGCCGGCGGCGCGCCGCGGCGGCCGAGCTGGCCCGGCTGGCGGCGGCGGGGGTGCCGGGAGCGCATCCGGACGAGTGGTGGGGGCTGCGGCCGCTCTCCGACGACCGGCCGCTCGTCGACGAGGGCGAGGCGGTCAAGGTGACGCCGTCGTCGATGGAGAGCGCGTTGCGGTGCAGCCTGCGCTGGCTGTTGGAGCGGCACGGCGGCGCGGCCCCGGCCGGGCCCGCGCAGGGCATCGGCAACCTGGTGCACGCCGCGGCGATGCTGGCCGAGGACGCGAACGCGGACCGGGAGAAGCTGGTCGAGTACGTGTCGGCCCGGTTCGATTCGATCGAGCTGGCCGCACAGTGGCTGGCCGGTTCGGAGCAGGAGCGGGCCCAGGCGATGGTCGACAAGCTGCTGCGCTGGCTGGCGGTCAACCCGCGGCGGCTGCTGGCGATCGAGCACGAGTTCACGGTCCGGTTGGAGGACGAGCGCCGGCCGATCCAGTTGACCGGCCGGGTGGACCGGCTCGAGGTGGACGAGGAGGGCCGGCTCGTCGTCATCGACTTGAAGACGGGGAAGACCACCGCCGTCTCGTCCGCCGACGTGGCCGAGAATCCGCAGCTCGGCGGCTACCAGGCGGCGATCGCGGCGGGGGCTTTCGCGGATTACGGGTCGGAGAGCGGCGGTGCGGCGCTGGTGCAGCTCGGGCCCGGTAAGGACGCCCGCGAGCAGCTTCAGGTGCCGATCACCGAGGCCGCCGACCCGCAGTGGGCGTACGCGATGGTCCGCCGCACCGCCGAGACGATGGCCGCCGCCACCTTCTCCGCGGTGGCGAACAGCCGCTGCCGGGTGTGCCCGGTCCGCACCAGCTGCCCGATCTCCGGCAAGGGCCGCCAGGTCGTCGAGCCGACCCCGGAAGATTCCTGACCGTGCCACTGGATTCGGAAACTGATCGATGACGCAGCCGACGCTGTTCGCCGAGGGGCCGTCGCCGCGCCGCCGCGCCGCCGACTCGGGACCCCGCTACACGCCGCGCGAGCTGGCCCGGCTGCTGCGCCTGCCGGAGCCGACCACCGAGCAGGAGGCGATCATCGCGGCGCCGGTGGAGCCGCTGCTCGTGGTGGCGGGCGCCGGCTCCGGCAAGACCGAGACGATGGCGTCGCGGGTGGTCTGGCTGGTCGCGAACGGGTACGCGCACCCCGGCGAGATCCTGGGCCTGACCTTCACCCGCAAGGCGGCCGGCGAGCTGTCGCACCGGGTCCGGACCCGGCTCGGCCAGCTGGTCCGCCGGCTGGGCCGGGACGACGCGTTCGCCGGTGAGGCGACCATCTCGACGTACCACGCCTACGCGGCCCGGGTGGTCACCGAGCACGGGCTCCGCGCCGGGTACGAACCGTCCGCGCGCCTGCTCACCGAGGCGGCCCGCTGGCAGATCGTCGACTCGCTGGTGCGCACCTACACCGGTGAGATGACGGGCCTGAACCGCGCGCCGGGCACGGTCACCGACGACGTCCTGGCGCTCTCCGCCGAGCTGTCCGAGCATCTGGTCACGACCGGCGACCTGGCGGCCTGGACCGGCCGGTTCTTCGCCGATGTGCAGGAGTTCCCGGGCCGGATGTACAAGGACGTCTCCGAGGTGCTGCGCCGGCAGCAGGGCCGGCTCACCCTGCTGCCCCTGGTCCGGGCGTACGAGCAGCGCAAACTCGACCTGGAGGCGATGGACTTCGGGGACCAGATGGCCCGTGCCGCGCTGGTCGCCCGCGATCATCCGGAGGTCGGCGAGATCGAGCGCGGCCGGTTCCGGATCGTGCTGCTCGACGAGTACCAGGACACCAGCCACGCGCAGGTGACGATGCTGAACAACCTGTTCGGCGGCGGCCATCCGGTGACCGCGGTGGGCGACCCCTGCCAGTCGATCTACGGGTGGCGGGGCGCGTCCGCGGGGACGCTGGAGCGGTTCCCGGAGGAGTTCCGGGATTCCGGGGACCGGCCGGCCTGGGAGCGCACGCTGACCCGGAGCTGGCGCAACCGGCCGGAGATCCTGCGCGTGGCGAACACGATCTCCGCCCCGTTGCGCGCCCACGTGCACCAGTTGCAGTCGGCCGACCGGGTGGCCGCGGCGGTCGGCGGGCGGACGGTGACATGTGCGCTGCTGCCGACGTACGCCGACGAGGCCGCCTGGATCGCCGATTCGATGTTGACCGCCTGGCGCCTGGTCGCCGGGATGCCGACCGCCCCGGCCGCCGAGATCCCGCTGGAGCGGCGCCCGACCAGCGCCGTCCTGGTGCGGGTGCGCAGCCAGATCCCGGTGCTGGAGGAGGCGCTGCGGTCCCGGGGCCTGCCGGTCGAGGTGGTCGGTCTGGGCGGCCTGCTGGACACCCCGGAGGTCCGGGACGTGGTCTGCACGCTGCGGGTGCTGGCCGACCCGGCCGACGGCGCGTCGCTGTTGCGGCTGCTCACCGGGGCGCGCTGGCGGATCGGCCCGCGTGACCTGGTGGCCCTGCACCGGCGGGCCCGGGCGATCGCGGCGGCCCGGGCGGCCGCCTCCGGCCGGTCCGGCGACGACCCCGAGGAGATCAACACCGACCGTCTGGACGACGCCACCCTGGTGGAGGCGCTGGCCGACCCGGGTGCCCCCCGGCTGTACTCGGACGAGGGCTACCGCCGCCTGCGGGACTACGGCCGTGAGCTGGCCGCGCTGCGCCGCCGCCTGGACCAGCCGCTGCCGGACCTGCTCGCCGACATCGAGCGCACCATCGGCCTGGACGTGGAGGTGGCGGTGCGCGGCTGGGCGGCCGGTGACGCCGGGCTGGCCCGCGGCCACCTGGACGCGCTGGGCGAGGCGGCGACCCGCTACATCACCGAGAACGAGACCGGCACCCCGGCCGGGTTCCTGGCCTTCCTGGCGGCCGCCGAGGAGGAGGAACGCGGTCTGGAGCCGGGCCAGGTGGACGTGGTCGAGGGCGCGGTGCAGATCCTGACCGCGCACGCCGCGAAGGGCCTGGAATGGGACGTGGTCTCGGTCGCCGGCCTGTGCCGGGGTGTCTGGCCGGGTCTGGCCCGCTCCTCCGACCACTACCTGGGCGGCATCGGGGTGCTGCCGTTTCCGCTGCGTGGCGACTCGGCGGGGCTTCCGGCGCTGGATCTGGGCGACGCCGTCGAGCAGAAGGACGTCGCCGCCGCGGTGACCGCTTTCGGCCGTGCCTGGCGGGAGCACGACGAGCGTGAGGAGCGCCGCCTGGCCTACGTCGCGGTGACCCGGCCACGCCGCCTGCTGCTCTGCTCCGGCTACTGGTGGGGTGACGGGGTGAAGCGCCCGCGCGGCCCGTCGGTCTTCCTCGACGAGATCCGCGCGGCCTGCGCCGACGGCGCCGGTGTGGTGGACGTGTGGACGCCGGAGCCGGCGCCCGGCGACACCAATCCGAGCGATCAGGTGGTGGCGACCGCCGAGTGGCCGGCCGATCCGCTCGGCCTGCGCCGCCCGGCGATGGCGGCCGCCGCCGACCTGATCCGCCGCATGATCGAGAATCCGGACGCCTCCGCGGCCGAGGCGTTCGCCGACCTGGCCGCCGCGGATCCGGAGGTCGCGGCCCGGGCCGGCCTCGCGGCCGACCTCGTCGGTCTTGCCGAGGGGGACACCGGCTGGTCGGTCCCCGCGCCCCGCTCACCAGACAAAACACCCAAATCAGAGGTACGCGGGACCGAACGCGATTCCGGCCCCCACCCGCCCGACAGTGCCGCCGCGGCGACCCCGGAATTGGCCGCGACCGAAAGCGATCAGTCACCCGCCGCCCAGGCCGAGTCACCCGGCGCGGGCGACGGTGGTGTGGCGGGTGTGAGCGAGGCCGGCGCGGCCGAGCTGGGCGCGGAAGAGGGTGGGGTGGACGGGACTGACCGGGCGGCGCTGGTGGCCGCCGCGGAGGCGGCCGACCGGGTGGCGGAGGCCGAGGATCCGGACATCGTCCGCTGGCGGCGCGAGGCGCGGCTGCTGCTGGCCGAGCGGGCCGAGCGGACCCGCCACGAGGGCCCGATCGAGGTGGTGGTGCCCCCGCACCTGTCGGTGTCCCAGCTCGTGGTGCTGCGCCGGGATCCGCAGGCCCTGGCCCGCTCGTTGCGCCGCCCGTTGCCGCAGCGGCCCGCCCCGCAGGCCCGCCGGGGCACGGCTTTCCACGCCTGGCTGGAGCGGCGGTTCGGGTCGGTGCGGCTGATCGACATCGACGAGCTGCCGGGCGCGGCTGACGACGACGCGGCCGGTGACGACGAGATGGCCCTGCTCCAGGAGGCGTTCCTGACCGGGGAATGGGCGGAGCGGACGCCGGTCGAGGTGGAGGTGCCGTTCGCCACAACCGTCGCCGGGGTGGTGATCCGGGGGCGGATGGACGCGGTCTTCGCCGATCCGGACGGCCGGTTCGACGTGATCGACTGGAAGACCGGGCGGCGGCCGGGCGGCGCGGAGGCCGAGGCGGCGGCGGTGCAGTTGTCCGCCTACCGGATCGCGTGGGCGTCGCTGGCCGGGGTGCCGGTGCGCAAGGTGCGTGCCGGGTTCCACTACGTGCGGGAGCAGGTCACGGTCCGTCCCGCCGACCTGATGGAGGCCGCCGAACTGGCCGCCCTGATCGAGGAGATCCCGGCCGACTCGCTCTGAGCACTCAAATTTTCGGAGCGCTGGGGCCCCATGGGTCGTGCGTGGCAAAGCTGGTGACGGTGGAGCGCGTTCGCCGGTCTCGGCCCGGTGGGTGCTTGCGTGGCATGGATGGTGAGGGTGGAACGCGTTCGCCGATCTCTTCCCGGCGGGTGCTTGCGTGACCAGAGTGGGTGGTGGGGCTGGAGCGCGTCTGCCGGTCTGGGCCTCGGCGGGTGCTTGTGTGGTGTGGGTGGGTGGTGCGGATTGGAGCGGGACCACCGATCTTCGCCCGGCGGGCGCGTCGCGGGCGTGCCCCGGCAGATGATCGCGGGGTGCCGCGGGGCGGGGTGGATTCGGCGGGTTCGGGGTCGTCCGTACCGGATAGGGGTTTTAGAAGGCCGCTGTCAGGACGTGCAGGAGGGCGGCGGCGTAGGCCTCCTCGGCCCGGGCGGCCGTGAAGGTGTGCTCGTGGCCGAGCAGGGCGATGCGGACCAGGTGGCCGCCGGGCTCCCGGCGCAGTTCGCGGAAGGTGCCGCCGAGCAGGTCCCGGAGCTGGTCCTCGCGTGGCAGCCAGAGCGCCTCGTCGAGGTCGACGTCGTCGAGCGCCCACTCGGTGGTGCCGTTGAAGGCGATGATTCGTCCTTCCGGGCGGTCGTGCACCTGGATCAGCATGTTGCTGAGCACGAACAGCTCGTCGTCCAGATCCCGGTCCGGGACGGTGAAACGGTCACCGAGCTGTGGCTTCCAGGCCAGTCCGGCGGCTTTGAGCTGCCGCGCCACTTGTACGCCGAGCACTTCGCGACCCCTCTTCCCGTGCTACGCTGGCCCACGTTGTCAGTTTGGTTCCCAAGTACTCAGGAGCGCCTGTGGGGAAGTCTGCCCCAGGCGCTCTTTGTCGTAACCCGGGTTTCTCCGGTCGGGCGATCAGTACGGCAGCACGAGACCCACAGAATGCGGGTCTTATTACCTCGTTCCCGTCCATAATGGTCGGGAATGATCGATCGTCGAGGAGACGAGCATGGTTACCGGTGTTGTGAAGTGGTTCAACGCGGACAAGGGCTTCGGGTTCATCACCCCGGACGACGGCGGCGCCGACGTCTTCGCCCACTTCTCCGCGATCCAGATGTCGGGCTACCGCTCCCTGGAGGAGAACCAGCGGGTGGAGTTCGAGGTGACCCAGGGCCAGAAGGGTCCGCAGGCGGCCAACATCCGTTCTGTCTGACTCACGCTGAGCCGCGGCCGCGGATAGCGGCCGGCACCGAGTGAGGTCGGCGCCGTACCCGGTTTCGGGTGCGGCGCCGATGCCGTTCCGGGGCCCTTTCACACGTCGAGGGCCCCCGGCGCGCCGGAAGCCCTCGATGATCGGTTTCGGTCAGATGGAGCCTCAGGCGGCCGTGCCGCTGGGCAGCGGGGCGGTGCCGCCCAGATGGGCCGGCAGCCACCAGCGGTCGTCCGGGCCGGAGGGCTTCGCCGGGTACGCCCGCTGGACCGCGTCGAGCAGCTCGGTGAGCCGCTCCTTCAGGGTCGCGGTGATCGCCTCGGGGGTGGCGTCCGCGGTGACCTCGATCGCCTCGCCGATCTTGATGAGGACCGGCACGTGCCGCTTGGTCAGCTCCTTCTTGCGGCCCTTGGTCCAGAGCCGGTGCGGGCCCCAGACGGCCATCGGGATGAGCGGCACGCCCGCCTCCTGGGCCATCCGGGCGGCGCCCGACTTCAGCGTCTTCACGGTGAAGGACTCGCTGATGGTCGCCTCCGGGAAGACGCCGACGATCTCACCGCCGCGCAGCGACTCGATGGCGTGCTTGAAGGCGGCGGTGCCGGCCTTGCGATCCACCGGGATGTGCCGCATGCCGCGCATCAGCGGGCCACTGATCTTGTGGTCGAAGACCTGCTTCTTCGCCATGAACCGGACCAGCCGCTTGGCGGGCTGGCAGCCCAGGCCGCAGTAGATGAAGTCCAGGTAACTGGAGTGGTTACTGGCCAGCACCGCCCCACCGCTGGTCGGGACGTGCTCGGCGCCCTCGACTTCGATCCGGTTGTCGAGCACGCGGAACATCGTCTTGGCCAAGGCGACGACCGGGGGATACACCAGTTCCATGGCAGCACGGTAGCCGACGTTTCCGGGAACGGCGTAGATCGGCCGGGCAAACCCGGCGGGCCTACCGGCTCGTGGGATGGCGGCGCCCGTGGTGTTCACTGGAGTCATGACCGATGCGCGTCCTGATCCGTCCCCCTGGGCATCGGGGATGGTCACCGCGTACGGCGTACCCCCGCAGTCTCCACCGCAACCGCCCGCCCCGCCGCAGGCGCCTCCGCCGGACGGGCCCCGACGGCGCCGGCGGCAGTTGATGATCTTCGGTGGCGTGGCCGGGGCGATCGTGGCGATCGGCCTCACCGTCCTGCTGATCGTGATCGTCGGCGGCGACGGCGACCCGTTCGGGTCGAAGGCCGGCCCGCCGGCCGACGTGCGGCCGCCGCTGGCGCAGGCCTGCCCGGCGCCCACCACCGCGCCGAGCGGCGCCCCGACGGCCGTGCCGAGCGCACCGCCACCGGCCACCGGGGAGCGCACGGTCGACGAGACCGCCGGCATCTCCTACCAGCGGTACGGCGCCCCCTGGGAGACCTGGACCGACGTCTGGGAGGCGGGGACGCTGCGGGTGCCCTACCGGGTCGGGCAGCATTTCGTGACCGAGGTCTACCGCGGCGGCAGCTATCACGCCTCGATCCTGTCGGCGGCGGTGCCGGCGGCCGACAACGACGCCGTCACGCTGGATCTGGAGTGCGTCGGGCGGCAGGTCGCGGCGGACGTGCGGGCCGAGTACTACCCGCAGCCGAACCGGATGGAGCCGCTGCGCGACGAGGTGACGACGCTGGGCGGGCGGCCCGCCTGGGTGAGCCAGTTCCGGCTGCGCTTCTCCGAGGCCGGGCTGACCGCCACCGAGGAGCTGTCCGCGGTGGCGGTCATCGACGTCGGAAAACCGACGGCCGCGATCCTGTACGTCTCGGTGCCCGGCACCCACAAGCAGTTCGACTACGTCATCGACGAGGTGCTGGAGTCGGTCCGGCCGCTCTAGCCGACGGCCCGGCTAGTTGCCGGTCAGGCCCCAGCGCTTGCGCAGGGCGTTGTCCGCCGTGTTGAACAGGATGTCGATCAGGATGCCGATGATCAGTACGACGATGATGTAGCTGATCACCAGCGAGGCCTCGTGCAGGTCCCGGGCGTTCTGCATGCGGGCGCCGACGGACAGCGCGCCCGGCACGATGACCAGCAGCTCACCGGCCATCAGGCTGCGCCAGGAGAACGCCCAGCCCTGCTTGAGCCCGGAGATGAAGGACGGCAGCGACGCCGGCAGGATCAGGTGCCGGTATTTGGACAGGCCCTTCATGCCCAGCACCTGACCCACCCGCAGCCAGGTCCGCGGCACGTAGTCGATACCGCTGATCAGGCCGTTCGCCACCGAGGGTGCGGCGCCGATGACCACCACGAACATGATGGCGCTCTCGCTGAGCTGGAAGAGCAGGATGGCCAGCGGGAACCACATGATCGACGGCATGGTCTGGAGGCCGGTGATCAGCGAGCCGATCGCGGCCCGCAGCGGGGCGAACCGGGAGACCGCGGCGCCGATCACGGTGCCGATGGCGACCGCGAGCAGGAAGCCGGTGAAGGCCCGGGTAAGGGTCAGCCGTACGCCGTCCCAGAAGTCGGGCGTGGTGGCCAGCTCCTTCAGGTCGGCGAACACGTCGACCGGGCCGGGCAGCACGTAGGTGGGCTTCCACTCGGAGAGCACCACGAGCTGCCAGGCGGCGATCGCGATGGCGACGGCCAGCAGCTTGGGCCAGGCGCTGTTCCAGATCCGCCGGCCGCGGTCGCCCCGGTCCGGCCGTGGCGCGAGTTCCAGCGCGTCGAGGCCGCTGACCTCGTCGGCCGTCTTGTCGTCGGTGATGACCTCAGCTGGCATGACGGGCGACCTCCGCGCGAAGCCGGTCGGTGATCTCGGCGGCCTGGGCGGCCACCTCGGTCGAGTCGATGCGCCGCGGGCGCGGGTGATCGATCTTGAAGTCTTCGAGGACCCGGCCCGGCCGGCTGCTCAGCAGGACGACCCGGTCACCGAGCCGGACCGCCTCCCGGACGTTGTGCGTCACGAAGAGGACGGTGAGCTCCTGCTCCCGCCAGATCCGTTCCAGCTCGTCGTGCAGGATGTCGCGGGTCATCGCGTCCAGGGCGCCGAACGGCTCGTCCATCAGCAGGATGTCGGCGTTCTGCGCCAGGGCCCGGGCCAGCGCCACCCGCTGCCGCATGCCGCCGGAGAGCTCGTGCGGCCGCTTGCCGCCGAAGCCGCCCAGCCGGACGATCTCCAGCAGCTCACCCGCCCGCTTACGGCGGTCGGCCCGGCCCACCCCCTGCAGGCGCAGCGCCAGCTCCACGTTGCCGGACACCGACAGCCAGGGGAAGAGGGCGGCCTCCTGGAACATCAGGGCGACGTGCTTGCCGTTGATCTCCAGGGTCCCGCCGCTGATCCTGTCCAGCCCCGCGACCAGGGACAGCAGCGTGCTCTTGCCGCACCCGGAGGCGCCGAGGAGGCAGACGAACTCGCCCTTGTCGACGGTGAGCGAAACGTGGTCGAGGGCGAGCAGAGCATTGCTGCCCGAACCGTACTTCTTGGTGACGTCGTCGATCCGCACTACCGTGCTCATACTCGCCCTCCCATCATTCGCCGGTCAGTCCGTCAGGCGGCGGCGTCGCTGACCGCGGCCTGGCCCTCTGCCGTGAGCACCTCGTTGAGGATCGTCAGGTCGTAGATGCCCTTCAGATCCACCGGGTCGAGCAGGTCGACCGACTCGGCGTTCTTCGCGCTGGTGTAGAGCGACGAGGCGATCGGGTTGTAGGTGAACTTCAGGTTCTTGAACGCGGCCGCGAGGATCTCCGGCTTGAGCGCCTTGCCGGACAGCTTCTCGATCTGGGCGTTCGCGGCGGTCTGCGCCTCGGCGTTGTTGGTCTCGATGTACTTGACCGACTTGACGTGGCCCTGGATCAGCTTCTTGACCGTGCCCGGGTACTTCTTCAGGAACTCCTGGCTCACGATCAGGTGGGTGGTGACGAACTCGCCGTTCGGCCACAGGGTCTTCTCGTCGACGAGCAGCTTGCCCTTGGACTCCAGGATCAGCCGGCTCAGGTTGGGCTCGGGCACCCAGGCGCCGTCGATCGCGCCCTGGGCGAAGGCCTGCAACGCGGTCGCGTTGTCCTGCGGCAGCACCGAGACGTCGCCGCCGCCCTGCTTGTCGGCGTTCAGGCCGTTCTGCTTCAGCCAGGCGCGCAGCGCGACGTCCTGGGTGTTGCCCAGCTGCGGGGTGGCGATCTTCTTGCCCTTGAGGTCGGCCGGAGTGTTGATGCCGTCCTTGACCACCAGGCCGGCGCCGCCCGAGGTGCTGCCGGCGACGATCTTCAGCGCCTGGCCCTTGGACTCGGACCAGCCGTTGATCGCCGGGTTCGGGCCGATGTAGGTCGCGTCGATCGCGCCGGAGAAGAGCGCCTCGATCGCGGCCGGGCCGGCGTTGAAGGTCTTCTCCTCCAGCTTGGTGCCGCCCAGGGTCTCGGCGAAGAAGCCCTTGTTGACACCGACCAGAGCCGGCGCGTGGGTGATGTTCGGGAAGTAACCCAGACGGATGGTTTCGGCCTCGGCGGCGCCGGAGCCGGCCGCGGTTGGCTTCTCCTCGTCCGAACCGCAGGCGGCGAGAGCGGTCGAGGCCAGAACGGCGGCCGTGGCGAAGGCGAGCGCGCGTATGGTGCGGGAGCTCATACTCACTCCTAGTTTCGTTTCACTGAGGTGTTGGAGAGTTCGGCCAGGGTCTTGTGGTCGACCACACCCTCGATGGCCGCCTCGACGGCGACCCACACGTCATGCAGCGCCGTCGCCGCACCGTGGTAGGTCGCCGTGGACGTGGGCAGGCCGCGAACCGTGGTGAGGGCGCCGCCGACGGCGCGTACGACGTCGCCGACGGTGATCTCCTCGGCCGGCCGGGCCAGCGCGTATCCGCCGTCCACCCCGCGATGGCTGTGCAGCAGCCCGGCGCGGCGCAGATCGAGCAGGATGCCTTGGAGAAAGCTCAGCGGGATCTCCTGGGCGGCCGCCAGTCCGGCGGCCTTGACCAGGTGCGGGTGTTCCGCGGTGACCGCGAGCATCGCGCGTACGGCGTAGTCCGTGCGAGCCGAGACGTACACGACGCGCGCCCCTTTCCCGTGTTCACCTATCTGATGGATGGGAATACTGGGCCATGTGGGGCTTGTGCGTCAAGTCCATCCCAGGGGTGACACCCGCGCCCGATTCGCGGCAGAAGATCGGGAACGGATATTGATGTATTTACCCGGCGTCGCCACTCGACTACGGAGGCGCGTCCGCTAGATTCGTACCGTGGCGCCCAGAATCAAGATCCCCGCGACGAAATACCCGGTCGAGCGGTTCACCCTCGGCAACGGTCTGCGCGTGGTCCTCTCCCCGGATCGCAGCGCCCCCGTCGTCGGTGTGGCAGTCGTCTACGACGTCGGCATCCGCAGCGAGCCGGAGGGCCGCACCGGGTTCGCCCACCTCTTCGAGCACCTGATGTTCCAGGGCTCGGAGAACCTGGAGAAGCTGGCACACTTCCGCCACGTGCAGGGCGCGGGCGGCAGTTTCAACGGCTCCACCCACCTGGACTACACCGACTACTTCGAGGTGCTGCCGTCCGGCGGCCTCGAGCGCGCGCTGTTCCTCGAGGCCGACCGCATGCGCGGCCCCCGGCTCACCGAGGAGAACCTGCGCAACCAGGTCGACGTGGTCAAGGAGGAGATCCGGGTCAACGTGCTGAACCGGCCGTACGGCGGGTTCCCGTGGCTCAAACTGCCGCCGGTGATGTTCGAGACCTTCCCGAACGCGCACGACGGATACGGCTCGTTCGAGGACCTGGAGAGCGCCACGGTCGAGGACGCGCAGGGATTCTTCGACCGCTACTACGCCTGCGGCAACGCGGTGCTGTCGGTGGCCGGCGACTTCGACGTGGCGGAGGCGACCGCCATGATCGAGCGGCACTTCGGTGACGTGCCGGCCCGTCCCGCCCCGCGACTGCCCGACTTCTTCGAGCCCGACCTGACGGCGGAGCGCCGGGAATCGTACGTCGATCGCATCGCCCCGCTGCCCGCCGTGGCCGGCGGCTGGCGCGTGCCGGACCCGATCGCCACCTTCGACGACTACCTGCCGTTCGTGGTGCTCGCCGAGGTGCTCACCGACGGTGACGCCTCCCGGCTCGTGGAGCGCCTGGTCCAGCGCGACCGCACGGCCACCACCCTGGGCGGCTACATCGGCTTCATGGGCGACGAGTACCAGGTGCGCAACCCCACCGCGTTGCTGCTCCAGGCCCACCTGCCGCCCGGCGGCGACGCCGACAAGGTGCTGCGGACCATCGACGAGGAGCTGGACCGGCTCGCCGCCGACGGCCTCAAGCCCGGCGAACTGGACCGCACCCAGGCCCGGATGGCGACCCGCCTGCTGCACGGCACCGACGACGTGCTCGGCCGGGCGCTGCCGATGGCCGTGCTGGAGTTGCAGCGCGGCCGCCCCGAGCTGTTGAACGACCTGCCCAAGCTGATCAGCGAGGTGCGCGCGGAGCAGATCGTCGCCGCCGCGGCCACCCTGCGGCCCGAGCGCCGCGCCTCCGTCGAAGTGATCCCGGGAGCCTCCGCGTGACCAAGACCCTGCCGGACCTGGTGCCGGATGCCGAGCTCAACCTGCCGTTGGAGCGCGAGCGCACCCTCAACAACGGCCTCACCGTGATCGCCATCCGCCGGTCCGCCGTGCCGCTGGTCGAGGTGCGGCTGCGGATCCCGTTCGGGCGGGCGCCGCTGGCCCCGGCCACCCTGCTCTCGCAGGCCCTGCTCACCGGCACCGGCAGCATGTCGAGCATCGACATCGCGGCCGAGTTGCAGGCCGTCGGCGGGAGCCTGGCCGCCGGGCTCGATCCGGACCGCCTGCTGATCAGCGGCAACGCCCTCGCCGACGGCCTCGACCGGACTCTGGAGCTGCTCGCCGGGGTGCTCACCGGCGCCGCCTACCCGGAGACCGAGGTGGCCACCGAGCGGGAGCGCCTGGGCGACCACATCCAGGTCGCCCTCAGCCAGCCCGGTCACCTGGCCCGCGTGGCGCTGCTCAGCCGGATGTACGGCGCCCACCCGTACGCGGTGCAGACCCCCGGCCCGGAGGAGGTCCGCGCCGTCGAGCCCGCCGCCCTGCGCGAGCTGCACGCCGACCGGGTCCGCCCGGACGGCGCGGTGCTGGTGCTCGTCGGTGACATCGACCCGGAGCAGGCCATCGACACCGCCGAGAAGATCCTCGGCGGCTGGACCGGCAGCGCCCCGGACGGGACCATCCCGGCCACCCCCGCGCTGGAGACCGGCCCGCTGCTGCTCGTGGACCGGCCCGGTTCGGTGCAGTCCTCGCTGCGGATCGCCCTGCCCGCGCTCACCCGCACCGACCCCGACTACGCCGCCCTCTACCTGGCCAACCTGGTCTTCGGCGGCTACTTCTCGTCCCGTTGGACGGAGAACATCCGGGAGGACAAGGGCTACACCTACGGGTCGTACTCGTCGATCGAGCACTACGTCGCCGGGTCCGCCCTGATCGCGGCCGCCGAGGTGGCCACCGAGGTGACCGGCCCGTCCCTGCTCGAGACGCAGTACGAACTGGGCCGCATCGCCAGCCTCGCCCCCGGTGAGGAGGAGCTGGAGCAGGCCCGCCGGTACGCCCTGGGAGCCCTCCGCCTCAACATGTCCACCCAGGCCGGCCTGGCCGGGCTGGCCAGCATCTACGCCGGCTTCGGGCTGCGCCTCGACCATCTGCGCGACTACTCGGCGGCGCTGTCCGCCGCCACCCGTGAGGAGGTCGCCGCCGCGGCCGCGAAGTACCTCGCCCCGTCCCGCGCGGTGACCGTCGTCCTGGGTGATGCCGAGCGGATCGAGGCCCAGCTCGCCGCCCTGACCGCCGTGGAGCGCAGCGCAGCGTGACCAGTTCCGAAGAGCCGGGCGGCCCACCGCTCGCACGTACCACCCTCGACCGTGCCGCCCACCGCCGCAAGGACGAGGACTGGCTCGCCGCCGCCTGGGACCGCGGCCGGGTCGTCGTCGTGGACCTGGCCAAGGGCGGCCGGGCGCTGGTCACCGATCGTCCCGACGGCGGTTCCGCGCTGGTTTTGGTGCCGCCGTCGGAGGCGCCGGAGGGTGAGCGCTGGTTCCTCGGCGTCGGCCCGGACGGCACCCCGTTCTGGGCCGTCGAAGCCCCGCTCACGGCGGGCGACGGCACCGCGTCCATGGATCTGCGCTCGGTCGGGCACCTGCTCGACGCCCGTGACACCGGCCTGCTGACCACGGCGGTCGCCCTCGGGAACTGGCACCGCAGTCACCGGTTCTCCCCGCGTACCGGGGAGCCGACCGTCGCGGTGGAGGCGGGCTGGGCGCGAGTCGACCCGGATGGCGGCCTGATGTGGCCGCGGACCGACCCCGCCATGATCATCCTGGTGCACGACGGCGTACCGGGCCCGGGTGGTCGTTGTCTGCTCGGGCACAACGCGGCCTGGCCGCCGCGAGCCGACGGCAGCCGGCGTTTCTCCTGCCTGGCGGGCTTCGTCGAGGCCGGCGAGTCGGCCGAGGCCGCGGTCGCCCGCGAGGTGCACGAGGAGGTCGGCGTCCGGCTCTCCGAGATCCGGTACGAGGGCAGCCAGTCCTGGCCGTACCCCGGCTCGCTGATGCTCGGCTTCCACGGCATCGCCGATCCGGCCCAGCCGCTGGTCCTGGACCCGGAGGAGATCGACGAGGCGCACTGGTTCACCCGGGAGGAGGTGGCGAAGATGATCGCCGGGGAGGGTCCGCTGGGCCTGCCGATGAACTCGTCGATCGCCTTCTACCTGATCGAGAGGTGGCTGCACGAGGATCGGGAAACTTTTTCCGGTTAGGCGGCAACCAATCCGAGTGGCCATCGCGTCTTCCTTTCAAAGACGAGAGGGGAAGCGATGACTCAGGTGGAGGCGCCGGCGTGGACGCCGATGTCCGCGGAGGAGCGGGAGGCGTTCGATCGCGACGGCTACATCGTCGTGCCGTCGGTGCTGAGTGAGAGCGAGATCGAGGCCGGCCGGGCCGCGATCCTGGGGTACTACGAGAAGAGCCGCGCCGAGGGCAAGCTCAGCGCGACCGGTGCGCTGCACCAGCTGTCGCCGATCGCTCACGTGCCCGAGCTGGCCTTCCTGATCGACCACCCCAAGGCTTTCAAGTACATCTGGTCGCTGCTCGGGTGGAACCTGCACATCTACCACTCGCACATCGACGTCCACCCGCAGCTGCACGAGCAGCAGAAGCAGTGGTGGCACTGGCACCAGGACGGCGGCCGCCAGAACCGGGAGATCGAGACCGACCCGCGGCCGATGCTGTCGGTCAAGCTGGCGTACTGGTTCTCCGACGTGAGCGAGACCGGCCGGGGCAACTTCACCGTGCTGCCCGGCAGCCACAAGACCAACTGGCTGCCCGGCCCGAAGAGCCGTGGCCTGCCGTTCCCCCAGCCGGAGGGCGCGACCCAGATCACCGCCAACGCGGGTGACCTGGTCGTCTTCGACCGCCGCATCTGGCACGCCCGGTCGGACAACTACTCCGACATCACCCGTGTCGGCGCGTTCTTCGGCTACACCCCGCGCTGGATCGCCATGCGCGACGAGAACGCCGACCTGCCGAACACCCCGGCCTGGGCGGATCTCAACGACGTGCAGAAGCAGCTGCTCGGCGGCTTCGGCAACGGCGACGGCGACCACCAGTGGGGCCACTACCCGGAGACCACGCCGCTCTACGGCGCCCTCAAGGAGCGCGGCCTGCTCGACTCGAGCGTCCCGGCACTCATCCCGTGACGACTCCGGGAGGGGCCGATGCCGGCCCCTCCCGGGAACGATCAGGCCGCGATGGCGGCGAGGTGCTGCTTGACCTGGACGATCGACGGGTTGGTGAGCGCCGAACCGTCCGCGAACTTCAGCGTCGGCACGGTCTGTAGACTTCCCCGCCCTGGCTGAGCAAGATCAGCCAGGTATCGGGGAGGAACAACATTGAACAAGCCCAGAGCCCTGGGTGTCGTCCGCCTGTCGGTCTCGAACGAGAACCAGACGGGCGAGGAGACGCAGCGTGGGCGCATCAGCAAAAAGGCCCACGGCGACGACATGGAGCTGGTCGGTTGGGCAACCGACATCGACGTGTCCGGCTCAACCTCGCCGTGGATGCGCAGCTCGCTCGGAGACTGGCTCAACAACCGGCGAGACGAGTTCGATCACATCATCGTGCTTAAGATCGACCGCATCGCCCGGTCCGTTCGTCACCTCGACCAGCTGATGGAATGGTGCACGACCAACGGAAAAGGCCTAATCTCGTGCGAGGAGGGGTTCGATCTCTCCAAGCCATGGGGCAAGGCGATCGTTCAGATTCTCGCCGTCCTGGCGGAAGCTGAGCTGGACGCAATCACTGCTCGGATCCAAGCTTCGCGCGAAGCCATGCGGAAGCGAGGCCGTTGGCCCGGTGGTCTCGTTCCATTCGGCCGACGCTCTGTCAAGGGAGCGGACGGCTTCACGCTTGAGCTAGATCCTGACTACGGACCCATCCTCAAGGAGATGATCCGGCGGTTCATCGAGAAGCCCAGCTTCTCCCGGGTGGCGCAGTGGCTCAACGAGGAGAGGGTTCCCACAGCCCTAGACATCGCCCGAATAAGGGCAGCTAGCGGCGAGAGCACGACGCGCCTGGTGGACCCGCAGCCGGAGGGCAGGCAATGGCTCCCGGCAGCGGTCCAGTCGATCCTCACGAACCGCTCCCTGCTCGGCGAATACCAAACGACCGATGGCTCTGTTCTGCGTCACGATGACGGCACGCCCATCATGAGATCCCAACCGGTCCTCAGCCCGGAGGAGTGGGCAGTCCTCCAGGACGCCGTGCATTCGGTGAAGTACAAGAAGCCCCGAGGATCATCCTCGCCTCTGCTGGGAGTCGCGTTCTGCCTCACATGCGGAAACCCTCTGTACTTCATGAAGGAGGAGCCGGCACGCAGCAGGAAAGCCCGGTACCGGTGTCACGGAAACAAGAGCAAGGGGCAGCAAGCCTGCAAGGGTCCCGCGGTCACTGCTGAGCGTCTCTATCCATGGCTGGAGGAACTGCTTCTCCTCCAGATCGGCGACATGGAAGTCATGGAGTCCGTCACCAGAGTCGGTGACGACGAGCAGGCCAAGAAGCTGGCGATCATTGACGGTGAGATGAACCAGCTCACGAAGGAGTTCCGAGCTGGCCGTCTTGAAGCGATCGTATTCAGCTCGCAGCTCGCCAAGCTTGCCGCTGATAGAGACCTGGTCATGAAGGCGGGCCAGGCCAAGCCGGTGACGGAGTGGATCCCAACGGGAGAGACCTACGGAGACTGGTGGAAGCGATCGACGGTCGAGGAGCGTCGGGAGTTCCTGTCCAGGCGTGGGGTTAAGGCGTACGCCGGTCTAGGCCTGCTCGTAATTACTCCCGGCGACCTGCTCGGCTACCTCCAGGAACGTCGAGTGATCAGCTTCGGTGACTGGGCTCCCGAAGCTTTCGGCAAGCCTCAGATCTGGTGGGACCGAGGCGATCACGAGACTGCGGAAGAGGCGAAGGAGAAGCTTCACGCGTCGGGCTTCTTCACCCGGTTCTTCAAGGATCTTCCCGCCGATGCACCTCGTGCTATCGCGGAGATGAGCGACAACCTGTGGGTTCCTCTACAAAGAGAGCCGGAGCCGTCAAGCGACGTTTCCTTGCCTGGCTAGTCAACTCGTTATTGGCCCTCTTAGGAGGGCCTTTAGCATCGATGTGAGTCATCTATTTGGCAAATTTTGAGAGGTCTCAAACCGCATGCTATGGAGGAGTAATCAAGGGTATGATGTGAGCTTTGATTGCCGGTTAATCAGTTACCCATAGACGACCCCGGAGGGGTCATTAAGTGGATACTTGGTTAGCGGTTACACGACTACTGGTTTCACGGTATGCAGTAGAAGACCCCGAAGGGGTCTCTAGCTAGTTGACGGTTAACCAGCTATCGGTTAACCAAGTAAGTTGTAGAAGACCCCGTAAGGGGTCTCTAACGGCTAACCAGAGACCCAGGTCAACAGCTAACGGGTTAAGAAGATAACCAGGTAACCAGTAGAAGACCCCGAAGGGGTCTCTAACCAGCAATACAGCATACCTGGGTTAACAGGTATGACTAGGGTTAACGGTTAACAGCATAACTACGTTAGTAGTTATTCCTCATTTCGCGCGCACGCGAGGGACCCTCATCTTCCCTGGTCTTCGCCGGTGCATCAAGCGTCAGCCGCACTTGCTGAGACCGTCAACCGACTGAGCGGCTCGTAGCGGCGTTGAAGATCGAAACCCAGCCGGGGGTCTAGGTGTCCCCCTGTTCGGCCCTCAGCGTGGACGTGAGGCCCCTTGGCGGGCCTTCGTGATCAAGGTGCAGCGCCTCGGGTCGACCCTCTAGTCTACCGGCAGTCGACCTCCTTAGCCAAGGGTTCGCGCGAGCCTGTTCGCCGCAAGGCGCTAGAGCCTTCCATTCCCCTTCGCCGCTGAGCGAAATTCGCGCCAGGTCTTGGATGCTTCCATCAAACGTCGCGTCCAGCCATCCGGATTCGATCCGCCAATTTCACGCCAAATTAGCTCGGTTGCCTCAGCGAATGCGGTAATCCCTTCGCTCTCGGCTGTCCGCCATGAAGGCACATGCGCCGCCCATTGTTCAGCGGAGCGGGGCGCATGCCCTGCGGCAATTAGCCAGAGAACCCAATAGCCGGCATCGAGCCAAGGGGCGCCGCGGGTCGCCCACCCCCAATCGACGATACGAGCCCCGTCGTCACTTACGAGAACGTTCGCATTATTCAAGTCGGTGTGCAGGAGCGCATCGCCTTCGAAGAACTTCAAGTCCTTTGCATCTACATATGACCCAAGCCGCTGTTCGGCCCGTCGCAGTGGAATACCTGGGCATTCGATCTGCCCAATAAGCGTAAGCAGGTCCGCTACTAGGGGAAGATCAGGTGAGCCGGGAGCGTAATTGGCCTGGTGCCCTTTCAAACCCTCGAAGACTAGAACGTCCCACCCTTCCTCGACGATCCTTGCGTGCAGGGCTGGAGCGACCTCGCCCACGTACGGAGCGACCTCCGCTTCCCGTGCTTGCGTCCACGCCCAGCGATGATCGGACGGCAGGGCCTTGATGAAGAACGTGCCCTTCGGGCAGACCAGCTTGACGGCAACCGCGCTGTTCAAGCCATCGGCAACCGGCTTGGCTACCTCGTAGGCGCCGGTGGCTTCTTCGACGGCACACCGTACGGCTAGTGGCAGATCCTCGTAGCGGATACGGCTGATCGACACGATGGGCCCTTCCACGGGAGTGCCTCGGAGCACCGCGCCATGGCACGTCAGCACTCCGAGGCAGTGACTGGCTACGTCAGTTGTACGGGTTGTCGTTGCCGCAGCCGCGCTCGTTGCCCGTGGTCAGGGTGTCGATCTGGGTGATGACCACCCCGGCCGGCTCCTGCCTCCGGGTGAGCGGCTTGGCGGCGTTACCCGCGTGAGGCGGACGGCTGATGATCTCGACGGGGACAGCGCTCATGACTTCACTTCTCCTTCATGCCGTGCTGACAGTAGTGACTGAGCGGGGCCTTCGCTTCCTGGTACACGCGCGCCATGGGACGGCATACCCGGCAGGTGGACGAGAGCTTGCAGCCCGTACATCCACCCGTGCGAAGCATCTGGGCGTCTGCGATCGCAGGCAGACGCATGAGGCCCTCCGGGCCCTCTGTGATCAAGCTGATGGGGTTGTCCCGACCTACCTTGCACATCGTCGTGAATCCGAGCGGATCGACGTGGAAGGACGTGTGCCCTGCCGGACAGCCTTGGAAGATGTCGCTCTTGCCCACCAAGCTCGGCACCTGGGCCTCTAGCGTCGAACCCTTGCCGGTGTAGGTAGGCGAGATGGAGGCGTACTCCTTGAACGGCAGACCTAGCCCACGAACCATCGCACGCATCTCGTCGAGTTCCTCGACGTTGTGCTTGGTGATGATCAGCGTGACCTCAAGCGGCAGGCCAACCCCGGCTGCGGCCACCAAGCCGCGATAGGCGTTCCTGAACGCACCGCGTGTCTGTGTCAGGGCATCGGCCGTTTCTGGGCTCGCCCCGTACATGGAAACGGTGATCTTGTGCGGTCGACGTGCCGTGAAGGCGTCGAGCAGTTCCTCCCGGTAGAGCCTGGAGCCGTTTGTCAGGACTTCCATCATCATCCCGGCGGCATGCGCATGCTCGTACGCGGGCACGAAGTCCTGATCGATCAACGGCTCTCCGCCGGTGATCTCGAACCAGAGCACTCCCATGTCGTGGAGCATGTCCAGCAGGCGCAGCTTCTCGGGTAGAGGCAGGCCAGCAAAGGGCCGTTGTTCTAGGTAGCAGTGCTTACAGGTGAAGTTGCAACCCTTGTTGATCTCCCATGACGCTCGGCTGTAGGTGACCAGAGAAGCCGAAGGCGGGCGCACCATCAGGACATCCCTGATGGGAAGGTCGGCCAGCTCGATCCGCCACGCTTGGCGTGCGGCGTCGCTGAACCAGTCCGGCACGATGCCACCCGCGTCCGAGAGATCGGCAAGGTCGGCGTAGTAGGCGGAGGGCAGTTGCATGGCCTCCTGTCGGCCAGCTCGCACGGCGACGAACAAATCCTCTTGTGGGCTGACGATTGCCTGGTACATCCGATCCTCCTGTCTCGGAAGTGCGGAGCGGGCATGGCCAGCACGGGGGGGGACCTGCCATGCCCGCCGCAGACCCCGTCAGGCGGCGCTAGACCGTGACGGGCGTTCTCTTGCAGCGTCAGTGCGGCGTCCAGCTGGTCCGTGCTCTGACGGCTTCTCAGGCGAACTGGCCGACGGACGCATGCTGGGTGGCACCCAGCCCAGGAACCGGGGCCAGAATTCGATGTCGACGCCCATGGGGAAGCGCACGGCATCGTTGATCGCTTCTTGCATTTGCGATGCGAGGTACATGCGCAACGTCAGCCGGGCGTGCTTGAACGTCTCCAGCAGCGCAGCCTTCTCCGTGCTGCAAGGCCATGGTTCGCCGCATCCCGGTGCCTTGCAGTTCCAGTCCGGGCGGGAAGGAACGTGCATGTTCGTGGACTCAGACATACCGCCTCCCCTCGTTGAATCCGCTCGCCGCCTTCGCTCATTGCTGGGACGGCGAGCGGGAGCCCCGGTGCCTCGCCTATGCAAGGTCAACGCTGCAAGAACAGTCGCACCGGTACGGGAGTCGGCACACCTGCACAGCAGTCCGAACACGGTCGGATCTCTGGGCGGTGTTCACCTGCGGGTTCACGGCACGGTGACTTCATTGCCCACCAGGATGGGCAACAGTAAGGTGACCGTCACGACCGGTGAGAGCCACAGCCGCACGATGGGCGGACGAAGGGACCACATGGGCGTTACGGCTCAGCACAGCCAGTCCCCGCAGAAACGTGGGCGCGAGCTTGCACGGCAAGGCAGAGCCCTGTTCTTCGAGTGCGGATCGGTCAGGGCAGCGGCTCACGCGCTGATGGACCGGCACGAAGATCTGCCCAGCATCCAGGCCTTCCGGTACGCAGCCGGCCTCTCGCAAGACCAGGCCGCCGTACGCTACAACGAGGTTGCAGGCAACCAGACCAGCCTTGGCGGAACCACGATCAACGCCTGGGAGAGCTGGGCCCGAGCGCGCGGAAGCGCGGGAGCCGGGTCACCGCCCTCGTACGCGAGTCTCCTCATCCTGGCGACTGCCTACGGACGAGGCCCGCACGGCGTGGCTGACGAGGTGATTTCACCAGGCGACCTCATCCAGGAGGCCTACGAGAAGCTCCCACCCGAAGAGCAGTTGGCGTTGAAGATGGCCGCTGGCCGCTCCTCCATCCCGGCTACGAGCGACACGCTCCGGGTGAGGAACGCCGTAGTGGATGGGTCGCCCGACGTCGACAACATCATCGGCGCGGACTTCAACCTCTTGGTGCCGACGATCGACAACGGGAACCCCGCTATCTGCGCGTTCTCGCTGCCCAACCCGAACCCCGGTCACCTGCTCGACCTCACCTGGAACACATTCGGGTTCGGGATCCAGCGGCTGATGAGACAGATCAAGAGTCTTGGCCGTCGTCTCGACGCTGACATCTGCTTCGGCGTCAACGAGGCCGGTCTCGCGATGGCGACCTTCCTTGCATCGGCTCAGTTCAACCGGTGCTCGATCGGGTACCTGCGGTGCAATCGGGTCAGGAACGAGATCAGCTTCGCGCCAGAATCGCACTTCCCCGATGCCGTGGAGGCCCCGGTCATTGTGATCTGCGACTTCGAGGTCAAGCACGCAGATGTGGTCGGCTTGGTCGCACGCACGCTACGCGACCGGTACCCCGGCGCCGAGCTGTACTTCGCCGTCTTCGGTGCCATGACCAAGAGTCATTCCCTCGACGTCGACAGCTTCGAGGAACTCACTGGCGCAAAGATCATGCAAGCGGCCAACTTCGAGGCGGTCTTCATCGCGGCAACCATGAGTCCGCCCGGCATCGAGCCGCCGCTAGAGCTGCGCTAATCAGACGGGAGAGGCATTGATGGAGCAGGTCAAAGACATCCCAGCGCTCGCCAACCAGATCGCCGAGACGGTCCGAGGGGTGATGCTCGACCTTCGGCCACGCCTCATCCACGCAGCGCTGACGGGCGAGCGTGGCGAGAGCGAAAACCTGCGGCATGAGGACAACTTCCTCTCCGAGCACGATCTGTGGATGCACCGCCGGTACCGGGAACTCCTGACTCCCATCCTCGGCTCGTTCGTCTACGCCTCGGAAGAGGCAGAGCCGGAGGTTATCGGCGACGACTCCGACCCTGACCTCTGTGTGCTCGTCGATCCGCTCGACACCAGCGAGCTGGCTGTGCGTGGCCTGCTCGGCTACACGCACGTCATGGTCTACTCCCGTGCTGCGGCTCAGCCCGTCATCGCGGTGGTCGGTGACATCTTCCATCACCTCCAGCTCTACGTCGGTGCACGCGACGACCAAGGCGTTGACCGGGCGTTCGTCATCACTGCGGACTCCCAGGCCTACGAGTTGAAGCAACGCTCGAAGAAGACGCTCCCGGAATCTCTGGTCACCAACTTCCTCATGCGTCCGGGCGAGCGGTTCATCCCGTTGTCCCGACAGAACCAGCTCATGCAGGCACTCGATACGCCAGGGTCGGACGGTAAGAGCCGAGGCCGGATCGGCGTGGACTTCGGATCCGTCAGCCTCTGCCACGTCGCAGCCGGCATGACCGAGTCCGTCATCGAGTTCGCCAAGGGTTTCGCCGTCTGGGATCTCGCGCCAGGGCACTACATCCTCCACGCCTCTGGAGGGACAGTGCTCGACCTCGAAGGCAAGCCGGTACCCCTTGACTACGGCTTCGACACCTTCTCGGAGGTCGCCAAGGCAATGGACCGCAGGCAACGGTTCGTGGCTGCTGGAAATCTCGACCTCGCCAAGGAGATAGTTTCAGCCCTCGAATAGCCAGGGTTGTAACGCTGTTCTCCCTGGTCGCATGCCAGTTGTTGAAGGTTCGAAACGACTCCAGAACCGTGGCAGATTTTCGGCTGCTATCACCTGCCGGTCGTTCGCCCTTGACGGCGGGGGTCATACCCCCTGTACGCGGTCACTGCCTCGACCCCTGTCGTCAACCGGGCCCTA
Source organism: Actinoplanes flavus (assembly GCF_017592555.1). Taxonomy (GTDB): domain Bacteria; phylum Actinomycetota; class Actinomycetes; order Mycobacteriales; family Micromonosporaceae; genus Actinoplanes; species Actinoplanes flavus. Next base: position 50,180 of record NZ_JAGFNS010000015.1, on the reverse strand, counting down.
GGCTCTTGGGAACGAGTGGATGTGAGGTAGTTCAGACGTTGAAGGTCTACGAGGCGCGGGTGCGTAGGTCCGGGGACTGGTGGTTCGTCGAGGTCCCCGGCGTGGACATGGGGTACACGCAGGCACGCAAGCTGGCCGATGTCGAGCCGATGGTGCGGGACATGCTCTCTCTCCTGCTCGACGTACCGGCGGACAGCTTCGCTGTATCCGTAAGCGAACCGGGGCGTGTTACGTAGAGCATGCAAGAAGCCTTCGTAGGGGTGTTCAAAAACGAAGGGTTTTGAGACGGCTGTTGGTTGGCTCGTTGAAGGCTCGAAACGCTGTCCATAACTCATCTCAAAACATGGCTCTCAGGCTTGAGGTTTCGAGATGAGTTATGAGACAGTTGGATCATGACGACGCACGCCGCTACCGGCACACTCCTTGGTTACGCCCGAGTCTCGACCAACGCCCAGGACGCGCAGCTCCAGCGCGACGCGCTCAACGAGGCTGGGTGTGCCAGGGTCTTCGAGGACAAGGCGAGCGGGAAGAACACGGACCGGGCTGGCCTCGCCGCCGCGCTGGACTGGGCGCGCTCGGGAGACACGTTATGTGTCTGGAAGCTTGACCGCCTTGGTCGCTCAGTCAAGGACGTGCTCACGATCGCCGACGACCTTCACGGGCGCGGCATCGGGCTACGCATCCTCACGGGCAAGCTCGCGGGTAACTACACGCCGACCGGCGAGGGCAAGTTCTTCTTCACGATGATGGCGGCGTTTGCTGAGCTTGAGCGCGACATCATCCGCGAGCGCACCCGGGCTGGACTGGACGCGGCCAAGGCTCAGGGGCGTACGGGTGGTCGTCCGTCTGTGGTGAACGAGGACATCCTCAGTGCGGCGCGTGCTCGGCGAGCCAAGGGTGAGAGCGTCAATTCGATCGCTGACGCGCTGGGAGTCTCCCGTCCCACCCTTCACCGTCACCTCAAGGCTGACGCGTCAGAGAGCGCGTGATGCGACGCAGTAATAAGGAGAAGCCCCGGCTCATTACCGGGGCCTCTCTGGGTTGCGAGGCCGCTGAGGCGGCCATGGTGGCTGGCTCAGCCAGGGACGCCGATGCCAGCCAAGGCCTGCTTGACCTGGACGATCGTCGGGTTCGTCATCACAACTTCGTCACCGCCGTTGGGGGGAACTATGCGGATCGTCGGCACGGTCTGGTTGCCTCCGTTGACGCTGCGCACGAACGCGGCCGAGGCCTCGTCCTGCTCGATGTCGACGACGTCGTAGGCGATGCCCTCGCGGTCGAGCTGCGACTTGAGGCGGTGGCAGTACCCACACCAGGACGTCGAGTACATGGTCAGCATCGGTCAGGGCTCCTTCGATCCAGGTCACACGGTGGTGCGTCCGACAAGCACAACACCCCGTACGGGTGTCATGATTCCCTACCGTGCGGACTGAAGGGGTGCTGGCCGGGCTGGATCCGGAACAGCGGACGGCGGTGACGGCACCCGCGGGTCCGGTCTGCATCCTCGCCGGCGCGGGCACCGGCAAGACCCGGGCCATCACCCACCGCATCGCGTACCGGACCCTCTCCGGCGAGATCAGCCCCCGGCACGTGCTGGCGGTGACCTTCACGGCGCGGGCCGCGGCCGAGATGCGGGCCCGGCTCACCGCCCTCGGTACGGCGGGGGTGCAGGCCCGTACCTTCCACGCGGCCGCGCTGCGGCAGGTCCGCTACTTCGCCCCGCGGCTGCTCGAGGGCCGGCAGATGCCCGAGCTGATGGAGAGCAAGGTGCGCGTCGTCGGTCTGGCGGCCGCGAAGGCCGGGCTGCGCACCGACCGGGCCGCCGCCCGGGACCTGGCCGGTGAGATCGAGTGGGCCAAGTCCTCCCTGGTCGAGCCGGGGGAGTACGCGGTGGCCGCGGCCAAGGCGCTGCGCGAGCCGCCGTTCGAGCCGGCCCGGGTGGCCGAGGTGTTCGCCGCCTACGAGTCGCTGAAGCGCCGCCAGGGTGTGATCGACTTCGAGGACCTGCTGCGTGCCGCGGTCTGGGGCATCGAGGAGCACCCGGACGTCGCCGAGCAGATCCGCGCCCAGTACCGGCACTTCGTCGTCGACGAGTACCAGGACGTCAACCCGCTCCAGCAGCGGCTGCTCGACGCCTGGCTGGGCGGGCGCGACGACCTGACCGTGGTCGGCGACGCCAGTCAGACCATCTACTCGTTCACCGGCGCCACCTCGGCGTACCTCATCGATTTCCCGCGTCAGCGGCGTGCCGCCGTGGTGGTCCGGCTGGTCCGGGACTACCGCTCCACGCCGCAGGTGGTGGGGCTGGCCAACGCGGTGATCCGGCAGGCCCGCGGCACCGAGGCGAAACTGCGCCTGGAGCTGGTGGGGCAGCGGCCGCCCGGTCCGGAGCCGGAACTCAAGATCTTCCCGGACGAGCCCGGCGAGGCGGTCGCGGTGGCCCGGCGGTGCCGGGAGCTGATCGCGGCCGGCACCCCGGCCAGTGAGATCGCGGTGCTCTTCCGGACCAACGCGCAGTCCGAGGCGTACGAGGAGGCGCTCGCCGACGCCGGGGTGCCCTACGTGGTTCGGGGCGCCGAGCGGTTCTTCGAGCGTGCCGAGGTGCGGCAGGCGATGGTCGCGCTGCGTGCCGCCGTGCGGTCGGTCCCCGGTGAGACCCCGCTCGTCGAGGCGGTCGTGGAGGCGCTCGCCGCCACCGGGTGGAACCGCCACCATCCCCCGCCGGGCGGTGCGGCACGCGAGCAGTGGGAGGCGCTCGCCGCCCTGGTCACCCTCGCCGAGGAGTACGCCGCCGAGCCGGAGATCCTGCCGATCGGTGAGGCCGGGCGGATCCAGCGGGACGTGTCGCTGTCCACCTTCAACGACGAGCTGGCCCGCCGTGCCGAACAGCAGCACGCGCCCACTGTGGCAGGAGTCACACTCGCTTCGCTGCACTCGGCCAAGGGCCTCGAATGGGACGCCGTCTTCCTGGTCGGTCTCGCCGACGGGACGCTTCCGACGACGTACGCGAAGACCGCTGAGCAGCTGGAAGAGGAGCGCCGCCTGCTCTATGTGGGGGTGACCCGGGCCCGTCACCTGCTCTGGCTCTCCTACGGCCAGTCCCGCGCCCCCGGTGGCCGGGCCCGCCGCCCCTGCCGGTTCCTTCCGCAGCTGGAACGTTCGATCACCAAGGAACGCACTCCGGTCGATGGAAGTCGGAAACCCGACCGGCGTCCGTTGCGGGTGTCCTCGTGCCGGATCTGCGGCGCCACCCTGCTGGCCGGCGCCGACCGCAAACTGGGTCGCTGTCCCACCTGCCCGTCGGACCTCGACGAGGACCTCTACGAGCGCTTGCAGGTGTGGCGTGCGAGCACCGCGGCGGAGCTCAAAATCCCTGCGTACGTGGTGTTCACCGATGCGACCCTGGTGGCCGTGGCGGAGCGCCGTCCGGCCGGCCCGGCGGAACTGCTGGCGATCGCCGGGATCGGCCCCCGGAAGCTGGGTCAGTACGGCGACGCGGTCTTCGCTCTGGTGGCCGGAGCGAGCCCAGATGATCTTGCGCCGAAAAACTTCGGAAACTAGTGCGTTAATTCGTTTGCCCTCCCGTGTAGGGCAGGCATAGCCTCAGGACACGTCTTGGCGAGCGGTTCGCTCGCTGGGGTTCTAGCCACGAGTGCAAGGTCATGGAGAGGGAGGTGGCAACGATGAAGCTCAACATCACGATGACGATCCCGTCGATGCTGCCGACTGCTGCCTGGCCTCTGTCCGCCTCACTGCCCGCCACCGCCGCTCCGTCGGCGCAGCTGGTCGCTGAGCGGATCCCGTCCGAGCTCGTCCGGGCCCTGCCGACAGCGGCAGCGCTCGTCCCGGCTCCGCGGGAGCACCAGGTCCGCGCCCAGGCCGAATTGGGCAAAGCGACCGTGGTGCGCATGGGTGGAAGCAACGGGACCACTGGCTTCAAGGGCAGCAACATCACCATCTCCAGCAAGCGCTACACGGATGGTGGCAGCGGTGTCCCGCCTCGAGGAAGGCCGGTCTGACAAACAGACCTCCGGCTCACCTCGAGGCCGCGGAACCCAGAAATGGGATCCGCGGCCTCAAATCTTTTCCGGCCCTACCCGGCCGGTGCACGACCCGAAACACGATCCAGAAGATCGAGAAGAAGAGAGAGGTGACCGGGCTTTATGAGTCTGGCGCTGGCCCCGATCGACGTGAGCGTCGACATCGAGGCGAACCTGCCCTGTCGGAAGTTCGACCCGGACCTGTGGTTCTCCGACTCCCCGGCCCAGCTCGAGCTGGCCAAGTCGCTCTGCGGGGACTGCCCGCTGCGCGCCGAGTGCCTGGCCGGTGCGGTCGACCGTGCGGAGCCCTGGGGTGTCTGGGGTGGCGAGATCTTCGAGCGTGGCGCCGTGGTTCCGCGCAAGCGGCCCCGTGGTCGTCCGCGTAAGGCCGACGTCGCTCGCGACGCCGAGCTGGCTGTCGAGGTCGAGGAGCGGCTCGCCGCGAACGGTCTCGACTCCCGCAGCTCGGTCCGTCTGGCGGCCTGAGATGCACACCCTCCCCACATCCGAGATCGAAATCCGAAAGCCGAGTAACGACATGAACCCGAGTGGAGCCCCGAAGATGAGACTCATCCAAGAAGCGTTGTCCCGTGCCCGAATGCGTCGGCCTCAGAGTGACCGTGCACCTGAGGCCTACCGCTCCGCCCGCCAGATCACCATGGACGCCCGCAGCAGGGCTTCCCGTGATCGCGGTGTCGGGCTCTGATAACCGACCTTGATGGAATGACGGCCCGTCCGCTGGTGCGGACGGGCCGTTTCCTCGATGCGACCGGCTTCTTCGATGCGACCGGTTTTCTCTATGCGACCGGGGCGAAACCCGGCAACCATTTCTCCAGGATCTCGCGATAGGACGCTTCCGCCTCGAGCTGGCAGAGCACCCCGATCGATCCCAGTGTCACCCGGTGGATGAGCAGGTAGGACGGTGGCAGGTTGAGTCGCCGGCTCAGCTGGTAGGCCGGCCCCCGGGGATTGGTCAGCCTCGTCGCCTCCGACCGCAGCCAGCTCCGGGTGAACCGGAACCGCTCGACCGACACCGGCTCGATCATCGGCAGGAGGAAGTCGAGCAGCGCCTGGGCGTCGAGATCGTCGGTCGACTTGACGAAGCCCTCGTCGCGCAGCCCGTCGACCACCGCCTGGGCCTGGCCGTCGAGGGCGAGCCGGACCAGCCGGCCGATCGGCTCCGGGTGGCCCTCGGGGAGCCGGGCGACCGCGCCGAAGTCGATGACGCCGAGCCGGCCGTCGGGCAGGACCCGGAAGTTGCCGGGGTGCGGGTCGGCGTGCAGGAGACCGGCCCGGCCGGGAGCCGAGAAGTGCAGGACGGCCATGAGCCGGCCCGCCTCGTCCCGCTCGGCCGGCGAGCCACCGGTGATCACCTCGGCCAGCGGGGTGCCGTCCACCCACTCGGTGACCAGGACGCGCGGGGCGGAGGCGACCACGCGGGGCACGAAGATCTCCGGATCGTCCCGGTACGCCTCCTCGAACGCCCGCTGGGTCCGCGCCTCCATCTCGTAGTCGAGCTCCTCGGTGATCCGGTCACGGAGCTCGGCCAGCAGCGGTTTCACATCGATGCCGGGCTGGATGATCTTGAACATGCCGGCCAGGCGGGAGAGCTGCTTGAGGTCGGATATCAGGGCGTCGCCGGCTCCCGGGTACTGCACCTTCACGGCCACCGGCAGCAGCTTCGGCTTCGCGTTCCGCCGGGCCGGCGGCAGTTTCCACACGGCCCGGTGCACCTGTCCGATGCTGGCGGCGGCGGCCGGGCTGTCGTCGAACTCGGCGAACCGGTCCCGCCAGTCCGGGCCCAGCTGCTCGGCCAGCGCCTTGTGCACGTTGGCCACCGGCATCGGCGGCGCGGCCTCCTGGAGCTTGGTCAGGGCCTGGCGATAGGGCCCGGCCATCTCCTCGGGCAGCGCGGCCTCGAACACCGACAGGGCCTGTCCGAATTTCATCGCCCCGCCCTTGAGCTGACCCAGCACGCTGAAGATCTGCTCGGCGGTGCGCTGTTGAATGTCGGCCGAGATGACGTCGGACGCGATGCCGACGGCACGTTTGCCGAGACCGAGGGCGGCGCGCCCGGCGAAACCGAGCGGAAGTGCGGCGAGCTTCGCCGTGCGGGAAGCGGCGCGGCGCGGTATGTCCGTCACCAGATCATTGTGACCGACGTCCGGTCCTCACCCGGCCCGCCGGAAGGTGGTTTGGTGGTTATGCGGTGAAGGTCCTGTGAAGGTTGGCCTCCGCCGACCTCGCCGGCAACCACATCGGGGGTGCGGCGGCCAGGTTCGGCGCCGGAACCGGCCGGCCGTGGAGATCTCCACGGCGGCGCCGATGGTCTCCGGAGTGGCCCCGTCCAGGAAGGCGAGCGCCTCACCGGTCGCGTAGGCCGTGGCCGCGAGCAGCGTGGTCACCGTGCACGGCTCGACCCCGTCCGGGGCGGCCGGGGCGGCGATCCCGGTCCAGTCGGCGTCCCGATCCCGGCGATGAAGGTCCAGGCAGTTCAGGCAGGGTGCGCCGGTGGCCGGCACGAGCGGCCCGATCACCCCGGCGCCGTCGCGCACCGTCACGGACAGATGCGGCTGACGGCGGGCCTCGTGCCCGGCCGCGACGAGGGCGGGCGGCTCGTCGTGGGCCAGCTGGATGACGAGCGAAGCGGGAACACGCCGGATCGGATGCACTCCGGTGCCCGGCACGATGCGCTCGAGCGCCGCGGTGACCGCCTTGTGACGAGGGCTGCCGACGTCGGACGTGAGCAGCGGGGTGCCGGTGATCTCGGCCGGCCCGACCACCCCGGCCAGATCCGGGAACACGTGGCCCACCCCGGCCTGGGCCAGCGCCACCGCGATGGTCGAGCCCAGCCGGCCCCGGCCGGTGAGCACCACGCGGGCCTCCCGGCGGCGGCGCAGGATCTGCGCGGGCGACGGGCCGGACCGGTCGGCGCCCGGCCCGCGGGAACGGGCGGCGCGGCTCAGCGCGAGAGCCGCGGCCTCGGCGGTGAGCCGGTCCCGGACGGCCGCGGGCAGCGCGGCGGGCAGCAGTGCGGCGGCGGGCAGCACCAGGCCCGCCTCGTGCAGCAGATCCAGCAGATCACGGGCGTCGGCCGGCGGGACGTCCAGCTCGGCGGCCCGGACCAGGACGAGCCGCTCGGCGCGGTCGCCGTCCAGCAGATCGAGGAGCCGGGCGGCCCGGGGATCGGGCAGCCGCAGCAGCACGGCGTGCGCGGGATCGAGCCCCAGCTGCAACTCGCCGGCGGTGCGCCAGAAGCGGGACAGCCCGGGGACCAGGGTCGGCCGAGGCAGCGGTGTCCGGTTCATGCATGACAGGGTGTCACTGCGAAGCTGCGCAGTGGTGATGTTATCCACAGGCCTGAGGACTACGACTACGGTTGTCCACAGGTTCGGGGCTAGTTATCCACAGGGCCGAGTGGGCCCTATTCACTCAACGTGTCTGAGTGGACACGGTTACGGCTGACCGCTCCGCCGGGGAGGTGGCCGTGGTGGCTCCTCCCCGGCGGAGGCGGCTCACGCCTTGGCCTTGCCCAGGATCCGGTTCATCGTCGTCCCGCAGACCGGGCACTTGCCCTTGGCCATGTTCATGCCGGTCTTGGAGACCTCCACGTTGCCCTGGAAGTCACGCTTCTCCTTGCACTTGACGCAGTAGCCGTTGTAGGTGGTTTCGGCCACGGTTCCTCCTCGTCGTATCGTCGGCCGCCCGGCCCGGTGCCTCTGTTCGCGGCGGCGGGCGCGAACCTCTCTGCGGCGCTGGACCGCAACGCGGCCACGCGGATGTGGCCACCCCTGTCCGGGTGGTCGTGTGCTCCCCGTCCGGGGCGCTCACTTACCCAGGTCAGAACGGTTCCATGTCAGCGCAGCGTCGGCGGTGTCGCCGACGACGTGAGTGTGCCGGTCCTAAGTACCCTTTATAGCCTCTTTTGCCCAGACACGCCGACAATTCTCATCGGAGAGGCATAAACCGGACAGGCAGGCCTGTTGAGTGCTTGAGTCGACGATGGTCTAGGTTGACGGATGTCACCGGTGTTGCCGGTGGGGAAATTTTTTTCGGGTATATGCGGGCGAAGTGCGCATATTCCGTGACAGTCATTGTCAGTACTCTTGCGGTGACCCGGGTGCGGCGGATTAGCGTCTCAACGTGAACCCGAATCTGGGCCGCGCGAGCCGGTAATGGCTCGCGCGCGCAAGCCTGTCGTGGAAGTGCGGCGCAGTCAGCGCCGGCGACGGACGGTGTCCGCTTATCGCGACGGCGAGCGCGTCGTGGTGCTCATCCCCGACCGTTTCTCCCGCGCGGAGGAGACGGAGTGGGTGGAGCGGATGCTCGCCCGGCTGGCCGCCCGCGAGGAACGCCTGCGGTGCACCGACGCCGAGTTGCTGGCCCGCGCCCGCCGCCTGACCAGCCGATACCTGGCCGATCACGCCGACCGGGTGGTGCCGGCCAGCGTGCGGTGGGTGACCAACCAGAACGGGCGCTGGGGATCCTGCACCCCCGACGACGCGACCATCCGCATCTCCCACCGCATCCAGGAGATGCCCGACTGGGTCATCGACTACGTCCTGCTGCACGAACTCGCCCACCTGGTCGTGCCCAGCCACAACGCCCGCTTCTGGGACCTGGTGAACCGCTTCCCCAAAGCCGAACGCGCCCGAGGCTATCTGGAAGGCGTCTCTGCGGCCGGCACGCTCGTGATGGCCGAATAACCCCTTCATCGGTACGCCTACGCGTCCCCCGGTCGGGACATTTTCGGCTCGCTGCCCACTCCCGGCCGCGGCGCGCCTGCGGCGCGAGGGGCCGGTCCCGCCCGGTGAGATCGCTGTGGTGGGTCACCCTCCCGGCCCCACTCCCGCTCGCGTCCCGCTTCAGCTGGCCGTGAGACAGCGCCGTGGGGTTGTTTCGGTGGCCGTGAGGCAGCGCTGACAGCCAGCTGAAGGTTCGGTTCTGGGGCGGTCGGCTGAGCGGAGGATGCGGGCACGACGGCGAGCGGTGGGTCGGTGTGGGGGTGGAAGGGGGCGCCGGTCGGTAGGGTGACGGCGTGACGCGGCGGGTGGTTGTGGCGATGCTGGTGCCGGTCCCGTGGAGCCCGCCGGGTGTCGACCGGGTCGCCTGGCGGACCGCGATGGCCGAAGACGTGGTCGACCTGCTCGCCCGGCTGGCCCAGGCGGAGGCCGCGATCGCCGCGGCGCCCGGGGACCGGGCCCTGGCCGAGGAGATCGCCTGGCCGGGGATGCGCATCTACGAGATCCCGGCGCCGACCGTGCTGCCGGTGCTGCGGGCCGCCGCGGAGGACGGTTTCGATCAGGCCGCGGTGATCGCCGCCGACGCTCCGGACGTGCCCGGGATGACGCTGGGCAAGCTGCTGCGCCCGCTCGACGGCAAGGCGGTCGCGGTGGCCCCGGGCGGTCCGGGTGGCGGCCTCTTCGGGGTGGCCACCAGCCTGCCCGCGCCCGCATGGCTGGCCGACCACGACCTGGATCAGGGGTCTGCCCCGGCGCTGCGGAAGACCGCGCCCGCCCCCGGCGAGGTCACCTCCACCCCGCAGTGGCGCCGTCTGCGCGGCCCGGCCGACCTGGCCACCCTCGACCCGGCGCTGGAAGGCTGGGAGAACACCCGCGCCCTCCTCGGCGGCTGAGGACGACGCACCCCGGGGCGCCCGGCCGGGCGCCCCGGGGTGACCTGCCTCGTCGGGTCAGTCCTCCTTCGGGCCGTCTTCGAGGCCCTCGAGCTCGCTGAGGTCCCAGTCGGTGCGGCTGCGCGCGAAGCCCTCCGGGTCGGCGAAGTCGTCGTTGGTGGGCAGCAGGTCGGGGTGGTCCCACAGGGCGTCCCGGCCGGGGATGCCGCGGTGCTCGGTGACGGCGGCCCACAGGGCGCCGGCCTCGCGCAGGCGGCGTGGGCGCAGCTCCAGGCCGACCAGGGCGGCGAAGGTCTGCTCGGCCGGCCCGCCGGCGGCCCGGCGGCGGCGGAACGCCTCGCCCAGCGCGGCCACCGACGGCAGACGGTCACCCGCCGCGGCGTCGACCACGTGGCCCACCCAGCCCTCGACCAGGGCGAGCGCGGTCTCCAGCCGGGCCAGCCCGGCCTTCTGCTGCGGGGTGTCCTCCGGCGTGAAGATGCCCTCCAGGGCCATCGCCTGCATCGACTCGGGATCGCTCGGGTCGACGCGGCTCATCGCCTCCTCGATGGCCTCCCGGTTGACGGTGATGCCGCTCGCATACGTCTCGACGGCGCTGAGCACGTGCGCCCGCAGCCACGGGACGTGCCCGAACAGCCGCTGGTGGGCGGCCTCGCGCAACGCGACGTACAGCCGGACCTGGTCCTCGGGAAGCTCGAGGCCGGACCCGTACGCCTTGATGTTGGACGGGACCAGCGCGGCCGTGCCGGCCGGACCGAGCGGAAGGCCGATGTCGCCGGCCGAGAGGACCTCGGCCGCGAGCTGGCCGAAGGCCTGGCCGAGCTGGCCGCCGAAGAGCGCGCCGCCGAGGGTGGCGACCATCGACTGCATCGGGCCGAGCTGGGCGCGGGCCTCCTCGGGAACGAGGTCGCCCATGGCGCCGACCATGCGGCCGGCGATCGGCTCGCACAGCTTCTTCCAGACGTCGAGAGTGTTGTAGATCCACTCGTTGCGGTTCCACGCCACGGACTTGTGGATGCCACTGGGAAGCGCGCACACCGGGTCGAGCCAGAGATCGGCGAGGCGGAGCGCCTCCTCGACCTGGTGGCGCTCCAGCATGTTCACCGCGGGGTCACCGGACGCCGAGAGCTGGCTGGCGGCGACCTGTCGAGCCAGGTCCCAGTTGACCGGGCCACTGCCGGGCGCGGCGAACATCTGCTGCAGCTGCGCCATGAACTGCTGCATCTGCTGCGGGTCGGAGGGGTCGGGCGGCTGAGCGCCCGGCAGGGAGAAGCCGAACGGGATATCAGGCACGACCCCAACGGTACGCGCGAAAACCCCGTAGCGGACTGAGGGAGGTGTCAGCTCAGAGAGAACTCAGAGAAGGTGGGTACGCTTCCGCGCATGAGACGTCGCGGTGTCACCGTCATCCTCGGCGCCCTGATCACCGCACTCCTGGCTGCCGGTGTCATGGTCGCACCGATGCCCTACGTGGTGCTCAAGCCCGGGCCCACGGTCGACACCCTCGGTTCGGACAACGGCACCGAGGTCATCCAGGTCACGAAGGGCGAGACCTCGAAGTCGGCCGGGCAACTGCGCCTGACCACCGTCAACGTGCAGTCACAGGTGGAGCTGGTCCAGGCGATCCGCAGCTGGCTGAGCGACTCCGACGCGGTGGTGCCGCGTGAGCTGATCTATCCGCCGGACCAGAGCGAGAAGCAGGTCCAGGAGCAGAACGCGCAGGAGTGGAAACAGTCGCAGAGCAGCGCCGAGACGGTGGCTCTGCGTGAGCTGGGTTACCCGGTGCAGGTCTACGTGGCCAAGGTCACCCCGGGTGGAGCGGCCGAGGACGTGCTGCGACCGGACGATGTGATCACCGCTGTCGACGGCACCCCGATCACCGACCGGGCCCAGGTGACCGAGCTGGTCCGGAGCAAGCCGGCCGGGTCCACGCTGACCGTCGCCTACACCCGGGGCGGGCAGCCGGCCACGGCGCGGCTCACCTCGCGCGCCGACGAGAAGGACGGCACGCCGCGGATCGGCATCGAGATCGACACCAAGCAGCCCAACCCGTACGAGATCGAGATCGACCTCGACAAGATCGGTGGGCCGAGCGCCGGCCTGATGTTCACCCTCGGCATCATCGACAAGATGCGCCCCGAGGATCTGACCGGCGGCCGGGTGATCGCGGGCACCGGCACCATCGACGACAGCGGCAACGTCGGCCCGATCGGTGGCATCCCGCAGAAGCTGGTCGGCGCCAAGAAGGCCGGCGCCGAACTCTTCCTGGTCCCCAGGGAGAACTGTGCGGAGGCGCTGAAGAACGCCGTGCCCGGCCTGCCGATGGCCGAGGTCGCCACGGTGGACGACGCGCTCACCGCGCTACAGGCCTTCACCTCCGGCAACACCCCGAAGCCGTGCTCGGCCTCGTGACGGGTGTGCCCGGAGTGACGAGACAGTTCTGCCGCGTATCGAAGCTGGATGCGACATCGTAAGGTGAAGAACCGGCCAGAGGAAGTGTGGAGCCAACGTGGTCATGCGTAACAGTCCTCTACCGAGGATGAGCCGGCGCGGTCGCGTCACCGTCGGCGTCCTGGTCGGGGTCTTCGTCCTATTCACGCTGCTCGGTTGGGGTATCGACGCGTACACCGACTATCTGTGGTTCTCCGAGGTCCAGAAGACGAACGTCTTCTCCGGAGTGCTGCTGACCCGCCTCGTCCTGTTCGTGGCGGTCGGTGCGGTGATGACGCTGATCGTCGCCGGAAACCTGTACCTGGCATACCGTCTGCGGCCGCTGCTGCGCCCGCACTCCGCCGAACAGGCCACCCTCGAGCGCTACCGGATGATCCTCGCACCCCGCCTGGGCCTGTGGATCGCGGTGACCGGCCTGGTCATCGGCTTCTTCGCGGGCCTCTCCGCGCAGAGCCGGTGGAGCGACTGGATGCTGTTCCGCAACGGCGAGCCGTTCGGCGTCCCGGACCCGCAGTTCAACGTCGACATCTCGTTCTACGTGTTCGAGTACCCGTGGCTGCGCTACCTGCTCGGGCTCGGGTTCACGGCCGTGGTGCTGTCGGTGCTCGGCGCGCTGGCGGTGCACTACATCTTCGGCGGCGTGCGCCTCCAGGGTGTCGGCGACCGGATGACCGGTGCGGCGCGCGCCCACCTGACCACCCTGGTCGCGGTCTTCGTGCTGCTCAAGGCGGTGGCCTACGTGCTGGACCGGCGGGCCCTGCTGCTGGAGAAGCACGTGTCGCCGGATCTCTACGGCGCCGGCTACACCGATGTCAACGCGCTGCTGCCGGCCAAGGAGATCCTCGCCTACATCTCCATCGTGGTGGCGATCGCGATCATCGTCTTCTCCAACGCGGTGATGCGGAACCTGGTCTGGCCCGGCGTCTCGCTGGCCCTGCTGGCCATCTCGGCCGTGGCGATCGGTGGCATCTACCCGTTGGCGGTGCAGAACTTCCAGGTCAAGCCCAGCCTCTCGGACAAGGAGTCGCCCTACATCCTACGGTCGATCGAAGCGACCAGGGCGGCGTTCGGGTTGGAGAACACCGACGTCACGCAGTACGCGGCACGCAGCGCCCGGCCACCGGAGACGCTGGCTGCCGACACCAGCGCGCAGAACGTCCGGCTGGTCGACCCGCAGCTCGTCTCCCAGGCGTTCACCCAGTCCCAGCAGCCCCGTGGCTTCTACGACTTCGGCGAGAAGCTCGACGTCGACCGGTACACGATCGACGGCAAGAGCCAGGACTACGTGGTCGGCGCCCGCGAGATAAACGACGACAAGCTCACCGCCCAGCAGCGCAACTGGATCAACCGGCACACCGTCTACACCCACGGCTACGGCCTGGTGGCGGCGCCGGCCAACCGGGTCTGCGGCACCGGCCTTCCGTACTTCGTCTCCGGCTTCCTCGGCGGCGGCGGACAGGGCCAGACCGACTGTGCCGAGGCGACCGACCTGATCAAGGCGGAGCAGCCGCGGATCTACTACGGCGAGCAGTCCACCGAGTACGTGATCGTCGGCCAGGAGGACAAGACGAAGAACGTCGAGTTCGACCGGCCGCAGGAGCAGAACGCCAGCAGCGGCGACGTGCTCTACACCTACGAGGGCAAGGGCGGCGTCGAGATCGGGTCGTTCTTCCGCCGGATGGTCTTCGCGATCAAGAACACCGAGAGCAACTTCCTGCTCTCCGACGCGGTCAACGCGGATTCCCGGCTGATGTACATCCGGGAGCCCCGTGAGCGGGTCGCCAAGGTCGCGCCGTTCCTCACCATCGACGGCGACCCGTACCCGGCCGTCGTCAACGGGCGGATCACCTGGATCCTCGACGGTTACACGACCGCGAAGACCTACCCGTACGCCCAGAAGATCAACCTGGCCACCGAGACGCGTGACGAACTGACCGGCACCGGCTCCTTCGCCCTGGCCAAGGACGACGTCAACTACATGCGCAACTCGGTCAAGGCGACCGTCGACGCGTACGACGGCACCGTGACGCTCTACGAGTTCGACGAGCAGGACCCGGTCCTCAAGGCGTGGAACAAGGCGTTCGGCGGCGACCTGATCGTCCCGAAGAGCCAGATCCCGGCGGCGCTCGCCGAGCACTTCCGCTACCCGGCCGACCTGTTCAAGGTGCAGCGCAACCTGCTCACCAAGTTCCACGTCACCGACGCGCGGACGTTCTTCTCCGGCGACGACTTCTGGCAGGTCCCGAACGCTCCGGACTCGCCGCAGAGCGGCAAGCAGCCGCCGTTCTACCTGAACGTCAAGCTGCCCGAGCAGGAGGAGACCCGGTTCCAGCTGACCTCCGGCGTCACCCCGGCCAACCGGGAGAACATGGCGGCCCTGATCTCCGGCTCCTACGTCGACGGGCAACCCAGGCTCGAGATTCTCGAGCTGCCGGACAACACGGTCGTGCCCGGTCCGGTCCAGGTGCACCAGCGGATGGTCAACAACTCCCGCGTCTCGAACCAGTTGACCCTGCTCACCCGTGCCGGTCAGGCCACGGTCCTCTACGGCAACCTGATCTCGCTGCCACTGGCCGACGACATCCTGTACGTCGAACCCGTCTACGTCCGGGACAGCCAGGCCAGCACCGCGCCGCTGCTCCAGAAGGTGCTGGTCTCCTACGGTGACGCCGGCAACTACGTCGTCCTCGAGGACAACCTCACCAAGGGCCTCGAAGCCCTCGCGGCCCTCGGCAAGGGCGCGCCCAGCACCGGCGGCACTCCGACGACGCCGACCACCCCGACGACCCCCAACCAGCCGCCCGGCGAGATCAGTGCCGAGCTGGCCCAGGCGGCCGCGGACGTCGACAAGGCCATCGAGGACCTGCGCGCCGCGAGGCAGGCCGGTGACTTCGTCAAGGAGGGTGAGGCGATGAAGGCCCTCGACGAGGCGATGGCCCGCTTCCAGGCGGCCAGCAAGCCCGGTGCCGCGCCGAGCGCGTCGCCGAGCCCGTCCACGGCCGCCAGCCCGTCCACCGCCGCCAGCCCGTCGGGAACGTCGGGCGGGTGACGATCGTCTCCGGGGGCCGTTTTGCGGCCCCCGGAGTCGGTGCGCTAGGGTTAAGAAACCGACGCGGGGTGGAGCAGCTCGGTAGCTCGCTGGGCTCATAACCCAGAGGTCGCAGGTTCAAATCCTGTCCCCGCTACGAGTGAAGAAGGGCCTGTGTTCGCGGAAACCGCGAACACAGGCCCTTCTCCTTTTCCCCGGCCTCTGCTGTGTTCCGCGCGGCGCTCTTTCCAGTACGGGCTACGCCGCCCCCGGCGATTCCTGCCCGTGTTGCGGCCTCCCGCGAACACCTGCCGGGTCGAGCCCGTGCCGCGACCCCGGGCCCAGCTCGGTGGTCCGGCTGGCTCTCAGCGCTGCCTCAAGGCCCTCAAAACGGCGCTCACGGCCAGCTGGGTGGTGGGCTGGGGTAGCGAGCGCGGTTGCTGGGTGGGTGGATCTCTTTGGCTGGGTGTGGCTCTTTCGAGGCGGCGCTCACGGCCGGCTGGGTGGTGGGTTTGGGCAGCGGGTGCGGTTGTTGGGTGGGTGGATCTGTTCGGCTGGGTGTGAGGCTGTTTCGAGGCGGCGCTCAGGGCCAGTTGGGTGGTGGGCTTGCGCGACGGGTGCGGTTGTTGGGTGGGTGGATCTCTTTGGTTGGGTGTGTGGCTGTTTCGAGGCAGCGCTCACGACCAGCTGGACCCGGGGACCCGTGCGGCGCCAGCCGCCCGGGTCGGACCGTGCGGCGCCAGCCGCCCGGTCAGGCTGGACCACGGAGCTCAGCCCGGTGGGCGCGGCACTGGCTGGAGCGGCAGTGGCTCGCGTGGAGCCGGCGGGGCGGCCAGGATTCGGCGGGGCGGGGGAGCCCGTACCGGAAAGGAAAGCGGGAGAGAAGCGCGTAGGCCGCGGCAGGGTCGTCGTCACGGCGATTCGGGGTAGCCATGGCTGTCCGCTTCACCTGGCGTCAGCGATGGTCAGGGCTGTCGGGTTCGTTCGGTGTCAGGGGTGGTCAAGGCTGTTGGGTTCGTTCCGGTGTCAGGGTTGGTCGCGGTTGTCGGCTTCATCCGGCTTTCCGCAAGCGTGACTCGGCGGCGCACCAACCGAAGCCGACAACCACGACCATCCCGGGTGCCCTCCTCCAGTGACTTGTGTCCGGGTGGTCGCGGCGGTCGGGTTCGGGTGGTGTTTGGGCTGGTCGTGGTGGGTTGGCCTGGTGCTCTGGCGTTGTGGGCGGGCGGCATCCGGGGGGTGGTGTGCGGGTCTCGCGGGGGACGGGCTAAGCTTTACCTACCGACGCGGGGTGGAGCAGCTCGGTAGCTCGCTGGGCTCATAACCCAGAGGTCGCAGGTTCAAATCCTGTCCCCGCTACCAACGGAAAACGCGGTTCGTCAGCAGACGGGCCGCGTTTTCCGTTTCTCCGGGGCTTGATCCGTTCGTTGTCCATTCCGGTGTGGGTGGGAAAGGCGCGAACAAGTGAATGCGTATTCGTTTCATGGGTGCCTCCCCTGTCGGAAAGTCGCCAGAGCCTCGTTCCCTTTTCATGATCGACATCAGTCGGTAACGCTGCCGTAACCCCTGCGCATCGTCGAAATCGCAGCTCAGTACGTTCCTGTGGGAATGCCATGAGAGTGGCCGCATTCGTGCCGCCGACCTGCCGTGGGTGCGTCCCCAATGGACGCAACCGATAGATCGGGCACTATGTCTTGGCCCGTTGGTATCCGATTAGTGGGCAGGAGGTGGCGACCACTTCGGATAGTTCGTAGGCTCGGGGCGACTCATGGGGGACAGAGACTTGCGGACACGACTCAACAGGAGACCCGCCTTCGGCCCGAGAGCCGTAGCTCCAATCGGTAGAAAGGGGCAGATAGGAAATATAACGGCGCTTCTACTTCCACCCGGCCGGCGATAGGGGCGCGCGTGGAATTTCATGTACTGGGACCGCTGGAAGCGGTCGTCGACGGTCATCGACTCGACATCGGCGGTAACCGTCAGCAGATCGTTCTGGCCAGTCTCGTTCTGGAAGCCGGAACGGTCATCTCCATCGACCGCCTGATGAAGGCGGTCTACGGCGAGAGCCTTCCCTCCAGCGCCCGGGTCCAGGTGCAGATCTGCGTCTCCGCGCTGCGCCGGCTGCTCGGCACGCACGGCCATCCCAAGGCCATCGCCACCCGAAATCAGGGGTACGTGCTCGTGCCCACCGGGATCGACATCGACCTGCACCGGTACGAACGGCTCGTTCAGGAGGCCCGGACCGCCGGCAACGCCGGTCGCCGGGAGGAGTCGACGGCCCGGTACCGGGAGGCGCTGGGCCTGTGGCGCGGTCAAGCGCTGGACGGGCTGGACAGCGAGCCGCTGCGGATGGTCGCCGACCGGTTCGCCGAACGGCGGCTCACCGTCAACGAGGACTGCATCGAGTACGACCTGGAGCTGGGCCGGCACCGCGAGGTGATCCCGGAACTGGTCGGACTGGTCGCCGCCCACCCCTTGCGGGAGCGGCTGCGCGGCCAGCTCATGCTGGCGCTCTACCGTTCCGGGCGGCAGGCCGAGGCGCTGGACGCCTACCGCGCGGCCCGCCGCACGCTGATCGACGAGCTGGGCCTGGAGCCGAGCGAGTGGTTGCAGCAGCTGGAACGCTCCATCCTCACCTCGGACGCCGACCTCAGCGCACCCGAGGCGGTCACCGTCGCCGCGCCGATCGCCGTACCGGGGCCGGAGGTGCCGTCGCTGGGCATCGTGGCCGGTGAGCCGGAGCCGATCCGGGCGCCTCCGGATCCGGTGCCCGCGGCCCGTCCCGGCCAGCCGGTGCCGTGCATGCTGCCCACCGACATCGCCGACTTCACCGGCCGCAGCCGGCAGATCGACGCGATCCAGTTGCAGCTGGCGATGGCCGCGGCGGACACCGACCAGCTGGCCGTGCCGATCATCGTGGTGGCCGGCAAGCCGGGCATCGGCAAGACGGCGCTCGGCGTCCACGTCTCCCACCGGCTGGCGTCCCGCTACCCCGACGGGCAGCTCTTCGCCGACCTGCACGGCCGCAGCTCCGACCGGGTCAGCCCGATGCAGATCCTGGAGCGGTTCCTGCGGACGCTCGGGGTGGCCGGCACCTCGATCCCGGACGGGCTGGAGGAGCGCGCGGAGATGTACCGCGGGCTGCTGTCCGACCGTCGCATGCTGGTCGTGCTCGACAACGTCGGCTCCGAGGCCCAGGTGCTGCCACTGCTGCCGGGCAATCCGCGTACCGCCGTGCTGATCACCACCCGCAGCCGGCTCGGCGCCCTGCCCGGCGCGGTGCACGTCGACATCGACGTGCTGGACCCGCCGCAGTGCCTCGACCTGCTGTCCCGGATCGCCGGCGACGACCGGGTCCGGGCCGAGCGGGAGGCGTCCGAGGCGCTGATCGAGCTGTGCGGACGGTTGCCGCTCGCCCTGCGGATCGCCGGCGCCCGGTTGTCGGCGCGCCCGCACTGGACGGTCGAGGACCTGGTCGACCGGCTGGAGAACGAGTCGCGCCGGCTGGACGAGCTCAACCACGGCGCGATGGGCGTACGGGTCAGCATCTCGATCACCTACGACAACATCAGCGAGCCGGCCCGGCGGCTGTTCCGCCTGCTCGCCGTGGTCGACTGCCCGGACTTCTCGGCCTGGGTCTGCGCCGCGCTTCTGGACGAGCCGTTGCCGGACGCGCACGACCTGCTCGACGAACTGGTGGACGCGCAGCTCGTGGAGACCGTCGGCACCGAGCACAGCCGGCACCGGCAGTACCGGATGCACGATCTCATCCGGGTCTTCGCCCGGGAGCGCCTGGCCGCCGAGGAACCGCTCGCGGAGCGGACCGCGGCGCTGCGGCGCGCGTTCGGCGGGATGCTCTATCTCGCCGAGGAGGCACACCAGAAGTTCAACGGGCAGGGCAATCCGCTGCACAGCCGGGCGGCGCGCTGGCCGCTTCCGCCCCGGGCCACCGATCGGATCCTGAGCGACCCGCTCGATTGGTTCGAACGGGAACGGCAGTGCATCGTGGCGGCGATCCGCCAGGCGGCCAAGGTGGGCGCCGCCGACTACTCCTGGGGGCTGGCGATCACCGCGGTCACGCTGTTCGAGTCGCGGGACTACCTCAGCGACTGGCGGGAGACCAACGAGATCGCGCTGGCCGCCGCTCAGCAGGCCGGCGACCGGTTCGGCCAGGCGGTGATCCGGTACTCGATGGGCTCCCTGAGCGTGGTGGAGAGCCGGCTCTCCGACGCACGCCGGTACCTGGACGACGCCGTGGCGCTGTTCGAGGCGCTCGGCGAGGAGCACGGCGCCGCGGCGGCGAACCGGCACCTCGCCTATCTGGACCGGATGGACGGCGAGCTTGGTCAGTCCTACCACCGGTACGAGCAGGCGCTCACGGTCCTGCGCCGGGTCGACGACGTGACAGCGACCGCGCACGTCCTACACAACATGGCGCAGGTCGAGCTGGATCGCGGGGAGCCGGCGAAGGCCACCGCCCTGCTCGTCGAGTCGCTCGAGGTCAGCCGCCGGTCCGGCAGCCGGCGTATCGAGGCGCAGGCGCTGTACCGGCTCGGTCAGGCCCATCTCCAGGCCGGCGACGTGCACGAGGCGGTGGCGGTCTTCAACGACGTGCTGACCGCGACGCGGGATCTCGGCGATGTGATCGGCGAGTCGTACACGCTGCTCGGACTGGGCGCCGCGCACCTGGCGGGTGGGGACCACGCGGCGGCCCGGGTGGCCCTCTCCACCGGCCGGGAGCGGGCGGCCACCAGCGGCAAGCCGATTCTCGAGGCGAGATTCGAATACCGGCTCGGCGAACTGGCGCTCGCGAGTGGGGACCGGGAGACGGCGATCACCCATCTGGAACGGGCCCGGGGCATGTTCCGCGAGATGCGCGCCCCGGTGCTGGAGGAGAGCGTGCTGACCATGCTCGCGCGGGTGAACGGGCGATGCAACATCGGTTGATCGGTCCGCACACGAAAAGGGAAAGGCATCCGTCCGGACGCCTTTCCCTTTTTGCTGCCGAGTTCGATTTCAGTTCCAGGGTTCGATGCCCATGGTCGAAACCGTCGTCGTGGTCTGAGTGGTGTCCGGCGTCGCCGTGTCGTCGGCCTGCGCGGCGCCGGCGCCGAGAACGGCGAAGGCGATTCCAGCGACGGCGGCCAGGGCGAAGCGGGCGAAAGAGCGCATGATGAAGTCATCCTTCGGTAGGGATTTTCCGACCCGGTGCATTCCGTGTCGACACCGAAGACGTTATGGACCCCCCCTATCGGCCAGTTATCAAATGATTTATGCGCGGCCGCAGGCCCGGCGATAACGAAGAGAATGCGTGACGATAACGCGATAACCGAGGATGGCGTCAAGGGGCGGTGACGCCACGGATCCGACGGCAGGGTGAAGCCTCATGAGTATCTCCGCGCAAGCAGTGGACGTCGTCTACGGACGGCCGGCAGCCGGTGTACGTGTCCGCCTCCAGCGGAAGATCTCGGACCTGGGTCGCGAGCTCGATGACTGGCTGACCATCGACGACGCCGAGACCGACAGTGACGGCTGCATCAAGGACTGGACGGCGGAACGGTTCGGCCGGGGGCCGTACCAGATCGTCTTCGACAGCGACGCCTATTTCGCGATGCTCGGGCTGAGCACCGCCTACAAGGAGGTGTCGGTCGTGGTGCGGCTGGCCGACGAGTCCGACGACTGCCGGATCCAGGTCCGGCTCGCGCCCTATTCGTACTCGATGGATTTTGGATTCCGGGGCTGAGCGGTCCCGTTTGCGGAAATCAGGGAGAGTCATGTCGGAACAGTTTCGGCGGGCGGTGGAGAAGTACGTGCGGCCGGCCGCGCCGGTGACGAACGCGGAGCGTGCCTGGCCGGGGCGGACCATCACCTCGGCCCCACGGTGGCTCTCCACCGATCTGCGCGACGGCAACCAGTCGCTCGCCAACCCGATGAGCCCACAGCGCAAGCTGCGGATGTTCCAGCTGCTCACCTCGATGGGCTACCGGGAGATCGAGGTCGGCTTCCCGGTCGCGAGCCGGGACGACCACGACTTCCTGCGGCTGCTCATCGAGAGAGACCTGATCCCGGACGACGTCCGGATCTCGGTGCTGGTGCAGGCCCGGGACGAGCTGATCCGCCGGACCGTGGAGAGCCTGGAGGGCGCGCCGCGGGCCACCATCCACATCTACAACGCCACCTCGCCGCAGTTCCGCCGGGTGGTCTTCGGCATGGACCGGGCCGAGTGCCGGGAACTGGCGGTGCAGAGCACCCGGCTCATGCTGAAATACGCCGACCGCACCCTGGCCGGCTGCGACCTCGGCTTCCAGTACTCGCCGGAGCTGTTCAACGACACCGAGCTCGACTTCTCGCTGGAGGTCTGCGAGGCGGTGATGGACGTGTGGCAACCGGAGGCGGGCCGCCCCATCATCCTCAACTTCCCGACCACGGTGGAACGGGCCACCCCCAACGTGTTCGCCGACCAGATCGAGTACATGGACCGCGGGCTGAGCCGCCGCGAGCACGTCTGCCTGTCGGTGCACCCGCACAACGACCGGGGCACCGGCGTGGCGGCCGCCGAGATGGCGATGCTGGCCGGGGCCCAGCGGATCGAGGGATGCCTGCTCGGCAACGGTGAGCGGGCCGGCAACGTCGACCTCGTGACCCTCGCGCTCAACCTGTTCAGCCAGGGCGTCGACCCGGGTGTCGACTTCTCCGACATCAACGAGGTCCGGCGGGTCGTCGAGGAGTGCACGGGGATCCCGGTGCACCCGCGGCATCCGTACGCCGGTGACCTCGTCTACACCGCCTTCTCCGGGTCGCACCAGGACGCCATCAAGAAGGGCTTCGACGAGCGCAAGCGCACCGGGGCGGCCGCCTGGGAGATTCCCTATCTGCCGATCGACCCGGGCGACGTGGGGCGCACCTACGAGACCGTCGTACGGATCAACAGCCAGTCCGGCAAGGGCGGGGTGGCGTACGTGATCAGCTCCCACCTCGGCCTCAACATGCCCCGCGACCTCCAGCTGGAGTTCGCCGCGCTGGTGCAGGCCCGCGCCGACGCCGAGGGCGGCCCGATCAGCGCCGACCGGATCGTCGAGTTGTTCACCCGCGAGTACGTCACCCGGCCGCTGCTGCCGGTGCCGCTGCCGCCGCCCGGGGTGTCCGTGGTGGTGCACGTCGACGGTGCCGCCTTCGAGGTCGGCGCGGTCCGGACGGACGCGGTGGAACGGGTCAAGGCCCGCCTCGCGGCCTGGCGTATCGATCTGCGGGCCGTGCACCGGACCGGAACCGGCCTGGCGCACACCGGTGGGACCGGCGTCTACGCCGAGTTGCGGACCGGCGACCGGCCACTGTGGGGCGTCGCGGTCGACGACGACGTGGAGACCGCGATCCTGGCGGCGGTCCGCTCCGCCGCGGCCCGGCTGGGCCGTGCCGCCGAGCGGCCGCGCGGCACCGTACCGCTCGCCCGAGCAAGCTGATATCCCCAGGTCACAGGCGATAACCAGGAGATAACGCATCGACAAGGAGCACCCGTAGCGTTCGGGTCACCGGTCGATACCGCTAACGAGGGAAGATCATGGAACTGGTGGAACGGGACGCCGCGATGGCGGTGCTGGACGGCATGCTCGCCGCCGCCGTCGCCGGAAAGGGACGGGTCGCGATGGTCACGGGTTCCGTGGCCACCGGTAAGACCGAACTGCTGAACACGTTCGCCGAACGGGTCCTGGACCTGAACGGCCTGGCCATCACCGCGGTCGGCTCGCGCGCCGAGCGGAACCTGCCGCTCGGCGTCTTCGGCCAGCTGCTGATGGACGCCCCACTGGTCGCCGAGGAGAGCCGGCGCGCCATGGACCTGCTGCACGAGGGCGCGCAGAGCATCCCGGCCGGGCCGGACGGCACCGCCCGGCTGGACCCGCAGATCGTGCACGGGCTCTGCGCGGTCCTGCTCGACCTGGCGCAGCGCTATCCGCTGGTGATCGTCGTCGACGACCTGGACCTCGCCGACCCGGCGTCCGTGCTGTGCCTGTCCTACCTGGCCCGGCGGGCACGGTTCGCGCCGCTGCTGGTGGTGTTCAGCCACTCCGGGCACGGGCGCCCGGACGAGCCGGCTCTCGAGCTGGAGGCGCTGAGCCGGCCCCCGCAGGGCGCGCATCTCACGCTCGCCACGCTGACCGCGGAGGGCGTACGGCGGATGGCCGCCGGCGTGCTGGCCGACGACGACGCCGAGCGCGTCGCGGTCCGCTGGCACCAGCTCAGCGGCGGCAACCCGCTGCTGGTCGCCGGCCTGATCGAGGACCACCGGCAGATCCTCGCCGAGGGCGGCGCCCCGGACGACGAGCCGGTCGCCGGCGGCCACTACGCCCGGGCGATCGTCTCCTGCCTGCACCGTGCCGACCCGCGCCTGGCCCGGGTGGCCCGCGGCGCCGCCATCCTGCCCGGAGCCGGCTTCCTGGACCAGTTGATCGGTGTCGAGACGGCACAGATCGGCCAGGCGGTACGGGCACTGACCGCCGCCGGCATCCTGCACCAGGGTGACTTCCGGCACCCGGTGGCCCGCGACGCGGTGCTCGCCGAGATCGACGGGGAGGAGCGGTGTGAGCTGCACCGGCGGGCCGCGGTGCTGGCCCACCACGGCGGCGCGCCCAGCCGGGTGGTCGCCGACCAGCTGCTCGGCGCCGGACGGGCCGAGGAGCGGTGGGCCGTCCCGGTGCTCGAGGACGCCGCCCGCTGGGCGCTGCGCGAGGGCCGGGTCGACGCCGCGATGCGCTACCTGCGGCTGGCCTGGCAGGCCTGCGGCGACGAGCAGCACCGCGCGAAGATCATGACGACCATGCTGCGGGCCGCCTGGCGGATCAACCCGGGCACCTCGACCGGCTACCTGCCCGAACTGACCGCGGCCCTGCGCCGGGGCCACCTGCGCGGCGGCGACGCCCTGGCGCTGACCAAGGCGCTGCTGTGGGACGGCCGGTTCACCGACGCGCGGTCGGTGTTCGAGCACCTCAACGAGGCGGGCGACGACCTGGACCAGGAGAGCCTCACCGAGCTGGCCATCGCGCGGCCGCTGCTGCGCTCGACGTACCCGTCGTTCTTCGCCCTGCTGCGCCAGCCCGCCGAGCGGCCCACGGCGGTGTCGACGGTCGCCTCCAGCCACCGGCTCGAGGCGGCGTCCGCGCTGGCCACGGTCCTCACCCGGGGCCCGTCCGAGAAGATCGCCACCGCGGTCGGCCGGATCCTGCACAACTCCCGGCTGGACGAGATGAGCCTCGACACCGTGGAGAGCGCGCTGCTGGCGCTCACCTACGGCGGCTGGTTCGACCAGGCGGCGTCCTGGTGCGACCTGTTCGTCGAGGAGGCCGTCACCCGGCGCGCGCCCAGCCGGCTGGCCCGCCTGTCGGCGATCCGCGCCGAGGTGTCGCTGCGGGTGGGTGACCTGCCGGCCGCGGTACGCCACGCGCGGCTCGCCCTGGAGGTGATGCCGCCGACCAGCTGGGGTGTCGCGATCGGTTCCGTGGCGGCGCCCATGATGATCGCGGCCACCGCGATGGGCCGCTACGACCTGGTCCGCGAGCAGCTCGACCAGCCGGTGCCGGAGGAGATGTTCCAGACCCGGTACGGCCTGCACTATCTCCAGGCGCGCGGCCGCTACAGCATGGCGATCGGGCAGCTGCACCTGGCGCTGCGCGACTTCGAGTACTGCGGCGAGCTGGCCGGAAAGTGGCAGCTGGACACGCCCGGGCTGGTCCCGTGGCGGGTGGACGCGGCCGAGGCGCTGCTGCGGTTGGGCCGCCCGGACCGGGCGCACAAGCTCGTCGAGGAGCAGCTGCACCGCTGCGGCAAGGAGAACCCGCGGGTGCAGGGCATGGCGATGCGCCTGTACGCGGCGGCCGGCGAGCTGCGCCACCGCCCGATGTTCCTGCGCCAGGCCGTGGAGTTGCAGACCACCGACGAGTACGAGCAGGCCCGCGCGCTGGTCGACCTCACCGACGCGTTCCAGGCGCTGGGCGAGCCGCGGCGGTCCGGCATGATCGCCCAGCGGGCCCGTGCCCTGGTCGAGAAGATCGAGGCCGAGCCGCTGCTGGCGGCGCTGGACCCGCGGCCCGCCGGCACGGACGACGGCAGGGCGCAGGCGGTCGCGCCGTCCACCCCGGCCGCGACGCTGAGCGAGGCCGAGCGGCGGGTGGCCGTCCTGGCCGCGGACGGGTACACGAACCGGGAGATCTCCAAGAAGCTGTACATCACGATCAGCACCGTGGAGCAGCACCTGACCCGGATCTACCGGAAGCTGAACGTCACCCGCCGTACCGATCTGCCGGCGCACCTGGTGCGGGACCACATCGTGACCGGCTGAGGGCCGCTCGCACCGACGGGGAACGCCCGGCCGAAGAGGCCGGGCGTTCCTTCGTCGTCGGTGTTCAGGCGGCGGTGGCCAGAGCCGGCTCCAGGATGGTGATGGCGGTGACCAGCAGGCCGTCGCCGATCACCCAGCGGCCGGTGAAACCGGTCAGGTCGGCGCCGTGCAGGCGCGGCCCGGTGACCTCGAGCCGGGCCGTGAAGGTGGCCGTCGCCGGGTGGAAGGTGACGCTGGCGTCCTCGAAGTCGAGCCACCGCGCGGTCAGCGGGTACCAGGCCTTGTAGACCGACTCCTTGGCGCTGAACAGCAGCCGGTCCCAGTGCACACCGGGATGGTCGCGCCGCAGGGCCGCGAGGTGCTCGCGCTCCTCCGGATGGGAGACCGCCTCCAGCACGCCGGGCGGCGTCGGCTCGTGCACCTCGGCGTCGATGCCGACCGTGGTGACGCGCGCGGTCGGCGCCACGACAGCGGCACGGTACCCCGGACAGTGGGTGATGCTGCCGACCAGACCCGCGGGCCAGCGGGGCTCGCCGCGCGGGCCGGGCAGGATCGCCGACGGGCGGTGCCCGATCCGCCGCATCGCCTGGCGCGCGCACCAGCGCCCGGTGGTGAACTCGGCACGCCGCTTGTGCACGGCGGCGCTGATCAGCGACTCCTCCTCGGGGAACAGGGTCGCCTGAGGCGGGTCCGTGAAGGTGTCGACCGCGGTGACGGCGCCGGGCAGGATGGTCTCGATCATGACGTCCCCGATACCGGTTCGGCGCACGCCGGCGGACGGGGCCCAACCTTCTCGACAATGGACATGAATCCACATTAAGGGCCGGTCCGGCGGCGCGGAACGGGAGCCGGGGTACCCTGCCGCCGGCTAGGGGCGGCGGATATAAAACACCGATAGATCCGGATTCGACACTGGGCGCTCCAACACCTCACGTGGGGAGTGACCCTCTTGATCCGTCGAACCTCTCGTATCGTGGCCGCCGCTCTGCTCCTGACCGCCGGCCTGGTCGGCGTCGTCCAGCAGCCCGCCGCGGCGGCCTCCTGGCAGGCCGTCCCGGTGCCACTCGGGGAATATCGCAAGATCGCCTCGGCGCGGATCCAGGTCTTCGGCGCGGACTCCGCGCTGATGTACGCCGGGACCGAGCCGCAGATCTGTTTCGAGTGCACCGTCCGGAACCAGATCTTCCAGTGGAACGGCTCGGCCTGGACCGAGCTCGTGGTGCCGCCCAACGCGGCGGGCGGCACGCCGTCCTACGCCGGCAGCTCGCCGTCCGACCAGTGGAGCTTCGCGGCCACCGGCAACGACTACACCTTCTCCGCCTACCACTGGAACGGCTCGGCCTGGACCGAGCGTTCCGCGCCGGGGGTGAAGTTCCAGACCGACGC
Organism: Actinoplanes flavus; assembly: GCF_017592555.1. Taxonomy (GTDB): domain Bacteria; phylum Actinomycetota; class Actinomycetes; order Mycobacteriales; family Micromonosporaceae; genus Actinoplanes; species Actinoplanes flavus. Next base: position 23,310 of record NZ_JAGFNS010000015.1, on the reverse strand, counting down.
CGTCCACGTCGTCGCACCCGACGACGTGTGGGTCGCCGGCCGGGACCGGACCGGCGGGGGCTTCCACGCGGCGGCCGGGCACTGGGACGGCGCCGCCTGGACGTTCGCCCGGCTGCCGGAGGCCAGCAGGACCAACAGTCCGGAGGCGGTCCGCAGGATCAGCGACACCGAGGTCTGGGTGGTCGGCACCGCCTACCCGGCCGTGAACACGTTCCGGATGAACGCCGCCCGCTTCGACGGGCGGACCTGGACCACCGTGCCGATGCCGGACGGCGCCGGCCGCGGCAGCGTGGTGAACGGTGCGCCCGGCGACCTGTGGATCACCGGCACCAAGCTGACCGGCGGTACCGGGCCCATGTGTGGCATCACGCTGCGCTCGACCGGGGGCGACTTCACCCGTACCGACATCTGTGGTGACCCGGCCGGCACCGACGGCGGCGTCTGGCGCACCGGCGTCGTGAAGTACGGCGCCGACTGGTACGCGGCCCTGCAACCGCGCTGGAGCAGTGACAAGATCCCCGGCGGCGCGCTGCGGAAGTGGACCGGCTCGGCCTGGCAGGGCATCGCCGGGCCGTTCCCGACCACCACGAACGTGGAGGCCCTGGAGCCGATCCCGGGCGGCGGGCTGTGGATGGTCGCCGAGGGCCGTGACGCGGCCGGCAAGCTGGCCCTCACCGGCCCGCAGGTGTTCCGGGTGACCGGCGCGCTCGGCTGAGCACACGACGAGGGGCCCACCGCACGGGTGAGCCCCTCGTCCTGTTCAGCGGTCGCGGAGGGCCAGGTGAATGGCCCGGTCCAGGACCGTGGCCCGGTCGGCGGGCGCCACCGACGCGAGGATCTCGTCGGCCCGGCGCATCGCCGAACGCACCCGCAGGGAATGGGCCGAGCGCAGCAGGCCGGCGATCCGGGTCACCGCATCGTCCGCGCCCACGGCGATCAGTCCCGCCCGGCGAACGCGTACTCGAGCACCGCCATCGCGCTGCACAGTTTCATCCGCGCCTGCGACCACGCGACCGAACGGGGCCCGTCCAGGACGGCGCCGGAGACCTCCTCACCCCGATGGGCCGGCAGATCGTGCAGGAAGAGCGCTCCCGGCGTACCGGAAAGGAATGTCTCGTCGATGTGGAAAGGCCGGAAGGTCTCCCGCCACGAAGCGTCGGGTTTGCTCGTGCCGGTGGTCTGCCAGCGCGTGGTGTAGACGAAGTCGACGTCGGCCGGCACGGCTGACGCGTCGTGCGACTCGGTGACGAAACCGCCGTTGCCGGACGCCCGGGCGGTGGTCTCCTTCAGCACGTCCTCGGGCAGCCCGTAGCCGTCCGGGGTGAGCAGGTGCAGCCGGGCGTCGGCGAAGTTGCTGAGCCCCTGGGCCAGCGCGGTCGCCGTGTTGTTGCCCTCACCCACGTAGAGCACCCGCACCCCGTCCAGCGAGCCGCGGTGCAGCAGGATCGTGGCCAGATCGCAGACACCCTGGGTCGGGTGCTCCTCGGCGGCCATCGCGTTGACCACCGGCAGCCCGCTCTCCGCGGACAGCTCCCGCATGTCGGCCAGCGGCCCGGCGGTACGGGTGACGATGCCGTCCAGCATCAGCCCGAACATGCGGGCCGTGTCGGCCAGCGACTCGCCGGTGTTGGTCTGGAGATCACCGGGACCGTAGCCGACCGCCCGGCCACCGAGCCGTTCGACGCCCGCGGTGAACGCGGTCCGGGTCCGGGTGGAGGTACGGGTGAAGACCACACCGACGAGCAGCCCCCGCAGCGGATCGCGGTGTGCGGTGAGATCACGGTAGAACGCGACGGAACGGTGGGCCAGCGCGGCCAGCCGGTCCGGAGTGAGGTCGGCCAGGGAGAGCAGCCCGCGCGGGTCGCGCCGGGGCGGCAACCCGGTGAAGGCTTCGGACAGGGACATGGGTTCCTCCGTGTGCTGGTCAGTGGGCGTCGGAGTAGGAGCCCGCGGGTTCGAGCAGGCCGGCCGGCGCCGGGGGCCGGTCGAGTCCGCGTTCGGCGAGCCAGCCGGGGTCGTACAGGGTGCCGGCGTAGCGGTCGCCCAGGTCGGGGCTGATCGCCACGACCACCGAACCGGGGCGCAGCATCCCGGCGCGGGCCGCCACCCCGCTGAGCACGGCGCCGGTCGAGCCGCCGCCGAGCAGCCAGTGACTGTCACGCAACCGCCGGCAGGCCTGTACGGCGTCGTGCTCGGAGACCATCACCAGGTCGGTGACGTGTTGCAGGGAGGCGATCGCGGGCGTACGGCTGGTGCCCAGGCCCGGGATGTGCCGGCGGCCCGGCGGCGTCCCGAACGTGGTCGACCCGACGATGTCGACGGCGAACACCTTGGTCTCCGGCCGGTGCCGGGCGAAGTACTGTGCGCAGCCGGTCAGCGTCCCGGTCGTGCCGGCGCCCACGAACACCGCGTCGACCTCCGGGAACTCCTTGAGGATCTCGGCCGCCGTGGTGTGGTAGTGGGCCATCGTGTTGATCGGGTTGGCGTACTGGTTGGGCCAGACCAGCGCCGGATCGGCCCGGACCCGGTCCTGGAGGTATTTCAGGCGCATCGACAGGTAGCCGCCGTTGGTGTCCCGCTTGTCGATCACGACGACGTGCGCCCCGTAGGCCCGCATCAGCTCGATCGTGGCCGGGGCGGTGTTCATGTCGGTGACGCAGGTGAAGCGGTATCCCCGGGCGTTGGACACGATGCTCAGCGCGATGCCGAGGTTGCCGGAGGACGACTCGATGATCCGGCTGCCCGGCCGGAGCAGGCCACGCTGCTCCAGGTCGTCGAGCATGGCCAGGGCCGGCTTGAACTTGATCGAGCCGGCCGGGTTCATCGCCTCGATCTTCAGATAGAGGCGGCTGTCCGGAAGGAAGCCGGACAGCTCCAGGAAGACGTCGGGAAACGTCATGTCCAGCGCGGATTCGACGATCATGGTAGCTCCACAAGGGTCGGATGATGCGGATCAGAGCAGGTCGAGGAGCTGCCCGCCGCCGGTCTCCCGCGCGACGCCGGCGACGGCGTGGATCAGGGCGACGTCCAGGACCGCCATGCCGAACGGGTTGCTGATCACGTACCCCCGGTCCGGCCGCCGCGCGGCCCGCCGGCCGATCAGCACCTCGCCCAGGCTGGGCGGGTCGCCGACGGCGCCCTCCTGGAGCAGGCGGCCCATGATCCGGCGCGGGTTCTCCCGGATCAGTTCCCGGTCGTCGACGACGATCCCCTCGGCGGACCGGAAGGCGTCCTCGGTGAGGTCGTCGAGCGACACGTGCGCGACGAACTGGCCGGCGGTCAACCACCGGGCCGGAATGTAGGGGTCGTTGCTGGTGGTCACGGTGATCAGCACCGGGGCGGCGCCGGCGGCCCGTTCGGCGCTGTCCACCACCACGACCTCCAGCCCAGACCGGCCCCGGAGGTCGTCCCGGAACGCGGCGGCGCGTGCCGGATCGAGGTCGTGGACGTAGGCCCGGCGCACCGCCGGGAACGCCGCCGTGATCGCGTCCAGGTGCACCCGGGCCAGCGTGCCGGTGCCGATGAAGCTCACCTCGCCGAACGACTCCGGCCCCAGCTCGCGCAGGCTGACCACGGTGTAGGCGGCGGTACGGACGGCGCTGAGCAGCCCGGCCTCGGCGACCACGGCCGGACGGGCCGTCTCCGGGTCGAAGGCGAAACTGAGCCCACCGGCCCGTTCCAGGCCGCGTGCCGGGTTGCTGACCGATGCGTTGATCAGCTTCATGCCGTACGACATCGCGCCGCCGGACGGCACGGCGCCCAGCATGGCGATCGCCCGGCTGTACGCGCCGACACTGTTGGACCAGCTCAGATAGCCCTCGGCGGGAAGTTCGGTACGGCCGAGCGTGTGATCGCGAAGTGTCTGGGCGACCACCTCGGTCGCGTCCATCTTGGACAGGCAGACGGCGACGTCGGCGCGGTTCAGGAAACGAATGCTTTCGCCTGGCATGTTCTCCTCACTCCATTTTCGGGTGGTCGCCGGGGCAGACCAGACCGGGGCGAGCATCCGGTGGGCTTCGATACTTTGCCTATCTCCACCGCACCCCTGAGGGGGCCGGTACGCCGTTCCAGCGACCCCTATCTCCGCCGTCTCCTGTGGAATTCGCCGGCCCGCGTGAATGAACCTCCCATCAAGGAAACCAACGGGGGCTGTACCCCGGCCTCGTGCCGGGTGCGGAGGTGGAATCGTGAGTGACCTTGAGTTTCGAGTCCTGGGACCGGTGGAGGTGTGGCGCGACGGACGTCGTGTCCTGCTGCCGGGTTCCAAGATCACAACTGTTCTCGCGGCGCTGCTGCTGGCGCGCGGAAAGGTCGTGCCGCACGGCGAACTGAGCGCCCTGCTGTGGGGCTGGGACCCGCCGGCGACGGTGGACGCGCAGATCTACACGTACGTCTCCCGGCTGCGCAAGCGCCTCGACTTCCAGGTGAAGATCGTGCGCGAGCACGCCGGATACACCCTCGACATCGGCGACGCCGCCGTCGACCTGTTCGCCTTCGAGAAGCTCGCCGCGCGCGGTGGCGTCGACGCCCTGCGCGAGGCGCTGTCGCTGTGGCGTGGCCCCGCCCTCACCAACGTGGCCGAGCCGCTGTCCGAGCGGCATCTGCCCTGGCTGGACGAGGCGTACGCGCTCACCTGCGAGCGCAAGGCCGACGCCGAGCTGGACCTGGGCGCCAGCCTGGAGATCATCCCCGAGCTGACCGAGCTGGTGGCCCGCTATCCGCTGCGCGAACGGTTCCGGGCCCAGCTGGTCCTGGCCCTGCACCGGGCCGGCCGCCGCTCCGAGGCCCTGGTCGCCTACGACCGGGCCCGCCGCACCCTCGCCGACCAGCTCGGCGTGAACCCGGGCGAGGCGCTCACCCACGCCTACCAGGAGGTGCTGCTCAGCGACGTGTTCGACGAGCCCTCCTCGCTGGTGACGGCCGAACAGGTGCTCGACATGTTGCTCGAGGCCCGGCTGGTCGAGGAGGTCGCCGTCGACCGCGGCGCCAGCCAGTTCCGCATGCCCGGCCTCCTTCACCTGCTGAAACACGTATAGGGCGGCTATAGCCCGCCGCGGGACGCTGCGCACGACCTCAGCCACCACAGGGAAGGAACCGCTTCGATGGCCGGGCAGAGCTGGAAGCCGTTGGACATCACGGCACAGGACATCGGGGCCGCGGCGACGACCGAGGCCCTCATCAACCACCTCGACGCCCTCGGCGCCGAGCTCGACGACCTCCTCGTACGGGAGAAGGCCCTGGTCTTCCGGGGTTTCGGAGTGCGGCCCGAGGAACTCGACGGCGTCTTCGACCGGCTGCTGCCGCGCCGGCTCGCGTACGTCAACGGCAACTCGCCGCGCACCAAGGTGGGGTCGAACCTCTACACCTCCACCGAGTACCCGTCCGAGTTCACCATCTCCATGCACAACGAGATGTCGTACGCCACCAGCTGGCCCAGCCGGCTGGCGTTCTACTGCCAGATCGCCGCGGAGACCGGCGGCGCGACTCCGCTGGTGGACGCCGCGCTCTGGCTCGAGTCGCTCGACCCCGAGGTGCGCGAGGCGTTCGCCGGTGGGGTCCGCTACACCCAGAACCTGCACGGTGGCCAGGGCCTCGGCAAGAGCTGGCAGGACACGTTCGAGACCCAGGACCGGGCGGCGGTCGACGACTACCTGTCGACGGCCGGCGCCGAGTGGACCTGGCGCAGGGACGGCAGCCTGCACGTCGAGCAGCCGCGCCCGTCCACCACCAGGCACCCGGTGACCGGGACCGAGGTCTGGTTCAACCAGTCCGACCAGTGGCACCCGGCCGCCCTCGGCGACGACACCGCCAAGGCGCTCGCCCAGATCCTGCCGCCCGAGGAACTGCCGCAGTACGTGACGTTCGCCGACGGCAGCACCATCCCCGACGAGTACGTCATCCAGGTCCGTGACCGTGGCCTGGAGAACGCGGTCGACGTCGACTGGCGGGTCGGCGACGTCATGGTCTTCGACAACCTGCTGGTCGCGCACGGCCGGCGGTCCTTCACGGGCAGCCGCCGCGTGCTCGTCGCGATGACCGACTGACCCATCCGTAGGCAAGAGATTCGAACAAGGAGTTCAGATGTCCGAGCAGAACACCCACCGCGTCGTCCGCAACGACGAGGAGCAGTACTCGATCTGGTGGAACGACCGTGACCTGCCCGCCGGCTGGACCGCCGAGGGCTTCACCGGCAGCCAGGACGAGTGCCTGGCACACATCGAGACGGTGTGGACCGACATGCGCCCGGCCAGCCTGCGCCGCCGCATGGCCGAGCAGGCCGCCGCCTGACATCCGATCCGTTCTTAAGGAGACAGCACTGCCATGCCCGCAACCCTGAGCACCCAGGCCACCACGGCGCTCACGCCTGACCTCATCGGCTCCCAGGCAGTGCTGACGCCGGACGCCGTAGCCGTCATCGACGGCGTCCGGCGGCTCACCTACCGGGAACTGGACATCCGCTCCGCGCAGCTCGCCGGCCTCCTCCGGGAGCGGGGCGCCGGCCCGGGCACACACGTCGGTGTGCTGCTCGGCCGGAGCCTCGACCTGATCGTCGGGCTCCTCGGAGTCTGGCGTGCCGGCGCCGCCTACCTGCCGCTCGACCCGGCCCACCCGCAGGACCGGATCGACCAGATCATCACCGCCTCCGGCTGCGCGCTCGTGCTCTGCGACGCCGACGGCGCCGCCACGGTCCTCGCGGCCGGCGCCCAGCCGGTCGACCAGACCGCCCTCGCCGCCGACCTGGCCACCCGGCCGGTCACCGCGCCGCGGATCCCGGTCAGCGCCGACGACGTCGCCTACGTCGAGCACACCTCCGGCTCGACCGGCGTGCCCAAGGGCGTCGTGGTCACCCACGGCGGCCTGGCCAACCTGCTCGACTGGGCGGTCCGCGACGTCGGTGTCACCGCGGCCGACCGGGTCCTCCAGCGCACCTCGCTCGTCTACGACGCGCACGCCTTCGAGATCTTCACGCCGCTGGTGTGCGGCGGCACCCTCGTGCTCGCCCCCGACACCGCCCCGGCCACCCTGCTGACCACCATCGCCGACCACGGCGTCACCGTCATGCAGGTCGTCCCGTCGATCCTGCACACCCTGGTCGAGGAGGACGGCTGGGCGGGCTGCGGCACGCTGCGGCTCGTCGTCTCCGGTGGCGAACAACTGCACGCCGAACCGGTCCAGCGCCTGCTCGGCCTCGCCGACGTCGAGGTCTGGAACGTCTACGGCCCCACCGAGACCACCATCAACTCGCTCGCCACCCGCGTCGACCCGGCCCAGCGGTCCGGGCCGATCCCGATCGGGCGGCCCCTTCCGCGTACCCGGGTGCAGGTCGTCGACGAGCGCGGCCGGGTCGTCGGCGTCGGCGTCCCCGGTGAGCTGCTGATCGGCGGCGCCGGGCTGGCCCGCGGCTACCTCGGCCGCCCCGACCTGACCGCCGAGAAGTTCGTGCCCGACCCGCTGGCCAAGGACGGCGGCCGGGTCTACCGGACCGGCGACGGCGTCCGCTGGCGTGCCGACGGGCAGCTGGAATACCTGGGCCGCCTCGACGACCAGGTCAAAGTCAACGGGGTACGCCTGGAGCCGGCCGAGATCGAGGCGGCCCTCGCCACCCACCCGGACGTCGTGGCCGCGGCCGTCACCACCTACCGGCTCGCCGACGGCGCCGCCCGGCTCGCCGGATACGTCGTCCCGCGTACCGGCGCCGGACCGGACCTGGACGCACTCCTGCGGGCCCACCTGCTGGACCGGCTGCCGCAGTCGCACGTGCCCGGCCGGTTCCTGCACCTCGACGCGCTCCCGCAGGTGGCCAGCGGCAAGGTCGACCGCCGCGCGCTGCCGCACCCCGACGAGACCGGAACCGATCAGGCGGTCACCGGGGCCGCGCCGTCCACCGCCGCCGAGCTGGTCGTCCAGCGCGCCTGGCGGGAACTGCTCGGCGACCGGGAACTGACCGTCGAGGACGACTTCTTCAAGCTCGGCGGCACCTCGCTGCAACTCACCAAACTGCTCTCCGACCTGCGTACGCGGACCGGCGCCGACCTCAACCTGCGCGCCCTGCTCTACGCGCCCACCCTGCGGGCCCAGGCCCGGCTGCTGGACGGCGCCCGGGCCGGATCGGTGATCCCCCGCGCCGACCGTACCGGTGGCCTGCCGCTGTCCAGCGGTCAGCGCCGCCTGTGGTTCATGGACCGGCTCAACCCGGCCAGCCCGGAATGGATGGCCGGCCTGCTGTTCCGGCTGCCCGAGGGCGCCGGCCGCGACCTCGCCGAGCGGGCCCTGAACATCCTGGTGGCCCGGCACGAGTCGCTGCGCACCGAATACCGCGAGGTGAACGGCGAGCCGCTCCAGTTCATCCGCCCCGAACTCGTCATCGCGGTCGGCGAGCGGCGCACCACCCCGGCGGACCTGCCGCAGCGGATCGCCGCCCTGCTCGGCCGCGGCATCGCCCTGAACGGCGACGAGCCGCTGCTGCGCGCCGAGGTGCTCGACGTCTCCGACGGCCGCCGCCTGCTGGCCGTCGCCATGCACCACATCACCACCGACGGCTGGTCGGCGGCCGTGCTGGAGCGCGAGTTCGCGCAGGTGGCCGCGGCGCTCGTGGCCGGGCGCACGCCGGAGCTGCCGGAGCTCGACATCCAATACGCCGACTTCGCCGCCTGGCAGCGGGACCGGCTCACCGACGAGGTCGTCGAGGCCGAACTCGGCCACTGGGCGAACGTCCTCGACGGCCTGGAGCCGCTCGCCCTGGTCACCGACCACCCGCGCCCGAAGATCCGCGACGGCAAGGGCTCGATCGTCGGCGTCACCGTGCCGCCCGCCCTGGTCCGCTCGCTGGACGACCTCGCCGCCGCCACCGGCGCCACCCGGTTCACCACGATCCTCGCCGTCTACGCGCTGGTCCTGGCCCGGTACAGCGGCCGGTGGGACATCCCGGTCGGCACCGTCGTCGCCGGCCGCGGCCGCACCGAGCTGGACGGCGTGGTCGGGTTCTTCCTCAACAACCTGGTGCTGCGCTGCCGCCTCGACCCGGAGGCGACGGTGACCGAGGCGGTGACCCGGCTCGCGGCCGTCACCCGGGACGCCTTCGCCCACCAGGAGCTGCCGTTCGACCTGCTGGTGGACCGGATCGTGCCCGAGCCCGACCTGTCCCGCACCCCGCTCTACCAGGCCGCCTTCGACCTGCACGGCGCCGACTTCAACGAGACCGTCGACGACGACCTGGACACCATCCGGCAGATGTGGCGGGTCACCCACACCGACCTGACGCTGCTGCTGCGCCCCTCCGCGGACGGTGGACTGGTCGGCGGCCTGGAGTACGCCACCAGTCTGTACGGCGCGGAGACGGCGGGACGCATCGCCCGTACCCTCGAAAACGCTCTTGCCGAAGTGGCCGTGCGGCCCACCGCCCCGCTGGCCGCGCTGCGCGCCGTGCCCGCGGGCGACGCCGCGGCCGGGGACCGGTGGCGCCGGGGCGCGCGGGCGATCGACGGCGCCGTCGTGCCGGCCCGGCTGGTCGAGCAGGCCACCCGTACGCCGCGGGCGATCGCGGTCCGCGGCGACGGCTTCACCCTCACCTTCGGCGAACTGCTCACCCGGGCGGGGGCGGTGGCCCGCTCGCTGAGGGACGCCGGAGTCCGCCGCGGCGACCGGGTCGGCGTGCTGATCGAGCGCGGACCGTGGCTGCACGCCGGGCTCCTCGGCGTGTGGCTGGCCGGGGCGGCCTACGTGCCGGTCGACCCGGACTTCCCGGTGACCCGGGCGCAGTCCATGCTGGACGGCGCGGCCGCGCTGGTCACCGACGCGTCCCGGGCCGGGGTGTTCGACGGCCCGGTGACCGTGGTCGACAGCCTGGTGCCGACGGTGTTCACCCCGGTCGAGGTCGACCCGGACGAGCTGGCCTACGTCATCTACACCTCCGGTTCGACCGGCCGGCCGAAGGGCGTCGCGGTCACCCACCGGGGCCTCGCCAACCACGTCGGCTGGGCGGTCCGGGACCTGGCGTCGGCCGGCGCCGGTGGTGGCGCCGTCTTCTCGTCGGTCGCCTTCGACCTGGTCGTCCCGAACGTGTGGGCGCCGCTGCTGGCCGGCCGGCCGGTCCACCTGTTGCCGCAGGACCTGGACCTGGCCGAGCTGGGATCGCGGCTCACCGCGGCGGGACCCTACGCCTTCCTCAAGTTGACCCCCGGACACCTCGAGGTGCTCTCCCACCAGCTCACCCCGGAGCAGGTCACCGACCTGGCCGGCGTGATCGTGGTGGCCGGTGAGGCGCTGCCCGGCGCCCTGGCCGGCCGGTACTCCCCGGCCGGCCGGCTGGTCAACGAGTACGGCCCGACCGAGGCGAGCGTCGGCACCTGCGTCTTCCCGGTGCCCGCCGACCCCGGTACCGGCGTGGTGCCGATCGGCGCCCCGCTGCCCGGCATGGTGATGCGGGTTCTCGACGAGCGGTTCCACCAGGTGCCGGTCGGCGGTGTCGGCGAACTGTTCGTCGGCGGCACCGGCGTGGCCCGGGGCTATGTGGACCGCCCCGGCATGACCGCCCAGAAGTTCGTGCCCGACCCGTACGGCCCGGCCGGCTCCCGCATGTACCGCTCGGGTGACGTGGCCCGCTGGCGCGGTGACGGGGTGGTCGAGTTCCTCGGCCGCTCCGACGACCAGGTCAAGATCCGTGGCTACCGGGTGGAGATCGGCGAGATCGAGGCGGTGCTGCGCGAGCACGCCGGTGTGGCCGACGCCCGCATCCTGGTCGACGACCGGGGCGAGACCACGCGGCTGGTGGCCTGCTGGGTGCCGGTCGGACCGGCCCCGGTCGCCGACGACATCCTGCGCGAGCACTGCGCCGGGATCCTGCCCGACTACATGGTGCCCACCGGGTTCCTCGCCATCGACGCCATCCCGCTCAACGCGAACGGCAAGGTGGACCGGGCGGCGCTGCCCGACCCGGCCCCGGCGGACGCGAACCGGGACGAGGAGCCGCTGTCCCCGGTCGCCGAGTACGTCCAGCAGCTCTGGCGGGAGAAGTGCGGGATCGCCGCCGGCCCCCGGGAGAGCTTCTTCCACGCCGGCGGCAACTCGATCATCGCGATCCGCCTGATCGCCGCCATCCAGGACGAGTTCGGCGTCACGCTGCCCGTCCGCGCCGTCTTCGAGGGCCCCACGATCGTCCAGATGGCGGAGCTCATCGAGAACCTGATCCGTGACGAGATCGACCAGATGTCCGACTCGGAGGTCGTCGCGGACCTCACCATGACCGAGGAGCCCCAGGCATGACCGCCCAGCAGTCCACCAGGAACGTCGCCGACCTCCGCGCGGAGTTGCTGCGCAAGCGGCTGGCCGGGCAGTCCGGCACGGCCCGCCGCGACACGATTCCGCGCGCCGGCCGCGACGGCGTACTGCCGCTCAGCCACGGCCAGCAGCAGATGTGGTTCCTCAGCCGGTTGGACCCGTCCAGCGTCGAGTACCTGGTTCCGCTGATGATGCGGCTGCGCGGCCGGCTCGACACCGACGCGCTGCGCCGGGCCTGGGAGCACGTCTGCGCCCGGCACGAGGTGCTGCGTACCCGGATCGAGCTGCGCGGTGTCGAGCCGGTGCAGGTCATCGACGCGCCCCGCCCGGTCGCCCTGCCCGAGATCGATCTGACCGGCCGGACCGAGGCCGACGTCGAGGCGTTCCTCCGCCGGGACCTCCAGGCGCCGTTCGACCTGGCCGCCGACTGGCCGGTCCGCGGCGCGCTGCTGCGGCTCGGCGACGACCACCACGTGCTGGCGGTCGTCTTCCACCACGTCGCCTGCGACGCCTGGTCGACCCGGATGTTCGGCGCCGAGCTGAGCGAGGCGTACAACGCGCTGCTTCACGGCGGGACGCCGGCGCTGCCCGAGCTGCCGGTGCAGTACGCCGACTTCGCCCAGTGGCAGGGCCGGGAACTGGCCGGCGAGCGTGGCGAGCGGGAACTCGCCTACTGGCGGGAGCGGCTGGCCGGACTGGAGCCGATCTCGCTGCCGATCGACCGGCCCCGCCCGCCGGTCCGTAGCCACGACGGCGCCGACGTGGTGTTCGACGTCCCGGCCGAGCTCGCCGACCTGGTCCGGGCGCGGGCCCGCGAGTTCGACACCACCACCTTCACCGTGCTGCTCAGCGCGTACCAGGCGATGCTGTCCCGGTTCAGCGGCACCGACGACGTCGCGGTCGGCACGGTGGTCTCCGGGCGCACCCACGCCGACCTCCAGCGGGTCTTCGGCTACTGCATCAACACGCTCGTCATGCGGGCCGAGTGCGACGGCTCCTTCGCCGAGTTGCTGCGCCGGGGCCGGAGCATGGTGCTGGACGGGTTCGACCACCACGCCGTGCCGTTCGCACGGCTGGTCGACGAGCTCCAGCCGGACCGCGACCAGTCCCGTACGCCGATCTTCCAGGCCGCGTTCACCCTGCACGAGTACCGCCTGGACGTGCTCCAGTTCGCCGGCCTGACCGCCGAGCCGTTCGGCGACGACGACGGCATCGCGAAGTACGACCTCACCCTCCAGATGCAGGAGCGCCCGGACGGCACGATCCACGGCCGCCTCCAGTACGCGACCGCGCTGTTCGACCCGGCCACCGCGTCCCGGCTGGCCGGCGCCTTCCAGCGGGTCCTGGCCGCCGCCGTCACCGACCCGGAGACCCGGCTGTCGCACATCGAGATCCTCAGCCCGGCCGAGCGGGCCGCCGTGGTGGTGCCGCCGGTCGAGGGTCCCGCGGTCCTGGCGACGGCGCACGAGTTCTTCGAGGCGCGGGCCGCGGAGAATCCGGACGCGATCGCCGTGGTGGCAGGGGAGACCCGTCTGACGTACGCGGAGGTCAACGCCCGGGCGAACCGTCTCGCCTGGCTGCTGCGCGACGCCGGGGTGGGGCCCGAGGACCTGGTCGGTGTGCACCTGGACCGTGGCGTGGATCTGATCCCCACCCTGCTGGGCGTGCTCAAGTCCGGCGCGGGCTACCTGCCGTTGGACCCGGCCAACCCGATGGAGCGTCTCGCCTACGTGCTGGAGGACGCCGGCGCGAAGATCGTGGTGACCTCGCCGGAGCTGGCGGAGGGACTGACCGAGGTGTTCGCCGGCCGGGTGACCACGCTCCCCGAGGACGGCTGGACGAACAACCCGCCCCGGAGTGCCACGCCGGAGAACGTGATCTACACGATCTACACCTCCGGGTCGACCGGTAAGCCGAAGGGCTGCATGCTCACGCACGCCAACGTGGTGCGCCTGATGGAGGTGTGCCGGACCGAGCTCGGCATCACGCCGGATGACGTGTGGTCGCTGGTGCATTCGTACGCGTTCGACTTCTCGGTGTTCGAGATGTGGGGTGCGTTGATGTACGGCGGCACGGTGGTGGTGGTTCCGCGGTCGGTGGCGCGGTCGCCGGAGGACTTCTTCCAGTTGCTGGTGGACGAGAAGGTCACCGTTTTGTCGCAGACGCCGACGGCGTTCCGGTCGTTGACCCCGTTCGCGGGTGACGAGCGCCTGTCGCTCAGGTCGGTGGTGTTCGGTGGCGAGAAGTTGGAGATCGCCGAGATCCAGCCGTGGGCCGGCACGGTGGCGCTGGTCAACATGTACGGCATCACCGAGACCACGGTCCACGTGACGGTGCACGAGTTGACTGAACGTGACTTGATCAACCCGTCGGTGAGCCCGGCGGGCGTGGCGCTGCCGGACCTGTCGGTGTACCTGCTGGACCAGGCTGGTCAGCCGGTCCCGATCGGTGTGCCCGGCGAGATCTATGTGGCCGGTCCGGGTGTGGCCCGGGGTTACCTGGGCCGTGCGTCGCTGACGGCGCAGCGGTTCGTGCCGGACCCGTTCGGCGAGCCCGGCACCCGCATGTACCGCAGCGGTGACCTGGCCCGCTGGACGACCGAGGGCAGGCTCGAATTCCTGGGCCGCGCCGACGACCAGGTCAAGATCCGCGGCTTCCGCATCGAGCTGGGTGAGGTCTCCGCCGCTCTCTCGGCCTGTGCGGGTGTCCGTGAGGCGGTCACCGTCCTGGCCGGCGACCGCCTGGTCGGCTACCTGGTCACCGAGGGCGACCTGGACCGGGCCGCCGTCCGCGAGGAACTGGCCCGCACCCTGCCCGACTACATGGTCCCGGCCGCCCTGGTCGAGATCGACGGCATCCCGCTCACCGCGAACGGCAAGCTGGACAAGCGGGCCCTGCCCGCCCCGGACGGCGCCCAGTTGCGGAGCGCGGGCGAGTACGTGGCGCCCCGCACCCCCGCCGAGGAGGCCGTCGCCGCGGTCTGGCGTGCCGTGCTCGGCGCCGACCGGGTCGGGGTCACCGACAGCTTCTTCGAGCTGGGCGGCGACTCGATGCGGGCGGTGGCGCTGGTCGGCGCGCTGCGCGAGGCCGGCTACCGGGTCAGCGTCCGGGACGTGTTCGAGCACCGTACGGTGGCCCGGCTGGTCGAGTTCGCCGGCGAGGCGAGCGCGGACGCCGCCTACCGGCCGGTGCGGCCGTTCGAGCTGATCGACGAGGCGGACCGGGCCCTGCTGCCGGACGGGATCGTCGACGCCTACCCGCTCGGCCAGAACCAACTCGGCATGGTCATCGAGATGCTGACCGACGACGGGCAGAACAACTACCACAACGTGTCGGCGTACTGGATCCACGACGACCAGCCGTTCGTGCCGGGCGCGTTCGCCGAGGCCGGGCGGATCGTGCTGGCCCGGCACGACGTCCTGCGCACCTCGATCGAGCTGACCGCGTACTCCCGCCCGATGCAGCTGGTGCACGCCCACGCCGAGATGACCACCGACGTCTGGGACTGCTCCGGGATGACCGCCGAGCAGGTGCGCACCGAGGTTCAGGAGTTCGGGGTACGCGAGCGGGCCAACCCGTTCGACATGAGCGTCCCGGGCCTGATGCGGTTCCACGCGCACACCACCACCGGACTCGGCGGCTGGTGGCTCTCACTGGTCGAGTGCCACCCGATCCTCGAGGGCTGGAGCTACCACTCGCTGCTCATGGAGTTCGTCACCACGTACCTGACGCTGCGGGCCGGGAACACCCCGGAGCAGGTGGCGGCGCCGCCGATCCGGTTCGCCGACGCGATCGCCGGTGAGCTGGCCGCCCTGGACTCGGAGGACGACCGCGCCTACTGGCGGGACCTGGTCCGCTCGCACGCCCCGCTGAGCCTGCCGGCGAGCTGGGGTGACCCGGAGGCGCCGGCGGCGGCCCCGTACAAGACCGGTTTCTCCTGGCGTGACCTGGAGTCCGGGCTGCGCGCGCTGGCCGCCGCGACCGACACCTCGATGAAGGCCGTCATGCTCGCCGCCCACCTCAAGGTGATGAGCCAGCTCACCGAGGAGGAGTCGTTCCACAGCGGGCTGGTCTGCGACGTCCGGCCCGAGGTGACCGGCGCCGACCGGGTGTACGGCATGTTCCTCAACACCCTTCCCTTCCCGTACGCCCGTGGCGCCCGCACCTGGGGTGACCTGGTCCGGGACGTGTTCGCGGCCGAGGTGGACCTGTGGGGCCACCGCCGCTTCCCGCTGCCGGCCGTGCTGCGCGAGTGGCAGGGCAGCGGCCGGATCATGGACGTCTACTTCAACTACCAGGACTTCCGTCAGCTCGACACCGAGGTGGTGGACGCGGCCTCGGGCATGGACGACAGCCCGACCGAGTTCCCGCTGACCGTCGCGTCCCGGGCCGGCTACCTGATCCTGACCGCCAACCGCCGCCACCTGACGACCGCCGCCGCCGACAACCTGGCCGCCATGTACCGGGCCGTGCTCCAGAGCATGGCGGCCGACGGCGCCCGCGGGGACGCGCAGACCGTCTACCTGTCACCGGCCGAGCGGGCCGCGCTGACCGCCCCGCCGGCGGTCCGGCCGGAGACCGACGTGCTCGCCCACGAGCTGTTCGAGGCGCGTGCCGCGGCGAACCCGGACGCGATCGCGGTGGTGGCGGGTGCCGTCGAGCTGACGTACGCCGAGGTCAACGCCCGTGCCAACCGTCTCGCGTGGCTGCTGCGCGACGCCGGGGTGGGCCCGGAGGACCTGGTCGGCGTGCACCTGGAACGCGGCGTGGACCTGGTCCCGACGCTGCTGGGTGTGCTCAAGTCGGGCGCCGGTTACCTGCCGCTGGACCCGGCCAACCCGCTGGAGCGCCTCGGCTACGTGCTGGCGGACGCGGGCGCGGAGATCGTCATCACCTCGCCCGAGCTGGCGCCCGGCCTGGCCGACGTGTTCGACGGGACGCTGGTCCTGCCGCCCGCCGAGGGCCGGACCGACAACCCGCCGCGGGTGTCCACCCCGGACGGCGTCATCTACACCATCTACACCTCCGGTTCGACCGGCCGTCCCAAGGGCGTGGTGCTCAGCCACCGCAACGTGACCCGGCTGCTCGACACCGCGCAGGAGCACTACTCCTTCACCGAGGCCGACGTGTGGTCGATGGCCCACTCGTACGCCTTCGACGTCTCCGTCTTCGAGATGTGGGGCGCGCTGGCGTTCGGCGGCCGCCTGGTCGTCGTACCCCGCTCGGTCGCCCGCTCGCCGGAGGACTTCCTCGACCTGCTGCTGAACCAGCGGGTCACCGTCCTGTCGCAGACGCCGACCGCGTTCCGGTCGGTCGTGACGGCGGCCGGCGAGGGCGACGAGCGGATCGACCGGCTCGCCCTGCGCGCGGTCGTCTTCGCCGGCGAGAAGCTGGAGGTGGCCGAGCTCAAGCCGTGGGTGGACCGGGTCGGCCTGGACCGGGTCGCGCTGGTCAACATGTACGGGATCACCGAGACCACGGTGCACACCACCTACCACCGGCTCGACGAGCTGGACATCGCCGACCCCGGCATGAACCGGGTCGGCGACCCGCTCGCCGACCTCGCCGTCTACCTGCTCGACGCGGCCGGGCACCCGGTGCCCTTCGGCGTCAGCGGCGAGATCTACGTGGCCGGCCCGGGTGTGGCCCGCGGCTACCTGGGCCGCCCGTCGCTGACCGCGCAGCGGTTCGTGCCGGACCCGTTCGGCCCGGCCGGCAGCCGCATGTACCGCAGCGGCGACCTGGCCCGCCGCCGCACCGACGGCACCCTGGAGTTCCTCGGCCGCGCCGACGACCAGGTGAAGATCCGCGGCTTCCGCATCGAGCTCGGCGAGATCAGCGCGGTCCTGGCCGCCTGCGACGGCGTCCGCGAGGCCGTCACCGTGCTGGTCGACGGCCGCCTTGTCGGCTACCTGGTCGGTCAGACTCCCGACCCGCGGGCTATCCGCGAGACCCTCGCCCGCACCCTGCCCGAGTACATGGTCCCGGCCGCGTTCGTCGAGATCGACGCGATCCCGCTGACCAACAACGGCAAACTCGACCGCCGCGCGCTTCCCGCGCCCGGCGAACAGACCTACGACAACGACCGGTACGTCGCCCCGCGCACGCCCGGCGAACAGCGGATGGCGGAGATCTGGGCGCACGCGCTCAAGCTGGAGCGGGTCGGCGTCGAGGACGACTTCTTCGAGCTGGGCGGCGACTCGATCCGGGCGGTCAGCCTGGTCGGCGCGCTCCAGGCGGCCGGCTTCGCGGTCGGCGTGCTGGACGTCTTCGAGCACACCACGGTGGCGGCGCTGTGCGCGTCGGCGACCGGCGACACCGTCCAACAACCCACCCCGGTACGCGCGGTGGCCCCGTTCGAGCTGATCAGCGACGAGGACCGGGCCCGGCTGCCGGAGGGGCTGGACGACGCCTACCCGCTGCTGCGCACGCAGACCGGCATGCTCGTCGAGACGCTCGCCTCCGGGGAGCGGGCCAACTACCACGACTTCACGTCGTTCCTGGTCCGCGACGACGCGCCGTTCGACGCCGGCCTGTTCCGCGAGGCGGTCACCCTGGTCGCGCGGCGGCACGACATCCTGCGTACGTCGGTGGACCTCACCGGCTACAGCGTGCCGATGCAGCTCGTGCACCACGACGTCACCATCCCGGTGGCCTGCCACGACCTGCGCGACGTCGACCCGGCCGAGCTGCGGGGGACGCTGGAGGCGTTCGCGGCCGCCGAGCGGGGCGACCCGTTCGACCTGTCGACGCCGCTGCCGCTGCTGCGGATCAACGTGCACGTGCAGACCGACGACTCGTGGCGGCTGTCGTTCACCAAGAGCCACGCGCTGCTGGAGGGCTGGAGCTACCACCAGCTGCTCAAGGAGCTGGTGGAGGCGCTGCGCGGGCTGCGCGACGGGACCGGGGTCGGCTACGACGCGCCGCCGGTGCGGTTCGCCGACACGGTCGCGGCCGAGCTGACCTCGCTCGCCTCGGACGCCGACCGCGACTTCTGGAACGGGCTGGTCGGCGAGTACGAGCCGCTGACCCTGCCGGAGGACTGGCACGGCGACCTGACCGTACCGGCCGAGCGGATCGACGGCGGGTTCTCCTTCGCGGACCTGGAGCCGGGCCTGCGTGAGCTGGCCGCCACGGCCGGCGTCCCGTTCAAGGCGGTGCTGCTCGGCGCCCACCTCAAGGTGCTGAGCCAGCTCACCGGCGCGGAACGGTTCTTCACCGGTCTGGTCGGGCACGTCCGGCCCGAGGTCCAGGGCTCCGAGCGGCTGATCGGCATGTACATCACCACGCTGCCGCACCCGTCCGCCCGCGACGCCGCCACCTGGGGCGACCTGGTGCGCCGGGTGTTCGACGACGAGGCGGCCGCCTGGCCGCACCGGAACTACCCGATGCCGGCGATCGCGTCGGCCGGGCAGCGCCTGATCGACACGTTCTTCAGCTACCTCGACTTCCACCTGCTCGACGACGGCGACGTGGTCGACGAGGGCAACGGCATCAACCGGACCGCCATGGAGTTCGGCCTGGCGGTGACCGCGATCGGCGGCGTCCTCGGCCTGCGCAGCAACACCCACCTGCTGTCCCGGGCGAACATCGACCGGATCGCCGGCATGTACCGGGCCGTCCTGGAGGGCATGGCCGCCGACGGTACGGGCGGGGACGCGCGGGCCACGTACCTGCCGCCGGCCGAGCGGGCCGCCGTGGTGGTCCCGCCGGTCGCCGGGCCGTCAGCAGACAGGCTGGCGCACGAGTTCTTCGAAGCTCGTGTGGCGGAGAACCCGGAAGCGCTGGCAGTGGTGGCGGGGGAGTCCCGCCTGACGTACGGCGAGGTCAATGCCCGCGCGAACCGTCTGGCGTGGCTGCTGCGTGACGCCGGGGTGGGCCCGGAGGACCTGGTCGGTGTGCACCTGGAGCGCGGCCCGGAGCTGATGCCGGCCCTGCTGGGTGTGCTCAAGTCCGGCGCCGGTTACCTGCCGCTGGACCCGGCCAACCCGATGGAGCGCCTGGGCTACGTGGTGCAGGACGCGGGAGCCGGGATCGTCGTGACGTCCCCCGAGCTGGCGCCGGGGTTGTCCGAAGTGTTCAACGGCAAGTTGATCATTCTGGACGACACGGAGGAAGGGCGGACCGACAACCCGCCGACGGTCGCCACGCCGGACAACGTGATCTACACGATCTACACCTCCGGCTCGACGGGCCGCCCGAAGGGCTGCATGCTCACCCACGCCAACGTGGTTCGCCTGATGGAGGTGTGCCGCACCGAGCTGGGCATCCGGAGCGACGACGTCTGGTCGATGGTGCACTCGTACGCCTTCGACTTCTCGGTCTTCGAGATGTGGGGCGCGCTGATGTACGGCGGCACGGTCGTGGTCGTGCCGCGCTCGGTCGCCCGCTCGCCGGAGGACTTCTTCCAGCTCCTAGCCGACGAGAAGGTCACCGTCCTCTCGCAGACCCCGACCGCGTTCCGGTCGCTGACCCCGTTCGCGGGTGACGAGCGGTTGTCGCTCCGGTCGGTGGTGTTCGGTGGCGAGAAGTTGGAGATCGCCGAGATCCAGCCGTGGGCCGGCAAGGTGGCGCTGGTCAACATGTACGGCATCACCGAGACCACGGTCCACGTGACCGTGCACGAGTTGACTGCACAAGACTTGATCAACCCGTCGGTGAGCCCGGCCGGTGTGGCCCTGCCGGACCTGTCGGTCTACCTGCTCGACCAGGCTGGTCAGCCGGTCCCGATCGGTGTGCCCGGCGAGATCTACGTCGCCGGTCCCGGTGTGGCCCGGGGTTACCTGGGCCGCCCGTCGCTGACCGCGCAGCGGTTCGTGCCGGACCCGTTCGGCGAGCCCGGCACCCGCATGTACCGCAGCGGTGACCTGGCTCGCTGGACGACCGAGGGCAGGCTCGAATTCCTGGGCCGGGCCGACGACCAGGTCAAGATCCGCGGCTTCCGCATCGAGCTGGGCGAGATCAGCGCGGCCCTGTCCGCCTGTGACGGCGTCCGTGAGGCGGTCACCGTCCTGGCCGACGGTCGCCTGGTCGGCTATCTGGTCCCGGCCGCCGGCCGCCCGGACACCCGGGCGATCCGCGAGACCATCTCCCGCACCCTGCCCGACTACATGGTCCCGGCCGCCCTGGTCGAGATCGACGCGATCCCGCTGACCACCAACGGCAAGCTGGACAAGCGGGCCCTGCCCGCCCCGGACGGCGGACAGCTCCCGGCCGCCACCGGCGTCGCCCCCCGCACCCCGCTGGAGCAGCAGCTCGCCCTGGTCTGGGCGCAGGTTCTGGACCTGCCGCAGGCCGGTGTCGAGGACTCGTTCTTCGACCTGGGCGGTGACTCGATCCGGGCGGTCAGCCTGGTCGGCGCGGTCCGGGCGGCCGGCCACGACATCTCGGTCACCGACGTGTTCGAACGGCGTACCGTCGCCGGGCTCGCCGAGCTGATCGGCAGCCGGACCGCGCCGGCCGAGCCGCACCGGGCCACCGCGCCGTTCGCGCTGATCAGCGAGGCGGACCGGCGGCTCGTGCCGGACGGGGTGGCGGACGCCTACCCGATGCTCCAGGCGCAGGCCGGCATGCTGTTCGAGCTGGAGGCCGGCGAGGTGGCGCACTACCACAGCACCGGCGGCTACAAGGTGATCGACGACGCGCCGTTCGACGTGGACGCGCTGCGGGCCGCGGTCCGGGCCGTCTGCGCCCGGCACGAGGCGCTGCGGACGTCGTTCGACCTGTCCACCTACTCGATTCCGCTCCAGCTGGTGCACGAACGGGCCGAGCCGCCGGTCGGCGTGGTCGACCTGCGCGGCCTGGACGACGCGGCGCTCCAGGCCGCGCTGAACGACTACGTCACCGGCGAGCAGTCCCGGCCGATCGACCCGGCCGCCGTCCCGCAGCTGCGGATCGGCGCCCTGGTGGCGGACGACGGCTGGTGGCTGGCGCTGTCCCGGTCCCACATGATCACCGAGGGCTGGAGTCAGCACGAGATGCTGATGGAGCTGGTCGACTGCTACCGGGCGCTGCGTGACGGCGCCACCCCGGCGCGGCCGGACGCCCTCGGGGTCCGGTTCGCCGACACGGTCGCCGCCGAGCTGGCCGCGCTGGAGTCCCCGGCGCACCGGGAGTTCTGGCAGGGCGTCGTCGACGACCGGATGCCGTTCCGCCTGCCCGCCTGGGGCGACACGACCGGGCCGGACGAGGCCTACCAGATCACGGTTCCGGCCATGGACCTGGAGGGGCCGCTGCGCGGGCTCGCCATGAGCTCCCGGACGTCGGTGAAGAGCGTGCTGCTCGCCGCCCACCTCAAGGTGCTCAGCCAGCTCACCAACGAGCCGGCCTTCCACGCCGGCCTGGTCTGCGACACCCGGCTGGAGGTGCTCGGCGCGGACCGGGTGCACGGCATGTTCCTCAACACCCTGCCCGTCCCGTACGACCGGTCGGCCGCCACCTGGCGGCAGCTGGTCCGCGCGGTGTTCGACGCCGAGGTGGCCATGTGGCCGCACCGCCGCTACCCGATGGCCGGGGTCTCCCGGCTGGCCGGCGGCACCGGGCGGCTCGTCGACGTCATCTTCAACTACCAGGACTTCCACAACCTGGACGGCGAACGGATCGACCTGGCGGCCGGCTTCGGCACCGGCACCAACGAGTTCGGGCTGACCGTCACCACCTCCAACGGCGGTCTCACCCTCAAGACCCGTACGTCGATCCTGTCCCGCGACCACGCCGACCGTCTCGCCTCGATGTACCGCCAGGTGCTGGAGGCGATGGCCGCCGACCCGGAGGGTGACGCCACCCGGGTGTTCCTGCCCGCCGCCGACGTCACCCGGATCGCCGGGTGGGAGCCGGCCGCCGAGGGCACGGTCACCGGGAAGCCGGTGCCGCTGGCCCTCGCCGAGCAGGCCGCCCGTACGCCGAGGGCGCTCGCCGTCCGCGGCAGCGGCTTCGAGGTGACCTTCGCCGACCTGCTGGGCCGGGCCGGCGCGGTCGCCGCGCGACTCCGGGAGGCGGGCGTGTCCCGTGGCGACCGGGTGGGTGTGCTGGTCGACCGGGGTCCGTGGCTGCACGCCGCGATGCTGGGTGTCTGGTTCGCCGGTGCCGCCTACGTGCCGGTCGACCCGGCCTTCCCGGCGGCTCGCGCGCTGTCCATGCTGGACGGCGCGGCCGCCCTGGTCACCGACGCGGACACCACGTTCGGCGGCCCGGTGGTCCGGGTCGAGGGCCTGGAGCCGGTGGCCTTCACCCCGGTCGAGGTCGACCCGGACGAGCTGGCCTACGTCATCTACACCTCCGGTTCGACCGGTAAGCCGAAGGGTGTCGCGGTCCCGCACCGGGGCCTCGCCAACCACGTCGGCTGGGCGGTCCGGGACCTGGCGGTGGCCGGCTCGGAGATCGGCGGCGGCACCGGTGGCGCGGTCTTCTCCTCGGTCGCCTTCGACCTGGTGGTGCCGAACGTGTGGGCGCCGCTGCTGGCGGGTCAGCCGGTCGAGATGCTGCCCCAGGACCTGGACTTGTCCGAACTGGGCGCACGCCTGCACTCGGCCGGACCGTTCGCCTTCCTCAAGCTCACCCCGGGCCACCTCGAGGTGCTCTCCCACCAGCTCACTCCGGAGCAGGTCACCGCCCTGGCGGGTGTCATGGTGGTCGCCGGCGAGGCGCTGCCCGGCGCGCTGGCGAGCCGCTACTCGCCGTCCGGCCGGATCGTGAACGAGTACGGCCCCACCGAGGCCAGCGTCGGCACCTGCATTCACCGGGTGCCCGCCGACCCGGGCACGGGCGTGGTGCCGATCGGCGCCCCGCTGCCCGGCATGGTGATGCGGGTTCTCGACGAGCGCCTCAACCAGGTGCCGGTCGGCGCCCTCGGTGAACTCTGCGTCGGCGGCACCGGTGTGGCGCAGGGCTATGTGGACCGTCCCGGCCTGACCGCCCAGCGGTTCGTGCCGGACCCGTACGGTCCGGCCGGCTCCCGGCTGTACCGGTCGGGTGACGTGGTCCGCTGGCGGGGTGACGGGGTGGTCGAGTACCTGGGCCGTTCCGACGACCAGG
>NZ_JAGFNS010000014.1 GCF_017592555.1 Actinoplanes flavus | reverse complement strand
GCCACTGGGCGTCGGTGAGGTCATGCCGCCTCGTCACCGCTAAGGTGGCCACGAGGTCTCCGGTATGAAGTTCGAGCTTGGTCGCTGAACCGTTTACCGGAGACCTCTTCAAATATCGATCACCGCCACGCCGTGACCTTCACCGGCCACCACGACTTCTGAAACACGCCTTAGACGCTAGCCCGCGCCCAGGTAGCGCAGGATGGCCAGCACCCGGCGGCTGTAGCCGGTGACGTGGGATAGGCCGAGCCGGTCGAAGATGGTGTTCACGTGCTTCTCGACGGCGCTCTGCGAGATGTGCAGCCGGGCCGCGACGGACGCGTTCGTGTGGCCCTGCGCCATCTCGTGCAGCACCTCCCGTTCGCGGGGGGTGAGGGCGCGCAGCGGGTCGCCGTGCGCGGTCGTGGACATCAGCTGCTGGACCACCTCCGGGTCGAGCGCGGTGGCCCCGGCCGCCACCCGTTCCAGCGCGTCGAGGAAGTCGCCGACGTGCGCCACCCGATCCTTGAGCAGGTAGCCGACGCCGTCGGAACGGTCGGCCAGCAGGTGCGCGGCATACCGCTTCTCGACGTACTGGGACAGCACCACGACGGCGGTGCCCGGCCACCGGCGGCGGATCTCGACGGCGGCCCGCAACCCGTCGTCGGTGTTGCCCGGCGGCATCCGGACGTCGGTGACCACGAGGGCGGGCCGGTGCTCGGCGACCGCCGCCAGCAGCTGGTCGGCGTCGGGCACCGCGGCCACCACGTCGTACCCCTCCTCGGCCAGCAGCCGGACCAGGCCCTCCCGCAGGAGCGTGGAGTCTTCGGCGAGGACTATCCGCACGGCAGCTCCACCCGGATCGTGGTGCCCGCGCCGGGCGGGCTGAGCACCTCGAAGCGGCCGTCCAGGGCGGCGACCCGGCGGGCGAGCCCGTGCAGGCCGGAGCCGTCCGGGTCGGCGCCGCCCACCCCGTCGTCGGTTACCACCATCTCGACCCCCGTGACGCTCGGCCCGACCGCGATGGTGATCACCGTAGCGGCGGCGTGCTTGGCGGTGTTGGTCACGGCCTCGCACGCCACGAAGTAGAGCGCGGTCTCGACCGGCCGGCCCGGTCGCGGGTGCGGCGTGACGTCGATCCGCACCGGTACGGCGGACCGCTGCGCCACCATGGCCAGCACCTCGTCGAGGGAGCTGTGCGCCAGCGCCGACGGATACACCCGCCACGCCACCTCGCGCATCTCCTCGACGGCCCGCTGGGCGTCGGCGTGCGCCTGGTCCAGCAGCGCCCGCGTCCGCTCCGGGTCGGTGCTGCGGCGGGCCCGGCCGAGCAGCATGCCGAGCGCGACCAGCCGCTGTTGCAGCCCGTCGTGCAGGTCGCGTTCGATGCGCTGCCGCTCGACGTCGACGGCCGCGACCACCTCGGCCCGGCTGGCCGCCAGCTCGCCGATCCGCCGCTCCAGCTCCTCCCGGGTGCTCGACTCGAGGAACCTCCGGGCCAGCCGGGCGTCGATCCCGGCCACCGTGACGAAGCCCTGGAGGTTGAGCGTGAGCAGGGCGACGCCGAGCAGCACCTGACCCAGCAGCTGCGGCACGGTCATGGTCCCGGCCAGGACCGAGCGGGCCACGATCCCGGCGAGCGCCACGCCGGTGACCAGCAGGCCGGTGAGGAGGCCGCCGAGCAGGGCGGGCAGGGCCCGGGCCGCGAGATAGCCGAACACCCGTGGCCCGGCCGGGCGCAGCGGTGCGGGAGCGGGCGCGCCGGAGGCCCACGCCAGCCGGCGCCGTTCCCGGTCGGCGATCCACCACGCCGCCCCGGCGACCCGGCCCAGGGTCAGCCCGGCGAACAGCAGAAACAGCATCTCCGCGGCCCCGGTGACGGCTCCGGCCGCCACCGCTACGGGAACCCGCGCCCACCTTCGCGGCACGCCCGCCTCCTCGGTGTCAGCGATCGACCGGCCGGCGCGCGGTCCCGTACACGGTGCCACGTCCCGCGGCGCCGGCCCGCGCGGCCGTCCGCTCCCGCCGGATCCGCCGCAGCCGCAGCGCCACGAAGATCGCGGCGGCGATCGCGCAGACGACGATGACGGCCTTCTGGAGGAGTCCGGCGTACTCCTCGACGCGATGCCAGTTCTCCCCGAGCTGGTAGCCGGCCAGCACGAACACGACGTTCCAGATCGCGCTGCCCGCCGTCGTGTAGAGCAGGAAGCGGCCCACCGGCATGCGCTGCACCCCGGCCGGAACCGAGATGAGGCTGCGGAAGATCGGGATCATCCGCCCGAGGAACACCGCCTTCGCCCCGTGCCGCGCGAACCACGCCTCGGTCCGGTCGAAGTCCGCCACCTTCATGAGCGGCAGCCGTTCGACGATCGCCCGCAACCGGTCGCGCCCGAGCAGGGCTCCCACCCGGTACAGCGCCAGGGCGCCGGCCACCGAGCCGAGCGTCGTCCAGAGGATCGCCGCGAGCAGGCTCATCCGGCCCTGCCCGGCCGCGAACCCGGCCAGCGGCAGGATCACCTCGCTGGGGATGGGCGGGAACAGGTTCTCCAGGGCCACCGCGAGGCCCGCTCCGGGCGCGCCGAGGGTCTCCACCAGGCCGACGACACCGCTTTCCAGATCATCGAAAGTCATGCTCCGACGCTAGAAATCCGCGCGCCCGGCGACCATGAGGCCGGCCTCCCGTCTGGACGGACGTTCCGCACCGCCGCTACTGCGGAAAACCACACCCCCGGAGCAGAGCGAGCTGCTCCCGGACGGCGGCGCCCACCCGCTCGGTGTCGCCGGTGGCCAGCAGGTCGAGCAGCGCCCCGCGCAGCACGGCCAGGGCCAGGGTGCGGCGGGCCAGACCGGCCGGGGTGTCGCGTTCGGCCGCCGGCTGGCCGGCCGCCAGCACGCCGAGCCAGTCGTCGACGGTCGCCCGGGCGAAGCCCGCCCACGGCCCGTCCGGTTCGGTGAGCGAGCGGGCGTACGCCTCGGTCCACAGCCGGAGCAGCGGCCGGTGCTCCTCGGCCGCCAGCCACGTCCACACTCGCGTGACGACGTCGCCGAGATCGTCCCCGGAGCCCTCCAGCAGTGCCAGCTCGTCGGTGCGGGCGCGGGCCAGCAGCGCCCGCACGAGGGCGTCCTTGCTGCCGAAGAGGAACAGCAGCACCCGGGGGCTGGAGCCGATCGCCGTCGCGAGCGGCCGCAGGGACAGGTCGGCGAGCCCGTTGTCGAGCGCATACCGGTAGGCCGCCTCGAGCAGCTCTTTCTGGCGTGCGGACACCGGGTTAGCATACGCCTACTGAAACGACTGTTTCAGTAAGGGAGGACGTGTGATGACCGTGCTGCGCAGGGCCGACCGGCCGGGCGATCTGGGCTGGATCGTGATGGCCCACGGCGAGGAGTATCACCGGCAGTTCGGCTGGGGCGCCGGGTTCGAGGCGCTGGTCGCCCGCATCGTGGCCGGCTACGCCGCCGGCCACGACCCGGACCGCGAGGCGGCCTGGATCGCCGAGACCGGCGGCGAGCGTAGCGGCTGCGTCATGCTGACGGCCGGCGACGAGCCGGGCACGGCGAAGCTGCGCGTCCTGCTGGTGACCGCGGCGGCCCGGGGCGCCGGCGCCGGCTCCCGGCTGGTGGCCGAGTGCCTGGCGTTCGCCGAGAAGGCCGGCTACCGCGAGATCACACTCTGGACCGTGGATCTGTGCGTCTCGGCCCGGCGCATCTACGAGGCGGCCGGTTTCACGCTGCGGGAGCGGCAGCCGCACCCCGGATTCGGCGGGGCCGAGCAGGTCACCGGCCAGACCTGGACCAAACGTCTGGGTTACCGGATGTGACGAAACTCGCGAACGGTGTAGTCGGCGATCACGCTGGTTAACCTGGACAGAGTGACTGGTAGGCCTCTCGGTGAACATCGGACCATCCGCAGCGCCGGCGTGCTCGGCATATGTGGCCTGCTCGCGGGCCTCGCCGTCGCCTCCGCCGCCTTCCCGGCCGTCGCGATGGCCGGCCTGGCCGCCAAGGCCGGGTCCGAGGAGCTCCAGGAGCTTCCGACCGAGTTGATCGAGCAGTCGTCACCCCAGGTGACGAGAGTCTACGCGTCCGACGGCAAGACCCCGATCGCGCTGATGTACGACGAGTTCCGCAGCGACGTACCCCTGGCGAAGGTCTCGCAGAACATGCGGGACGCCATCGTGGCCGCCGAGGACCACCAGTTCTTCGAGCACCGCGGCGTCGACCTCAAGGGCGTGGCGCGGGCCTTCGTCAACAACAACCAGGGCGGCGGCAAGCAGGGCGCCTCCACCCTGACGATGCAGTACGTGCGGATGGCGCTGGCCTATTCGGCGACCGATCCGCAGCAGGTCGTCGACGCCACCAAGGACACCGTGCAGCGCAAGGTGTCCGAGATGAAGTACGCCGTCCAGGTCGAGAAGGAACTCACCAAGCAGGAGATCCTGGAGCGCTACCTGAACATGGCGCCGTTCGGCAACGGCGCCTACGGCATCAGCGCCGCCAGCCAGGTCTACTTCGGCAAGTCGCCGGCGAACCTGTCGGTGGCCGAGTCGGCGCTGCTGGCCGGCATGGTGAAGGCGCCGACCGCGTTCGACCCGACCACCGCCACCGGCTACCCGCAGGCGGTGGACCGGCGCGACTACATCATCGACAACATGCGGGAGCTCGGCCAGATCACCGCCGCCGAGGCCACCGCCGCCAAGAAGGTGAAGGCGCCGAAGACCGCGACCCGCCCGTCGCGGGGCTGCGTGTCGGTGGCGAAGAACCACTGGGGCTTCTTCTGCGACTACTTCTACCGGTGGTGGCTGGACCAGAGCGCCTTCGGCGAGACCTCGTACGACCGGGAGCGCCTGCTCAAGAACGGCGGCTACCGCATCGTCACCACCCTGGACCTGGACGCCCAGTCGGACGCCCGCAAGGAGATCACCGACCGGCAGAGCGACGACGACCGGAACGCGCTGATGCTGGCCGCCGTCGAGCCGGGCACCGGCGCGGTCCGGGCGCTGGCCGCCAACCGCAAGTACAAGATCGACGACGCCGACGATCCGCAGAACGAGCTGTCCTCGAACCCGGACCTGGCGGCCGAGGGCATCCGCGGCACCTACCCCAACACCACCAACCCGATCATCACCGGCAGCGCGGACATCCCCGGCTACCAGGCCGGCTCGGTGTTCAAGATGTTCACCATGGTGGCCGCCCTGGAGAATGGCAAGGAGCTGGACACCACCATCCACTCGCCGCAGCGCTACAAGTCCGGCTACCGGGACTCGTCGTCGGCGGGTTGCGACGGCTACTACTGCCCGAGCAACGCCTCGGCGAGCGAGTCCGGAAACTTCACCATGTGGACCGCGTTCGGCAAGTCGGTCAACACCTACTTCGTCCCGCTCCAGGAGGAGATCGGCGCGGAGAAGGTGGTGGCGGTGGCCAAGCGCTTCGGCGTGCAGTTCCGCGACGGCGACGACGCCACCCGGGCCAACGACCCCGCCCAGGCCCACGAGTGGGGCGCCTTCACGCTCGGCGTCTCGGCGTCCACCCCGCTGGACATCGCCGGCGCCTACGCCACCCTGGCCGCCGACGGCAAATACTGCGCACCGACGCCGATCGAGAGCATCACCACCGCCGACGGCACCGAGATCGACGCCGGCCGGCCGTCGTGCGTCCAGGCGACCACCAAGGAGGTGGCCCGCAAGGCGCTCGACGCGGCCCGCTGCCCGGTCGGCGACGACGCCCAGCTCGGCGACTGCGCCGGCGCGACGGCCCCGCACGTGCGCGGCGTCGTCGGCCACCCGGTCTTCGGCAAGACCGGCACCACCGACAACGACAAGACCGCCGCCCTGGTCGTCGGCACCCGTTCGCTGGTGGTGGCCGGCTACCTGGCCAACCCGGACTGGGCCGGCCACACCGACCGGATGTCGCACAGCATCGTCAACCCGGCGGTCTACGAGACGCTCGCCGACTACATGGAAGGCAAACCGGAGGAGGAGTTCCCCACCCCCTGACCCGCCTCACTCCAGCCCGCGGCACATCCGCAGGCTGGAGATGTGGTCGTCGACCCGGGACAGGGCGGCCCGCACGGTGTCCACCGGCTGGAAGCCACGAGCCCGGTAGAACCCGATCCCGGCCCGGTCCCCGAGGAACACCGAGACCCACAGCTCGGTGCCGCCCGCCGCCCGGATCTGCTCGGTGATCCGGTCCATCAGCAGCGTGTCCAGCCCGCCGTCGCGCGCCGAGCTGTCCAGATAGACCCGGGACAGCTCACCCGCGGCCGGCCCGGTCATCCCGCCGCCGGCCGCACCGAGCACCAGGCCGTCCTCCTCGACGACCTGATAACCGAACCACCCCGGCGGCGCGGGCGCGATCTCCTTGGCGACCCGCGCCTCGCTGTAGAACTCGACGACACTGCGCTCGATGTAACCCTCGGGCAGCAGCTCACGGTAGGCGTCCCGATACCCGTTGGAGCAGATCGCGGCGATGCGGGGCACATCGGCCTCGACGGCGGGACGGACGACGGCGGTCAACGATGATCCAGGCACGCCGCAACATTAGGCCGCGTTCAGCCGTACCCCAACGGTCTCGTCCGTGAGCGGCTCACTCAGCCGGCGGCCAACCCCGCCTCCCGGGGCGACAGCACGGCCTGCACCCGCCCGAGACACCGATCTTGAAAACAACCCCGCGCCGCCGGTGGAGTTCAAATGTGTTTCGCGGGCGATAACGGGACGGGCGGATCGTCCTGGCCGAATCGGTAGGAGTACACAGAATCAGCTGTTCAGGCTCCAAACATGCGCGACCGTAATCGGAATCCAGCAAGAGAGGGCCCCGGTTCGAAGATCGGCCGATCCGATTTCCGGAAACTCGATGCAAAGGTCGGTTCAGTGCGGTAGGTCGGGAGATGGGCGAGAGGAGGGATGATTCCATGAATCGGATCGCGCGCATCTGTGTCACCGCACTGGCGGTGGTGGTCGGCGGGAGCATGCTGCCGGCGGCGGCCTCGGCAGAACCCGCCGGACGAACCGGACAGGCGGAAGTGTCGGTTTCGGCTTCGTGGCCGTGCTGGTACACGCAGTACGGCTACCGCTGCGACCACCGCTACGGCGACAGATACGGCCACCGTTACGGCGACAGGTACGACCATCGGCACGGTGACAAGTACGGCCACCGCTACGGCGATCGGTACGGCCACCGTTACGGCGACAAGTATCGCCACCGCTACGGCGACAAGTACGGCCACCGTTATGGCGACCGCTGCTACGACCGGTATGGCAACTATTGCCAGGACCACTGAGAAGGTGTTGCAGGCGTGGACCGGATGACTGTCCGGCCCACGCTCGGCGGTGTCTCCCCGCAATCACGTTTCGGCGGCTGCCGCATCGACCAGGCCGGCGGTCCATCGGGCAGCCAGGTCGGTGGGGTCACGATCAGCGGCCTTCCTGGGCGGCCACGGTGAGGATCTCGGTGACCACGTGCTGGGCGGCGCCCGGCCGTCCGTGTGCCGCGGCGGCCTGAGCCATGGCGGCCCGCTGCCGCGGGTCGGCGAGCAGCCCGACGACCTCGGCGTGCAGCCGCTGCGGCACGGCCGATTCGCCGTCGAGCATGACGGCGGCGCCCTGTGCGGCCAGGTGCCGGGCGGTGATGCGCTGCTCGTCCCCGGCCGAGTGCGGGTAGGGGATGAGCACGCAGACCTTGCCGAGGGCGGTGAGTTCGGCGACCGTCCCGGCGCCGCTGCGGGCCACCACCACGGTCGCGGCGGCGATCACGTCGGGCAGTTCCTCGTGGATGAACTCGACGAGCCGGTAGCGCTGCGCGAGGTGCGGCGGCAGCTGCCGGGCGACCTCCTGCATCTCCGCGAACCCGTGACCGCCGCACTGGTGCACGATCTGGCAGTGCGGCAGCAGGTCGGCCAGCGCGCCGGTGAGCATGCGGTTGACCTGCTGGGCGCCGGTCGCGCCGCCGGTGACGAGCACGACCGGCAGGGCCGGGTCGAGCCCGTACGCCGCGAGGCCCTTCGCCGGATCGCCCTGGAGCATGGCCGAGCGCACCGGGTTGCCGGTGACGACGGCCCGCCGCCGGGCGCTCTCCGGCAGGTGGTCGAGCGACGCCTCGTGGCTGAGCAGGATCCGGTTGGCGAACCGGGCCAGGATCCGGTTGGCCAGGCCGACGGCGAGGGTCTGCTCGTGCATGAGGTAGGGCACCCGCAGGCACCACGCCGCGAGCCCGATCGGGACCGACACGTACCCGCCGGTGCTGAACACGACGGCCGGCCGGGTGCGGGCGACGGTGACCATCGCCTGGAGGATGCCGAGCGGGATCCGGAACGCGTCGACGATGTTGCGGGCCAGCTCGCGCGGGTTCGGTGAGCGCCGCAGTTTGCCGGTGGTGACCGCTCTGAAGGGGATCCCGTTACGCTCCGCGATCCTGGCTTCGAGGCCGTCGGCGACCCCGACCCAGAGCAGCTCGGGTGCGGTGCCGGTTTCGGAGAGGCGGGCCTGGAGGGTGTCGACCGTGGTGAGGGCAGGGTAGGTGTGCCCGCCGGTGCCACCCCCGGTGACGATCATGCGGAACCGCTGCAGGCGCTGGGTGCTGTAGAGAGACATCAGGCCGCCTACCCTATGCGACACCGCCGAGCATGGCACGGTGCAGGTCGGCCGGAGTCAGGGGGCTGAGTGGCCGGGCGGCCAGCCACGCCGCTCCGGCTGCCGGGTCCCGACTCGTCCGCGGCCTCAGGCCGCGTTCGGTCAGGACCGTCAAGACCCCTTCGCGTACGGGTGTGCCGGTCGCCAGCAGCCCGCCCGCGAGCACGACGGGCCCCGGTTCGGCCAGGTCGTCGAGGGTGCGCACGAGGCAGTCGACGGCTTCTCCGACGATGGCCGTGGCGTGCGGGTCGGCGTCGCGGGCGGCGGCGCACACCACCGGGGCCAGGTCGCCGATCTCGGCGAGCGGCAGCGCCTGCGCCCAGTAGACCATGGCGTCGGCGCTCCCCACCCCGGCCCGCTCGGCGATCCGCGCGGCGAACGGCGTGTCCCAGTTCCGGACGGCGACACGGACCGCCCGCAGCCCGAGCCACCGCCCGGATCCCTCGTCACCGAGCAGCCAGCCGAGGCCGTCGCTGGTCCGTACCACCTGATCGTCCTGGACCGCGGCGGCGATCGCGCCGGTCCCCGCGATGAGCACCGCCCCGCCCGCCGCGGGTGTGCCGGAGGCGAACGCGGTGACCGCGTCGCCGACCACGGTGACCGGCCCGCCGACGCCGAGCGCCGCCCCGAACGCGCAGGCCGCGGCGGGTCCCGCGATGCCGAGCGTGGCGGCCCGGACGAGGGTGGGGGAGTGCCCGCCGAGCGCTTGCCGGACGGCGGCGGCGACCTCGGCGGCGGCCCGTTCCGGCCCGTGGGCCAGCGGGTTGCCGGGTCCGGCCAGCCCGCGCCCGACGATCTCGCCGCGGACGGTGGCGACCACGGCGCGCGACGACGTGCCGCCCGCGTCGACCCCGGCCACCAGCTCCATGGTGGAAATCGAAACATAGGCAACAGTTGTTGACTAGCCCTCGCGGTGGTCGTAATTTTCATCGGCAACAGCAATCGATGAAAAGGATGACCGACGTGACGGGTGAGAGCGGCGGACTGCTCGGACGACTGCGCATCGAGGGGCCCGGCATGCCCGAGGCGCTCGCCCGGATCGCCGAGACGATCCTGGCCGACCCGGAGACGGCCGCCCATCTGAGCATCGTCGACCTGGCCGAGCGTTCCGGGACCTCGACGGCGACGGTGACCAGGTTCAGCCGGACGCTCGGGTTCCGTGGCTACGCCAACCTGCGCGTGGCCGTCGCCACCGAGACCGGCCGGGCCGAGCAGGCCCGGTGGGACACCGACATCAGCGGCGACATCGCCCCCGGCGACGCGCTCACCGACGTGCTCGGCGTGGTCACCGCGGCCGACACCCGGGCGATCCAGGACACCGCCGCCGGCATCGACGTGGCCGCCGTCGAGCGGGTCGCGGGCGCCATCGCCGGCGCCGGCCGGGTGGAGATCTTCGGCCTGGGCAGCAGCGGCACGTCGGCGCGCGAGATGGCGTTCCGGCTGGAGCGCATCCGGGTCCCGGTGTGGCACCGCACCGACTCGCACACCGCGCTCACCAACGCCGCCCTGCTGGGGCCCGGTGACGTGGCGATCGGGCTGTCGCACTCCGGCCGCACCCGGGAGGTGATCGAGACCCTGGCCGAGGCCGCCGACCACGGCGCGCTCACTGTGGCCGTCACCAGCTTCAGCCGCTCGCCACTGGCCGAGGTGGCCGACGTCGTCTTCGCCACGGTCGTGCAGGAGACCACCTTCCGTCTGGCGGCCCTCTCCTCGGTGCACTCCCAGCTGCTGATCCTCGACCTGATCTACGTGGCGGTCGCCCAGCGCACCTACGAGCGCACCGCCGAAGCCCTCGAACTCACCGTCCGCGCGGTCGAGGCCCACCGCCTTCCCGAGAAGTCGCCCACGCGACGGCGGCCGCGCCGGCCGAACCCCTGATGAGGAGCGCACATGTCACAGAGAAGGATCGCCGTCGCCGTTGCCACCGTGCTGAGTCTGGCCGCCTGTTCCGGTGGTGGCGGGTCCAACGGCGGGGACGGATCGCCGCAGGCAGTCCCGGCCGTCCGCGGCGAGGGCAAGACGATCACCGTGTGGGTGATGGACGGTGACTACACCGACGCCACCCTCCAGGCGATCAACAAGAAGTTCACCGAGGCCACGGGGGCGTCGGTGGACCTCCAGGTCCAGCAGTGGGAGGGCATCACCACCAAGATCAGTACGGCGTTGTCCACCACGAGCACCCCGGACATCCTCGACCTCGGCAACACCCAGGTGCCCGGCTTCGCGGCCAACGGGGGACTGCTCGACCTCACCCCGTACCGGAATGATCTCAAGCAGGGCCGGACCTGGCTGGCCGGTCTGGAGGATCCGGCCACGGTCGACGGCGCGCTCTACGCGGCCCCCGGCTTCGCCGGGGCGCGGGCGGTCATCTACCACAAGAAGACGTGGGCCGCCGCCGGGGTCACGGCCGCGCCGAAGACGTACGCCGAACTGACCGACGCCCTCGACAAGATCAAATCCGGGAACCCGGCCGCCGACTTCGCCCCGTTCTACCTGCCCGGCCAGTACTGGTTCGCCGGCCTGCAGTTCCTCTGGGACGCGGGCGGTGAGATCGCCACCAACGAGGGCGGCGCCTGGAAGGGCGGCTTCTCCACCCCGGCCGGGCAGAAGGGCCTCACCGAGTTCACGACCTTCCAGAACACCTACTCCACGCCCGCGTCCCGGACCCTGGACACCATCACGCCCGACCAGACGCAGCTGTTCGCCGACGGCAAGACCTCCGCCATCCTGGCCACCAGCGGCTCGATCGGCCTGATCCAGAAGGCCAACCCGGCCATCAGGAGCGAGGACATCGGCACCTTCCCGTTCCCCGGCACCTCCGGCAAGACCCAGCCGGTCATGCTCGGCGGCTCCGACTGGGGCATCGCCGCCAAGAGCGACGCCCACGACCTGGCCCTGCAATGGGTGAAGATCGCCGCGAGCCCGGCCGTGCAGGACGAGTTCGTCTTCGGCGCCGACGGCTGGATCCCGAACAGCACCGAGGGCATCCAGGCCGCCCAGGCCAAGGGACTCACCGAGCAGCAGCAGGGCTTCTTCGCCGGCGCCCTGTCCTCCAAGGCCACCCCGGCCGCCGCGCAGTGGCCCACCATCGAGGGCGACAAGAGCATCAACCAGGTCTTCTCCGCCGTCGCCTCCGGCGCCAAGACACCCGAGGCCGCCGGCAAGGAGTTCGACGCCCACCTCGCATCCACCCTGGCCGCCGGGCAGTGACCGCACGGCTCGACCGACGGGACCTGGCCCCGCTGTGGCTGCTCAGCCCGGCGGGCCTGGTCCTGGCCGTGGTGACGCTCGCACCGATCGGCTTCCTGGTCTTCACCTCGTTCACCGACTACAACCAGCGCACCCTGTTCACCGGCGTCTACACCTTCGTCGGCGCCGACCAGTACGTCACCCTGCTCCGCAGCGGCGCGTTCTGGGCCTCGCTCGTGCGGACGGTGCTGTTCACCGCGGCGATGGTGGCCGGCAGCGTACTGATCGGCATGGGTGTCTCCCACCTGTCGACCCGCCTCGGGCGGGCATGGCGCTACACGGTGACCGTCGTCCTGATCGTCGCCTGGGCGATGCCCAACGTGGCGTCCTCCCTGGTCTGGAACTGGCTCTTCCAGCCCGGGTACGGCGTCGCCAACTGGATGCTCGCCCAGCTCCGGATCTTCGGCGACACCACCAGCCTGAACTGGGCGCAGGACCCGGCGCTCGCCTACGTGTCGATCTGGCTGCTGATCGTCTGGCAGGCGGTGCCGTTCATCGCCCTCACCCTGTACGCGGCCGAGACCCAGGTCCCGCACGAGTACAAGGAGGCGGCCCGGCTCGACGGCGCGAGCGAGTTCGCCGTCTACCGGATCGTCACGCTGACCTTCCTGCGCCCGACCCTGCTGCTGGTGACCATCCTGTCGGTGATCTGGGACTACAACGTGTTCAACCAGATCTGGCTGATCTCCCGGGGCGGCCCGGGAGACGCCACGTCGACGCTGGGCGTCTACACGTACAAGACGGCTTTCGTCGGTTTTCAGGTCGGTCATGGCGCGGCCGTCTCGGTGGTGACCACCCTGCTCCTGCTGGCCCTGACGGCCGTCTACATCCGCAACCTCCTGAGAGCGGGCGAAGACCTGTGAAGAACGCCGTCGCCGCCGTGTTCTGCCTGGTGTGGCTCTTCCCGGTCTACTGGATGGTCAACACCGCCCTCAAACCGCGCCCCGAGGTGATGACACCGACCCCGCACTTCTGGCCGCACCAGCCGACCCTGGACAACTTCACCGCCGCCGTCACCCAACCGCAGTTCCTGACCGACCTGCGCAACAGCGTCGTCGTGGTTGCGGCGACCGTGCTGGCGTCGATCGTGCTCGGCATCTTCGCGGCGGCCGCGCTGTCCCGGTTCCGGTTCCCCGGCCGCCGGACGATCCTGGTCGTGATCCTGGCGGTGCAGATGCTTCCGGCCACCGCCATGCTCATCCCGCTGTTTACCATGTTCAACAGCCTCGACCTGCTCGGCACGTACCTCGCCCTGATCCTGGCCTACGTGGCGACCGTGCTGCCGTTCTCGATCTGGGTGATGCGCGGCTTCTTCGCCGCCATCCCGGCCGAGGTGGAGGAGGCCGCCCAGATCGACGGCGCGGGCACCTGGCGGATCCTGGTCAGCGTCCTGTTCCCGCTGGTCGCGCCGGGGGTGATCGCCACCGGCATCTTCGCGTTCATCGCGGCGTGGAACGACTACCTGATCGCCTACACGTTCATGCCGGACGAGAGCCGCTACACGCTGCCGGTCTGGCTCGCCTCGTTCACCAACCCGCACACCGGCACCGACTTCGGCGCGCAGATGGCGGCGTCGGTGCTCTTCTCCGTACCGGTGATCGTGTTCTTCCTGCTCATCCAGCGCAACCTGGTCGCCGGCATGTCCGCCGGCGCCGTGAAGGGCTGAGTCCGTTGTTCCTTCCCCGTCCGCTCACCGTCGTCCCCGGCCGGGGCGAACTCGTCCTCGATCACCGCACCACCCTCGGCGCTCCGGCGTCCCTGGCCGGTGTTCTCGCCATGTTGCGGGCGGCGCTGCGCCCGGCCACCGGGCTACCGCTGCGCGAGGCCGATCCGGCCACCATCACGCTCGCCCTCGACGGCACGCTCGGCGCCGAGGCCTACCGGCTGGAGGTCACCCCCGAATCGGTCACCGTCACCGGCGGCGCGCCGGCCGGCGTCTTCCACGGCTGCCAGGCGTTGCTCCAGCTGCTGCCGCCGGCCATCCACCGCAGAGCCCCGGTGGCCGGCCTCCGATGGTCGCTTCCGGCGATTCAGGTGTACGACCAGCCGCGCTTCACCTGGCGCGGCCTGATGCTGGACGTGGCCCGCCACTTCCTGCCCAAGCACGAGGTGCTGCGGATCATCGACCTGATGGCCCTGCACCGCCTGAACACGCTGCACCTGCACCTCACCGACGACCAGGGCTGGCGGGTCGAGATCCGCCGCTACCCCCGCCTGACCGAGGTGGGCTCGTGGCGCCGGGAGAGTCAGGTCGGCGCGTCCGGCGGCCGGCCCGACGGCCGCCCGCACGGCGGCTTCTACACCCAGGACGACATCCGGGAGATCGTCGCCTACGCGGCCGAACGCTTCGTCACCGTGGTCCCGGAGATCGAGACACCCGGGCACGTGCAGGCCGCGCTGGCCGCCTACCCTTCACTGGGAGTGACCGGGGAGCCGCTGGAGGTGTGGACCCGCTGGGGCGTCAACCGCAACGTCCTGAACGCCGAGGAGTCCACGGTCGCGTTCTTCACCGGCGTCCTCGACGAGATCATGGACCTGTTCCCGTCCCGCTACATCGGCGTCGGCGGCGACGAATGCCCCCAGGACCAGTGGCTGGCCGACCCGCGCAGCCGCCGCCGGATGGCCGAGCTGGGCGTCACCGACCTGCGGGCCTGGTTCGTCGGCCGCCTCGGCGCGCACCTGACCGCCGCCGGCCGTCGCCCCTTCGGCTGGGACGAACTCCTCGAAGGCGACCCGGTCCCCGGCGCGGTGATCGCCTCCTGGCGCGGCACCGCCGGCGCGGTGACCGCCGCCCGTCGCGGCCACGACGTGGTCTCCTGCCCCGACGACATGGTCTACCTGGACTACCGCCAGTCGGAGCTGCCGACCGAACCGATCCCGGTGTCCATCCCGCTGACCCTCCGTGACGTCTACGCCTTCGACCCGATCCCACCGTCGCTGACCGCCGACGAGGCCCGCCACATCCTCGGCGGCCAGGCCAACCTGTGGACCGAACACGCCGACTCCCCGCGAACCGTCGACTACCTGCTCTTCCCCCGCCTGTGCGCGGTGGCCGAGACACTGTGGAGCCCACCCGGCGGCGACTACGCCGACTTCGACCGCCGCCTCACCCGTCACCGCGAACGCCTGACCGCCTTCGGCGTCGAACACCGCCACCCCGACGGCCCGCACCCCTGGCAGCAACGCCCCGGCATCCCGGGCCGCCCCGCCACCCGCGAACAACGAGCCGCCCACATAGCCCGCCTGGTGGCCGCCTTCCAAAACCCATGACCCCCGGTACGCCCGGCCATTCCAGCCGGGTCTGCCCATCCGCCCGTCAAACAACCGGACGGTTCAACTCTCGGGGTCGGTGTCGCAGACGTTGCAGTAGCCGGTCGATTCGTCGGCCAGCAACTCGTGGACGATGCTCCCGAACTGCATGGTCATGGCGCCGTCGAGTCCGTGTCCGCTTCGCTCCTGGGCCAGCCCGACGCAGGCCATGAGGATGGCAGAATCTGGTGTCGTGCGCCGGGCTCGTGCCGGTAATGCGGCTGGCCGAGCAGGCCGGTCTGCTCGATGCGGTCACCGATCTGGTGCGCCTGCCGACGGACAAAGGCGCGAACCCGGCCGGGAAGGTCGCCACGGTCGTGGCCGGGATGCTCGCCGGCGCGGACAGCATCGATGACCTCGGCATCGCCCGGCACGGCGGCATGCGGTCGCTGTTCGGCGGCGTGTTCGCGCCCTCGACGCTCGGCTCGTTCCTGCGCACGTTCACCCACGGACACGTCCGGCAACTACAGGCGGCGGCCCGCCGAACGTTGATCGGCCTAGCCGCCCGGACGCCTATCCTGACCGGCGCCGACACGCTGTGCTTTGTGGATATCGACTCGATGCTGCGCCGGGTCTACGGCAAACAGAAACAGGGCGTCGGGTTCGGCCACGCCAAGATCGGCGGCTACAACGTCTGGCTGCGCGGCTACAACCCTCTGGTCACGACCCTGTCCACGCCCCTGTCCCCGCCGGTCGTGGCCGCGACCCGGCTGCGCTCGGGCAACACCGGCTCCAGCCGGGGCGCGGCCAGCATGATCGCGGAAACAATCACCATCGCCCGCGCGTGCGGCGCGACCGGCGAGATCGTCGTCCGCGCCGACTCGGCGTTCTACGCCAAGACCATGATCGCCGCCTGCCGACGCCGCGGGGTGCGGTTCTCGGTCACCACCCGCATCGACGCGAAGATCCGCACCGCCTGCGCCGGCATCACCGAAGACCAGTGGACCGACATCCGGTATCCGCAAGCGGTCTGGGACGAAGACGAACAACGCTGGATCTCCGACGCCCAGATCGCCGAAACCACATACACCGCGTTCGCCGGCAGCCGTCACGCGGTGACCGCCCGGCTGATCGTGCGCCGGATCCGCCGCGACGACCCGCGACAAGCCCCGGGCCAGCAGGAACTCATTCCTGCCTACCGCTATCACACAGTGTTCACCGACAGCCCGTTCACCCTGATCCAGGCCGAAGCCCAACACCGCCAGCACGCTGTCATCGAGCAGGTCAACGCCGATCTGATCGCCGGACCACTCACCCACCTGCCGTCCGGCCGGTTCTCGGCCAACGACGCCTGGCTGACCTGCGCCGGACTCGCCCACAACCTCACCCGGGCCGCCGGGCACCTCGCCGCCGGAACCTTCACGACCGCCCGCAACACCACGATCCGAACCCGGATCATCAACGTCGCTGCCCGCCTCGCCCACCGGGCCCGCACCATCCACCTGCACCTACCCAAGCACTGGCCCTGGCAAGCAGCGTTCGAGAACCTGCACACCGCAGTCCACCCCGCACCCGGCTGAACAGGCCACACCGGCTAAAACCAGGCGGCCCGACCACAGGCCACAACCCTCTCCCGCCCCGAGCGACCGCATCCCGGAGCAAGCCGATCACGCAATCGGCGACCTCTGCATTCCCAGACCCGGCCGGCCTCGAAAACCATTCACCCACTCACGCGACGAACCGCGTCGGTGGATCGAGGCTCAGGCTGAAAGTGCGTAAGATCCGTCCATGGATCTTGCTGAGTTCGAGGCGCTGGCCGAACCGCTACGCCAGAAATCGGCTGAGACGCGGTCCACGTACGGATTCGCCCTGATCGAGGGTCAGACCGCCTCCGCGGACGAGATCGCTAACCTCGAGCTCGACATGGCGGTGACCTTCCCGGCCAAGTACAAGACCTTCATGATGCGCTTCGGCGGCGGTACGTTCGGCTACGTCGAGTTGTTTCCGATCGTGGCTACGCCCGGCACCTACGACGATCTCGCTACCATCAACGACAGCGAGTTTCCCGACCGCAGCTTCCTCGCCGTCGCCCCGGTCGGCACCGGCGACTACTGGGGCTTTCCGGTGATCGACGGTCGCTGCCTCGACGAGGTCTGGTGTCACTACCACGACGTCGACGACGACGATCTCGTCGCAGCGGATTTCCTGGAGTTCATAGCCGAGTACGGGCTGAAGAGTTGCGCTGATCGGGCACTGGAACGGCGGAAGTAACCCAGCCGGAGGCCCTTCACTCGGGAACGCGGACTGCGGCCCGTTGCGTGCGGAGGCCTGGCAGAACCGGCCGATGGACGGTGTCATCGAGTTTTCGTTGCACTCCGTATGACAGCCCAGCGGCGACGGTTGCTGTTTTCGTGCCGCCTTCGGGTATGGCGCTCAGTCGAGTTCCCAGTCAGCGATCATGGCCGACTTCTCGCCGGTGGCGGCGGTACGTAATCGGACGGGTCGAGCGTCGGCGCGGATCTGGAAGCGGACTCGTCTTCGACCAGTTGCCCTTCGAGGCCGATCGTTGAATGGCTCGTGCGCCACTGTCTGAGCAACTCAGCTGGATGCGCCTCCGGTCACCGGCGACGCCCCGGCAGCCGTTACGGCGGCGAACGGATCGCGGCAAATGACGTGTGGGCTTCCCGTCCGATGAGGAATGCTTGCGCTTGCAGGTGATTCCGGTCTCACTCGAGCGCTTGGGGTACGTGGAACGGCGCTCCGCAGCGTGGGCAGGTTGCGCGCCCGAAAGACGCGGGAGCTTGCCAGCGACGGCTGGCCGGCCATGAGCCTGCGAGAGGACCAGCAGCCGGTTTTCCATTGTCGCCTCGGCATGCTCGACGGGCGCTACCGTTGTCGGCGCAAGGAAAGGATCCGTGAAGCTCGCCATCAGGAAATCCGGGCCCTCGAGATCCAGCACCAGATGCTCGCCGCAGGACGGGCAGTCGATCTCTGCTTCACCGCTGGCGAGCCAGTGAAGGTTCCGCTGCCAAACGCCGCCATTCTCGAACGCCATGAGCGCTTCGAGCACGTAGACGAATTCCATGTCACTGGTCGCGTATCGAAGGTTCCTGACGGCTACGGCGTGGAGAGCGGCCAGCTCGTTCGCGTAGCGCTGCCGCACAGCCGCCGGATCCTCCGGGCCGTCAACGGACGCGACGATCGCGGCTGCAAGGTGCAACGCGGCAAGGTACCCGCGGGGTCCACGCTCACGGCTCATCTGTGCGAGCGCGGGAAGCGCGGCGTAGCTTGCGCTACAGACCCCGCCTTGGTGGTACAAACGGGTCCACAGATTCGCCCAGGCTTCGTCAGTCTCGGTTTCCGCGGCTGCGGCAGCCGCCAAGAAGGCGGGCACCTGCTCGGCGGACCCGTATGTGTCCCGCAGCGACGCCCACTCTGTCACGCCTCGATTCAAGCAGAGCGTGCCCGTGCTTCCGGGCGGGCCCCGCCGCCTGCTCGAGGTGGTGACCTGCCGTCACAGCCGTTCGCCCGACGCACACCTGGGCTTCGGCACACCTCTGCGAATCGCCGTGGACGGTGCGAGGCCGGTCACGGTGCGCCGTCCACGTCTTCGCCGGCGGCTGCGGTCTTCGAAGCAAACCAATCGCGGACGCTCGGCCGGCTCACGAGAATGAGGTAGACGACTGGCCATATCGCCTGCTGGAAGGCTTCCGCCGGACTGAAGGCAAGTGCAGCCAACGCGGCGATGCCCAGTCCGATCCAGCAAAGGACCACCACCGTCAGCCGCCCCCAGCGGAGGCCCAGTTGCAAGGATCGTGCCAGCACGACGTAGAACGCCCCGTACAGCAGTTGGCCCCAGACCGGCAGCATGTTGGTCAGGCCTCCGACCGAGCCACCCCAACCGAACATCGCGAACGTGATGACCAGCCCGCCACCGATATACAGCAGGATTGCCACCACCGTCACTTGTGGCGGCGTAGGCGAGGGACGTTCGGGCACTGCGGTATTGAACCAGACGCGCCGCGGCGTGCGTCCCAATGTTCAGTGATGCCGCGCGAGATGAGCGCGCAGTCCAGCCGGCCACAGTTCCAGTTCCCGATCGACGAGATCCGCCGCATCGTTCGGGGAACCTTCGATCCGGTGCAACTGCGACTTGATCAGCGTCCGGCCTGGCAGTACCAGGTGCTCGATCTCTCGCCGGAACGGAAAAGCCCAGTGGGCGATCCGTCCGCGGGACTGGCCGTCGAGGACCAGCTCGGACCGGTGCGACCACCGCCGCAGGCCGCTCGTGACGGTCATCTCCAGCAGGAAGCTGTCAGGGTGGGTCCAGCGGGCGTCGGTCACCACGATCGCTGATCCGGACTGCATCAGCATCGGCTGGGTGGTGGCCTCGATGAGATGTGCACGGACCAGGTCGTCGGCGATGGTTATGCGGCCCACCAGTTCGGCCGCCTCGGGGGCGTCGATGTCGCCGTATAGGCCGTAGAAGGAGCCGGCCATTCCCTCCGCGAGTGGCGCGTGCA
Source organism: Actinoplanes flavus (assembly GCF_017592555.1). Taxonomy (GTDB): domain Bacteria; phylum Actinomycetota; class Actinomycetes; order Mycobacteriales; family Micromonosporaceae; genus Actinoplanes; species Actinoplanes flavus. Next base: position 219,450 of record NZ_JAGFNS010000014.1, on the reverse strand, counting down.
GTGCCGGCATCTCCGCGGCGGCCAGGAATAGGTCCCGCTTCACAGGCCATGCCAGCGGCCCCGCGACGCGCAGGATCCCACCCCAATGGTCGGCCGGCACCTGCGTCAGAAGAGCGGCGAGAACGCCGGGAGCCTCCTGGTAGGCCTCGAAGTAGTCCATCACCAACCCGTACTCGGCCGAATCGGCGACCGGCTGGGGGCCGTGGACCAGCATGGCGGCGTACTGGCGCACGATCCAGTCGCGTAGCCGGACGTCGCCGTCGTTCCATACGAACCGCAAGTACATCAGGGCCGAGTACGAAGGGCGCTCCTGATGGAACAGGACCAGTACCGCCGCCGTCACCGGTGACGCGTCATCCAGATACACATCGTGGCCGTCAGGTTCGACGATTCCGCCGTCAACGGCGTCTTCGACAACCAGATGCAACGCCCTATCGACTGTTGCGCGGTCGGTGCCGAGCGCTACGAGCTCTCGATCCCAGGCGGCGCTGCCGATCGGCGGCGGAACATCGACGGCGGAAGGCAACGCCGACGGCTGCATGGACATCCAGCGAAGGCTAGACCAGCAGGCCGACGATGCAACATGGATTCCGGCACCGCGAGCACTGTCGGCGGCTGGATGAGCGCGCCGGGTTGACCCGTGGCGCCGGACGGTGAACATCGCCAATCCATGACAAATTCGCGGCGAGAGAAGGGTGCAGGGGGTTCGGCGGCTGGGGCTGATCGGAAGGTTCCGAAAGCGGAGGATCTGCGAAACCCTATGCTCTTGATCATGGAAATCACGGGTGCGCCGCGCTTGGTCCGGCTGTCGTCGATTCTGCTCGGCGTGCTGGCGGTGACCGGTCTGTTTCTCGTCGTCGTCGCGGTGGTGGAACTGCGGTGGTGGGGCACCTCCGCGCCGGAGAAGCTGACGGCGATCTTCGCTGACATCGCCGATCAGGACGGGCCGACGCCGCCGATGATGCTGCGCGGTCACGGCGGTGCGATCGAGCTGCTCGTGATGGGTGCGGTCGGTGTGGCCTGCGGTGTTCTCGCGCCGCTTGTCCTGCGCGGCCGTCGTTGGGCTCGCACCACGATTCTGGTCACCACCGCGGCTCTGACCTTGTGGGGAATCTTCTCCGTCGGCGCCGACGGCAGCGTCCTGACCGGATTCCCGGCCTATTTCGACGAGCTGGCCGGCGCGGGATTCGCTGCGCGCATTCCCGAGATCAACGCGCTGCTCTACCCCGACTGGTATTCGTGGGTGGAAGACATCGCCCAAGGCCTTCTCCTGACCCTGTCGCTGACCTGTCTGGTGGTTCTCGCCTGGGCCGTCATCCGGCACGGTGACTACTTCACGACCAAGAAGGCGGATCAGGCCGGGCCGGATGTGTGGCAGGAGACGCTCAGCCGCATCCACCAGAAGGGCACGGAACGATAGGCGGGCACGGAGACCACTCGCCGGACCTGTTTGCGGGGTAACGGCGACGCCCTCTCGTCGGCAGTTCAGCTTCGGTGTCGGTGACCATGGCGAACGACCCTGCCGGCATGCCGTCGAGAGCCGCCACGCGCGAGCTCGCCGACAACCGGCCGGCCTCGTCTGCTCCGGTCAGGAAGAACACGAAGTAGTCACCGAACGAGGTTCCCTCGTCGTATGACTCGGCTGCTCCCTCCGCCAGATCGACCAGGAAATCCTCCACGGAAGTCGCCAGGCGCACCACGCTGACAGAATGCGCGCATGTCGATCGCTTCTGGGAGCGCTGGCCGGGCCCGCATCGTCACCGCGTTCATTCGGGACGGTGGCCGGGTGTTGTTGTGTCACCGATCCCCGCACCGGCTCCGGTTTCCCGACGTGTGGGATCTGCCGGGCGGTCACGTGGAGCCTGGAGAACCGCCGGGCGTTGCGCTTGCTCGGGAGGTACGGGAAGAGCTGGGCATAGTGGTCGCGCCGCCGGCGGGGGAGCCGATGCACGAAATCCATGCCGATGCGTTCCACATGCGGATCTGGCTGATCGAGAACTGGGACGGAAGTCCGGCCAACCTCGCTCCGGACGAACACGATGCCATCGGATGGTTCTCGAAGGACGAACTCGGGGGACTGCTTCTGGCCCACGACAGCTACCTTGCGAGGTTCACCGGGGCACTCTCTGGGCAGGGCACCTGAACGGGCGCACCGTCATCGGTCAATGAAGGCCTCGATGGTGACCGGAAGGTTCCAGGCTGAGCACGCCTCGTACCGATAGGGGGCTGGGAACCGGCTGAGGACGGTTCAGCCGGTTCACAGCCGGCTTATCACAGGATCGATGCATGTCGCTACGTCGTGTTTTCGCGGTCGCCTGTGCGGTGTTCGTCGTCGGTGAGGTGGTGCTCCGGCTGTCCTGGATCGCTGGTGGCCGCTGGGGGTACACCGCCTGTGACCGGACCGACCTCGGAGATCATCCAGTCGGCGGGTGTGGCGCCGACCAGGTTGCCGCGGTGCCGTTCGCGGCCGGGTGGGGCGCGCTCGGCCTCTTCGTTGTGCTTGCGGTGCTCATCGCGTACCCGGATCGTTGGAAAGGTGCCGTGACCTGGATCGCGGCCGTGATCCTGCTGGTTCTGGCGTTTCCGCTGCATCTGTTCTTCGAGATTCCGGCGGGGGTCGCCGGGCATCCCACCGACTGGCGGGACATCGGTGGCCGGGTCGCGTTGCTGGCCGGTGGTATCGCCTTCGCCGGGCTGGCGAACGCCGTGGGGCCGCGTGGGCCGGCGCCGACCGAGTTCCGGCCGGTGCCGGGGTGGGCGCGACACTGGGCCCATGTGGCGGTGGCGGTGCCGATCGTGGGCTGGGCCGTGCCGCACGGGCTGTGGGTGCTCGGGGTGCCGTTCGGGATCTCGGAACAGAAGCTGGGCAGCGCCGACGGAGACCTGTCGAACGCGACCGGGGTGGCGATCGCCGTGGTGCCGCCCCTGGCCGGGCTGCTGGTGCTCGGGTTGGTGCAGCGGTGGGGGCAGCATTTCCCGCGGTGGGTGCCGGGGTGGGGCGGCCGGCGGGTTCCGCGGCTGCTCGCGGTGCTGCCCGCGGGGACCGTGGCGATCACGCTGGTGACCTACAGTGTGTTGAGTTTCGGGGTGTTCGCCGGGAAGGTGCTGGACGGGGAGCAGAGCTGGGCGCAGGTTCGTGAGGGCTGGGCGACGGTCGCCACCCTGCTGGTCTTCCTCGGCTGGGGCGTGGCCGTGGGCGTGACCACCGCCGGATATGTCATGGCGACCCGCAGGTCGGTCAACGGACAGCAGGCGCGGACCGGCTGAACCCGTGCACCGCGTGCGGCAGCGTCGGCACCGGCCGGGTCGTCGCTGCCGCACACCGGACAGTTCGGCCTCGCCAGCACCACGAGCCCGGCCCTGCTCAGCGCCCCGCGCGGGGCAGTTCGTCGAGAGGAAAGCGGTCGGCACCGGCAACTGTGAGCAGATTCTGCCGATCACCCCACGGGGTCCCGCTCCCGGCTCTGACGCAGACGGGCCTGCGGGATCGCGTCGTCCCGCTACGGTGGTCGGTGTGACGGAACCGCAGCTCGCCTGCCCGCTGTGTCGCGGAACGGAATTCCAGCACGAGGAGTCTCGCCAGGACAGCCGGTGGGGATTCACCAGTCATCGCATGACCTTGATGATCTGTGTCCGCTGTCGCTACGTTCTCCACTTCTACGACAAGAACAGCATTTTCGATTTCGACTGATCGTCGCGCGACTTCTGCGGCGTGATGAGCCGTGGGGCGCTGTCGTCAGATGCGGTCGGCGCGGCGGGCGTAGGCGCGGGCCGCTCGGGCGCGGTCGCCGCAGCGGACCGAGCACCAGTGGCGGCGGCCGGTGCGCAGCAGGTAGCGCATGCAGGGGCTGGAGTCGCAGGCGGTCAGGCGGGCGGCGTCGGGGCCGGTGAGCAGGTCGGCGGCGTCGGCGGCGAGCACACCGAGGGCGTGGTCGACGGCCTGGTCGGTCGGGTGCGGCGCGGACCGGTGCAGTCCGGTGGCCGGATCCCAGCGCAGCTCGGCGGCGGTCGGCACCCGGGTCAGCGCCGTGTTGACGGCGGCCAGGGCCTCCGCGGGCGGCTCGGCACCGTGGACGTGTGCCGCGAACAGCTCCCGGATCCGCTCCCGTAGCGCGCGCAGCCGGCCCGCGCAGATCTCGTGCAGGACGGTGCCGGCCGGGGCCAGATCCCGCTCGATCAGCCAGCGGGCCGCCTCCCGCGGTGTGCCGATCAGGTCGGTGACCTGACCGCCGGGCATCGAGAGCCGGCTGTTGGCGAGGTCGAGACCGGGGTGCCGGTCGGCGCCGGGTGCTGCGGGAATCACGGGTCTCACGGTACAGCTTGCGTTTATCCGTGACAAACGGCTAGCTTCACGGATGACAGCCCTTCTATCCGTGAGGTTCCCATGTCTGACGCGTTCCCTGTCCGGACCCTCGGCGGCCCTACCGCCCTGTTCGAGTACGGCGGCCTGCGGCTGCTCACCGATCCCACCTTCGATCAGCCCGGCAGCTACACCTCGCCCAGCGGCAACACCCTGACCAAGCTGGCCCCGCCCGCGGCCACGCCGGACTCCCTCGGCCCGATCGACGTGGTGCTGCTCTCGCACGACCAGCACGCCGACAACCTGGACGACTCCGGCCGGGCCCTGCTCGCCGACATCCCGCTCACCCTCACCACGGTCAGCGGCGCCGAACGGCTCGGCGGCGCCGCCCGCGGCCTCGCCCCGTGGGAGTCCGTCCAGGTCGGCGCGGTGACGATCACCGGCGTCCCGGCTCGGCACGGCCCGGTGGGCTGCGAGCCGATGACCGGCGAGGTGACCGGATTCGTGTTGACCGGCGACGGATTGCCATCGGTCTACGTCAGCGGGGACAACGCCGCCCTGGAACTGGTCGAGCAGATCGCCGAGCGGTTCGGCCCGATCGACACGGCGCTGCTGTTCGCCGGGGCGGTGCGGACGCCACTGTTCGACGGCGCGCTGCTCACTCTGGACAGTGAGCAGGCCGCCGAGGCCGCGCGAATCCTCGGGGCGAAGCGGATCGTCCTGGTGCACTTCGACAGTTGGGCGCACTTCACCGAGGGCCGTGACGCCCTGGTCAAGGCATTCACGGCGGCCGGCCTCATCGACCGCGTCCAGCTCGACCGACCCGGCCGCGACGAAGACTGACGCGGCGAAAGCAGGCGCGACGAAAGCGGAAGCGGCGAAGACTGACGCGGCGAAAGCGGAAGCGGCGAAAGCGGGCGCGGCGAAGGCGGAAAGTGGTGAAAAGCCGGGGCCGGTGTCATCGGGCGGGCTCGACTGGATTCGGGCGGCGGGTGCGCAACCCGGTCCAGAGCAGGCCCGCGGACAGCGCGATCATCACCGGTTCCAGGACGAAGGCCGCGCTCAACCCGTACCGGTCGGCGAGAGTGCCGAGCAGATAGGGCGACGCCGCCGTGGCCAGGCCGAGCACCACCTGGGATCGCGCGTTGGCGGTGTCGCCCTGGCCGGGCGCGGCGTCCAGGGTGAGACCGACGGCCAGCGGGTATAGGTTGGCGACGCCGGCGCCGCAGAGGAACAGGCCCACGATGGCCGGAACCGGGTGGTCGGCGAGCCAGAACAGCAGGAACGCGCCGCCGGTGAGCGCGAGTGACGCGTACAGAAGGGGGATGCTCCGCCCGGGACGGCGGGTGACCGCCGCGCCGAGCGTGCGCCCGATCAGGATGCCGAGATAGTTGGCGCTCAGCGCGGTGCTGGCGGCCGTCGCGGACAGGCCGGTCGTCAACAGCATCTGCGGGCCGAAATAGAGGAGGCAGAACTCGATGGCCGCGCTCATCGCGGTCAGCACGGCGAAAAGCCAGCAGGCCAGCGGTAGACGGCCGGCCTCGCCGCTGTCGTGGCGCTGCGCCGCAGGTGGTAGTGCGACGCCGCGAAAGCGCAGGTAGAGCGCCAGGAGGCAGACGGCCGGGAGGGCGAACGCCACCCGCCAGCCGAGGGCGCCGGCGGCCAGCGCGCCCAGGATCAGTGGCGCGAACACGGCGGACGCGCCCGCGCCGATGTTGGCCTCGGTCAGCGCCTGGTCGCGGCGGCTGCCGTGCCGGTCGGAGAGGATCGCCTGGGTCACGGCGACCAGGGCGGCGCCACCCACGCCGAACAGGACGGCGGCGGACAGCGTGACCGGCACGCCCCGGCCGAGGGTGAACATCGCCGCCGCGACCGTGTTGATCGCGGCCGAGCCCCAGAGCAGCACGGTGCGGGGCAGGTGGCGGGCCGCGAGGGCGAATCCGGCGCCGGCGGCCGCGGAGCCCAGCGACCAGAGCACCGAGTGGAAACCCAGCAACGTGTACGAGAACCCGAGCTCGTCGCGGAGCAGGGTGACGGCGGGGCCGAACGCGTACAGCCAGAAGGTGAAGGAGCCGAGCACCGCGTAGGAGAGGACGGTGGGCGCGTCCCGGACGATACCTGTGTAACGATACACAAGTAGAGTCTGCGGCATGGCACGTGATCCCGGCAACTCCCGACGACGACCGACCATGGGCGAGGTCGCCCGCGCTGCCGGGGTGTCACCCATGTCGGTGTCGTACACGTACTCCCAACCGGAACGGGTGTCCGCCGAGACCGCCGAGAAGGTGCGTGCCGCCGCCCGGCGGCTCGGCTATCCCGGCCCGCACCCGGCGGCCCGGTCGCTGCGCCGCGGCCGGGTCGGCTCGCTCGGCGTGGTGCTCGGCGAACGGTTGAGCTACGCGTTCGACGACCCGCAGGCGGCCCGCTTCCTGGCCGGGGTGTCCGACGTGTGCGCGGCCGAAGGGGTGGGCCTCACCCTGGTCCCGGTGACCGGCGCCGCCACCGACGCGCAGCGGGTCGCGCAGGCCGCGGTGGACGGCTTCGTCGTCTGGACGACCAGCGACGACGACCCGATCCTGGACGCGGTCACCGGCACCGGCCTGCCCGCGATCATCCACGCCGGACCGGAACGCCCCGGCCTGCCGGCGATCGGCGTCGACGACCGGGCGGCGGCCGTCGCGATCGGTGGGGTGGCGTTCGCGGTGGCACGGCGGCCGGTGGTGCTCGGGTTCCCGCTCGACCGCGTCCGGACCCGGCAGCTGCTCACCGGCGACCAGGTGGGGGAGATCCGTTACCACGTCACCCGCCGGCGGTGGGAGGGCTTCCGGGAGGCGTGGGTTCACGCGCCGGCGGACCTGCGCCTGGCGGTGTGCCCGGTCAACCACACCGGTGCGGGGGAGGACTTCGCGGCCGACCTGTTCCGCGGCACCGATCCACCGGACGCGATCGCCGCGATGAGCGACGAACTGGCCCTCGGCGCGCTGCGGGCCGCGGCGACCGCGGGCCTGCGGGTGCCCGCCGACGTGGCGGTGACCGGCTGGGACGACAGCGACGCCGCCGCGCCGGCCGGTCTCACCACGGTGGCCCAGTCACTGCGCGACCAGGGCGCGGACTGCGCGCGGGCGGCTCTCGGCCGGCCCACACGGACGTCCTACCGGGACGCCTGGCACGTGGTCACGCGCACCACCACGCCCTGAGCGGTCAGTGGATCCGGCGGCCGTGGGCGTCGGGGACGCCGGACTTGCGGTGGAAGTAGGTGTTGATCTGGTCGCGCCACTCGTCGGCGCTGCGCTGCTGTTCGTCGAGGCGTTCGGTGACGCGGGCGTGCAGGGCCGGGTCGACCAGGCCGGCCGCCTCCTGCCAGCGCTCGCGCATGGCGGCGACCCGGTGGGCGCCGGCGAAGTGGGTGTCGTAGATGTGCTGGATCACCGTGACGCCGCTGTGCAGGACGTGGCCGTACGGCACGTGGTGGAAGAAGAGCAGCAGCTCGTCGGGGCAGGTGGCGAGGGACTCGTAGCGGTCGGCCCACGCGGGCGGGTACTGGGCGGTGAAGCCGGTCCCGGTGGCCACGGTCCGGTCCACGCCGACGCCGTCACGGTCGGCGAAGTGGTAGGTGCCCCACGGCGTGTACTCGTAGCCGTCCACGTCGGGGCCGTAGTGGTGGCCGGGGCGGACCATGAAGCCGACGCCGAGCGGGGCGGTGTACTGCTCGTAGGTCTGCCACGACTCGTCCATCAGGTCGTGCAGGATGTCACGCAACTCGCCGGAGGCGCCGGGGAAGGTCAGGTCGATCCACTCGTCCAGGATCGCGATCGGGTCGCGGGCGGGGTTCCAGGCGAGCCGGCCCACGGCGTACAGGTTGGCCTGGGCCAGGGGGTGGCCGGTCCAGAACGGGTCGTCGCCGGCGTTCGAGACGGCGGCCAGGCCGGACACGTGACCGGCGACCGCCCGTAGCACCTCGCTCCACATCGGCGGCAGGTAGCAGACGTGCCGTTGCTGGCCGGTGTACTCGCCGGTGACCTGCAACTCCACGGCCAGGCGGGTGGACGGCATGCCGAGCAGCACCGGGGAGATCGGCTCGCGCGCCTGGAAGTCCATCGGACCGTGCTTGACCTGGAGGATCACGTTGTCCCGGAACGCGCCGTCCAGGCCCGCGAAGTGGTCGTGGGCGGCCCGTGCGCGGTCGGTGGACCGGTCCCGCCAGTCCTGCCGGTGGTTGTAGACGAAGGCCCGCCAGTGGACCACCCCGCCGTACGGCTCCAGGGCCTCGGCCAGCATGTTCGCCCCGTCGGCGTGGCTGCGGCCGTAGGTGAACGGGCCGGGCTGCCCCTCCGAGTCGGCTTTCACCAGGTAGCCGCCGAGGTCGGGGACCGCCTCGTAGACCCGTGCCGTGGTGCTCTTCCACCAGGCGCGGACGGTCTCGTCGGCGGGGTCGGCGGTGGACAGGTCGCCGAGGATCACGGGAGCCGCGAAGTTGACCGACAGGTGGACGCGGATCCCGTACACCCGAAAGGTTGAAGCGAGACCCGCGACCTCGGTGAGCCGATCGGTGAGCAGGTGGGTCTCGGTGCTGTGGACGTTGACGTTGTTGATCGCGACGGCGTTGACGCCGGAGGCGGCGAGAAGCCGGGCGTAGTCGCGGATCCGGCCAAGATCGCGTGGCCGCCCGTCGTGCCAGAAGAGCGAGCCGCCGGAGTAGCCGCGCTCGACCTGGCCCATCACCGGGTGCACGTCGATGTTGTCCCAGTGGTCGAGCATGCGGCGGGCCAGCACGGGCACGTGCCGTTCGTCGGCGAGGGCCGGGTCGAAGGCGCGTTCGCCGCGCCGGACCACCTCGAAGAGGCCGTGGAGCAGGCCCGGCGGTCCGTCCGCGCTGATCATCGTGGCGCCGCCGCGGCGTCCCAGCCGGAAACCCTCGCCGCCCGGGCCGGCGATCGACAGGATCAGCTCCGCGGTCTCCCGATCCGGTACGACGGAGCCGCCGAAACGGGCGCAGGCCTGGGCGATCTCGTGACGGACCGTGTCGGCGAGCGGCCCGGTGCCCTGGACCAGGACCCGCCGGGAGCCGACCGCCCGGAACGCCTCGGGCGGCAACCAGGCCGGGTGGATCATGCGCGCCTCCGCAACTCATCGACGCTCCACGATATCGGACACCGTGCCGTCTCCTGCCGCGCCTCGTTCTAGTGGGGTGAATGCTCCCTTATGCTCCTGATGTCCGTTTGCGATCCCCCACCCGGAGTCCGTCATGCCTTACCCCACTGCGATCTTCCGCCGAGTCGTCGCCGCCTGCGCGGCCATGGCGATGACCTCGACCGCCTGGGCCGCCCCCGCGGCCGTCGCCGCCCGTGCCACCGCGCCGGACCCGCTCCAGTACGTCGCGCTCGGCGACTCCGTCGCCGCCGGATACGGGGCCGCCGACACCCGCGACACCTGCGGCCGCAGCTCCGCCGCCTACCCGGCCCTGCTTGCCCGGCAGGCGCGCGGCGCCATCACGCTGCGCTTCGCCGCCTGCGTCAGCGCGACCACCATCGATGTCGCCACCCGGCAGGTGACCACGCTGAGCCCGGAGACGGATCTGGTCACCATCACCGCCGGCGCCAACGACCTGGGCGTCAAGCAGGTCCTGCTGGCCTGCCAGAGCCCGGCCCGGACGGCCGCCTGCCGTACCGGCTACGCCGCGATCGACCGCCGGCTGTCCTCGACCCTGCCGCGCGATCTCGCCCGGATGATGCGTGCGGTCACCACCGCCGCGCCGAAGGCCCAGATCGTGGTGACCGGGTACCCGCTGCCGTTCGCCCGGACCCGGCGCTGCGCCGGCGTACCGGTCCAGCCGGCCCTGCGGACCCGCTCGAACCAGGTGATCCACCGGCTCAACGTGGCCATCGCCGAGGCCGCGCGGCAGTCGCGGGTCCGCTACGCCGACGTGGCGCGGCCGTTCGCCGGGCACGAGCTGTGCACGGCACGCCCCTGGCTGATCGGCACCGAGGGCATCCGCGACGACACCGTCCTGCACCCCACCGCCGCGGGCCAGGCCAAGGGCTACTTCCCCGCCCTGGTCGAGGCCGGTCTCGCGGGCCGTCCCTGACGGCCGCCCGCGCCCGCCGGGTCGTCCTCCCGGCGGGCGCGGGCGCGGTCCTTCACGACGCCTGCGGGACCTGCATGTCGGCCAGCCAGACATCGGCAAGATCATTCAGGGGTACGCCCAGCGCCTGGCTCAGGCACACCACGGTGCCGAACGCCGGCGCCGGCAACCGGCCCGCCTCGATCTTGCGCAGTGTCTCGGGCGAGATGCCGGCCGCCACGGCCACCTCGACGAGGCCGCGGCCACCGCGTGCGGCCCGCAGTGCGGCACCGAGGCGCCGGCCCGCGGCGATCTGTTCGGCGGTGAGCGGTTGGCGAACCATGCCAGCAGAATATCCCTCCCTCGGCAGCGTGGTATAAAAATACCGAAGGGGAGGCTGTCGTGATCGAACTCAAGTCCGCCGCGGAGATCGGCCGGATGGCGGTGACCGGCCGGTTCGTCGGCGAACTGCTCGCCGAACTGAGCGGGGTCGCCGACGTCGGCGTCAACCTGATGGACATCGAGCACCACGCCCGCCGCCGCATCAAGGAGCGTGGCGCGGAGTCCTGCTACTGGGACTACGCCCCCTCGTTCGGCCGCGGGCCGTTCCGCAACGTGCTCTGCCTCTCGGTCAACGACGCGGTGCTGCACGGCCTGCCGCACGACTACGTGCTGCGCGACGGCGACCTGCTCAGCATCGACATGGCGGTCGGCATCGACGGGTGGGTCGCCGACTCCGCGGTCTCCGTGATCGTCGGCACGCCCGACCCGGCCGACCTCAAGCTGATCGAGGCCACCGAGGTCGCCCTGGAGGCCGCCATCGCGGCCGCACAGCCCGGCGGGCGCCTCGGCGACATCTCCGCGGTGATCGGCGAGACCGCCCGCTCGTACGGCTACGGCGTCAACGGCGAGTTCGGCGGCCACGGCATCGGCCGCACCATGCACGAGGACCCGCACGTCGCCAACAACGGCCGGGCCCGCCGCGGCATCCGCCTCGACCCGGGCCTGACCATCGCCATCGAGCCGTGGTTCTGCCGCACCACCGACAAGATCCGGTACGACGAGGACGGCTGGACGATCCGCTCGGCCGACGGCTCCCGTACCGCCCACTCCGAGCACACGGTCGCCATCACCGAATCCGGCCCGCAGGTGCTGACCCGGCGCGACTAGCCAGGGCCTCGTCGATGCCGGTCACATCCGGCTCGGCGAGGGTGTCGTGTATCAGATGCACGGTCGCGTCGGTGATTCCGCAGTACTCCGAGATCCCCACCCGCAGTTGCAGGTCGAGGGCCTTGTCGAAGCCGTGGGTGGCGTAGTGGGCCGCCGAGCCGGCCGCCAGCCCGACCCAGCGCATCCGCTTGCCGTGCAGGGTGGACGGTTCGTAGGCGAATCCCCGGTTCCACACCCGGTCCACCCACCCCTTGGCGATCGCGGGCAGCCCCCACCACCAGACCGGGAAGACCACCACGATCAGATCGGCGGCGGTGACCCGGGCCATGTGCGCCCGGACCTCGGCCGAGTACTCCTTGGCGGCGTCGGTCCAGTCGGGCTCGTCGTCGGGACCCAGCGCCGGGTCGAAGCCCTCCCGGTACAGATCCAGGGAATCGACGGTCCAGCCGCCGGTGGTCAGCGCGTCGCGGGCGCGGGCGGCGGTGGCCGCGGTCAGCGAGTCCGCGCGCGGGTGGGCGAGGACGACGAGCGCGTGCGGCCGGCTCACTCGGAACCTCCCTCGCCGAGCACCGGGTAGTCGGTGTAGCCGGTGTGGTCGCCGCCGTAGTAGGTCGCCGGGTCGGCGGTGTTGTACGGCCCGCCCGCCCGGATCCGGACGTCGAGATCCGGGTTGGCCAGCCACAGGGTCGCCAGCGCCACGGCGTCGGCCACCCCGGACTCGACCGCCTCCACGGCGGACTCGGGTGAGGCCGGGTACGCCTCCGGCGACGGGTGCGGGTTGAGGACCAGGGCGCCGGGCCACGCGGCGCGCAGTCGCCGGGTCAGGTCCCGGTCGCCGCCCTCGATCAGGTGCACGTAGGCCAGGCCCGGCCCGGCCAGCGCCGCCAGCAGAGCCAGGTAGACCGGCGCCGGGTCGGCCTCCCGTACGTTGTTGAACGGGTTGCCCGGGGACAGCCGGATGCCGGTGCGCTCGGCGCCGATGCGGTCGGCGACCGCGGTGACGACCTCGACGGCGAAGCGGATCCGGTTCGGCACCGTCCCGCCGTACGCGTCGGTGCGCAGATTGGTGTTGTCGGCGAGGAACTGGTGGATCAGGTAGCCGTTGGCGCCGTGGATCTCCACACCGTCGAACCCGGCGTCGATGGCGTTGCCGGCCGCGGTGGCGAAATCCGCGACCGTGGCGTGGATGTCCTCGGCCGTGAGCGCGCGCGGCACCGGGTGGTCGAGCATCCCGTCGAGGCTGAACAGCTGCTCACCGGAGGCGACCGCGGACGGGGCCACCGGCAGCTCCCCGTTCGGGTAGAGGACCGGGTGACCGATCCGGCCGGTGTGGGTGAGCTGGGCGACGATGCGGCCGCCGGCCTCGTGGACCGCGCCGGTGACGGCACGCCAGCCGTCGACCTGCTCGGCGGTGTGCAGCCCCGGGGTCAGCAGGTAGCCCTGCCCGATCACGCTGGGCTGGATGCTCTCGCTGACGATCAGGCCGGCTCCGGCGCGCTGCCGGTAGTACTCCGCGGTCAGCGCCGTGACGACGCCGTCCGCGGAGGCGCGGCTCCGGGTCATCGGGGCCATCAGCAGGCGGCTCGGCAGGTGCAGCTTGCCGAGCGTCACCGGCTCGAAGAGTGTGGGCATGAGGAGACCTCCGGGAATGCTTGATTGACTCAAGCATCACCCTGGCACAATTGCTTGAGTCAATCAAGTGTTAGAGTTTGGGCATGGCCGTCCCTTCCGGTCCCGTCTCCCCGTCGACCGAGGCCGAGCGCGCGATGTTCGACTTCGTCGACGCCTACGATCGCGCCTACGAGATGGCCGCCGACCGGCACGGGATGACCGTCGCGCAAGCCTGCGTGCTGGGCCGGATCGCCCGGCCGCGGGGGATGCGGGAGCTGGCCGACGAACTGGGCTGCGACGCCTCCAACATCACCCAGATCGTCAGCCGCCTGGAGGCCCGGGACCTCGTCGAACGCCACGCCGACCCGCACGACCGCCGGTCCCGCCGGCTCACCCGCACCCCTGCCGGGGACGAGCTCAACGCCGCCTTCGAGAAGACCTTCGAGTTCGCCCGCGCGGCCGCCTCCAACCTCACCCTCGAGGAGCAGGCCCAACTGGCCGGACTCCTGCGCAAGGCGCTCGGTGGGGCCGCGGGAGCTGTTCAGGTCGGTGAGGAGCCGTCCTGAACGGCCTGGTGGACCAGGTAGTAGACCCAGTCGACGCTGAGGCCGTGCCGGAAGGCGATCCACTGCACGTCGTAGCCGGCGGCGTACTCGGCCACGATGGTGTCCACGTCCCGGTAGCCCGGCGGAACCGGCGGCGGCTGGGTGTAGGCGGGCGGCGTGTAGTAGTGGGAAGGCTGCGCGGTGAAGTAGGCCGGAGGCGGTGGCTGCGGCGCTGCGTCGAAGCGGAGCTCGCGCTCGACCACCAGGTAGACCTGGGCCACGGTGAGGCCGTAGCGTGCCGCGATGTCCTCCACGGTGTGGCCGTCACCGTACTCGGCGACGATACGGTCGTCCCGGCTGTCCATCACGTCGTCACGGTAGCCGGTCGAGGCTATTCCAGACCCTCGCGCGGGATCGGGGCGCCGACCCGGAAGTCGCGGAAGGTGACCTCCAGGCCCTCGCGCTGCGGGGAGCAGCACATGACACCGACGTCGACGGTCTCCGGCAGGTCCAGGTGGCCGAGCCGGACCAGATGCCAGGAGCCGTCCGGGTCGCCGCGGTGCACGCACACAGCCGGTGACCACGCGGATGACGCCGTCCTCGTCGGACCACCGGGGCGGCTCGTTGAGCCAGGACATCGACATCACGCGATCATATTGACGATCCGCACGCCATAGGGTTCGAGGGTTCGTGGATCTCCGGGGAGCAGACCCTCTCCGGCGGGGACCACCGGGAGGTCGACCGGCGAGGACCCGTGGTTGAGGATGAACAGCAGGCGGGAGCCGTCCGGGGCGACGCGGACCGCGGTCTCCACCTCGCCCAGGTCCGGGTAGGGGCCGAGCAGCCCGTGCCGCCGCAGCACCTGACGGACCACCCAGGTGACGCCGGCGCAATCCAGGCCGGCGCCCACGTACCAGCCGTGGCCGGCGCCGAAGTCGTTGCGGGTGATCGCGGCCGTGCCGGCGTACCAGTCCTCCTCGTACCGGCCGACCACCTCGGCGCCCTGCGGCAGGACCAGCTCGAACAGCAGCCGGGACTGGAACGTCGCGTCGCCCACCCGCACCCGGTTGACGTAGACGGGTTCGCGGGCGTCCCACTCGTCCACGCGGATGCCGAGCAGCGTGCCCAGCGGGCCGGGCACGTCGGTGAGGAACGCGTTGTCGTTCTCGTCGACCCGCCCGGACAGGAACGTGGTGAGCACCGAGCCGCCGCGGAACGCGACCGCCGACAGCCGGTCCGCCAGGTCGCCCTTGACCATGTGCAGGGCCGGCGCCACCACCACGTCGTAGTCGTCCAGCGGCGCCGTCACCCCGATCACGTCGAGGTCGGCGCCGAGCGTCCACAGCGCCCGGTGGTAGGCGGTGACCACGTCCAGGTAGCGGACCAGCCGGGACGGGCCGTCGGAGATCTCCAGCGCCCACCACGAGTCCCAGTCGAACAGCAGCGCCACCCGGGCCGGGGTCCGCGCGCCGAGGGTGACCCCACCGAGGGCGGACAGTTCGGCGCCGAGGGCGGCCACCTCGCGGAACACCCGGGTGTCCGCGCGGCCGGCGTGGCCGATCACCGCGCCGTGGTACTTCTCGCTGGCCCCGCGCCCGGCCCGCATCTGGAAGAACAGCACCGCGTCGGCGCCGTGCGCGACCGCCTGCCAGCTCCACAGCCGCATCACGCCGGGCCGTTTCAGCGGGTTGACGTCGCGGCAGGCGGTGACGCTCGGGGTCTGCTCCATGAGCCAGAACGGCTGCCCGTCCTTGAGGCCGCGGATCAGGTCGTGGGCGAGCGCCATCCGGGCCGGTGAGCGGTCGTCCGGCGGGTAGTTGTCCCAGGAGGCGAAGTCCAGGTGCGGCGCCCAGCGGTGGTAGTCGATCGGGCGGTACAGGCCCATGAAGTTGGTGGTCACCGGGGTGTGCGGGTCGGACTCGCGGATCGCCGCCTTCTCGTCCCGGTAGTTGGCGAGCATCGCGTCCGACATGAACCGCAGGTAGTCGAGGGTGATGCCCGGGAAGGCGGTGTGGTCGGGGCCGCGCCAGTGTTCGGTGAGCGCGGACGGCGGCTCGATCTGGTCCCAGCCGGTGAACGTGTGCGACCAGAACGTGGTGTACCAGGCCGCGTTCAGCGCCTCCAGAGTGCCGTAGCGCCGGCGCAGCCACCCGCGGAATCCGTCGGCGCAGAGGTCGCAGTAACAGGCGCCGCCGTACTCGTTGCCGACATGCCACGCGATGACCGCCGGGTTCCCGCCGTAGCGCTGGGCGAGACGGCGCGCCATCTCGGTGGACAGGCGGCGGAAGACCGGGGAACTGGGGCAGGAGTTGTGCCGCTGCCCGTACCGGTGCTTGCGGCCCTCGAAGTCGGTGCGGGTCACCTCCGGATGCCTTTTGGCGAGCCAGGCGGGGTGTGCCCCGGTTCCGGTCGCCAGGCAGATCCGGCGGCCCTCGGCGGCGGCGCGCTCGACGATGCGGTCCAGCACGGTGAAGTCGTAGACGTCCGGGCCGGGCTGGGTGAGTCCCCAGGTGAAGACCCCGACCGTGAGGGTGTCGATGTGCGCCTCGCCGAAGAGCTTGTGGTCCTGGTCCCAGACGGGCGCCGGCCACTGCTCCGCGTTGTAGTCGCCGCCGTAGCCGATCTTCACCAGGTGAACTCCTTCCGGACGACGGCGATCAACCGCCGGCTGTTGTGCAGCAGCGCCAGCACCAGCACCGATCCGGCCAGCGCCACGACCGCCTCGGAACTGGCCAGCACGCCGCCGAGAACCACGATCACCAGACAGGCGTTGCCGAGGCTCACGCCCGGCGTCCGGATGACGAGGTACGCGGCCAGGCGCGCCACGTCACGGGTACGGAACGCGAACAGTGACGTGATCACGAGAGCGTTCAGCATCCACCCTGTCGCGCCCGCCGCGACCAGCACGATCGGCCCGGCCCACCAGCCGGGCAGCCCGGCCGCCCCCAGGTTGGCCAGATTCATGGCGAGCACCGTGATCCAGCCGAGCCAGAACGCCCAGATCAGCAGTGCGCCCCGGGCGTTGAGACGGTAACCGCGCAGGAACGCCGCCGTGGGCCGCAGATCGGTCAGGTCGTTGCTGCGGTGGTGCAGGGCGTAGAGTGCCGCCGACAGCGCGGGCCCGGCCGGCAGCGCGCACAACGCGACCAGCGGCAGGTTGCCGACGTCGCGGTCGAGCAGCAGCGTCACGAGCCCGGGCAGGGTGGTGACCAGAAGCAGCGCCTCGACGACGAGCAGGTTGTGCACCATCGCGGCGGTCCGCGACAGCGGTCCGGCGCCGAACGCGAGCTGGCTCATGCCGTCACCTCCGCTTCGCGTTCCGGACCGAGCCTGATGACGCGCTCGCAAGCTCGCTCATGGCTCCTCCCCGGACACCAGCCGGCTGTCGTCCCACCAGGGCGGCGTCTCGTCGGCCACCGGGGTGAGCTCCAGCAGGGTGACCTCGTGCCGGGCGAGGACGATCTCGATCTCGACGCGGCCGTCGACGACCGGAACGCTCCGGTGGACCCGGGCCGGTTCCGCGGCGTCCCGCAGCATGTCCACCTGCCGTGGCGAGGGGGCGAGCGGCCGCCCCATCTCCCGCCACGCCGACCACGCGTTGCCCCGCTCGTCGTCGACGCTCGACCGCAGCAGGAACACGGCCGGGCCGGGCGCCGGGACGGACAGCAGCACGTGGTGGGTGGCCGGCGAGTTGGCCGCGTCGGTGTGGTCGACCGGCGCCCAGGCCAGGACGGTGACCCGGCCCGAGGCGTCGGCGGTGATCAGGTGATCGGGTCCCCGCGAGACGAGATCGGGCGCCAGGCGCGCGAGGAAGGCGTACAGATGGAAGATCGGCTTCTTGATCTGACGGTGTGTCAGCAGGCCGAATCCGCCGTGGAAGAGCGCGGTGGGCACGCCCTCCTCCTCGAACATGTCGCTGAACGTCCAGTAGGCGAACGAGTCGCACAGGTCGCCGCCGCCGGCCAGCACCGGGGCCAGGTAGGCGGCGTGGAAGGCGGTGTCGTGGACCGGGTTGTCCGGCCGGTACGACGAGTTGAACTCGGTGATGTGCACCGGCAGCCCCTCCAGCGGTGTTCCGGCCAGCTGCCGCCGGGGCAGCGCGAACTGCTCCAGCAGCGCGGACGCCGGCGCCAGGCTCTGGTGCACGCCGAACGGGACGTGCCGGGCCGGGCCGGACGTGTAGGCGTGCCGGCTCACGAAGTCGATCGGCACGTCGTGGCGGGAGACGAACGCGGCGAACGATTCCAGCCACTTGTCGTCGCCGGGGGAGATGGCCGGCCCGCCCACCTGGAGCGAGGCGTCCACGTCCTTGACCGCGTTCGCGGACACCTCGTACAGGTGGTGGTAGGCGTCCTCGTCGGCGTCCTGCCAGAACTGCGGCAGGTTCGGCTCGTTCCACACCTCGATCGGCCAGCCGCGTACCTCGTCGATGCCGTAGCGGCCGATGAGATGCCGCAACGTGGCGCTGATGAGGCCGGCCCACTCGGCGTGCGACGCCGGTGGCGTGACGTTGCCGCCCCACCAGAAGACGGTCTGGTCGCCGGAGGCCAGCCCGGACGGCATGAACCCGAGTTCCAGGAAGGGCCGCACGCCCAGCTCGAGATAGGCGTCCACGACCTGGTCGAGGTAGGTGAACGCGTGCCGCACCCGGCGCTCGCCGTCGAGGACGTACGGCCGGTGGATGCCCATCCCGTCGCTGAACAGCCCGTGCCCGCGAAGGTGGCGGAAACCGATCTCCCGCTGCACCAGCGCCAGGGACTCCTGACAGTCACGCCGCAGCGCGAGTTCCATCCGGCCGGTGCCGACGCATTCCCGCCACGCGGTGGGGAAGCGGCTCATCAGCCGTGTTCCTTCTTGTACCGCTCGTAGGCCTTGTTCACGGTGTCCACGTACTGGGTGGCGTTCTTGCCCTCCAGCTCCTTGACGTAGGCGTCCCATTCGCTGAGCGGCCGCTGCCCGAGGATGAACCGCAGCGTCTGCTGGTTGACGTGGTCCTTGAGGGCCGACGCCCACAGGGTGACCTGCTCGCGTTCCACGTCGTTGAGCGGCGCGGGCGGGTCGACCGGGCGGATCTCGCGCTTGTTCATCTCGGCCTGGAACGTCTTCTCCTCCTCGGAGAACTGCGAGTTGAGCATCGCGGTGCTGCCGCCGTACGCGAACACGCCGTTGAAGAACCCGTAGTCGACCTGGAGGTCCTTGGGCGCGTCCGGGTTGAGGCCGCCCCACTTGACGCCCGGGTCGAGTGCGAAGCTGCCGTCGTCGACCTTGCCGGTGTAGGTCTGCCCCTCGATGCCCCACTTGCTGAACATCAGGCCGGCGTCGGAATACCAGAGCCAGTCGATGAACTGGATCATGGCCACGAAGTTCTTGCTCTCCAGGGCCTTCTTGCTGATCATGATGCCGTTCTCCAGGCGGGACTCGCCGGGCAGCGTGGCGCCGGCCGGGCCGGTCGGCAGGATCAGCTTGGAGACCTTGGCGCCGGGGATCTTGGCGATGTCCTTGCGGAGTTCGTTCACCAGGGTCTGCGCGTTGACGCTGATCACGAACGACTTCCCGTTGGCGAATTTCTGGCGGGCGATGTCGTCGGTCTGGGTGAAGCTCTCCGGGTCGATCAGTTTCTCGGCGACCAGGGTGTTCAGGTACTGCAGCACCTGCCGGTACTCGTCCATGGCGCCGGTGAACACGAACTTCCCGGCGGCGGCGTCCCAGTGGGTCGGCCGGTAACCCCAGCCGGCGTGCGTGCCGTACGCGGTGGCGACCAGGTTGAGCAGGTTGTTGGCGCCGGGCTGCGGCGGCGTGCTCCACCGGTCGGAGAGCGGGTAGACGTCCGGGTGGGCCTTGCGCATCTCGCGGAGCACGGTGGTCAGCTCGTCCCAGGTCTGCGGCTGGGACAGCCCCAGCTTCTCCATGACGTCGGTGCGCACCCCGAGCGAGTAGTCCTGCCAGGCGTTCTCGTGCAGGCCCGGGAGCAGGTAGTACTTGCCGTCCTGTGCCTTGAACCCGTCCAGGTTGGGCTGGAGGTTCCAGCGGGCGACCTTCTCCTTGTAGTGCGGCATGAGGTCGATGTAGTCGCTGACCGGGATGATCGCCCCGCTGGCGATGAACGCCTCCTCGTCCGGGTGGTACGTCTTCGGGATGATCATCGGGGCGTCGCCGGCGCTCACCATGACGCTGCGCTTCTGGTTGTAGTCGCTGCCCGGCACCGCGGTGGACTCCAACGTCACGTTGGTGCGCTTGGTCAGCTCGGCGAAGAACGGCCAGTCCGCCTTGTACGGGTAGCCCTGGTTGCTGAGCATCATGATCGAGAAGGTGATCGGCTCGGTGGCCTTGAACTGGTCACCCACCTTGAACCCGTCCATGGCGCCGGCGCGCTTGCCGTCCAGTCCTTCGGTGGACTCCTCGCCGTCACCGCAGCCCGCGACGGTGGTGACGGCGGCGGCTCCGAACGCGGTGAGTAGGTGTCGTCGGGTCAGCTGAACCATGGGAGGACTCCTCGGTTATCCCTTGACGGCGCCGAGCATGACGCCGGAGACGAAGTAGCGCTGGATGAACGGGTAGACGAGCATGATCGGCAGCATGGTCAGGACGATGGTGACGGCCTGGATGCTGGCGGCGACCTGGAGCGCGGTCTCGCTGGACGCGGTGATGTCCGTGCCGGCGGTGGCGCCGGCGATGAGGTTGCGCAGGTAGACGGTGACCGGGAACAGCTCCTGCCGGTCCATGTAGAGGAACCCGGCGAACCACGAGTTCCAGAACTGGACGGCGTAGAACAGCAGCATCGTGGCGAGCACCGCCTTGGACAGCGGCAGCACGATCCGCGCCAGGATGCCGTAGGTGCCGAGGCCGTCGACCGCGGCGGCCTCCTCCAGTTCGGTGGGAAGGCTCTCGAAGAACGCCTTCATCACCAGCAGGTTGAACACGTTGATGGCGTTCGGCAGCACGATCGCCCAGAGCGTGTTGCGCAGCTCCAGCGAGCTGACCAGCACGTAGTTGGGGATCAGGCCGCCGTTGAAGAACATCGTGAAGACCGCGACGCCGACCAGCAGGGCGCGGCCGCGCAGCCGGTGCTTGGACAGCACGTACGCGTAGCAGGTGGTCAGCACCAGCGAGATGGCGGTGGCCGCCACGGTGTAGACGACGGTGTTGCGGTAGTTGATCCAGAACAGCGGGTCGGACATGACGTTCTGGTACGTGGTGAGGTTGAACCCCTTGGGCCAGAGCGTCACCTGCCCGGACCGGATCTCGTGCTCGCCGCTGAACGACCGCGCCACGATGTTGACGAACGGGAACAGTGTCACGACCACCACCCCGGCCAGCACGAATCCGTTGACCGCCTGGAAGACCCGGTACCCCCGGGTGGGCCTCACCACAGGCTCGTCCCGACCGTGCGGCGCGAGATGGTGTTGGCGCCGAGCACCAGCGCCAGCCCGATCAGCGACTCGAACAGGCCGATCGCCGCCGCGTAGCTGAAGCTGCCGGAGACGATGCCGACCCGGTACAGGTAGGTGGCCACCACGTCGGCGGTGGAGTACGTCAGCGGGTTGTAGAGCAGCAGGATCTTCTCGAAGCCGACCGCCAGGAACGTGCCGATGTTCAGGATCAGCAGCGTGATCATGGTGGGCCGGATGCCGGGCAGCGTGACGTGCCAGGTCTGCCGCCACCGGTTCGCGCCGTCCACCCTGGCCTGTTCGTACAGGTCGCTGTCGATGGTGGTGAGCGCGGCCAGGTAGAGGATGGTGCCCCAGCCGACGGTCTGCCACACCTCGGAGGAGACGTAGATGGTCCGGAACCAGGCGGGGTCCTGCATGAACGCCACCGGATCCTGCCCGAGCGCCCGCAGCCCCTGGTTGACCACGCCGTCCACGGCCAGGGTCTGGAAGACCAGGCCGGCGATGACCACGATCGACAGGAAGTGCGGCAGGTAGGAGATGGTCTGCACGAACCCCTTGAGCCAGCGGGTGCGGACCTCGTTGAGCAGCAGCGCCAGCACGATCGGCAGCGGGAAGCAGAACAGCAGGGTCAGCCCACCGATGATCACCGTGTTCGCGAAGACCTGCCAGAACGTCGGGTCGTTCAGGAACATCTCGAAGTAGCGCAGGCCCACCCAGTACTCGCCGAGCAGGTCGCCGCCGGGTTCGTAGCGCCGGAACGCGATGACGTTCCCGATCATCGGCAGGTAACGGAAGATCAGAAAGAACAACAGCGGGAGTACGGCCAGCGAGTACAACTGCCAGTCCCGCCGCAGCGCCTGTCCCCAGGTCCGCCGGCGGGGCCGCAGCCCGGTGGTGGGCGGTTCGGCCACCCGGTGCGGGGCGCGGGTCAGCGTCATGGCCGCACCCCTTCCACGGCACACTCCGGCTGGAGACGACGGTCGTGGCCGACACGCCGTTGCCCGCCGGTGATTCGCAGCCGGACGGTGGCCGCGATGTCCGTGCTGGAGCGGCCGAACCGCAGCTCCACCTCACCCGGCTCGACGATCCGGTGCCCGTCGAGACCGGTGAACGACGTCAGATCGGCCGGCACGGTGAAGGTGACCCGCGCCGTCTCCCCGGGTTCCAGATCGACCCGGGTGAAGCCGATCAGCCGGAGCACCGGCCGGGTGACCTGCGCGACCGGGTCGTGCAGGTAGAGCTGCACCACCTCGGTCCCGGCCCGGTCGCCGGTGTTGCGGACCGTGACACCCACCGTGGCGTCGCCGTCGGCCGGCCACGCGACCGGCTCGCCGGGCTCGTCCCCGGTCCAGTCGAACGTCGTGTAGCTCAGGCCGTGACCGAAACCGAAGGCGGGCGTCGGATCCACCGACGACACCTCGGTGCGCCCGCCCAGCGGCGGGGTCAGATAGGTGGCGGGCAGGCCACCGGCGTCCCGGGGCACGCTCACCGGCAGCCGCCCGGACGGATTCACGGCGCCGGTCAGGATCTCGGCCAGCGCCGGCCCGCCGCACTGGCCGGGGAAGAAGCTCTGCACGATCGCCGCGACCCCATCGAAATCGACATCGATCGGGTACGGGCGACCGGCCAGCAGAAGCAGCACGACCGGGGTCCCGGTCGCCAGCACCGCCCGGACCAGCTCCGTCTGCACCCCGGGCAGCCGCAGCCCGGTGGCGTCGCAGCCCTCGCCCGAGGTGCCCCGCCCGAACAGTCCCGCCCGGTCGCCGACCGCCACCACGCACACGTCGCTCGCGGCGGCGGCCGCCACGGCGGCGGTGAACCCGGAGGTGTCCGCGCCGGTGATCGCGCAGCCCTGGGCGTACGCCAACTCCGGAACGACGGCCGTGAGCGACGCGCGCAGGGTGGGGATCGCGACGCCGGTGTCGTGGCCGGGATGGTGCTGGCCGACGTGGACCGGGAACGAGTAGCAGCCGAGCATCGCGAGCGGGTCGTCGGCGACCGGGCCGACCAGCGCGACCCGCTGGCCGGGATCCAGTGGCAGGATCCCGCCGGTGTTGCGGAGAAGGGCCACCGACTCGCGGGCCAGGCGCAGCGCCAGGTCCCGGCTGTCGGCGTCGTCGAAGGCGAGGTCGCCGGCGTCGTCCGGCAGCGGTTTCCAGTCGTCGTCGAGCAGCCCGAGTTCGGCCTTCTGGGTCAGCACCCGCAGCAGCGCCCGGTCGATCAGCGCCTCGTCGATCCGCCCGTCCCGAACCGCTTCGACCAGCGGCGCGCCGAACGTGTCGACGGTCGGCAGCTCCACGTCGATCCCGGCGGCCAGGGCGATCCCGGCCGCCTCGACGGCGTCCCCGGCGACCCGGTGCAGCCGTTCCAGGAACCGGATCGCGAAGTAGTCGGCCACCACCGTCCCGGCGAAACCCCAGTCGTCGCGCAGCAGGTCGGTGAACAGCCCGGCGCTGGCGGCCGCCGGGAGGCCGTCGATCTCGGCGTACGAGTTCATCACCGACCGGGCCCCACCCAGGCGCAGCGCCATCTCGAACGGCGGCAGCACCACGTCGGCCAGTTCGCGGGCGCCCATCGACACCGGCGCGTGGTTGCGGCCGCCGCGCGACGACGAATACCCGGCGAAGTGCTTGAGGGTCGCCACCACACCGGCGCCCTCGAGGCCCCGCACGTACGCCGCCCCGATCGTCCCGACCAGGTAGGGATCCTCGCCGATGGTCTCCTCGGTGCGGCCCCACCGGTAGTCGCGGGTCACGTCGAGCACCGGGGCCAGCCCCTGGTGGATGCCGGCGGCCCGCATGCTCCGGCCGATCCGCCCGGTCATCTCCTCGACCAGGTCCGGGTCGAACGACGCGCCCCAGCTCAGCGGCGAGGGGTAGACCGTGGCCTTCCAGGCGGCCAGCCCGGTGAGGCACTCCTCGTGCACCTGCGCCGGGATGCCGAACCGGTTGGCCGCCTGGATCCGCTCCTGCGACGCGGCCAGCGCCCGGGCCCCGGCCGCCGGCTCCACCGGAACCGTGCCGAACGGCCGGGTCAGCTGCCCGAGGCCGCTGCCGATCAGCGCGTCCAGCGGTGGTGTCGTGCCGGTCATGTCGGCCTGGTGCGGGGCCACTCCGCCGCCGTCGGCGTCGGCGCCCACCCACACCCCGGCGAGCTGCGCGATCTTCTCCTCCACGGTCATCAGGGGCACGAGAATCCCGGCCCGCTCGATGGGAGAGAGGCGCGGATCGTGCCAGCGTGCGTCCAGTCCGGAAGTGATACTCATGCCACCTCAAGTCGGTAGATTCTCCGAAAGTTTCATCGAAGTTACGGCATGTATGGCGGCGAAGGTAAGCCCCGGTTTTCGGTCATGTCAAGGGCCTTGACCTGGCAAGCCTGATGGCGCTCAATGTGGACTACATCGATGCGCTACGAGTATCGTGCTCGTCGATGACGACAGTTGATCTCGAAAAATCCGAGGCTGGGGCGTGATGTTTCGATGACCGATTCGGAGTCCGGGCCCGCCACCATCGCCGTCATCGCGGACGAGGTCGGCGTCTCCGCGGCGACCGTGTCGAAGGTGCTCAACGGCCGCGCCGACGTGGCCGCCCGGACCCGTGCCCGGGTCGAGGAGAGCCTGGAGCGGCACGGCTACCGGCGCCGCAGCCGGCGGCTGCCGGCCGTCACCGGGCACATCGACCTGGTCTTCCACGAGTTCGACTCGGCCTGGGCGATGGAGGTGATCCAGGGCGTCGAGGCGGTCACCGCCCCGGCCCGGGTCGAGCTGGTGGTCTCCCAGCTCGGCGGGAGGCACCGGCCGCCCCCGCACTGGGCCGACGACGTGCTGGGCCGCAGCCCGCTCGGCGTGCTGCTGGTGCTGTGCAGCCTCACCGACACCCAGCGCCGCCAGCTGGAACGGCAGCGGATCCCGTTCGTCGTGCTGGACACCGACAGCGCCACCGCCGCCAGCGTGCCCACGGTCGGCTCCAACAACTTCAACGGCGGCCTGCTCGCCACCCGTCACCTGCTGGAGCTCGGCCATCGCCGGATCGCCGTCATCTCCGGGCCCCAGGACGTGCTGTGCAGCCGGGCCCGGGTGGCCGGCTACCGGTCGGCACTCGACGAAACCGGCCTGCCGGTCGATCCGGAGCTGGTGCGCTACGGCCTGTTCACCGGCCATACCGGCTACCAGCACGGCCTGGAGCTGCTGGACCGGCCGGACCCGCCGACCGCCATCTTCGCCGGTTCCGACATGCAGGCGATGGGCGTGATCCGGGCCGCCCGGAAGCTGGGCCTGGCGGTCCCGGCCGACCTGTCCGTGGTCGGCTACGACAACGTGCCGATGGCCGCCTGGTCGGCCACCGCGCTGACCACCGTCGACCAGCACGTGCAGACGATGGCCGGCACCGCCGCCCGGATGCTGCTCGACCTGGCCCAGGGCGTGCCCGTCCCGATGACCCGGATCGACCTGGTCACCGAGCTGGTCGTGCGGGAGAGCACCGCGCCGCCCCGGAGCTCGTGATGGCCGCGGTCGACCCGCAGACGTCCGCCGTGGCCGAACCGGAGGGCTTCGACGCGTTCTGGAAGGCCACCCTGGACACCGCCCGCGGCCCGGCGCTGCTCGACGTGACACCCGGGCCGGACGACCTGCCGCTGTTCGAATGTTTCGACGTGACTTTCGGCGGGTTCGGCGGTGACCCGATCCGGGCCTGGTACACCCGGCCCGCCGGGGACGCCGCCGACCTGCCGGCCGTGGTCGAGTTCGTCGGCTACGGCCGCGGCCGGGGCCTGCCGTTCGAACGGCTCACCTGGCCCGCCGCCGGCTACGCCCACCTGCTGATGGACGTGCGCGGGCAGGGCGACCAGTACGGCTGCGGCGGGGACACCCCGGACCCGCGCCCGTACTCCTCCGGCGGTCCCGGCCCGGTCACCCGCGGCATCCTCGACCCGTACGACTACTACTACCGCCGGCTCATCACCGACGCGGTCCGGGCCGTCGACGCCGTCCGCGCCCTGCCCGGCGTGGACCCGGCGCGGGTCGTGGTGGCCGGCAACAGTCAGGGCGGGGGCCTGGCGATCGCCGTCGCCGGCCTCGTCCCCGACCTGACCGCGGTGCTCACCTCGGCCCCGTTCCTCTGCCACATCCGCCGTGCCGTCGACCTCACCGGCGCCGAGCCGTACGGCGCGATCGCCACCTACCTGTCCGTGCACCGCGACGCCGCCGACACCGTGTGGCACACCCTGTCGCATTTCGATGGTGTGCACTTCGCCCGCCGGGCCGCCGCCCCGGCCCACTTCGGCATCGGCCTGCGTGACACGGTCTGCCCGCCGAGCACCGGGTTCGCGGCCTACAACCGGTGGCGCCCGGAGCGTGAGATGCGGGTGTACCCGTTCAACGGCCACGAGGGCGGCGAGGCGTACCACGTACGCGACCAGGTCCGGTGGCTCCGCCACTTTGTCCCTCGATAGAAGGACGCCGCTCCCCATCCACCCCGGGCCTCGGAAGACTGGCGGGGCCCGAGCCGGTGGAGGACATGCGATGAGACCTGCGGTCGTCGAGTACGTCGCCGCGCGCACGTTGGAGGAGGTGCTGGCCGCGTTGGCCGACGGGGAGACCGCGGTGCTGGCCGGCGGTCAGAGCCTCATCCTGGAGCTGACCGCGCAGGAGGCGGCGCCCCGCCGGGTGGTCGACATCAACGAGGTGGCCGGGCTGGACATGCTCACCGAGTCCGGCGGGTTCGTCCGGGTGGGGCCGCTGATCCGGCACCGTGAGTTCGAGTCGGACATGATCGGCGGAGCGCTCGGCGAACTGATGCGCTGCGTGGTGCGGCACATCGGGCATCCGCCGATACGCGCGCGCGGCACGATGCTGGGGAGTCTCGCGAACGCGAATCCGGCGGCCGAGTGGCCCGCGCTGGCGGTGGCGGTCGGCGCGCAACTGGAGCTGATCGGGCCGCGGGGCTGCCGGACCATAGCGGCCGGCGAGTTCTTCACCGGGCCGTTCACGACCGTACGCCGTCCGGATGAACTGCTGTTGGAGGCCCGCCTGCCGGTGCTGGTCACCGGCACCGGCATCGGCTACGCCGAGGACCGCCGGACGACCGTCTATCCGCAGGCGGCCGCCATGGCCGCGGTCACGGTGACCGGCGGCGTGGTCAGCGCGGCGTCGATCGGCCTGGTCAACGCCGGCCCGTGCCCGGTCCGGGGGCGGGCCGCCGAGCGGGCGCTGACCGGGACGGACTTCTCGGACGCGGCCATCTCGGCCGCCGCCGAGGCGGCCGCGGAGGCCGACGCCACCACCGCCGATCGGCGGGCCTTCCAGACGCTGACCCGCCGGGCGCTGACCCGGGCCCGGGACCGTTGTCAGGGTGCTTCGAGCATCGGGGCCAGGTAGCGGCGGGCCAGGACGCGCAGCTGCTCGGTGTCGTCGAGGTCGACGACCCGGCTCGGGATGGCCAGGAACGAGGCGGACAGGCGGGTCCACATCTCGGCCACCAGGTTCACGTCGACACGGTCGGAGATGTAGCCGGCCTCCTGCTCGCGGCGTAGCTGGCCGGCGACGAACTGCTGGACGGTGGACAGGGTCTCGCCGCCGTCGCTGATCATCGAGGGGACCAGCAGGTCGGGTTCGGCGGACATCAGGCCGCCGATCAGCGGGTTGCTCCGGAACGCCTGCAACGAGCTGACGAAACCGACCACCACCCGGTCGGCGGCGGTGCGGGCCTCGGCGATGTCGAGCAGGAACTGGTCGAAGTAGCGCCGGAACTCGCGCCGGACCACCTGCTCCACCAGCAGGTCCTTGGTGGCGAAGCGGCGGTACGCGGTGATCCGGGAGACGCCGGCGCGGCGGGCGACGTCCTCCATGGTGGAACGGCGGATGCCCATCCGGCAGAACTGCTCGTAGGCCGCGTCGAGCAGCCGGGCGGTGACCTCGTCGGCAGGATCGTCCGGCTCGAAGGCCTCGGCCAGCGCACGTCCCAGCATCGACATGGGCGTCCTCCCCGATATGTGTTTACACGTTGTGTATCAGTGTATCAATTCACTCTTGTGAATACGGTCACCCTGTGCTCTCATGGCTGATACACCGAAGCAGTTCGTGTTTCACCGTATCAAGGCTGGAGTGAAGCATGGAACCACTCAGCAGGCGCAACATGTTGAGAGCCGGCGGCGCCCTGGGCGCCCTCGGCGCCATGAGCATCGCGGCGCCGGCACAGGCGCAGTCACTGTGGACCTGGTCGCCCACCGGATCCGTGGCCGGCGCGGGCGCCGGGGCCGACCCCCGATGGGTGTGGGACGACGAGGCCGACCCGCTGGTCGCGTCCCTCATCGAGCGCGGCGATGTGCCGGCGGTCAACGCCCTCCTGCGGACCTGGAAGAAGAACGGTCAGCCGCTGCCCGCCGGGCTCCCGGCCGACCTGCGCGACTTCATGGAACGCGCCCGTCGGCTGCCGTCCTGGGCCGACCCGGCCAAACTCGACCTGGCCGTGAAGTTCAACGAGAAGCGCGGCCTCTACCTCGGCGTCCTCTACGGCCTGGCCAGCGGGATGATGAGCACCGTCATCCCGAAGGAGGCCCTGGCCGTCTACTACTCCCAGGGCGGCGCGGACATGAAGGACCGCATCTCCAAGACCGCCAAACTGGGGTACGACATCGGCGCGGTCAACGCCTACAAGCCCGACGGCGAGATGATCGTGACCGCCGTCAAGACCCGGCTCGTGCACGCCGCCGTCCGCCACCTGCTGCCGCAGTCGCCGTACTGGACGCCGGTCGCCGAGGAGGACATCCCGATCAGCCAGGCGGACATCATGGTCACCTGGCACAGCCTGCCCACCACGGTCATGCGGAAGCTGACCGAGTGGAAGGTGCCGATCCCGGCCGCCGAGTCCGCGGCGTTCCTGCACTCCTGGCAGGTCGGCGCACACCTGCTCGGCGTCAAGGACGAGTACATCCCCAACTCCTGGACCGAGGCGAACGCACAGGCCGAACAGGTCCTCGACCCGATCCTGCGGCCCACCCCCGAGGGCATCAAGCTCGCCGACATCCTGCTCAACCTCGGCGCCCCGATCGACGCCGGCATCCTCAGCGCCCCGATCCTCGGCGCGTTCACCCGGTTCATGCTCGGCGACGAGATCGCCAACTGGCTGAAGATCCCCCGCGAGCTGATCTGGGACCCGCTGCTGCGGACCGCGTGGGGACCCTTCATCGCCGTACGCGAAGGATTGTTGCCCTTCCCGTTGGCCCCGAAGGCCTACTGGCTGTTCGACGAGTTCCTGCGCAAGGCCGCCCTGCTGTTCCTGTCCGAGGCCAAGCCGATCAGCATCGAGATCCCGCTGACCAACCGCCCGGAGACCGCACATGGCTGAGCTCAGCAGACGGCAGGTCCTGGCCTCCACCGCGTTCGGCGCGCTCGGCCTCGTCACGCCGGTGTCCCGCGAGGTCTCGCCCTGGACCTGGTCGCCGACCGCCTCGATCGCCGGCAGCGGCACCGGCGCCGACCCGCGCCAGATCTGGGACACCGAGGCCGACCCGGTCTCCGCCGAGCTGCTCGACAGCGGCGCGGTCCCCGAGGTCAACCGGCTGCTGTGGAACTGGAACCGCAACGACCAGCCGCTGCCCGGCGGACTGCCCGGATACCTCGTCGACTTCATCGAGGAGGCGCGGCAGCTGCCGTCCTGGGCGGACCGCGCCAAACTCGAGACGGCGGCCACCTTCAACAAGTCACGCGGGCTCTATCTCAACCTGCTCAACGGTGTCGGCGGCGGCATGCTGAGCACGGCCATCCCCAAGGAGGCGTGGTCGGTCTACTACTCCAAGGGCGGCGCCGACATGGAGGACCGGGTCGCCAAGACCAGCCTCCTCGGCTTCTCGGTCGGATCGCTCAACGCGTACCGGCCGGACGGCGACTGCATCGTCCAGGCGGTCAAGACGCGACTGGTCCACGCAGCGGTGCGGCACCTGCTGCAACAGTCGCCGCACTGGAAGTGGGGCGTCCCGATCAGCCAGGAGGACATCCTGGTCACCTGGCACACGCTGCCCACGTACGCGATGCGCAAGCTGCGGGAGTGGCAGGTGCCGATCAGCGCCGCCGACTCCCAGGCCTACCTGCACGTCTGGCAGGTCACCGCAAACCTGCTCGGGGTGCGCGACGAGTACATCCCGGCCACCTGGGCGGCCGCCAACGCCCAGTC
Source organism: Actinoplanes flavus (assembly GCF_017592555.1). Taxonomy (GTDB): domain Bacteria; phylum Actinomycetota; class Actinomycetes; order Mycobacteriales; family Micromonosporaceae; genus Actinoplanes; species Actinoplanes flavus. The sequence goes on along the minus strand of NZ_JAGFNS010000014.1, from coordinate 189,205 downwards.
CGACCAGGTGCTGCCGCCCAACATGGGACCCACCCGGGAGGGCGTCGAGCTCACCGACATCCTGCTCAGCCAGCTGGCCGAGCAGACCAGCCCGGCCAGCATCAGCCGGCCGCTGGTCAACGCCCTGGCCCGCTACCTGGTCGGCGACCAGGTGTCCGACTGGGACCAGATCAAGCGGGAGCCGATCTGGGAGCCGCTGATCGCGAACGCCTGGCCGCTGCTGGTCAAGTTCCGCGAGAAGCTCATCCCGCTGCCGCTGGTGCCCGAGGTCGCCTGGGTGCTGGACGAGGCCGCCCGGCAGTACATCCTCCTGTTCCTGACCAAGGCCAAGGAGACCAAGATCGAGATTCCGACGATCAACCGGCCCGAATGATGACGACATCCCGGCGACGGTTCCTGGGATATGTGCTGGCGGCCCCCGTCCTGGTGGCCGCCGCCTCCCCGGGCGAGGCACAGGCGGCCGAGCTGCTCGACCTCAACGACATCATGACGGCCGCCGCGCTGCCCACCTCCGGGCTGATCGCGGTGGAGATCAACGCCGACGGCACGGTGTCGTTCGCCCTGCCCCGGGCGGAGGTGGGCCAGGGCATCACCACCTCCACGGCCATGCTCATCGCGGAGGAACTGGCCGTACCCCTGCACCGGGTGAAGGTCACCCTGGCCGACGCCCGCCCGGAACTGCTGTTCAACCAGCTGACCGGGGCCTCTAACACGACGATCTCGACGTACACCCCGATCCGGGTGGCCGCGGCGGTCGCCCGCCAGCGCCTGCTCGCGGCGGCGGCCACCGAGTTCGGCTCCAGCGACCTGCGGCTCGCCGACGGCGTGATCAGCACCCGCGACGGGCGCCGGATCGGCATCGGTGAACTGGCCACCAAGGCGGCCAGCCCGCGCACCCTCGCCGTACCGGTGGAACTGACCGCGAAGGACGACTTCACCGTCATCGGCCGCCCGCACGGCCGCGTCGACGCCCGCGACGCCGTCACCGGGCGCAAGAGGTTCGCCATGGACGTGACGGTGCCCGGCGCCAAACCGGCCATGGTGTGCCGCCCACCGACCATCAACGGCAAGCCCGGCACGGTCGCCAACCTCGACCAGGTCCGCGCCATGCCGGGCGTCACCGACGTGGTCACCATCTCCACCGGCGTCGCGGTCCGCGCCGACACGTTCGGCCAGTGCATCGACGCGGTCCGCGCGCTGCGCGTCACCTGGAAGCCGGGCACCGTCGAAGGACAGTCGGACGCCACCGTGCTGCGCGAGCTGGCATCGGCCGAACTGCCCCTCGGGCCGCGGCCCATCACCCCGTACGTGGAGGGCCGGTTCACCTTCCACTTCCGCAGCAACAGCGCCCTCGAGCCGAACTGCGCGATCGCCGACGTCCGCGACGGCCGCGCCGAGATCTGGTCCGCCCTGAAATCCCCGATCGTCGCCCGGCAGAGCATCGCGGCCCGCCTCGGGCTGCCGGTCGGCGCCGTCACCGTCCACGTCACCGAGGGCGGCGGCTCGTTCGGCCGGAAACTGTTCTTCGACGCCGCCCTGGAAGCCGCCGAACTGTCCCAGCGGATCGGCAAGGCGGTGAAACTTATGTGGCACCGCGCCGACGACTCCCGGCAGGGCCGCACCCACCCGATGGCCACCTCCCGCGTGCGCATCGCCTACGCCGGAAACCTGGTCCTCGGCTTCGAACAGCGGCACACCAGCGTCACCACCGACCTCGGCCACGGGCTCGGTGAGCTGTTCACCGCGATGGCCGCGAAACTGCCGATCGGCGACAAGGCGTTCGCCCAGACGTTCTTCCAGTTCAGCCACACCTCGCCGTACGACTTCGGGTTGCACAGCCGGCTGCTCAGCGAGACCGGCAAGGGTTTCAACACCGGCAGCATGCGCAACGTCTACTCACCCGACACCACCTGCGCCCGGGAACTCGTCGTCGACCAGGTCGCCGCCCGGATGGGCCGCGACCCGTACCGGTTCCGGCACGACCTGCTCCGCGGCGACCGCTCCCGGGCCGTCCTGCGCGCCGTGGCCGAAACCGGCGGCTGGGGGCGCGCATTGCCAACCGGGGTGGCGCAGGGCATCGCCTTCCACGCCGAGTACAAGGGGGTCAGCGCCTGCCTCGTCGAGATCGACTGCCGGCCGGAGACGGTGAACCGGCCGATCCGCGACGGCGTGGCCGGACCCCGGGTGACCCGGGCCGTCTTCGCCGTCGACGTCGGCCTCGCGGTCAATCCGCTCGGCCTGGAGGCACAGATGATGGGCTGCGTGATGGACGGCATCGCGCTCGCCCTCACCTCCAGCCTGCACCTGCGTGACGGCTACTTCCTCGAGGCGAGCTGGGACAACTACTTCTACACCCGGCAGTGGAACACCCCACCCGACCTGCGGATCATCATCATGCCCAGCGACTCCGACCAGCCCGGCGGCGCCGGCGAACTGGGCGTGTCGGCGGCCATGGCGGCGGTCGCCTGCGCCTACGGGCGGGCCACCGGCACCATGCCCACCACCTTCCCGATCAACCACGGCACACTGTCGTTCGTCCCGAAACCAACCGTCCCACCGATTCCCGCCTCCCCGGTCGACGGACTCGACCATGTCCGCTGAAACAGGGGGTCCGCGTGCCTGAGCACACCTTTCGGGTCAACGGCGAGCAGGTCACCGTGACCGTCGACAGCGACGTGCGCCTGCTGTGGGTGCTGCGCGACATCCTCGGCGTCACCGGCCCGAAGTACGGCTGCGGCATCAACGTCTGCAAGGCCTGCACCAGCCATCTCAACGGGCGGGCGTTCAACCCGTGCGCCGTACCGGTCCGCGACCTGGGACCCGACGACGAGATCACCACCATCGAGGGGCTGGCCGCCACCGCCGGGGCCGACCTGCATCCGATGCAGCAGGCCTGGCTCGACCACGACGTGGTGCAGTGCGGCTACTGCCAGTCTGGCCAGATCATGGCGGCCGTCGATCTGGTGCGCCGGGTCGCCGCCGAAGGCCGGGAGATCACCGACGCCGACCTGGACGGCATCCGCAACATCTGCCGGTGCGGCACCTACGCCCGCATCCGGGAGGCGATCAGGGCGGCCGCCGCGTCCGGCGGTTAGGATCGCGCGGACCGAAAGGTGGCACATGACGAACGCGATCACACCGCTGCGCTGGTACGCCGTACTCGCCGTGGTGTTCTTCGGGATCCTCCCGGCAGTGATGGTGACCATGCTGGTGGCCCGGGGCACCACACCCGGCGAGGGCTGGCTGCTGGTCATCGGCGGGGTCCCGCTGGTGATCTGCGCCGTCATCCTGCTGTTTCGCGCCTGGGGCGCCACCGCCGACCCGGAACTCGCCGACCGCCTCTACCGGCGGTGCATGGCCTTCGTCGCCGGCGCCGACGTGCTCATGCTCGGCGGCAACGCACTCCTCAGAATGACTTCTTAGGGGTACGGACGCCGCGGTCGCCAACCGCAACCACGGCCGTTCCCGCAGCTCAGGCCCGGCTCACTGCCGGGTCCGCCCGGTGCCGCACCCACCGGGCGGAGCTGCCGGGTCACCGACAAAACCGGCGCCCGGTTGTCAAGGGCCAATATCCTCCGAGTGGCCGCCGGTAACGTTGAGCGGCTACCGTGCGGCGTTCGAACGATGGAAGGCCGGTAACCGATGCGGATCTTGCTGGTGGAGGACGACCGCCGGGTGGGCGCGGTGATGACCTCGATGCTGCAACGGCGCGGCTACGCGGTGGAACACGCCGCCACGGCCACCGCGGCGCTCGAGGCCGCTCCCTGCGACCTCGTGCTGCTGGACCTCAACCTGCCCGACGGCGACGGCATCGACGTGTGCCGGGTGCTGCGCGCCCGCAACGAGAACCTCGGCATCATCGCCGTCACCGCCCGGGGCGAGGAACGCGACCGGGTCACCGGCCTCCGCGTCGGAGCCGACGACTACGTGGTCAAGCCGTTCTCGATGGCCGAGTTGCAGGCCCGCATCGAGGCCCTCCTACGGCGCACGATGCGCTCCGCCCCCGCGCCGGCCCAGGTGATCGAGGTCGGGCCGTTGCGCATCGACGTGGCCGCCCGCACGGTCGCGGTCGCGGGCGAGCCGGTCAACCTCACCCGCAAGGAATTCGACATCCTGGCCTCTCTGGCCCGGCAGCCGGGCGTGGCCCTCACCCGGGAACGCATCATGCTCGACGTCTGGCAGACCACGTGGTCCGGCAAGCACACCCTCGAAGTGCACGTGGCCTCGCTGCGCAACAAGCTGGGCGACCCCGACCTGGTCCAGACCGTCCGCGGAGTCGGCTACCGCCTCCGCTCCACCTGACCCCAAGCGACAATCACGGCCGACCTGGCTGTCCCCTCGCCGCCAAGGCTCCGGGTCATCAGTAGAGCGATCTACTCCTCCTCGGGATCCTGATCGAGCTTCCGCAGCAATCTGCCCAAATGCTGCTCCAGCGCGGTAGCCGCGATCTTGCGGGCTGCGGCACGGCTCGTCTCCAGAACCTGCCGCGCGGCATCCGTTTCGCCATAGGCCATCAGGATCTGACCAAGAGTGTTGCCGACAACCGCGAGACCGTCGGGTCGTTGCAGGTGTTCGAGGATCTGAAATGCTTTGACCAGGTTTGGTACCGCGGCTTCGAATTCCTGGCGGCCCAATTGGATCTCCGCGATACCCCAGGTGGCATTCGCGATGCCGTCCAAGTCGTTCAACCGCTCGAGAGCTGGCAGCACCTCCTCTTGGCGGATACGGAGAGCTTCGTCGTGTTCGCCGCGCTGGCGGAGGATGTCGGCGATCTTTCCCCAGGTGATGGCGGTTTCCCGGGTGTCGCCGAGGCGTTGGTAGACGGGTAGCTGGCGTTCGTGGTGGATGCGGAGTGCTTCGTCGTAGTCGCCGCGCTGGTAGAGGATGTCGGCGATGTTTCCCCAGGTGATGGCGGTTTCCCGGGTGTCGCCGAGGCGTTGGTAGACGGGTAGCTGGCGTTCGTGGTGGATGCGGAGTGCTTCGTCGTAGTCCCCGCGCTGGTAGCGAATGCCGGCGATGTTTCCCCAGGTGACGGCGGTTTCCCGGGTGTCGCCGAGGCGTTGGTAGACGGGTAGCTGGCGTTCGTGGTGGATGCGGAGTGCTTCGTCGTAGTCCCCGCGTCGGTAGAGAATGTCGGCGATTTTGCCCCAGGTGATGGCGGTGGCGCGGGTGTCGCCGAGCCGTTCGTAGACCGGGAGTTCGGTTTCGTGGCGGATGCGGAGTGCTTCGTCGTAGTCGCCGCGCTGGTAGGCGATGTCGGCGACTTTGCCCCAGGTGAGGGCGGTGGAGCGGCTGTCGCCGAGGCGTCGGTAGACGGGAAGTTCGGTTTCGTGGCGGATGCGGAGTGCTTCGTCGTAGTCGCCGCGCTGGTAGACGATGTCGGCGACTTTGCCCCAGGTGACGGCGGTGGAGCGGCTGTCGCCGAGGCGTCGGTAGACGGGAAGTTCGATTTCGTGGCGGATGCGGAGTGCTTCGTCGTAGTCGCCGCGCCGGTGGAGGATGTCGGCGATGTTTCCCCAGGTTACGGCGGTTTCGTGATCCGAATGGGAAGTGGTGAACATGCCCCGGGCCTGATGGAACAATTGCTCGGCCCGATCCAGTTCACCACGGGTTACCAGCAGGCGGGCGTATTCGGCGATGACCCGAGCATGTTCCAGTAGGTCGGCTGCGGCACCTTCCGATGTGGCTTGCTTGACCGCCCGGTCAAATAGTGCGGCGGCGGCGTCGCCGTCGCCGCTGACCTGCGCCGCGTCGGCGACCCGCCGTAGCAGTAGGGCCGGTACCGGGCTGCCGTGCCGGTCGAGTATCGAGATGGCCGCCTGCCCGAGTGCCAGAGCCTGCGCGGCGGGCCCGGAACGCAAGGTCCACACCGCGTCCGCAGCGCTCACGGTGATCACCGTCGGATCGTCTGCCAGGACCGCCAATCGGGTCAGCTGCAGGTCCAGGGCCGGATTCCGGAGTTTTGGGTCGGTCCACGCCGCAGCCAGAGGCTCAACCACTGCCGTCGCCAGTTCTACCTGCTCCGGCTCGGTCAGTGGGGTGAGCCGACCGGCGGCGAGAGCATTGACCGCCACGGCGGTGGCCGCTTCGCTGTAGGGGTCGGGGAAGGTGTCGGCCAGCCCCAGCCCGCACAGTCGCCGGACCGTTCCGCCGGTCCGGGTTTCGAGCAGGTCCGTGACCGGAGCCGGCATCGGCAGGTCGAACAGGGTCAGCGCTCGCAGGAGGGCGATGTGGTCGGCCCCGGCCTGGTCGATCAGGGCGTCCAGGGCGAGGTTCTCCACGAACGCCCGCACCTCGCCGTCGCTGGGCAGATCCCCCTGTTTCAGGTAGGTCTCCATGTCGGTGACGGCTTGCTCGGCACGGTCGGGTGTGACCTCCGGGCTGTAGACGAGCCGCAATCCGACCAGATCCTGGAGACCGGGGTTGCCTCCGCTGAGAGCCATCGCCCGCACCGCCAGTCCGGCCCGCGTCTCCCGCAGCTCCTCCGGCGACGCCGCCCGCTGCCGAACCGCGAGCTTGCGCTGCGCCACCTCCGACAACGGGGCCAACTGCACCGGTGTCAACCGGGCCTCCAGCCCGTCCAACGCGAACACGAACCGGCTGGTGACCACCAGCCGGCTGTCACCTCGGTCCGGATCGAACGCCTGCAGGACGGCCGCCAGCACCGGCGCGAACCCGGCGGCCACACGGTGCGGACCATCCGCTCGCGGTTCGAGGACCTGCTCCAGATCATCGATGATCAGCAGCAGGGGCCGCTGATGATCTTCGCCGTTCTGCGTGCACGGACCGCCCAGAAGATCGACCAGGATCCACCGCAGCGCCTCCGGCCGCTCCCGCACCTCGGCTCGCCGGGCCTCGATCATGGTGCGCGCATCCGGATTGTCCTGCACCGCTGTCGTGATCGCGTCCAGCACGCCGAGCGCGGTGTAGTCGCCGAAGACCACCGCGACCGCCCGATCAGGGAACCGGTCCGCCAGCCGGGCCGCCAGGCTCGACTTGCCCAGCCGGCCCTGCCCGTGCAGCAGCACCCCGGCCTGCTCGCTACCACGCAGTACGCGCAACGCCCGCCGCATCTCCCGCCGCCGGCCGACGAACATGTCCGCCGAGGCCACCGGCACGTGCTGGCGTTTCAGGTCGAGGAACGTCTTCGTCCCGTGTACGGCCGACACCTTCTGCCGCTTCACGGCTCCGGCGACGACCGGTCCGCCGCCGCCCGGGCCGAGCCAGATCCGGGCCAGATGCCAGTCCGCCCGCAACGGTGGCTGATCACAGGCCAGCAACTTGCGGCGGGCGTCACCGACCGCCAGCGCCAGATCCTGCCGTGACCCCAACTGCTGGTAGAGATGCTGGGCGAACCGGGTTGCGGCGCCGTCGGTGACCGACCCGTCCCAGCCCACCACCGCCGGGATCCCGGCGGTCACCAGTTCGGTGGCCAGGGAATGCGCCACCGGCACCACCACCTCGGCACCCGCCTCGGTGCCCGTGGAGCGATGGTCGGGGCCGGGCGCGAGATACCCGGTCGCGTCCGCCGGCGTAGCCGTCAAACACGCCGAGACGACCATCAACCGCGGCATCACCGACAACCGTTCGACCAGTTCGGCCGCCGTGACGGGCCGGCCGTCGCCGACCTCGTTCTCCATCATGAGCACCGGCACCCGGGGCCCACCCGCGGGCGCGGGCCAGTTGTTCACCCCGTGGCAGGACAGATGCAGCACCGGGAGCCCGTCGAGGTTCGCCCACCGCAACCGCAGCTGGTCGGGATCCCCGGTGTCCTCCACGACCAGGTCCACCCCCGCGTCGGCGACCGCCGTCAGGATGGCCGACTCCTCGGCCTCGAAGTCCAGCTCGTGCTGCCCGGCCGGAGCCGAGGCCATGAACATCAGCCCCAGCCGGAACCTGTCGAGCGGTGGAGCGGCCGCCGCCCTGCCCAGCCGGCGAACCACCTCGAACCGGCGAAGCGCATCCGCGGCCAGAAACCCACCCTGGTCGGCCAGCACCTCCCACGGCGCGCGCAACATCGCCCAGCCGGCTGAGGACGGCGCCCGCGGTCCTTGAATCTCGAATGTCAACGGTGTCGCGGCCCGGTCCAGGAGCAGGGTCAACTGCCGCCGGCCGCCGTCGAGCCACGCGAACAGCTCCCGGCCCAGACCGAGGAAAACGCCGTCATCGGCATGCGCGTGGATCGCGTCCACATAGCGGCCCGTCACATCCCGCAGCAGCTCGACGTCAGAGGTCTCCAGAGCCCGGGGAGGACCCACCCGCTCTCCGGCGACCAGCACCTCGAACCCGGCAGCATCCAGAACCAGACCGGTAACCACCCGCACAGACCTCCTGACCCGGCACCGACAGCCCCGCAGCACTGTCAGCCGTCACCACTATCTGGCGGACAGCGATCGGCTCCTGCTTCCGAAGCGGCGACGATGCGTCAGGTGGCGGGGCTTGTCGATCCGGGAAGCGGCGTCAGTCGAGCAGGGGACCGCCCAGGTCTTCCACCCGCTCGGCGGTGGCTGCCCGGCGGACCCACTGTTCGATCTGGTCGAGGTCGGTGCAGCCGGTGATCGTCGCCCGGGCCTTGTCGGAGATCTCCACGCCGCGCGCCTCCAGGAAGGTGAGAACCGCCCGAGTCTCGCCTTCCGCCTTGCCGGCGGCGAACTGCCGTTGTGACCACTCGCTCTTGTAGGGGTAGTCGGTGGTGGTCATGTAGTCCTCCAGCAGCTTTCGGGTCGCGGCGGGCAGCACGGTGAGGATGAAGTCATGGTAAAGGGTGGCGGTGTCGGGTTCGATGACGTCGAGCGCGGCGAACAGGGCGCCGAAGAGCGGATGCGGCTCGGCGTGGGCGGCGTGGGCGAGGACGGAGAGCACGGTCAGTTCGGGGAGGCGGCGGGCGACGTCGCGCGTGCCGATGACGGGGATCTGCCGGGGGCCGAACGCCATCGGGACGATGCTCGCCGGTGGCATGCCGATCGCGATCGGCTGCGCGGCCCAGTCGGCGACCGGTTGATGGGGGCAGACCACGAGCAGGGCGACGGGGCAGCCGAGCCGGGCGTAGAGCGTGGCGACGTAGGCGGGCCAGCTGCGCTGTTTTCTGCCGTCGATGCGGCGTTGCACTTCGACGACGACGGCGAGGACGGTGGCGCCGGACCGGTTCAGGGTGACGACGGCGTCGGCGCGGTACTCGGTCGGGGCGACATCGTTGAGCTCGGCGGAGGTGAGGAGGGCTTCGTCGAAGGGCGGGAGGTGGTCGTGCAGTGGCCCGTCGAGAAGCTCGGCGGCTAGGGACGGCCGGTTCCGAAACATCTCGATGAGGACCTCGTGCGCTTGTGAGGGCATGGGGTTAGCGTAGGGCTAGATGCTCTATGAAGGGTAGTCGCTCGACAGGGTGACGGGCGTCGTTGTCGCCCGGTGACGAGGTCGACCCGCCGCGTGACCATTCGGTGACCACGGACCCGTGTCGGCGGCCGGTGCGGTCGGCTACCGTTTGCCCGCTGGGTAAGGAGCAGATCGGGGGAGCGCCCGTGCGCAGGCGGTTGGTGGTCACCTACCTCCTGCTGCTCTGCATGGTGCTGCTCGCCCTGGCCATCCCGCTCGCCGTGACCGTCGCCAGCCGGGAGACCGACCGTGCGGTCGCCGACCGGATGGCCGACGCCACCCGGTTCGCCTCGCTGGCCGCGCCGGCCGTGCGCAGCGGGGAGCTCGACGCGCTCACCGACGAGCTGCGCCGCTACCAGGAGCTGTACGGCATCGGCACGATGCTGGTCGACCAGGATCAGCGGGTGCTCAGCGTCTTCGGCAGACGGCCGGCCGCCGCGGCCGGGGCGATCCGTGGTGCTCTCGCCGGGCACCAGGTCGGCAGCCCCGAGACGTTGTGGCCGTGGACGACCGAGCCCCTGGTGGTCGCCGTTCCGGTCAGTGACGGCGGCGCCGTACTGGGCGTGGTGTTGACCGTCTCGCCCACCGACCGTAACCGGCGCGCCGTGCTGGTGGTCTGGCTGGTTCTGGCCATGGTCGGCGCGATCGCGGTGGCGGCGTGTCTGACGACCGCGCACCGGCTGGCCGGCTGGGTGCTGCGGCCGGTGACCCGGCTGGACGCGGCGGCCCACGAGATCGCCGCGGGGGACAGCGCGGCCCGCGTGCAGCCCGGCCTCGGCCCGCCGGAGTTGCGCCGGTTGTCGGCGAGTTTCAACGAGATGGCGGACGCGGTGGCCGAGGCGATGGAGCGGCAGCGGTCGTTCGTGGCGCACGCCAGCCATCAGCTGCGTAATCCGCTGACCGTGCTGCGGTTGCGGATCGAGGATCTGGGCGGCGGTCTCGACGACGAGGATCTGCGCGCCGATCACGAGATCGCCCTGGAGGAGACCGACCGGCTCGCGGACGTGCTGGACGGGCTGCTCGCCCTGGCCCGGGCCGAACGCGGTCAGCAGCGGGTCGAGGTGGTGGACGCGGTGGCGCTGACCCGCAACCGGGTGCAGGCGTGGCGGCCGCTCACCGAGCGCCGCGACATCGAGCTGGTCGCGGTCCTGCCCGAGGAGCGGCTGCCGGCGCGGATGGTCGCCACGGCGCTGGATCAGGCGCTGGACGCGCTGATCGACAACGCGCTGAAGTTCACGCCGGCCGGCGGGAAGGTCGAGGTGGAGGTCGCGGCCCGCGACGGCGGGGCCGAGGTGACGGTCCGTGACACCGGTCCCGGCATGACCGAGGAGCAGCGGCGCCGGGCCACCGAACGCTTCTGGCGCGCGCCGGACGCGCAGAACGTCGACGGCGCCGGTCTGGGCCTATCGATCGTGTCGGTGCTGGTGGAGGCGTCCGGTGGCCGGTTCACGCTGGCGCCCGCGGCGACCGGCGGCCTGGCCGCGACGATCTGGTTCGCGGCATAAATTTAAAACCTTCTTGACAGTTATGAACGTCGATAGAAAGCTCGGCCAGAGAGCGCTCTCCCCGTTCTTGCGCTGAGAAGGAATATCCCCATGAAACGTCCGATCCTCCAGGTGGTCGTGGCCTTGGCGGTCGTCGCGGCGACCCCGGCCGTCAGTTCCGCCGCCCCGAAACCCGCCGCCCCGGAACCCGCCCCGGTCCGGCTCGACCTGGCGCCCGGCATGCTCGACGCGATGCGCAGCGACCTCGGGCTGACCGACACCCAGATCGCCGACCGGCTGACCACCGAGGCGGCCGCGCCGGTCGTCGAACAACGCCTGCGGAAACGGCTGGGCCGGGACTTCGCCGGCGCCTGGATCCCGGCCGGCGGCAGCCGCCTCACCGTCGCCGTGACCGACCCGGCGGACGCCACCGTCGTACGCGAGGAGGGCGCCGTCCCGAAGATCGTCGCCCGTTCGGCGGCCGCCCTCGACGCGGCTCGCGCCAGGCTCGACCGCAACAGTGCCGAGGCGGGTGACGAGATCCGCAGCTGGTACGTGGATCCGGCCACCAACAGCGTCGTCGTCACCGTCGCACCGGGCGCCGAGGCCGCCGCCGAGCGGTTCGCCCGTGACAGCGGGGCCGGCCCGGTCACCGTCCGGACCGCCGCCGGCGCGCCCCGGCCGATGTTCGACATCCGCGGCGGCGACCAGTTCGTGATCAACGGCAACACGCTCTGCTCGGTCGGTTTCGCGGTGGCCGGCGGCTTCGTGACGGCCGGTCACTGCGGCGGCGCCGGCAGCCCGACGCTCGGCTTCAACAACCAGGCGCAGGGCACGTTCGCCGGATCGTCCTTCCCCGGCAACGACTACGCCTGGGTGCGGACCAACGGCAACTGGACGCCGCAACCGTGGGTCAACAACTACGCCGGCGGGAACGTGCTGGTCGCCGGCTCGCAGGAGGCTGCGGTCGGCAGTTCGATCTGCCGGTCCGGGCGCACCACCGGCTGGCGCTGCGGCACCCTGCTCGGCAAGAACGAGACGATCAACTACCAGCAGGGCGCGGTGTCCGGCCTGAGCCGCAGCAACGCCTGCGCCCAGCCGGGCGACTCCGGCGGCTCGTGGATCTCCGGCAACCAGGCCCAGGGGGTCACCTCGGGCGGCACCGGCAACTGCACCACCAGCGGCACCATGTGGTTCCAGCCGGTCAACGAGATCCTTCAGGTGTACGGCCTGAGCCTCACCACCAGCGGCGGCGGCACCCGCACCGCGATCGTCAGCAACTGGAACAACAGGTGCCTGGACGTGCCCGGCGGCGACTTCTCCGACGGCGTACCGGTGCAGATGTGGACCTGCAACGGCTCCGACGCGCAGAAGTGGGAGGCGGTCAACGGCACGCTGCGCTCGGGCAACAACAAGTGCCTGGACGTGCCGTGGGGCTCCACCGCCAACGGCGTCATCATCCAGATCGCCAACTGCAGCGGCAACCCGGCCCAGCAGTGGGTGCTCAGCGCCGCCGGCGACCTGGTGAACCCGCAGGCCGGCAAGTGCCTCGACATCAAGGACTGGAACGGCGAGGACCGGGCCCAGATCCAGCTCTGGGAGTGCGCCGGCACCGCCAACCAGAAGTGGCGCCGCGGCTGACCTGACGACCGGCCGATCCCGTCACCGCGACGGGATCGGCCGGCGCGGCTCAGGCCACCGCCACCGTGTCGGCGCCCACCGGCTCCAGGGCGGTGCGCAGGATCTCCCGTACGTCGGAGACGATGTGCACGGTCAGCGCCGCCCGCACGTCGGCCGGGACGTCGTCGAGATCCGGCTCGTTGCGGGCGGGCAGGTACACCTCGGTGAGCCCGGCCCGCTGGGCGGCGAGCAGCTTCTGCTTCACCCCGCCGATCGGCAGCACCCGGCCGGTCAGCGACACCTCGCCGGTCATCCCCACCTCCGCGCGCACGTTGCGGCCCAGCAGCAGCGACACCAGCGCGGTCGTCATGGTGACGCCCGCCGACGGCCCGTCCTTGGGCACCGCGCCGGCCGGCACGTGCAGGTGGATCGGGTGGTCCAGCTGCTCCGGCGAGATGCCCAGCTCACCGGCGTGCGCCCGGACCCAGGAGAGGGCGATCTGCGCGGACTCCCTCATCACGTCGCCGAGCTGGCCGGTCACCGACAGCCCGCCGGTGTTGCCGGGCAGCAGCGACGCCTCGATGTAGAGGACGTCGCCTCCCATCCCGGTGACCGCCAGTCCGGTGGCCACGCCGGGGACCGCGGTGCGCTCGCCCGACTCCGGCGTGAACCGGGGACGGCCGATCAGGTCCCGGAGGTCACCGGCGTCGATGGTGGCCGGCAGTTCCCCCAGGGACACCTTGCGGAACGCCTTCGCGAGCAGGCGCTCGAACGACCGTACGCCCGCCTCGCGGGTGTAATCGGCGGCGATCTCGCGCAGCGCCGCCTCGGTGACGGTCACCTCGCCGGGCGAGAGGGCGGCGCGTTCCAACTGGCGGGGCACCAGATGGTCGCGGGCGATGGCCACCTTGTCGTTCGCGGTGTAGCCGTCGATGGCGATCAGCTCCATCCGGTCGAACAGCGCCTGCGGGATCGTCTCCAGCACGTTGGCGGTGGCGATGAACAGCACGTCCGACAGGTCCAGGTCGAGGTCCAGGTAGTGGTCGCGGAACGTGTGGTTCTGCGCCGGGTCGAGGACCTCCAGCAGGGCGGCGGCCGGGTCGCCGCGGTAGTCGCTGCCGACCTTGTCCACCTCGTCGAGCAGCACGACCGGGTTCATCGAACCGGCCTCCCGGATCGCCCGGACGATGCGGCCGGGCAGCGCGCCGACGTACGTCCGCCGGTGGCCGCGGATCTCCGCCTCGTCGCGGACCCCGCCCAGGGCGACCCGGACGAACCTACGGCCCAGCGTGCGGGCCACCGACTCGCCCAGCGACGTCTTGCCGACCCCGGGCGGGCCGGCCAGCAGGATCACCGCTCCGGAGCCGCGGCCGCCGGCCGTCGCCAGGCCACGGGACTCGCGCCGGGCGCGGACGCCGAGGTATTCGACGATCCGGTCCTTGACCTCGTCCAGACCGTGGTGGTCGGCGTCGAGGACGGCCCGGGCCGCCGCCAGGTCGGTGCTGTCGGTGGTACGGGCGTTCCACGGCAGGTCCAGTACCGTGTCGAGCCATGTCCGGATCCAGGAGGCTTCCGGGTTCTGGTCACCGGCGCGTTCCAGCTTGCCGGCCTCGGTCAGCGCGGCCTCGCGTACCGGCTCCGGCAGGTCCGCGGCCTCGATCCGGGCCCGGTAGTCGCCGGTGCCGTCCGCCTCGCCCTCGCCGAGCTCCTTGCGGATCGCCTTGAGCTGCTCGCGCAGCAGGTACTCGCGGTTGCGCTTCTCGACGTTCTCCCGGACGTCCTTCTCGATCGTCTCGTTGACCTCGGATTCGGCCAGGAAGTCCTTGGTCCACTCGATCAGCAGCCGCAGCCGGGCCTCGACGTCGGGCGTCTCGAGCAGCTCCCGCTTGCGGTCGTTGGACAGATAGGGCGCCCAGCCGGCGGTGTCGGCCAGATCGCTGGGGTCGTCGATGGCGCTGACCGAGTCGATCACCTGCCACGCCTCGCGGCGCTGCAACACCGAGACGACCAGTTTCTTGTACGCGTCCGCCAGCTCCCGCACCTGCGGGCCCGGTGCGCCGGCCGGGACGGGCTCGGCCTCCACCCACAGGGCCGCGCCGGGACCGGTCACGCCGCTGCCGATGCGGGCCCGGGTGCCGGTGCGCAGGACGGCGGCCGGGGAGCCGCCGCGGAATCTGCCGACCTGCTCGACGGCGGCCACCACGCCGTACGAGGCGTACCGGTCCTCCAGTCGCGGGGCGATCAGCAGCTCGGAGCCGGCCGAGGTGCGGGCCGCGTCGACGGCGGCCTGGGCGGCCTCGTCGAGGACGACCGGGACCACCATGCCCGGAAGCAGGACGACGTCGTCGAGGAACAGCACAGGAAGTCGCTTGCCGGTCACGTTTACCTCCGGGGAGTTGAGTACGACGGACTCAACTTCACCGGCCCGGAGGATCTTCCGCCGTTCACTGTCGGCGAACAGGGTCAGGGTTTGACCGACCGGTAGTAGCGGGCCGCGCCCGGATGCAGCGGCACCGGCAGGGTGGAGATCGCGGTCCGCGGGTCCAGCCGTTCGGCCGCCGGGTGCGCCGACGCCAGCACCTCACGCCGCTCCATCAGCAGCCGGGTCAGCTCGTACGCCAGGTCCTCCGGCATCGACTCGGAGGCGACCAGCAGGTTCGGCACCGCGATGGTGGCGACCGGCGGCACCGAATAGGCCGACGTCGGCACGTCCCGCACCACGTACACGTCGCTGTACGCGCGCCGCAGATCGCCCGCCCACTTCGACAGGTCCACCACCCGGATGCCCACTTCGGCGCCGAGCTGCTTGATCCCGGTGACCGGCAGCCCGCCGGAGAAGAAGAACGCGTCGATCTCGCCGTCGCGCAGCGCGCGGATCGAGTCGTCCAGGCTGAGCTGCCGCCGGTACATCGCGTGCGACATGCCCGCCACCGACAGCAACCGGTCCACCGTCACGGTCGTGCCCGAGCCGCGGGCGCCCACCGACACCCGCTTGCCCTTGAGGCCCTCCAGGGTCGCGATCGGGCTGTCCGCGCGGACCACCAGGTGCAGCAGATCGTCGTACACCCGGGCCAGAGCGACCACCGTCGGAGCCGGCGCCCCACCGGTGACCAGGACATCCGCCTGGGTGAAGCCGATCTCGGCGGTGCCCCGCGACACCTTCTCGACGTTCTCCGCCGACGCCGCCGTGACCAGCACCTCCGCGTCGGCGCCCGGCAGCTCCCGCTCGACGACGCCGGCCAGCGCGGTGCCGATCGCGTGGTAGACCGCCGTCGGGCTGCCGGTGGCGATCCGCACCCGCCGATCCTGCGTCGCGCCATCGTCACAGGCAGTGACCACCAGGAGCGCGAGCAGCCCGGCGAGTGTCGCGCGTCGGCTGCTACGGAGAGGCACCTTGATTCCCTACGCGGGAGAGCGGGGTCCGCGCAAGTTTCCCTCAAGTCTTCGCCGGGGGAGTACCGGCCGAACGGGCGGATCGGCCACGGTGTCGGATAACCGCGGGAGGGAGAAGCCGATGGACCAGACGACGACACGCACGGTCGTACTCGCACGTGCGCTGCCCGCCGCCTTCGAATCGGCCTGCCTCGTGGAATGCGTCGACACGGCCCGCCCGCAGCGGCCGTCGCCGCTGAGGCCGGTCCCGCGGTCCGGTGAGGCCCTGGCGGAGTTCGACCGCGCGGAGGCGGCCGACCGGCTCGCCTTCCTGCTCACCGACCTGGGATGCGCCGCTGCACGGGAGACCTGGTCAGGCGGGGGGCGCCGCCGATACCAGGTGCAGCGGGTGCTCGTACAGGAAACCCAGCGTCTGGCCACCAGCCGGATGCTCGAGACGGCCTGGCGGCAGGGTCGCCAGGCCCTCCTCGACTCCACCTCGCTCGGCGCGTCGTCGCCCCGGCACGCGCAGCGGCTCGCGCTGGCGCAGGCCGCGTGGCGGGCCGCGCTGCTGGCCGCCGGCCAACGCCGCCGGCGGGATCTGATCTGGGTGACGGTCCGCGACCAGGAGATCGCCGCGGTGCTGGTGCGCGCCGCCCGCCTGCTCGGCGCCACGGCCATGGTCACCCGCCGCTCCGGCTGCGTCGTGGTCACCGTCTCCGCCGAGGCCGCCGACCTGCTCCCGGCCACCCCGCCGCGTCTGGGCCTCCGCTCCGCCGTCTGAGAATCCTTTTCTGGTACGGGTGAGACGCTAACGGGTGTCGGAGACCGCGCCGGTGTCCACCGCGGCGCGGCCGGCCTCCAGGCGGGCCACCGGCACCCGGAACGGGGAGCAGGACACGTAGGTGAGCCCGGCGTCGTGGAAGAAGCGGATGGAGGCGGGGTCGCCGCCGTGCTCACCGCAGACGCCGGTGGGCAGGCCGGGCCGGGCGGCGCGGCCGCGTTCGACGGCGGTGCGCACCAGTTCGCCGACGCCGAGGCGGTCCAGGGTCTCGAAGGGGGAGACGCCGAAGACGCCCAGGTCCAGGTAGCGGCCGAAGAACGCGCTTTCCACGTCGTCACGCGAGAATCCCCAGGTCATCTGGGTCAGGTCGTTGGTGCCGAAGGAGAAGAAGTCGGCGCTGATCGCGATCTGGTGTGCGGTCAGGGCAGCCCGCGGGACCTCGATCATGGTGCCGATCGGGATCGGTGGGGCGCCGGGCACGTCCGCCAGGACCCGGCCGGCCTCCGCGCGTACGATCTCAAGCTCCTGAACCGCGCCGACCAGCGGAACCATGATCTCCGGGCGCGGGTCGCCGCCCGCGGCGAGCCGCAGCGCGGCGGCCTCGGCGACCGCGCGGACCTGCATCGCGAAGAGACCGGGCACGACGAGGCCGAGGCGGACGCCGCGCAGCCCGAGCATCGGGTTCTGCTCGTGCATGCGGCGGACCGCGGCCAGCAACCGGCCGTCGTTCTCCGGGTCGGCCCCGAGCGCCTCGGCTCGGGCCACCCGTGCGGTCAGCTCGTCGAGCGGTGGCAGGAATTCATGCAGTGGCGGGTCGATGAGTCGCACGGTGACCGGCCGGCCGTCCATCGCCGCGAGCAGTTCCACGAAGTCGTCGCGCTGGAGGGGCAGCAGGGCCGCGAGCGCCGCCTCGCGTTCCTCGGCGCCGGTGGCGAGGATCAGGTGTTCCACGAGTTCCCGCCGGTCGCCGAGGAACATGTGCTCGGTCCGGCACAGGCCGATCCCGGTCGCGCCGAAGCGGCGGGCGCGGCGGGCGTCGGCGCCGGTGTCGGCGTTGGCGTGCACGCCCAGCCGGGCCACGTGGCCGGCGTGCGTCATCAGCCGCTGGACGGCGGCGAGCAGCGGGTCGCCGAGCGGTGACAGCTCGCCTTCGAAGTAGCGGACGACGGGGGAGGGGTGCACCGCCACCGGGCCGGCGTAGACCCGTCCGGAGGTGCCGTCGATCGAGATCACGTCCCCGGCGTGCAGCACCCGGCCGGCCACGGTCAGGGTGCCGGCCGCCGCGTCGACCTCCAGCTCGTCGGCGCCGCAGACGCAGGTCTTGCCCATGCCGCGGGCCACCACGGCGGCGTGCGACGTCTTTCCGCCACGGCTGGTCAGGATGCCCTGGGCGGCGATCATGCCGGGCAGGTCGTCCGGGTTGGTCTCGCGGCGCACCAGGATCACCGGGCCGCTCGCGGTGGCGGCCGCCGCCGAGTCGAAGACGATCGCGCCGACGGCGGCGCCGGGTGAGGCGGCCACGCCGGTGGTCAGCGGCGGCGGGGCGGCCGCCGTGTCGAAGCTCGGGAACATCAGCTTCGCGAGCTGTTCGCCGGTCACCCGCAGCAGCGCCTCGTCCAGGGTGATCAGGCCCTCCTCGACGAGCTGGGCGGCGATCACGAAGGCGGCCGCCGGGGTGCGCTTGCCGACCCGGGTCTGCAACATCCAGAGGGTGCCGTCCTCGATGGTGAACTCGATGTCGCACAGGTCCCGGTAGCGCTGCTCCAGCTTCTGCATGATCGACAGCAGCCGGGCGTGGCTCTTCGGGTCGATCTCGGCGAGTTCGGCCAGGCCCAGGGTGTTGCGGATACCGGCCACGACGTCCTCACCCTGGGCGTTGGGCAGGTAGTCGCCGTAGGCGCCGCGCCGCCCGGTGGCCGGATCACGGGTGAACGCCACCCCACTGCCGGAGTGCGGTCCGCGGTTGCCGAAGACCATGGCCATCACGTTGACCGCCGTGCCCAGGTCCTGCGGGATCCGCTCCTGCCTGCGGTAGAGCACCGCCCGCTCGGCGTTCCACGACCCGAAGACCGCGCCGATCGCCGAGAACAGCTGATCGTGCGGTGACTGCGGGAAATCCCGGCCGGTGTGCGCCGCGAACACCTTCTTGTAGGCGGCGACCAGGTCACGTAGCGCGGCGGCGCCGAGGTCGGCGTCGGTCGCGGCGTCGGCGGCGGCCCGGGCGGCGGCGAGTTCGGCCTCGAACTGCTCACCCGGCACGCCGAAGACGGTCTTGCCGAACATCTGGATGAGCCGCCGGTACGAGTCCCACGCGAACCGCTCGTCCCCGCTGTGCGCGGCCAGACCCAGGACCGTGGCGTCGTTGAGGCCGATGTCGAGGATCGTCTCCATCATCCCGGGCATCGAGAACCTGCCACCCGAGCGGACCGACAGCAGCAGCGGGTCGGCCGGGTCGCCGAGACGTTTGCCCAGCCGGGCCTGGACCAGCCGCAGGTGCTCCTCGACCTCGTCGAACAGGCCGGCCGGCAGGACGCCGGTACGCAGGAACTCCCGGCAGGCGCGGGTGGTGATGGTGAACCCGGGCGGCACCGGCAGCCCCATCCGGGTCATCTCCGCCAGGTTGGCGCCCTTGCCGCCGAGCAGGTCCTGGAGATCCTTGTTCCCCTCGAAGAAGTCGTACACGTAGCGGGACATCTCGTACCCTCGCCCTCGTCGATGGCGGGCCGTCCCGCCCTCACCTCCCGTGATATCGCCGATACGGCATCGCGGGCAGGGCCGGAGGGCCCGGACCGGTCAGGCTTGTCGGGTGGCGTGTCGCGCCGGTGCGGTGGGCTGGTCGCGGGCCAGCATCCGGACCACCGGCCCGGTGACCGCGGCGGTGACGGCGAGGAGCACGGCCAGGGCCAGCCAGCCGGAGCGGCCGTGGGGGACGATCAGCGAGGTGACGAGCGCGGGGCCGGCGATCTGCTGCACGGTGGCGCCGAGGCTGAACACCGACAGGTATTCGCCGGTGCGGTCGGGTGGGGCGTAGGCGTACGACAGGTCCCATGCGCCGGTCGCCTGCCACAGTTCCCCGGCGGTCAGCGCCAGAACCGCGGCGAGCAGCACCGCCACGGCGGTCCAGCGGCTGGTCCCGGCGGCCGCGGCGAACAGGGCGCAGCAGACGGCCAGCGCGAGCCCGGCGTAGCGCAGGGCCCGGAGGGCGCCGTCGGGCCGCTGGGCTATTCCGGCCATCGGCACCTGCAACAGCACGGCCAGTACCGTGTTGACCAGCACCAGCAGCGGAAGCGCCGACGGTGGTGCGGTGGTGGCTCGCAGGGCCCACAGGGGAAGCGCCACCGAGAGCAGGGTCATGTGCAGGGTGAGCAGTCCGTTGACCGACGCGAGCAGCAGATACCGCCAGTCGCGGAAGCCCCACAGGGAGCGCAGCGGCGCCGGTTTGCGGGCGGTTCGCGGCGGCCGTACGTCGCGGACCCGGGTCAGCAGCAGCGCGGCCAGGACGAAGGAGAGCGCGTCGGCCAGCACGACACCCCGGTACGCCCAGGTCGAGTGGTGTGCCAGCAGCGGGGTGGCGAGCAGCGCGCCCAGCCCGAAGCCGACGTTGCGCACCGAACGCATGACCGCCATGGTGCGGGTCCGGTCCTCGGCGGTGGCGGTGCCGCCGACCAGCATCTGGGTGGTCGGCGAGGCGGCCCGTTCGGCGACCGCGACCGCGGAGGCGATGAGGGTGAACGCCACCGGGCCGCTGGTGAACGCGAACGCCGCGAACCACGCCGCCCGCCACACCTGCATGCCGATCAGGGTGCGTTTGGCGCCGATCCGGTCGGCGAGCAGGCCCATCGGCAGCGTGGTCACGAACCCGGCGCATCCGGCGACCGCCAGGCCGAGCCCGATCTGATCCGGTTCGAGCAGCATGGCCCGCAGGAAGAAGACCGTGGCGCCGGCCAGGTAGAGGCCGGTGCCGGTGGAGTCGATCAGGGCGACGACGGTGAGGATCCGCCCGTCGCGCCCGGCCGGGACGTACCGGCCCGCCAGCCGGCCGATCACCGGGTGGCGGCCCGGACGGTGATCAGGTCCGCGGCGTGCCGGGCCCGCCGGTCGGCCTGGGCCGCGTCGTCGCCGGTCGCCAGCACGCTGCCGATCCGGTCCCAGGAGGACGAGACCGGTGCGAGCACGTCGCCGATCCGCGCGGTGATCTGGACGTCGTGGACGCCGGGCGCCGACCGGGCCGGTCCGGTGCCGTCGACGGCCGTCACGGTGCCGGGCGCGGCGGTCAGGAAGCGGATGGCCGCGCCGCGGCGGGCGGTGGTGTGCGGCTGTCCCGGGCGGCCCTGGAGGATCGCCGTCCACGCGGCGGTGAGGTCGAGGTCGTACGCCAGGTCGATCAGGTCGACGATCCGGTCGCCGGGCAGTCGCCCGGCGCACTCGACCAGGTGCGGCCCGGCGCCGGGGGTGACGATCCACTCGGCGTGCAGCACGCCGGACCGGAACCCGGTCGCGGTCGCCAGCCCGGCGGTCAGCGCCGCCAGCCGGTCCCGGTCCGGTTCGGCGATGTCGGCCGGAACCTGGTGGCCGAGTTCCACCGGGTGCGGTCCGGGCTGCACGGTCTTCGCGCAGACGTTGACGAATCCCGGCCGTCCCCGATCGACGAGCATCTCGACGCTGACCTCCCGGCCGCGCAGCCGTTGCTCCATCAGGTAGTGGCCGGTGGACAGCTCACCGCGCAGGCGGGGCTCGTCGGCGCCGATCAGCCGCCGCCAGGCGGCGGCCAGGTCGTCCTCCGGTTCCAGCAGCTGCACCCCGAGGCTGGCCTGCCGGTTCGCGGGCTTGAGCACGCAGGCGCCGCCCAGGGTGGCGCGGAAGGCGGCGGCCTCGTCGAGGCTTTCGACCACGCGCCAGGCCGGCTGCGGCAGCCCGGCGGCGCCGGCGGCGTGGCGCAGCCGTGCCTTGTCCCGCAGGATCCGGGCGGCGGGTACCCCGGCGCCCGGGACCCGCCAGCTCTCGGCCAGTCCGGCCGCGGCCACCACCGCGTACTCGACGGCGGGCAGCACGGCCTGGAGCCCGTCCGGCCGGGCCACCGCGGCGGGTACCGCGCCGGGGTCGTCCTCGCGCTGCACCGGCGCCTCGGTCAGCCCGGCGACACACGGGTGGGCGGCCGCCCGGCGTACGGCGTCACGCGCCGACACCACCTGAGGGTCCTCCAAGACCAGCACCGATCCGGCGGGAAGGAGGCCGTCGAGTCTCGACAGCAGGACGTCGCTGAATCCGGCGACGACGTGGGTGACGGTGGATGTCATCGGGAAGCCTCGCAGGGCACGGTGTCGATGGTGATCGTCGCGGCGTGCCGCTGGGCGAGCGCGGCCGCCCGGTCCGCGTCCGCGGCACACGCGATCACGTATCCGGCACGGGAGTCCGACCGGGCCAGTTCGGGGACGACGTCGCCCGGCGCCACGGTCACCTCGGCGGCGACCACGGACGGCTCGGCGCGTACCCGGTCGAGGTCTCGCACCGTCAGCACGCGTCCCGGCGCGGGGGTGAGGAAGCGGATCGCCGCCCCGGATCGCGGCGTGCCGCCGGCCGGCGGACGGTCCGCCAGCCCGAGCGGCCAGGCGAAGCTGAGCGCGACCGGGTCGACGCCGGTGGTCAGCCGGACCAGATCGGCGATCTTGTCGCCGCCGACCCGGTTGTGCGACTCAACGACGCGCGGCCCGTCGGCGGTCAGTTTGATCTCGGTGTGCGACGGCCCCTCGATCAGGCCGACGGCGTCCAGGAACGCCACGGTCAGCGCCTCCACGCGGGCGGCGTCACCGGGCGCCAGCCGGGCCGGAACGGTGTGCCCGACCTCCACGAAGTTCGCGCCGACCACCTTGTCAGTGACGGCCAGCACCCGGTGGTCGCCGGGCCCGAAGGTGAACGCCTCGACGCTGATCTCCGGCCCGTCGAGGTACGCCTCGGCCATCAGCGGCCGGCCGGTCGCGCGCCGGGCCCGGGACCACACCCGGTCGACGTCGCCGGGATGGTCCAGGCGGACGACGGCGAGGCTGCCCACCCCGTCGACCGGTTTGACCACGGCCGGTGTGCCGTGGCGCGCGGCGAAGGCGGCCAGATCGGTGACGTCGCCGAGCGCGGCCGCCGGGACCGGGCTCAGGCCGGCGGCGGCGAGGTGTGCGCGCATCGCCAGCTTGTCCTTGAGCAGCCGTACCGTCGCGGCCGGGGTTCCGCCCAGACCGAGCTGCTCGTTGACCAGGGCGGCCGGCATCAGGCCGGGTTCGGTCAGCGACACGGCGCGGGTGAATCCGTACCGGGCGTGCAGGTCCCGGGCGACGCCGGGCAGCACGTCCGGGTCGGTGTAGTCGACGATGGCGATGTGGTGCGCGTGGTCGGCGGCGCCGGGATCCGACCACCCCGGCGGTTGGAGCAGCACCACCCGGGCGCCGGTCGCGGCGGCCTGTCGCAGGGCACGTGGGGAGCCACCGATGAGCAGGACGGCAGGGCGCCCGTCCGGCGATGAGGTCATGAAGGAGCAACTCCCGATGTGGTGTTTCGGTGGAATGCGGAGCCACATTAACAGCGGAGGAATAGACCGTGAACGGTTTCCGGAATGAGAGAGATCACAACGTCGGTCGATCGCCGTTCCGATTCGGGGCATCGATGCAGCTCAGCGGTGCTTTCCGGGAATGTGGGCACAATTTCGACAATGATGAATATGTCCTGGTCAATCCGCTCATATCTCAGAGTGCGAGAGGGGCGTTGTGTCCGGTTAGCGGCTACCGTTACGTTACCGGAGGTCGCCGAACAGGTGAACAGGAAGTTTCCAGAGGGTGTCCATCGCCCCTCCATGACGGAACTGGAATTGTTCGTATCGGCTTCCGATCGACCGGCCCGACAATTTCCCGCACCTGCGGGCGGAGCCATTCGCCATTCATGGTGCGACACGGTGGTCGCGGCACTGAATCATCATCCGGGGGAAAGCAATTCATGTCTGAATCGACCTACGATCTCGTCGGCATCGGCTTCGGTCCCGCCAACCTCTCCGTCGCCATCGCGGCCGAGGAGGCCGGGCAGCCGGTGCGCGCCGTCTTCTTCGACCGCAAGCCGGAGTTCTCCTGGCACGAGGGCCTCATGTTCGCCGGCGCGGAGATGCAGGTGTCCTTCCTCAAGGACCTCATCACCATGCGCAACCCGCGCAGCGACTACTCGTTCCTGAGCTACCTCGCCGACCGTGAGCGACTCGCGAAGTTCGTCAATCTCAGGACCTTCTACCCCACGCGTACGGAATTCAACGACTACTACCGCTGGGTCGCCGCCCGCTTCGCCGACCGCGTCCACTGGGGCACCGAGGTCGTCGCGGTCCACCCGGTCGCCGGCGCCGGTGACGACGTCGACCTGCTCGACGTCGTCGTCCGTGACCTGGCCGACGGCGCCGAGCGCACCGTCCGTACCCGAAATCTGATCATCGCGCCCGGCGGGCAGCCGCACCTGCCGGCCGGTGTCCAGGCGGGCCCGCGCGTCTTCCACGCCTCCGAGACCGCCCACCGGCTGGCCGGGTCGTACGCCGACGCCGCGGCGCCGTACCGGTTCGCGATCGTCGGCGCCGGCCAGACCGCGGCCGACGTCTTCCTGCACCTGCGCCGCACCTACCCGAACGCCCGCATCGACCAGGTCATCCGCGGGTTCGCGCTGCGCCCCGAGGACGACACGCACTTCATCAACGAGTTCTTCGACCCGGCGATGCCCGACTGGTTCTACGGCCAGCCCGAGGCGTTCCGCGGGGAGGTGCTCGACACCTACGGGCTCGCCGCGCACACCGGCGTCAGCTACGACCTGATCCCGACCATCTACCGGGAGCACTACGAGGACCTCGTCACCGGCTCCCAGGCCGTCACCCTGCACCGCTGGAGCGAGGTGGTGGGCGCGGAGAGCGGCCCGGACCGGGCGACCGCGCGCCTGCGCCGCCGCGACACCGGCGACACCACCACCCTGGAGGCCGACGCGGTCATCCTGGCCACCGGCTACCGCTACCCGATGCCGGTGCCGCTGCTGCGCGACGTCCAGCGGCACCTGACGATGGCCCGCCCGGACCGCTACGCCCTGCGCCGCACCTACGACATCGAGACCACGTCGCGGTTCCGGCCCAAGATCTTCCTGCAGGGGTACGCCGAGGCGACCCACGGGTTCAGCGAGGTCCTGCTGTCGCTCATGCCGTTCCGTGCCGCCGAGATCGTCGACGCGGCGATGACCGGCGCGCCGATCCCGGCCGAGGTCTGACCATGACCGCCATCACGAATCCGGTCGACCTGCACGGACGGGTCCGGGCCGCGACCGCCGACGAGATCGGCACCGTACGGCGTCTGCTCGGCACACCGGACGGCGACCCGGTGATCGTCTTCGCCTACCCCGGGCACGGTGTCGGCGAACAGCACCACGACCTGTCCGGCTGCACCAGCCAGACCCTGCTGCTCGGCAGCGTGCACCACGAGGTGCGCCGCCTCGGCATCACCGTGGCGGCGCTCAGCACCGAGGACCCGGAGAAGCACGCCCACCTGCCGGCCGCCCTCGCGGGCGCCGTCCGGCAGCCGGGCGACGACGCCGCCCGGCTGCCCCACGTGGACCGGGACGGCAACCGCTACCTGTCCCGCTGGACGCTGTTCCTCGGCGGCCCCCGCCACGGCACGCTGATCGACCGGATCACCGACAGCGTCCAGCACACCCGCGCCGTCATCGACCTGCTCGTGGCCGACCGGCTGCGCACCTGGGCGGACACGGCCGGCGTCACCCTGAGCGAACCGGCCACCGTCCGGGCGGCGTACGCCAACGGCGCCGACTCGCTGGGCATCGTGGCCTTCGGCGCCGACCCGGCCCTGGTGGCCAAGATCGGCCCGCGTGACGTGGTCACGGCCGAGGCCGAGTTCGTCGACCGGGTCAACGAGCACCTGGCCGCCCACCGGCGGCCGCCGCTGTTCCCGCGCCGCTTCGGCACCCATCTCGACGGCACGCTCGCCACCAGCGTCATGGAGCAGGCCGACCCGGCCACCCTGGACGAGGCGGTCTTCGCCGACGAGGGCCGGTGGCGTCTGCGCCCCGGCGCGCCGGACACGATGCGGCCGCATCTGGAGCTCCTCGACGCGCTGTACCGCACCTCCACGCAGCGGCGGACCCCGACGGTCGCCGCGTACCTGTACCGCGACCGCTTTCCGGCCGTCGTCGAGCATCCCGGATATCGCGGCACGTTCGCGGCGCTGCTGCCCGGGTGGCGGGC
Source organism: Actinoplanes flavus (assembly GCF_017592555.1). GTDB lineage: Bacteria > Actinomycetota > Actinomycetes > Mycobacteriales > Micromonosporaceae > Actinoplanes > Actinoplanes flavus. The sequence continues at coordinate 163,317 of NZ_JAGFNS010000014.1, read as the reverse complement.
CGAGGAGGTGCTCGGCGCCCGGGTGCGCGTTCCGGGCGGGCGGCTGCTGCCGTCGTACTCCGAGGCCGTCGAGCGGCTGCGGGAGGTCTACCCGCGTTTGGAGCCGGGCCACGGCTGCCTGGTGCACGGCGACGTGCACCTGCGCAACATGATGCGCCGGGCCGACGGCTCCCCGGTCTTCGTGGACCCGCGGACCGTCTGGGACGGGCGGGACCGGCCCGACGCCGGCTACGGCGATCCGGCGTACGACTACGCCACCCTCCTGCACAGCGCCCTGCCGATGAGCGGGCTGCTCACCGCCATCGACCGGGGGACCACCGCGGAGCTGCTCGCCGGCCCGCCGTCCCCGCCGTCCGGCGGTGTGCTCGACCTGACCGGCCTGCGGACACCGTTCACGATCGACCCGGTGTTGCGGGAGTTGGAGGACGGGTTCGCCGCCGGCGCCGCGGCGCACGATCCGGCGCAGGCGCGCGCCCGGCTGCTGATCGGCGCCGCGAACGCGCTGGCCGGCTGGCTCAAGTATCAGGACGCGCTGCGTACCACCGAGGTGTGGCTCGCGGTGCACGCCTACACCCTGTGGTACCTCGACCGGGCCTTCGCCGCGCTGGAGGCGACGCCGTGACCCGCATCCTCATGATCAACTCGGGTAAGGCCGAGGCCCTGGACGAACTGCGGCTGGTCGCTCCCGGCGCCCACGTCGACGTGCTCACCGAGCCGGCCTACCGGGCGCAGTACCCCGGCGACGCCCATCTCACGTTCGTCGACGACATCGGTGACCTGACCGCCGTACGCCAGGCCGCGCTCCGGATGCTCGCCGACCACCCGATCGACCACGTCGTGGCCCCGTCCGAACGCAGCGTGCCGGCCGGCGGCTACCTGCGGTCGTATCTCGGCCTGCCGGGCATCGGATTCGAGGTCGCCAACCGGTTCACCAACAAGGCGGTGATGAAGGCCGCGCTCACCCGGGCCGGACTGCCGGTGGCGGCGTACCGGGTCGCCGCCGGTCTGCCGGCCGCCGTCCGCGCCGCCCACGAACTCGGCGGGCCGGTGGTCCTCAAACCCGCGTTCGGCACCGGCTCGATGAACGTCCACGGGTTCACCGGCGCCGCCGAGCTGGCGGACTTCGCCGCCTCGGCCGCGGGAGACACCCTGCGCCGGGCCGCCTGCCCGCTGCTGGTCGAGCGGATGGTGGAGATGTCCGCCGAATACCACTCCGACGCCATCGTGCGCGACGGCCGGCTCGTCTTCGCCTCCGTCGGCCGGTACCTGGTCTCGCAGCTCGACCCGGTGGGCCGGCTCAACGGCTCCTACCTGCTTCCCGGACAGCGACCCGAATCCGACGCCGTACGCCGCCTGCACGAATCGGTGGTCACCGCCCTCGGCCTCCGCGACGGCGTCACCCACCTGGAGGTCTATCAGGCCGGAACGGAACTCGTCGTGGGCGAGATCTCCTGCCGGCCGGCCGGCGGCGGCATCACCGACATGATCAAGGCCGCCTACGGCGTGGACCTGTGGGAGGCGTTCAACCGCGTCTCCCTCGGCCTGCCCGCGCCCACCGTCCCGGCCCGGCCGGCACGCGACGGGCTCGTCGCCGTCTGCCTCCTCCCGGTCCGCCCCGGCCGGGTGAAGGCGGTCACCGGCGCGGAGGAGCTGAGTGGCCTCGACGGCGTCATCAGCGCATCGGTCCGGGTACGGCCCGGCAGCGTCATCGGCGCCCGCCTGCACTCCGCGTCCGCCGCCGGAACGGTGCTGATCGAGGCGACCGACGCCGACCTGCTGCACAAGCGGATCGACCTGGTCGCCGAGCGTTTCCGCCTCGACCTGGAACCGCTCGGCTGACACCGCGCGCCCGGCCGGCTCGAACCCGTCCGGTCCGATGACCGGCCGCCCTGCCCTCACTGTCCGTAATATCGCCGATGCGGCCGTGTGGGCAGGGTCGGAGGTCCCTACCGTGCGGGCCGGCGGGCGACCAGTGTGAAGGGGAAAGATCCGCGACCCCGGGAGGCCACTATGCGGACATGGAATGTCGGTGACGTGATGACGCAGGCGGTCGTCTCGGTGGGGGAGGAGACTTCGTACCGGGGGGTGGTCGACGTGCTGGTGAGTCACCGGTTCAGCGCCGTCCCGGTGGTTGACGGATCGCACCGGGTGGTCGGGGTGGTCTCCGAGGCCGACCTCCTTCGTAAGATCGAGTACGCCGACGCGGAGAAGCCGCGGATGTTCGAGAGCCGGCGGCGGCGCGGTGAGCGGGACAAGGCGCACGGGACCACGGCCGGAGAGCTGATGAGCGCCCCGGCCGTCCTCGCGACGGCGAGAATGGCGGTGACGGCGGCCGCGCGGCTGATGAACACCGAAGGGGTCAAGCGCCTGCCGGTCGTCGACGACCTGGGCCGCCTGATCGGCATCGTCTCCCGCGGCGACCTGCTGAAGGTTCACCTGCGGCCGGACGACGAGATCCTCGCCGACATCGAGAAGACGGTGCTGGAGCCGTTCCTGGCCGAGGACGCCCGTGCCGTCACCACCCAGGTCGTCGACGGTGTGGTGACGCTGACCGGGAAGGTGGAGCGCCGGTCGTCGGCGGAGATCGCGATCCGGCTGGCCCGGCAGGTGGCCGGGGTGGTCGAGGTGCACTCGTGGCTGGACCACGACTTCGACGACCGCGAGTTCCGGGGGCCGCGACAGCCGTTCGGAGCGGACTCCCCCGGGCCGAGGCCACCGTTCGGCCCCGAGTCGTCGGCCGGCCGCTGACCGCGGCGGACATCCCGAACAGGAGGTGGATGATGACCCGGTTTCGACGATCGTGATCCGGCCGAGTGCCGGGGCGGTGACGTGGTGGTCGGCGTCGACGGCTCCCCGCCGGCGCGGGCCGCGCTGCGCTGGGCGGTCCGGCAGGCACGACTGACCGGCGGCCGCCTGTACGCGGTGACCGCCTGGCAGATCCCGGCCTACTACGGATGGGTGCCGTCCGCGCCCGAGGACGATCTGGCCGAGGCCGCCGGGAAGGTGCTGACGTCCGCGGTGCGTGACGCCCTCGGTGACAGCCCTCCGGAGGTCGAGGTGGTGGAGCGGGTGGAGCCCGGGCACCCGGCGCAGGTCCTGATCGATCTGTCCGCCCACGCCTGCCTGCTGGTGGTGGGCTGCCGAGGGCACAGCACGTTCGGCGGAGCGCTGATCGGCTCGGTCAGCCAGCACTGCGTCCAGCACGCGCACTGCCCGGTGGTCGTGGTTCGCGGCAACTCGTGAGGCCCGGTCCGGCCGGGCCGGCGGCGACCAGCGCCAGGGGGCAGGCGGTGTGCCCGATCAGCGCGCCGGTCGTGTCACCGACGTGCCCCGCGGCGGCGCCCACCACCAGCAGCACGGCGTGGTCGGCGAGCGCGCGGAGCGCGGCCCCGGGGTCGTCGTCGTGCAGGATCTGCCGTTCGGCCGCCGCCGTCTCGGCGGGGGTGAGGCCGTCGCGCACGGCGGTGGCCAGCATCAGGTCGGCGTGGGCCGGCGATTCCGGGCTCATCCGGACGGCGCCGATCTTCCGGCCGCGGCCGGTCCAGACGTGCACCAGGCGCAACGGCGCGTGCAGTTCGGCGGCCCGTGCCCGTGCGTAGTCCACCACGGCGCCGAGGCGGGCGTCCTCGGTGATCGCGGCGAGCACCACGTCACCCGGCGGGGGTGTGTCCGGGACCAGCTCGACGGCGTCCCGGTCCGGGTGCGGGCGCAGCCGCCAGTGGGTTTCCGGGCCCAGCCGGGCACGGATCGCCGCGATCAGTTCGCCCGTCGATGTGTGTGCCGTCATCGTGTCCATGGGTCACCCCAGACCGTCGCCGGAACGCTGCTGGACCCCACCTGGCCGGTGGGTGTCTGAATCCTCGCGCTCCCGCGCGGCGGCACCCAGGGCCGAAGGTCCCGACCGAGACCCCACGGGCTCGAACGGACCGGCGCGCGGAGTGCCTGGCGGGTGTCGTTCCGCTTCGGGTTCGGTGCCGCTGTGGCAGGCTGGGTGACGTCGTGACGGGCGCCGCCGGGGAGGACACCTTGACCGCTGACACGCAGACCCGTGACCTGTTGGCCCAGGCCGCGGGCGCCGCCCGTTACGCGCCGTCGATCCACAACACCCAACCGTGGCGCTGGGTGGTGTCCGGCGGCCGCCTGGAGCTGTTCGCGGTCACCGCCCGGCAGTTGCGCTTCCAGGACCCGGACCGGCACATGCTGCTGGTGAGCTGCGGCGCCGCGCTGCACCACGCCCGGGTCGCCCTGGACGCCGAGGGCTGGGCCTACGAGGTCGACCGTCCCGCCGCCGAGCCCCTCGCGATCATCCGGCCGCTCGAACGCGGCACCGCCGACCCGGCGGCCGTCCGCCGCCGCGAGCAACTGTCGCGGCGGCACACCGACCGCCGCACCATGAGCGACGAACCGGTCGACGTGAAGGTCCTCGACGCGCTCACCGCGGCCGCCGAGCAGGCCGGCGCTCGCCTGGACGTCCTCGACCGCGACCAGGTCATCGAACTGGCCGTCCTGGTGGAGCAGGCGCAGAAGGCGGAGACCTCCGACGATCTGCTCCAGGCCGAGACCTCCACCTGGGTCGGTGGCGACCGCGCCGACGGCACCGGCATTCCGGACGCGAGCCTGCCCGCCGAACCGGCGCAGACCACCGTCGCCGGCCGGGACTTCGGCGTGGCCGGCACGCTCGCCGTCGGGGCCGGGCACGACCGTGCCGTCACCTACGCGGTGCTCTACGGCACCGGCGACGAGCCGGCCGACTGGCTGCGCGCCGGCGAGGCGCTCAACGCCGTATGGCTGGCCGCCACCGAGCACGGAGCGGCTCTCACCCCGCTGAGCGGGCCGGTCGAGGTGGGCTTCACCCGGCAGCGGCTCGGCCACATGCTCGGCGGCATCGGCACGCCGTACCTCGTGATGCGCCTCGGCATCGCCGACACCGCCGGCCCGGCCGCCGAGCCCACCCCGCGCCTGCCCGTCGACCAGGTGGTCGAGATCCGCGACTGATCCCCCGGCGCTGCCCGGCCGCGCATCGCCGGTCCGCTATCGGGCGGCAGCCCCGTAGCGGAGCACGACCACGCCGCTGTCCAGTGGGGTCGCGTCGATCAGGTCGAAACGGTGCGGGTCGAAACCGGTGGTGGCGAGGGGGATGCCGGCGCCCGCCACGATCGGGTTCAGTTTGACGACCAGTTCGTCGACGACGGGCAGCAGCTGCCCGGCCAGGCTGCCGCCGCCGGCCAGCCAGATGTCCAGGCCGGGCCGCTGCTTCAGCTTTTCGGCCAGGGCACGCGGATCGTCGGCCACCACCTGGACGGCCGGATCCGCCGAGGCCGGCAGCGTGCGCGAGAACACGAACTGCTGCAGATGCGCGTACGGCGAGATGATCCCGGCCTGGAGGGCCGGCTCGTAGGTGTGCCGCCCCATCAGCACCGTGTCGAACACCCGGTTCGGCCCCTCGACGCCCAGCGGCTCGCGCACGTGTGTGGGCACGGTCTCCGGATATCGGGTGCTCATGAACGCGGTGACGTCGTCGTGGATCGTCATGAAGTCCCACGAGCCGTCGGGCGCGGCGATGAAACCGTCGATGGTGGCGGCGACGAAATAGACGAGCTTTCGCAAGATGACTCCTCGGTCGACGACAACCACTATGGCTGTCGTGATTGACAACCTACAACACCTGTAGTGGTTCCTGGTAGGGTCCGGGCATGGTCAGAAATCCGGAGCGCCGTCGCGATCTCGCCGACGCCGGCCTGCGCGTGCTCGCCGCGAGCGGTGCCCGCGGGCTCACCCACCGGGCCGTCGACGCCGAGGCCGGGGTGCCGGCCGGCACGGCGTCGAACTACTTCCGGTCCCGTGACGCGCTGCTCGGCGCCCTCGGCGAGCGGATCATGGAACGGTTCGCCCCGGACGCGACGGTCCTGGCCGGCCTGGCCGCGCGGGAGCCGGGCCGGGAGTTGTTCGTCGACTACCTGCGCTACATCGTGGAGCGCACCACCCGGCAGCCCGACCTGACCCGGGCGCTGATCGAGCTGCGCCTCGAGGCGGTGCGGAGGCCGGGCCTGGCGGAGATCCTCGGCGGCACGCTGCGGCGCGGTTTCCGTGACGACGTGGCGTTCCACGTCACCACCGGCCTGCCGGGCGGGGCGTTCGAGATCGCGCTGCTGCACTACGCGATGGACGGCCTGCTGCTGGACATGCTGACCACGTCGATCGGGGCGGACGCCGAGCCGGACGAGGTGGTGACGGCCTTCGTGGACCGGCTCGTACTCTGATGCCCCTGGGTCAGCGCGGCACCGTGACGGGACGGTACTGTCCCGGTGTGGCGTTGAGGTACCTTTCCGGGATGTCGTCGTAGTGGCGACGGACGCCGGGCCCCCGGTCGATCCGGAGCAGCTCAGGGCGCATGCCGCCCAGCTCGACCGATTGCGGGTGCGGCTCGGGCAGGTCCGGCTCACCGGGCGGCAGATCGAGAAGGGCCAGACCGCTTTCGGGGCGCTCTGCGGCTGGATCCTCACCGGTCTGGGTGACCGCTATCAAAAACACGACGAGCTTCTGGCGTACGTCGAGGAGACGCTGGTCCTGACCGTTCGCGGCCTGCGCCGGGTGGCCGCCGCCGAGCAGCCGCTGGCCGAGATGGTGGGCCAGCCGGACGAGGGCTCCACCGACGAGGACGCCCCGTCGGCTCCGGAGATCATCGACGGCGTGCTGGAGACGGTCAACAGCCGCGAGTGGGTGGAGCCGCTGCTCGCCGAGGCCGCCCCGGTCGCCGAGTTCGCCACCCCGGTGACCGGCATGTACATGCTGCTGCGCACCGGTGGCCTGGAGTACGCGACCACGCATGTCGAACCGCTTCGCCGCCTTCTCGACGATCTCACCGGCACCCCGGAGGTGGTCGCCGACCAGGCCGGCCACTGGGACGTGATGGCCGGTGAGCTGCGCCGGCTGGCGTCCGATCTGGAGTGGTGCCTGGCCGGGGCGTTCCCCGGGCCGGAGCGGCCGGACGTGCGCGCCTATCTGGACATCATGGCGAACAACGTGGAGGCGCTGCGCGGGCTGGCCGCGACCTCGACGGCCATGACATTGATCACCAGATCGGCCGGCGACCTGATCCTGCTGGCCCGCGACATCGTGCGCGGCCTGATCGGCGACCTGTTCGCGCGGGCGATCCTGTGGGTGATCGACAGTCCGGAGGTGCTGACCCGGCCGGTGCTGGTGACGCGGCTCGCGAGCCTGGTCACCGCGGCGTGGCGGATCGACGCCTACGTCACCGCGCTGACCACCAGCATCGCGAATCTCTCGCGCAGCATCGACGGTTGATCGCGGGACATTACCGTACGGGCGAGCGCGTTCCCGTCACGCCCCGGGCTAGGCGGAGGCACCCTCCAGCGCTTAGGTTAGGCGAACCTAAGTAAAGGGGGATCCGATGAGTGCGGAAACCTGGTCCGCGGAGTCCTTCCGGGAGTTGACCGACGGCCTCGACCCGGCCGTGGTGGTGGCCGGTCCACCGCCCGTCCCGGAGCTGGGCGGGCCCTGGCGGGTGCGGGTCGCCGACCCGGGCGCCGGTGACGCGAAGGTGGTCGCCGACTGGATGGCGCTGCCGCACGTGGACCTGTTCTGGGAGCAGAACTGGCCGGTCGAACGGTGGGACGCGGTGCTCCGGCGGCAGCTCGCGGGAGAGTGCACGCTTCCCCTGATCGCCACCCGTGACGGGGTGGACCTGGCCTACCTGGAGGTCTACCGGACGCCGCGCGACGTGGTCGGCCGGTACTACCCGGCGGAGGCGTACGACCTGGGTGTCCACATCGCCGTCGGGCCGCTCGAGGCGACCGACCGCGGGCTCGGCCGGGAGCTGATGGCGGCGCTGGTCGAGGGCCTGTTCGCGGCCGATCCCCGGTGTGCCCGGGTGGTCGCCGACCCGGACGCCCGGCACGCCATGGCACGCCGGATGTTCGCGGCCGCGGGTTTCGAGCCACTCGCCGAGGTCGAGCTGGGGCACAAGTGTGCCGCGCTCATGTCGCATCCACGACCCGCTTTACGCGCCTGAAATTGTTAGGTTAGCCTAACCTCCGCACGGCAGTGCCGCTCCGCTCGAAAGGGCCTGACCTTGAATCCCTCCGACTCCACGGTGTACGACCTGGTCGGCATCGGTTTCGGACCGTCCAACCTGGCCCTCGCCATCGCCGTCGAGGAGCACAACGCCCGGTGCGCCCGTCTCGAGGACCGCATCGAGGCCGTCTTCCTGGAGAAGCAGGAGGAGTTCGGCTGGCATCGCGGAATGCTGTTCGAAAACGCGACGATGCAGGTCTCCTTCCTCAAGGACCTGGTCACCATGCGCAACCCGGCCAGTGACTTCAGCTTCGTCTCCTACCTGCACGCCCACGACCGGCTCGCCGACTTCATCAACTACAAGACGATGTACCCGCTGCGCGTCGAGTTCCACGACTACCTCAGCTGGGCCGCCGGCCGGATGAAGGACAGCGTGGCGTACGGGCACACCGTCACCGACGTCGTTCCCGTCACCGGCGCCGACGGCCCGGCCCGGGCGGTCGACGTGATCGCGCGGCACGCGGGCGGCACCCGGGTCGTGCGCGCCCGCAACGTGGTCGTCGCCGCCGGACTGGAAGCGGCCCTGCCGCCGGAGGTCACCGTCTCCGAGCGGGTCTGGCACAACCTCGACATCCTGCACCGCGTCGCGACGTTCGAGGTGGAGCGGCCCCAGCGGTTCGTCGTCGTCGGCGCCGGCCAGAGCGCCGCCGAGACGGTCGCCTTCCTGCACGAACGCTACCCGGCCGCCGAGGTCTGCTCGGTCTTCTTCCGGTACGGCTACAGCCCCGCCGACGACAGCAACTTCGCCAACGGCATCTTCGACCCGTCCGCCGTGGACCTCTACTACGGCGCCCCGGACGACGTGAAGCGAATGCTGTTCGACTACCACCGCAACACCAACTACTCGGTGGTGGACGGTGACCTGATCACCGAGCTGTACCGCAAGGCGTACGGTGAAAGGATCCTGGGCCGCAACCGGCTCCGCGTCCTGAACGCCTCCCGGGTCACCGGCCTGAAACCGCGCCCCGACGGCGTCGAACTGGTGGTCGAACACCTGCCCACCGGCGAACTCACCGAGCTGAGCGCCGACGCCGTCGTCTATGCCACCGGCTGCCGCCCGGTCGACGCGGCGACACTGCTCGGCGCGACCGGCCCGCTGTGCCGGCGCGACGACGAGGGCCTGCCCCGCATCGGCCGCGACTACCGGCTCGTCACCGACCCGGCGCTCCAGGCCGGCGTCTACCTCCAGGGCGCGACCGAGCACACGCACGGCATCACGTCCTCCCTGCTGTCCGCGGTGGCGGTGCGATCCGGCGAGATCGTCGCGTCGGTCGCCGCCCGGCTCGCCGATCGCCACCCCGTCCCGGCCGCCGCGCCGTGGACGCTCGTCACCTCCGGAGACCGACAATGACCGCCCCGCTGCCCACGTCCGCCGCCGAACTACAGGCGCAGATCGCCGAGGTCCTCGAGGAGCCGGCCGACAGCTTCGGCCCCGACGACGACCTGATCGACGTCGGCCTCGACTCGATCCGGCTGATGACCCTGGTCGAGCGCTGGCGCTCCGGCGGCGCCCGCCTCGATTTCGCCGACCTCGCCGAGGACCCCACCGTCAACGGCTGGTGGGCGCTGCTGACCGCGCAGCGGGAGGCGGTTCGATGAGCACCAACCCGTTCGAGGACGACGACGCCACCTACCTGGTGCTCGTCAACGACGAGGGCCAGCACTCGCTGTGGCCGACGTTCGCCGAGGTCCCGGCCGGATGGACGGTCGCCCACCCGGAGGACTCCCGCGCCAACTGCCTGGAGTACGTCGAGAAGACCTGGACCGACATGCGCCCGGCCAGCCTGATCCGGGCCATGGACACCCCGTCCACCTGAGCCTGTCCTGCCACGACCCGCCGTCCGCTCACGGCGGGTCGTGCCTGTTCACCGAGGAGTTCCGTGCCCGCCACGATCGTCCAGTACGACCTCAAGCCCCGCCTGCTCCAGGTCCGCGACGTCCAGCGGATCACCCCGCGCATGGTCCGCGTGATCCTGGGCGGCGACGACCTCGACGGCTTCCAGGGCCCGGCCCCCGCCGACCACGTCAAGGTCTTCTTCCCGGCCGACGGCGCCGACCTGCCGATCATGCCGACCCTCGGCCCGAAAGGCCTGACGCCCCCGCCGCCCGGTTCGCCGCGCCCGGTGTTCCGCGACTACACGGTCCGCGCGTACCGGCCCGGTGAACTCGACCTCGACTTCGTCATCCACGGCGAAGGGCCGGCATCCACGTGGGCCGCACAGGCGAGCGAGGGCCAGACCGTGGGCGTCCTGGGCCCGCGCGGCTCGGTCCTGATCCCGATGGACCTCGACTGGTACCTCATCGCCGGCGACGAGACCGCCCTGCCCGCCGTGGCCCGCTTCCTGGAACAGATCCCCGCCGGCCGCCGAGTCCTGGCATACGTCGAGGTAGCCGACGCCCTCGAGGAGCAGAAGCTGACCTGGAACGCCGATGTGACCCTGACCTGGCTGCACCGAGACGGCGCTGAGCCCGGCACCACCACCCTGTTGCTGGACGCGATCACCGCCGCCGAACTCCCGCCCGGCGACGGCTTCGCCTGGGTGGCGGGTGAAGCCACCACCCTCAAGCCGATCCGCCGCCACCTCCGCGACGACCGCGCCCTGCCCCCGGCCGCGATCGACGTGGACGGCTACTGGAAGCGCGGCGTCCAGAACCTCGACCACCACGCTCCCGACGAGGACTGACCCTCACCCCTCCACACCCACCCCGCGCCGTCGCGCCCAGCCCCACAGTCGTGCGCGTTGGTGTCTGTGCCGGGTCGTCGTGTCCGGCGTCGCTCTCGTGCGCGTTGGTGTCTGTGCCGCCTGTGCCGGGCTGTCGTGTCCGGCGTCGCTCTCGTGCGCGTTGGTGTCTGTGCCGCCTGTGCCGGGCTGTCGTGTCCGGCGTCGCTCTCGTGCGCGTTGGTGTCTGTGCCGCCTGTGCCGGGCTGTCGTGTCCGGCGTCGCTCTCGTGCGCGTTGGTGTCTGTGCCGCCTGTGCCGGGCTGTCGTGTCCGGCGTCGCTCTCGTGCGCGTTGGTGTCTGTGCCGCCTGTGCCGGGCTGTCGTGTCCGGCGTCGCTCTCGTGCGCGTTGGTGTCTGTGCCGCCTATGCCGGGCCGTCGTGTCCGGCGTCGCCCTCGTGCGCGTTGGGCGTCTGCCCCATCCACGCCGGGCCGTCGCACTCAGCCTGACCCACTGCCGCCTCGCGCCCATCCCGAAACGGGCGGGCCGCCGACGCCCCCACAGCTAGCGCGATCTTGAACGTTCGACCACCGCTTTCGGTGGCTGAACGTTCAAGATCGGGTGCGCTGGCGTCTTGAGTCCTGCCTGTTCTGCGGCAGCCCGCGCCTTTCGGATTTGCAGTGATCCGATCTTGTACGACCATCCCCCGATTGCGGTGGTGAAACGGCCAAGGTCGGGATCGGGTGTGCGGTGTGAGCGCTGGCCTGTCTGCTGGCGCTCTGCTCATCCCGCTAACGCGATCTTGGACGTCACGCCACCGACGGCGGTGGTGAAACGTCCAAGATCGAGCACAGTCGGGGGTGGGTGGGGCGCAAATTCGGGTGGGTGCGGGGTGGCGATACCGCGGGGCGGTGAGTGGTGCGTGAGTGCGGGCGGTGGCCGCGTGCGGTGTGCGGGTTATGGGCGCGCGGTGGGCGTGGGCGGTGAGTGTTTGTGAGCGCGGGCGGTGGTCGCGGGCGGTCAGCGGGTTATGGGCGTGGGCGTGGAGTGGTTCGCGAGCGCGGGCGGTGAACGGGCGGTGGTTGCGGGCGGTGAGCGTGGGCGTGGGCGGTGAGCGCGGGCATGGGCGTGGGCGGAGGTGGGGGTTCGGCCGCTTGTGGGTTGGCGTGGGGGTGAAGGTGCAGGTGTCGGCTTCGGCGCGATGGCCGTTGACGGTGGGTCAGGGTTCGGGGATGGGGGAGGTGGGTTCGAGGAGTTCGTCGGCGCTTGGGGTGTGGAGGCTGGCGTCGCGGAGGGTGCGGCTGGAGGCTCCGATGGTGACAGCGCCGGCCGCGCACAGGGCGCCTCCGGCGATCAGGGCCATCGCCGGGCCGACGATGCGGGCTGCCAGGGCGACCTCGACGCTGCCGATGGCCGGGCCCACGTTGGTCTGGGCCAGCCACAGGCTGCTCACCCGGCCCTGGAGGTGGTCGGGGGTGTTGTGCTGGAGCAGGGCGCGGCGCAGGATCTCCGAGATGGTGTCGGCGGCGCCGAGCAGGGCCAGGAAGAACAGGGCGGCCCACAGCCAGTCGGCGGTCAGACCCAGGCCGGCCACGGCCAGGCCGCAGGCGGCGGTGGCCCAGATCAGGTGGCGGCCGGTGTGCTTGACCGTGCCGGTCCAGCCGCTGGCCAGGGCGGCGATCATCGCACCCACCCCGGGGGCGGCGTAGAAGAGGCCGAGGACGGTGCCGCCGTCGCCGTACATCTTCTCGGTCAGCTCGGGGAAGATCGCGGTCGGCATCGCGAAGACCACCACGACCATGTCGATGATCAGCAGGCCGGCGATCAGCCGGTGGGAGGCCACGAACCGCAGGCCGCCGGCGATCGAGCGCAGCGGGCCCTCTTCCTCGACGTCGCCGGCGGGGGGCTGCGGTTCGATGAAGGCGATCAGCGCCGTGGTGATGAACGTGGCGACCGCGGTGAGGCCGTAGTTCCAGGACAGGCCGGCGAGTTCGGTGAGGCCACCGGCGAGCGACGGGCCGACGATCGCGCCCAGTTCGGCGGTGATCGCCATCAGCGCGCCCGCCGCCGGCAGCTGGTCGCGGCCGACCAGGTTGGGCGTGGTGGCCATCAGTGCGGTGGCGGACAGTCCGTTCAGGACGCTGTTGACCGCCGCGGACAGATAGATCACCCAGAGGTACGGGGTGTCCGCTGACGCGTTCAGGGCCAGCACCGCGAAAACCGCCACCGCGGAACCCCGGGCCAGCAGGATCAGCTTCCGGCGGTCCATCCGGTCGGCCAGGATGCCCCCGGCCAGGGTGCCGATCAGCATCGGGACCATGTTGACCACGCTCACCAGTCCCACGTGCCAGGACGAGTGCGTGATCTGCCACACCTGTAGCGGCAGCGCCACGAGGGTCAGGCCGAGGCCGAGTAGGGACACCAGGCGGGCGGCGAACAGGAAGCGGAAGTCCCTGCTGGTCCTGAGTGGTGTCACGTCGATGACGAGGTCACCGAGGCGCATCGGCGTCTCCTTGCGGGATGGAAGCGGGTGATCGAAAGGGTGAGGCCAACATAGGTTAGCCTCACCTAAATTGTTCGTCGTTCGCTGGGAGCGCCACACCATGCCCGACCGCCGGGATTCCGCCACCGTCTCGATCGGCACCCCGTTGGAGCACACCGGCGCCTACGTCCTCGACGCCGGGCTCCAGCCCGTGCCGTCCGGTGTGGTCGGGGAGCTGTACCTGACCGGGCCGTCGCTGGCACGCGGCTACCGGGGCCGGCCGGCGCTGACCGCCCAGCGGTTCGTGGCCGACCCGTACGGCGACCCCGGCGACCGCATGTACCGGACCGGCGACCTGGTCACGGTCCGCCCGGACGGCGAGATCGAGTACGTGGGCCGCGCCGACCAGCAGGTGAAGGTCCGCGGTTTCCGGGTGGAACTCGGCGAGATCGAGGCCGCCCTGTCCGCGCTGCCCGGTGTGGCCGGCGCGGCCGTGCTGGCGGTGCCCGGGCCGGTGGTCCGCCTGGCCGGTTACGTGGCGGGTGACGTCGATCCGGCCGCGCTGCGCGCCGAACTGGCCGCCACCCTGCCCGACTACCTGGTCCCGGCGGTGATCGTCCGGCTGGACCGGCTGCCGCTCACCCCGAACGGCAAGGTCGACAAGCGCGCCCTGCCGGCCGCCGAGATGCCGGTGGTCGCCGGCCGCGCCCCGGCCACCCCGTTGGAGGCCGCCCTGTGCGCGCTGTTCGCCGACATCCTCGGCCTGGACACGGTCGGTGCCGACGACGACTTCTTCGCCCTCGGCGGCCACTCACTTCTGGCCACCCGCCTGATCGGACGGCTCCGCGCCGACCTGGGCCGGGAGATCAGCCTGCGCGACCTGTTCGCCGGGCCCACCCCGGCCGGGGTGGCGGCCGCCTCCACCGCGCAGGCCCCGGCGCGACCAGCGCTCACCCGCCGCGACCTGCCGGAAACCGTGCCTTTGTCGTACGCCCAGCAGCGCCTGTGGTTCCTGAGCCGCCTCGACGCGGACACCACCGCGTACCACATGCCGTTGATCGCCCGGCTCACCGGCGACCTGGACGTGTCCGCCCTGAATGCCGCCATCGGCGATCTCGCCGACCGGCACGCCACCCTGCGCACGGTCTTCCCGGCCGGCCCGGACGGCGTCCCCTACCAGCGTGTTCTCGACGAGCGGCCGGTTCTCGGGCGTACCGATGACGTGGCCGCGACGATCCGCGAGCCGTTCGACCTGACCGGCGACCTGCCGCTGCGGGCCGCGCTGCGCCGGATCGACGACACCACCCACGATCTGGTCCTGCTGCTGCACCACATCGCCGGCGACGAGTGGTCGATGAAGCCGCTGATGACCGATCTGGCCACCGCCTACCGGGCCCGCCGCGACGGTCGCGCCCCGGACTGGACGCGACTGCCCGTCTCGTACGCCGACTATGCCCTCTGGCAGCGCGAGTTGCTCGCCGCCGCCGAACCCACCCAGATCGCGTTCTGGCGCGACACCCTGGCCGGCGCGCCCGACGTGATGGACCTGCCCACCGACCGGCCCCGCCCGGCCGTCGCCGGAGGCGAGGGCGCGACCGTCGGCTTCGACCTGCCCACCGAGCTGGCCGACAAGGTTCGCGCCGCGGCCGCCGGCAGCAGTGTCTTCATGGTGCTGCACGCGGGCCTGGCCGCCCTGCTCACCCGGCTCGGCGCCGGGACCGACATCGTCGTCGGCACCCCGGTCGCCGGCCGTGGCGACACCGCCCTCGACGATCTGGTCGGCTTCTTCGTCAACACCCTCGCGCTGCGCACCGACACCTCCGGCGATCCCACGTTCGCCGAGCTGCTGAAGCGGGTGCGGCAGGCTGACGTGGCCGCTTTCGATCACGCCGACCTGCCGTTCGACCGGCTCGTGGAGCGCCTGAATCCGGCGCGGTCGCTGGCATATCACCCGCTGTTCCAGACCCTGCTGGTCTACCGGGCCGGGCTGGGCGAGACCCTGGATCTGGCCGGTTTGGACGCGGCCATCGAGATCACGCCGGCCGGGGACGCCAAGTTCGACCTGACGGTGAGCGTCGCCGACGGTGGCGCCGGGCAGCCGATGCACGCCGGGCTGGAGTTCCGGGCCGCGCTGTTCGACCGGGCCACCATGACGACGTTCGCGGACCGGTTCACCCGGCTGCTGGCCGCCGCGGTGGCCGAGCCGGACCGGCCGATCGGTGCCATCGACCTGCTCACCGCCCAGGAGCGGGACGCCGTCCTGCACCGGTGGAACGACACGGACCGTCCCGTCGTGCCGGCCACCCTGCCCGGTCTGGTCGCCGAGCGGATCGCCGCAACCCCGGACGCGCCGGCGGTCACCTTCGAGGGTTCGACCCTGTCCTACCGGGAATTCGGCGAGCGGGTCGATGCCCTGGCCCGCAGCCTGGCGGCGCGGGGTGCCCGGGGACGGATCGTCGCCGTACAGATGCCCCGGTCTCTTGATCTTGTAGTTGCCCTGCACGCGGTGCAGCGGGCCGGTGGCGCGTATCTGCCGATCGACCCCGACCTGCCGGCGGACCGGATCGCGTTCATGCTGGCCGACGCCGATCCGGCGGTCATTCTGACTGAAATTGATCACCTGGAGGAGCAGAGTGATCTCCCGGCGGTCAACGAAACGGACGCCGCCTACCTCATCTACACCTCGGGATCGACCGGCCGGCCGAAGGGCGTGCTCGTCCCGCACGTCGCCATCGTCAACCGCCTGCTGTGGATGCAGCACGAATACCGGCTCCAGCCCGGCGAGCGCGTCCTGCAGAAGACCCCGGCCAGCTTCGACGTGTCGGTGTGGGAGTTCTTCTGGCCGTTCCTGGCCGGCGCCCACCTCGTCGTGGCGCGCCCCGACGGCCACCGTGATCCCGCCTACCTGGCTGCGCTGATCCGCGACGAGCAGATCACCACGGTCCACTTCGTGCCGTCGATGCTCCAGGCGTTCCTGGCCGAGCCGACGGCCGCGAACTGCACCGGGCTGCGCCGGATCATCACCTCGGGTGAGGCCCTGCCCGCCGCGCTGGCCGCCGACTGCCTCGCCCTGCTCCCGGCCGAGCTGCACAACCTGTACGGGCCCACCGAGGCCGCCGTCGACGTCACCTACTGGCCGTGTGCGCCCGGCGACCAGGTCGTACCGATCGGCCGCCCGGTCTGGAACACCCGCCTCTACGTGCTGGATCGCCACCTCAAGCCGGTCCCACCGGGCGTGCCCGGCGAGCTGTACCTGGCCGGAATCCAGTTGGCCCACGGCTATCTCGGCAGGGCCGGGCTCACCGCGGAACGGTTCGTCGCCGATCCGTTCGGCGAGGGTCGCATGTATCGCACCGGCGACCGGGCCCGCTGGCGCGCCGACGGCGCCGTCGAATACCTGGGCCGCACCGACGACCAGATCAAACTGCGCGGCTTCCGGATCGAGCTGGGCGAGATCGAGGCCGCCCTGACCGCCGCGTCCGGCGGGCCGGCCGCCGTCGCGGTCCGCAACGACACGCTGGTCGGCTACACGGTCAACCCGGTCGACCTGGAACCGCTGCGCCGTACCCTGCCCGCCTACATGGTCCCGGCCGTGACCGTCCGGCTCGACGCGCTGCCGCTGTCGCCGAACGGCAAACTCGACCGGCGCGCCCTGCCCACCCCGGCGATCACCGCGACCGGCCGCGCCCCGGAGACCCCCCAGGAACGCACCCTCTGCACGATCTTCGCCGACCTGCTCGGCCTGGGCACGGTCGGCGCCGACGACGACTTCTTCGCCCTCGGCGGCCACTCGCTTCTCGCCACCCGCATGGTCAGCCAGATCCGCCTCGAACTTGGCGCGGAAGTGCCGCTACGGTCCGTTTTCGAAACCCCGACCCCCGCCGGGCTCGCTCTGCGCCTGACGGCTGCGGGTCCGCGGCGTCCTTCACTGACAGCAGGGGTACGCCCGGAGCGTCTTCCCCTCTCCGCGGCTCAGCAGCGCCTGTGGTTCCTGGACCGCCTGGACGGGCCGAGCGCCACCTACCACCTGCCGCTGGTGCTCAAGCTGTCCGGACCGGTCGACGTACGGGCACTGGCCGCCGCGATCACCGACCTGACCGTGCGCCACGAGACGCTGCGGACCGTGTTGCGCACCGAGGACGGGGAGGCGTACCAGGAGATCCTCGACCCGGTTCCGGTCACGCTGCCGGTGCTGAGCCCCGGGGAGTTCGACGCGGCGGTGAACACGCCGTTCCGGCTGGACGCGGAGCCGCCGCTGCGGGCCGCGCTGATCGCCGACGGGCCGGACGAGCACCGGCTGCTCCTGCTGCTGCACCACGTCGCCGGTGACGAATGGTCACTCGAACCGCTCTGCGCCGACCTGGCCGTGGCCTATTCGGCCCGCACCGCCGGGATCGTGCCGGCCTTCACGCCGCTGCCGGTGCAGTACGCCGACTACACCCTCTGGCACACCGAACTGCTCGACGCGGTCGGCGCGGAGCAGGCGGAATACTGGACGTCGGCGCTCGACGGCCTGCCCGAGGTGCTCGAACTGCCCACCGACCGGCCCCGCCCGGCCGTCGCGTCCGGCGCCGGACGGCTGCACGGCTTCACCATCCCGGGCGAGTTGCACCGCGGTCTGCGGGATCTGGCCAACAGCACCGGCACCAGCCTGTTCATGGTGCTCCAGGCCGGCCTCGGGGCGCTGCTCACCCGGCTCGGCGCGGGCACCGACCTGCCGATCGGCGTGCCGGTCGCCGGGCGCGCCGACGCCGCCCTGGACCGGCTCGTCGGGTTTTTCGTCAACACGCTGGTGCTGCGTACCGACACGTCCGGCAACCCCGCCTTCCGCGAGCTGCTCGGCCGGGTCCGTGCCGTCGACCTGGCCGCGTACGACCACGCGGACCTGCCGTTCGACCGGGTCGTGGAGGCCGTCAACCCGCGCCGGTCGGCCGCGTACAGCCCGCTGTTCCAGGTGATGCTCTCCTACCAGAACGGCATGCAGCAGGCCCCGGCCCTGCCCGGCCTGACCGTCGAGATCGCCTACACCGAACCGGAGATCGCCAAGTTCGACCTGACCGTCAGCGTCGCCGAGACCCCCGGTGTGGACGGCCTGGCCGGCTACCTGGAGTACCGCACCGACCTGTTCGCCCCGGCCACCGTCGCGCAGCTCGCCGACCGGTTCACCCGTCTGCTCGCGGCCGCCGTCGCCTCACCTGACCGGCCCATCGGCGACCTCGACATCCTCGCCCCCGCGGAACGGCCGGCCGCGGCGGTACCGATCGCGGCCGTCACCGTTCCCGAGGTGCTGGCCGCGCGGGCCCGCCGCGTCCCGGACCGAACCGCTGTCACCGACGGTGAACGGGCCCTCTCCTTCGCCGAGCTGGACGTGGCCGTGGAGAGGCTCGCCACCTGGCTGCGCCGGCAGGGCGCCCGCCCGGAAACGGTCATCGGGCTGCGCCTGCCGCGCGGCGTGGACGCGGTCGTGGCCCTGCTCGGTGTGCTGCGATCCGGGGCGGCGTCGATGCAACTCGACCCGTCCTACCCGGAGACACGGATCGCCGCCATGACGGCCGCCGCGAAACCGCTACTCGTCCTGGACGCGCTCCCCGCGCTCGACGGGCCGGTCGACGAGATGCCGTACCCGCACCCGGATTCCGCCGCGTACGTGATCTTCACGTCCGGGTCGACCGGCACCCCGAAGGGCGTCGTCGCCACCCACGGCAGCCTCGGCACCCTGTACGCCTCGCACGCCACCCGCCTGTTCCCGGCCGACGGGCTGCGGATCGCACACACCGCGCCGTTCACCTTCGACTCCTCCTGGGACCCGATCCTGTGGATGGCCGGCGGCAACACCCTGCACGTGGTCGACGGCGACACCTACCGCGACCCGGAGGCGCTGCTCGCCCTGCTGCGCGCGGAGCGGATCGACTACCTCGACTTCACCCCGTCCTACCTGGCCCAGCTCGTCGCGGAGGGGCTGTTCGACGGCGACCACCACCCGGGCATCGTCACGGTCGGCGGCGAGGCCGTCCCGACCGCCCTCTGGGACCGTTTGCTGGCGCAGCCCGGCCTTCTCGCCATCAACCAGTACGGGCCCACCGAGACCACCGTGGACGGCTACGTCTGGTGGAACACCGCAGCGGCGGCCACCGCGGGCAGCGCCGTCTACGTCCTCGACGCCGCGCTGCGCCCGGTTCCGGCCGGGACCACCGGCGAGCTGTACGTCGGCGGCGCCTCGGTGACCCGCGGCTACCTCGGTGATCCGGCGCTCACCGCCACCCGGTTCGTGGCCGACCCGGTCAGCGGCGGCCGCATGTACCGCACCGGTGACCTGGCCCGCTTCGGCTCCGACGGGGTGCTGCGCATCCTGGGCCGCGCCGACGACCAGGTGAAGATCCGCGGCTTCCGGATCGAGCCCGCCGAGATCGAGGCGGTGCTGCTCGGCCACCCCGCGGTGGTCCAGGCCGCGGTCGTCGTCCGCGAGGAGCGTGGCCGACAGCTTGTCGCGTACGTGGTGGGCGACGCCGATCCGGCCACGGTGAAGACGTACGCGGCCGAGCGCCTGCCCGACTACATGGTCCCGGTCGCCGTCGTGGTGCTGGACGCGCTGCCGCGTACCGCCAATGACAAGCTGGACCGGAACGCGTTGCCCGCCCCGGATCTGGCCGTCGAGAACGAGGCCGCCGCCAGCGCCGCCGAGGCGACTCTCGCCGGGTTGTTCGCCGACGTTCTCGGGGTGGCCGGAATCGGTGTCACCGACGGGTTCTTCGACCTGGGTGGCGACAGCATCTCGTCGATCCAGCTGGTCAGCCGGGCCCGCGCCGCCGGCCTCGTGGTCACCCCGCGTGACGTGTTCACCCACCAGACGCCGCGCGCCCTGGCCGCCGTGGCCCGCGAACTCGACGGCGCCCCGGTGGAGACGGCCGCCGACGCGCTGGGCGAGATCCCGGCCACCCCGATGTCGGCGTGGCTCGCCTCCCTCGGCCCGGTGACCGACGGCTACCACCAGTCGGTGGTGCTGCGCGTGCCCGCCGGCGCCGACCTGGAACCGGCGCTGACCGCCGTGCTCCGTCGCCACGACCTGCTGCGGGCCCGCCTCGACGGCGACACCCTGACCGTCCCGGAGGTGCTGCCCACCGACTGGTTCCGGGCGGTGCCGCCGGTTCCGGCCACCGCCGAGCCGGTGGCCGACCGGTCTGCGGTGGTGCAGGTTGCCGCCGAGCCGGCGGCCGACCGGTCTGTGGCGGTGCGGGTTACCGCCGAGCCGGCGGCTGATCGGTCTGCGGTGGTGCGGCAGGATCGGGCCGCCGCCGAGTCGGCGGTCGACGGGTTTGCGGTGGTGCGGCAGGATCGGGCCGCCGCCGAGTCGGCGGTCGACGGGTTTGCGGTGGTGCGGCAGGATCAGGTCGCCGCTGAGCTGGCGGGCGACCGGTTCGAGGGGATGTGGCGGGAGCGGGTCGCCGCCGAGTCGGCCGCCGCGATCGCCCGGCTGGACCCCGCCGCCGGCCGCATGGTGCAGGCCGTCCACCTCGACCAGGGGGACGAGCCCGGCCGCCTGATCCTGGTGATCCACCACCTCGTGGTGGACGGCGTCTCCTGGCGGATCATCCTGGACGATCTGCGCGCCGCCCACGCCGGGACTCCGCTGTTGCGGTCGGGTACCTCGTTCCGGAGGTTCGCGCAGGCCCAGGCCGCCGAGGACCGGTCCGCCGAGCTGCCCTACTGGGAGTCGGTGCTGGGTGGGGACGAGCCGCTGCTCGGGTCACGGCCGCTGGATCCGGCGCTGGACACCACCGCCACCTCCCGCGAACTCACCCTGACGCTGCCCGCCGAGGTGACCGGGTCACTGCTCGGCACGGTGGCCGCCGCCTTCCACGCCGGCGCCAACGACGTGCTGCTCACCGGGCTGACCCGGGCCGTACAGGGATGGCGGGGGAGTGCGGGCGCGCTGATCGACCTGGAGGGCCACGGCCGTGAGGCGGACGGGCTCGACGCGACCGTCGGCTGGTTCACCACGGTCTACCCGGTCCGGCTCTCCGCCGGCGGGGACGCGGCCGCGAGTCTGAAATCGATCAAGGAGCAGCTGCGCGCCGTACCCGCGAACGGTCTTGGTTTCGGGGTTTTGCGGTGGCTCTCGGGTGAGCTTGCCGAGGCGCCCGCGCCGCAGATCGGTTTCAACTATCTGGGGCGCATGCCGGCGCCGGAGGACGTCGATTTCGGGGTGGCGCCGGAGCGTGCCGCCGCCGGCGGATCGCCGGACATGCCACTGCCACACGCGGTCGAGGTGAACGCTGCGACGGTCGGTGGTGAGCTGCGGGCCACCTGGACGTGGGCCGCCGGTGTGCTCGCCGAGGAGCGGGTGCGGGCGCTGGCCGAGGCGTGGTTCGCCGAGCTGACCGATATTGCACAGCTCACCGAGGGTGGGCTGACGCCGTCCGACGTGACCGCCGACGTCACCCAGGGCGACCTGGACGCGCTCGGTGGTGGGCTGGTCGACGTGTGCCCGCTGTCGCCGTTGCAGGAGGGCATGCTCTTCCACTCGGAGTTCGACGCGGACGCGCCCGATGTCTATCTGAGCCAGCTCGCCATCGATCTGGCCGGGCCGCTCGACGTGGCCGCGCTGCGGCGGGCCGTGGACACGCTGTTCGCACGGCACGCCAACCTGCGGGCCTGGTTCGGGCGTACCGGCGACGGCCGGGCGGTCGCCGCGATTCCGGCCATCGTGGACGTGCCGTGGCTGGAGGCCGACTTCGACGCCGGCTTCGAGGAGCGGGACCGGGCCCGCAAGTTCGACATCACCCGGGCGCCGCTGGCCCGGTTCGCGCTGCTGAGGCAGGGCGCGGACCGGCACCGGCTGCTGTTCAGCAACCACCACGTGCTGCTCGACGGGTGGTCCACGCCGGTGCTGCTCGGCGAGCTGTTCGACCTCTACCGGGGGCGGAGTCTGCCCGCCGCCCCGCAGTACCGCGACTACCTGCGCTGGCTCGCCGCCACCGACCGGGAGGCTTCCCGGCAGGCGTGGCGGACCGCGCTCGAGGACGTCACCCCCACCCTGGTGGCCGGGCCGGCGAACGCCCGCGTGGCGGTTCTGCCCGGCACGGTGACCGTTTCGGTCGATGGGGAACGGCTCTCAGCCGCGGCCCGGCGGCTCGGTGTCACCCTCAACACCGTGGTGCAGGGCGCTTGGGCGATGCTGCTCGGGCAGCTCACCGGCAGCACCGACGTGGTGTTCGGGGCCACCGTCTCCGGACGGCCCGCCGAGGTGCCCGGCGTCGAGACGATGGTCGGGCTGTTCATCAACACCGTGCCCGTCCGGATCCGGCTCGACCCGGCCGAGACGCTCGCCCAGATGCTGCGGCGGGTCCAGGCGGAGCAGGCGGTTCTGCTCGACCACCAGCATCTCAGCCTTGCCGAGGTGCAGCGTCTCGCCGCGGAGGGTGACCTTTTCGACACGCTCGCCGTGTTCGAGAACTACCCGTACGACCCGGAGAAGGCGGCCGAGACCGTCGCCGGGCTGACCATCGGCGCCGTCGCAGGGCGGGACGCCACCCACTACCCGCTGAACGTCACCGTCACCCCGGGTGACGGATTGCAGGTGCACCTCGACTACCGGCCGGACTGCTTCACCGCGGAAGCGGCCACGGTCATCGCGGGCCGGCTCGCCACGCTGCTCGGCACGATCGGAGCGGACACCGGGAAACGGGTCGCCGCGACCAGCGTCGTCACCGCCGACTCGGCCCAGCACGGCCGCCCCACGGAGCCGTTCACGCCGATCACCGGCATGCTGGCCGGCCACACCGGCACCGCCGTCGTCGGTCCGGACCGGACCCTCACCTTCGCTGAGCTCGACGCCGAATCCAACCGGGTCGCCAACGCGCTGCTCGGCCTCGGCGCCGGGCCGGAGACCGTGGTCGCGCTGCGGCTGCCGCGCGGCGCGGACGCCGTCGTCGCCCTCTTCGGCGTGCTCAAGGCGGGCGCGACCGCGTTGCCGATCGACGCCGCCTATCCGGCCGACCGGGTGGCGCTGATGCTCGCCGACGCTCAGCCGGTGATCACCCTGGACGCGCTGCCGCCGGGCGGCGCTGACACGCCACCGCCGGTCCCGCTGCGATCCGGCCAGGCTGCCTACATCATCTACACGTCCGGATCCACCGGTACGCCCAAGGGCGTCGTCGTCAGCCACGGCGCCATCGCGAACCTGCTCGCCGGACATCGCCGTGACCTGTTCCCGTCGACCGGCCGCATTCGCGTCACGCACACCGCCTCGTTCGGGTTCGACGCCTCCTGGGACCCGATCCTGTGGATGCTCGCCGGGCACGAACTGCACGTTCTCGACGACTACGCCGACCCCGACGTGTTCCTCGCCTACCTGCGTGAACACCGGATCGACGGGATCGACTTCACCCCTGCCTACCTGGAACAGCTGATCGACCGCGGCCTGCTCACCGGGCCCGGTCACGTGCCGTCGGTGGTGTCGGTCGGTGGCGAGGCCGTGCCGCCGGGGCTCTGGCAGACCCTGCTCGACGCCGGGGTGCGGGCCCTCAACCTGTACGGGCCGACCGAGTACACGGTCGACGCCTATCAGTGGACGGCCGACGGTGGCAGCCCGATCGCCGGCACCACGGTCCGTGTTCTGGACGCCGCGCTGCGGCCGGTGCTGCCCGGTGTGACCGGCGAGCTGTACCTGGCCGGGCCGGGCGTGGCCCGCGGATACCTGAACCGGCCCGGCCTGACCGCCGAGCGGTTCGTCGCCGACCCGTACGGTTCCGGCCGCATGTACCGGACCGGTGACCTGGCCCGGTTCGTCGACGGCCGGCTCGAACTGCTCGGCCGCGCCGACGACCAGGTGAAGATCCGCGGCTACCGGATCGAGCTCGGCGAGGTGGAGGCCGCACTGTCCGCCCTGCCCGGCGTGATCCAGGCGGTCGCCATGGTCCGCGAAGACCATCCCGGGGTACGGCGACTCGTCGGCTACGTCGTCGGATCCGCCGACGTGGCTCTGCTGCGCGATCGGCTGCCCGACTACATGGTCCCGTCCGTGGTCGTCACCCTGGACGCCGTCCCGCTCACCCCGTCCGGCAAGGTGGACCGGCGCGCCCTGCCCGCCCCGGCCCAGCCGGTCAGCGCCTCCCGGGAGCCGCGCACCGACGCCGAACGCCTGATCCAGACCCTCGTCGGCGAGGTGCTCGGCGTGTCCGCCGGGATGACCGACAGCTTCTTCGACCTCGGCGGCGACAGCATCTCCTCGATCCAGCTGGTCAGCCGGGCGCGGGCCGCCGGTCTCATGCTCACCCCGCGGCAGGTGTTCGAGGAGCGTACGGTCGAGGCGCTCGCCGCGGTGGCCGCGCCGGTCGCCCGGGAACAGCTGGAGCCGCGCGACGCGGCGTACGGCCCGATTCCGGCCACCCCGATCATCCGCTGGCTGCGCGACCTGACCGGCGGCGACGTCGCTCTGGCCGCCGGCTACAGCCAGGAGATCCTGGTCCACCTGCCGGACGGTCTCGCCGACGACACCCTGCGGTCGGCGCTGCAGGCGGTATACGACGCGCACGACCTGCTTCGCGCCGCCCTCACCGCCGACTGGGACCTGTCGGTGCCCCCGCCCGGCGCCGCTGTCCCGTTCCGGGTGGCGGGCGCCGATGTGGACACCGAGTTGAGGGCCGCCCAGCAGCGCCTCGACCCGATCGCCGGCCGCATGTTCGAGGCGGTCCGCCTACGGCTGAATGACGGCGACCGCCTGCTTCTGGTCATCCACCACCTGGTCGTCGACGAGGTGTCCTGGCGCATCCTGCTGCCCGACCTGGCCGCCGCCTGCGAGGGCCGCCCGGTCACCCCGGCCGGCACCTCCTTCCGCCGCTGGACCAGCCTCCGGCAGGACCGCAACGACGCCGTTTCCGCCGACCTCGACCGCGGTTCCGAGGGCCGGGGAGCGAACGCCGAGGCCCGCCTGTGGGCGGCCGCGACGGCCGCCGCGGGCCCGATCGGCGACCGGCCGCTCGACTCGGCCGTGGACACCACCGCCACGCTGCGGCGGCTGGAGATCAGCGTCCCGGCGGAGCCGCTGCTGTCGGCGGTGCCGGCGGCGTTCCACGGCAACCCGGAGGATGTGCTGCTCACCGGGCTCGCCCGGGCGCTGCCCGATTGGCGTGAGGCCTATGGCTACGGCCACGACACGGTGTCCGTCGTGGATCTGGAGAGCCATGGCCGCGCGGATCTGCCGGGCGCCGACACGGCCCGGACGGTCGGCTGGTTCACCAGCCTCTACCCGGTTCTGCTCGACCCGGGCACCGGCGACGCGGCGGACGCGCTGAAGCGGATCAAGGAGCAGCTGCGCGCCGTACCGGATCGGGGTGTCGGTTTCGACGGCGGCAGCACCGGCCCGATCTGCTTCAACTACCTCGGGCGGGCCGGGTCGTTCACCGGCGAGCCGTGGTCGCCCGCGCCGGAGTCCTCCCGGTTGCGCGGCGGCGCGCGGGACCTGCCGGTGGCGTATCCGCTGGAAGTGAACGCCGACATCCGCGACGGCGCCCTCGTCGCCGTGCTGACCTGGCCCGATGGGGTGCTGACCGAGGCCGCGGTGGCCGACCTGGCCGAGCGCTGGCAGGAGGCCCTGCGTGAGCTGGCCGCCGTCGAGCGTGGTGGCCGCACCCCGTCCGACCTGCCGCTGGTCTCCCTCACCCAGGCGGAGATCGACGAGATCGAGGCCGCCCACCCGGATCTCGCCGACGTGCATCCGCTGTCGCCGCTCCAGCAGGGCATGGTCTTCCACACCCTGCTCGACGACTCCGGCCCGGACGTCTACGTCACCGAACTCACCATCGACCTGGCCGGGCCGCTCGACGAGGACCGGCTGCGCGCCGCCCTCGACACCGTCCTCTCCCGCCACGAGAACCTGCGGATCGCCGTGCACCGCACCGCCGCCGGCTCGGTCGTCGCGGTCGTCCCGCGAACCGCCACCGTGCCGTGGTCGGACACCGTTCCGGACCGCTTCGACCTGGGCACCGCCCCGCTGATCCACGCCCGCCTGTCCGAAACCGGCGGCACCACCGGTTCCGCGCCGTCGGCTGTGGCCGAAATCGGCGGCACCACCGGTTCCGCGCCAGCGGCCGTGGCCGAGAGTCGCAGCGCCACCGGTTTCGCGCCGACGGCCGTGGCCGAAAGCAGCAGCGCCACCAGTTCCGCGCCAGCGGCCGTGGCCGAGAGTCGTAGCACCACCGGTTCCGCGCCGTCGGCTGTGGCTGAAACCGGCGGCACCACAGGTTCCGCGCCAGCGGCAGTGTCCGAAAGCGGCGACGCCGTGACGGCGGCCGGGCGCCGGCTCACCATCACCAGCCACCACCTGCTGCTGGACGGATGGTCGACGCCGCTGTTCATCGGCGAGCTGATGGCCGCCTACCAGGGTGGCGACCGGCCCACGGCGGCGCCGTTCCGGCGCTACCTGTCCTGGCTGAACGAGCAGGACCCGCAAGTCTCCCGCCAAGCGTGGCAGCTGGCGCTGGACGGCGCCGAACCGTGTCTCGCGGCCGCCGCCGGGCACCGCGAGCCGATCCGCCCGGCCGAGATCACCGTTCCGCTGGACGTGGCGCTCGACGACGCGGCCCGCGCCCTCGGCGTCACCATGAACACCGTCGTGCAGGGCGCCTGGGCCATGCTGCTGGCCGGGCTCACCGGCCGCGACGACGTCATCTTCGGCGCGACCGTCTCCGGCCGCCCGCCGGAGGTGGACGGCGTCGAGCGGATGATCGGCCTGTTCATCAACACCGTCCCGGTGCGGGTGCGGCTGCACCCGGGGGAGACCCTCGCCGGGCTGCTCACCCGCATCCAGGCCGAGCAGGCCGCCCTCACCGCCCACCACCACGTCGGCCTCACCGAGATCCAGCGGCTGGCCGGCGCGGGTGAGCTGTTCGACACGCTCGCCGTGTTCGAGAACTACCCGTTCGACCCGGACCGGGCGGCCCGCGACGCCGACGGCCTCACCATCACCGGGGTGGGCGGCAGCGACGCCACCCACTACCCGCTGAGCCTGTCGGTGATCCCCGCCGAGACCCTGAAACTGCACCTGGAGTACCGCCCGGACTGCTTCACCGCCGAGCGGGTCACCGAACTGGGCGCGCGGCTGGCGGATCTGCTCACCGCCTTCGCGACCGATGCGCGGCAGCTGGTGGGCCGGGTGCCGAATCCGGGTGCCGCGGCGCCCGTTGTCGGTCCCAAGGTTGGCGAGACGCCGCTGCTGCCGGCCGTTTTCGCCACCACGGCAGCCGCGACGCCGGACGCCACCGCGCTGGTCGCGGGCCCGACGCGACTGACCTTCGCGCAGCTCGACGCCGCGTCGAACCGGCTGGCGAGATGGCTGATCGCCCGGGGCGCCACAGCCGAGAGGTACGTGGGCCTGCGCCTGCCCCGCGACGAGTCCTATCCGATCGGCCTGCTGGCGGTGCTCAAGGCGGGCGCGGCCGCCCTGCCGATCGACACCGGCTACCCGGCCGACCGGGTCGCGCTGATGCTGGCCGACACCCGCCCGGTAGTGGTCCTGGACGAGCTGCCCGACCTCGGTGATCTCCCGGACACCCCGGTGGACGTCGCGATCGACCCGGGCCAGACCGCGTACGCCATCTTCACCTCCGGCTCCACCGGCCGCCCGAAGGGTGTGGCCGTCCCGCACGCCGCCATCGCCAACCTGCTCGCCTCGCACCGCGCGAGCGTGTTCACCGGACAGCGGCTGGCGATCGCGCACACCACCTCGTTCTCGTTCGACGCGGCCTGGGACCCGATCCTGTGGCTGTTCGCCGGCCACGAGCTGCACGTGCTCACCGAGGACGTCTACCGCGACCCGGAGTCGATGGCGGCCTACGTGGACACGCACCGGATCGGCTACCTCGACTTCACTCCGGCGCACCTGGGCCAGCTGCTCGGCGCGGGCCTGCTGGGCGAGGGACGGCACCGCCCGAGCGTGGTGTCGGTCGGCGGCGAGGCGGTCCCGGACACCCTGTGGCGGCGGCTGACCGCGATCGACGGCCTGACCGTCAACAACCTGTACGGCCCCACCGAGTACACCGTCGACGCCTGGCACTGGCAATCCACCGGCCTGTCCCGGCCGATCGCCGGCACCCGCACGTACATCCTGGACCGCGCGCTGCGCCCGGTCCCGCCGGGCGTGCCGGGCGAGTTGTACCTGGCCGGTGCCGGTCTGGCCCGCGGTTACCTGAACCCGGCCCGCACCGCCGAACGGTTCGTCGCCGACCCCTGGCAGGCCGGCGAGCGGATGTACCGCACCGGCGATCTGGCCATGTGGGAGCCGGCGGGCGACCTGCGGCTGCTGGGCCGCACCGACGACCAGGTGAAGATCCGCGGCTACCGGATCGAGCTGGGCGAGGTGGAGGCCGCCCTGGCCGCGCTGCCCGGCGTCGATCAGGCGGTCGTGGTGGTTCGCGCCGAGGGCGCCCGCCGCCTGATCGGCTACGTGACGGGGGAGGCCGCCGATCTGCGGGAGCGGCTCGCCGCCACGCTGCCCGACTACATGGTTCCGGCGGTGATCGTGCGCCTCGACGAGCTGCCGCTGACGGTCAGCGGCAAGGTGGACCGGGCCGCGCTGCCCGTCCCGGACCTGGCGCCGACCACGAGCAGGGCGCCGGTCACCGCGGCCGAGCGGATCCTCTGTGACCTGTTCGCCCAGCTTCTGGGCCTGGCGGCGGTCGGCGCCGACGACGCGTTCTTCGACCTGGGCGGCGACAGCATCTCGTCGATCCAGCTGGTCAGCCGGGCCCGCGCGGCCGGGCTGGCGATCACTCCGCGGCAGGTGTTCGACCACCGGACTCCGGCCGGCCTGGCCGCGGTCGCCGGTGCGGTCCGCGACGACGCCGAACCGCGCGCCGAGGCGTTCGGCGAGGTGCCGTTCACGCCGATCATGCACTGGCTGCACGAGCTGGGCACCGGCACGCGCGGTTTCAGCCAGGCGGTGATGGTCGGCGCCTCGACGGACAACCTCGTGGCGGCGATGCAGGCGCTGCTCGACACCCACGATCTGCTGCGGGCCCGCACCGAGGGGACCCGGCTGATCGTGCCGCCGCCGGGCACGACGAAAGCCGAGGACGTGCTGTCCGAAGGGAGCGGTGACTGGGCCGCCGACGCCCGCCGCGCCCAGGCGGAACTGGACCCGGACGCCGGGATCATGCTGCGTGCCGTCCACGGCGACGGCCGTCTGCTGCTGGTCGCCCACCACCTGGTGGTGGACGCGGTGTCGTGGCGGATCCTGCTTCCCGACCTGGAAGCCGCCCAGGCCGGCCGCCGGCTGGAGCCCGCTCCGACGTCGTTCCGCCGCTGGGCGCGCCGCCTGTCCGAGGAGGCCGCGAGCCGGCGAGGCGAGATCCCGGCGTGGCGGCGCATTCTCGCCGGTGACAACACACCCCTGGGCGTACGCCCCCTCGGACCCCAGGACACCACGGCCACCATGCGTCACCTGCGCCGGACACTGACCGGGGCGGCGCCGCTGTTCACCACGATCCCGGCCGCCGTGCACGGCAACGTCGACGACGTGCTGCTGACCGCCCTGGCCGAGGCGTTCGGCCGCCCGTCGATCCTGGTCGACCGGGAGACCCACGGCCGCGAGGACCTGGGCCTGGACACCTCCCGCACGGTCGGCTGGTTCACCAGCGTCCACCCGGTCCGCATCTCGGCCGGTGGCTCGATCAAGCGGGTCAAGGAGGAGCTGCGGGCGGTGCCGGGTTCCGGTATCGGCTACGGACTGCTCCGCTACCTGGACGGCGAACTGGCCGGCACCGCGCAACCGCAGGTCGCCTTCAACTACCTGGGCCGGGCGGTGGCCGCCGCCGACGGTGACGCGGGAATCGGCGACGGTGGCGCCGACGCCGACATGCCGGCCACCCACGTGATCGAGATCAACGCGGAGGCGTCCCCGGACGGCACCGAGCTGGTCGCCGACTGGTCCTGGCCGGACGGCGTGCTCACCGAGGAGCAGGTCGCCGCCTACGCCGACGCCTGGTTCGCGGCCCTGCGGCGGCTGGGCGGCGAACACGGCCACACCCCGTCCGACTTCCCGCTGGTCAGAACCGGCCAGGCGGAGATCGACCGGCTGGAGACCGCCTATCCGGGGTTCGCCGACCTGCTGCCCGCCTCACCGTTGCAGGAGGGCCTCGCCTACCACGCCGAGCTGGGCGCCGACGTCTACACCGTGCAGCTCGCCTTCGACCTGGAGGGCGAGGTCGACGCGGCGAGACTGCGCGCGGCCGCCCGGGATCTGCTGCGGGCCCACCCCAACCTGGCCGCCGGTTTCCTCCAGGGCGAGCACGGCCTGCTCGCCGTGATCCCGGCCGACCCGGAGCCCGCGTGGCGGGAACTGGACGCACCGACGGATGCCGACTGCGAACGGGCGGCCGAGGCGGACCGGGCGCCGTTCGACCTGGCCGCGCCGCCGCTGTTCCGCTTCACCCTGCTGCGGCGGGGCCCGGGACGCAGCCGCCTGCTGATCTCCAACCACCACATCCTGCTCGACGGCTGGTCCACCCCGCTGCTGGTCGGCGACCTGTTCGCCCGGTACGCCGGACAGCGCCCGGCCGCGGTCACCCCGTACCGGGAGTATCTGACGTGGCTGGCCGGGCAGGACCCGGCGGCGGCGCACGCGGCGTGGGCCGACGCCCTGGAGGGCCTGGACCGGCCCACCCGGGTCGCGCCGGACACGCCGCCCGCGCTGACCGTACAGGAGCAGCACGAGGTGACGCTGCCGGAGGAGCTGACCGCGGCCCTGACCGGTTGGGCCCGGACCCGCGGGCTCACCCTGAACACCGTGGTCCAGGGTGTGTGGGCGCTGCTGCTCGGCCAGCTCACCGGCCAGGACGACGTGGTGTTCGGCACCACCGTGTCCGGCCGGCCGGGCGGTCTGCCCGGCGTCGAGGACATGATCGGCCTGTTCATCAACACCGTTCCGGTACGCGTCCGCCTGAACCCCGCGCGGACGGTCGGCGACTACCTGGACACCGTCCAGCGGGAACAGTCCCGGCTGCTCGACCACCAGCACCTCGGCCTGGCCGAAATCCAGCGGATCGCCGGATCCGGAGAGCTGTTCGACACCCTCGCCGTGTTCGAGAACTACCCGTTCGACGCCGAGAAGGCGCGGCAGACGTTCGCCGGGCTGCGGATCACCGGGGTCGTCGACGAGGACACCACCCACTATCCGCTCGCCCTGGCCGTGAACCCGGGCGACCGTCTGGTGCTGCAACTGCGGTACCGGGCCGACGCGTTCACCGTGGCCGAGATCGAGGTGCTGGGCGAACGGCTGCACGCCCTGTTCCGTGCGGTGCCGGCCGCCGCCGCCACCCCGGTCGGCCGGTTGTCGCTGCTCACCGCCACCGAGGCGGCCGAACTGGCCCGGTTCACCGGCCGGGCCGGCGGCTACCCGCCGCGGACGGTCGCCGAGCTGTTCGCCGCGCATCAGCGGCCGGACGAGATCGCCGTGGTCTGCGAGGACCGGCGGCTCACCTACGCCGAACTGGACGCCGCCTCCAACCGGCTGGCCCGGGTGCTGCGCGGACACGGCGCCGGGCCGGAGCGGACGGTCGCGCTGGCCCTGCCCCGTGATGTCGAGATGGCGGTGGCGGTGCTGGCCGTCGCCAAGGCGGGCGCCGCCTATCTGCCGATCGACCCGGCCTACCCGGCCGCCCGGATCGCGCACATGCTCGACGACGGCTGCCCGGTCGTCGGCCTCGCCACCCGGGCCACCGCGGCCGCGCTGCCCGGCGTCCCGACGCTGCTCATGGACGACCTCGACGAGACCGACGACAGCCCGCTCGACGTCCACGTGGATCCGCGTAACCCGGCCTACGTGATCTACACGTCCGGGTCGACCGGCCTGCCGAAGGGCGTCGTCGTCACCCACGAGGGCGTCACGGCGCTGCTCGCCACCGCACGCGAGTCGTTCGGCGTCGACGAGAACGCGAGGGTGCTCCAGTTCGCGTCGATCAGTTTCGACCTGGCCTTCTTCGAGCTGGCGATGGGCCTGCTCACCGGCGCCCGGTCGATCATCGTGCCGTCCGCGCGCCGGGTGGCGGACAAGGCGCTGACCGACTACATCGCGTCGAACGGCGCCACCCACATCGCGCTGCCGCCGGCCGTGCTCGGCGCGCTGCCGCCGGACGCCGAGCTGCCCGCCGGAGCCGTGCTGCTGTGCGGAACCGAGGCGGTCACCCCGGAACTGGCCAGGCGGTGGGGCGAGCGGATGCGGTTCGTCGACGCCTACGGGCCGACCGAGGCGACGGTCAACTCCACCCTGTGGGAGTACCGGCGCGGCTGGGACGGCGCCCGCGTGCCGATCGGCGTCCCCGACCCGGGGACGACCGCGTACATCCTGGACAAGGCCCTGCGGCCGGTCCCGGTGGGCGTCCAGGGCGAGCTCTACCTGGGTGGTCCCGGTCTGGCCCGGGGGTACGCGGGACGCCCCGGCCTGACGGCGGAACGGTTCGTCGCGAACCCGTGGGAGCCGGGTCAGCGCATGTACCGCACCGGCGACGTGGTGTCCTGGCGAGAAGACGGGAACATCGACTTCTTCGGCCGTTCCGACGACCAGATCCAGTTGCGCGGCTTCCGGGTCGAACTCGGCGAGATCGAGGCGGCCCTCGCAGAACAGCCGGAGGTACGCCAGGCCGCCGTGATCCTGCGCACCGACCACGGCATCAAACGGCTCGTCGGATACGTGGTCCTCGACCGCCCGGCCGGTGACCTGCGGGACCGGCTCGCCGCCACCCTGCCGGAGCACATGGTCCCGGCGGCCGTGGTCGAGCTGGACGCGCTGCCGCTCACCCCGAACGCCAAACTGGACCGCCGGGCGCTGCCCGCGCCGGAGTTCACCGCCGGCGGCAGCGGACGCCCGCGCACCGCCACCGAACGCCTGGTCTGCGGTGTGTTCGCCGAGGTGCTCGGCCTGGAACAGGTGGGCGTCCAGGACGGCTTCTTCGACCTGGGCGGGCACTCGCTGCTGGTGGTGCGGGTGCAGACGGCGTTGCAGGGCGTGGTGACGGTGCCGGACATCATCGCCCACCCGACCCCGGCCGCCCTGGCGAGGCTGATCGACTCCGGCGCCGAGCCGGGGGCAGCGCTGCGCCCGCTGCTGCCGCTGCGCCCCACCGGCGAGGGCGAGCCGCTGTTCTGCGTGCACCCGGCCGCCGGCCTGGGGTGGTCGTTCGCCGGGCTGGCCCGGTACACCAGACGGCCGGTCTACGCGTTGCAGGCCCGCAGCCTGACCGAACCCGGGCACACACCGACCGCCGAGCAGATGGCCGCCGACTATCTGGCGCTGATCCGCGAGATCCAGCCACAGGGCCCGTACCACCTGGCCGGCTACTCGCTCGGCGGGACGGTGGCGCACCTGATGGCCACCGAGCTGCGCCGTGAGGGGCAGGACGTGCGTCTGGCCCTGCTCGACGCGTACCCCGGAAGGCCAGGAGGCGGAGAGACCGGCCCGGCGGCCGGCGACGGCCTGGACTTCCTGCTCGCCCTGTCCGACCTGGACGCCCTGCCGGCGGACCGCGACGAGGCGTTCGCCGCGCTCAGTGGATCGGGGGTCCTGGCCGGGCTCGGGCGGCCCGCGCTGGAGGCGATCGAGGCCAACCTCGCGGCCGCGGGCTCGCAGGTCGACGGCGCCGCGCTGGGCTTCTTCGACGGCGAGTTGCTGCTGTTCACGGCGGCGAACGAGGAGGCCGACGACGCGTTCCGGGCGGACGCCTGGGAGAAGCACGCCACATCGGTACGGGTGGTGCCCGTGCCCTGCACCCACGACGAGATGACCGACCCGGCCGCGCTCGCGCTGATCGGCCCGGAGCTGGCGAACACCTGGGAGAACCACCGATGACCGAACACCTGCGGCTGTCCCCGGCCCAGTCCCCGCTCTGGTACGCCCAGCAGCTCGACCCGGCCAGCCCGGTCTACAACACGGCCGACTACGTGCGGATCGAGGGCCCGCTCGACGTGGCGAGATTCGAGGCGGCCGTCCGGCAGGCGGTCGGCGAGGCGGAGTCGCTGCACACCCGGTACGGCTCCGACGACACCGGCCCGTGGCAGGTGATCGACCCGCGGCCGTTCCCGTTCCCGGTCCGCGAGTGTGGCGAGGACGAGGCGCTCGCCTGGATGCGCGCGGACGTCCGTACCCCGGTGGACCTGGCCGCGGGCCCGCTGTTCGCGCAGGTGCTGTTCCGGGTCGGCCCGGAGACGTGGCTGTGGCACCAGCGGATCCACCACATCGCCATCGACGGGTTCGCGTTCTCGATGCTGGCCCGCCGGGTCGCCGACCGGTACACGACGGGGGAGGGGCGGCCGTTCCGCCCGTTCGCGACCGTTCTGGAGGTGGCCGACGCCTATCTCGCCTCCCCGAAGCATCCGGCCGACCGCGAGTTCTGGCGCGGCTACCTGGACGGGATGCCGGAGCCGGCCGCGCTGGCCGCCCCGGCGCCGGTCGCCGACCACACGGTCCGGGCGGTCACCCGGATCGGCCCTGAGCGGGCCGCCGGGCTGAAGAGCCTCGGCGTCGGCTGGCCGGAGCTGTTCGCCGCGGCCACCGCCGCCTACCTGCACCGGATGACCGGTACGACCGAGGCCGTGCTGGGCCTGCCGGTGATGGGCCGGCTCGGCACCCCGCTGCTGCGGGTCCCGGCGATCGTGATGAACATCGTGCCGCTGCGCGTGCCGGTCCGCCCCGACCAGACGCTGCCCAGCCTGGCCCGGCAGATCGCCGCCGAGATCAAACGGTCCCGGCCGCACCACCGCTACCGGCACGAGCAGATGCGGCGCGACCGGGGGCTGGTCGGCAGCGACCGGCGGCTGTTCGGCCCGGTGGTCAACGCCATGCCGTTCGACAACGACCTGCGGTTCGGCACGGCGACCGGCACCATGCACAACATCTCGGCCGGGCCGGTCGAGGACCTGGCGCTGGGTGTCCGCGACTTCGGCGACGGCACCGGCATGAGCCTGGAGGTGGACGGCAACCCGGCCCGGTACACGGAGTCCGGCCTGGCCGATCATCTGGACCGGCTGCTGCGCCTGCTGGCCGAGCCGGAGACGCCGCTGGGCCGGCTGCGGCTGGGCCCGGCGGTCGCGCCCCGCCGTCCGGTGTGGCGGGATCGGGCGGCGACGCCGGTTCTGGACCGGATCGCCGTGCAGGTGGCGGCGACCCCGGACGCGGTGGCGGTCGAGCAGGGCGGGGCGCGGTACACGTACGCCGAGATGTGGGTGAGAGCCGGCGCCGTGGCCGCCGACCTGGCCCGTCGCGGGGTGGAAGCGGACAGCCTGGTCGCGGTGCGGATGCGCCGCGAGCCGGACGCGATCGTGGCGATCCTGGGCGCGCTGCTGGCCGGCGCGGCCTATCTGCCGGTCGATCCGGACGGCCCGGCGGGACGCAACGCCGATGTGCTGGCGGACGCCCGGCCGGTCATCGTCCTCGACGAGATCGGTGGCGGAAACGAAGTGGTCCGCCGGAAGGTGCCGGAGGACGCGCTCGCCTACGTGATCTACACCTCGGGTTCGACCGGCCGCCCGAACGGCGTGGAGATCAGCCGTGGGGCGCTGTCGCATTTCGTGGCGGCCGCCACCCACCGGTACGGGTTCACCGACAGCGACCGGGTTCTCCAGTTCGCGGCCCTCCACTTCGACGCCAGTGTGGAGGAAATCTTCGGCACTCTCTCGACCGGTGGGACGCTGGTGCTGCGCGAGCCCGAGATGCACGCCTCGGCGGAGACGTTCCTGCGGGCGTGCGGTGAGCTGCGACTCACCGTGCTCGACCTGCCGACCGCGTTCTGGCACGAACTGGTGCACGCCCTCACCACTCAGGACATCGGGGTCCCGGATTCGGTACGCACAGTGATCATCGGTGGCGAGGCGGCGCTGCCGGACCGGGTTGCCGCCTGGCGGCGAATCGCCCCGAATGTCCAGCTATTCAACACTTACGGACCGACCGAATCCACTGTGGTAGCCACCTCCGCGTCGATCGGACGTTAGGTAAGCCTTACCTCATGTGGTAGAAACTCAGCGCGGCCTAGCCGCCTGATTCCGACTGCTCCCCGGGAGTTCATGATGTCCCGCTTCACCCAGCGCATGGGTGCGCTTCTGGCCGCGGCCACGGTGGCCGCCGCCCTCGGCGCCTGCTCCTCCGAGGCCGAGCCGGCCGCCTCCGGCGAGAGCGCCGCCCCCGCCTCCACCACCCGCGAGATCACCGACGCCTCCGGCGCGAAGGTCACCGTCCCGTCGGCCCCGAAGAACATCGTGGCCCTCGCCGAGACCGACCTGGACGCGGCCCTCGCGCTCGGCGTCACCCCGATCGGCGCCAGCAAGTCCCGCCAGGGCGACTCGGTCGCCGGCTACCTCGTGCCGCAGCTGCCCAACGTCAAGCTGGTCGGCGAGATCGTCGAGCCGAACATCGAGGCGATCGCCACGCTGGACCCGAAGCCCGACCTGATCCTCTACGGACACTTCCTCGACCCGGACCCGGCGCAGATCAAGGACCTCAACGCGATCGCGCCGACCGTCATCACCAGCATGGTCGACAGCACCTGGAAGGACAGCCTCAAGGGCGTCGCGAACGCGCTCAACCTGGAGGCCAAGGCCACCGAGGTGCTCGCCGCCTACGACAAGAAGGTCGCCGACACCAAGGCCGCCATCGCCGCGAACGGCGCCGCCAAGGTCAGCCTCGTCCGCTGGAACCCGCAGGGCCCGTCCTACCTGCAGAAGCAGCACTTCTCCAGCACCATCGTGGAGGAGCTCGGCCTCAAGCGCCCGGACGCCCAGCTCACCGAGGGCACCGGCCCGTCCGACCCGGTCAGCCTGGAGAAGCTCGACGTCCTCGACGCCGACTACATCTTCCTCGGCACCCTGAACAACGACGGCGCCGCCGCCCTCGAACAGGCCAAGGCGAACGCCTCCTGGAACCAGCTCGGCGCGGTCAAGGCGAACAAGGTCGTGGCCGTCGACGGTGTGCCGTGGACCTCGCGCGGTGGCCCGATCGCGGCGGGCATCGTCCTCGACGACATCGCGAAGTCCCTCAAGGGCTGACACGTCTGATGCGGGATCGTCGGGACGACTGGCACTACACGGACGGGCGAGGGGTCACCCTCACCCTGCCGCGACGGCCGCGGCGCATCGCCGTCGCCGAGCTGCTCGCCGTCTCGACGCTGGCCGCCGCCGGGATCCGTCCCGTCGCGGCGGCCCTCGGCCCGGACCCGGACGGCGACGTCTGCTTCGCCGCCGCCGGGTTCGCGCCCGGCGGAGTCGCCCGGCTGGACACCCCCGGCGATCCCGCCATCGATCCCGGCCTGCTCGCCGCGGCCCGGCCCGACCTGGTGGTCGACCGTTTCCCCCGCGAGCACGGCTTTCCGGCCGTCGTCCTGCCGCTCAAGGAGCGCGGACAGTCGCTCGACGACCTGCTCGCCGAGACGGCCCGGCTCGCCGTCGCCCTCGGCGCCTCGCCGCCCGCGACCGATTCCTATCAGGCCGCGAAGCTCGCGCTCACCGCTTCGCTGTCCGGCCGCACGATCATCTTCGGGTACGCGCGGGGCGCGCGACTGTCGATCCTGGACCCCTCCCGCTACCCCTGGCTCGTGACGCTTCACGAGCTGGGGCTGCGGGTCCTCGGTGACCGCACTCCCGACGACGGCCCGCACGGCACCCCGGTAGCGTGGTCCGCCGTGTCCGCTGATCTGATCATGGTCAATGGGGAGATCCCGCCCGGCTTCCGCGCCCACCCGTGGGACGACGCCTGGCACGCGTTCTCCTACGGCAACTACGCCCGCCTGTTCACCGCCCTCACCACCCTGGACCGGACCGCCGCGTGACGAACACCCTGCCCCGCCGGATCGCGGGGCTGCTGCTCTGCCTCGCCCTGCTGGCGCTCGCCGTGCTGCTCAGCCTCGCCGTGGGCGCCCGCGCCATCCCGTTCTCCACGGTCGTCGACGCGCTGTGGCACTCCGACGGCTCACCCGAGGCCGTCATCGTCACCACCCAGCGCGTACCCCGTACCGTCCTCGGTCTTC
The DNA here is from genome assembly GCF_017592555.1 of Actinoplanes flavus. Taxonomy (GTDB): domain Bacteria; phylum Actinomycetota; class Actinomycetes; order Mycobacteriales; family Micromonosporaceae; genus Actinoplanes; species Actinoplanes flavus. The sequence goes on along the minus strand of NZ_JAGFNS010000014.1, from coordinate 125,077 downwards.
TGATCGGCATGGCCCTCGGCCTGGCCGGAACCGTGATGCAGGCGCTCACCCGCAACCCGCTCGCCGACCCCGGCCTGCTCGGCGTCAACTCCGGCGCGGCCGCCGCGGTGGTCACGGCGATCAGCTTCTTCGGCATCACCACCGCCTCCGGGTACGTGTGGTTCGCGTTCGCCGGAGCGGCCGCCGCCACCGTCGTGGTCTACCTGCTCGGCGCCGGCGGTAGGGGACCCGGCGGCCCGGTCCGGCTCGCCCTGGCCGGCACGTCGATCGGCGCGGTGCTGGTCGCCTACACGTACGGGGTGCAGATGCTCGACGCGAAGGCGCTCGACCAGTTCCGGTTCTGGATCGTCGGCGGCCTCTCCGGGCGCGACCGGTCGGTGCTGATGGACGTGTTGCCGTTCCTGCTCATCGGCATCGTCGTCGCCCTGCTGCTGAGCCGCCCGCTCAACGCGCTGTCGCTCGGCGAGGACACCGGCCGGGCGCTCGGCGTGAACCTGGCCCGCACCCGCCTCGCCTCGGCCGCCACGGTCACCCTGCTCTGCGGCGCGGCCACCGCGGCCGCCGGTCCGTTCGCGTTCATCGGGCTGGCCGTCCCGCACGCGGCCCGCGCCCTGATCGGCGCCGACCTGCGGTGGGTGCTGCCGTACGCCATGCTGCTCGCCCCCGTCCTGCTGCTCGGCGCGGACGTCGTCGGCCGGGTCGTGATCACCCCGAGCGAACTGGAGGCCGGCATCGTCACCGCCCTGCTCGGCGCGCCCGTGCTCATCGCCCTGGTCCGCCGTCGTCAGGTGGTGCCGCTGTGACAACGGTCAAGGACGTACGGCTGGCCGCCGACCGGGTCTCGTTCCGGGTCGAACCCCGTACCCTCCTGGTTTGTCTGATTCTGATCCTGGTCACCGCCGGGCTGGTGCTGGTGTCGCTGAGCGTCGGCGACTATCCCGTCCCGTTCCCCGAGGTGATCACGTCGTTGCGGGGGGAGGGCAGCCGGCTCGCCGAACTGTTCGTCGTCCAGCGGCGCCTGCCGCGCGCCCTGGTGGCCGTGGTCGCCGGTATCGCCTTCGGGATCAGCGGCGCGATCTTCCAGCGGCTCACCCACAACCCGCTGGGCAGCCCCGACGTCATCGGCTTCGGCTACGGCGCGTCGGTGGGGGCCATTCTGGTCATCCTCTTCTACGGCGGGGGCGCCGTGCTCACCGCCACCGGAGCCTTCGCCGGTGGCCTGATCGCGGCGATCGCGGTCTATCTGCTCGCCTACCGCAGCGGCGTCAACGGGCTGCGGCTCGTGCTCGTCGGCATCGGCGTCAGCGCGATCCTCATCGCCATCATCAACTACCTGGTCAGCCGGGCCGACCTGCGCGACGCCCGGGCCGCCACGGTGTGGATCGTCGGCAGCCTCTTCGAGCGCCGGTGGGGCGACGTGCAGCTGGTCGGGTTCGGGCTGCTGCTGCTCATCCCGATCACCGTCGTCCTGTCCCGCTACCTGCCGATGCTCGAACTCGGCGACGACGCGGCCGCGGCCCTCGGCGTACCGCTGGAGAAGGCCCGCCTCGGCCTGGTCGTGGTCGCGGTCGGCCTCACCGCGATCGCCACCGCCTCCACCGGCCCGATCGGTTTCGTCGCCCTGGCCGGGCCGCAGCTGGCCCGGCGGCTCACCCGCTCACCGGGCGCGGGGCTGACCGCGGCGGGCCTCATGGGCGCGCTGCTGCTGGTCGCCAGCGACCTGATCGCCCGGCGGGCGGCCGCCCCGAGCGAACTCCCGGTCGGCGTCGTGACCGCCGGCGTCGGCGGCATCTACCTGGGCTGGCTCCTGCTGGTGCATTCTCGCCGGGTTCGCTGAGACGAGCCCGCCGAGGACCGTGCGGGCCCCCTCGGCGTCACCTCAGGCGGTGCGTCCGTCGTAGTAGTCGCGGTTGGCGAGCACGGCGTCCATGTGCGTCTCCGCCCACGCCTTCACACCCTGGACCGTCTGATGCAGGGAGAGACCCAGACCGGTCAGCTCGTAGGTGACCGTGACCGGCACGGTCGGCGTCACGGTCCGGGTGATCAGACCGTCGCGTTCCAGGGCGCGCAGGGTCTGCGTCAGCATCTTCTGGCTGACACCGGCCAGGGTGCGGGACAGCTCCGAATACCGCAGTGGCCGCGGCTCACCGGCGCAGTCGCTGCGAAGCGCGGCCAGGACCAGGACGACCCACTTGTCCGCGATCCGGTCGAGCAGTTCACGGCTGGGACACCGGGCCACGAAAGCGTCGTACTCCACCTTCGCGGCCGCCCGCTTCTGCGCCGCTGTCGTCGTCGCCACGCACTTCTCCCCACGTTACGCACCTTCAGGTGCCTACTTCCTGATGGAAAGCTACCCCCCGATAGTGGAGTCCATGAGTGATCAACACGGCTCCGCCTCTCTTCCCGGCGGCTTCCGGGCACTGGGGGACCTGACCGTCACCCGGTTCGGCTACGGCGCCATGCAGCTCGCCGGACCCGGGGTGATGGGACCACCCGCCGACCCCGGCAACGCGCTCACCGTGCTCCGTGACGTCGTCGACCTCGGCATCACCCACATCGACACCGCCGGCGCCTACGGGCCGCGCGTCACCAACCGGCTGATCCGCGCGGCGCTGTATCCGTACCCGGAGTCGCTGCACATCGTCACCAAGGTCGGCGCCGAGCGGGACCGGCAGGGTGGCTGGCCCCCGGCCCGCGACCCCGGCAGCCTGCGCCGAGCGGTGCACGAGAACCTCGAAGACCTCGGCCTCGACGTGCTCGACCTGGTCAACCTGCGCCTCGGCGACGCCGCCGGACCCCGGCCCGAGCCGGTGGCCGAAGCGTTCGAGACCCTCGCCGAACTCCAGCGGCAGGGCCTGATCCGCCACCTCGGGCTCAGCAACGCGACACCGGAACAGATCGTCGAGGCGCAGGCGATCGCACCGGTCGTGGCGGTCCAGAACCTCTACAACCTCGCCCACCGCGACGACGACCGGCTGATCGACGAGCTCGCCCGGCAGGGCATCGCGTACGTGCCGTTCTTCCCGCTCGGCGGCTTCAGCCCGATCCAGTCCTCGGCGCTGTCGGCGGTGGCCGCCCGGCTGGAGGCGTCGCCCCTGTCGGTCGCGTTGGCCTGGTTGTTGCGGCGGTCACCGAACATCCTGCTGATCCCGGGTACGTCGTCCCGCGCCCACCTGCGCGAGAACATCGCGGGCGCGGGCCTGCCGCTCTCCGCCGACGATCTGGCCGACCTGGACAAGATCGGCCACTGACCGGATCGGTCAGCTGGAGCCGCGGACGGTCAGGGTGGTCGGCAGGCGGCCGGCCGATGGCAGGGCCGGATCGAGCAGGCGCCGCACCGCCGCCGCGGCCTCGTCCTCGACCGGCATGTAGACCGAGGACAGGTCGGCGGCCTCGGCCAGGGCGCTGCCGTCGAAGCCGACGACCGCCACGTCGGCCGGGACGCGGCGGCCGGTCTCGCGCAGCGCCTGCAACACGCCCATCGCGGTGACGTCGCACGCGGCGAACACCGCGTCCAGGTCCGGTTCGCGCCGCAGCAGGTCGCGGGTGGCCGCGTAGGCGGTGGGCCGGGTGAAATCACCGTCCACGGACGCCACCGCGAGGCCCGCGCCGGCCAGCACCCGCAGGAAGCCCGCCCGGCGTTCGTCGGCGCACGGTGTGGGCGGGCCGAACACGGCGCCGATCCGGGTCCGGCCGGTGGCGACCAGATGGGCGGCCGCCTGACTTCCGCCACTGTCGTTGTCGGGGGCCACGAACATCACACCGGGCGCGGAGCGGCCCAGCGCCACGGTCCGCGACCGGCGGGCCAGGGCGGCACCGGCCGCGCCCGGCAGGTTGATCAGCAGACGGCCGAACGGCGCGTCGTCCTCATCGGAGGGTGGGGCGGCCACCCGGCGTACCTCCAGGGCGAGATCCTGGTCACCGAGCGCGCGCATCGCGCCGGCCAGGACCCGCCCGTAGAAGGGTTTGGCGCTCATCGCGGCCGGATCCGGGTCGACGATCAGCACCTCGATGCGGTCCCGCCGGCGCGGTCCGCCCCGCCCGGACGCCAGGGCGCGGGCCGCCGCGTGCGGCTCGAAACCGAGCCGGGCCGCCACCGAACGCACATGATCACGGACCGTCGACGAGGTCCCGTACGCTCCGTTGATGGCGCGGGAGGCGGTGGCCTTCGACACGCCGGCGGCACGCGCCACATCGGCCAGGGTGGGATGCCGTCGTTCCATGTGGATCACGATAACCGCAGATCTTCGATTGACGCGGCCTCCTAGGTTGTGCGAGTGAATATCAGGTATCTCATACACAACGCGTACGGAGTCGGCGGAACGATCCGAACGGTCTTCAATCAGGCCAACGCGTTGTGCGCCACCCACGACGTCGAGATCGCCAGTGTGTACCGCACCGCGGAGGTTCCGGCGTTCACGCTGGATCCGCGGGTGCGGCTGGTCTCACTGACCGATCTGCGTACCGACGGCACGAGGTGGAACGGCACGCCCCGGCGTCTGCGCAAGACCCGGGCGGTGCGCAACCCGCTGCCGCACGGCCGGGACTTCCGGTACCACCGCTGGGACCCGGTCGTCGACCTGCGGATCATCCGGTACATGCGGGCCCAGAAAGACGGGATCCTGTTCAGCACCCGGCCGGCGCTCAACCTGCTGTCCGCCTGGTTCGCGCCACGCCGGCTGGTCCGGATCGGCCAGGACCACATGAACTTCGCCAGCTACCGCAAGGGCCTGCAGAAGCGGATCGTCCGCGCCTACCCCCGCCTGGACGCCGTCACCGTGCTCACCCGCGCCGACCTGGCCACCTACCGGGAGGCGCTCGGCGACGCGATGCCGTTGTTCCGCATCCCCAACGGCATTCCGCCACGGACCGGGACGGACGAGCCGGACCGCGCCCGGACCGTGATCGCCGCCGGGCGGCTGGGCAAGCAGAAGGGCTTCGACATGCTGATCGACGCCTTCGCCCTGGTCCACGAGCAGCACCCGGACTGGCGGCTGGACATCTTCGGCGAGGGCCAGGCCCGGGGCCGGCTCACCGCCCGGATCGCCGAACGCGGCCTCGGTGACGTGGTCCGGCTGCGTGGCGTGACCCGCACCCTGGACGCCGAATTCGCCAAAGCGTCGATCTTCGCGCTGTCCTCCCGCAAGGAGGGCCTGCCGATGGTGCTGCTCGAAGCCATGAGCGCCGGGCTGCCGGTGGTGTCGTTCGACTGCCCGACCGGCCCGGCCGACGTGGTCGACGACGGGGTGAACGGGCTGCTCATCCCGCCCAAGGACGTGCCCGGCCTGGCCGCCGGCCTTTCCCGCCTGATCGACGCCCCCGCCGAGCGGGAGCGGTTGGGCGCCGCCGCGCGGACGACCGCCTCCGGCTACGAGATGCCGGTGGTCGTCGCGCGGTGGGAGGGGCTCTTCGCCGATCTGCTCGGCCACCGTAGGGTGCCGTCCCCGCGTGCCGGCGCGGCGGAGGGCGCCGTCACCGACCCGGTGCGGCGCCGCTGACGCGGTCACCGGTCAGCGGCAGGGAGACCTCGAAGGTGGCGCCCGCGCCCTCGGCGCTGCGGGCGGTCACCTCACCGCCGTGATCGTGGACGATCTGCCGGACGATGGCGAGCCCGAGCCCGCTGCCGCCGGTGCCCCGGCCGCGCGCCGGGTCGGCCCGCCACAACCGGTCGAAGACCAGCGGAAGGTGCTCCGGCGCGATCCCGACCCCGGTGTCGGTCACCTGGAGCACCGCCCGGTCGCCGCGGGCGTGCGCGCGCAAGGTGACCGAACCGCCGGACGCGGTGGCGCGTAACGCGTTGCCCACCAGATTCCCGACGATCTGCCGGATCCGGTCGGCGTCCGCGTCGGCGAACACCGGGCCGTCCGACTCCACCGTGAGCCGGACGCCCGCCGCGTCGGCGGCCGGCCGGTGCGCGGTGCGGGCCGTCTCCATCAGCTCGGCCAGATCGGTCGGCTCCCGGTGGTAGACCAGCGCCCCGGCCTCGGCCAGCGCCAGCTCCTGGAGATCGTCGACGATCCGCTGGTTGAGGATCACCTCGTCGTGCAGGGACGCGAACACCGCCGGCGTCGGCTCGATCACCCCGTCCTGGATCGCCTCCAGGTAGCCGCGCAGATTCGCCAGCGGGGTACGCAACTCGTGCGCCACATCCGCGATGAGCCGCCGCTGATCCTCCTCCGCCGCGCGTACCGAATCGGTCATCTGATTGAAGGCCCGGGCCAGCTCGCCGATCTCGTCGCGGCCGTCGTCGGGCACCCGCCCGGCCCGGTCGCCGTCGGCGAGCCGGCGGGCCGCCGTGGTCAGCGTGCCGATCGGGCGCAGCACCCGCCGGCTGATCAGCAGCGCGCCGCCGACCGCCAGCGCCGCCACCACCACGGTGATCAGCAGAACCGGGCCGGGGTCCAGCGCCCGTACCGGCTCGTTGGCGGCGCCGATCGTCAGCAACAGCGTCGCCGGGGCCACGTCCGAGTCGGTGACCCGCCGGCGGAACGCCTCCCGCAGGCAGCCGGCCTCGGCACACTGCCCCACCTCGAGACGGTCCGTCGCCCGCGTCGCCTCCGCGAAGGGACCGGGCCGGCACGCGTCGAGAGTGCCCGGATCGACACCGGACAGACCATGACGGGGTACGCCGTCCGCGCCCACCACGCCGAGCGGCGTATAGCCGGCCCGGAACAGGCACGCCGACCACACCGTCTCCTCCCGGTACGCGCCGATGGCCGTGAGCGTCGCCATCCGCTCGTCACCGCCGACCGGCAGCACCAGCGTGGGCAGCGGGTCGACGATCACCGCGACCGGGCCGGGCGGCCGGGCGGCGCGACCGTCCATGTGATCGGTATCGGCCACCACGTTGCCGTACGGGTCGACCAGCCGCATCCGCTGCCCGGTCTGCGCCCGCAACCGCTTCAGGGTCTGGTCCACCCCCTCCCAGGTGCCGTTGCGCAGCGCCTGGGCACGCAACTCGGCGTGGATCGTCTCGGTCGTCTCCCGGGACGCCGACGCCGCCTCGCCCACCTGGTCGCGGGCCTGCCACCAGGTCAGCGCGACGGTCAGCCCGGTGGCGCCCAGCCCGACGACCGCGACCAGCAGGAAGACGCGGATCCGGAAGCTCACGGTTCGGCCGCCAGCCGGTAGCCGCGCCCGTAGACGGTCTGCACGTACCGTGGATCGTCCGGGTCGTCGCCGAGCTTGCGCCGCAGGTTGCGCACGTGCGCGTCGACCGTGCGCTCCAGAACGTACCGGTCGAAACCGAAGGCCTTCGCCAGGATCTCGCCACGAGTGAACACCCGCCCCGGCGCCCCGGCCAGCACCTCGATGATCCCGAACTCCTTGGCGGTGAGCACGATCGGCCGCCCGCCGACCCGGACCTCGAACCGCCCGACGTCGACTTCCAGATCCCCGGTACGCAGCACCGGCTGATCCCGGTCCCGCAGCGCCCCCGACCGGCGCAGCAGCGCCCGCACCCGGGCCGCCAGCTCACGCGGACTGAACGGTTTGGTCAGATAGTCGTCGGCCCCGGCGTCCAGGCCACGCAGGATGTCGTCCTCGGCGGCGCGGGCCGTCAACATGAGGATCGGGACATCCGACTCGGCGCGCAGCACCCGGCAGACGGTGACCCCGTCGAGCGCCGGCATCATCACATCGAGCACCACGAGATCCGGCCGCCGTTGCCGGCACGCCTCGAAGACCGCGGGCCCGTCCCCGACCAGCGTGACGCGGTGCCCTTCGCGCCGCAGGTACGCGGCGGCGAGCTCGGCCTGCTTGGGGTTGTCCTCGGCGATCAGGATCTCGGTTGCCACCCATCGATCCAAACACCACCCCGCAACCTCCATCGATGTCGCGAGACACCGTCCTCACCCGGGGGGAGCACGCCGCGTGGCCCGCATGATCATTCTGCGGATCGTCCACGGTGCCGGCCGGACCGGTGATCGTCATGGTCGAGCCCGGCGGTGATCAGCGCTGGTCACCGCCCGTCGTGCGGCCCCGGCGAACCGGGTCACGCCTGACCGAAGGGCGCCCCGGCGATCGAACCCGCCGAGCCGGCGTGAGCAGCCGGTAATCTGCGGCGGTGGATTGTTACGCCTGCCGGAACAACGAGACGTTCGATCGGCTGCCGCCTCGGGAGCGGATCGCCGCGGACCGGTTCTGGCGGGTGGCGCACGACTTCAACAGCAGTCTGCCCGGGTGGCTCGTCCTGGTCCCGCGGCGTCACGCGACCTCCATCGCGGAGCTGACCGACGAGGAGGCGAGCACGCTCGGCACCTGGCAGGTGCGACTGTCGCGTGCACTGCAGGAGGTCACCGGCTGCGTCAAGACCTACGTGGTGCAGTTCGCCGAGAAGGAGGGCTTCGCCCACGTGCACTTCCACATCGTGCCCCGCATGCCGGACCTGCCCGCCGAGCGTCGCGGGCCGGGCGTCTTCCGGTACCTGAACGACACCGGCGCCCGCCTGCCCGAGGCACGACGCGACGAGCTCGCCGTCGCCATCCGGGCCGCCCTGCGATGAGCGGCCTCGCCGCCGGCGACGGATCCGGTGCCGGGTCACAGGCCGGCGGCCGCGTCGTAGCGCCCTCGCAGGTCGGCCATCTCCTCGGTGGTCAGGGCCTCTTTGGAAGCCAGTTCGGCGTACGGCGAGGGGAACATCTGCCGGAGCCGGTCGGCGTACTTGACCTCGGCGGTGGCCTCGACGACCTGGATGCAGGGCGGGTCGCTGGACATGTCGAGGATGACCGGGCCGGCCAGCTTGACCGCCACGTCCCACGGCCGCTGGCCCTCGGCCACCCCGCACAGGTGGAAGCCGTAGACCGTCTTCACGTCGGCGAGCGCGGTGACCTCCGCCGGCTCGTAGCCGTAGACGCGGACGCCGCAGATCACCGCCGCCTCCGCGGTCGTGGCCCCGTGGCCGGCGTGCTGGTGCTGTTCGGGGCTGGACTGTTCGAGCGTCGTACGCATCCGGGTCATGATCTGGGTTTGCAGATCCTCGGGATCGGCGCCGGAGCGGGACAGCACGACCGCCCCGGCGGTGGCCGTCAGCAGCGCCACCGCGGCCCCGATGTAGCGGGTCCTCATGATTCACCTCGGGGTAGTTCCGGCCCGGGGGGAGCGCCGGGCCGGACGGGTCAGACGAAGTTGACGTCGCTGCACCACATGTAGGCCTGGTCGAGGTGCGAGGCCTGCCAGATGACGAAGAGGATGTGGTGCCCGGTGTAACCCGAGGTGGTGATGTTGAACGAGATGTTCTGTGCCGGGGCGTACCTACCGGTCTGCGTGATGAAGTCGAGGTTTCCCCAGCCGAGGGTCTGGGTGGCCGGGTTGAACCCCTGCTTGCTCACGTAGACGCGGAAGTAGTCGGCGCCGTGACTCGCCTGGTCGTACAGCTGGACCGTCATGTTGCGGCTGACGTTGGTGGTCTTCCAGGCGCCCGGCCGGTTCAGGCTGTCGTTGCGGGTCAGGCCGTTGCTGCACAGCTGCCCGTCCGGCGTGCGGGCCTGGAACTGGGCGCCCAGCCCGTCCCGGAGCGCGGACATCCAGTTCCACATGGTGTCCGGGTTCGCCTGGAACGCCTGGTAACACATCGGGTCCTGGGTCTGCATGGCCGGGTTGGTGTGCTGGCTACCCCAGGTCTTCCAGCACTGATAGGCGCGGGTCGCGGGGTTGATGATGGTGCCGTGTGCCTGGGCGGCTCCGGTCCAGGGCAGCATGCTGATCATCGTGGCGAGCGCGACGAGCAGCACTTGAAGGGACCGGCGGGTGGTGCGGTGGGACTCGTGTCGGGGCACGATACGTCTCCAATCTTCGGCTTTCAGGGGATTGGGAGCGCTCCCGGCAAGTATTACGTCAATGTGTCGGGATATCAACTGATGTCAATCAGTTGAGTGTGCCGAAAACCGGAGCCGCGCCGGTTGACAGGGTGACCCGGCGGTGGATCGGATAGCGGAGTGAAGGCTGTGGTCTACACCCGCTACGGGGAACCGGACGTTCTGCGTCTGACGGACGTGCCCGCGCCGGTGCCGGGTGCGCGGGAGATCCTGATCCGGGTGCGGGCGGCCGAGGCCACCAAATCCGACTGCGAGCTCAGGGGATTCCGGTTCGCGGTGAAGTGGTTCTGGCTTCCCCTGCGGATCGCGGTCGGCATCCGGAGGCCGCGACGGCACATCCTGGGTGGCTACTTCGCCGGTGAGGTGGTGTCGGTGGGCGAGCGGGTCACCCGGTTCGCCGCCGGTGACCCGGTCTACGGCGGCTCCGGACTGCGGCTGGGCGGGTACGGCGAGTACGTCGTCGTCCCCGAGGACGCCGCGATCGCCCCCAAGCCGCGGACCATGACGTTCGCGGAGGCGGCCGCCGTCCCGCTCGGCGGGCTCAACGCGCTGCACTTCATGCGGCGTGCCGGTGTCGAACCGGGGGAGCGGGTGCTGATCAACGGTGCGGGCGGCAGCATCGGCGCGCACGCGGTCCAGATCGCCCGCTCGATGGGGGCGCATGTCACCGCGGTCGACCACGCGATCAAGGAGGAGTTCGTCCGGGGTCTCGGAGCCGGTGACTTCATCGACTACACCACGGTCGACGTCACGACCACCGGCCGCCGGTTCGACGTCGTCCTCGACATGGTCGCCGGAAGCCCGCACGGCCGGCTGATCGGCATGCTCGAACCGGGCGGGCGCTATCTCAACGGCAACCCGCGGCTGTCGGTGCTGAGCCGAGGGCTGACCGACCGGAGCGTGATCGTCACGTTCGCGCCGGAGAGCCGGGAGGACCTGGCCGACCTCACCGCGATGATCGAGGCCGGGTCCGTGCGGCCGATCGTCGACCGGGTCTACCCGATGGCGGAGACGGCCGAGGCGCACCGCCGGGTGGAGACCGAGCAACGGATCGGTGCGATCGTGATCGCCATCGGCGACCCGGCGGCGGACCCCGGCCGGCCGGAAGGGCCGACCGGGGTGCACTGAGGTGGATCAGCGCAGGTCGAAGCGGTCCAGCTCCATGACCTTGACCCACGCGGCGACGAAGTCCTTGACGAACTTCTCGCGGGCGTCGGCGCTGGCGTAGACCTCGGCGAGGGCGCGCAGCTGCGAGTTCGAGCCGAAGATCAGGTCGACCACGGTGGCGGTCCACTCGACCTTGCCGGTGGTCACATCCTGGATCTCGTACAGGTGCTCCTGGGTCTCCGACGCCTTCCACCGGGTGCCCGGGGAGAGCAGCCTGACGAAGAAGTCGTTGGTGAGCGCGCCGCGGCCACCGCCGGACAGCGCGCGCAGGCCGCCGACCAGGACGGTCATCTCCGGCGCGGTGAGGTTCAGCATGTACGCCCGGTCGACGAGCAGCACCTCGGGCTGGGTCTTCTCGCCCGGCCGCAGGTAGTTGCGGAAACCGTCGGCCCGCGGCTCCAGGACCTTGAACGACTCGACGTCGGTCTGCTCCTGCGTGGCGTCGGTGCGGCCCGGGTGGAACGGCACGGCCACCGGGTGCCCGGCCTCCGCGGCGGCCTTCTCCACGGCGGCGCCGCCGGCCAGCACGATCAGGTCGGCCAGCGAGATCTTCGCGTCACCGGACGCGTTGAACTCCTGCTGGATCTTCTCCAGCGCGTCGATCACCGGGATGACCGGCTGGTTGACCTCCCAGCTGCGCTGGGGTTCCAGGCGGATCCGGGCGCCGTTGGCGCCGCCGCGCTTGTCGGTGGACCGGAAGGTCGCGGCTGACGCCCACGCGGCCGACACGAGCTGGTCGGTGGTCAGACCGGATTCGAGGACCTTCGACTTCAGTGCGGCGATGTCGGCCTCCCCGACCAGCGGGTGGTCGACGGCCGGAACCGGGTCCTGCCACAGCTGCGCCTCCGGGACCCACGGGCCGAGGAAGCGGGCGACCGGGCCCATGTCACGGTGCAGCAGCTTGTACCACGCCTTGGCGAAGGCGAGGGCGAACTCGTCGGGGTTCGCCAGGAAGCGGCGGGAGATCTTCTCGTACGCCGGGTCCATGCGCAGCGACAGGTCGGTCGTCAGCATGGTCGGCTTGTGCTTCTTCGACGGGTCGTGTGCGTCCGGGATGATCGCCTCGGCGTCCTTGGCGACCCACTGCTTGGCGCCGCCGGGGCTGGTGGTGAGCTCCCACTCGTACCCGAAAAGGATCTCGAAGAAACGGTTGCTCCACTGGGTCGGCCGGTCGGTCCAGGTGACCTCGAGCCCACTGGTGATCGTGTCGGCGCCCTTGCCGGTGCCGTGCGTGCTCAGCCAGCCCAGGCCCTGCGCCTCCAGCGGCGCGCCCTCCGGCTCGGCGCCCACGTGGTCGTCGGCGACGCCCGCGCCGTGGGTCTTGCCGAAGGTGTGACCGCCGGCGATCAGCGCCACGGTCTCCTCGTCGTTCATCGCCATCCGGGCGAACGTCTCCCGGATGAAGTGCGCCGCGGCGAGCGGGTCGGCGCTGCCGCGCGGGCCCTCCGGGTTGACGTAGATGAGACCCATCTCGGTGGCGCCGACACCCTCGGACATGGTCTTCTCGGACACGTACCGCTCGTCACCGAGCCAGGTGTCCTCCGGGCCCCAGAAGATCTCCTCCGGCTCCCACACGTCCTCGCGGCCGAAGCCGAAACCGAAGGTCTTGAAGCCCATCGACTCCAGGGCCACGTTGCCGGCCAGCACCAGCAGGTCGGCCCAGGAGATCTTCTGCCCGTACTTGGCCTTGACCGGCCAGAGCAGGCGGCGGGCCTTGTCCAGGTTGGCGTTGTCCGGCCAGCTGTTGAGCGGGGCGAAGCGCTGTCCGCCGTCACCGGCGCCGCCGCGGCCGTCGTGGATCCGGTAGGTGCCGGCGGCGTGCCAGCTGAGCCGGATCATCAGGCCGCCGTAGTGGCCGAAGTCGGCCGGCCACCAGTCCTGCGAGGTGGTGAGAACGGTGACGATGTCGGCCTTGAGAGCCTCGACGTCGAGCTTCTCGAACTCCTTGGCGTAGTCGAACTCCGGGCCGAGCGGGTTGCCCTTCGACGAGTGGGCGTGCAGCACCGACAGGTCGAGCTGGTTCGGCCACCAGTCCCGGTTGCTGCGCGGACGGCCACCGGTCTTGGGCTCGGGCGAAGGGATTCCCGGGTTCTCGCTCTCGCTGCCGTGCGCGGTCACCGAGTCGTGCGCGACCGGACAGCCGCTCTGCTTCGGGTCTTGGATGTCGCTCATCAGCTACCTTCTTCCGAACGTTTGGTCACGCAGTCGGGGCAGGTGCCCCAGTAGACGACCTCCGCCTCCTCGACCACGAACCCGTGATCGTCGGAGGCGGTGAGGCAGGGGGCGTGTCCGACCGCGCAGTCGACGTCGGCGATCGTGCCGCAGCCGCGGCACACGACGTGATGATGGTTGTCGCGCACGCGGGTCTCGTAACGGGCGGTCGCTCCGGCGGGCTGGATGCGCCGGATCAGGCCGGTGTCGGTGAGCGCACGCAGCACATCGTAGACCGCCTGGTGGGAGACCGACGGGAGATCCGCTCGCACCAGCTCGATCACCGTGTCGGTGTCGACGTGCGGGTGGTCGCGCAGCGTGGCGAGCACGGCCAGGCGTGGCCGGGTCACCCGCAGCGAGACGGCCCGCAGCTGCGCCTCGAGGTCGGACGTCATGCCACGACCTTAACCCGCTTTTCTGGAATCGTTCCAGTTTTACCGGAGCTCGGCCCGGCGGGGCCGCTCTCAGCGGGGCGGCTCCCAGCCGGGACGGGCGGGCCGCAGGCCGCCGCGCGGGTCACGGTAGCGGTAGACCACGTACGGGCGGGTGAGGTAGCCGACCGGTGCGCTGAACGCGTGCACCAGCCGGGTGAACGGCCAGCACGCGAACAGCACGAACGCCGCGATCACGTGGACCTTGAAGGAGGCCGGTACGGCGGTCATCAGGGCGGCGTCGGGTCGCAGCGTGAACAGCGAGCGCAGCCACGGCGACACGGTCTCCCGGTAGTCGTAGCCGCCGCCGGCGATGTTCGCCTTCACGGTCGCCAGGAGGCCCAGCAGGATCACCGAGCCCAGCACCACGTACATCGCCTTGTCGTTGCGGGTGGTGGCGGCGAAGACCGGGCCGGTCAGGCGGCGGCGGAGGATGAGGATCGCCATGCCGATCAGCGTGCACAGGCCGGCCACCGTGCCGATGAGGACGGCCATCAGGTGATAGAGGTGTTCGGTGATGCCCACGGCCTCGGTCCACGACTTCGGGATCAGCAGGCCGATGACGTGCCCGATCAGCACGAACAGCACTCCGAAGTGGAACATCGGGCTGCCCCAGCGCAGGTAGTTGGTCTCGTACAGCTGGGAGGAGCGGGTGGTCCAGCCGAACTTGTCGTAGCGGTAGCGCCAGACGGTCCCGCCGATCAGCACCACGATCGACAGGTACGGGAAGATCACCCACAGGAACGTGTTCATCGGCTGCTCCCGAACGGTTGCAGGCCCACCCGTTCGGCCGGCGGGCCGGTCCGGGCCAGGGCGGTGGCGGCGTCGAGATCCCCGGGCGTGGGGGCCGGGAGCAGGGCGCGGACGGCCTCGACGGCGTGCCGGTAGACGGACTTCTCCAGCGACCGGGCCAGCAGGTCGAGGCCGATCCGGTGCTCTCGCAGCAGCCGCCAGCCGGTGTCGTCGGCGGCCGCCAGGTCGAGGACCGCGGGCAGGTAGTCGGGCAGTTCGCCGTCGACCACCTCGTACCCCGAGGTCTTGAACGCGGCGGCGAAACCGGCCAGCGCCTCGCCGCGCCTCCGGGTGTCACCGCAGGTGTAGTAGGTCAGGTGCAGGCTGGACCGGCGGCGGAAGTCGAACTGGTCGACGTATGCGGCGCGCAGGCCGCCCGGCTCGCCGGCGGCCCGGTGGGTGGCGACCGGCCGGAGCGATGCCGCGATCCGGGTGGGCAGCATCGGCAGGGCGTCGAGGATCAGGGGTACGGCGGCGAGCACGTGATCGTCGGGGTAGCGCAGCAGCAGGGAGGCGGCGCGGGCGGCGAGAGCGGTCACGACCGGTCCTCCTCACGCGGCGGGAACATGCCCTCCGGGGTGCCCTTGCCGTCCCAGTTCAGCAGGTTGAGGCGGCGCGGCTCGTCGGCGGTCTGCCGGTCCCGCAGCATGTGGAAGGTCTCCACCTGCACCGGCACCGGTGTTCCGGACGCCTCACCGAACGGGCCGGTCTGGTACATGCCGGGGCCGCCCTCGTAGTCCAGTGAGCACTCGGCGCCGAGACCCTCCAGCCGGTGGGCGTCCTCGGCGTGCGCGGACGGGATGACGTACCGCTGCTCGTACTTGGCGATGGCGAGAAGCCGGTACATGTTGTCCATCTCGCCGGTGGTCATCCCGACGGCCGCCGGGATCGAGCCGTCCGGCTTCTCGCCCAGGTTGATCCGGCGCTGGTAGGCGCGCATCGCGGCGAGCCGGTTCAGGGCGTCCCGGACCGGAGCCGGGTCGCCCGCGGTGAACAGTTCGGCCAGGTAGTCCATCGGGATGCGCAGGGCGTCCACGGCGCCGAACAGGTTGTGCGGGTCCTCGCCGTCGTGGCCGGTGTCGCGCAGCACGTCGACGACCGGCGACAGTGGCGGGATGTACCAGACCATCGGCATGGTGCGGTACTCCGGATGCAGCGGCAGCGCCACCTCGTACTTCATGATCAGATCCCAGACCGGGGACCGTCTCGCGGCGTCGATCCAGTCCTCGGGGATGCCCGCCCGGTCCGCCGCGGCGGCCACCTTCGGGTCGTGCGGGTCCAGGAAGACCGAGCGCTGGGCGTCGTACAGGTCGTGCTCGTCCCGGACGGCCGCGGCCTTCGCGACGGCGTCCGCGTCGTACAGCATCAGGCCGATGTAGCGCAGGCGGCCGACGCAGGTCTCCGAGCAGATGGTGGGCTGGCCGATCTCGATGCGCGGGAAGCAGAACGTGCACTTCTCGGCCTTGCCGGTGCGGTGGTTGAAATACACCTTCTTGTACGGGCACCCGGTCACGCACATCCGCCAGCCCCGGCACCGGTCCTGGTCGACCAGCACGATCCCGTCCTCGGCCCGCTTGTAGATGGCGCCGGACGGGCAGGACGCGGCACACGACGGGTTGAGGCAGTGCTCGCAGATGCGCGGCAGGAAGAACAGGAACGCCTTCTCGTACTCCTGGCGCACCTGGTCGGAGACCCGTTGCAGGATCGGGTCGCCGGCCAGCACCTCGTTGCCGCCGCCGAGCGAATCGTCCCAGTTCGCCGACCAGGTCACCTTGGTGTCCTCGCCGGTGAGCAGCGACTTCGGGCGGGCCACCGGCAGGTCCTCGCCGGCCGGGGCGGTCAGCAGGTGCTCGTAGTCGTAGGTCCACGGTTCGTAGTAGTCGCGCATCCGCGGCAGGATCGGGTTGGCGAATATGCTGAGCAGCCTCTTGATCCGGCCACCGGAGCGGGGCTTGAGCCGACCGGTCCGGGTGCGCACCCAGCCGCCCTGCCAGCGGTCCTGGTCCTGATAGGTGCGTGGATAGCCCTGCCCGGGGCGGGACTCGACGTTGTTGAACCACACGTACTCGACGCCGGAGCGGTTGGTCCACGCCTGCTTGCAGGTGACCGAGCAGGTGTGACAGCCGATGCACTTGTCGAGATTCATGACCATCGCGGTCTGGGCCATCACCCGCATCTCAGTACTCCACGTCCTGCGACCGGCGGCGGATCACGGTCACCTCGTCGCGCTGGTTGCCGGTCGGGCCGAGATAGTTGAACGCGAACGACAGCTGGGCGTACCCGCCGATCAGGTGGGTGGGTTTGACCAGCAGCCGGGTCAGCGAGTTGTGGATGCCGCCGCGCCGGCCGTTGATCTCGGCTTTCGGCACGTCGATCACCCGTTCCTGGGCGTGGTAGAAGTACACCGTGCCCTCGGGCATCTTGTGCGACACGACGGCCCGGCAGACCACCACGCCGTTGCGGTTGACCGCCTCGATCCACTCGTTGTCGCGGACCCCGATCTTCCCGGCGTCCGCCTCGCTCATCCACATGGTCGGCCCGCCGCGGGACAGCGTCAGCATGATCAGGTTGTCCTGGTACTCGGAGTGGATCGACCATTTCGAGTGCGGCGTCAGGTAGCGCAGGGTGATCTCGAGCTCGCCGTTGCGCCCGAGCCGTGGCTCGCCGAAGAGCCGGTGCATGTCCAGCGGCGGCCGGAAGATCGGCAGCGCCTCACCGGCCTCGTGCATCCAGTCGTGGTCGAGGAAGAAGTGCTGGCGCCCGGTCAGCGTGTGCCACGGTTTGAGCCGCTCCACATTGATGGTGAACGGCGAGTAGCGGCGCCCACCGGTCTCGCTGCCCGACCACTCCGGGCTGGTGATCACCGGGACCGGCCGGGACTGGCAGTCGGCGAAGGTGATCTGCTTGCCCTCGTGCTCGGCGGCCAGGTCGGCGAGCCGCACCCCGGTCCGCTTCTCCACGTCGTGGAAGCCCTCGGTGGCGACCCGCCCGTTGGTGGTGCCGGAGAGCGCCAGGATCGCCTCGCAGGCGTGGACGTCCCGGACCAGCGACGGCCGGTCGCCGAGGACCACGCCGTTCTTGCGGCGCAGGTAGTCGATCTCCGGGCGGACGTCGACGTGCACGCCCTTGCCGGTGGTGCCGAGCGTGTCCAGCAGCGGCCCGAGCGCGCCCAGCCGGTCGGCGACCGCCCCGTAGTCGCGTTCCACCACCACGATCTTCGGCATGGTCCGGCCGGGCACCGGCACCTCGCCGGTCTCCTGCCAGTCGGTGACCCGCCCGTACGGGGTGGCCATCGCGTCCGGCGTGTCGTGCAGCAGCGGCGCGGCCACCAGGTCTTTTCGTACCCCCAGATGGGTTTTGGCCAGGGCGGAGAAATGCCGGGCCAGGCCGTGGAAGATGTCGAAGTCGGTCCGGGTCTGCCACGGCGGGCTGATCGCCGGGGTGAACGCGTGGATGAACGGGTGCATGTCCGTGGTGTTCAGGTCGTGCTTCTCGTACCAGGTGGCGGCCGGGAGCACGATGTCGGACAGCAGCGTGGTCGACGTCATCCGGAAGTCGAGGCTGAGCATCAGGTCGAGCTTGCCCTCCGGCGCCTCACCCCGGCCGGACACGTCGGTGGCCCGCAGGTTCGAGCGGGTGCCGAGCAGGTGCTTGAGGAAGTACTCGTTGCCCTTCGCCGACGAACCGAGGATGTTGGCCCGCCAGGCGGTGAACACCCGGGGCCAGTTCTTCGGATCGTCCGGGTCGGCGCAGGCGAACCCGAGCCGCCCGGCGTGCAGCTCGTTCGCCACGTGCGGGCCCGGGTCGTCGCCGGCCTCGTCGGCCAGATCCAGCGGGTTACGGTCGAACGTCGGCATCGACGGCATCCAGCCCAGGCGCGCCGACTGGGCCAGCAGGTCCATGGTGTGCCGGCCGGCGAACAGCCCGGTGCCGGTCGGCGACGCGACCGTGTCGGCGGTGTACGTGTCGTAACGCCACTGGTCGGTGTGGGTGTACCAGTACGCGGTGCCGATCATCTGCCGCGGCGGCCGCACCCAGTCCAGCGCGAAGGCGAGCTGCTGCCAGCCGGTGACCGGGCGGCACTTCTCCTGGCCCACGTAGTGCGCCCAGCCGCCGCCGTTGACGCCCTGGCAGCCGGTCAGGGTGACCAGCGCCAGGATCGCCCGGTAGGTGGTGTCGCCGTGGAACCACTGGTTCACGCCCGCGCCGAGCAGGATCATCGACCGGCCGCCGGACCGTTCCGCGTTGTCGGCGAACTCCCGCGCCACCCGGGCCACCTGCGCCGCCGGGACACCGGTGATCGGCTCCTGCCACGCCGGGGTGTAGGGCTGCTCCGGGTCGTCGTAGCCGGCCGGCCACTGCCCGGGCAGTTCCGGCCGGGACACCCCGTACTGGGCCAGCATCAGGTCGAACACGCTGGTCACCAGCTGGCCGTCGACCATGCGGGTGGGTACGCCGCGGCGTACCGTGCCCGGGTCGCCGAGATCGAAGCGCGGCAGCACGATCTCCACCGTGTCGCCGGCGCCCAGACAGGTCAGCGCCGGTTCGATGCCGCCGAGATCGAGGTTCCACTGCCCCGGCTCGGCGCCGAACCGGTGCCCGAGACCGCCGCGCGGCGCCGCTGGCGCGCCGGTGGCTGTATCCCACACCATCGGCTTGAAATCGTCACCGAGGAAGCGGTCCGGCTGGTAGGCGCCGTCCGGCCGCCGCGTCAGCGTGATCAGGTAGGGCAGGTCGGTGTACCGGCGCACGTAGTCGACGAACCGCGGGGTGCGCCGGTCGACAAAGAACTCCTTGAGGATCACGTGGCCCATCGCCATCGCCAGCGCCCCGTCGGTGCCCGGCTGGGCCGGCATCCACTCGTCGGCGAACTTCACGTTGTCGGCGAAATCCGGGCTCACCACGACGACCTTCTGCCCCCGGTAGCGGGCCTCGGCCATCCAGTGCGCGTCCGGAGTGCGGGTGACCGGGATGTTGGAGCCCCACATCAGCAGGTAGGAGGCGTCCCACCAGTCACCGGACTCGGGCACGTCGGTCTGGTCACCGAACACCTGCGGCGAGGCCACCGGCAGGTCCGCGTACCAGTCGTAGAACGACAGCATGGTGCCGCCGATCAGGCTGATGAACCGGGCGCCGACCGCGTGCGACACCATCGACATGGCCGGAATCGGGGAGAACCCGGCGATCCGGTCCGGTCCGTACTCCTTGATCGCGTGCACGTGGGCGGCCGCGGCCATCTCCAGGGCCTCGTCCCAGTTCACCCGGACCAGGCCACCCTGGCCACGGGCCCGCTGGTAGGAGCGCCGCTTCGCCGGATCGTTCTGGATCTCGGCCCACGCGGCCACCGGGTCACCGAGCCGCTGCCGCGCCTCCCGGAACATCTCGATCAGAACCCCGCGGGCGTACGGGTACCGCACGCGCGTGGGGGAGTAGGTGTACCAGGAGAACGCCGCCCCGCGCGGGCAGCCCCGTGGCTCGTACTCCGGGCGGTCCGGCCCGGCGGTCGGGTAGTCGGTCTGCTGCTGCTCCCAGGTGATGATGCCGTCGCGGACGTACACCTTCCACGAGCACGAGCCGGTGCAGTTGACCCCGTGGGTGGAGCGTACCACCTTGTCGTACGACCAGCGATCGCGGTAGAAGGCGTCCGCCTCGCGCCCACCGATCTGGTAGAGCGCCCGGCCGTCCGGCGAGACCCGCGCCCGCCTGATCAGACCGCCGAACCGCAACAACGCCTGTCCGGAACCATCCGCCATGGAGCGATCCTCCCGGGTGATTTGCCTCGGTCCCACATTCGTCCGAGCCGTGCGCCGGTGCAAGCGGAATGGCGAACCCGGGCCCGCATCTGTGCCACGCTGACCGGAGAAGACTGCCCAAACGGAGAGACCGTTAACGACATCCCCACGGATGAATCCGGGGGATTTCCCAGCTCAGACCGCATCTGATCCACCGTCCCGGAAGGAGGCGATCCGATGTCTGACGTCGTCGGCACTGGCACGGTCGCGTTCGGCCGTGGCGAGGATCGTCCTCGCGGCGTTGAGATCACGACCTGCGGTGTAGCCGCAGGCCGGGCACTCGAAGATGCGTACGCCCAGTCCGAGGCGGTGGTTGGCTCTCTCGCCGCACCCGGAGCAGGTCATCGTGGTGTAGGCGGGCGGCACCAGCACCACCTTCCGGCCCGCCCGCTTGCCACGGTCGACCAGTTCTCGTTTACAGGCGCCGATCGCGGCGTCGGCGGCCTTACGCGCCATGCTGGTCTTGGTCAGAAACTTTGGTTTGAAGTCCTCGACCGCGATCAGGTGGTGATGGTCGACAACGGTCTTGGCCCAGACCCGGGCGTCGTGGGTGTTCTGCCGGGCGGCCTTCTTCACGATCCGGGCGGCCTGCCGCTTCGCCGCCAGATAGCCCTTCGACGGGCTGTGGCCTTTCGGCCGCCGGCGGCGGGCCATCGTGCGCTGGGCCTTGGCCAGCTCGGCCGCACACCGGCGGCGGTGGCCGAGGTGCGGCAGGTCGAAAGACGGGTTCGTGGTGGTGGCGGTGGTGGTCACACCCCAGTCCACGCCGATGCCCGGCAGATCCGGGTCCGGTGTCGCGACAGCCTCGCGCTGGACGACGAAGGACGCGTACCAGTGGCCGAGGTTGTCCTGGTAGACCCGCACGGAGGTGGGGTCCGAGGGCAACTCGCGGGACCAGACGACCGGGATGGTCACGCCCTTGGCAAGCCGCAGCCGGCCGCCGACCAGTGCGAAGCCGTTGGTGGTGTACTCCAAGGTCGGCAGCGCGTTCTTCTTGAGCTTGACCTTCGGCCGGCCCCGGCCCTTCACGGTGAACGAGGCGTTCAACGCCGAACCATAGGTGCGCAGCGTCTGCTGCTGGACGTTCTGCGAACCGTTGCGCAGCCAGGCGAACCGGGCGCGGGCCTCGGTCAGCAGCTTCGACAGCTTGCCGAACGTCGGCTTGCGACCGGACCTCTGCTGATGGACGGCACCGCCGCGACGTCGTCAACGGCGACATCGACATCCGACTCAACGTCTGACCAGACGCCCATCCGCCCTGCCGGCGGATCGGCTATTCCCGACCTGCTCCGCAGGCAATCCGACTCCTCCCCACGGCTGAAGCCGGGGGTTTCCACGGAAGGTTTTCGATGAGCACTTCACCGACGACCGGCCGCCCCAACCTGATGCTGTTCCTGGCCACCCTCGGGTTCGCCCTCAACTTCTGGGCCTGGGCGCTGCTCAGCCCGTTGGCCAGCAGATTCCAGGCCGAACTGGGCCTCACCTCGTTCCAGCAGGCGCTGCTGGTGGCTGTCCCGGTGGTGGTCGGCTCGGTCGGCCGGATCCCGGTCGGGGCGCTCACCGACCGTTACGGCGGCCGGATCATGCTCCCGCTGATCACACTGATCACCATCGTCCCGGTGCTCTACCTGGGACTGTGGGGCCACGACGCGCTGGCGTCGCTGCTGGTCGGCGGCTTTTTCCTGGGCATCGCCGGTACCGCCTTCGCGGTCGGCGTCCCGTTCGTCAACGCCTGGTTCCCGCCGGAGCGGCGCGGCTTCGCGGTCGGCGTGTTCGGCGTCGGCATGGGCGGGACGGCGATCAGCGCGCTCACCACGGTCAAGCTGGTCGACGCCGGGAGCATGGCCACCCCGTTCCTGATCACGGCGGGGGCGCTGTTCGCGTACGCCGTCGTGGCCTGGACGCTGCTGCGTGACGCGCCCGGCCGGACCGTGCCCACCGAGCCGCTGGCGCAACGCCTCGGCGCCGCCATGCGACTGCGGATCACCTGGCAGGCGGCCGCGCTGTACGCGGTCACGTTCGGCGGCTACGTGGCGTTCTCGGTCTACCTGCCCGCCTACCTGAAGACCGCCTACGGGCTGACCCCGGCCGACGCCTCCAACCGGATGGCCGGATTCGTGGTACTCGCGGTGATCATGCGACCGATCGGCGGCTGGCTCTCCGACCGGACGCCACCGGCCCGGGTGCTGGCCGTGTGCCTGGTCGTGGTGATGGCCGGCGCGCTGATGCAGGCGTTCACGCCACCGCTCATGCCGCTCGGCACGATCGCGTTCCTGTCCATGGCCGCCGCCCTCGGCGCGGGCAGTGGCGCGACGTTCGCGTTGGTCGCCCAGATCGCGCCACCCGCCCAGGTCGGTTCGGTGACCGGGATCGTCGGCGCCGCGGGCGGGCTCGGCGGGTTCGTGCCGCCACTGGTCATGGGCGGCATCTACCAGCGGCTCGACTCGTACGCGCTGGGTCTGGTCCTGCTGGCCCTGGTGGCCGGCGCCGCCCTGCTGCTCGACGTGCTGTCGGTGGGCCGCCGCCCGCCGCGGGGCCGCGTCGCCCACGCGTGACGCCGGGACCGTCCGGGCGCGTGCGCCTCTTGATGGGACCGTCCGGGCGTGTGCGCCTCTTGATGGGACCGTCCGGGCGTGTGCGCCTCTTGATGGGACCGTCCGGGCGTGTGCGCCTCTTGATGGGACCGTCCGGGCGTGTGCGCCCTTTGATGGGACCGTCCGGGCGCGTGCGCACACGCCCGGACGGTCGTCATCAGGCCGCCTCGTACCCGGCGATGTGCAGCGAGAACGCCCGGATCGACCCGGTGTCGGTGCCGACCCGGTCGGCGACGTGCAGCGTCCATGTGCCGTCGACCGGCGCGGCCCGCAGCGCCGACAGCGGGGTGGCCGGCCGCCAGCTGCCGGTGAACGGCGCGTTGGTGGACAGCGCCGACGCGAACGGTGTCGCGGCCGCGTCGTCGAACACCGCCTGGCACAGGTTGTTGCCGCTGCCCCCGGTCCGCGAGAACAGCGTCACCGACCGGCCGTCCGGCGCCCTCAGCGTGCCGATCAGGTCGCCCACGAAGGTGTGGTCGACGCCGACCGTGGTGGCGCCGGTGGCCGTGGAGCAGGCGGTGCCGTCGATCGACACGGTCAGCGCCGACGCGAACCCGACGCCGCTGACCTCCACCGTGGCGGAGGCCCCGGTCGGGTCGTTGTCCGGGATCGGCACCGCCGGGCCGCCGTAGGCGAAGTCGCGCACCGTCGCCGACGGCTGCCCCACCGGCACGTTCACCGCCCGGTCGGTCGGCGACAGCACCCCGGCGAAGGTGACCCGGGTCTGCAACGTCACCGGCCGGCCCAGCGGGTAGTCGGCGGCCAGCGTCACCGTGTAGTCGCGGGTCTTGGTGGCGCCCGCCGCGATGGTGCCGTACGACCGGGACCGCGGTGTGACCGTCACCCCCGGATCCGAGGTGGACACCACCACGCTGACCCCGGTCGCCGTGCCGTCGCCCTCATTGGCGGCGGGCACCGTGACCGTGGCCTTCTCGCCCGGCTCCAGATAGGCGTCGCCGTCGCCGCTGGTCGGGGTGACCGTCGGCGTGCCGGCCCGGACCAGTGGCTGCGGGGTGGCGCCGGTGTTGCGCAGCAGCAGGTCGGCCCGGATCACGCCGCTGCCGGTGCGCTGGTCGAACCCGGCCGGCGCCAGATCCAGGGCGGTCGACGTGAGCGCGGCCCGGATCTCCTCGCCGGTCAGCCCCGGGTTCCCGGAGAGCGCCAGCGCGGCGATCGCGGCGGCGTGCGGCGCCGACGCCGAGGTGCCGAAGAACGGGTTGAAGTCGGACAGCGACGTGGTGACCCCGTCGGCCGCGGTGATCTGCGGTTTGGCCCGCACCACACCACCGGTGGACGACAGGTTCCCCGGCGTGTACGGCGTGCCGTCGGCGGCGTAGAACACCCGGCGCGGCCCGTCCGAGGTGAACCGTTCCGGCTGTGACTGGCGGGTGTGCACGTTCGGGTACGGCCCGACCGGGTTCGCCGGGTCGCCGGTCTCCAGGTCGAACGGCAGCGCGGCCGCCGCCGGGGTGGCCGCCACGGCGAACGCGTTCTCGGCGGCGCTGTGCCCGCGCAGCACGCCCGGGGTGGCGAAGCCCATCCGGCCGCGGAACACGGTGAGCTGGAGGTACCGGTCGGCGCCGGCGAACTTGACGACCGCCAGCCGCTGGCCGGTGGTGGCGCCGGTCTGGAGGATCTCCCACGGGTCGTCGTCGCCGTCCTGCACGTCCTGCGAGAACGACGTCACGTTGCCGGCCGAGTTGATCAGGTACAGGTCGTAGTCGTTGGCCGACCCGGCCAGCGGGTCCGCCCACCACAGGGTGGTGATCCGGCCGTCGCTGTTGGGCGACAGCGGGTTGAGGATCGACACGCCCTCGCCCGGGTCGAAGTCGTGCGCGTCGCCGGCGAACTTGCCCAGTCCCAGCCCCGAGTCGGCGAAGTCGCCCTCCCAGTTGCCGGAGCTTCCGTCGAGGGTGTTGCCCTCGTTGCCGGCCGAGCTGAAGTAGTACGCGCCGTCCGCGGTCACCGCGTTGACCGCCTGCGCCGGAAGACCGTCCTGGAACGGGCTCTCGTGGTAGTAGACGACGTCGTCGACGATGATGTCGCAGCCGCCGGTGAAGCGCAGCGCCCGGATGTTCTCGGCGAAGCTGGCCTCGCTGGTGAACGCCGTGGCGAAGCCCAGCTCGGCCTTCGGCACCAGGTCGTGGATGATCTCCAGCATCGCGGTGCCCTCGTCGCCCTCGCCCTCCTGGCCGGGCAGGACGTCGACGTCGGCGGGCAGGTCGCCGGAGGCCTGCGAGTCGGCGAGCGAGTCCACGCCGTCGGACAGTGCGCAGACCTTCACCCCTACGCCGGTCACCTTGTGCCGGGTGCGGGCCGTGTCGGCGGCGTGCGTGCGGTCGCCCTCGGAGACCACCGAGCCGGCGGCCGCCGTGGTCAGTTTCGGGGCCGCCTTGAGGGCCGTCTCGATCCGGGTGGTCTTGCTCTCCTTGGACTCGGTCCTCGGCTTGGCGTCCGGGTCCTTCTGGTGGCCGGTGATCGCGCCGTGCTCCAGGTTGACCGCGGTCACGTCCTTCCAGGAGGCGATCTCCGGCAGCGTGCCGAGGGGCGCCTCGACCAGGACCGTCCCGGTCTGTTCGGACGGGAAACGGATCCCCGCGCCGATCTTGCGGAGCCGGTCGAGCAGGTCGTCGCCGACCTTCTCGGCGTGCACCTGCACCTCGACCGTGCCGGACTTGGTGACCTCGACACCGGTGGTGAGCGCCGGCAGTGCGCTCGCGGCCACCTTGCTGTCCCGTTTGCGTAGCTCGACGGCGAGCCGGCTGTCGAGCTTGCGTTCGTCCGGGGTCATCGACTTCTTGAGTTCCTGCAGGGCGGCGATCTGTGCGTAGGCCTTGTCGTCGGGCGCTCCGGCGCGGGCCGCGGTGCCGGTGATCCCGACCACGGTGGCGCCGATAGCGAGAGCAGCAACGGTTCTTCGAAGCATGCAGTCCCCCCACTGACATCTGTCGATTCGATGTCCGTGGATGTTATCGGGATCGGGATCAATGTTCGAGCACCGCAACCGGTTCGCTCTCCGACCGGTTCCGAGCCGCACCCGCCGGATCGGATCGTGGTACGACCACGCACCCGGAAGGCAAGGAGCGCACGTCAGGTGAGGAAGACACGGATCATCACCGCGATGGCCACGGCACTCGCGGTCGCTGCCCCGATCGTCGGCACCCCCGGCACCGCCCACGCCGCCGTCCCCGGAGTCGCGCAGAACTACAGCAAGCTCATGTACCGCAGCCTCACTGTCGACGCGACGAAAGCGAAGTTGCGCGGCATTCTGGCCACCCAGAAGGCGGCTCTCAAGACCCGTACCGCCGAGGTCACCACCGCCACCAGGGCCGACGCCGCCGCCCGCAAGAGACTCGCCGACGTCACCACCGCGCACGCGGCCGTGAACGGGCGGCTCCAGGCCGCCGAACGCGCGCTCACCGACACCAAGACCGCCCTGACCCGGGTGTCGAAGCAGCGCCCCCGCAAGAAGAAGGCCGTCACCAGGGCGACCACGGCCGTCACCCGCGCCACCGCCACCCGCGACGCCCGCCGCAAGAGGCTGCACGAGTCCGCCGCCGTCCTGCGCGCCGCCAAGGCCCAGGCCACGAGCGCCGCCACCGGCCTGCGCAAGGCGGCCGCCGCCCGGCAGGCCACCGCCGCGGCGATCCCGAGGACCGAGCGGAGCATCGCCACCGCCGGCACCGCGGCCGGTTACGCCACGCAGGCCACCGCGCTCAGCCGTGACGTGGTCACCGCGGTCCGCCCGAAATTCGCCATCGCCGACACCACCACGGTCTACGGCACCACGGTGCACCGCAACGTCGCCTACGCCTTCAAGCGGATGGTCGACGACGCCCGCGCCGACGGCATCGAGATCTCCGGCGGCGGGTTCCGCACCAAGCAGCGCCAGATCGAACTCCGCAAGATCAACGGCTGCCCCGACGTGTGGACCGCGCCGGCCTCCTCCTGCCGCGTCCCGACCGCCATCCCGGGCCGCTCCCTGCACGAGCTCGGCCTGGCCGTCGACATCACCTCCGGCGGAAAATCGCTCACCAAGAAGACCAAGGCCTTCAAGTGGCTGACCGCCAACGCCGCCAAGTACGGCTACGTCAACCTGCCCTCCGAGGCCTGGCACTGGTCCATCACCGGCGGCTGACCGGATCGGTGGCCGGCGTCAGAGGCGCAGGATGCTGCCGTCGGCGTTGCCGGCCAGGTGCAGGGCGCCGTCCGGGCCGGTGGCCAGGCCCGCGAAGGGGCGCGGCACCCCGGGCAGGTCGTGCACCATGAGAGCCGGCTGCGGGTCGCGGGGCGGCACGACCGGCAGGTCCTCGGCCAGCACCCGCGGCTGCGGCCCGAGCGCGATCAGGCGGCGGCGGCCCGACTCGACGACCACCGGGCGGCCGTCGACGACGGCCAGGCCCTGCGGGGCGGCCAGGCCCTCGGCCACCGCGACCGGCTTGCCGTCCTCGAGACGGTAGACGGCGCCGCGCTCCTCGTCGCTGACGTAGCAGCCGCCGTCCGCGCCGACCGCCACCCCGGCCGGGCGGCCCAGACCCTCGGCCAGCACCTCGACCGTGTCGTCGGCGGCGATCGCCAGGACCCGGCCGGCGCCGGACTCGGCGATCACCACGGAACCGTCCGGGCGTACCGCGATGCCGAGAGGGTGAGCCAAGGCGACCTCGCGCATGCGCACCGACCCGGAGATCCGGTCGTAGGTTCCGGTCTGGCCGTACTGCGAGGTGAAATGCAGCTGGTCGCCGGAGGCGGCCAGGCCGTGCGCGAACGGCAGCAGCGCCCGGTCGATCCGGTAGTGGTCGGCGGTGTGCACCTTCCCGTCGTCGTCGACCGCCACGTCGTAGGGACCCGCGAAGCCGTGCGGCACGATCTCCCGGGTGGTCCCGTCCGGCAGCACCTCGGTGATCCCGGCGGTGGCGAAACTGGACACGAACATCCGGTTGTCGCCGGAGAACGCCGCGTTGTCCAGGCCCGGCACCCCGGTCGTGATCGTGGTCCGCCGGTCGCCGTCGATGCGCACGACGGTGCCGTTCTCGTCGACCAGCAGCACGTGCAGGACGCCGTCGCGGTCGAAGCGGACGGCCACGGTCTGCGGCAGTTCGTCGGCGAACAGCTCCGGTTCGCCGCCGTCCGGGCCGACCCGGTGCACCGAGCCCGGGAACATGTGCGGGAAGTACAGGAGCCCGTCCGGTCCGGCCTGCATGGCGTTGCCGAGCATCAGGCCCTCGGCCAGCACGGCCGGCTCACCCGGGCCGATCTCCAGCACCCGCCCGGCGAAGGCCATCTCGTTGACGAACAGCCGGTTGCCCAGGCAGCAGATGCCGTTCGGATTGCGGATGCCCTCGGCCACCACGCTCAGGTCGCCGGCCGGGGTGCGCCGCCACACCAGGCCGGGCGCCAGATCGACGACGTAGAGGTTGCCGTCGGCGTCGAACGCCAGGTCGTCGGGGGACTGCACCGGCCCGTCCGCGCCGACCAGCACCGAAACCTCACCGGTGTCGACGTCGACCGTGCGGATCCGCCCGGCCAGGTACTCGGCCACGTACAGCAGCCCGTCCGGGCCGAACGCGATGCCGTTCGACCCGCGCAGCGGCGAGGGTCCGGTCAACCGTTCCACAGCACCTGCTCCATTCCGCCGTCGGTGCGCCAGCGGCGCAGGGTGTCGTGGAAGACGATCGGGCCCGGACCGAAGGAGAAGCTCTCCGCCATCGGCCGGCCCTCGTTGTTGTAGTAGCCGGGCGTGCACTCGGCCTGGAACGCGTAGCTGTCGTGCGCGTTGCGGCCGATGGTGGCGGCCCACTCGTCCTCGGCGGCCAGGGTCGGCTCGATCCGCGGGGCGCCCCGCTCACGGGCCTCCGCGACCATCGCGCCGATGTGGGTGGCCTGCTCCTGGAGGATGTGGACGAAGTTCACCGCGTTCGCGTTGTGGATCGGCCCGAGCTGGAACAGGTTCGGGAACCCGTGGCTGGTGAACCCGTGCAGAGTCCGGAAGCCGGTCGCCCAGTGCTCGAAGATGTCGCGCCCGCCGCGGCCGGTCACCCGCAACGTCCCGGACAGCACGCCGGAGATGCCGACCTCGAACCCGGTGGCGAAGACGACGCAGTCCACCGCGTACTCCTGGTCGCCGACCACGACCGAGCCGGCCGTCATGCCGGTGACGCCGCCGTGGTCCGCGGTGTCCACCAGCGTGACGTTCGGCCGGTTGAACGCCTGGAGATAGTGGTCGCTGAAGGTGGGCCGCTTGCACATGTAGCGGTACCAGGGCTTCAGCAACGCGGCCACGGCCGGGTCGGCGACCACCTCGTCCACCCGGGCGCGGATGCCGTCCATGGTGGCCGCGTCGGCCAGCTCCAGCTCCTCGCCGGTCAGCTCGGAGCGGGTGCCGCTCAGAAACGTGCGCTGGAGTCTGGCGTTCGCGGTCCACCGGTCGTCGATCAGGTCCACGTCGGCGTGCCCGCCGCTGACGATGGTCAGGAAGTTGTCCATCCGCTCCTGCTGCCAGCCCGGCTTCAGGTCGGCGGCCCACGCGGGGTCGGTGGGCCGGTTGTCGCGGACGTCGACGGTCGACGGGGTGCGCTGGAAGACGAACAGGTGCCGGGCCGACTCGGCCAGGTGCGGGATCACCTGGATGCCGGTGGCGCCGGTGCCGATCACCGCGACCCGCTTGCCGGCCAGCCCGTCCAGGCCGCCGGTCTGGTCGCCGCCGGTGTAGCCGTAGTCCCACCGGCTGGTGTGGAACGTGTGCCCGCGGAACTCGTCGATGCCGGGGATGCCGGGCAGCTTCGCCTGGGTCAGCAGGCCCGAGGAGATCACCACGTACCGGGATCGGAACGCGTCACCCCGGTCCGTGGTCACCTGCCACTCGCACGCGTCGTCGTCCCAGGTCAGCGACGTGACCTTGGTGTGGAACAGGGTGTCCTGGTAGAGGTCGAACCGCTTGGCGATCGCCACCGCGTGCTGCCGGATCTCCTCGCCCGGCGCGTACCGCCACTTCGGGACGTAGCCGACCTCCTCCAGCAGCGGCAGGTAGACGGTCGCCTCGATGTCGCAGTGGATGCCGGGGTACCGGTTCCAGTACCAGGTGCCGCCGAAGTCGCCCGCCTCGTCGATCATCCGGATGTCCCGCACACCCGCCTGGCGCAGCCGGGCCCCGGTGAGCAGACCGCCGAACCCGCCGCCGATCACGGTGGCCTCGACCCGGTCGGACACCGGATCCCGTTCGATGCGCTCGGTGTACGGATCCTTCGCGTAGTAGCCGAACTCGCCGGCGGCCGTGGAGCGGTACTGCCCGCCGGCGTCCGGGCGGATCCGGCGGTCGCGCTCGGCACGGTACTTCGCGCGCAGCGCTTCGATGTCGCGGGTCGTGGACATACGTCCCCTTCCGACAGGCCCCCGTGGCATGCATCGCAAACTTTAAAGCACGTGACTGGCGAAACGTCCACATTGATCAACCCATCGAGTCAGGCGGATCTCTGCCATGCGGAGATCCGACAGTGGCGAGGGCTTCCTCACCGGTCCGGTGAAGAAAGAGGATGGCCGGGGCGCACCTGAACGAACTCACACGGGGATGACAGTTTGAGCAGGTCAACGACGCCGGCGCTGGCCGGCGTACCGGGAATTCAGCTGATCGACTTCGACCTGGTCACAGGTCCGGCCGGGCCGTCCCGGCTGTTCCTGCACGGGTTCGGCGGCGACAAACACCAGCTGCGCGCGCTGGGCGCCGCGCTGCCGCCGGCGACACGGTCGATGTACGTGTCACTACGCGCCCACGGCGACAGCCCCCGCCCGGCCTGGGGCTACTCGGTGCTCGACTTCGCCGCCGACGTGCACCGGGTCGCCGATCTGCTGCGTCCACCGGTCGACGTGATCGCCTACTCGTACGGCGCCCTGGTCGGCGCCGCCTGTGCCGCCACCTGGGGTGACGGCCTGATCCGCAGCCTCGTGGTGATCGACCAGTCGTTCACCGCGGACCCGGCCCAGCACGAGGCCGACGAGTGGGCCGAGGGCAGCTACCTGCGGTGGATGTACCGGTACGGCCGCATGGTCGAGCGCCTCGGCATCCCGGTGCACGTGCTCGCCGCCCAGCACAGCGACATGATCGGGCCCGAGGAGCGGGGCCGGATGACCGCCGCCGGAATCCGGGTCACCACGATCCCCGGCGACCACGGCACCTGCCTCGACGACCCGGCCCGCCTCGCCGCCGTCATCACCGGGCGCCCATGCTGACCGGCCCCGCCCGGAAACTGGTGACCGCGCAGCTGGTCACCAACATCGGCAACGGCGCGTTCGCCACCTGCTCGGCGCTCTACTTCACCCAGGTCCTCGGGTTCTCCCCGGCGGCGCTCGGTGTCGGCCTGGCCGCCGCCGGAGTCGCCGGGGTGCTGGCCGGTGTCCCGGCCGGCCACCTCGCCGACCGGTACGGCGCCCGTCGCGTCGCCGTGCTGCTGGTGGCCCTTACCGGGGTCGCCGCGGCCGGCTACATCGTCCTCGGCTCCTATCCGGCGTTCGTCGCGATCGCCTGCGCGTGGGCGGCGTTCGACCGCGGCGGGTACGCGGCCCGTCAGGCCCTGATGGCCGCCGTCCTCTCCGGGCAGGACCTGGTGCAGGCCCGCGCCCGGCTGCGGGTGGTCACCAACATCGGCATGGCGATCGGCGCCGGCGTCGGGGCGCTGGCCCTGGCGGCGGACACCCCGCAGGCGTACCGGATCGTGCTCGGCCTGGACGCGCTGTCGTTCCTCGGCTGCGCCGTCCTGCTGCGCCGGCTGCCGGCCACCCCGCCCACCGCCGCCGGCCGGCAGCCCGGCGAGCCGCGCCTGGCCGTCCTGCGGGACCGGCCCTACGCCGTGCTCACCCTGCTCAACATGGTGATGTCGCTACACATGCCGGTGCTCGAGGTGATCCTGCCGCTGTGGATCGTGCTGCACACCGGCGCGCCGAAACCGCTGACCGCCGCCCTGGTCGTGCTGAACACGGTCACCGTCGTGCTGTTGCAGGTGCGGGTCACGACCGGCATCGACACCGTGGCGACGGCGGTGCGCGCCACCCGTACGTCTGCCTTGGTCTTGGCCGGCATGTGCCTGTTCTTCGCGGCGTCGGACGGCCGCTCGGCCGTGGTGGCGACGGTGCTGCTGGTGGCCGCCGCGGGCCTGCACGTCTACGGCGAGATGGTCCAGTCGTCGGCCGGCTGGGTGTTCGCCTTCGAACTGGCGCCGCCCGACCGGCAGGGCCAGTACCAGGGCTTCTTCAACTCCGGGGCGGCCGTGTCCCAGATGATCGCACCGGCCGCCCTCACCCTGCTGCTGATCGAGGGCGGCCGGCCGGGCTGGTTCGTGCTGGCCGCCGCCTTCCTGGCCGCCGGCTGGGCGACCGGCCCGGCCACCGCCCGCGCCCACCAGTACGAACGGAGCAGCCCATGACCACCGTCGCGCCGCGTGACCCGGCCGAACTCCAGATCGCCGACCTGTGGCGGGAGATCATCGGCATCCCCGAGGTCGGGGTGCACGACGACTTCTTCGAGGTCGGCGGGCACTCGCTGCTGGCGATCAGCGTGGTGGTCGGCATCCGCCGGCTGTTCGGCGTGGACGTCACCGCCGGGCAGCTCCTCGAAGCCAACACCATCGCGAAACTCGCCGAGATCGTGCGGAGCGGCAACCCGGGGGAGGCGCCCAGCCCGCTGGCCCGGCTGCGGCACGGCGACCCGGACCTGGCCCCGGTCTACGGGCTGCCGCCGGTCTCCGGCACCACCCTGGTCTACGTACGGCTCATGCAGGCGCTGCCCCGCAACCGGCCGTTCTGGGCGTTGCAGTCGGTCGGCCTCCAGCCGGGGGAGCAGCCGCTCACCACGGTCGAGGACGTGGCCGCCGACTTCGTCACCCGGGCCCGCAAGATCCACCCGGCCGGGAAACCGTGGCACCTGGTCGGCTACTCGATGGGCGGCGTGTACGCCTACGAGATCGCCAAGCAGCTGCACGCCGCCGGGGAACCGGTCGGCCTGGTCGGGCTGCTGGACACCCGGCCCACCGCGGACACCGGCGGCGACGAGGACTACGCGCTCAACGCCCTGCTGCGCCGCGGCCTCAAGCTCGACCTCGACCTGGACGAGGTACGCGCCATGGAGCCGGACGCGCGCGCCGAGCTCCTGCTGACCGAGGCGGTCGCGGCCGGCACCGTACCGGCCGACTTCGACCGCGACCGGCTGCTGCGGATGGTCGACATGTACCGGTACAACCTGGACGCCCTGGTCGGCTACGACCCGGCCGGCTACCCGGGCACCGTCACCCTCTACCGGGTGACCGACCACGCCATGGAACCCGTCCTGCTGCCCCGCGACCTGGACTGGACCCGGCGGGCCGGCGAACTGGTCATCCACGACGTGCCCGGCCACCACTTCAGCATGATCGAACCCGGCCAGGTGGAGACCATCGCCGCCCTCATCGACGCCGCCACAACCACGGAGGAATAACAGTGACACCGATCGGCATCGTCCGCAACGAGCGCACCACCCCCGAGGACGACCACTGGGGCAAGGTCGACTCGGTGATCGAACTCGACGCCACCCAAGTCGACGCCGACGCCACCCTCGGCCTGGAGGAGTTCTCCCACATCGAGGTGGTCTTCTCCTTCCACCTGTGCGACCCGGCCAAGACCACCCGCGGCGCCCGGCACCCGCGCGGCAACACCGCCCTGCCGAAGGTCGGCGTGCTCGCTCAGCGGGTCAAGGACCGCCCCAACCACCTCGGCGTCTCCCGCTGCGAGCTGATCCGCGTCGACGGGCTGCGCCTGCACGTCCGCGGCCTCGACGCCATCGACGGCACCCCGGTGCTGGACGTCAAGGCGTTCCTCAGCGCCATGGTCCCGCCCGCCGAGGCCGTCCGCGAACCCGGCTGGGTGCACGACGTCATGAAGTCCTATTACCTCTAGGAAGGACATCAGCATGGCCGTTCATGACCTGGAACTCGACCTTGGAGCCCTCCTGGAGCGCAACCCGGCGCTCCAGATTCCCCGCGACGAGTACAACATCAACGTCACCTCGAACGAGGGCGGCCGGCTCACCCCCGCGGAACTCACCGACGAGATCGCGGCCTTCCCCGGCGCCGGCCAGCCGGCCCACCTCTACTTCCACCTGCCGCTGTGCAACTACATCTGCCACTTCTGCAACTACGTCAAGCGCCTGGTCCCCCGCGGTAAGGAGGACTCGTCGCTGCGGCTGTGGCAGGACCTGCTGATCGAGGAGTCCCGGCGCTGGCTGGACCGGTTCGGCTGGGTGTCCGGCGCCCGGATCGACTCGTTCTACATCGGCGGCGGCACCGCGGCGCTGCTGCTCACCAGCGCCGACACGATCACCCCGCTGGTCGAGCACGTGCGCCGCCACTACCAGGTGACCGACGGCGCCGAGTTCAACATCGAGGGCAACCCGGAGAACTTCACCCGCGACAACCTGCTGCTCGCCCGGGACCTCGGCTTCAACCGGTTCAGCCTCGGCGTGCAGTCGCTCCAGGACGAGGTCAACGAGTTCACCAAACGGCGGCACACGGCCGAGGAGTCGCTGTCCGCCGTCCGGAACCTGCTCGACACCGGCTGCCCGTTCAACGTCGACATGATGTTCGGGCTGCCCTACCAGACACCCGAGTCGGTGCGCGCCGACCTCACCGCCCTCACCGAACTCGGCGTCCCGACGATCACCATCTACCGGCTGCGCAACGCCGACCGGGCCGAGATGGGCATCGGCAACCGGGCCGTCTGGAACAATCCGGCGGTCCGCGACCGGCTCGTCCAGCAGGGCTACTTCCCGGACCTGACCTCCACCTACGCCATGCGGCAGGCGGCCGTCGAGGTGCTGCTCGACCACGACTACTACCCCAGCCCGTGCGGCTGGTGGAGCCGGCCCGGCACCTACGAGGGCGGCAACATCCCGCAGACCTCGAAGAACAAATGGGAACACTACGACACGATGATCGCGCACGGGCCCGGCGCCTACGGGTGGCTCACCGGCGACGGCGCCGAGTTCGTGCAAACCCACAACGACACCGACATCTCCGGGTACGTGCGATACATGCAGACGCAGCCGGACCTGCCGCTGGCGTACGGCCGCCGCCTCGACGGGCACAAGGCGATCGGCACCGCGCTCGGCTTCAACTTCAAGGCCAACCAGCCGATCGTCCTCGACCGCTACAAGCGGCAGTTCGGCGCCGACCTCCTCGAAACCGAGCCGTTCGCGTCGGCGTTCTCCGACCTGATCGACCGGAAACTGGTCGAGGTGGTCGACGGCGGAGCCGCGCTGAAACCCACCCTGGACGGTGAGGCCCTCCACGAGGAGATCATCTACCACTACTTCCACCAGCGGATCAGCCTGTCCGACGCCCCGGTATGCAGGCGTTGATGAGCGGATCCCCCGACACCGGATGGCTGGCCGGCGACGACCGGCCGGCCCCGGCCGTCCTCAGCGGCGCCGAACAGCGGCTGTGCGACCTGCACGGCGCCGAGACCGCGGTGGTCCTGTCCGGGGCGGGCGCGGCGACGGCGTACGCCCTGGCCGCGCTCACCAACCCGGGCGGCCACGTGATCGTCTCCGCCGGCCTCCGCGGCGCCGCCCGCGAACACGTCGAGCAGGAGTTCCGGGAATCCGGGCGGACCGTCGACTTCGTGGACTGCGGCGACCTCGACGCGGTCGCCGCCCTGGTCGACCCGCGAACCCAGCTCATCCTCACCGCATCGATGACCGACCCGGAGATGCGGCCGATCCCGGTCAACGACCTCGCGGCGCTCTCCCACAGTACCGACCTGCTTCTGGTCGTCGACAACACCGCCCTGACCCCGGCCCAGCTGCGGCCCCTCGACCTCGGCGCCACCGTCGTCGTCGAGGCCTGCACCCCCTACCTCGACGACCAGGCCGGGCTCGGGTTGTCGGCGGTCTGCGGTCCGGCGCGGCTGCTGCGCCGGATCAGCGCGCAGGTGGCCAGAACCGGTGGGCGCCCCGATCCCTGGTCGGACCGGATGCTGGCCCAGGCGCTGCGCACCCTCGACCTGCGGATGGCCGCCCACCACCGGCACGCCGACGAGATCGCCGAATTCCTGCGCAAACAGCCGGCGGTCGCGACGGTCCACCGGGCCGGCTTCGACGAGGCGCCGTGGGCGGTGGAGACACACACCGGCTTCGGCGGGCTGCTGTCGTTCACCACCCACGTGCCGGTCGACGTCGCCCGGACCGGTGGCGCGATCACGGTGCCCGCCTGGGAACAACCCGGCCTCGACCCGCACCTCGTCCGGGTCGCCGCCGGACACGACGACGCGGCCGAGCTGATCGGGCGGCTGCGGGCCTTGCTGTCCCCGGAGGACGCCGCATGATCGCCGGAGTCGACCTGGCCGGATGGCGCGAACTCGCCGGAACCGTCCGCCGGGCCTCCTGGGAGGCGCAGGCCGCGATCAGCGTGTCCGCCGCCGGGCCGGAGATCACCGTGCGGCCCATGCTGCTCGGGCCGACCCGCGTCACCCGGCCCTTCACCGTCGCCGGCGATCCGGTCGCGCTGCTGCTCACCGCACTCGCCGCCGACACCGCGGCCACCGTCGCCATCTCACTCACCCGGCAGGGCGCGCTCCCCACGAAGATCAACATCCGGGGGTACGCCGGGCGAGCGCCGACAATGGCAGTGCACCTCGACGTCGCCGGTCTGGTCACACCGGCCCAGCTGGCGGCGGCCGTCGACCATGTCCGCCGGTACAGCGTCATCCTGCGCACCCTGGGCGAGGCGAATCCCGTACGCATGCTGCTCGTGACACCCGACGGCTCGCAACCGGTGCACCTGGCCGGTCCATCGCCTGGCTCGTCGTCTGCGGGTTCTGGCGGTGCATCGCCTGGCTCGCCGTTGGCGGGTTTTGCCGGGGTGCCGTCTGCCTCGCCGTTGGCGGGTTTTGGCGGTGCATCGTCTGGTTCGCCGTTGGCGGGTTTTGGCGGTGCATCGCCTGGCTCGCCGTTGGCGGGTTTTGCCGGGGTGCCGTCTGCCTCGCCGTTGGCGGGTTCTGGCGGTGCATCGTCTGGTTCGCCGTTGGCGGGATCTGCCGGGGTGCCACCTGGTTCGCCATCGGCGGGTCTTGCCGAGGCGCCGAACGTCGATGTCGTCGGTGAGGTGTATGCCGTGTGGCAGCAGGGGGCCCGGTCGACGGTCACCGCCGCCGGCCGTGCAATCGTCGTCGACCGGCCGAAACAGTTGTTCGGCACCGACCGCGGCCCGTCGCCCGAGGAATGCCTGCTCGCCGCCCTCGCCGCCGAGACCCTCGCCCGCACCGGCGGCGAGGTCCACGTCTCGGCCCGCCAGGACCTGCGCGGCGGCCTCGGTTTCGACGGCGCCCCGGTCGGGTTGCGCGACATCCTCGTGCAGTGCCTCGACCCGCAAGCCCCGATCCCGGCCCCCGGCCCGGTGCTGGAACTGCTGCGCCAGCCCACCGACATATCCATCGAGATCGAGAACCGGAGAACACCAGATGCCCCGTGAATGGGACGCCACCACCTACGACTCCCTGCCGCTGCCGCACAAGTTCTGGGGCAAACGAACCCTCGCCCGCCTGGAACTCGCCGGCACCGAGACCGTCCTGGACGCGGGCGCCGGAACCGGCCGGGACACCCTCGCCCTGCTCGAGATGCTCCCCGAGGGCCGGGTCGTGGCGGTGGACGGCTCGGTCAAGATGCTCACCCAGCTCAAGGCGAAACTCGACGGCAAACTGGACCGGGTCGACGTGATCAACGCCGACCTGACCAAGCCGCTGCCCGTCGAGCAGCCGGTCGACACGGTGTTCAGCGTCGCCACCTTCCACTGGATCCACGACCACAGCGCCCTTTTCGCCAACATCGCCCAGGTGCTGCGCCCGGGCGGCTGGTTCGTCGCCGAATGCGGTGGCCAAGGCTGCGTACGGCGGGTGCTCGGCGCCGTCGAGGACGTGCTCGGCCAGCCGGCGGACGCGGCCTACTTCGCCGGCGTCGACGAGACCGTGGAACGGCTGCGCGAAAACGGGTTCACCGACATCGAGGTCGACCTGCTCGACGATCCGGCCACCCTGGAACCGGGCGAGCAACTGGAAAGCTACCTCGGCACCGTCGTCATCGGCCCGTACGTCGACCGGCTCCCCGAATCCGAACACCGCGCCTTCGTCCACGACGTGGCGAGCCGCCTGCCGGAGCCGGTGATCGACTACGTCCGGCTGAACATCAAGGCCCGCCGCAAGGGCTGAGAGGGGAGTGCCGTGGGCCGGATTCGGCTCGCCGTCGTCTACGACACCGGCGCCGCCTCGCCGCTGGAGCTCAGCCTCCTGGCGGCCAGATACGCGCCGATGGCGGTGATCGTGGGCGACTCGCCACACGCGGCCGCCATGATGCCGATGTTCGCCGAGTTCGACCACGTCACCACCCTTACCGCTGCCGCTGCCGCTGCCGCTGCCGCTGCCGCTGCCGCTGCCGCTGCCGGTGCCGGTGCCGGTGCCGGTGCCGACGCGGATGCGGGCGGCTTCGTCGGCGGGTTTGATGGTGCCGGTGTGGGCGCGGAGGGTGTCGGTACCGGCTTCGCTGGTGCCGTTATGGACGCCGACGCCCTGGTCACCGGCGTTGATGGTGCTGATGTGGATGTCGACGGCGTCATCGTCGGCTTCGCTGGTGCCGGTGTGGATGCCGACGGCATTGTCGCGGGCATCGATGGCGCCGGTGCGGAAGCCGACGGCGTCGTCGGTGGCCTCGCCGGCGCCGACGTGGACGGCATCGTCACGTTCAGCGAGCGCATGCTGGTGCCGACGGCGGCGCTTGCCGAACGTCTCGGCCTGCCGTTTCACACGCCGACCGTGGCGGTGCGGCTCACCGACAAGCACCGGCAGCGCGAGGCCCTCGACGCGGCCGGGGTGACGGCCGTACGCCACCGGCTGCTCACCGACCCTGCCCGATGGCCGGAGGTCGTCGCCCACACCGGCCTTCCCGCTGTCGTGAAACCACGCCGCGGCGAGGCCAGCCGCGACACCCGCTTGCTGCGGGACGAGGCGCAGGCCGCCGCGGTCCTGCCCGAACTGCCGCCCGGCGCGTTCGTCGTCGAGGAGTACCTGGAAGGACGCCCGGAACCGAACTTCGGCGACTACGTGTCGGTCGAGTGCGTGGCCGCCGCCGGCACGGTCACCGCCCTCGCGGTGACCGGCAAGTTCCGCCTCCTGGCACCGTTCCGGGAGACCGGCGGATTCTGGCCGTCGCACCTGAGCGACACCGAACAGGACGAGGTGGCGGCCCTCGCCGTCACCGCCGTCGAGGCGCTCGGCGTCACCACCGGCCTGAGCCACGTCGAGATCAAACTGACCCCGGCCGGGCCCCGGATCATCGAGGTCAACGGGCGGCTCGGCGGCGGCATCGCCGAACTCGCCCACCGCGCCACCGGCTTGGACCTGCTGGATCTGGCCGCCCGCATCGCCCTGGGCGAGACCCCACCGGTACGGCGGGTCCGTCCCGATCGCGTGTACTTCCAGCACAACACCGTCGCACCCGAACAACCGTGCACGGTCACCGCCATCCACGGCATAGCCGCCGCGAGCGCGACACCGGGAGTCCACCGGATCCGGCCGTTCGTCCGCCCCGGCGAGCAGCTTCCCGGCGGCGTACACACCCATGAACTCGACATGCTGACCGGCGACGCCGCCGACCACGCCGAGATGATCCGAATCCTCGACACCGCACTGGCCCAGCTCACCTACGAACTCGACGGTGATCGCTCATACAGCGCACCCCGTGTCAACCGCGCCTCTCGTCTTGACGACACCTCTCGTCTTGACGACACCTCTCGTCTTGGCGACACCTCTCGTCTTGGCGACACCTCTCGTCTTGGCGACACCTCTCGTCTTGGCGACACCTCTCGTGTTGATGGCACGTCTCGTCTTGACGGTGTGTCTCGTCTTGACGGTGCGTCTCGTGTTGATAGTGCGTCTCATGTTGACGGTGTCCGGCGGCCAACAGGTAGCCGGCGTGCAGACGATTCCGGGCGCCCAACTGGGTCATGATCTCGGCGACGTGCCGCTGACAGGTGCGCAGCGACAGCCCGATCCGCCGGGCGATCACCTTGTCCTCCTCGCCTTCGACCAGCAGACGGATGATCTGCGCCCGGATGTCGTCGCTGACCGACAGCACCGGCGCGCCCCGGTCCGGGAACGGCAGTGCCGCGATCCAGAACCGCTCGAACTGTTCGGCGAGACAGGCGATCAGGTTCGGCTCCCGCAGCAGCACGACACCGTCCGGGCCGGAGCGGACCGGCGCCACCGCCACCGTCCGGTCGAAGATCAGCAACCGTGCCGTGCCCGGCGCCGAACTGCGGATCTCGGCGCCCAGCTCGGTCAGTTCCCCGGCCCGCGCCGCGGTCGCCGGGCGGTACCGGTCAGCGTGCCGGTACAACATCCGCAACCGCACTCCGCGCCGCGGCAGCTCGTCAGCGAGCAGACCCGGCCACGGATCGCCCGGCTCGCAGACCAGTGCCTCCTCCGAGCAGCGGGCGGCCATTTCGGCGACCGTCCGGCTCACCTCGTCAGCCCCCTGCACCAGTTCGATCGCGTGTTCCGGGGCACGACCCGGCAACCCGGCCCGGTACGCCGGCAGCAGATCGTCGAGCGCCAGCCGCGCCTGGTCGGCCTGGGCCCGCAGCTCGGTGATCGCCTGCTCGACCGGGCCGAGCAGCAGTGTCTGGGCGATCTCGGGCGACACCGCGGCCAGCCGATGGCCGTCCCCGCTCGGACGCAGCAGCCCCGCAGCGATCAGCCGTTCCACGGCGGCGCCGACATCCTCGAGACCCTCACCGGACGCGGCGCGTTCCGTTCCCCCCTGACCGGCTGCACCGGCTTCGGAGCCTTCGTTGCCGGTCTGGTCGGTTGCGTGGGGGTCGGGGCGTTCGTTGCCGGTCTGGTGAGTTGCGCTGGGCGTGGCGATTTTGTTGTCGGTCTGGTCGGCTGTGTGGGGGTCGGGGCGTTCGTTGCCGGTCTGGTGAGTTGCGCTGGGCGTGGCGTCCTCGTTGCCGGTCTGGTGGGCTGCGCTGGGCGTGGCGTCTTCGTTGCCGGTCTGGTCGGGTGCGCCGGGTTCGGCGTTGTCGAGGTCGGTGCGGTCGGCTGCGGCGATGTTTCGCGGGCTGAGGGCCTCACTGAGTTCGGCGCGGTCGACGTCGGTGCGGGCGGCCGCGTAGGCGTATGCCCGCACCGCCGTCTCGCCGAGCTGCTCCCAGCGGAAATCGCCCAAGTTCGCGCCCTCCCCGTCGTACCGCGGTGTTCACATTAATCACGGGAGTTCGAAATGCCGCATCACATGATCAACAAGCAGGTCGCCGCGCGTGCCATCGAACGCCCGGACGCCGTCGCCGTGATCGATCGGGGTGTCGCGGTCGACTACCGCACCCTCGACGCGGCCGCCGACTCCGCCGCCGCCGAACTGGCCCGGAACGGCGCCGGCCCGGGCACCATCGTGGCGGTTCGCCTGCCCCGCGGCGCCCACCTCGTGATGACGCTGCTGGCCGTGCTGAAGACCGGCGCGGCGTACGCTGCCCTCGACCCGCGCTGGCCCTCGGACCGCGTCGGCCTGCTCCTCGAGGCTCTCGACCCGCCGGTGATCGCCGGCCCGTCCGGCTGGAATCCGCTCTCCCATGATCTGCCCGAGTGGGCGGCCCTGGGGGAGCGGCCGCCCATGGTCGACGCCACCGCCGACGACCCGGCCTGCGTGTTCTTCACCTCCGGCACCACCGGAGTCCCCAAGGGTGTGGTGTCCCCGCACCGCGCCACCACCCGGCTGTTCGCCGCCGGGGGACCGCTCTCCTTCGGCCCCGGCACCGTGATGTGCCAGTCGTCGCCGGCCGCCTGGGACGCGTTCAGCCTCGAACTGTGGGGCCCGCTCACCACCGGCGGCACGGTCGTCGTCGCCCCCGACGACCACCTGCTGCCGCATGTGCTGCACCAGCTCGTCACCGCCCACGGCGTGAACACCGCCTGGTTGACCGCGTCGCTGTTCAACCTCTTCGTCGACCTGGAACCGGACTGCTTCACCGGTCTCGGCCACGTGCTGACCGGTGGTGAACGCCTGTCCCCGCCGCACGTCGGCCGGTTCCTGCGACGATTCCCGGAGACGGCTCTCACGAACGGGTACGGGCCGGTGGAGACCTGCGTCTTCGCGACCTGCCACCCGATCGTCGCGGCCGACGTGGACCGGCCTGACGGAATCCCGCTCGGCCGCCCGGTTCCGGACACCACGATCGAGCTGATCGACGGTGAGATCCACATTGGCGGCGCCGGGGTCGCGCTGGGCTACCTCGGCGATCCGGGGGCTACCGCGGAGCGTTTTCGGGACGGGCTCTACCGTACCGGTGACCTGGGTTTTCTTGATGACGACGGGGTGCTGCACTTCGGTGGGCGCGCCGACCGCCAGGTCAAGATCCGCGGCCATCGCATCGAACCGTCCGAGATCGAGGCGGTCACCGGCGGCATCGGCCAGGTCCAACAGTGCGCGGTCGTCCCGGTGCCGGGCGCCCGTCCCGGCACCTACGAGAAGCTGGCCCTCTTCTACACGGCCCCGCCCGGCAGCGGCCCGGCCTGGCTGCGCAGTCGCCTGGCCGCGGTCCTCCCGCCCTACGCCGTCCCTGACACGATCCGCCAGGTCCCCTCGATTCCGGTCACGCCGAACGGCAAGACCGACACCCGCCTGCTGCTCAGCCGCCTGTGACTCGCCGGGCGCCGGGCGCGGAACGCAGTACCCGCAGCAGACGGCCCGGGGTCAGCAGATGGGTG
Organism: Actinoplanes flavus; assembly: GCF_017592555.1. Classification (GTDB taxonomy): domain Bacteria; phylum Actinomycetota; class Actinomycetes; order Mycobacteriales; family Micromonosporaceae; genus Actinoplanes; species Actinoplanes flavus. The sequence continues at coordinate 82,508 of NZ_JAGFNS010000014.1, read as the reverse complement.
GGCGGGGCCAGCATGTTCGAGACCCGCAGGAAGGCCGCGCCCAGAGCCGGGTCCCGGGAGGCGGCCGCGCGATAGTGCGCCAGGTAGGCGTTCAGTGGCCGGTCGACGGCGCGCCGTGGCCCTTTCGCCTGCGGGAACCGTAGATCGGTGCCGGTGGCCAGCGACCACGGCGTGTCGACCAGGCGCGCTGCCTCGGTGAAGTAGCGATCAATTCCGGTCATCTGGGTCAGCAGCAGCGCCTGGAGAGCGGCCACCGTGATGCCCTGGCCGTAGATCGGATTGAAGCTGCACAGCGCGTCACCGACGACCACGAAACCGTCCGGGCGGCGCGGCAGACGTTCGTAGTGGTGCCGGACGCTCGCCGGAAAGCGCATGCGGACCGGATCATCGAGCGCGACGGCCGTACCCAGGAAGTCTTTGATCTCCGGCCCGGGAAACGATCGAGCGAAAGCGAGAATCCCGGCGTCGTCGACCGGAGGTTCGTCGCCGTGCATGCCCGCGAGCAGCAGCACGACCCGGTTGCCCTCCTGACGGATAGTGACGCCGGTGCGTGGCATCCCCGGGTACGGCGCCATGATCACCGCGAAGTCGATCCGACCCGGTTCATACCGATAGTGGCGGGTCGTGTAGACCACGTCGGTGCGCACGGTGCTCGCCGGCACCTCCCCGTAGCCGAGCTCCCGCAGCCACACCGGCGACCGCGAGGACCTGCCGCCCGCATCGACGACGAGATCCGCTTCGATCTCCTCTTCGACCCCCTTCCTTCGTACGCGTACGCCGCGCACGCCGTCCGCATGCACCAGTCCGGTGACCTCGGCATCGTCGATGATCTCCACGTTGGGCAGGGCGCGGACCCGCCCCCGGATGAGGTGTTCGAGCAGCGCCCGGGTCACCCCGTAGACCGGCATCGGCGACCGGGCGCGCCGCATCGGATAGCCGTCGAGATACCAGTGGCAGTCGTCGTGCAGGTCGCCCCGAGGTACGCCGGCCGCCAGCATCTCGTCCACGAACCCGGGGAAGAGCTGGTCGAGGACGGTGCTGCCGCGAGCCAGCAGGGCATGGGCCTGCCGGCTCTGCGGCACCCCACGCCGGGGCTGTGCGGTCGCCGGCAGGCTGTCCCGATCAAAGACGGTCAACCGCTCGCATCGACCGCTGAGTCCCCGCGCGGCGAGCATCCCACCGATGCTTGCCCCCATGATCACCACCCGCTCCATGCGGACGATCATGGTGGCCATCCGCTCCGCAGCCCTCACTTTCCGGCCGAGATCAGGCGATGGTGTCCGTCCGTTCCCGCCATGATCAACATCGAGCGGCGGGTGGATTCCAGCGCCTGACGGAGATCGCCCGGAATCCCCGGGTCCGATCGATCCGCCGCCTGTCACGCTGGTTTCATCGGCGGACCGCTACTGCGGGACCCGGGCCGAGACCTCGTCGAGCGCCTCCACGTCGGCGGAGGTCAGGTCCAGGGTCGCGGAGGCGATCAGGGCCGGAAGCTGGTCGACGGTGCGGGCACTGGCGATCGGGGCGGCGATGCCGGGCCGCCCGCGCAGCCAGGCCAGCGCCACGGTCGCCGGGGCGACGCCGTGCTCCCGGGCGATCTCCTCCAGCACCTTGACGACGGCCAGCCCCGCGTCGTTGAGGTAGTTGCCGGCCGCGCCGCCCCGGATCGCGCCGTCGAGGTCCTCGGCCGTCTTGTACTTTCCGGTGAGGAATCCGCTGGCCAGCCCGTAGTAGGGCACGACGGCCAGATTCTCCTCGGCGACGACCGGGGCGATGTCGTTCTCGTACCCACCCCGGCGGACCAGGTTGTAGTGCGGCTGCACGGCGACCGGCAGGGTGAGCCCGTCGCGGCGGGCGATCCGGAACCACTCGCGGATCCGCTCGCCGGTGTAGTTCGACAGGCCGACCGCCCGGATCTTGCCGGCTTCGACCAGCCCGTCGAACGCGGCGGCGGTCTCCTCGAGCGGCGTCCTCCGGTCGTCGAAATGCGCCCAGTACAGGTCGATGTGGTCGGTCCGCAGCCGCTTCAGCGAGGCGTCGGCGGCGGCCCGGACGTTGGCGGCGGCCAGCCCCCGGAACTGTGGGTGCTGACTGACCTTCGTGCCGATGACCACCCGGTCCCGGTTGCCCCGCGAGGCGATCCAGTCCCCGATGATCGTCTCCGACTCGCCGCCGGCATTGCCCGGCACCCAGGCCGAATAGCCGTCGGCGGTGTCCAGGAAGTCGCCGCCGGCGTCCACGAAGGCGTCGAGCACCTGATGCGACGCGGTCTCGTCACTGGTCCAGCCGAACGTGTTGCCACCCAGGGCGAGCGGGAAGACCTCAAGCCCGGCACCGATGCCACTCATGAAGATCACCGTACCCCTCGACTGTGACAACAGAACCAATCGACTGTCACCGCTCCTGTCCGTCAGTCCCAGTCATGACCACCATCGAACGCTGGGTCGAGGTCCACCGCCTGGCGGTGTCGGGCCGAGAGGCGGAGATCGCCCGCCGGCTCGAGCAGGTGCTGGCGCAGAAGTGGCTTCTCACGTCCCGGTTCACCGACGCTGCCAACATCGCGCGGCTGACGCTGACGCTGGGGCCGGACGCCAGCGCCTTCTACGATCTGGGATGGGCCGAGTCCGCGACCGGAGATCTCCGGGAGGCTCTGACCAGTTATGAGGAGGCCTGGCGTCTCTACCAGCGAGCCGGTGACCGGGGCAACGAGGCGACGGCCCTCAGCAGCATCGCGTTCGTGCACAACCGCCTGGGTGAACGACGGCAGGCGCTGGAGTACCACGAGCAGGCCCTGGCCATTCAGCGGGACCGTGGAAATCGAAAGAGCGAGGCGGCGACGCTCAACAACATCGGTGGTGTCTACAACGATCTGGGCGATCTGCGCCGGGCGCTGGAGCACTGGGAGCGTGCCCTGCTGATTCAACAGGAGATCGCCGACCGGCGGGGTGAGGCGGCGGCACTGAACAACATCGGCGGCGTCTACGAAGCCCTGGGTGATCCGCGGCGGGCGCTGGAGTACTACGAGCGGGCCCTGCCCATCCAACGTGAGATCGGTGACCCGGCGGGCGAGGCGGCGATTCTGAACAATCTCGGTACCAACCGGTTCCGGAAGGGCGACCTCATCGGAGCCGGGGAGATGTTCCGGCAGGTCCTGGTGATCGCCCGCGCCATCCGTCATCGACATACCGAGATGACGGCGAGCTGCAATCTGGCCGTGGTCCTCGCGAGCATGGGGATGCCGGGCGAGGCTGTGGAATTCCAGCGGCGGGCGGTTGCGCTGGCCGAGCAGGTGAGCCGTCCCGACCTTGATCGGTTGCGAGCCATCCTCGCTCAGATCGAGCAGGCGGCGGGCGCCCAGACGGAGGAGGCGTCGTCGTGACCTCGATCGAGCAGGTGGTCGAGGTTCACCGCCTCGCTGTCGAGGGGCGGGAGACGGCGATCGCCTGGGGCGTCGGCGGGTGGCTGGCGACGACGTGGCTGCGCCGCTCCCGCTTCACCGACGTCATCGACCTCGCGCGCCTGACGCTGACGCTCGGTCCGCACGCGCCCGCCCTCAACCACCTCGGCGGGGCTCAATCGTCCCTGGGGCAGCTTCAGCAGGCGCTGTCCAGCTACGACCAGGCGCTGCGCCTCTACCAGGAGGCCGGCGACCGGGGAGGCGAGGCGGCCGCCCTCAACAACATCGGTGGCGTGTTCGAGAGCCTCGGCGACCGGCGGCGGGCGCTGGAGTACTACGAGCGGGCCCTGCCGCTCACCCGGGACGTCGGCGGGCGGGAAGGCGAGGCGGCCGCGCTCAACAACATCGGGCTCGCCTATGACGGCCTGGGCGAATGGCAGCGCGCTCTGGAGTACTACCAGCAGGCGCTGCCGATCACTCGGGAGATCGGTGATGCGGGCGGCGAGGCGGTGACTCTCAGCAACATCGGTCTGGCCTGTCGTCATCTCGGTGATCCGCGGCGGGCGCTGGACCACTACCAGCAGGCCCTGTCGATCCAGCGGGCCATCGGTGACCGGGCGGGCGAGGCGACCACGCTCAACAACATCGGTCTCGCCCATGGCGGCCTCGGAGACCAGCCCCGCGCGCTGGACCACTACCGCCGGGCGCTGGCGCTGCGGCGCGAGGTGGGCGACCGGCAGGGCGAGGCGGTGACCCTCGGCAACATCGGGGTGCTGCTCGGCGATGCCGGCGAGAACGAGCGGGCGCTGGAGTTCCTGCGAAAGTCGTTGTCCATCCGCCGGGAGATGGGCGACCGGGTGGGAGCGGCGACCACCCTCAACAACATCGGCGCGATCCTGTTCCTGCTGGGCGACCTCGACGGGGCCAGGGAGGGCATGGAGGAGGTTCTCGAGGTCGTACGCGAGGTCGGTGATCGTGGCTCGGAAGTGGTCGTCCGGTCCAATCTGGCCGCGCTGCTGATGCGGATGGAGAGAGTGGACGAGGCCGTCGAGTTGCAGCGCGGGGCGGTCGATCTGGCCGAACGGATGGGGCACCCGGCGTCGGGCGCGTTGCGCGGCTTCCTCGAAGAGATCGAACAGGCAGCGAGAGAGATCGAGGATCGGTCGTGAGCCGGATGAATGTGTTTGAGCTGGAGATCTTCGAGCAGACCTCGGACTACTCCGAGCTTCGGCTGTCCAGCGGAGAAGGAAAACCGAAGACCCGGGCGCTGGACCGGGCCGCCATCGAGGAGCTGATCGAGGTGGTGGAGCACGTCTACACCCCGCATGCGATCGCTCAGAAGCTCTTCGAGTCGTCGCAGCTGCGGGAGCTGGGCACGAAGCTGGCCGACCTGCTGGACGGCGACGAACGGTGGCTCGAGGAGATCCTCGGCAGCCCGCCGGGCAGCACGCTGCGATTCACGGCGGCCGAGCGGCTCCGGCACCTGCCCTGGGAACTGCTCGCCAAGGACGGCGCCTATCTGACCGTCACCGGGACGGCACCGCTGCTTCCGGTGCGGGCCATCGGCACCAACGCGGCCCTCAAGGAACCCGTCTCTCCCGGTAACCGGCCGCTGCGGGTGCTGTTCATGGCCACCTCCCCGGAGGGGGTCACGCCGGTGCTGAACTACGAGCGGGAGGAGGGGGAGATCCTGGCCGCGACCTCCCGCGCCGGCAGCGAGCTGGTGGTCGAGGAGAGCGGCACCCTGGACGGTCTCCGCTTCCTCAGCCTCGACCACGGCGAGGGCTATTTCGACGTCCTGCATCTCAGCGGCCACGCCACCATCGCGGCGGACGGCCGGCCCGTCTTCGTGGCCGAGGACGAGCTCGGCCGGCGTTCCGATGTGACCGCCGACCAGATCGCGCAGGCCATGGCCGGGTACTGGCCCCGCCTCGTCTTCGTCTCCGGCTGCCTCACCGGCAACGCGCCCGACGGCGGGACGCTGCCGTCGATGAGCGAGAGCCTGGTACGGGCCGGCGCCCCCGCCGTACTGGGATGGGCCCTGCCGGTCGGTGACCTGGCCGCGACCGAGTTCGCCGCACAGCTCTACCAGGGGCTCGCCGACGGGCAGCGGCTGGACCGGGCGATCGTCGAGGCCCGTCAGCGCCTGTTCGCCCAGGAGAGCTGTGACTGGCATCTGTTGCGTGTCTACGCCGACCGGTCGCCGCTCGCGCCCCTGGTGACGCCGCTGCGGACGGCCGGGCGCGCGCTGCCGCGGATCCGCTCCGCCGACCAGGACTTCCTCGATCCGCAGACCCGGCTGTCCCGGGTGGCGTCCCGGGCCGCGTTCGTCGGGCGGCGACGTGTCATCCAGCGCTGCCTCCGGGCCCTCAAGCAACCGCAGGGCGGACCGGAAGCCCTCGTCCTGCAGGGGATGGGCGGCCTCGGCAAGAGCAGTCTCTCCTCCCGGCTGCTGGAGCGGATGCCCACTCACCAGCGTGTCGTCTGGTACGGCCGGGTCGATCCGACCAAGTTCCGGGAACTCACCGACAAGATCGATTTTCCGACCATGGAGCAGCAGATCGAGGCCACCAAGCTGCTCGACAACGAACAGGCGCCGCTCGCCGTTCGGCTGCGTTTCCTGTTCAAGGGCCCACTCGCGCAGACGCCCTGCCTGTTCGTGTTCGACGACTTCGAGGAGGGCAACCTCGACGAGCGCAACGGCTCCTACATCCTGTCCGCCGACATGGCCGAGATCCTGCCGGCGCTGCTGAAGGCGATCCGCGAGACCGGCAGCCCCAGCCGGGTCATCATCACCAGCCGCTACCGGTTCCCGGAGCCCGCCGGAACCAGCATCGCCGTCGAGGCGCTGGAGACCCTCACCCAGGTCGAGCAGGACAAGAAGCTCTCCAACCTGCCGAACCTGCGTCCCACCTCGGCCCTCGACCCGGACATCCGTGAGCGTGCCATCGAAGCCGCGGCCGGCAATCCGCGCCTGCTGGACTGGCTGGACAGGATCGTCGCCGACACCAGCCTCGACATCGACGGCTTCATCACCGCCATCCAGGCCGAGGCGGACCGATTCCGCCGGGAGAGCATCCTGGCGCAGAAACTGCTCGGCTCCCAGTCCGAGGATCTGCGGCGGATGCTCGCCAAGGTCAACGTCGTCGAGCTGCCGGTGCCGGCCGAGACGGTCCGCGCCGTCCACGACCATCCGGACGCCGACCAGCACATCCGGCGGGCCGCCGATCTCGGCCTCCTCGAAGAGGGCACCGACCCGGAGAACGGCCAGCCCCGCTACTTCGTCTCCAACGTCCTGCGCCCGCTGATCCGCCCGCTCCTCACCGACGACGAACACGTCGCGGCGTGCGCGGCGGCCGCCCGCTCCCTCTACAAGATCTGGGTCACCGACCCCGCCGAGTCCGCCTCGCGTTCCTGACCACCGTGGCGGATATGGCCGTGCTCGAGGAGGTCCGCCAGGAGGCGGCACGGGCGCGCGGCGCATTCTGACATCGCGGCGCTCCGCCCGTACCGGGAGGGGGTTGGGGTTAGGGGTTGGTGGCCTCGTGGCTGATCCGGTCGAATTGCGTGGCCATCGCCTCGGCCAGCGCCTGGGCCGCGGAGAGGGGGCGGACCATGACCATGAAGGAGTCGATGAGGCCGTTCTCGTCATAGTGCAGGAAGTCGCAGCCGGTGATCGCCTTGCCGTCGACCTTGGCCTCGAAGACGAGGGCGTGATCGTCGCCGTCGGCGATCTCGCGGACATAGTGGAAGTCCTCGAAGACGCGCAGCACGCCGCGGAGGATGGCCGCGGTGATCGGCTTGCCCTCGTAGGGCTTGAACGCGACCGGGCTGGTGAAGACGACGTCGTCGGCGAGCAGCGCCTCCATGGCGGCGGCGTCGCGAGCTTCCACGGCGTTACGGAAAGTGGTCATCGGCCCTCCGGGGGATAGTCAATTTGTTGACTATAGCGCCGGGCGTAGCCGCCACGTCGCCTCCGGTCCGGTCGTACCCGTGATCGCGTGTGCCTTCCGCCGGAGAACTGCGGACAGGGCGGGCAACGGTCCGCATTCCGGGGCTGGTTCCATGGGAGCGTGACGAGCGAGAACAGGACACCGCCGCCGCTGGGCCGGATCGATCTGGGCGAGGTGCCCTACGAGCGGGCCATGGCCGACATGGACGAGTGGGTCCGGCAGCGGCGCGAACGGGAGGCGGGGGACCGGCTGTTCCTGCTCGGCCATCCACCGGTGGTCACCTACGGGCGGGCCACCAGCCCGGAACACTTCGCCGCGTTGTTCCCCGGCATCCCGGCGGTGCCGACCGACCGCGGTGGGCTGGCCACCTACCACGGGCCCGGTCAACTCGTCGGCTACCTGGTGCTGGGCCTGCGCGACCGCGGGCCCGGCGACATCGTCCGGTGGCTGGAACTCGGCCTCATCGCCGCGCTCGCCGACCTCGGCCTGACCGCCGTCCGCCGGGACACCCCGCGCGGCGCCACCAGCCTGGTCGGGGTGTGGACGCCGGATCACCGCAAGATCGCCTCGATCGGGATGCGGGTGCGCGGCACGATCACCAGCCACGGCTTCGCTCTCAACATCGACCCGGACATGTCCGTGTACGACACGTTCACCGCCTGCGGCCTGCGTGACGTCGAGATGACCTCGGTGCGGCTGCTGGCCGCCGAGCAGGGTGTCCGGATGCCGTCGGAGGCCGAGATCCGGGACGCTGTCGCGGGCCGCCTCGGCGCGGTGCCGGGACGTCCGTCGACGTGCTGAGTTCGGCCCACCGCTCGTTTTCGGCGTGCTGAGTTCGGCCCACCGTTCGTTTTCGGCGTGCTGGGTTCGGTCCGGTGCTCGTTCTCGCCGTGCCGACGTTCACTGTTCGCGGGAACCCACGACGGGTCACCGCCCGCGGTGACTACTTTCCGGCGAGCGCGGCGAAAACCGCCAGCAGGGCGCCGGTTCCGGCGTTCACCGCGATGACGAAGCCCCGCTCCCAGCCGGCTGGTGCCAGAGCGACGCCGACGGCAACGGTGGCCGCCGCGGCCACGGCCATGCCGATTCGCGCCACACGCTGATCCGCGGTCCCGTGCCGCCGGCGCAGCAGCGACGACAGGATCACCAGCGCACCGACCGAACCCGCGACGCCGGCGATGAGCATCGGTACGCCGAGCGCCTGCGCACCCGACCGGATCCCGTCGGCCCCGCTCCACGCGAGCAGACCGAAGACCACCACAGCGAGTGTGTGCAGGGCGGTGCTGACCACTCGTACCTCAGGCATGGCTCATCATGGCATCCAGCGGTGCCGATTCCCAGATCAGGATCTGGCGGTGCCGGGTGAACCCGTTGCGCAGGTAGAAATCGACCGCGCGCCGGCCGGAATGGACGGTCACGTGCAACAGCCTCCGGTCGCGGGCCTCGGCCAGGATCGCGGCCATCAGCGCCGCCCCGATGCCCTGACGGCGGAACTCCTCCCGAACCATGACGGACTGCACGTCACCGAAACGGCGGTCCATCGCCCCACCGCCCGGCACCCGCTGCGCCACGAACAACCAGGCACAGCCGACCACGTGCCCGTCGATCTCAGCGACGAACGGCAGATGCGTCTGAGCATGCGTGGCCATCCACCCCGCGAACGCCGCGATCCCGTCCGGCCCGATGTCCCGCAATTCCGCCAGCGCCGGAGCATCCGCCGCGACGCCCTTCCGTACGATCACCCGGCGGAGTCTATAGCCCTTGTGGTCGACGTCCGCGCCTCGCTTCCGGCTGCTTTCCGGTACGCGTGACCTCGTCCCGTCTCATCAGGACCGTCCCGTCTGGTCGGCGCGATCTCGCTGCCACTCCGGCCCGTGCCGCGCCCGCCGGGCGCAGATCGGTGGCCGGGCGGGAACGGCGGATCCACCATGGTCGTACCCAGCGCCCGGGGTTCTGGTCGCCCATCCTGGCCGGCCGCGTTCTTCGACACCGGAGACGAACGGCAGGGCGCCGTCGAATCTCCGTAGCGACGACAGGATCGCGCCAAGGATGGATCAGCCGACGTGGGGGTGCGGTGGGCCGCCCAACTTGACGGAGAGCTCGCTGGCGAGCCGTCGGTAGGCGACGCCATCTCGCCGGGGCGCCTCCTCGCCGATCTCGATGGCCAGCTCGTCCGCGAAGAAGGCCGACTGCTGCAGCTGAATGATGAGATCGGTCCATCGCGGGCCGGTCCGGGTCATCCGGGCGGTGGTCCCGCCGATGTCGGTGCCCTTGCGGAGAGATCGCTGCTGGTCGCGGGACAGACTGATCGTGTACGAGCGATCGGGCCGCAGGCGCAGTTCGGTCAGCGCCTCCAGGCTGACGTCACCCAGTTTCCGGTAGTCGACGGCGTCCGCCGAAACGGTGAACTCGCACCACGGCGACCATCGGCGCTCCTCGTCCTCGGGGCTTCGGTAGAGGAGCTGCCCGGAGTCCAGTTCCGCAGGGTCGTCGACGCGGGCCCGCCAGCGGTAACTGCTGCCCGGCGCGAGGTCGCCGGGACGGAACTCCAGGCCGAGGAGAGCACGCGCGTTCGTCGTCTCGTCGCCGCCGAGCCGCTCGTACTCGTAGATGATCTCCGCGCCGTGGCCGTCCGCCAGCACCTTCGTCAGCGCCGTGCCGATCACCGGCCGCCCCGGGCCGGTCACACAGACCTCGTGGCCTGCGGTCGGCACCGGGCTCGGCACGGGCGGCATCGGCGCGGCCGGAATCCACAGCGCTGGGTCGACGTATGTGCCGTCCGGCCGTGTACAGGCGAAAGCAGTGGAAACCAAGGTATTCGGCTGGTCGCGGTGTTCGTCGCGGATCTGCTGGGCCATTCTCAGGCAGTCCGCGTACAGGGCCGGGCCGTCCGACGGCCCGGTCAAACGGGGTGCCGAGGCCGCCGTCGCGAGCAGGCCCGCCAGGCCGGCGAGCATGGCCGGCCAGCGCAGGATCGTGCGTGCCCGCCCGAAACCCGCCACCGTGACCTCCGCTGCTCCTCGACGCTTCGCCGTCTTTTCGGTCGCCCGCCGCCGAAGGTGAGCATTTCCCGGTCGGCGTGCCGTCCACCGACCGGGCCGTCGATCAGCGCGGAGCTGGCGCCCAGCTCAAATCGGTGCCCGGGCAGGCCGTCACGACCTGGCTGCACCGGATCGTGGTGAACGCCGGCGCCCGCGTGACCGCACCCCACTGCCGCCGCTCCCGCCAGACCGCGCGATCTAGAGCGTTTCGCCACCGAAAACGGTGGCAAAACGTCCAAGATCGACGTGTCGGGAGGTGCGGGCGGCGCCACCGCCGCGGCCGGGAGCGGGCACCCCGTGCTTGGCAGGCGCCGCCGCGACCACCCACCCAGCGCCACCGGCGGCAGGCGAGCGGATGGCCTACCGATCTACGCCCGGCGGGCGCGGCACAGGCGGGACCACCTCGCCGGCGCGCGCCGCCCGGGCGGGACAACCCTAAGGAGACAGGGCGAGGTCGCGCGTACCGAAAAAGAAGCCGGAACCGAAATCGCGGACCTCGACCACCGGGATCTAACCCACGGGGGCGGTCGATTCGCGGGTGATCAGGCGGCACGGGACGGTTTCGGTGCCGGAGCCGAGGGTGCCGCCGATCGCGGCGAACAGGCGCTGGGCGGCCAGGCGGCCGAGCTGTTCCAGGTTCATGTCGATGGTGGACAGCGGCGGCCGGGCGTTGGCGGCCAGGATGTTCCAGTTGTCGAAGCCGATCACCGCGACCTGCGACGGCACGTCGAGTTTCTCCTGGTGGAGGACGTCGAGGACGCCGCGGGCGATCTCGTCGGAGCCGGCGAAGACGGCGTCGATCTCCGGGTCGCGTTGCAGCAGCATGCGGGTGGCGCCGCGGCCCCACGCCTCCGACCAGTTGCCGAACCACACCTGGTCGCCGGCGAGTTCCAGCCCCTCCTCGGCGAGTCTGGCCAAGGCGCCGGTGGCGCGATCCTGCGCGGCGCCGTAGGTGGCGTCGCCGGTGATGTGGGCGATGCGGCGGCGGCCGTGCCGGATCAGGTGGTCGACGGCGAGTCGGCCACCGCCGATGTTGTCGGTGACCAGGGACAGGTCGGCCGGGTCCTCGGACGGCGCGTACGCGTAGATGACCGGCACCGGCAGTTCGCCCAGTGACGGGCGGGCGTCGGGGCGGGCGCCGACCACGATGAGCCCGTCGACGCGGCGCGACAGCAGGGCCCGCAGGTGGTGTTTCTCGCGCACGTTGTCGCCGCGGGCGTCGCAGAGGAAGACCGATGTCTGGTCGGATCCGAAAGCGTCTTCGGCGCCCATCAGGATCGGGATGGAGAAGCGGCCCTCCAGGTCGGAGGTGAGCAGCCCGACCGTCCCGCTGCGCTGTGTGATCAGGCCCTGGGCGAGGGTGTTGGGCGAGAAGTTCAGCTGCTCGGCGGCGCGCAGCACCCGGTCACGGGTGCTGGCACGGACCTGGGGCTGTCCGTTGAGGGCCTTCGAGGCGGTCGCGATGGAGACGCCGGCGAGCTTGGCGACTTCGCGCAGCGTGACGGGACGGGTGGTCACGGTCCTACCTCCACATCGGTGCGAGTCATCGAAGCTCTTGACAACGGATTTTCCTCCGTATTACGTTCCGGAAAACCTTTTCGGTACGCCTGACTCGTACCTCTTCACTGCTCAACTCGTTCCGAGCGTACCCGCGAATATACCCGCACCGAAACTCACCGAAAACCGGAGGTGCTCCGTGCGTCGAATATTGAGCGCCGCCCTGGCAGGCCTGCTGATCACCGGGCTGGCCGCCTGTGGCGGGGACGGCGACAAGGGAACGGCCGCCCCGCCGGCCGGCGCCGGCGTCGAGGGGGTCGACGACGGTTCCGAACTGACCCTGTGGACCCGCGCCCCGCTCGAACTGCAGGCCAAGGCCCTGGTGGAGGCGTACAACGCCACGCACAAGAACCAGGTGAAGCTCACCATCGTCCCGAACGACGACTATGTGGCCAAGGTCGGCGCGGCGGCCGGCAGCGGCGACCTGCCCGACCTGTTCGCCGCCGACATCGTCTACGTGCCGAACTGGACCAAGTCGGGACTGTTCTTCGACCTGACCGAGAGCATTGGCCAACTGTCCTACGCCGACAAGATCAACCAGGGGCACGTTCAGGCCGGCACCTACGAAGGCAAGAAGTATGTGCTGCCCTTCGTTCTGGACCTGTCGGTGGTGTTCTGGAACAAGGGCCTCTACAAGGAGGCGGGACTCGACCCGGAGAAGGGCCCGACCACCCTGGACGAGTTCAGGCAGCAGGCCCTCGCCGTACAGAAGCTTGGCAAGAAAGACGTCTACGGCACCTATTTCGGCGGCAACTGCGGCGGCTGCAACGTCTTCACCTGGTTCCCGATGGTCTGGGCCAGCGGGGAGGAGGTGATGGACCCGGCTGGCACGAAGTCGCTGCTCAACGGTCCGGCTGCCCAGAAGGTCTACGCCACCTGGCGGGAACTGCAGGGGGCCGGTGCGATCGCGCCGGGCTCGAAGGACGAGACCGGGGCCACCTGGGTCGCCGCCTTCCAGGAGGGCAAGATCGGCGTGATGCCGTACCCGGCGACCCTGCTGCCGACCGCGTCGAAGACCGTCGACGTCGGCGTCACCGCGATCCCGGGCGTCTCCGGTGGTGGCTCCACGTTCGTCGGCGGCGACGGCATCGGCATCTCCAAGGACTCGAAGAAGACGCAGCAGTCGTGGAACTTCCTGTCCTGGCTGACGTCCGAGGCGGCACAGGTCGAGGTGCTGGCCAAGAACAACTCGAGCGTGGCCCGCACGGATCTGGTGGACAACCAGTATTCGGCCAAGGACCCGCGGGTCGTGACGATCAACAAGGCCGCGGCCTCGCCGCAGAGCAAGACACCCGTCGCGGTCAACTTCCAGCAGGCGTTCAACGCGCCGGGCAGCCCGTGGGTCACCCTTCTGCGCAATCAGGTGTACGGCGACGCCGGCAGCCTCGAGAAGGACAACGAGGCCGTGACCGGAGTCCTGGCCCAGTGACGAGTGGCGGCGCCCGGTGGCGGAACCCGGGCGCCGCACCAACCTTAAGGACCGAGCCACCGTGGCATCTCCCGTCACCACCCTGGAACAACAACGGAGCTCGCCGGCCGTACCGGTGAAAGGCTCGCAGCGGCGCCGGAGGCCGAAGCTCACCGGCTGGGCCTACGCGGCACCCACCGCGTTGTTCGTTCTGATCTTCTTCGTCGTGCCGGTCGTTCTGGTCGCGCGGATGTCGGTCTCCGACTGGGGGCTGTTCACCGGTGACCGTGGCTGGAATGCGCCGGAGAACTACCAGGACGTCATGGACGACCGGCTGCTGTGGCCGGCCGTCTGGTTCACCGTCAAGTACACCGTCGTGACCACCGTCATCCTGCTCGGGCTGGCGCTCGCCCTGGCGCTGCTGGTGCAGGAGTCGAGCCGCTGGACCGGCATCCTGCGCAGCTCCTTCCTGGTGCCCTCGGCGCTCGGCCTGGCCTCGGCGTCGCTGCTGTTCTACGCCCTCTACTCGCCGCAGAGCAGCCCGCTCGGTTTCCTCGGCATCGACTCGTTCCTCGGCACCCCGAACGCGGCGCTCTGGTCGACGGTGGCGCTGATCGTCTGGCGGTTCGCCGGCTTCTACATGCTGCTGTTGCTGGTCGGGTTGCAGAGCATCCCGGGTGACGTCTACGAGGCGGCCCGCCTGGATGGCGCCACCCGGATGCAGACGTTCCGGCACATCACGCTGCCGCTGCTCAAGTCGTCGCTGGCACTGTGCGCGATCCTCTGCGTGACCGGGTCGCTGCTGGCCTTCGACCAGTTCTACATCCTCACCAAGGGCGGCCCGGACAACAGCACGATCACCATCGTCCAACTGGTCTACAACATGGCCTTCTACGGCCAGAACAACCTGGGCCGCGCCGCCGCCCTCTCGATCCTCATCCTGGCCGTTCTGCTGGTGGTCAACGTCCTGCAGTTCCGTGGCCTGCGCGGCAAGGAGGACTGACCATGCGGACTCCGCAGCACATCGTCGGCGGCGGCCTCGCCGTCCTCTTCCTGTCCCCGCTGGTGTGGGCCGCGGTGGCCTCGGTCAGCCCGCAGGCCGGCACCGCGCAAACCTCCGGCTGGGGCCTCGGCAACTATGAGACCCTGGCCAACTACCAGGCCGGAATCGCGCAGTACCTGCTGAACTCGACAGTGGTGTCGGTCCTGACGGTGCTGTTCACGCTGGGCGTGTCGCTGCTCGGCGGCTACGCGTTCGCGATGTTCCGCTTTCCCGGCCGGAACCTGCTGTTCCTGGTCACCCTGGCCATCCTGATGGTGCCCTACGCGACCCTGCTGATCCCGCTCTACGTCCTGCTCAACGACCTGGGCCTGCAGAACTCGCTGGTCGGGCTGGCGCTGGTGCTCACCATGTTCCAGCTGCCGTTCGCCGTCTTCATGATGCGCATCTCCTTCGAGGCGGTGCCCAAGGAGCTCGGCGAGTCGGCACTGGTGGACGGCTGCGGCAGCTTCCGCGCCCTGCTGCACATCATGCTTCCGGCGGTGCGGCCCGGCCTGATCACCGTCGGCCTGTTCGCGTTCCTGGCCGCCTGGAACGACTTCATCACCCCACTGGTGCTGATCAGCGACTCCGACCGGGCGCCCCTGCCGCTGGCCGTCGCCAACATGCGCCAGCAGGTGATGGGCATCGTCGACTACGGCGCCACCGAGGCCGGGGTGGTCACCCTCGCCCTGCCCTGCATCCTGCTGTTCCTCGCCCTCCAGCGGCACTACGTCCGCGGGTTCCTGTCCGGCGCACTGAAGGGTTGATCCTCACGTGACGATCGAGAAAGCCGTCGTGTCCGGCGAATGGACCGGGCGCGGCGGGACTCCGGCCGCCCCGAGCACCGGCCGGCTGCGGCCGCTGGGCCTGCACGAGGTCACCCTGCGGCCCGGCTTCTGGCAACAGCGGCAGCACACCAGCCGGACCGCCTCCTTCGACCACATCGAACACTGGCTGGAACGGGCCGGCTGGCTCGGCAACTTCGGCGCGCCCGTGGAGGGCCGCCGCGGGCGCGAGTTCTCCGACTCCGAGGTCTACAAGTACCTGGAGGCGCTCGCCTGGGCCGGCGATCCGGCGTACGAGGACCGGTTTCACGCCATCGTGGCCCGGGTCGCCGCGGTCCAGCAGCCGGACGGCTACCTCAACACCAACTTCGGGCGGCCCGGCCAGGCCGCCCGGTACAGCGACCTGGAGTGGGGCCACGAGCTCTACTGCTACGGCCACCTCATCCAAGCGGGGGTGGCCCGGGCCCGCACCCACGGTCACGACGACCTCGTGACCGTGGCGGTGCGCGCCGCCGACCACGTCTGCGACACGTTCGGCCCGGACGGCATCCAGTCGGTCTGCGGGCACGCCGAGATCGAGCCGGCCCTGGTCGAGCTGTACCGGGTCACCGGCAACCGCCGCTACCTGGACCAGGCCCGGCTGTTCGTCGAGCGCCGCGGCCGGCAGGTGCTCGACGACATCGAGTTCGGCCGCGCCTACTTCCAGGACGACATGCCGATCCGTGAGGCGCGGGTGCTGCGCGGGCACGCCGTACGGGCCGTCTACCTGGCGTCCGGTGCGGTCGACGTAGCCGTCGAGACCGGCGACACCGAACTGCTGGAGGCGGTCGCCCGGCAGTGGCGGGCCACGGTCGCGCGGCGTACCTATCTGACCGGTGGCATCGGATCCCGCCACCAGGACGAGGCGTTCGGCGACGACTTCGTGCTGCCGCCGGACCGCGCCTACCAGGAGACCTGCGCCGGCGTCGGCTCGGTCATGCTGGCCTGGCGGCTGCTCCTGGCCGAGGGCAACCCCCGCTACGCCGACCTGATCGAACGGGTCCTGTTCAACATCATCGCCACGTCCCCGTCCGACGACGGCACCCGCTTCTTCTACACCAACACGCTGCACCAGCGGGTCCCCGGCATCGAACCGGCCGCCGACACCCTGGTCCCGCGGGCCGCGTCCAGCCTGCGCGCGCCCTGGTACGCGGTGTCCTGCTGCATGACCAACCTGGCCCGCACGTTCAGCAGCCTGGCCGCCTATCTGGCCACCACCGACGACGACGGCGGCGTGCAGATCCACCAGTACACGCCGGCGTCGATCCGGGTGGGCGACATCGATCTGGACATCGAGACCGCGTACCCGGCCGACGGGCGGGTCACCATCCGGGTGGTGTCCGCGCCCGCGACGGCCTGGACGCTCTCCCTGCGGATCCCGCACTGGGCCACCGAGGCGACCCTCGACGGCGTGCCGGTGGCGCCGGGCCTCGCCGCGGTGCGGCGCCGTTTCACGGCGGGCGACATGCTGGTGCTCGATCTGGCGGTCCGGCCGCGGCTCACCTTCGCCGACGCCAGAATCGACGCGGTACGCGGAAGCGTCGCCGTGGAACGCGGACCGGTCGTCTACTGTCTCGAATCACTCGACCTGCCACCCGGCCGGACCGTCGACACCGTCCGCCTGGATCCCGCCACCGAACCGGTGGACCGCGACGGCGCCGTGATCGTCACCGGGCGCACCCAGCCCGTGCACGACGCCAGCTGGCCCTACGGCCCGGCTCCGGCTCCGCCTCTTGCGGATGCGGTGGAGATTCCGCTGTACCCCTACCACCGCTGGGCCAGGCGCGGCCCGTCCACCATGCGCGTCTGGCTTCCCCTCGACCGGAGGTGAGCGCCACCGTGATCTGCCGTCGACACGTCGTCCCGATCGGCGCCGGACCACCGATCTCAGCCGGCGGCGCGGCTGCACGGCGCTCTTTCGGCCGGCCATCCCATCGCGGTTCGCCGAGAACCGGCGCATCCCGCGTCACGCGGCCCGCGACGAGCTGTCCCGTCTCCGCTCGTCCAGCGCCCGGCCGGAGATGCTGTCCTCGACGGCCGCGAGCAGTTCCACGGCGGTGAACGGTTTCTGGACGATGCGGGCCGAGTCCAGGTCGTAGCGGCGGAGATCGTCGTCGCTGTAGCCGGACATGTACAGCACCGGCAACTCCGGATGATGGACCCGCAGCCGGTCGGCGATCGCCGGCCCGGAGCGGCCGCGCCGCACGATGTCGGTGAGGAGCAGGGCGACGTCGTCCGGTTCGTCGCCGCGTGGTGAGCCGTCGAGCCAGGCCGTGGCGCGATAACCGTTCTCCCGCAGGATCCGGATCACCAGATCGCGGACGGATTCGTCGTCGTCGACCACGATCACGTGCTCGCCGTGGCCGGACGCCGGGATGTCGCCCGTTTCCGGAGTCCGGTCCGCCGACTCTGCCGCCAGTGGCAGCAGGATCTGGAAGGTGGTGCCGATGCCGGGTGACGAGTCCACGGTGATCTGTCCGCCCGCGTCGGTGACGATGCCGTAGACGGTGGCCAGGCCGAGTCCGGTGCCCTTGTCGGCGGGCTTGGTGGTGAAGAACGGCTCGAAGAGCCGGTCGCGCACCTCGGCGGTCATGCCGCAGCCGGTGTCGCTGACGGTCAGCCGCGCGTTGCCGCCGGGCGGTCGGTCGGTCTGCACCACGACCACGCCGCCGTCGGGCATGGCGTCCCGGGCGTTGACGATCAGGTTGAGCAGGATCTGGTCGAGGTGGCCGCGGTTGGCGCGGACCGGCAGCGGCTCGGGCTGGCGTCGGCAGACCAGCTGGATGTTCGCGCCGATGCTGCGCCGGAGCAGTTCGCCGGAGCAGGCGACGACCTCGTTCAGGTCGACCGTCTCCACCTGGGTCGGCTCCCGTTTGGCGAAGAGCAGGAGTTGCCCGGTCAGATCGCGGGCCCGGTCGGCGGCGTCGCGGATCCGGGCCAGGTCCTTGCCGCCCTCGGGGGTCACCTCGTCGGTCAGGAAGTCGGCATAGTTCAGGATTATCGCCAGCAGGTTGTTGAAGTCGTGCGCCACGCCGCCGGCCAGCTGGCCCAGGCTCTCCATCCGCTTGGCCCGCGCCGACCGTTCCATGGCCAGCTTCTCCTCGGCCTCCAGCCGCTTCCGGGCGGTGATGTCGCGCTCGGTGGCGGCCGCCGCGACCACCCTGCCCGAGTCGTCGCGGATCGGCGCGACCGAGACCGACACGATGATCTCCGAGCCGTCGCTGCGGATCCGCCGGGTCTCGTCGAATCGCAGGTGCTCCCCGGCGGCGAGGGGGATCTGGACCTGTTCGAACACGGCCAGCCGATCCGGGGGCAGGATCCGGGTGAACTTGTGCCCGATGATCTCGCTCGCGCGGTAGCCGTACATCTTCTCGGCCCCGGCGTTCCAGATCCGCACGACGCCCTTGAGGTCGGCCACGATGATCGCGTCGGCGGACTGTTCGACGAGGGCGCCCAGCATCTCCCGGTCGCTTGCCGCGGCGGACCGGGCGTTCAGCAGGGTGCGCAGGTGACGGGCGGTCAGCCAGCCGATGGCCGTGATGGCGGCCACCATCAGCAGGCGCAGGATCTGATCGGTCGAGCCGAGCAAGCCGTGCCAGGTGGAGATCGCGAAGGCGGCGGCGGCCGCGTAGGCGCCGATGGTGAGCACCAACGTAGGGCTGGCGGTGGCGGCGGCCAGCGCCGGTCCCACCGCCAGCATCCCGAAGGTGAGCATCCGGGGTGGCGAGAGTGCGGACAACACCGTCAGTACGGTCACGGCCACGAAGGCCCCGACGACCCTGGGCGTCACTTTCGGTCGCCTCATCACCCGGCCCCCTTTCCGGACGCAGGTAGGCTATGCCCGTTTCGCCACCTCGGGCCTGGAACCCGGAAACCAGCGGACGCTGCCAGGACGCCCCGCGGTGGCCCTGCCGTATGGTGCAGCGGAACCCCCTCGCCCGCTATCCGAAGGACCGGTGCCGGTGGCCCGTCTGCTGCTCGTCCGCCACGGTCAGGCGTCGTTCGGCGCCGACGACTACGACGCGCTTTCCCCGATCGGGCACGAACAGGCCCGTACCCTCGGGAAATCGCTCTCCGATCGGGGCGTCCGCCCGGCCCTGCTGGTGCGCGGCGCGCTGCGCCGGCACGCCGAGACCGCCGCGGGCATCCTCGACGGCCTGGCCCGGTCGGTCGACGTGGCGATCGACCCGGGGTGGGACGAGTTCGACTTCCAGCACGTCGTGGAGATCCACCGGCCGCTGTTCCGGGACCGCGCCGCCATGGCGGCCGAGCTGGCGCGCGAGGCGCGCCCGGACCGGGCGTTCCAGGAGATCTTCGAGGCGGCCACCACGCGCTGGGCGTCGGGCGACCACGATCCGGAGTACGGCGAATCGTTTCCCGCGTTCCAGAACCGGGTGGCCGCCGCCCTGGCGTCGGCCGAGGCGCTGCTGCGTGCGCACCGGGAGGTGCTCGTGGTCAGCTCGGGCGGGCCGATCGCGATGGCGGCCACGTTGCTCACCACCGGATCGGTGGCCGGATGGGCCGCCTTCAACCGGGTTTCGGTCAACACCGGCGTGACCAAGGTGATCGCCGGGAGCCGCGGGCTGTCCCTGTCGACGTTCAACGAGCAT
Source organism: Actinoplanes flavus (assembly GCF_017592555.1). Lineage (GTDB taxonomy): Bacteria > Actinomycetota > Actinomycetes > Mycobacteriales > Micromonosporaceae > Actinoplanes > Actinoplanes flavus. Next base: position 62,676 of record NZ_JAGFNS010000014.1, on the reverse strand, counting down.
CAGCACCTGGAGTCCGACCGGCGGCTGCTGACCTACCGGTGACGGGCCGGGCGGGGCAGCAGCGCCGGGACGCGGCGCATGTGCTCGGCGTAGGCGGGGCGGCGGATCAGTGACCGCTCGTCCATCATCGGGATGCTGACGAACGTGAACAGCAGCACCATGGTGACCGGGCCGATCACGGTCCACCACCAGCCCGGGGCGGCGGCCAGGGCGAACAGCCACATCCCCCACCAGAAGAGGATCTCGCCCAGATAGTTGGGGTGCCGCGAGTACCGCCACAGGCCGCGGTCGATGACGCCGCCCCGGTTGGCGGGATCCCGGGTGAACCGGTGCAACTGGCGGTCGGCGGTCGCCTCCAGGAGCACGGCGGCCACCGTGACCGCGACGGCCACCACGTCCAGCGGCCCCCACGAACGGCCGGTCACCGTCACGGCGGGCCAGACGGTCAGCAGCCCGGCGAACACCACCACCGTGGGCATGAGCTGGATGCCGGCCAGGTTGACCAGCCACCACGGGACGCCGCGCGGTCGCCGCTCACGCAGCCGCACGTAGCGCCAGTCCTCGTGGTTCAGGCCGCGCCACGACGACGCCCAGTTGGCCGTCAGCCGGATCGACCAGGCGAGCACCAGCAGCAGGACGGCCGTCTGCCGGCCGGTCATAGCCGAGATCTCGCCACCGGTGTGCCACCACACCCAGGCGACCACGATCACGGCCGGGGCGACGCTCCAGTACGGGTCGTAGAGGCTCGCGTTGGCGACGAGCATGCTGGCCGCGAACACCACGACGGTGGCGGCCAGGTCGGCGTAGAAGGTGAGCAGCAACGGGTGCGGGCCACGCGCGACGGCCACGACGGCCCACGCGACCAGCCCGGCCGCGAGATAGGCGGCCGTCACCACGGCGAACCCCACCGTCCGGTCCCGTCCCGTCGACATAGGACGAGACTAAGCGTGCACCGTCCGTACCGTGAAGTCCGGTTCTTCGGCCGGACGGCCGAAGAAATAGCCCTGCAACAGCCGGTAACCGAGCCGGTGGAGCACGTCCGCCTGCTCCGCCGTCTCCACGCCCTCGGCCACCGCGTCCAGCCCCAGACCCGAGGTGACCTGCATCATCGCCTCCGCGATGACCGCGTGCCGGCCGGCCTCGGTGACCCGGTCCACGAACGATTTGTCGATCTTCAACACGTCGACCGGCACGCTCTGCAACAGCCCGAGCGACGAGTGCCCGGTGCCGAAGTCGTCGAGAGCGATGCGTACGCCCAGCGCCCGCAACTCGTGCAGCGCCGCGACCGCGGGCCCGCCCTCGAACACGGCGGTCTCGGTCACCTCCACGGTGAGCCGGTGCGGAGCCAGACCGGTACGGGCGAGCACCGCCGCCACCGACGTCGCGAACCCGGACCGGGCCAGCTGGCGGGCCGACACGTTGACGCTGACGCGGTCCGGGGCGAGCGGCCCGAGTTCGGCGGTCCACCGGGCCAGCCGCTCGCACGCCGTCTCCAGGATCCACGCGCCCAGCTCGACGATCAGGCCGTTGCGTTCGGCGACCGGAATGAACAGGGCCGGGCTGATCAGGCCACGCTGCGGATGCCGCCACCGGACCAGGGCCTCCACGGCGACCACCCGGCACTCGGGCAGCCGGACGATCGGCTGGTACACCACCTGGAACTGGCCGGTGTCGAGCCCGTGCCGGATCTGCGCGCCCAGCCGGGCCTGCTCCGACGACCGCTCGTCGAACGCGGGGGACCACCGCGCGTACGTCTCACCGGTCCGCCTGGCCACGCACATGGCCACCCCGGCGCGGCGCAGCACCTCCACCGGGTCGTCGGCGCCGTCGGAGTCGGCGACCCCGATCCCGGCGCCGACCAGCACCTCGAAGTCGTCCGACCGGACCGGGTAGTGCACCGCGCCGATCATCCGGCCGGCCACCGCGTCGGCCTCGGCGCGTGTCGTGTCCTGTAGGAGCACCGCGAACTCGTCACCGCTGAGCCGGGCCACCATCGTCTGCGGTCCGGCCAGCATGCGTACCCGCTCGGCGATCCGGACGATGACGTGGTCGCCGGCCACCGGCCCGAGCTCGTCGTTGACGCTGCCCAGGTCGTTGAGCCCGACCAGGATCACCTGCGGGCGGCCGGTGGTCATCGCGTGGCCGAGGGTCCGCTGGAAGCGGCGCCGGTTGTGCAGGCCGGTGAGGTCGTCCTGGTTGGCCAGGCGCCGCAGTTCGGCCGACTGCCGGTGCACCTGGTGCATGACCCCGGCCATCCGGGTGACGCCGAGCGCGAACAGCAGGATCGCGCCGGCCGCGATGACGACCCGGTCGAGCTGGTTGGCGCCGACCGCGGGGAGGAACAGCAGAGTGGGCGGAAGTACCGCGCAGCAGGCGGAAATGGCCAGACGGCCGCGACCCGCCCGGATCTTTTCGGGCGGTTCCCCGGTGTCGGCCGCCGCCATCGACGGGTGCAGCGCGGCGGCGGCCCACAGCACGTAGGCCATCAGCCACGCCCAGTCGAGCCCGCGCCCGTCGTAGTCGAAGTGCAGGCTCAGCACCGAGTACGCGATGTCCGCCACGAGCAGCAGCCCGGCCGCCACGCCCAGCAGGTCGGAGCTGACCGAGCGGGCGCGGGCGCCGATGAGCAGCCGGGCGACCATCACCAGCAGCAGCATGTCCAGCGCCGGGTAGGCGGTGCTGACCACGCTCTCCAGCAGCGACGCCGATTCACCGGCGGCGACCGGGTGCAGGACGAACACCCACAGCACCAGGCTGAGGCCGAGGGCGGCGATGGACGCCTCGAGCAGACCGCCGGTGTCCCGGCCGCGGCGAGCGCGCAGCAGCAGGAACAACCCGGCGATCAGGGGCGGATAGGCGCCGAGGTAGAGGACGTCGGCCACCGACGGGTACGGCTCCTCGTGCCGGACGTACTCCAGGTACCACCAGACGAGATCGCCGAGGGCGGAGAGCGAGATCCCGGCCGAGAACAGGATCCACGCGGCCGGGCGCGATGGCCGGTTCCAGCGCACGGCGATCAGGATGGCCAGCCCGGCCAGAAGCCCGACGGCGCTGTAGCCGATGTTGGCCAGCAGACCGTCAGCGGGCAACAGGTAGTAGCCGGCGGCCGCGGCCACGCCGCCCGCCGTCCACCACCGCCATCGACCATCCGGACTCATGAGCTGACCATCGGTCGCACCGAGAGCTACTTGAGGGACCGCGGCGGCGCGGCACACCTTGTATATCGATCACATCCCTCGTGGAGGACGGACTTTTGCTCACGGTTTTCGTAATCTGCCGAGCCCGGTGACGGCCGTGCGGGCGCCGACATGTTTCCAGATCGATAAACCTTGACACCTTCATTGTTATCGATAACATCGGCCGGTAGCAAAACTCCCCCGTGTACGCCGAAAGGCGCGTGCCGTCGTACCCGGAATCCGCCGAGATCGGAGTCCCTCGATGTCCCCGCTCCCCGTCACCCGCCGCAGTCTGCTGGGCGCCGCCCTCGGCGGCGCCGTCGTCGCCACCACCGGAACCGGCAGCCCCGCCGCGGCCGCCGAACTGCCACCCGCCCGCGCCGACCTCGGCGTCTCCGCCTACCCGTTCCCCCTCGGACAGGTGCGGCTCACCGCCGGCCGGCTCATGGACAACCAGACCCGCACGCTCAACTACCTGCGGTTCATCGACGTCGACCGGCTGCTCTACGTGTTCCGTGCCAACCACGGTCAGTCCACCGGCGGCGCCGCGGCCAACGGCGGCTGGGACGCGCCGACCTTCCCGTTCCGCTCGCACGTGCAGGGCCACTTCCTGACCGCGTGGGCGCAGGCGTACGCGATCCTCGGCGACACCGTCTGCCGCGACAAGGCCAACTACATGGTCGCCGAACTGGCGAAATGCCAGGCGGCCAACGGCTACCTGTCCGGATTCCCGGAGGCCGACATCACCGCGGTGGAGAACCGCACCCTGACCAACGGCAACGTGCCGTACTACTGCATCCACAAGACGATGGCCGGCCTCCTCGACGTGTGGCGGTACGTCGGCAACACCCAGGCGCGCGACGTGCTGGTCAAGCTCGCCGGGTGGGTCGACACCCGTACCTCCGCTCTGTCCGTTTCCCGGATGCAGGCCATGCTCGGCACCGAGTTCGGCGGGATGAACGCCGTGCTCACCGACCTCTACCAGCAGACCGGCACCGCCCGCTGGCTGACCGTCGCCCAGCGGTTCGACCATGCCACCGTCTTCAACCCGCTCGCCGCCAACACCGACGCGCTCAACGGCCTGCACGCCAACACGCAGGTGCCCAAGTGGATCGGCGCGGCCCGCGAGTACAAGGCCACCGGCACCACCCGCTACCTGGACATCGCCCGCAACGCGTGGAACATCACGGTCGGCGCGCACACGTACGCCATCGGTGGCAACAGTCAGGCGGAGCACTTCCGCCCGGCCAACGCGATCGCCTCCTACCTGACCGACGACACGTGCGAGCACTGCAACTCGGTCAACATGCTGCGCCTGACCCGCGAACTGTGGGTGACCGACCCGAACCGGGCCGCCTACTTCGACTTCTACGAGCAGGCACTGCTCAACCACGTGCTCGGCGCGCAGAACCCGGCGTCCAATTACGGCCACGTCACCTACTTCACGCCACTAAGGCCCGGCGGCCGCCGCGGGGTCGGCCCGGCCTGGGGCGGCGGCACCTGGTCCACCGACTACGGCACGTTCTGGTGCTGCCAGGGCACCGGTGTCGAGGTCAACACCCGGCTCATGGAGTCGATCTACTACTACAGCGGCACCACGCTGACCGTGAACCTCTACGCCCCGTCGGTGCTCACCTGGTCGCAGCGCGGCATCACGGTCACCCAGACCACCACCTTCCCGGCCGGCGACACCAGCACGCTCACCCTCGCCGGCACGATGAGCGGCTCGTGGAGCATCCGTGTCCGGATCCCGTCGTGGACCAGCGGTGCCGCCATCAGCGTCAACGGGGTCGCCCAGTCGGTCACCGCCACCCCCGGCAGCTACGCCACGATCACCCGCACCTGGGCGGCCGGCGACACGATCACGGTCCGGCTGCCGATGCGGATCGTCCTGCGGCCGGCGCCCGACAACCCGGACGTCCAGGCGATCACCTACGGGCCGACCGTGCTGGCCGGAAACTACGGGGACACCGCTCTCACCGCCCCGCCCGCGCTCACCGTCTCGTCGGTCACCCGGACCAGCGCCACCGCCAACGGCGCGACCGTCAACCTGGTGCCGTTCTACGACGCGCACGGTTTCAACTACAGCGTCTACTGGCTCACCACGGCCACGTACAAGATCGTCAACAACGCCACCGGCCTGGTCCTCGGCATCCAGGACATGTCGACCGCCAACGGCGGCCTCGCTCTCACCTGGGGCGACACCGGCACCCCCGACCACCGCTGGGTCCGGATCGCCGACGGCACCGCCGTCCGCTTCCGCAACGTCAACAGCGGCAAGGTCCTCGGTGTCGAGAACATGTCGACCGCCGACAACGCGCGCGTCCTGCAATGGGACGACAACGGCACGGCCGACCACCGCTGGACCCTCGTCGACCAGGGCGGCGGCCTCTACAAGATCCGCAACGTGAACAGCGGCAAACTCCTCGCCGTCCTCAACGGCGGCACCGCGTGGGGCGTCCAGGTCGTCCAGGACCCCGACAACGGCAGCGCCGACAACCTCTGGCGCTTCGCTTGAAAACCACCATCTCGTACGGGCTACGAAGCGTCACCGTGGCAATCGCCCGGCCTGCTGCCCCCGCACGGCCATCGGCCGCCGCCGGGCTGATCCGGTGACGTCACCCTTACCCCGAAAGGTGAAACCGTGTCCCTGACCCGCCGCACCTTCACCCTGCTGCCCGTCCTGTCCGCCGCCGCGACCGCCACCGCCGTCGCCGCCGCCCCGACCGCGGCGCTCGCGGCCAACACCGCCTACGTGTTCGCCTACTTCACCGAGACCCCGAACATGTCCGGCGCGAACTACGGCCTGCACCTGGCGGTCAGCCAGGACGGCCTGAACTGGTCGCCGCTGAACCAGAACGCACCCGTCGTCACCCCCACCGCCGGCACCCTCGGCCTGCGGGACCCGTTCATCCTGCGCAAGCAGGACGGCACCTTCGTGATCCTGGCGACCGACCTCAACGGCACCGATTTCGGCCAGAACAACCAGTACCTGCACGTCTGGGACTCGGTGAACCTCACCAGCTTCACCGGCTACCGGCGGATCCGCATGCACACGCTGGCCACCCACACCTGGGCGCCCACCGCCTTCTGGGACGCCGCCCGTGGCCAGTACGGCATCGTCTACTCGGCCAACAACGGCACCGACGTTTTCATGGTCAACTACACGTCCGACTTCCGGACCGTCTCGGCGAACCAGGTCTATTTCAGTCCCGGCTTCCCCGTTCTGGACGGTGACATCGTCGTCGACGGCTCCACCTTCTACCTGTACTACAAGAACCTCTCCACCGGCCTGATCCACGGCGCCCGATCCAGCACCGGCGCGGCCAACAGCTACACCACCTACACCAGCGGTCTGCGCCAGGGCAGCTCGATGGAGGCCCCGCTGCTGATCAAGAACAACGCCGGCACCGGCTGGTGGCTCTGGGGCGACTCGTTCAGCCCGGTCAACAACGACTACTACCTGTGGAGCAGCGGCAACGTCGGCGCCAACAGCTGGACCGTGGCGAACCAGCGGACCTTCACCCCGCCGCTGAACGCCAAACACGGCAGTATCGCCGGCATCACCGCCGCCGAGTACAGCGCCCTGATCAGCCGCTGGGGCCTGCCCGCCTGGGTGCGGCTCAAGTCGTCCAACTTCCCGGACCGGTACGTACGCCACGCCAACAGCATCGGCCGCATCGACGCCTACCCGTTCGACCCGCACCAGGACCAGCTGTGGCGGATGGTGGCCGGACTGGCCGACAGCGCCGGGATCTCGTTCGAATCGGTCAACTATCCCGGCCGGTACCTGCGGCACAGCAACTACGCCATCCGCCTCGACCCCAACGACAACACCGCCACGTTCCGCGCCGACGCCACCTTCTACCGGGTGGCCGGGCTGGCGGATTCCGCGTGGTCGTCGTTCCGCTCCTACAACTTCCCGGACCGCTACCTGCGCCACTCCAACTACGTGCTGCGCATCGACCCGCTCAGCGCCTCCTCCAGCGCCTCCGACCGCCAGGACGCCACCTTCCGCGTCTCCTGACCGCCCCTCCTGACCGCCCCTCCCCGCCGCCGCCCTCACCCCGCCCGAGCCGATCTCGGACGTCCCCACCGCACGCGGTCCCGAATCGCCCAAATCATCATGAATCGGGCGGTGCATCGTCCCCCTCGCGGATCTTGACCGTTCTCCCGCCTCAGGCGGTGGTCAGTCGACCAAGGTCGGCGGGGGGATGGGCAGTTCGTCATCCTCCGTTTAGATCTTGGACGTTCTCCTACCTCGGGCGGTGGTCGATCGTCCAAGGTCGGCGGAGGTGGGTGGCGGACAGTCCCGCTCTCGGATCTTGGCCGTTCTCCCACCTCAGGCGGTGGTCAATCGTCCAAGGTCGGCGGGAGGTGGGCTGTTCGTCCTGCCGCTCTCGGATGTGGCGCTCTCCCTCGTTGGCGGAGGCACCTTGGGCGGTGGTCAGTCGTCCAAGGCCGGCGGAGGTGGGTGGCGGACAGTCCCGTTCTCGGATCTTGGCCGTTCTCCCACCTCGGGCGGTGGTCAATCGTCCAAGGTCGGCGGGAGGTGGGCTGTTCGTCCTGCCGCTCTCGGATGTGGCGCTCTCCCTCGTTGGCGGAGGCACCTTGGGTGGTGGTCAGTCGTCCAAGGTCGGCGGAGGTGGGTGGCGGGTTGTCCCGTTCTCGGATCTTGGGTGTTCTCCCACCTTGGCCGGAGACGCCTCGGGTGGTGGTCAATCGGTCCAGGTCGGCGGGGGATGGGCGATGCGTCCGTCTCCGTTTGGATCTTGGACGTTTGCCTACCTCGGGCGGTGGTTGGTCGTCCAAGGTCGGCGGGGGTGGGTGGGGTGTCCGCGCTTCGTGGATCCTGGGGCGTTTGTGCGCGAATGGTGGTCAGTCGTCCAAGGTCGGCGGGGAGATGGGCCGGCCGGGGCGGGCCGGTCGGGGGTGGTGACGGCGGCGCCGGTACCAGATGATGTTGGTTGGGAAGGAGCGCCATGATGGAGACTCGGGTCGGCCGCGAGGTCGCGGTGCGCGTCGCCGGCGGACCGGCGGATATCGGTCTCGCGTTCGTCGCGAATGACGAGATCGCCTCGGATGTGGCCCTTCTCGCCGCGGATCTCGGCCCAGTAAATCTCGGGTTGGCTGGTTTCGGTTCGGCCGGTCTCGGCTCGGTCAATCGAGGCCCGGTCAATCTCGGCCTAACTGGTCCCGGCTTGGCCGGTCTCGGCCTGGCTGGTCTCGGCTTGGCTGGTCTCGGCTTGGCTGGTCTCGGCTTGGCTGGTCTCGGCTTGGCTGGTCTCGGCTTGGCTGGTCTCGGCTTGGCTGGTCTCGGCTTGGCTGGTCTCGGCTTGGCTGGTCTCGGCCTGGCTGGTCTCGGCTTGGTCGGTCTCGGCCTGGCTGGTCTCGGGTTGGTTGGTCTCGGGTTGGCCGGACTCGCCTTGGTCGGTCTTGGGTTGGCCGGACTCGAGTCTGTTGGTCTTGGGTCGGTTGAGTTGGCGGCGTTCTGATCCATGGCCATCGACTCGCATCCGGGGGAGCCGCACGATGCCGCCCTCGCCGGGCGGCTCAACTGGCTGCGTGCCGGTGTGCTCGGCGCCAACGACGGCATCGTTTCGACCGCAGGTCTGGTGATCGGTGTGGCGGGTGCGACCACCTCCATCGGGTCGATCGCCACCGCCGGTGTCGCCGGGCTGGTGGCCGGTGCCGTCTCGATGGCGCTGGGGGAGTATGTGTCGGTCAGCAGCCAGCGGGACACCGAGAAGGCGCTGCTGGAGAAGGAACGCGGTGAGCTGGCCGAGTTCCCCGAGCAGGAGTTCGAGGAGCTGGTCGCGCTCTACGAGGCCAAAGGGCTCAGCGAGGCGACCGCCCGGCAGGTGGCCCGGGAACTGACCGACCGGGACGCGTTCGCCGCGCACGCTGACGTCGAGTTGCGCCTGGATCCGGACGAGCTGACCAGCCCATGGCAGGCCGCCGTCGCGTCGGCCGTCGCGTTCACGACCGGCTCGCTGCTGCCGCTCGCGGCGATCCTGCTGCCGCCGCCGAGCGCCCGGATCGTTGTCGCGTTCCTGGTGGTGGTCGCCGCTCTCGCCGGCACCGGCTACCTGAGCGCACGGCTCGGCGGCGCCCGGCCGAGGCGGGCGGTGCTGCGGCTGGTGCTCGGCGGCGCGGCGGGAATGGCGGTCACCTACGGCATCGGGACACTTATCGGTGGCGGGGTCGGGTGATGGGTCACGGTGTGGGGGCACCGTTCGGGTCGGATGGTGAGTTACGGCGTGGGGGCATCGTTCGGGTTTGGGTGATGGGTCACGGTGTGGGGGCACCGTTCGGGTCGGATGGTGAGTTGCGGCGTGGGGGCACCGTGCGGTCGGGTGATGGGTTACGACGTGGGGGCATGTTCCGGGTCGGGTGATGGGTCACGGTGTGGGGGCATCGTTCGGGTCGGGTGATGGGTAACGGCGTGGGGGCATCGTTCGGGTCGGATGGTGCGTTACGGCGTGGGGGCGCCGTTCGGGGTTGGGTGATGGGTCACGGCGTCGGCGATCCATTGGGCGACCTCGGCCGGCGTGCGGTGCGTGGTGTCGACGACCTCCGCCTCGGCGTGTAACCAGGTGCGGGCCGCCTCGGCGTACGGCTCGAGGTGTTGGAGCCGGAACGGTGACGGAATCGGGGAGGCCGCCGCTATCCGGCCTCGAAGGGTGTCCTGGTCGGCGTGCAGGACGAAGTGCCGCACTTCGATGGCGTGTGCGGCGAGGCCCGCGCTGATCTCCCGCCAGTACGGCTCGGCCAGGACGGTCATCGGCATGACCAGGGTTCCGCCGGTGTAGTCGAGCACCCGCCGGGCCGTCTCGACGACGAGTTGCCGCCACGGCGGCCAGTGCTGGAAGTTGTCGGTCTCCGGCAGCCCCGGCGTGATGTCCATCAGCGTCTCGCCGACCTTCTCGGCGTCCAGCACCCGCGAATCCGGGATGAGCGCCCGCACGAGCGCACTCGTCGTCGTCTTGCCGGCCCCGTGGGTTCCATTGATCCAAACGATCATGTGGTCCGAGGCTAGCGTCCCTCCGCATCCGGGCCGACCGGGCGCAACTCGCCGGTTCTGGCCAGGTGCGCGGCCACGTCGATCATCCGGGTGCCGGTGCGCTGGCTGACCTGGATCAGCAGCCCGAAGGCGAGCTCGGCGTCGAGGTGGTAGCGCTCCATGAGGATGCCTTTGGCCTGGCCGATGAGATCCCGGATCTGGATGGTGCGGCCGCACTGCTCCTGTTGCCGTGCTCCGGACAGGGCGACCGCGGCGTGGGCGGCGAACAGCAGCCCCACGTGTTCGGCGTCGTCGTCGAAGGCGTCCCGGTCACCGGCGTACAGGTTGAGGGCTCCCAGGGTGCCGTCCTCCACGTACAGCTGAAAGGAGAGCATGCTCCGGATGCCGAGAACGACCGCCCGGCCGGCGAAGTTCGGCCATCGATGCTCGTCGACCATGTCGGTGAGCCGCACCGTCGTCTCGTCGAAGAGCGCCGTGAGGCAGGGGCCCTCACCGGTGTCGAACTGTGCCTGGTCGATCTCGCGAACCACGTCGTCGGTGGCGGCGCGGGTGTCGACCCGGCCGTGGTCGACGACCATCAGGCCGGCGTATTCGGTGCCGGGCACGGTGTCCACCGCGGCGGCGGTGATGGCCCGCAACGTGCCCTGTTCGTCGCGTTCGTTCTGCAGCGATCGCGCCACCTCGGTCAGCGCGACAGCGATGTCATCCTCCGTCATCACCCGGCCTCCCCTCAGGCGTCGGGAGGCTCCGGGCGGATTCTTCCCCGTCCGGAGCCCTGACCAGGACATTCGCGCGCCGCGGCGCCCGGTCCGGCAGCGGTATGCCCATCCGCGGAGGCGATACACCGGCCATCGTCCGGGTGGGCGCATGGTGACTTCGGTGCGGCGCCGGGCGCCCCATGAACACCACCCGGTCCCGCCCGTTGTAGTACGTGACCTGGAGTTCCACGGCCGCCGCCGGCTCGTCGCGCCGCAGGTCGAGGCACAGTTCGTACGCGTCGAGCCAGCCGGCCCTCCGGCAGCCGGTCCGCCGGGCCAGCTCGGCTTCGCCGGCCTCGCCCAGGCCGGTGACCGTGAGCCGGCGGTAGCAGGAATTCACGCCACATCCGGTCTCCTCGCGCAGCACGGTCATCGCGGCCGGCAACGGAATCGCGTCGCGCGGCGGCACCGGCGGATCGCCGACGACCGGTATCGCGACGGCGGCGGCGACGCCGGCCGCCCCGATGACCGCGCCGGTCACCCAGCGCCCGGTCAACGGTCTCCGCACCCGCGTGCCGATCGCGACGACCAGAGCGGCCCCGGCCAGGTGCCAGCGCAGACCGTCGTCGATGGTCGGCGGGGTGCTCCAGGTGCCGAACGTGACGGTCCACAGCGACCACGCGGCGACCCAGACGGCCAGCCCGGCGCCGATGCGCCAGGCGTGCGGCCGGGACCGGCCGAGTAGCGCCCACGCGACCGGGAACACCAGCACGAGCGGCACGAGCACGGCGACCTCGGCCGGTTCCAGCATCTCGTCCGCGATCGGATCGCCCGGCTGGACGCCCGGCCACACCGGCACCGTGGCGGCGAGCGCGCCCACCACCAGCAGCGGCCGCGACCACCGGCGGGCCGGCAGCCGATCCGCCACTTCGCGCCAACGGCCGATCCACGCGCCGGGATGCGGAAAGCGCCGTCCGGTGAGATACCCGAGCAATCCCACGATCATCAGCATCAGTACGTCCACGCGCCTTCGACGCCGTACCGAAGGGATCGGTTGCCGGGTGAGTGACCCGGCCTCGGGTGGGAATGCGGAGGTCATGGCGAGAACGCGGGTGGCTTCGGTGGCGGCTTCCAGTGAGTTCACCGGTGACGACGGTGTGCGGCAGCCCGGGGGAGAGGTGCACGCCTGGACGCCGGGGATGAACCAGACACTGTGCGGGCTGGCCCTGAGCCGGACCCGGCTGAAGCGGTTCCCGCACGTGCGGTTCGACTTCCGGGCCACCGATGTGATCACCGCCGGGGACGAGGTCCGCTACATCTGCCCGCGCTGTGTGGCCGCCACCAGCCGGCGCGGCGAGCGGGCCTGGACGCGTACCGCGCCCCGGCCCTGAGCCGTTCGCCGTCCCCGCCGCAACAAATCCTGAACTTTCTTAACAGATATCTTGACCGCGCCTCCGGCATCTAGTTAAGTCGATGTACCCGATATCCCCCTCGCACCAGTGCATCCATTGATGTACGGAAGGTGAGCCATGCCCAAAAAACGGCTCCTGTCGATCCTGGCCGCGGTCAGCGTGGCCGTGGCCGGCGCCGCCGCCGCGATCCTGCCGATGACCGCGTCCAGCGCGGCCGAGGCGTGCGTCGCCGCATACAGCAACACCGCCGTCTACACCGGTGGGATGCGGGCGTCCCACAACGGCCGCAACTGGACCGCCAAGTGGTGGACCCAGGGGGAGACGCCCAGCACCGGCGGCTCCGGGGTGTGGGCCGACAACGGCGCCTGCGGCGGCGGCACCACCAACCCGCCCACCGGCACCTGCAACCACCCGAACTGGGTGGCCGGCCAGTTCTACGCGGCCGGGGCGATCGTCCGCTACACCAACGGGCAGTACTACCGGGCGTCGCACGACAACCCCGGCTACGATCCGGTCATCAGCACCTGGTACTGGTCGCCGTACACCTGCACCGGTGGCGGAACCACCCCGCCGCCCGGCGGCGGGTCGGGAAGCTTCCCGGTCAGCGAGGCCCAGTTCAACCAGATGTTCCCGAACCGGATCGCGTTCTACTCGTACGCCGGCCTGATCGACGCCGTCAAGAAGTACCCGGCGTTCACCACCACCGGCAGCGACACGGTCAAGAAGCAGGAGGCCGCGGCCTTCCTCGCCAACATCAACCACGAGTCCGGCGGCCTGGTCTACGTCGAGGAGATCAACCAGGCGAACTGGCCGCTCTACTGCGACCGCAGCCAGCCGTACGGGTGCCCGGCCGGCCAGAGTGCCTACCACGGCCGTGGCCCGATCCAGCTGAGCTGGAACTTCAACTACAAGGCGGCCGGTGACGCGCTCGGCATCGACCTGCTGAACAACCCGGACCGGGTCAAGAACGAGTCGTCGGTCGCCTACCAGACGGCCGTCTGGTACTGGATGACCCAGCGCGGTCCGGGCACCATGACCCCGCACGACGCCATGGTCAACAGCCGCGGCTTCGGGGAGACGATCCGCAGCATCAACGGTTCGCTCGAGTGCAACGGCGGCAATCCCGCGCAGGTGCAGAGCCGGGTGGACGCCTACCAGCGGTTCAGCGCGATCCTGGGCGTGAGCCCGGGGGCCAACCTCTCCTGCTGACACCGCAGAACGCGACAGCCCCGGCGCCCGGCGCCGGGGCTGTCGTCCTTTCCATGGAAGTCGCTCACTCACCCGGCAAGGGCTTGTCCCCGCGGGGCCGGTTCGCTATCCAGGAGACATCCGACGGAGGCGGGCTGCCATGAGCGTCGAGTGCAGAGTGTTCGGCGACATCGCCGTGACGAGTGACGGCCGGCAGATCGACATCGGTCACGCCCGGCAGAAGGTCGTGCTCGCCGTCTTCCTGCTCCAGCCCGGCCAGGTGATCGGTGTCGACACGCTGATCGACCATGTCTGGCCGGAGCGGCTGCCGCAGCGTGCCCGGGCGTCGCTCTACAGCTACGTCTCCCGGCTCAACGCGGCCCTGACCGGGACCGGCGTCGAGATCGCCCGGCGGTCCGGGGGCTACCTGCTGGACATCGACCCGGCCCGTATCGACCTGCACCGCTTCCGGGACGCGGTGGCCCGGGCCCGGGAGGCCGCCCGCGCCGGTGATCCGGAACGGGCGCTCGCACTGTTGCAGGCGGCGCTCGACCTCTGCCGGGGGCGGCCCTTCGGGGCGGTGGAGACGACCCGGCTCGCCGCGCTGCGTACCTCTCTGGAGAATGAGCGGGCCACCGCTGAGCTGGACCGCAACGATCTCGCCCTGGCCCTTGGCGGACATGCCGCGCTGCTGGGTGAACTCGCCACCGCGGCGGCCGCGCGGCCGCTCGACGAGCGGCTGACCGGGCAGCTGATGCTGGCGCTGTACCGCAGCGGCCGGCAGGCCGAGGCACAGAACCTGTACCGGGAGATCCGGCAACGGCTGGTCGACGAACTCGGCGCGGACCCGGGCCGGCCGTTGCAGGACCTGTACCTGCGGATGGTGGGCGCGGATCCGGCGCTGGACCCCCGACCCGCCGAGGAGGAGAAAGCCGCGGCCCGCCTGGATCTGGTCGTCTACCGCACCCCGGGCAACCGGCTGAACCGGCCGGCCGAGCTGGTCGGCCGGCACGAGCCGGTGGCCGAGGTGAACGCGGCCCTCGACGACGGGCGGCCGGTGCTCCTGCACGGGCTGGCCGGCATGGGCAAGACCGCCATCGCCGCGACCGTCGCCGACGAGCGGTTGCGCGCCGGCGGCCGCCCGTACGTGTGGTTGCGGGTGGGCGAGGCCGACGAGGAGACCGTCTTCGAGGCGCTGCTCCGCAGACTCGGCGGCGGTACCGAGGCGGCGCTCACCGGCGACGCCCGGTTGCTGGCGCTGCAGAACCTGATGGACCGCGCCGGGATCGGTCTGCTCGTGCTCGACGACGTGTGGCACGGTCCGGCGCTCTTCCAGGTGCTGCGCGCTGTGCCGGACCGGATCCCGGTGCTGGTGACCGCACGCGCCAAGTTCCCCCTGGACCGGCAGGTCGAGATCGTCGGGCTGTCCGGCGACGAGGCGGTACGCCTGCTGGCCCTGCACTGGGGAACGGCGCCGGGCGCGTGGAGCCGGGGCGCCGCCGATCTGTGCCGGCTGCTCGGCCACCACCCGTACGCCGTCGAGATCGCCGGCCGGCACCTGCGGCAGTACGGCTTGGACGCGGCGGACCTGGCCGGCCAGATCATGGACGCCCCACACGATCTCGCCATGCCGGCCGGGCTCGCACCGTCCGGACGGGAGAGCGTGCGACTGCTGCTGGACCGTAGTTACGCCGCCCTCGCCGACCCGGACGGACGGCTGGTGTTCCAGACCTTCGGGGCGCTGGACTACGCGGGCGCGTCGGCGCCACTGCTGGCCGAACTGACCGGACTCGACGAGAAACGGGTCCTGGTGGCGCTGCGGCTGCTCGCCGACCTGTCGCTGGCCCGGCCGCGTGACGGCACCGTCTTCCACGAGGTGCACGACCTGACGTTCAGCTACTGCCGTGCGCTGACCGGCGCAGACGGACGGATCGCCGGGGCGGTCCGGCGGTTCGCCGAGGCGCACGGCGGGGACCTCGACCTGATCGGGCTCGACCTGGACAACCTGCTGGCGGTGGCGGAATCGGCCCGGTACGCCGACCCGGACGCCTGCACCGGCATCGTCGCGGCGATCGCCACCGGCGGCTACCTGGACGACCGTGGCCATCCACCGCGCCTGGTGCGGCTGCTCGACGAGGTGATCCAGCGGACCGGCGACGACCGGCTGCTGCACCAGCTGCTCGGCAAACGGGGCAACGCCTACCTGCACCAGGGCCGGCTCCGGGAGGCGGCGGAGGCGTACCAGCGGGCGCTCGACCTGGCGCCGGACGCGAACCGGCGGGCGATCCTGCTGGCCGTGCTCGGCAAGACGTTCGCCGAGATGGGGCAGCACGAGCGGGCCGAGAACACGCTGCGGCTGGCGTACCAGACCGCCGACGCGCACGACGACGAGGCGGCCCGGCTGCGGATCCTGGAGCAGCACAGCATCGCCGCGTTCCGGTGGAAGGACTTCCGGCTGGTCCGGGAGCTGACCCGGGCCGGAGTGGAGGCGAGCCGCCGGCTGGGCGCCCGGGCCGCCGAGGCGATCTTCCTCAACAACCTCGGCACCGCCGAGCTCGAACTGGGCCTGATCGCCGCGTTCGACCGGCACGGCGAGGCGCAGCGCATCGCCCGCGAGCTCAACGACCTCGACATCCTGGCCCTCGCCCAGCACAACCTCGGCCTCGACTGGCAGGCGGCCGAGGACGCCGAGCGGGCCGCCCACCATCTGCGGGAGGCGCTCGCGCTCTACGAACGGCTCGGGTACGCGCAGGAGGAGAACAAGGTCCGGTCGCTGATGGAGCGGTTCGGGCATCGGATCACGGACCCGGAGAAGGAGCGAGGATCATGAGTGTACGACGAATGGCGGTGGCCGCGGTCGTGGTCCTGCTCACCGTCACCGGCTGTCCCGGCCCCGACCAGCCACCGGAGAAGCAGCGGGTCGCGCTGGTGGTGGTCGATGAGTTCGAGGTGGCGGGCGAGCCGACGGAACCCGCGGAGGGCGACGGCAACTGCGCCTACCGGGGCATCGGCACCGGCGAGGTCGGTGGCAAGGGAGCACCCCACCCGGGCATTCCGGCCGGGTCGGTCCACGGGGAGCTGGTGCTCGAGGAGATCCGCCAGGAGATGCGTGCGGGCGGCAGGTGGGGCACGAACGGCACGGCACAGGACAAGGCCGCGTACGGCGTCGACGTCCCCGATGTCCGTACCCTCGAATCATGGTCTTCCGGCGCGGACAAGGAGATTGTGCTGACGGCGGTCCACGTCGCCGGCTACCAGACACAGCGGATCACCGGCCTGCTGAAATCCGTGACCGACGGGATGAAGCAGACGCAGGGGATCACCGCCTTCGTGATCAACATGAGTTTCGTGCTCGGTCCGTGCAAGGTGGAGCCGTTCGCGGCGGTCCAGCACACCGATCCCGAACAGCTGCTGCAGATGTACCGCAACGTCGTCGCCGTCGAACCGACGGTGCAGGACCTCAAGAACTTCCTGGACACACTGGTCGGCAAGACTCCGGAGGCGATCGCGGTCGCCCTGCTGGACCAGAGACTGCAACGGGTCCGCGACGCCTTCGCCGGCCTGCCCGACCAGCTGAAAATGTGGATCTTCTATCAGCCGCAGGACATCGACGACGGCACCATCGACCCCGAGGTCCGGAACACGGTGGTCGACAACGATCCGCTGTACCTGTTCCTCGCCGACCTGGTCGGCGGATCCGGCGGCCTGCGGGTCGTCCCGGTGGCGGCTGCCGGCAACGGCATCGGTGTGGCCACCGAGGGGACCCCGCCCAGCGGATTCCGGCTCGACTTCCCCTTCGCCCCGGCCATCTGGAAGAACGTCGTCAGCGTCAGCGCCCTCTCCCGCCGGACCGTGACCAGCGACCGGGCCTGCGGCACCGACCCGCTCAGCGCGGAACGGGCCTGGTACTCCAACAGCGGCGAGATCAGATACGACGGCGACTTCGACCACACCCCGAAGGGCGGCCCGTGCCAGCGGCTGACCGGCACCTCGTTCGCCGCGCCCCGGATCAGCTACCGGGAGGCCCTCTTCCTGCTGGCCGGTGGCACGGTCGACTGCGGAACCGGGATCCGGCCACCGCTCGGCTACGTCGAGGACGACACCGGCAAGGGGAACGTCTGGCAGAACCTGACCATCCCGGAGATCACCCCGAACCACTGTCCCGACTTCGAGAAGGTCACCGAACCGATCAGGTGAGGGCGGCCGCCTCCACCCGCACCAGACCGGACCGGTAGGCCATCACCACGGCGTGCGCCCGGGTGCCGCAGCCCAGCTTGTGCAGCACCCGGCCGACGTGCGTGCGTACGGTCAGATCGCTGATGAACAGGCGGCGGGCGATCTCGGCGTTGTCCAGCCCGTACGCCATCAGCTCGAGCACCTCCCGCTCGCGCTCGGTGAGGCGCCGGACCATCGCGGCCGTCGCCTGCCCGGTGACCGGCTGGCTGAGCAGCTCGCACAGCACGTCGCCGGCCACCGCCGGGTCCAGCCAGATCCCGCCGGCCGCGCACGCCCGGACCGCGCCGATCAGTGCGACCGGCCCGGCGCCGGTCAGCACCACCCCGGACGCGCCGGCCCGCAACACCCGCGCCACCAGCGCCACCGTGTGCCCGGTGGTGATCGCGAGCACGCGGGCGCCGTGCCCGGTCAGCTCGCCGACCAGCTCGGCCGGATCGCCGCCGGACAGGCCCAGGTCGAGCACGACCACGCCGGGAGCCAGCGCGGCGGTCACCCGGATCGCCTCGGCGGCCCACCCGGCCTGCCCGGCCACCGCGAGATCCGCCTGGGCGTCCAGCAGGGCGCAGACGCCGCCACGGACCAGCGGCTGGTCGACGGCGACGACGACGCGCGTCGGGGTGGTCTTCATGGCTTCCTCCGGCAGCTTCGGTGATACCCGCGAGGTTGCCCGCACGGCCTTGCGCCCATCTGCCGGAAATCTGGAAAGAGCTGGTCAGGGCTACTACAGATGACGTACGGGCGGGATGATCCGCCGGGCCGACGACGGCCGGCGGCCGCACCGAAAAGCTGTGGGCATGCCGACACCCGATGACGTCGACGCCTTCATCGCCGCCCTGGCCCCGCTGACCGGCGAACCCGACTCCGACGAGCCGGGGCCGGTCCGCCGACGGCCCGGGACAGCCGGCGTGTTCGAGCAGCGGGTCCGGGTCGCCCGCCAGGTCAGCGAGTTCGTCGAGATCGACCCGGCGCCGGAGGTCCTGTGGGCCGGATCGGCGGTGACCGGCGCCTCGGTGGCCGACGGCACCCTCGTCGCGATCCCGCTGACCCGGGCGCCCGGCACGATCACCGTCACCACGGACCTCACCCGGCCGGTGCAGCGGTCACGGTCGAGGCGCCTGGACCGGCCGGACGTACACCGCCACACCGAGGCGCTGCACGAGATCCTCGGGGAGTCGCCGGCGGGCACCCCCGCGACCGACGCCCGCATCGAGCCGATCGGCACGCTCGAGGAGGGCCTGGTCCGGTTCGGCCTGAACCGGCTGCCACCGGCCTGGGAGATCGACGCCACGGCGCACAGCACCGTGCTCGGTCTCTTCTCACAGACCTCCCACCAGGTGGCGTTCACCCCGGACGGCCCGCGGTTCTTCACCGGTGACGTCACCCTGCACGAGATCAGAACCCACGCCGGGCCGGGCAGTCCACCCTGCTACCTGTCGACGGTCGCCTACGGGCACATGGTTCTCGTCCTGGCCGAGGGCGCGGCGACCGGCACGCGGATCCGGGCCGCGCTGTCAGCGGCGTGGCGCGCGGCGGTCGGCCCGCGGACCGGCCTCACCAACGGGCACCGCGACACCCTGTCCCGGGTGACGATCACCGCCGCACCCGTCCGTGCCGATCCGGCCGACGACCTGGCCTCCTGGTTCCGGGACTGGCTGTGGGCGAACGGGAACCGGCCCGCCGCCCCGCTGCGGTACACCGTCCGGCACATGGCGGCACCGGGCGACCCCGTTCGGGTCACCCGGATCGCCGAGCCGGTCCGGGCGCTCGGTGACGGCGACTACCGTGCCGCGAAGGCGACCTGGACCGGGTCGGTGGCGAGAACCCGGCGGCCCGGTCCCGGATCTACGCCTCGATGACCCGGACACCCCGGTACGCGGTGATCGCCGCGGCCGCCGCCCCCGCCACCGGAACGGTCAGGATCATCCCGGCCACCCCGAGCAGCACCGACATCGTCATGGTCAGCAGCAGCACCACGAGCGGGTGGATGCGGGCCGCGCGGGCCATCAGCAGCGGCGCCAGCACGTGACTCTCCACCTGCTGCACCACCACGACCAGCAACGCCACCAGCAGCGCCGTGCCGGGACCACCGAAGACGAACGCGATCGCCACCGCGACCAGACCGGCCAGCAGGGCGCCCACCATCGGCACGTAACCGAGCACGAACGTCAGCAACGCCACGGTTCCGGCCAGCGGCAACCGCATCACCGCCATGCCGAGCCCGATGGCCAGCCCGTCGACCAGCCCGGTCAGGCTGCACGCGTAGAACCAGGCGCCGGTCACGCGCAGCGCCTCCTCGCCGGCCGCCCGTACCGGCTCCCGCCGCCGGGCCGGCACCAGCGCGATCACCGAACGCCACAGCGACGGGCCGCTGATCAGCGCGAACAACGCGAACACCACGGAGGCCAGCAGCATGGTCAGCATCGAACCGAGGAAGGAGACCCCCTCCAGAGCACTCGCGCCGAGCCCGCCGCCGGCCCGCGACAGCAGCTCGCCGCCGTGGTCGCGCAGCATCGCCAGCGGGCCGGAGTCGGCGGCGTCCAGGGTGCTGGTGGCGCGCGCCCACGCCGTACGCATCGAGGGCACGCTGCGCATCACCTCACCCACGGCGACCGTGACGAGAAGGGCGACCAGCACCGCGATCGCGCCGACCGCCGCCATGGCGGCGATCGGCCGGGGTAACCGATGCCGTCGCAACCACCGCACCACCGGGTGCAGCACCGCCACCTGGGCCAGGCCGAGCACCACGGTGAGCACGATGAACTGCAACTCGTGCACCACCCAGAGCAGGGCGGCGGCGGCCGTGCCGATGATCAGCAGGCGCCCGCTGAGCGCGGCCACGCGGTCGATCAGAGGATGACGTTCCAGGGCGAGCATGACGGCTCCTTCGTCGAGAATTCCCTCAGCTCAAGGACCATCGCGCTGATCGTGCTCGATGTCGTCGCCGCGCTGCGGTAACCCGGGGACACGCCACCACGTCGCGGAAAACCCCGATCATCACCCCACAGGAGTACGGGCGGAGCACTCCCCACGTGGGCACGATGGCCGTGGCGTGATCCCGTTTATGCAGCTCAGGATTGCCATCGTGGAGCGACGACGGCGGCCCTCGATTCTCCGACAGTGGTGAAGCGAATCCCACTCACCACAGGAGACCCGCCATGCGAACCGAACGCCGGGGCCTACCCGCCCTCCTCAGCGGACTGCTCTTCCTGATCGCGCTGCCCGCCGGCTGCGCGGTCGGTCCACCCACCCCACCGACGGCGGGCGGCGGCGGAGGCGGTGGCTGGGACCTGCCCGAGCCCGCTCCCGAGTCCGCTCCCGAGCCCGCCGCGACAGGCGACGACGCCACCCAGGCCGTGCAGGTCGCGAACGCCTTCTGGGCCGCCGCCTGGAGCAACCATTTCACCGGCGCCTACCAGCCACCCGAGATCTACGGCCCGTTCGACGAGGGCAACGCGCCGCTGTGTGCCGGCCGGCCACTCGAGACGGGCAACGCCTACTACTGTCTCGACGGCTACATCGCGTGGGATGCCGGCTTTCTGGACAGCGGAGGGGAGTTCGGCGACGGCCTGACCTGGCTGGTGCTCAACCACGAGGTCGGGCACGCCGTCCAGGATCAGCTCGACGAGTCGCTGGTCATCGAGGCCGCCGAACTCCAGGCCGACTGCCTGGCCGGCGCGGCCCTGGCCGGGGCGGCCCGCGACGGCCTACTCGTCTACGAGCCCGGCGACGACGAGGAACTGGCCGCGGTGTTCGCGGTGGCCGGCGACGACACCCCGTGGAACGGCGACAGCGGCGCCCACGGCACCACCGAGCAGCGGGTGGAGTTCTTCACCATCGGCGCCGACGGCGGCGTCGGCGCCTGCCTTCCGGCTTCGGCCTGATCGGCGGCCGTCATGCAGCGCGCACGCCTCGCCGCGGACCGCCGCCTCGCCATCGCGCCCGCCGCCGCCCAGGAACGGATCCGGACCGCGCTGCGGGCGATGGGCAGCCGGATCGTGCGCGCCGCCCCCGGCACGATCGAGGCGCTGCGCGGTGGCCGGATCCGGTCGGTGGTCGGCGCCACCGACCGGGCCCTGCACACCACCGTCACGGTGGTCGGCACCGCCACGGCCAGCCGGATCCTCATGATCACCCGGCCCGCGCAGGTCGTCGACCTGAACGCCTCTCCGGCCGTTCTGGCGGCCGAGCTCACCGACATGGTCACCCTCCAACAGGCCTGCGACGACGCGGTCCGGCCCGGCGCGGCACGGCCCTTCGGGCCGGCGCTGCTGCTGATCACCGACGACAGCCGGGCGGCCTACCTCGC
This sequence comes from Actinoplanes flavus, assembly GCF_017592555.1. Taxonomy (GTDB): domain Bacteria; phylum Actinomycetota; class Actinomycetes; order Mycobacteriales; family Micromonosporaceae; genus Actinoplanes; species Actinoplanes flavus. Next base: position 40,636 of record NZ_JAGFNS010000014.1, on the reverse strand, counting down.
GCTTCTCGCGCAGCAGCAGGTGTCTTCCCGGGTACGGGGGCAGCTGCGCCTGATGCCCGCCCGGCCCCCGCTGACCGGGACCGAGACCGTGACCCTGACGTCGTCGGGCGGGCCGGCCCCACTGACCGGCCACCGGCTGGGCGGCCTGATCGACACGGCCGCCTACATCGGCGGGCACGGAACCGCGCTGCCGCCCGCCGACCAGGCCGCCCTCACCGAGCTGACGGTCGCCTGCTGGCCGCTGCTGCACGGCGTCCACACCGGCGTACGCCTGGCCGACGACCTGGCCCGCGCCGCGAATCTGGCCGACCGGCAGGCGCGCATCCGGTCCGCCCTGGCGGTCCGCTGGATCATGCGCTGCCAGGACTGCCGCTTCGACAAGATCGTCAACCCGGAGTACGGCCGGATCGCCAAACGCAACCACCGGCTGCGCAACGCCATCGGCATCGGCGCCGCCGCGATCATGCCGTTCGCCACCGTCGCCACCGTCGGCGCCCGGGTGGCGACCGGCCTCACCTTCGAACCCGACTACGTCTGCCCACGCTGCCAGGGCCTCGACGCCGACGAGGTACGCGCGGGCATCTGCCCGCACTGCGGCCAGCTCCGCAAGGAGGTGATCCTCGGCCGCTGCCGCAACGAGAAATGCCGGCACGACCTGGCCGGGCTGATCGGCGACCCCCGGCCCCTGCTCCCCCTCGAACCGACGGTGAACACCCATCCGGAAAGGACAGACCATGACCACACCGCAGCCCCACAGTGACGAGACCCGGGCCGGAGCCACCGCGCCGGACTGGACCACCTCCGCCTACGACCCGCCGGGCCCGTACCGGCCGCAGCCCTACCCGGGCAACTACCCGCCGCCGTCGTACCCGCCGCCGTCCTACCCGCCGCAGTATCCGGGCCACGCCGCGGCGGCCGCCTTCCACGGCGCGCCGAAGGCCCCGACCGGCCTCGCGATCGCGGCCACCGTGCTGTTCGCCCCGCTGGGCATCTGGGCGCTGGTCCTCTGCGGCCAGGTGAACACCCAGGTGGCGGCCGGTGACGTGGTCGGAGCACTGGCCATCGTCAACAAGGCGAAGACGGTCAGCTTCATCGGCATCGCGGTCGGTGCGCTGATCACCGTGCTTTTCTGTGCCAGTTCGTTCAGCGCGATGAACGACCCCTACTACGGCTCCTACTGATCACTCCGCGGCCCGGCCTTCCGGCCGGGCCGCCTTCCTGGAGAGCGGGTACCGGCAATGACCGACAGCGATTTCGACACCACCCCGGACGCCGCCGACCTGGGGACGACCACCTATCAGACGGCGGCCGCCGGGTCGTCCGGCGCGTCCGCCGACGGCGGGACCGAGTCGGCGCCGGACACCGCGGGCTGGGACGGTGAGACGGCCGACCCGCAGGACTCCTGGCAGCAGGAGCCGTGGGCCGAGGAGGAGGCCGCCGCCGGGGAGGCCGCCGAGGAGGAACCCGCCACCACCGAGGCGGAGCCTGCCATCACGGAGGCGGAGCCCGCCGTCATCGAGGCGGAGGAGGAGACCGCCGAGCCGACCGGCAGTCGTCCCGAGCAGGAGGAGAGCGCGATCCGCGTGGACGACTTCCGGGACGAGACCCGCGAGGATCTCGCCGACCGGGACGTCCGCGACGACACCGACCGGCAGGACGAGGCGCGCGACGACCTGTCGGATCGTGAGGTTCGTGATGACGCGGTGCGGGATGGGGAGTCGCGGGATGACGTGTCGGATCGCGAGATCCGTGACGACACGACTCGGCAGGCGGATTCGCGGGACGACCTGGCGGATCGTGAGGTGCGTGATGACGTGTCGGATCGCGAGATCCGTGACGACACGACTCGGCAGGCGGATACGCGGGACGACGTGGCGGACCGTGAGGTGCGTGATGACGCGTCGGATCGCGCGGTCCATGACGACACGACTCGGCAGGCGGATAGCCGTGACGACGTCGCTCGGCAGGGGGAGACGCGGGAAGATCCCGTTGACCGGGAGGTGCCCGACGATGCGGCCCGGCAGGCGGAGGCCCGGGACGCTGACGAGCGTGAGCAACGGCAGGACGAGACACGGCAGCAGGACCGGGCCGACGCCGACCTGCCGACCGAGCAGCCCGACCCGCTGCGGGAGCAGGCCCGGACCGACACCGGGCAGGAGCAGAGGTCCGTGCCCGACGACCAGCTGCCGGACACTCGGCAGGAGGGCCAGGCCACGGAGAGTCGCCAGCAGGAGACCCAGGAGCGGGAGACCCAGGAGCGGGAGACCCAGGAGCGGGAGACCCAGGAGCGGGAGACCCAGGAGCGGGAGACCCAGGAGCGTCAGACCCAGGAGCGTCAGACCCAGGAGCGTCAGACCCAGGAGCGGCAGACCCAGGAGCGGGAAACCCAGCAGGAGGAGACCCGGCAGGAGGAGATCCAGGAGCGGCAGAGCCAGGAGCGGGAGGCACAGCAGCGGGAGACCCAGCAGGAGAACCGGGAGCACGACAGTCAGCGGCCGGACACTCAGCGGCCGGACACTCAGCGGCGGGAGGAGCAATGGGAGGCGCATACCCGTACCGATGTGGTGAATGCCGCCCTGAGCGACCACGACGTGCCGCGAGACGACGACGCGCATCTGCCGGACCGCGACCTGCCGGCGCCGCTTCCCGTGCCGCAACCGGCCCCGGAGCCGGCGGAGGAGGAACTCCGCGAGGATCTCGACACACTGTCCGAGTTCGATCGCGTCGATCAGCATTCCGACGGCCGGTTGAACCGCCAGTTCATGGATCAGGCCCGGGAACAGATCGCGAGCACGCCGGGGCATCCGCTGCGGGAGCTGCTGGACGAGGACGGGAACTGGCGGGCGCGTACCCATCTCTCCGAGGATCTGACCTTTCAGGCCGGTCACCTGGTGAGCCGGCACGCCGGATACGAGGAGCGGTTCGCGCTGGAGGACAGCTTCTACAACCAGCTGACCAGCTGGACGCTGGAAAGCCGAGAGGGGGTCGCGGTGAAACCGGCCGTCGACATCGGCGGCGTGCCGGTCGAGATGCGTACCGCCCAGATGCTCGTCGGCGCGAATGTCCTGGATCCGGCGGTGCTGGCCGAGGCGAAGCCGCATCCCGGATGGACCGGCCGCCACTGATCTCGGAGGGAATCGCACGGCTCGGAACGACGCCGGAGACCGGGCTGCTGTTCAGCACAAGATCATCGTCATTGTCACGACACCGGGAACCGCACCGAATCTCCGGGTAGCGGGGCGACGGCCGGTCCAGCAGCCGCCCGTCGCGGTGCCGCAGATGCCTGTCGAAGAACGCCCGCACGTACGCCCGTTAAACGGCCACCGACCGCTCGCCATCGATGGCGCCGATCATCGGCTCGATCTGTTCGGCCGGCAGTCCCGCCTGGCACAAGAGCACCCCGACCCACCGGGCCGGGTACCAGATCTGCGCCATCAGTTCCCGGGCATTTTCGGTGGCCACCCACGGATCGGGCCGGGACCGGTCGATCAGGTGCACCGCGACGGTGCCGATCGGTTTCGCGCCGGTGGGCGGCGGAAGCGACATCGGAGTGACGGCGAGGACGGCGGCGAGCAGGGTTTTCAGCATGCACCGAGTGTTCGGCGCGGCGGGAAACCGCTGTAGTCACCGTCCTCACCGGACTTCCGTGGATTCCTCACATCAGAGCCGTGAGGAATGCGCTACGACCAGACGAAGGTTCCGGCCGGCACGCTCGCCGTGGTGGCGAAGTTGCTGTTCACGGTGCTCGCCTCACGGGTGCTCGGGTAGGCGTTGGTGCAGCTCACCGGCGCGCTGCTGCCGGACATCAGATCAGTGCACAGACCGGTGCGCCGGTCCGGCAGCCCGAGCAGGTGCCCGAACTCGTGAGCGGCGATCCGCGGCTGGTAGTAGCCCTGGTTGACGGCCTGCCGGCCCATGTACCAGCGGCCGTTGCCCAGGGACGTGGTCTGTGCGCGCGGCCAGCCGTTGTCGGCGTACACCCGGATGTTGGGGGTCGATCCGGCCGGGACCGGCAGCAGGCGCACGTTGGTGACCCGGCTGTTCCAGATCTGGGCGCCCTGATCGACGACCGACTTGAACTCCTGGGCCTGGCTCGCGTCGTAGTAGAGAACGCGCGGGGCCGCGGTGGCGGGCGCGGCGGTGACCGCCTGGAAACCGCCGACGGCGAGGACCGCGACCAGGGCCGCGGCGATTCTGCGGAGCAGCATTGCTACCTCCGGGGACGGGGAACGGGACCCCTCCTTTCTATCGATGAACATCCATGAATGCGGCATACCGGTTCGGCCCTCTGCGCCGGATGATGCCTAGACCAGGAAGACCGCCGCGAAGATCATGACCAGCGCCGACACCAGCGTGGACAGCATCACCACGTCCCGGGCCAGCGACTCGGCCGTCCGGTAACGCAGCGCGAACACGAACACGTTCTGCGCGGTGGGCAGCGCCGCCGTGATCACCGCGGCGAAAACCTGGTGGTCCGGCAGATCAAGGACAAGGCGCCCGATGAGGTACGCCAGCAGCGGCTGCACCACCACCTTCAACGTCACCGCGAGATACCGTTCCGGTGCTTCCGGGCCGCCGCGCAACGGTCGCGCTCCCGGCAGCGACATCCCGAACGCCAGCAGCGCGGCCGGCACCGCCGCCGCCCCGACCAGCTCGAACGGCTCCAGCAGCAGATCCGGCGGATGCCAGCCGGCCGCCGCCACCAGGATTCCGGCGGCCGACGCGATCATCAGCGGGTTGCGGACCGGTAGCAGCGCCAGCCGGGCCGCCGACGGGCGTCCCTGCCCACTGGCCAGATCCAGCACGGCCAGCGCGATCGGGCCGAACAGCAACAGCTGAAAGAGCAGCACCGGTACGACCAGCGACACGTCCCCGAGCACATAGGCCGCGATCGCCAGGCCCATGTTGCCGGCGTTCACATACGACGCGCCGAGCGTGCCGATCGTGACGGTCCGCGCGTCCCGCCTCCACACCAGCCGGGCGACCAGCGCGTACAGGACCGCCACCACGATCGTCGAGGCCACGAACGCCAGCGACGCCCCGGTCACGATCCGGTCCAGCGAGGTGCGGCTCAGGGTCGTGAACAGCAGCGCCGGACCCGCCACCGAGAACACCAGTTGCCCCAGCACCCGTGGCGCGTGCTCACCCAGGAGCCGGCGTCTGGCCAGCACGTAGCCGAGCGCGGCGAGCGCCCAGATCGTGGTGAAACCGCTCAGTACCCCCGCCATCGGTACGTCAGGGCAGGAACTGCTCCTCGAACCGCACGACCGCACCGTCCTCGACCGTCAGCCAGAACGGCAGAACCGCGATGTGCGGCGGGGCGACGTCGAGGTCCTTGTTCTGCTTCTTCAGGAAGGCCGCCAGGTCCTTGCAGGGGACTGTCGTCATGTCGACACCGCCGAGCGTCTCGAGCACCTGGCAGTCGGCGTCGGCGGCGACCGGCAGCGTCCGCAGCTTCGGATTCTCGTTGACGATCATGTAGTCGTTGTCCGGCCCGTCCGGGTTCTCCGGATGTTCCTTCTTCCAGCGCGCCTTGGCTTTTTCGCCGGTCAGGAACTCGATCAGGTCGAAGGTCACCGTGCCGGCGGCCACCTTGGTGAGGTAGACCGGGTGCCGGCCGTCCTCCAGAACCACCTCGGCCGTCGCCGTCGCCGTCGCCGTCGTCGTCGTCGCCGGTTCCGTGGTGGCGACGGTCGTCACGGCGGTCGCGGTGGTCGTCGTCGCCGGTTCCGCCTTGTCGCAACCGGCCAGCGCGAGCACGAGCAGGGCCGCCACGCAGACGCGTCTCATCACTGTTCCCCCAGGTAGCCGATCGCTTGCGGACATCATGACGGATCCCGGCCACTCCCCGGGCGCGCGGGTGCCACCCAGGTATGACGCCGCCGGCGCCGCGCGGGTACCACACAGGTGTGACGCACCGGGCCGTACGACTCGGGCTGGACCCCGGGCGCGCGGGTACTACTGTCCCGGCCGGACATATCGACTGTGCTGAACGGGGAGACACATGAGGGAGGCGTCGTACCGGACCACCGCGCTGGTCGGGCTCGGCTGGCTGGTCACGGTGGTGGCCGCGGTGATCGCCGGTGCGGTGCAGTCGGCGGGCGAGCAGACGTGCGACGACGCGACCTCCTGGTGCCTCACCCCTGGCGAGGCTGCCATCCTGGGCCTGGCTCTGGCCAGCCCGATCCTCCTCGCGATGATCATCATCGTGGTGGTGCTGGCCGGTCCGTTCGCCCGGCGGCTGCCTTCGGCGCCACTCGCGGGCACCCTCACCGCGGTGGTCGCGGTCCCCGTGGCGGGCGCGCTGGGCGGTCTGGTCCTGGTGGTCGCCCGATGAGGCGTACGACGCTCGGCGCGCTCTTCTTCGGCTGGCTGTACGGCGTGCCGTTCCTGCTGATCGTCGGCCTGATCCGCCGGTACACCCTGCCCACCTTCGCCACCCGGGCCGAAGCCGGCCACTTCGCCGCGGTCACCGACCGTTACCTGACCGCTGCGATGGGGCTCAACGTGGCCGTACCGTTGCTGGGTCTGCTCATGGCGGTCATGCTCCGCGACCGGTACTGGCGCAACCACTTCCTCGGCGCCCTGGCCGGAATGCTGCTGTTCCTGGCCGCCTACGGCATAGCCGCGACCCAGTCCGCGGCCCCACTGATCGGCACCGTCCCGCCCGCCCTCGAACCGGCCCCGCAGATCACCGTCTGCATCCCCACCAGCGGCGGCCGAACCTGCCCCGGAGGCTGAGGGCTGGGCTGGTCACGGGTGTTGTTTGCGCGTTGCCGGGTTGCCGGTTCCTGTTGGGAGCCGGGATCGCGCCCGTCTCGGTGGCTGAGGGTTGGTTGGTCACGGGTGTTGTTTGCGCGTTGCCGGGTTGCCGGTTCCTGTCGGGAGCCGGGATCGCGCCCGTCTCGGTGGCTGAAAGTCGGCGAGCCACCGGCGACGTCTCCACGCTGCCAGGTGGTGCTGCGCATCGTCTGATAGCCGTCGTGAACGAAGCTTGGCGTGTCCTGGACCGGGGGTCGTCGTGCCGGATTGCTTGGCTGGTGCTGGGCGCTGTCTCAACGGCTGTGAGACAGCACCCACGGCCAGCCGGAAAGATCATCCGCAGTCGGGCCGGGCCTCGAGTGGGGGGTCTCAAGCAGCTGCTCGGAGGCCGATACCCAGGCCGACGATGACGACCAGGGCGGCGGTGGCGGTCGGGGCGGTTGTGGAGAGGCGGGCGCCCAGCCGGGACACGCGGTCGCCGAGGTTGGCGGCTCGGCCACCCTTGGCGATCAGGTGGGAGACACGGTTCTGGGCTACCACCAGCAGAAGGCCGATCGCGGTCAGGGTGGCGGCCATGCCGAGGCCGTAGGCGATGACCAGCGCGACGCCCAGGCCGGCGCGGCCAAGACCGATCGCGCCGAGCAGGACCACCAGGGCGGATGGGCTGGGCACCAGGCCTCCGGCGAGTCCGATTCCGGCGAGGCCGAGCCAGCGTCGTGTACGTCGAGGTGTTCGCTCGCCGTGCTCCCGGTACTTGCCGAGCTCGCCTTGTTTGTCGTGCTTGCCGAGCTTGTCGTGTTCTCTGGGCTCCCCTTGTTGGCCGCGTTCGTTGTGTTGGCCGTGCTCGAAGTGCTTGTCGTCCCTTCCGCGCGTCCCGCGGTCGCTGTGTTGGACTCGGGAGTCAGCCGGATGTGCGTGATCATGTCCGCTCGAATGAACGTGAGCTTCGGCGTGACGATCTGAGGAGTGGCCGTGGGAGTGGGTGTGTTCGTGCGGGCCGTGGGCGTGCGGGCCATGGGTGTGGGTGTGGGCGTGCGGGCCATGGGTGTGGCCGGGCCAACCGTGAGAGTGGGTGCCTGACCTGCGGGAACGTAGGGCCGAGATCAGCATCGTCGCGCCTACCGCTACGACCAGGAGGCCGCTCACGATGCCGAGGGCGCTCAGTGCCCGTTCGCCGGCGAGGGCGGTGGAGGTGCTGAGGAGGAGACCGAGCGCGAGGACCGTACCGGTGTGGGTGAGAGTGACCGTGCCGCCGACGGCGAGTGCGTCGCGGACGCGGCCCTGACGGCCCGCGAAGTAGGCGGCCATGATCGTTTTGCCGTGGCCGGGCAGGACCGCGTGGCCGGCGCCGAGCAGCAGCGCCAGCAGGAAGGCCAGGCCGACCACCAGCGGGGTGAGCCGTCCACCGACGGCCGTCTCGACCCGGCTCTGTGCGGCGGCCAGCCATCGCGGGCCGCCGGTGAGGGCCGGAGCGTCACCGGTCACGGCCGCTGAACCGGTCGCGCCGCCGACGCCGATCGTGGCGGAGCGGACGTCCGGCGGTGAGGCGAGCAGGTCGGTGGGGTAGGTGCGCAACTCGCCGGTGACGCTTTCGGTGGGCAGAGCAGAGTCGGAGAGCGCGATCCCGGCGCCGTTGGCCGTGATCTCCCGCCAGCCGACCCGATCGGAACGGTATTCGTTGTCGATCCGCACGGTGGTGGCGCCGGACAGCCGGGCGGGAGCACTCAGGGCACAGTCGAGGCGGCTGACGGACAGGCCGCCGGAACCGGGCAGCAGCTCGTACCGGGGATTGGCGACGATCCACTCCAGGCGCTCGCCGCCCGCTGACACCGCAAGGTCCGCGGCCAGGCGGTCACACTCCGCAGTCGCGTAGGCGGCACGCTCGGCGGATGACAGGACGCCGTCGCCGTCTGTGTCCACCAGCGGTTTCTCCTGGAGCGTCGGGATCTCGGCGACGTCTGCCGCAGCGGTCACGTCGATGCGGTCGGGACGCAGCGTGAGGCCCGCGTACTGGTTGACCGAGAAGGTGTCGACCGGGTGCGCGTGGGCCGGTTGCGCCGTCGCGACGATCAGGCCTACGGCGCACACGAGCACGCCGAGCCGGTGAATTCTCATCGGGAGCCTCCGGAGGCGGGCAGGCCGGCCAGGGCGCGGCGGGCGATGGGAACGTCGATGGGGGAGAAGTGCGGGTTGGTGGAAAGAGCGCTTTCCAATTCGGTACGCGCGGCGCCGTGCTGCCCGAGGCCGAGATGGATCATGCCCAGGTGATACGAGTAGACGGCCGGCCGTGCCCCGCCGGCGACGGCGTGCCGCGCGTAGGGCAGGGCCTCGGCGTTGCGGCCGGTGGCGTGCAGCGCCCAGGCCAGGGTGTCGGCCACGTCGGGGTGCTGCCGTACCGCCCATTCGGCGCGCGCGGCCGTCACCGCGTCGGCCGGGCGACTCTGGGCCAGGGCGAGTTCGGCGGTGGCCAGCCGGTCGGTGCCGCCGTTCGCTGTGAACAACCGGTCCGCCGCCGCGGCCAGATCCAGTTGGGCGGCCGCCTCCTCGTCACGGTCGGCGGCACTCAGCAGCAGGGCGTACTCCACCATGGACGACATCGACGGCGGCAGGCCGGGGTAGCCGGTGAGGTCGCCGCGGGCCGCCGCGATCCGGGCCATGCCGTGCTGGGCGGTGCCGGTGGCCGGATCTGCGGAGAGCGCGATCCCGTACTCGGTCGCGGCGGTGGCCAGATCGCCGCGGCCGAACGCCAGGTCGCCGAGCTGGGCGCGGCAGAACGCCACGTCGTGCGGGTCGACGGCGTTGTCCAGAGCCTGCCGCATCAGGCTCTCCGCCTCGCTCACCCGGCCGTGCAGCTCCAGGTCGTAGGAGGCGCGGGCGTACGCGGACAGGCCGGGCCGCAGGTCGAGCATCCGCTGGACGGCCCGGGTGGCGCCGTCCGCGTCGCCGAGCTGGGTGAGCGCGTCGGCGAGCACCCCGTACGCCTCGGCGTCGTGATTGTTGACGGTCAGCGCCTTCTCGGCGTGGCCCCGGGCGGCGGGGAAGTCGTGCCGGGCGTTGGCAAGCGCGCCGAGCACCACGAGCGCGTCACTGTTGCCGTCGGCCCGCAGCGCGAGCGACCGGCGGGCGGCCTGCTCGGCCTTCGGGTAGTACGCGGGATCGGCGGTCACCCGGGCCCGCTCCAGATAGGCCGCGCCGAGCGCCGCCCAGGTCGGCCAGTCACCGGGCACGGCACGGAGTTGCTGCTGGGTCCGGGCGATCCGCTGGGCGAGCACGTCGACCGGCTGCCGGGCGGCGACCGGTACGGCCGGGGTGGTGGAACGCGGCCAGGTCAGCAGGGCCGCGGCGCCGATGAGGGCGGCCGCGAGCACTGCGGCGAGGCCGAGGCGGACGAGCGTACGTCGCATGATCTCTCCAGAGGGAGCCGGGCAGGAGCGTGAGCGAACCCGGAAAGCGGTTGCGGCGGTGTGGGGATCGGGTGAGTGGGCCGACCCGGTGAGCGGTTGCGGCGGTGTCGGGATCGGGGCGAGTGGGCCGAAGCGGTGAGCGGGCGGGGCGGTGTCGGGATTCCAAGTGAGTGGGCCGACCGGGAGAGCGGTTGCCGCGGTACAGGGAGCCCGGCCGGCGGAACAGGCAATCCGGGGAGTGGAGGGAAACGTCAGCGGGTAACGGATCCGGGAGGCGGCGGGATCGTCAGCGGGAAACGGATCCGGGAGGCGGCGGGAACGTCAGCGGGAAACGGATCCGGGAGGCGGCGGGAACATCAGCGGGGAACGGATCCGGCAGGCGGCGGGAAACGGATCCGGGAGGCGGCGGAACGTCGGCGGGAAACGGATCCGAGAAGCGGCTGTGGCGCCGGGCGGGTACCGTCCACCCGGCGCCGAGATCAGAGCGAGAGCGTCTGATCAGGGTCGGCGGAGGTGCGCTGCCTGCGCCGCCGCCAGAGGAAGAAGAACAGACCGCCCGCGATGACGAGAACGCCGAGGCCGGAGGCGCCGGCCGCGTAGGACACCGGAACGGTGGCCGGCGCCGGCTGAGCGGTATCCGCCCCGAGCGTGCCGATATCGCCGGTCAGGCTGTTCGGTGTGGCGCCGTCGCTGGGCCGTGCCGCGGGCCGCTGCCCGCCGGCGTTGTTGACCGACACCCCGTTGGGCAGGGCCACGTACGGGAACTCGCCCGTGAAGTCCTGATCGTTGGCGTCCACCGCGTCCCCGGCCGCGAGCGCGTCGACGATTTTGCCGGTCTGCGCGGCGCCCACCAGGGCCTGGAGTTCGATGTCGACGACGTCGTCGGTGAGCCGCCGCCCGTTCGGGAAGCCCTGGAGGTCGCCGGCGAGCACGCCGAGCCGGTTCGGCTGGCCCGCGACCGGCACCGTCAGGTTGAGGCGCAGTTGTTCGGACGGGGTGAACCGGGAGGCCTTCACGTCGGCGTTGTTGAGCTGGGAGTTCAAATCGGCCTTGATGGGGCCACCGGCCTTCGTGGTGATGCCGGTCAGGAAGATCTCGCTGAGGTCGTTGCGCGGGGTGGCCGGCGCCGGAATCTTGTAGATTCCCTCGATCAGTTTCGGCACCTCCGGGTTGAGCACCCGGTTCACCAGCGCGGGGATCTGGGCGTCCCGGTCCGGCCGGGTGGCGTTGAAGGTGTCCTTCAGCCCGGCCGGCACGACCACCTCGTTGACCAGTGGGTTTCCCAGCCGGGACACCTGCACGCGGTCGCCGGACGAGCCGCCGCCGGCGATCCGGACCCGGTTGCGTTCGGTGGTGGTCCAGACGCCGACGACCGGGTTGCGGGTGGCGTCGCCGCCCAGCGCCACGTCCTCGAACGGCACCTGGAGGGCGATCGTGTTCACGTTGTAGCCGGCCAGGGTGTCCTGACCGGTCTCCGACAGGTCCCCGCCGTACAGGAGATCGAAGACCCGCAGATCCAGGAAGAACGGGTCGTCGGCCTGACCGGCGAAGATCTTCCATCCGCCGGGCAGGGTCTGGGTGGCCTGCTGGCGCAGCGTCGCGTAGTCCGGCATGGACGCGGCGCCGACCCGCGACGGCGCGACCGGGGCGTCCTGCACCCGGGTCTTGAACGACTCACCGTCGAATTTCGACTCCAGCGAGTACGTCTGCCGGAACAGCAGGTTCTCGTCGTCGAGTGAGGTGACCGGCCCGTTGTTGTAGAGGAAGGTGCTGTTACCGCGCTTGTCGACGTTCCGGAACTTCCAGCGGAACTCGGCGTCCGGTTTCGCGTCACCGTCGTTGTCGACCTTGATGTGGTACGTGGCGTCGGTGGCGAACGGGTAGAAGTTGGGGCCGCCGTTGGGCTCCTCGAACGGCTGCCAGTTGGCGATGAACGTGACATAGCCGGGGCGTTCGGGGCTGACGAAGGCGTACAGGTCGGTGTTGTCGACCGCCGGGTCGGCGGCGATGAGCGGCGCCTCGCGGTGGCTGGACGCGGTGGCGGTGGACGGCCCGAGACCGTAGAGCGACCCGGTGAGCAGCACGCCGAGGCCGAGCGCGGCCACGGTACGCCGTCGCCCGCTTCGGGGAGGGTTGGCCCTCATGGTGGTTCCTTCCGTGCCGAGGATGGTGTTCTCGGCCCGGATTCGTGGCGCCGCCCGGCCACGGATGGGCGACTGTGAACTTCCCGACCCCCACCCATCCGCCGCCGGTACGGTTCCGAACAACCCCGTTCGGGGTCTCTCGAACGACGTCCGAGACAGACTCCGCGGCCTGCGAGGCCGAGAGTCAGCTCAGCGCGCGGGTGATCAGCGCGAGCTCCGCCGGTGGAAGGCCGCCGGTGCCGCGGGGCGCATGGTCCGCCTCGCAGGTGGCCGTGTCGCCGGTCGACCATGTGACGTCGCTGTCCAGCATCTCCTCGGCGGCCTGATGCAGGTCACCGGACTCGGCCTCGGGTGCGACGAGTTCCCGCAGCGCCGAGACGACCAGATCGATGGCCGCGGGTGGCGTGTCGGCGTCACCGACGGCGGGGAGCAGCAGGAGCAGGCGCTGAGCCGGCGTCCCGAGCCGCCCGTGGTCCACCGCGCGCATCGCCTCGGGCCAGGAGAGGCCGGGACCGTGACCGTGACCCTCGACCGCCGCGATGCTCAGGCAACGGCCGGTGCCCGGCGGAAGGATCACGTAGTCGATGCCGCCTTCGTCGTCGTACCCGTGCCAGACGATCACCGCCAGGTGGTCGGTGACCTGGAGGACCGGCCAGGTGCCGGACTCCCGGATCCGCTCGTAGAGAACCGTGATGTCGTCGAGGACGTCGAGGTCGGGCCAGAGGTCAGCGCCGGTGAAGCCGTCCACCAGGCTCATCCAGAAGCCCGGCTGGTCGAGGAGCCAGGAGCCGTCGGTGAGCACGGACGAGTCGACACCGTCGTAACGGGACACGTAGTCGCGGGACTGGTCAAGATCCAGCACGGTCCGAGCGTAGCCGGACGCTGGGCCCGGGGAGAGGGGTGCGTCCCGTCCGCCTCATACCCCGGTCAGCTGAATCGGCGATTGTTGCGAACCGGTGGGCCCGGCGGAGTGGCGATCAGGTCGTCTCGCGGACCACCAGGGTGGGTTCGTAGATCACCGAGGTGACCCGGGTGCCCGGGTCGTCGATGCGGGCGAGCAGCATGCGGGCCGCCTCGGCGGCCATGTCCTCCAGCGGGAGGCGGACCGTGGTCAGGGCCGGCCGGGCCGCGACGGCCGCGCTGCTGTCGTCGAAACCGACGACGGCGACGTCCTGCGGGACCCGGAGGCCGGCGTCGCGCAGCACCAGCAGGGCGCCGAGGGCCATCAGATCGTTGGCCACGAAGACGGCGTCCAGCCCGGGGTGGGCGGCCAGCAGGGCGCGCATGGCCTGCTCACCGCTCTCCTGGGTGAAGTTGCCGGACTCCAGCGGCACCCAGGGGTGGCCGTGGCGGGCCATGGCGCGGCGGAAACCGGAGATGCGGTCGACGCTGGCCGGCACGTCGGCGGGGCCGGAGATGATGGCGGGCCGGCGGCGGTCGTGGGCGGCGAGGCGGGCGGCGGCCAGTGCCGCGCCGGCCTCGTTGTCCAGGTCGACGTAGCTGATCGGGACGGGCTGGGCGGGGCGCCCGATCAGGACGGCCGGGATCGCCGCCTCGGCGAGCAGCGCCGGCAGCGGGTCGCGGGCCGGCAGGGAGAGGACCACGGCGCCGTCGGCCTGGCCGTTGCGCAGGTCGCCGATCAGGCGGCGGTGCCCGTCGGCGCCGACCATCTGCAGGGCCAGCTGGATCCCGGCGGGGCGCAGCACGCTCATCAGACCGCCGACGACGCGCCCGAAGTAGGGGTCGGAGAAGAACCGGCTCATGAACGGGTCGTCGTCGTGGGTCTCCGAGTCGGAGACGACCAGCGCCACGGTGCCGGTGCGGCGGGTGACCAGGGAGCGGGCCAGCCGGTTCGGCACGTAACCGGTCTGGTCGACGGCGCTCCACACCTGCTCGTGCAGCAGTGGGTCGACGTTGCGGATGCCGTTGATGACACGGGACACGGTGGCGCGCGAGACACCGGCCACGCGGGCCACGTCCTCGAGCGTGGGCAGCCGCTCGCTTTGCATGCCCGAAGTTATAGCACAGGGAGAGCGCTTTCCGAGTCTCTGTCCACAGGGGCGGTCAACCCGGTTCCGGAACCTCAAATCATTGACGTACGTGAGCCGGAAGCCCACGCTTGGAAAGCGCTCTCCAAGTCTCCGACAGTCCTCAACCCCCTGGAGACACCGTGCGAAAACGAATCCTGGTGCCGCTGGGCGCCGCCCTGCTCACCGCCGGCCTGCTGGTCATGGCCGGTAACCAGTCCGCGCACGCCGCGGACACCCTGCTCTCCCAGGGCCGCCCCGCCCTCGCCTCGTCGGTGGAGAACGGCGAGTCCGCCGCCATCGCCGCCGTCGACGGCCGCAACGACACCCGCTGGGGCAGCCAGTGGTCCGACCCGCAGTGGCTGCGCGTCGACCTGGGCGCCACCGCCACGATCACCCAGGTCGTGTTGCAGTGGGAGACCGCGTACGCCAAGGCGTACCAGATCCAGACCTCACCGGACGGCAATGCCTGGACCACGATCAAGTCGGTGAGCAACGGTGCCGGAGGCACCGAGACGCATGCGGTCAACGGCTCCGGCCGGTACGTGCGGATGTACGGCACCCAGCGCGGCACCGGCTACGGCTACTCGCTGTTCGAGTTCAAGGTCTACGGCACGTCCACGGTCACGCCGCCGCCGACCGACGGACCGGGGTACGTCTACGCGAACCCGCCGGTCACCGGTGTGGTCCCGTCCACCGAGGTCCCGCCCGTCACGAATCCGCCGGTGACCCACCGTGAGTTCCAGGCGAACTGCTCGGTGAGCCGCACCAACCTCAACGACGACCCGATCATCTTCCCCAACCTGCCGGGCGCGTCGCATTCGCACACGTTCCTGGGCAACCGGACCACGAACGCGGGCTCGACGCTGGCGTCGTTGCAGGCCGGCGGCACGTCCTGTGTCACGCCGGGGGACAAGACCGGCTACTGGATGCCGACGCTCTACAACGGTGACCAGGCCGTACAGCCGGACGGCCCGCAGGTCGTCTACTACAAGAGCGGTGTCATCGACTACCGCAGCGTCCGGCCGTTCCCGCCGGGGCTGCGCTACGTGGTGGGCAGCCCGACCGCCACGCAGGACGAGTTCCGCAACGCGCCCGGCGCGGTCGAGGGCTTCGAGTGCGGCAACAGCGCCTTCAACTGGGACATCCCGGCGAACTGCCCGGCCGGCACCCAGCTGAACGTCCGCTACCAGGCGCCGAGCTGCTGGAACGGCCTCCACCTGGACTCGCCGGACCACAAGAGCCACATGGCGTATCCGGTCAACGGGGTCTGCCCGGTCTCGCACCCGGTCGCGGTTCCGATGATCGAGTTCAAGATGGCCTGGCCGGTCAGCGGAAACATGGCAGGAGTGCGGTTCTCCAGCGGTCGCGGGTTCTCGTTCCACTACGACGTCTACAACGTCTGGGAGCCGCCGATCCTGGCGGCGCTGGTGCGGCACTGCATCAACGGCGGGCTGCAGTGCAACCCGCGTGGCTTCGACCAGTACAAGCCGGAGCGGGGCGCCGCTCTCAACGAGAACTACCAGCTTCCCTGATAACAGTTTTTAACTGAAATTCTCAGAGCGCGGAAAGGGTGGTCCGCCGGTTCTCGGAAATGCGTGCGGCGAGGGCGGTCGTGCGCGGTTCGAGCCCGGCGGCCTGCTCACTTTCGGCCAGTTTCCGGCTCTGTTCCAGGTGTGCGCGCAGGCATGAGCGCAGCAGCGCGTCGAACGTCTCACCGCGCAGCGCGGTGGCCGAGGCGACGGTCGACGGCTCCACCATGCCGGGCATCGGCATGCCCTTGTGCGGGTTCTCCGCGGGGAGCCCGGCTTCGGCGTGCAGCCGCCGCAGCTCGGTCAACTCCGCCTCGGTGAATGCTCTGACCTGCGCGGACACCGTTGCCAGCGAGGAGTCGCCCGGGACCAGGTCGAGCAGGGGGAGCAGTTGCTCGTCCATCGCGATGGTGATCTCGATCCAGGAGCGGTCGGTGCCGCCGAAGGCCGCCGCCGAGGTCGCCGCCGAGATCGCCGGGGCGGGCGGGACGGGGGCGGGGGAGTCGCCGCAGCCGGTCAGCAGGAACAGGGCGGCAGCAACGGATGCCAGAGAACGGGGATTAGCGAACACTCGCGCAGTCTCCGGTTCCGGAACCAATCCTGTCAATGCTTACTTATTGACGCGCGGCAACATGAACGAAACAATCTTCTCGCTTGGAGAGCGCTTTCCATCCCCTTACCCATTGGTGTGATCATGTATAGACGGCTGCTGCTCCTCGTCGCGCTCGCCGCGACCTTCCTCGGCCTCACCGCAGTCTCCCCGGCCACCGCCGCCGATGTGCCGCTGTCACAGGGGAAGCCGGCCACCGCCTCGTCGCAGGAGGTCGACGGACCCGGCTACAGCCCGGCCAACGCCTTCGACGGGAATCCGGGCACCCGCTGGTCCAGCGCCTTCGCCGATCCGCAGTGGATCCAGGTCGACCTCGGTGCGGCCGTGGCCATCAACCGGATCGTGCTCAACTGGGAGGGCGCGTACGGCACGGCGTACCAGATCCAGACCTCGAACGACGGCAGCTCCTGGACCACCGTCAAGGCCGTGACGAACGGCGCCGGAGGCGTCGAGGAGCACGCTGTCTCCGGAAACGGCCGTTACGTGCGGTTGGCCGGAACCCAGCGTGGCACGGGCTACGGCTACTCACTGTGGGAGTTCCAGGTCTTCGGCGGCACCACGCAGCCCCCGGACCAGTTCACCACGATCTGGACCGACACCTTCGACGGCCCGGCCGGCACCGGCCCGAGCGCCGCGAACTGGCTGCTGCGCACCGGCACCCAGTACCCGGGCGGCGCCGCGAACTGGGGCACCGGCTCGGTGGAGACCGCCAGCAACGCGACCGCCAACGTCGCCCTCGACGGCGGCGGCAAGCTCGCCATCCGGGCGATCCGGGACGGCGCCGGAAAGTGGACCTCTGGCCGGATCGAGACGCAGCGCGCCGATTTCGCCCCGCAGCCCGGTGAGCAGCTCAAGTTCACCGCCGTGCTGAGGCAGCCGGACGTCGCGAACGCCGCCGGATACTGGCCCGGCTTCCGCGCCACCGGCGCCGCCTACCGCGGCAACTTCACCAACTGGCCCGGCGTCGGCGAGACCGACATCATGACCGGCGTCAACGGCCGCGACCAGCTGTCCCAGACGCTGCACTGCGGCACCGCGCCGGGCGGGCCCTGCAACGAGTACGACGGCCGGTCCTCCGGGTTCGCGTCCTGTGTGGGCTGCCAGAGCGGCTACCACGAGTACACCCAGATCATCGACCGGACGAAGACCGACGAGGAGATCCGCTTCTACCTCGACGGGCGGCAGACCTGGGTGGTCCGCGAGTCGCAGGTCGGCGTCGCGGCCTGGCAGGCGGCCGTCCACCACGGCTTCTACCTGCGGTTCGACCTGGCCATCGGCGGGTCGCTGCCGAACGCGATCGCCGGATTCACGACACCCACCCCGGAGACCACCTCGGGCGGCGTGCTCAGCGTCGACTCGGTCACCGTCGCCCGCGCCGCCGGGACCACCGTCCCGGCGATGACCGACCCGCCGGTTCCGGCCGGGCCCAGCGTCGTCAAGGTGACCGGCGGCCAGGGCAACTGGCAGCTCACCGTCAACGGAACGCCGTGGGAGGTCAAGGGCATGACCTACGGCCCGCCGCAGGCGGCGGCCGACGGCTACATGCGCGATCTCAAGAACATGGGCGTCAACACGATCCGCATCTGGGGGCCGGACGCCAGCACCCCGCTGCTTCTGGACACGGCGGCCCGGCACGGCATCAAGGTGATCGTCGGGTTGTGGCTGAATCACGGCGCCGACTACGTGAACGACACCGCGTACAAGACGGCGGTGAAGAGCGAGATCGTCGCCAAGGTGAACGAGCTGAAGGGCCGCTCCGGGGTGCTGCTCTGGGACGTCGGCAACGAGGTCATCCTGGAGATGCAGAACTACGGGCTGGCCGCCGATGTGGTCGAGGCGCGGCGGGTGGCGTACGCCAGATTCGTGAACGAGGTCGCCGAGGCGATCCACGCGGCCGACCCGAACCACCCGGTCACCTCGACCGACGCCTACACCCACGCGTGGACCTACTACAAGCCGCACGCTCCGGCGCTGGACCTGCTCGCGGTCAACTCGTACGGAGCGATCGACACCGTCAAGCGTGACTGGATCGCGGGTGGATACACCAAGCCGTACATATTGACCGAGGGCGGTCCGGCGGGAGAGTGGGAGGTGCCCGGTGACGTCAACGGGGTGCCGAACGAGCCCACCGACCTGCAGAAGAAGGCCGGGTACACGTACAGCTGGAACGCGATCAAGGGGCACCCGGGCGTGGCGCTGGGGGCGACCGAGTTCCACTACGGCATCGAGAACGACTTCGGCGGGGTGTGGCTGAACACCACGACCGGTGGGTGGCGGCGGCTCGGCTACCACGCCATGCGGCAGGCGTACACCGGGCAGGTGGCGCCGAACACGCCACCGGAGATCACCGCCATGACGGTCGGCTCGCAGACGGCGGTCCCGGCGGGTGGCACGTTCACGGTCAGCGCCACCGCCACCGATCCGCAGGGCGATCTGATCCGCTACAACCTGATGGCCAGCGACAAGCACATCAACGGAAACCGGGGGCTGCGGCATCTGACTTTCAGCCAGACCGGCAACGGCCAGTTCACGGTACGGGCGCCGGAGACGCTCGGGGTCTGGAAGGTGTACGTGTACGCCTACGACGGCCACGGCAACGTCGGTATCGAGCAGCGCTCCTTCAAGGTCGTCCCGCCGGCCGCTCCGGGCACCGAACTGTCCCGTGGCAGGCCCACGTCGGCGTCCAGCCATCAGCCGACCGGCACGAACGGGCCGCAGCTTCCGTCGTACGCGGTCGACGGCGACTACGGAACCCGCTGGGCCAGCGAATGGGTGGACACGGCCTGGCTGCGGGTCGACCTCGGTTCGGTGCAGTCGTTCGACCGGGTGCGGCTGGCGTGGGAGGCGGCGTACGCGAAGGCGTACACCGTGCAGGCCTCCGACGACGGCGTCACTTGGCGCACCGTGTACGCGACGACGGCCGGTGACGGCGGCTTCGACACGCTCACGGTGAACGGCTCCGGCCGCTACGTCCGGGTGAACGGCACCGTGCGGGCCACCTCGTACGGCTACTCGCTCTACGAATTCGGCGTCTACCGCAGCTGAGGTTCCGGAACTTCCCGGCCCGCCGCCGAGGGCGTACCCCATTGACCTGGGGCGATGCGCTCGGCGGCGGTCGTGAAAGCGCTTCACCGAGGTTTGTCGAGCATTGACAGCCTTTAACGCCCGGTTCACAGTGTCCGGCAAGAGAGCGCTTTCACAAGCGTGAAACATCCCCGAGGAGTTCCCCGCCATGAGACGTCGTCTGTTATCCGTCGCCGCGCTGCTGGCCGCGCTCGTCGCGGTCCCCTCCGGACCCGCGAACGCCGCCGAGGTCCTCGTCTCCCAGGGCAAGACCGCCACCGCGTCGTCCACCGAGATCGCCGGCGCCTACCTGGCGTCCGAGGCGGTCGACGGCAACAACGGCACCCGCTGGGCCAGCGCGTTCACCGCCAACCAGTGGTTCCAGGTCGACCTCGGCGCGGCCACCGCGGTCAGCCGGGTCGCGATCAACTGGGAGGCCGCGTACGCCCGCGCCTTCACCATCCAGCTGTCCACCGACGGCAGCGCCTGGACCAACGCCTGGAGCACCACGACCGGCGCCGGCGGCCAGCAGAGCATCGCGCTCTCCGGCACCGCCCGCTACGTGCGGATCAACCTGACCCAGCGGGCGCTCGAGGCGTACGGCTACTCGTTCTGGGAGTTCCAGGTCTACTCGGGTGACGCTCCGCCGACCGGAACCGCCCGCCTGCTCTCCTACGCCAAGCCCGCCCAGGCCTCCACCTGGCAGAACGACGTCAACTGCAACCCGTGCAGCCCGGACAAGGCGTTCGACAACGATCCGGCCAGCCGCTGGGCCACCAGCTCCACCAACGGCTGGGTCGATCCCGGCTGGATCTCGGTGGACCTCGGCGCGACCGCCCAGATCAGCCAGGTCGTCCTCCAGTGGGACCCGGCCTACGCCCGCGGCTACCAGATCCAGGTGTCCGCGGACAACGTGAACTGGACGTCCATCTACTCGACGACGACCGGCGACGGCCTCAAGGACGTCATCAACGCCACCGGCACCGGGCGTTACGTGCGGATGTACGGCACCGCCCGCAGCGGCCCGTACGGCTACTCACTTTGGGAGTTCAGCATCTACGGCACCGGCGGCAACCCCACCACCCCGCCCGCGAAGCCCGCCGACCCGGTCTTCCCGGCCACCCGCCTGGTCTTCTCCGACGAGTTCAACGGCGCGGCGGGCACCAAGCCGGACGGCGCGAAGTGGACCATGGACCCGGGCGTCCCGCAGAACGGCGAGATCCAGTACTACACGCCCAACGGTGAGAACGCGTCCATGAACGGCGCCGGCCAGCTCGTCATCGAGGCTCGCCGCCAGGACTACCAGGGCCGCCAGTACACCTCGCACCGGATGAACACCAGCAACAAGTTCCACGTCCAGTACGGCCGGATCGAGGCGCGGGTCAAGGTTCCCAAGGGCAACGGGCTGTGGCCGGCGTTCTGGCTGATGGGCGACGACTTCCTGCAGGGCCGGCCGTGGCCGTACAACGGCGAGATCGACATCATGGAGGTCCTCGGCCGCAACACCGGCGAGGCCTACTCCACGCTGCACGCCCCGGCCTACAACGGCGCCGGCGGCTATGGCCAGAAGTACGCGACCGTCGACCTCTCGCAGGACTTCCACGTCTGGGCCGCCGAGTGGGACAGCAAGGGCATCCGGTTCTTCCTCGACGGCCGCCTGGTTTTCGACGCGGCCAAGGAGACCGTCGAGAACACCCGCGGCCCGTGGATCTACGACCACAAGTTCTACCTGATCCTCAACCTGGCCGTCGGCGGCGACTTCCCCGGCCCGATCGACGCCACCACCCCGTTCCCCAGCCGCATGCTCGTCGACTACGTGAGGGTCTACCAATGAGGCGTATCTTCGCCGGCGCGGTGGCCGCCGTTCTCGCCACCTACCTGATCGTCACCGCCACGTCCGCCTCCGCCGCCGACACCCTGCTCTCCCAGGGGAAGCCCGCCACCGCCTCGTCCGTCGAGTCGGCTGCCTTCCCGGCCTCCAACGCCGTCGACGGCAACCTCGGAACCCGCTGGTCCAGCGCCTTCAGCGACCCACAGTGGCTACAGGTCGACCTCGGCGCCAGCGCCACGGTCACCTCGATCGTGCTGGATTGGGAGTCGGCGTACGCCCGCAGCTTCTCCCTGAAGGCCTCCGCCGACGCGCAGAGCTGGACCACCCTCTACAGCACCGCCGCCGGCACCGGCGGAAAACAGACGGTCAACGTCAACGGCACCGCACGCTACGTGCGGCTCGAGGCCGGAGCGCGCGCCACGCAATGGGGTGTGTCGCTCAACGAGTTCCAGGTGTACGGGACGGGCGGCGGAACCACGCCGACCATCCCGCCGGGCGCCGTTCGCGTGGCCGAGTTCCTGGCCGACTGCCCGTTCAGCCACCGGCTGCCGGACGACCCGATCATCTTCCCGAGCCTGCCCGGCGCCTCACACATGCACAGCTTCTTCGGCGCCACCAACACCAACGCGTTCTCAACTGTTGACACGTTGCTCAATGCGAACAGCAACTGCAACCCGTCAATCGACAAGTCCTCCTACTGGATCCCCACCCTGTACCGCGACAACGTGCCGGTCGAACCGGTCACCGGCATCTTCTACTACCTCGGTGAGGGTGTCCGCGACGACCTGATCGCCCAGACCCAGCCGCTGCCGCTGGGCCTGCGGATCGTGGCCGGAAACGCCAAGGCCACCGGCCCGTCCGACAACACCATCTCGCGCTGGTCGTGCCTGCACGCCGGGCACGTCGGCTCGTCGCCGGACTTCGTCAACTGCCCGGCCGGATCGATGCTGGAGTCGTACCTCGACTTCCCGCACTGCTGGGATGGCCGGAACCTGGACTCCACCGACCACAAGAGCCACATGGCCTACCCGGTGAACAACGCCTGCCCGGCCAGCCACCCGGTCGTGGTGCCCAAGTTGCGGCAGGTCATGCGCTATCCGGTCACCGGCGACCCGGCCCGGTTGCGGCTGGCCTCCGGTGGCGGGTTCACGATGCACGGCGACTTCTTCAACGCCTGGCCGGTCGCGGAGATGGCCCGCCGGGTGAACGACTGCATCCGTCCGATCATCAAGTGCGGGACCGACGGACGGCCCTGATAGAACTTTGCACATGAGTTCGCGACCGGGCCGCGGTGGCCACCATCCCACGATGGATCAGGTGGCCGCCGCGGCCGGCGTCTCCCGGGCCACCGTCTCCCGGGTGATCAACAACGCGGCCTCGGTGGCGCCCGGCATCCGCGACGCGGTCCAGCGTGCGATCGCTTCGACGGGGTACGTTCCGAACGTCGCCGCCCGCAGCCTGGTGACCCGCCGATCTAATTCGGTCGCGTTGGTGATCAGCGAGCCGGACCGGCCGGACGACCACTCCTTCCTGAACCGGATCTTCACCGACCCGTACTTCGGGCGCGTGACCGCGGGCGCGACCGGCGCGCTGCGGCCCCACGACACCCATCTCGTGGTCGTGCCGACCGACTCGGCCGACCACCATCAGGTGATCCGTTACCTGCGGCAGGGTCACGTCGACGGGGTGCTGCTGATCTGTTCCAGCGAACACGACCCGCTGCCCGGCCAGGTCCACGCGCTCGGCATCCCGGCGGTGCTGTCGTCCCGGCCGGCCGCGCCGCTACCGGTCAGCCATGTCGACCTGGACCAGCGGCTCGGAGCCCGGCTCGCCGCCGAGCACCTGATCGCTCGCGGTCGCCGCCGGCTGGCCACGATCAGTGGCCCGCTCGACGTCCCGGCCGGATCCGAACGCCTGGAGGCGTTCCGGGCGGTCGCCGGCGCCGACGCACCCGCGGAGATCGGCGACTTCACCCGGGCCGGTGGCGAGGCCGCCGCACACCGCCTGCTCGACGACCATCCCGACCTGGACGGCCTGTTCGTCGCCAGCGACCTGATGGCCGAGGGCGCGCTGCGCGCGGTGCAGGACCGCGGTCGCCGCGTCCCCGAGGACGTGGCGGTCGTCGGCTTCGACGACAGCAGCCCGGCGCTGGAGTGCCGTCCGCAGCTCACCACGGTCCGGCAGCCGGTCGAGGAGATGGCCGCCGAGATGGCCCAGCTGCTGGTCGCCCACATCGACGAGCCGGGCCGCGCGGCCCGGTCGGTCATCTTCCAGCCCAGCCTGGTGCTCCGGGCCTCCACCTGACCCGTCACGCCGCCATGCGGAAGAACGCCCGCAGGTCGGCGGCCAGCGGGCCGGGCACCTCCAGGGCGGGGAAGTGCCCGCCCGGGTCATGGGTGGCCCAGTAGCGGACGCCGGGATGACGGCGGTGCGCCCACCGCCGTGACGGCCGAGGCACCTCCTTGGCGAAGATCGAAGCACCCACCGGGATCTCGACACGGTCGGCACGGGCGCCGCTCAGCCAGCCGGACACCAGGTCGATGCTCTCCGCGTACCGGCGGGCCGCCGCCGCGCCGATGCCGGTCAGCCAGTTCAGGGTCACCTGATCCACGTCGAACTCGCCGGTCGGCAGCGGCGCCATTCCGGTCCCTTCGAGCACCGATTCGGGCCATCCGTGCGTCAGGATCAGCGGGAACGCGCCGGGCCGCGATGACCGGGCGTGCGGCACGTGGATCGGCAGACCGTCCACCGTGACCAGATACCCCGTCCACCGTGACCGGATACTGCGGAACGGTTGGATATCGAAGGTCATCCCTAATCCTCACCCGTTCGGCGTAGGTTGGCAGCGAGAGAAGGGAGCCACGCCAGTGCGCGACACGCCACCGTTCCGCGCCGACCACGTCGGCAGTCTCCTGCGCCCGCCCCGCCTGCTCAAGGCCCGTGAACAGCACGCCCTCGGCGAGATCACCCCCGCCGACCTGCGCGCCGTCGAGGACGACGCGATCCGCGAGGTCGTCCGCATGCAGCACGACGTCGGCCTGCGCTCGGCCACCGACGGCGAATTCCGCCGCACCTCCTGGCACATGGACTTCATCTACCGGCTCGGCGGGATCCGGCCCACCGACGAGAAGATCCAGGTGCATTTCCGTAACGAGAACGGTGAACTCGACTTCGAATCGGCGGCCCTCGCCGTGGACGGGCCGATCCGCCTCGAGGAGACCGTCTTCGGCGAGGACTTCGCCTTCCTGGCCTCGCAGACCGGCCCGGGGATCACCGCGAAACTGACCATTCCGTCGCCCAGCATGGTGCATTACCGGGGCGGCCGGGCGGCCATCGATCCGGCCGTCTACGCCTCCGAGGAGGAGTTCTGGGCGGACCTGTCGGCCGCCTATGCCGAACAGGTGCGGCGGGTCGCCGGCCTCGGCTGCCGCTATCTGCAACTCGACGACACCAGCCTGGCCTATCTCAACGACCCGGCCCAGCGGCGGCTGCTCGCCGAACGCGGTGACGACGCCGAACATCAGCATCTGCGCTACATCCGCCAGATCAACGCGGCGATCGCCGGCCGGCCCGCCGGGCTCAACGTCACCACCCACATGTGCCGCGGCAATTTCCGCTCCTCGTGGGCGGCCGAGGGCGGTTACGACTTCGTGGCCGAGGCGCTCTTCTCGGAACTGGCCGTCGACGGATTCTTCCTCGAATACGACGACGAACGCTCCGGCGATTTCGCTCCGCTGCGGTTCGTCCCACCGGGCAAGATCGTGGTGCTCGGCCTGGTCACCACGAAACGCGGCACGCTCGAATCCAAGGACGATCTGAAACGCCGCATCGACGAGGCGGCCCGCCACATTCCGCTCGACCAGCTGGCGCTGTCGCCGCAGTGCGGGTTCTCCTCCACGGTCGAGGGCAACGCGCTCACCTACGACGAGCAGGTCGCCAAGCTCCGCCTGATCACCGAGACCGCCGCGGAGGTGTGGGGCTGAGCTGCTATCGCCGGCCGGCCGGCTCCTCGTCGGGGTGGATCCAGCGGTCCAGGGTGGCGCGCAGCTTGTCGGCGTCGATCGGTTTGGCCAGGAAGTCGTCCATGCCCGCCTGGAGTGCTCGCTGCCGGTCCTCGGCGAGCACTCCGGCGGTCATCGCGATGATCGGGGTGTGCTGGTTCGGCTGTTCGGTGTGCCGTAGCCGCTCGGTGGCCTCGTAGCCGTCCAGCCGTGGCATCTGGCAGTCCATCAGGATCGCCTGGTATTCGTGGCTGCTGGCCAGTTCGACCGCCTCGGCGCCGTTGACGGCGATGTCGGTCTCGTAGCCGAGGGCGCTGAGCGTGTCGACCGCGACCATCTGGTTGATCTCGTTGTCCTCGGCGAGCAGGATCCGGCCCCGGCCGCCGGCCGGTACCTCCGGTTGCGCCACCGCCGCGGCGGCGACCAGGTCGGCGGCGAAGTGCGTCAGCAGGCAGTTGTAGAGGGCGGACGGGCCGACCGGTTTGGCGAGAACGTCGCCGTGCAGCAGGTATTCGGCCGACGGGTCGCGGGTGAGCAGAACGCAGAACGGCTGCGACCGGATCAGCGAGTCGGTGGCGATGTCGTCGGCGAGCCGGGCCGCGTCCAGCTCCGGGGGGCGGTGGTCGAGCACCACCACGTCGTACGGCTCCCCCCGCGCGCCGGCCGTCCGCAGATGGCCGAGCGCCTCCTCGCCGCTGCTCGCGGTGGTGACCTGCATGCCCCAGGCGTGCACGTGTTCGGTGAGGAATCGCCGGCTGATCGGGTTGGTGTCGACGATCAGCATCCGGTGCGCGGTCAGATCACCGCGGGATGCCGCGCCGGCCTGGTCGCCGCGTGGGCCGGCGAGCGTGATGGTGAACTCGAATCGGCTGCCGTGGCCGGGCTCGCTGTCCACCTGCAGGTGGCCGCCCATCAACTCGACGAGCTGGTGGCTGATGGTCAGTCCCAGCCCGGTGCCGCCGAACTCGCGGCTCATCGTGCTGTCCGCCTGGGTGAACGGCTCGAACAGCCGGCTGAGCTGTTCCGGGTCGATGCCGATGCCGGTGTCGGTGACGCTGAACGTGAGCCGGTGCCGGCCGTCGCGGGGCGGCCCGACCGGTTCCAGCCGGACCACCACCTCACCCTCGCGGGTGAACTTGACCGCGTTGCCGACCAGGTTCAACAGCACCTGGCGCAGCCGGCCCTCGTCGCCGCGCACCATGCTCGGCAGGTCGGCCGGGTAGTAGGAGACGACGTCGACGTTCTTGTCCCGGGCGCCGGCCGCGGCGGCGTGCACCACCTGTTCGATCAGGTCGCCGAGCGCGAAGTCCTGCTCCACCAGGGTGATCTTCCCGGCCTCGATCTTGGAGAAGTCCAGGATGTCGTTGATGATCGCGAGCAGCGCCCGGGCGGACGTGCGGATCGACTCGGCGTACCGGCGCTGGACCGACTCCAGCGGGGTGTCCAGAAGCAGCTTGGTCAGGCCGATCACGCCGTTCATCGGCGTACGGATCTCGTGGCTGACCATGGCCACGAACTGCGACTTGGCCCGCGCCGCGGCCAGCGCCTGGTCCCGGGCGGTGGCCAGAGCCTGCTCGGTACGGCGCCGTTCGGACACGTCGCGGATGGCCGCGGACACCAGGGTGCCGTCCTCGGTCTCCAGCGGGGCCAGGCTGATCTCCACCGGGAACTCGGTGCCGTCCTGCCGCCGTCCGCACAGCTCCCGGCCCAGGTCCACCTGGCGCACCGACGGCGCCCCCAGGTACTCCCGGAGGTCGTCGGCGTGTTCGGCGTGCAGGTCCGGCGGGACGAGGATCTCCACCGGCCGGCCGATCAGGTCGTTCCCGCGATAGCCGAACAGGCTTTCGGTCTGATGGTTGACCAGCCGGATCAAGCCGTCGGCACCGAAGATCACCATGGCGTCCGGCGCGCTCAGGACCAACTGCCGGAACTGTCTCTCGGCCCGTTTGGCGTCGGTGATGTCCCGGGCGATGGAGGCGGCCCCGACGACCTCGCCGTTGATGTCACGGATCGGGGAGATGGTGATCGCCAGGTGTACGAGCGAGCCGTCCCGGCGTACCCGGGTGGTGTCCTCGACGTGCACCGTCTCGCCTTGCAGAAGCTGGGCCCGGATCCGTTTCGGCTCGTCGCGGAAGGTGGCCGGGTAGAGTATGTCCACGTTGCGGCCGATCATGTCGCCGGCCGGGTATCCGTAGATGCGCTCGGCGGCCGGGTTCCAGCTGAGGATGGTGCCGTCCAGGGTGCGGCCGATGATCGCGTCGGCGGTGCTCTCGACGATGGCGGCGAGCCGGGCCTGCGCCTCTCCGGCGGCCCGCTGTTCGGTGATGTCCCGGGCCACCGCGTAGATGCTCGAGCCGTCCTCGGCGGGCGTGGCGGTCCAGCTCAGCCAGCGGTAACTGCCGTCGCGCCCGCGGTACCGGTTCTCCACCTCGATCGTCGACGTGCCGCCCCTGGTCAGCAGGCGGAGCTGGGCCATGGTGTGGTCGATGTCGTCCGGGTGTACGAACGCCAGGAACGGCCGCTCGCGTACCTCCTCGAGGCTGTAGCCGAAGGTGCGCGTCCACGCCGGATTGACCCGGGTGAAGTAGCCCTCCGCCGAGGCGATGCAGAGCATGTCGCCGGACAGCGTGAAGAAGTGGTCGAGCTCCTCGGCCATCCGGCGGCGCTCCGCCTGTTGCCGGTCCCGGTCGGTCAGGTCGCGGCAGGTGACGATGAGCATGCTGAGCTGATCGCCGGTGCGCAACGGGCACACGGTGGCGAGAATCGGGAGAACCGTGCCGTCCTTGCGCTGGATGTCGGTGGAGAACTCCATCCGCCCGCCCGTGTTGAGGATGACCTGGAGATCCTCTTCGCGGTCCGGCCACCAGGGGTACGGCGGGTGGATCCCGATCACCTCGTCGGCCGGATAGCCGGTCATCTGCGACCAGCGCTCGTTGGCGCTGAGCACCCGGCCGTCCGGGGCGAGCGTCACCACCCCCTCGATCAGGGCGGTCAGCACGATGTCGTTGAAGTCGCGCTGGCCGCGCAGTTCGGCGATCACCGCCTGCCGGCGCTGGTCGGCCTCGTTGAGCATGTGGCCGGATCGCAGCAGCACCAGGTAGAGGGTGAGCAGCAGCAGGCTCACCATGATGTCGGCGCCGACGCTCTCGACGTCGACGCCGATCCGGGCCATGAGCGCCGGCGACAACGCGATCAGGAGCACCACGACCGCGACCGCCGGCGCCAGGCGGCGCACCGCCCGGCTGCCGAGCCACCGCCCGCCGAAGACCTGCACCGCGAGCGCGCCGGGCCGGCTGACCGTCACCCCGGTGGCGAGCAGCAGCACGCAGGCCTGCGCGGCGGGCGGGGTCACCCAGAGGACGCCGTTCGAGTGGACCGACGCCAGACCGAACAGCGACGCCAGCTCCGCCACGCCCATCACCAGGGCGGCGGCCGCGGCCAGCAGCTGCGGGGCGAGGTATCCGCGGCGGGGCCCGGCGTCGAGCAGCGCCAGGCTCAGGCCGATCAGCAGGAACGCGGCCATCGAACGTATCGGCGGCGGCCCGGTGGACGCCGGCGCCGCCGTGCCGGACAGCCAGTCGAGCAGGACGGTCGCCCCGGACAGGACCGCCACCAGTGCGGTGACCGCGATCACCACCATCAGCAGGGCCAGGGCACGGGCGGCCCAGTGGCGCCATCCGGTGGTCCGGACCGGCCCGGAGAGCAGCAGCGCGGCGCCACCGATGATGGCCAGAACGGCACTGGTGGGCGACATCGACCACCATTCGAGGGCTTGCGCCAGATGGCCGGCCAGGGTCGCCGCGCCGATCCCGGTGGCCGCCACCGCCGTGATCCGCCAGATCCGTACCCGGTAACGGACGCCGGTCACCGCAGAAACCATCACAACTTCTAGCGTCACCAATAAAATGCGAATACAAGCCGCATCTAGGAAATTACCGCGCGGAGAAGATGTGGACCAGACAGCCGCCGTCGTGACGTTGCCGGAACCCGGCGACCTGTTCGCCGGCAACGCCCTGTCCCGGCTCGGCCACGAGCTGCGCGGGCCGCTGACCGGCATCATCGGGCTGACCGGGCTGATGACCCGCAAAGCCGCCACCGGCGCCGTCGATCAGGCGCAGCAGACCCGTCAGCTTCAGATGATCAACAGTAGTGCGGCGGAGCTGCTCGGCACGGTCGAGCGGATCGTCGCCCTCGCCCACAGCGCCGCCCCGGCCGACGAGCGCCGTCTGGAACCCGTCGACTGCGTCGCGGTCACCGCCGACGCCGTCGCCGCGACGGGGGAGACCGCCGCGGCGAGAAACCGGCACGTCATCGTACGGACGCCGCCCGGCCCGGTCCGTGCGCTGGCTCATCCCGACGACGCCCGCCAGGTCGTGACCGAGCTGCTCGCCAACGCCGTCCGGTACGCCGACCACCCGGACATCCACGTCACCGTCCGCCCCGGCGGCGCGGCCACCGGCCCGGCCGTCGAGATCGCCGACCACGGCCCCGGCCTGTCACCCGCCGAGCAGCAGCGCGTCTTCCTGCCGTTTGAACGCGGCGCCGCCGCCCACGACCACGACGAGCACGGCACCGGGCTCGGCCTGTGCCTGGCCCAGCACCTCACCCGCCGCTGCGGCGCCACCCTGACCGTACGGACCTCGCCGGCCGGAACCATCTGCACCGTCGTCTTCCAGCCCGGTCCCGGTGCGGAGAAGCCCTGATGGCCACCGTCCTCGTCGTCGACGACCGCGCCACCAACCGCGAGGTCGCCCGTCTCACCCTCGACGACGGCGGCCACCACGTCATCGAGGCCACCGGCGGCCCGGAGGCACTCGATCTGGCCCGGCGCCTGCACCCCGACGTGGTTCTCGCCGACGTGGTGATGCCCGGCATGGACGGCTACGAGTTCGTCCATCAGCTGCGCGCCGACGCCGGCACCGCCGACATCCCGGTGCTGCTCTACACCGCCAACTACCGGCCGGAGGAGGCGTTGCCGCTGGCAGCCGCGTACGGGGTCACCCAAGTTCTCGCCAAGTCCGCCGACCCGGGCGTCCTGCTCGCCGCGGTCGAGCGGGCACTGCACGCCGAACCGGTCATCACCCACGTGACCGCCGGTGACGTGGGTGCCGAGCACCTACGTACGGTGAACGCCAAGCTGTTGGAGAAGGTGCTCGCCCTGGACGCGAGCGAGGCGCGGTTCCACGCCCTCGCCGACGTCTCGCCGGTCGGCATCGTCTCCGGGCACACCGGGCTGAACGCGACCTACACCAACCCGCGCCTGGCCGACATCACCGGCCTCGGCCCCGAGCAGCTCGCCGGGCACGGCTGGATGTGCAGCCTCGACCCGCGGCACCGCGAGGAGCTGCTGCACGACGGCCTGCCGGTCGACCCGGTCAGCTTCTACGGCGAGCAGCACCTGCCCGGCGGCCGCCGCTGGCTGCACACCACCATCCGGCAGATCACCGACGAGAGGGGCGGATTCGTCGCCACGGTCGACGACGTCACCACCATCGTCGAGCACGAGATCGCCGAACGCCGCCGGATCGCCGAGCGCTTCGAGAGCCTCGCCCGGCTGTCCGGCGCGGTCGCACACGACTTCAACAACATGCTCAACATCATCCTGTCGTTCAGCGAGTTCACCGCCGAGGCGCTGCGCGACGCCGCGGGCACCACCCTGACCGCCGAACAGGCCGGCGACATGCTCGACGACCTGGACCGGATCAGCCAGGCCGGCAAACGCGCCGCCCACCTCACCCACCAGCTGCTGTCCTTCGGCGGGCGGGAGGTCGTCCAGCCCACCGTGCTCGACCCGCACGCCCTCTTCGCCGAGGTGACCGAGTTGCTCGAACCGGTGCTCGGCCGGCACGTCACGGTCAGCGTCGACCTGCACCCGTACCTGCGCAACATCGTCGCCGACGGTGGCCAGCTCACCCGGATCCTGATCAATCTCGCCAACAACGCCCGCGACGCGATGCCCGACGGCGGCGCGCTCACCCTGACCGCCGACAACGACGGGGACAACGTGCACATCGCCGTCCACGACACCGGGCACGGCATGAGCCCCGAGGTGCTGGACCGCGCCGTGGAGCCGTTCTTCACCACCAAACCCAAAGGCCACGGTACGGGTCTGGGGCTGGCCACCGCGTACGGGATCCTCCGCCAGGCCCATGGCGAGCTGGTGCTGGAGTCCTCGCCGGGCAACGGCACCACGGTGCACCTCTACCTGCCCGGCACCGACGAGCCCGCGGCCGGATCCACGCCGCCCGCGGCCGCGTCCGCCGGCACCGGGCAGACGGTCCTGATCGCCGACGACGAGGACGGCGTCCGCGAGGCCGCCCGGCGCATCCTGAGCCGGGCGGGGTACACGGTTCTGGCCGCCGGCGACGGGCGTGCGGCGCTGCGCGTCGCCCGTGACCATTCCGGCGTCATCGACGCCCTGCTCACCGACGTGGTCATGCCCCACATGAACGGGCCGGAACTGGCCGCGGCGCTGACCGCGGAACGGCCCGGCACGCCGGTGCTCTACATGTCCGGGTACGCCGACCCGCTGATGACCGACCAGGGGCAGCTCGATCCGGACGTGACCGTGGTCGGCAAGCCGTTCACCGCCGACAAGCTGCTGGCGGCCCTGCACGCCACCCTCACCGCGGCCGTGCGACGGTAGGTGCCCCGGACAGCGCCTCGCCGACCGTGGCCAGCAGCTCCACCGCGGTGAACGGCTTCTGGACGATCCGGGTGGAGTCGGCGATGTGGTAGCGGCGGCGCAACTCGCTCTCGCTGTATCCGGACATGAACAGCACCCGCAGGTCCGGCTGCCGCAGCCGCAGTTCGGCGGCCACCTCCGGGCCCGGTCGGCCGGGCAGCACGATGTCCGTCACCAGCAGGGAAACATCGGCCAGATCCACCTCGTCCAGCGAGTTCTCGCCAACCGTGGTGGTGCGGTAGCCGTTCTCCTGGAGGATCCGGACCACCACATCGCGTACGAAGACCTCGTCCTCGATGACCAGCACCCGCTCACCGCGACCGTACGACGGCCCGGGCGGCGCCGCGGAGGCCGGCGGAGCCGGCGAGTCCGCCGGCGGCAGCAGGATCCGGAACGTGGTGCCGGCGCCCGGCTCCGACTCCACGCCGATGTGCCCGCCCGCGTCGCCGACGATCCCGTAGACCGTCGACAGGCCCAGGCCGGTGCCCCGATCGGCGGGTTTCGTGGTGAAGAACGGCTCGAACAGGCGATCGCGCACCTCCGCCGACATGCCGGTGCCGGTGTCGCTGACCGTCAGCCGGGCATAGCGGCCCGGCGGCAGCGGCGCCTCCGGGCCGTCGGTGACCTCGGTGAAGTCCGTCTCGATCACCACCACGCCGCCGTCCGGCATCGCGTCCCGCGCGTTGATCACCAGGTTCAGCATGATCTGTTCCAGGCGGCCGCGGTTCGCGGCCACCGGGATCGCGCCCGCCCGCGGCCGCGCGACCAGGTGGATGTTCGCGCCGATGGTCCGGCCGAGTAGGTCCGTCGAGCCGGTGACCACGTCGTTCAGGTCGACCACCTCCACCCGGCCGGGATCGCGCTTGGCGAACAGCAGCAACTGCCCGGTCAGCGACCGCGCCCGGTCGGCGGCGTCGCGGATCCGGGACAGATCGCGGGCGGCCTCACCGGTGACCTCGTCGGCGATGAAATCGGTGTAGTTCAGGATTATCGCCAGCAGGTTGTTGAAGTCGTGGGCCACTCCACCGGCCAGCTGACCGAGACTCTCCATCTGGGCGGCGCGCACCGACTGCTCCATGGCCGCCTTCTCCTCGGCCTCGCGCTGCTTGCGTTCGGTGACGTCGCACTCTCTGGCCGCCGCGGCGACCACCGTCCCGTTGCGGTCACGGATCGGCGACACGTCCGTCGACACCAGCAGCGGCGTGCCGTCCTTGCGCTTGCGCCGGATCTCCTCCTCGTGGATGTGTTCGCCCGCGGCCAGTCTCCGCAGCACCTGCTCCAGCGCGCCGCGCCGGTCCGGGGACAGCAGGTCGCCGAAGTGGTGGCCGAGCACCTCGGCCGCGGTCCATCCGTAGAGTCGCTCAGCGCTGCTGTTCCAGGCGATCACCGTGCCGTCGAGGGTGCAGGCGATGATCGGGTCGGACGACTGCTCGGCGATCGCGGCCAGCATCGCCTGCGTCCGCGTGCCGAGGTTGCCCGGCGCACGCCGGGACCGGCGGCTGGACGCCCATCCGATCGCTGCGGCTCCGGCCACGACCGCCCCGGCCAGCGCCCGTGTCGGAAGCATCATGGTCCTCCTGCACGTGACCGATCATCGGTACGATAGTCCGGCAAGCCAGACAAATGCCGATGTTTCGTCAAAGGACTACTGCGGGCCGAGCCGCCCACCCACCCACCCGGCCCACCGGTCCCGGCCACGCCCGGTGGCGGCCCGGACGGTATCCGCACCGCTGGGCCGCCGCCTCCGCACGGCAGGTGGGTCACTGCGCGTTGAGCTGCTCTTTCGCGTCGTCGTAGCCGGCCGGCGCGGGCGCCTCGGTGGGCGCGTAGATCACCCGGATCACGCCGGTCGGGTAGGCCTCGGTGGCGATCACCTTCAGGTGGTACGCCGTGTCGCCCTCGTCGAACAGCCGGCGCCCCTTGCGGGCGGCCACCGGGTGCACCAGCAGGCGCAGCTCGTCGACCAGACCCGCGGCCAGAAGCTGCTGCACCACCGAGATCGAGCCGGGGATGAGCACGCCCTTCACGCCGGCGTCGGCCTTCAGCGCCGTCACGGCCGCCACCAGGTCGCCGTCGATCAGCTCGGAGTTGCGCCAGGAGAACTCCAGCCGTTGACGGGACGCCACCACCTTGCGGGTGTCACCGAGCTGCTTGGCGAACGGGGCGTCCTCCCCGCCGGCGGCCTCCCGCTCCGGCCAGGCGCCGGCGAAACTGTCGAACGTCTCCCGGCCCAGCAGCAGCACGTCGGCCGTCTCGTAGTCCTCGGTCACGGCCCGGCCCATGTTCTCGTCGAAGTACGGGAAGTGCCAGTCCGGGTCGATCTCCGCCACACCGTCGGCCGAGATGAACAGGGTGGAAATGACCTTGGCCATGATGGGGCCCCTTTCGTGTCGTGTGCTTTCCGTGGGGTAGACCGGCGCGGTGGCCGGAACTCATCGGTCGCTCAGATCTTCTTCCGGATCCACGCCACACAGGCCTTGTCGACGACGGCGAAGGGCCGCCCGAACGCGCCACGTGACGCCGTGTCGACCGGTTGACCCCGCTGGAGGACCAGGTGAGCGAAGTCGAGCAGCTTCCGCTCACCGTACCGATCGGCCAGGCACGCCGCGGCGAAGTGGCTGTGCGCGTACAGGGTGTCGACGGTCAGTTCGTCACTCTTCTCGGTGAGGCCGGGCAGGGCGATCGACCGGGGAGCGCCGCGCTTGGCGAAGGACCGGCGCAGCACCGTGGCGCTGCCGGTGTCCGGTGCTGCGGCCGGCGCGGACCCGATGTATTCGGCGATGCCCTCGACCAGCCAGTCCTCGTCGTCCTCGGTCCAGTCGACGGTCGGCAGCAGGGTGACGGCGTGCCCCATCTCGTGCTGGATCGTCTCGCGCAGCCGACGGTCGGAGCCCAGCACCGCGTCGGCACGCAGGACCAGGTCGCTGCCGGTCCGGTTGAGAGCCTTGTGGTAGCCGGCCACCCAGTTCCGCCGCTCACCGCCGTACCAGCTCTTCCAGGCCCGGTTGTCGGCGAGATAGACCCGGTAGCGTTGGGGCGGTGTGCCGGAGACGGCCGCGAAGCGGTCGGCCACCGTGGCGGCCTTCTCGGCGACGGGCAGGACCCGGCCCAGATGCTTCGCCAGGCCGGCCGGCGCCGCGACGATCACCCGTTCGCCGCGGACGAACCGCAGGCCGGGAGTCTGCCAGGGGGCGGGGCTCAGGTGGTTGTGGTAGTCGGCCTCACTCATCGTGGTCGCCGTGTAGGAGCCGTTCCGGGGCACCACGACCGTCCGGTAGTAGAGCTTCGGCGCTCCCTCCGCATCGCCGGCCGCCCAGGCCGGGCAGGGGACGCCACCGAGGCAGTAACCGAGCACCACATCGATCAGCAGTTCGGACTCGGAGTACTTCAGCAGGACCACGTCGCTCTCGGCATGGCTGATCTCCAGCGCCCGCAGGTTGCGGTACATCACCCGGAACGTGTCGTGCAGCGCCGGGTCGACGGGAGCGAGCCAGCCCCGCTCGTCTCCGGCGACCAGAGCCTTCGCCTGGGTGTCGAACAGCGCCTTGACCTCAGCGCGTGCATCCGCCACCGGGTTATGGAACGAGGCACTCGGCTGCGGTGTCGCGGTGGCGGGCCGGTCCCGGTCCGGCCAGAACACCGCGACACCGGCGACGACAGCCAGAACCGTGACCGCGAGGGCGATCACCTTCTTCGAAACATGTAGATCCCCCATGGTCGAGGATTCAAGCATCCGCCCGGCCGATCCACTGATCCGGGCGGTGCGGATCCGCGGTGCGGCGGCAGCGGGCCGGGCGCGCGGACCGTGGTCGCCGAGGCGCCATCTGCGAAATCGCGCCGGTCGACCTTTGTCAGGCGGCGTCCGATGCGGAGTCCGCGGATGGCCACGGGCGGCAGACTGGGCGGATGTACCGAGCGGTAGGACAGGCGACGGCCCGCTGGCAGGCGGGCCGTCGGGTTGCCCGGTACCGGAAACGACCGTGCGAGGACCATCACCAGGGGAGCAACATGCGTACGTTATCCAATCCGCCGGGCCGCCGACAGGAGAGTCCCGATCATCGGGCCGGGGTCATCAAGACCTCGCTCACCGTCGCCGGCGCGTCTGCCGTGGGGCTGACCGGGATCATCGGCGCGGCGGCCTACGGGGCGATCCCCGCCGGTCTCGCGTACGCGGCGGTCGCCGCCTTCGCGCTGATCATGCTGTGTGCGCTGGGCGTGGTGACCGTCTACATCCGCCGCGGCTAGGACGGCAAGGGTCCGGCGGGATGCTGCGCGTCCCGCTCCCGCCGGACCGCGCGATCGTGGACGGTTCGCCACCGAAGACGGTGGTGAACCGTCCACCATCGACGTCGTGACCGGTGCGACCCTGAGCGCGGAACGGCCTAGCCCGCCGGGAAACGGTCGCCGTGCGGGCCGTACAGGTGAAGGATCTCGGCGGGTGAGCCACCCGCCGGGCCGAACCAGTGCGGCTCGCCGGCGTCGAAATCGGCGCTGTCGCCGGGTTTCAGCAACCGCTCGCTCTCGCCGAGCAGCAGCCGGACCGTGCCCGCCAGCACATAGAAGAAGGCGTGCCCGGGGTGCGTCACCAGCGACGGCGTGGCGGTCGCGGGGCTCAGGATCTGCTTGAACACCTGGATCCGGCCAGGGTAGGTGGTCAACGGGATCACCACGCTGTCGATGCCGGTCCGGGTCTCCCGGTGGTGCGGGGTCAGATGGGCGCGCGGATCACCGGTCTGCGGGGCGCCGATCATGTGCTCCAGCGACATCCGGTAGACGCGGGCCAGCGGCAGCAGCAGGTCCAGGGTGGGCCGGCGCTTGCCGGACTCCAGCCGGGACAGGGTGCTCACCGAGATGCCGGTGGCGCCGGCCAGTTCGTCCAGGGTCAGGCCGCGATCCTGCCGGACCCGGTTGAGCCGGGGGCCGATGTCGCCGATCAGTCGTTCCAGTTCCGCGTCCACCCGAGCATTTTGCGGTCCTCGCAAGACCACTGGGCCGGGGAGGGGTGCCGACGTGACGATCGGCGCCATGAGAGAACAACGATGGCTGGTGCTGGCGATCTGTGCCACCAGCATCTTCCTGGTCGGCCTGGACACGACGGCCGTCAACGTGGCGCTGCCCGCCATCGGCGACGACCTGCGGCTCGCGACCGCCGACCTGGAGTGGGCGGTGGACGCGTACGCCCTGGTCCTGGCCAGCTTGATGATCACTTCCGGTGCGCTGGCCGATCGGATCGGCCGTCGCCGGGTCTTCCGGCTCGGTCTGGTGCTGTTCGGCGCCGGGTCGGTGGCGTGCGCCCTGGCCCCGTCGATCGGCTTCCTGGTGGCGGCCCGCGCGTTGCAGGGCGTCGGCGGGTCGATGCTGAGCCCGGTGGCGCTGGCCATCGTGATCAGTGTGATCACCGATCCGCGGGAGCGGGCCCGGATGATCGGCGTGTGGGCGGCGGTGTTCGGCCTGAGCATGGCGGCCGGGCCGGTGCTCGGTGGGGCGCTGATCACCGGGCTCGGCTGGCGCACCGTGTTCTGGGCCAACCTGCCGATCATCGCGGCGGTTCTGGTGCTGACCGCCTTCTTCGTGCCGGAGTCGCGTGCGGCGAAGGCCCGCCGGCTGGACCTGCCCGGCCAGATCCTGCTGGTGGTGCTCCTGGGGTCGGGCGTCGCGGTGCTGATCGAAGGCCCGCGCCTGGGCTGGACGTCACCGGCGCTGCTGGCCGGATACCTGGTGATCGCGGCGGCCCTGGCGGCGTTCGTCCGAGCCGAGTCCCGGCGTGCCGAGCCGCTCATCGACCTGGCCCTGTTCCGGCGGCCGCCGTTCGCCGCGGCGATCGGCGGCGCGGTGGCCGTTTTCGTGGCGTTCAGCGTGACGTTGCTGCTCGGCACCCTCTACCTGCAACAGGTACGGGGTCTGCGCCCGATCGAGGCGGGCCTGTTCACCCTGCCGATGGCCCTGGCCACTACGGTGTGCGCGCCATTGTCCGGCCATCTGGTCGGCCGGTTCGGGCCGCGGTTGCCGCTGCGGGTGGCCGGGACGTGCACCCTGCTCGGCGGGGCGCTGCTGATCGGGCTCGGCGACCGTACCAGTACGGCCCTGCTGCTGACCGCCTACCTGGTCGCCGGGATCGGGCTGGGGTTCGCGAACGCGCCGATCACCAACACCGCGGTCAGCGGCCTGCCGCCGGAGCGCTCCGGTCTGGCCGGTGGCATCGCCTCGACGGCCCGGCAGGTCGGCACGGCGCTCGGCGTGGCGATCGCCGGGGGCATCGTCGCGGACCTGCCACCGGACCGGCTGGCCGCGGCGACCCGGCCCGGATGGGTGCTGGTGGCCGCCTGCGGGCTGGCGATCCTGGCCGTGGCCCAGGCGTCCCCGGCCGGCGTGGCGAGAGCCGCCGTGGCGCCGCCGGGCCCGGTCGCCGCACCGGCGCGGTGAGCGAGGCAGGGCACGCCGTCGTGGACGGTGTGCCCTGCCTCTAGGGGTGGGCCGGCCCCCCGCCCCGCGGACAGCCCGGGCGGCCGCCCGTCGGGGGCTCAGCAGGGGGGGGGCCGGGCGGGGGGGGGGCCGCCGCCCCGCCCCCGGCCCCGGGGGGGGGGCGCCCCACGTTCGGTGGATCAGCTGGCGAAGGTCTGGAACTCGGCGACCTTCGGGGTCGCCGTCGCGCCGGTGATGCGGAAGGTGACCTTGGTGGTCGAGGTGGCGGTGAAGGAGATGGAACCCGCCCCGGTGCCCGACTTCAGCACCGCCCCGGTCGCGCCGTTGAGCACCTGCCACGCGCCGATCGCGCCGGTCGAGCCGGACGCCTCGACGATGGTGATGCGGCCGACCGTGGTGGCCGACGACCACTTGATCGAGATGTCACCGGTGGTGCCGCTCGGCGACCAGTACGTGCTGACGTCGCCGTCCTTGACGTTGCCGTAGCTGGTGCCGCTGGCCTTGCTGGAACCGTCCGCACCGGCGCCGATGCTCAGGTTGGTGCCGGAGGTCGCGGTCGGCGACGCGGTCGGGCTGGACGTCGGCGAGGACGTGGGGCTGGAGGTCGGCGACGAGGTGGGCGAGGCGCTCGGCGACGACGTCACCGAGCAGGTGCCGGTCGACACCTTCAGGCCGGTGTTCGCGCCGGCGGTGGCCGCGACGATCGACGGTACGCAGGACGCGTTGTCGGCGGTGAACGAATACGGGATGCTCACGCTGGTGTTCGACACGACGTTCGGGCCGGCCGGGTTGTTCTCGGTGCCCTTCGCCGACCAGGTCACGTTGTCGAGGATGTTGCCGGACACCTGCCAGTAGCCGGCCGCGTCGGTGTAGAAGGTGCCGAGCACGTCCTTCGAGTCCTCGAAGTAGTTGCCGTCCACCCGGGCCTTGGCGCCGGCCCGCGAGTTGATGCCCGACTCGTTGAGGCTCACGTAGTGGTTGTTGTAGATGTGGGCGATCCCGCCGCGCAGCAACGGCGTACGCGAATCGATGTTCTGGTATTTGTTGTGGTGGAAGGTGATGTTGCTGTTGCCGGTGTCGCTCTCGCTGGAGCCGATCAGGCCACCACGCCCGGAGTTGCGCAGGATGCTGTAGGACAGCGTCACGTACTCGACGTCGTCCTTCATGTCGAAAAGACCGTCGTAGCCCTCCGACTCGCCACCGGACGCCTCGAGGGTGGCGTGGTCGACCCAGACGTTGCGGACGGTGCTCTCCATGCCGATCGCGTCACCGCCGTTGGAGGTCGGCGAGCCGGACTTCTTGACGTTCTTGACCGTCACGTTCTGGATGATGATGTTGCTGGAGTCCCGGATGTGGATGCCCAGCTGGTCGAAGGTCGCACCGGCCCCGACGCCGACGATCGTGACGTTGCTGATCTCCTTCAGCTCGATCTTGTCGGCCGCCGTGTTGCAGCTGTCGCCGGACACCTTGGTCGTGTTGCCGTGATTGATGGTGCCCTCGACCTGGATGATGATCGGGGTGGAGCTGGACGCCCGGGTGCACAGCGCGTTGTGGATCGCGGTGCCGGTGGTGGCCTTGACGGTGGTCCCGCCCGCGCCACCGGTGGTACCGCCGTTCTGGCTGGCGAAACCGGTGGCCGCGTTCGCCGCGGCGGACGCCTCGTGCTGCGGCAGGCCCAGGGCGATCGCGCCGGCCGCGCCGGCCACGCCGAGGACCGCGGAGAGTCGCAGAGCGACTGATCGTCTCATCTCGCTTCACCTGTTCTCGCGCATCGGGGTGCGCGCATGGGGGATGGGCGGCGGGTGGAACGCTGGGGATGACCGCCGCGGAGCGCCTCTAGATGCGGGAAAGCGCTTTCCTAGTGCGAGAATATAGAGCGATCCGAGTGAATGTGGCAAGCGCGTCGCGCCGACCGGACAGCGCGACGCCCCAGCCGCAGGGGGACCGGCTGGGGCGTCGCTGCTCACATCGGGGGTGTCAGTAACCGAAGTCCTGGGTGTAGTAGGGGGTGCCGTCGGTGGCGTAGGCGACGCCGACGCCGACGGTCTTGGATTTGCAGTTGAGGATGTTGGCGCGGTGGCCGGGGCTGTTCATCCAGCCGGTGACGACGTCGGTGGCGGTGCGGTAGCCGTAGGCGATGTTCTCGCTGGAGGG
>NZ_JAGFNS010000013.1 GCF_017592555.1 Actinoplanes flavus | reverse complement strand
GATAGGCCGGAGATGTAAGCACGGTAACGTGTTGAGTTGACCGGTACTAATAGGCCGAGGGCTTAACCACCCTAAACATTTTACTTGCGTCCACTGTGTGATTCACAGCAAACGAACAACCACCCCGAGTTGTAAGACCCGGGTTGCTGGTTGTATCGCACGCTGATGGCTGTTTCGGTGGTCATAGCGGAGGGGAAACGCCCGGTTACATTCCGAACCCGGTAGCTAAGCCCTCCAGCGCCGATGGTACTGCACTCGGGAGGGTGTGGGAGAGTAGGACGCCGCCGGACTCAACGTGATAGAAAGGCCCACCCCATCCGGGGTGGGCCTTTCTTTTTGCCCTTTTCCGGGCTCGTTATCTCTTCGTTACCCAACTTCGCGAACCGGATCCGCTGAATCCGCATCGCATCTGAGGACGGAGCGAGATACGGAAAGCGGGAGAGCGCGATGCGGGCGACGGTGGCGGTAGTGACGGGGATGCTGGGGCTGGCTCTGCTGGTCGGGTTCGGTCTCGGCCGGCCGGACGTGGATGTCGACCAGGCGCCCGCGGTGCGCGACGCGGCGGTCGTCGTCACTGGCGAGGGCACCACGCCCGCCGAAGTCGCGACGCCGGAGGTGCGTCACAGGGCGGCCCAGGCCACGGCGCCGGGCGCCGACCGGAGTGAGAAGCCGGGCGGATCTCTCGCGGAGGCGCCCGTTGCCGAGGCGGACGTCAGCGTGCTCGAAGCGGAACCGCGTGAGCAGGGCGCGGTCCGGCCTCGGTCGGGCGGGGAG
The DNA here is from genome assembly GCF_017592555.1 of Actinoplanes flavus. GTDB lineage: Bacteria > Actinomycetota > Actinomycetes > Mycobacteriales > Micromonosporaceae > Actinoplanes > Actinoplanes flavus. The sequence goes on along the minus strand of NZ_JAGFNS010000013.1, from coordinate 261,076 downwards.
CCGGAGGCGTCGATCATCGGTGACGGGAATTCGCACGTCTACTGGTAGGCCCTCACGCGGGGACGGCCACGCGAACGGCCGCTGCCGCGGGATCTCATGTCGTCACGGGGGCGAGCAGGAGATGCGGCGGCAGCGGCGAAGCCGGGTACGGGTGTGGTGCTTCTGTGGGCGCTCTGGGCGTACCGGGAATGGTGGAAGGCCGCGGCAGGTGGCGAGGGTGACCGGCAAGGGGTGTGCCGGCGGAAATCAGCGCCGGTATGCTGGCTGGCAGGCCGTGACTGGCGCGTTCGGATGGTTGACCATCGGGGAGCGGCCTCGTCGAGACGACGACTTGCCGTGCGCCTGGGCCTCTTCGCTTCGTGATAGGGAGGTCCCATGCCTGAGTTGAACGCCGAATCCACCGCCTTCCGCGCCGCCCTCGAGGTGGTCCGGTCCGTGGAGCCGCGGATCGCCGACGCGATCGCGCAGGAGCTGACCGACCAGCGCGAGTCGCTGAAGCTGATCGCGAGTGAGAACTACGCTTCCCCGGCTGTCCTGCTCGCCATGGGTAACTGGCTCTCCGACAAGTATGCGGAGGGCACCATCGGCCGTCGTTTCTACGCCGGCTGCCAGAATGTCGACTCCGTCGAGTCGATCGCCGTCGAGCATGCCAAGGCTCTGTTCGGCGCGCCGTACGCCTACGTTCAGCCGCACTCCGGCATCGACGCGAACCTGGTCGCCTACTGGGCGATCCTGGCCGATCGGGTCGAGGTGCCGTACCTGAAGAAGTTCGAGAAGCGGCAGATCAACGACCTGACCGACGCCGAGTGGGCCGAGCTGCGGCAGGCGTTCGGCAACCAGCGGCTGCTCGGCATGTCGCTGGACGCCGGTGGCCACCTCACCCACGGGTTCCGGCCGAACATCTCCGGCAAGATGTTCGACCAGCGCAGCTACGGCGTGGACCTGGCGACCGGCCAGATCGACTACGCGGCGCTGCGGGAGACGGCCCGGGAGTTCAAGCCGGCGGTGATCGTGGGCGGCTACTCGGCGTACCCCCGGAAGGTGAACTTCGCGACGCTGCGGGAGATCGCCGACGAGGTGGGCGCCACCTTCATGGTGGACATGGCGCACTTCGCCGGTCTGGTCGCCGGTGGCGTGTTCACCGGTGACTTCAACCCGATCCCGCACGCGCACATCGTCACCACCACCACGCACAAGAGCCTGCGTGGCCCGCGCGGTGGTGCGGTGTTCTGCCAGCCGGAGCTGTCCGCCCAGGTGGACCGCGGTTGCCCGATGGTGCTGGGTGGCCCGCTGCCGCACGTGATGGCGGCGAAGGCGATCGCGTTCGCGGAGGCCCGCCGGCCGGAGTTCGCGACCTACGCGCAGCAGATCGTCACCAACAGCCAGGCGCTGGCCGAGGGCCTGCTGAAGCGCGGTGTGCGGCTGGTCTCCGGCGGCACCGACAACCACCTGGTGCTGATCGACGTGCACCCGTTCGGCATCACCGGCCGCCAGGCCGAGCAGGCGCTGCTGGACAGCGGCATCGTCACCAACCGCAACGCGATCCCGCAGGACCCGAACGGCGCCTGGTACACCTCGGGCATCCGGATCGGCACGCCGGCGCTGACGAGCCGCGGCCTGGGCGTCGCGGAGATGGACCAGATCGCCGAGCTGATCCACAGCGTGCTGTCGGCGACCACGCCGGCCGAGGGGTCGAAGGCGAAGTTCACCCTGGACCCGGCGCTGGCCGACCGGATCAGCAAGCAGGCCACCGAGCTGCTGGCGCCGTTCCCGCTCTACCCGTCGGTCGACCTCGGCTGATCGCGCCCTCTTCGGAGCCCTTCACCCGTGCCGGGTGGAGGGCTCCGTCGTTTTTGTGTTCTTGCTCCGCAATGTGAGTTGTTACGAACGTTAGCGGAACCGGTTCCGGAATCTCTGTTATTGACGGTCCCGAATCGCCCCGGCCAGCGAGAACGCGTTATGAGCTGGGAAAACCCGGGTCGGTTCCGGAACCGCGCCGAAGTCTGGATTGTGAACCGGCGAACTCTTAGCGTCAGGAACTGGGTAAGCGCTCTCCCAAGATCATTCCTCCTCCGTCCTAGGAGATGCCATGTCCGTTCCCAGACGCTCCCCCTGGCGGCGCGGTGCCGCCGGCGGCCTGGTGGCCGTGCTGGTCGCCGGGCTGACCGCGATCACCGGCAGCGGTGCGGCCGCCGCCGAGGTCCTGCTCTCGCAAGGAAAGCCGGCCACCGCCTCGTCCACCGAGGCACCCGGCGCCTACCTCGCGGGCGAGGCGGTCGACGGCAACACCGGCACGCGCTGGTCGTCGGCCTTCGCCGATCCCCAATGGCTCCAGGTCGACCTGGGCAGCTCCCAGGCGATCACCCGGGTCGAACTGAACTGGGAGACCGCGGCCGCCAAGGCCTACCAGATCCAGGTCTCCGACAACGCGTCCAGCTGGACCACGGTCTACTCGACGACCACCTCGACCGGCGGCAACCAGTCGCTGGCGGTCACCGGCACCGGCCGGTACGTGCGGATGTACGGCACGCAGCGGACCACCACCTACGGCTACTCGCTGTGGGAGTTCAAGGTGTTCGGCGAGACCGGTGGCCCGACCGTTCCCGGTGGCGGCAGCCTCGGCGCCAACGTGATCGTCTTCGACCCGTCGATGTCGTCGGCCACCATCCAGGCCCGCGCCGACGAGATCTTCCGCCAGCAGGAGTCGGCCCAGTTCGGCACCGGCCGGTACGTGCTGGCGTTCAAGCCGGGCACCTACAACAACCTCAACATCCAGGTCGGCTTCTACACCTCGGTGGTCGGCCTCGGACAGAACCCGCAGGACGTCCGGATCAACGGGGACATCACCGTGGACGCCGGCTGGTTCCAGGGCAACGCCACCCAGAACTTCTGGCGCTCCACCGAGAACCTGTCGGTCTACCCGGTGAACGGGGCGAACCGCTGGGCCGTGTCACAGGCGGCGCCGTTCCGCCGGATGGACGTGCACGGTGACCTCAACCTGGCGCCCAACGGCTACGGCTGGGCCTCCGGTGGCTACATCGCCGACTCCCGGATCAGCGGCTCCGAGGGCCAGTACTCGCAGCAGCAGTGGTTCACCCGCAACAGCCAGATCGCGTCGAACACCAACGCGGTGTGGAACCAGATGTTCGTGGGTGTGCAGGGCGCCCCGTCGGGCGCCTCCTACCCGAACCCGCCCTACACCACGATCGCGGCCACCCCGGTGATCCGGGAGAAGCCGTACCTCTACCAGAGCGGCGGCGACTACGCGGTCTTCGTGCCCGGCCTGCGGACCAACTCGAGCGGCGTCAGCTGGGCGAACGGCAACACGCCGGGCACCGGCATCCCGCTCAGCCAGTTCTACGTGGCCAAGCCGGGCGACACCGCGGCGCGGATCAACCAGGCGCTCGCGCAGGGCCTGAACCTGATCTTCCAGCCGGGCATCTACCAGATCGACCAGACCATCAACGTGACCCGGGCGAACACCGTCGTCCTCGGCCTCGGCTACGCCACCATCATCCCGGTGAACGGCGTGACCCCGATGCAGGTCGCCGACGTGGACGGTGTGAAGATCGCCGGAATCCTGTTCGACGCGGGCACCACCAACTCGGCGAACCTGCTGGTGATGGGCCCGAACGGAGCGTCGGCCAACCACGCCGCCAACCCGTCGACCGTGCAGGACGTGTTCTTCCGGATCGGCGGCTACATCGCCGGCAAGGCGACCAACAGCCTGCTGGTGAACAGCAACAACGTGATCATCGACCACATCTGGGCGTGGCGGGCCGACCACGGCAACGCCGGTACGTACGGGTGGAACGTCGCGACCGGTGACAGCGGCCTGATCGTCAACGGTCAGGACGTCATCGGGTACGGGCTCTTCGTCGAGCATTACCAGAAGTACGAGGTGATCTGGAACGGCAACGGCGGCCGGACCTACTTCCTGCAGAACGAGATGCCGTACGACCCGCCGACCCAGGCCGCCTGGCGGACCGGGGCCAACGGGTACGCCGCGTACAAGGTGGCCGACTCGGTGACCACGCACGAGGCATGGGGCATGGGCAGCTACTGCTACTTCAACGTGAACCCGTCGATCCACGCGGACCGTGGGTTCGAGGTACCGGTCAAGTCCGGCGTGAAGCTGCACAACCTGCTGACCGTGTCGCTGGGCGGCAACGGGGTCATCGACCACGTCGTCAACACCACCGGTGGGGCGGCTCAGGGGACGGCGACGGTTCCGTCGTACGTCGTCAACTTCCCCTGACATCCACCACGCCGGTGATGGTCGCGGGAGTGGTCTCGGCCACTCCCGCACCCGTCGATTCCCTCAAGCCGCACCACCGGATGTCGATCAGCCTCGCATGAGGTTGCGTCAGGGTCGTCGGCAAGAAGGCGCGAGGACCAGTTCCCGCCTGTTCGCGACGTACGCCGCGGCTAGCCTGGTGCCGGTGGTCGCGCTCGCCGCGGTGATGATGCAGGGCTACCAGCGGGACGCGGCCGAGCAGGGCGAATCGCAGGGACTGGCGCAGGCCGCCGTGATCGCGGAGATGGCGATCGGGCCCGCGCTCGGCGGTGAGGAGGCGTCCGGCGCACGCGGCGGAGGGCTCACCGACGGGTTGAGCGCATCGCAGACCGAAGGCATGCACCGTGCCACCGAGCACGCCATCTTTCACGGGCTGGTGCTGCGCCTACGGGTGCGCAGCTTCACCGGGCGGGTGGTCTTCTCCGATGACGGGTCGACCAGCGGCGGGGTGCCGGTCGCCGACCCGGACTTCCAGGCCGCCGCGAACGGGGGCTCGCGCGCCAAGGTGCTCAACGGGGACGTCGACGTGATCCGGGTGCTGCAACCGCTCATCACGAGCGCCTCGGGGCAATCGATCGGTGTGCTGGAGCTGTATCTGCCGTACGAGCCGATCGCCAAGCAGTTGCGGGAGCAGGTCACCAGCACCTGGTGGCGGATGGGTGGCGGGCTCGCCGCCCTCTATCTGGTGCTGGCGCTGCTCGCCTGGTGGACCACCCGGTCGCTGAGCCGGTATGCGGCGCGGCAGGAGCACTCCGCTCAGCACGACGCGCTGACCGGCCTGCCGAACCGGGCCGCGTTCCGGGCCCGGGCCGAGACGGTGCTCGCCGGGGCCGCCCGGGACGGCGGCCGGGGCGCGGTCGTCCTGGTCGACCTCAACCGGTTCAAAGAGGTCAACGACACGCTGGGCCATCTGGCCGGCGACGAGTTGTTGCAGGTGGTCGCCACGCGGATGCGTGCCGCGCTGGGCCCGGAGAACATCCTGGCGCGCCTGGGTGGCGACGAGTTCGCCGCGGTGCTGCCGGGTCTCGGCGCGGTGGAGGCGATGGCGCTGTTGGCGACGGTGCGTGAACAGGCCTCCGAGGAACTGGTCCTGAACGGGGTGCCACTGAGGATCGAGGCCAGCTTCGGCGTCGCCCTGTACCCGGAACACGGCACCGCGTACCAGCAGCTGATGCATCACGCCGACGCTGCCATGTACCAGGGCAAGCGTGGCACCACGGGCATCGTGCTCTTCAGCGGTGCCGGGGCCGGTCATCCGCACCAGTGGCTGATGGTTCAGGCCGAACTGCGGCACGCGCTGGAGCGGGACGAACTGGTGCTGCACTACCAGCCGAAGGTGGGCCTGCCCGGGGGTGAGGTGCGTGGGCTGGAGGCGCTCGTACGCTGGCAGCATCCGCACCATGGGCTGCTGCCGCCCGGCGAGTTCCTGCCGGCCGCGGAGCATTCCGGGCTGATCGTGCCGCTCACCGAGTGGGTGCTGCGCCGGGCGCTCGCCGACCAGTTGTGCTGGACGGCGACCGGGCAGGACTGGGCACTGTCGGTGAACGTCTCGGCCCGCAATCTCGAGGTTCCGGGTTTTCCGCGGTTCGTCCTGGACCTGCTCGCCGAGGTCGGCACCCCGGCGCACCGGCTGATCCTGGAGGTCACCGAGACCGCGCTGGTCAGCGACATGGACACGGCGGTACGCGCGATCGCCCAGTTGGGCGCGTCCGGCGTCGGGATCTCGGTCGACGACTTCGGCGCCGGATACACCGGCCTGTCACAGCTGCGCGGGCTGCCCATCACCGAGATCAAGATCGACCGGGCGTTCGTCGCCGACGTGGCGCACGATCCGCAGAGTCAGGCCATCGTGCGTTCGGTGATCGAACTGGCGCACGGTCTCGGCAGCCGGGTCACCGCCGAGGGTGTCGAGACGCCGGAGGTGTGCCAGTGGCTGGCCGGGGTGGGCTGCGACGAGGCACAGGGCTATCTGTTCGGGCGTCCGGTGCCCTGGCCACAGGTCGGTCCGGTTCCTGTCGTGCCGTCCACCGAGGTAGAAGAGGTACGTAGATGAGGCGCTTGATGGCCGCGGCCGGTGTCCTTCTGATGCTGGCGACGGGTGCCTGCTCGCGGGGCGGCTCGGATGAGCAGAGCGATCCGTTCGACGCGACCGCCGGTGTCGCGGTCGACCGGGAGTTGCACGACAGGCTGCCGGAATCGGTCCGGAACAAGGGGTTCATCCGGCTGGTGACGGATGCCAGTTACGCGCCGATGGAGTACTTCGCCGCGGACGGGCGCACCATCATCGGGTTCGAGCCGGACCTGGCGGCCGCCCTCGGTGAGGTGCTCGGCATCCGTGCCGAGATGGTGGTGGGCCCCTTCAGTACGGCGCTGGACGATGTGGTGGCGGGCACCTACGACGGGGTGCTGTCGATGATGACGGACACGGCCGAGCGGCGGGAGCAGGCCGATTTCGTCAACTACTTCCACACCGGTACGTCGATCGTGGTCCAGCGCGGGAACCCGCAGGGGATCTCCGATCTGAACAGCCTCTGCGGCAAGGTCGTCGCCACCGAGAAGGGGACGTTCCAGGAGACGATGCTGCGCCGTGTCCAGAAGACGTGCGGGGACCGGTCGATGACCATCGCGGACTTCCCGACGAACGCGGATGCGCTGGTGCAGTTGCGTACCGGGCGGGCGGCTGCCGTGCTGAACGACTTCCCGGCAGCCATGTACCTGGCGACCGGCTCCCGGACCAGTGCCTTCTTCGAGATGGCGTCGGACGAACAGTACGAGGTGAGTCTGCTCGGTATCGCGGTGTCGAAGGAGAGCAGCGAGCTGCGGGACTGCCTGCGAGCGGCGCTGGACCGGCTGATCACCTCCGGTGTGTACACGGAGTTGCTGACCCGCTGGGGCTTGAATTCCGGAGCGATCCCGACCGCGATGGTCAACGGGCAGCCGGCCGAGCCTGCGGCGGGGTGAAACTACACGCGCGTGTAGTACGCTATACGTGTGAGTAGTGGTAGCGACCTGACCGCCCGTGCCCGGATCCGGGAAGCGGCCATCACGCTCTTCGCCGAGCGTGGTGTCGCCAGCGCCTCGATCCGGGACATCGCGCAGGCCGCCGGCGTCTCCTCGGGCCTGCTGCGGCACCATTTCGGGTCCAAGGAGGGCCTGCGCGACGCCTGCGACGAGTGGGCGATGAGCCGGATCATCCAGATCCAGATGCGGTTCACCGAGCTGGGCACGTTCGGCCCGATCGACCCCGAGTTCCTGGTGCTCCAGCGCTATCTGGTGCGGTCCCTGATGGACGGATCCCCCCGGGGCATGGCCATGTTCACCCAGGCCGTCGAGCACGGCGAGCAATGGCTGGCCGGCACCTCGCTGGAGTCCAAGGACCCGCGTGCCTTCGCTGCCGTCCTGGGCGCCATGAAGCTGGGCATGTTCGTGATGCGCGACCAGCTCACCGCGGTCCTCGGCGAGGACGCCGGTGAGCTGCCGGGCTATCTGCGCATGATCCGGGCCTCGGTGGAGATCTTCACCCAGCCACTCCTCACACGAGAGCAGGCCGACCAGGCACTGGAAGCACTGGATCGGCTCGGTGATTCGTGATGGAGGCGATTCATGTCCGAGGCCATCGACGCTGAGGGACTGATCAAACGGTTCGGCGCGGTCACCGCGCTGGACGGACTGGACCTGCGGGTCCGCACCGGGGAGGTGCACGGTTTCCTCGGGCCGAACGGGGCGGGCAAGACCACCACGATCCGGGTCCTGCTGGGGCTGATGCGGGCCGACGGCGGTTCGGCACGGCTGCTCGGGGGCGATCCCTGGGCCGACGCCACCGCGCTGCACCGCCGGCTGGCGTATGTGCCGGGTGACGTCACCTTCTGGCCCAACCTCACCGGTGGCGAGGTGATCGACCTGCTCGGGCGGCTGCGCGGCGGCGTCGACCGGACGCGGCGGGACAGCCTGATCGAGCGGTTCGAGCTGGACCCGCGCAAGAAGGGCCGGGCCTACTCGAAGGGCAACCGGCAGAAGGTGGCCCTGGTCGCGGCGCTGGCCTCCGATGTGGAGCTGCTGATCCTGGACGAGCCGACCTCCGGCCTCGACCCGCTCATGGAGGAGGCCTTCCGGGAGGTGATCCTGGAGGAGAAGCGGCGCGGTGACCGGACCGTGCTGCTGTCCAGCCACATCCTGTCCGAGGTCGAGGCACTCTGCGACCGGCTCACCATCATCCGGGCCGGCCGGGTCGTGGAGACCGGCACCCTCGACGACCTGCGCCACCTCACCCGCACCACGATCCGCGCCGAGCTGACCGGCCCGGTGAACGGGCTCGGCGACCTGGCCGGTGTCCACGACCTGACCACCGAGGACGGCCGGGTGGCCTTCGACGTGGACGCCGACGCCCTGGAGCCGGCCCTGAAAGCGCTGGTCGCCGCCGGGGTGCGCAGCCTGGTCAGCCAGCCGCCCTCGCTGGAGGAGCTGTTCCTGCGCCACTACACGCGGGACGAGGAGACCGCGCGATGACCGGCACCCTCAGCCTGCTGCGGTTGGTGCTGCGCCGCGACCGGGTCGCCATGCCGCTCTGGGTGCTCGGGCTCGGGCTCCTGCCGTATGTCTACGTCACCGGGTTCGACACCCTGTTCGCCACCGCGCAGGAGCGGATGGACTACGCCCGGATCAGTTCGGCGAACGCCGGATTCGTTGCCCTCTACGGTCCGCTGCACGGCGACAGCATCGGCGAGCTGACGGTCTGGCGGGGCGGGTTCGTGCCGGTGATGATCGGCCTGGCCGCCCTGCTCACGGTGATTCGGCACACCCGGGCCGACGAGGAGGCGGGCCGGACCGAGCTGATCCGGGCCGGCGTGGTCGGCCGGTTCGCGCAGCTCGCCGCCGCGGTGCTCGGCACCGCCGCGGCCTGCCTGGTGATGGGCGTGCTGGTGGTGGTGACCCTGCTCGGCAAAGGGCTGCCGGCCGGCGGGTCGGTGGCGCTGGGCGCGGTCTTCACGCTGAGCGGCTGGGTCTTCGCCGGAGTCGGTGCGGTCGCCGCGCAGGTGAGCGAGACCGCCCGCGGCGCCCGGACGATCGCCGTGCTGGTCCTCGGCGCGGCCTACGTGCTGCGGATGGGCGGGGACATCTCCGCGCTCGGTGACGAGCGGATGGAGTGGCTGTCCTGGTCGTCCCCGGTCGGCTGGCTGCACCGGGTCTTCCCGTTCGGGACGGACACGTGGGGCCCGGCGCTGCTGACCCTGGTCGTCTCCGTCGCCACGGTCGGCGCCGCGGCGTACCTCTCGACCCGGCGCGACGTGGGCGGCGCCCTGGTCGCCGGACGGCTCGGACCGGCCACCGCGGCCGCGGGCCTGAGCTCGCCGGTCGCGCTGGCCTGGCGCCTGCACCGCGGTCTGCTGCTCGGCTGGACCGGCGGGTTCGCCGCCCTCGGGCTGATCTTCGGCGGGGTCGCCGGCAGCGTGGCGGAGCTCACCGCGGACTCGGCGAACATGAGCGACGTGTTCAGCCGGCTCGGCGGGGCGGACGCCGTGATCGACAACTACTTCGCCACCACCGCCGCGATCTGCGGGGTGATCGTGTCCTGCTACGCCGTGCAGGCGGCGCTGCGGATGCGCGACGAGGAGCAGACCGGGCACGCCGAGGCGGTGCTCAGCACCGCCGTCGACCGGTACGCCTGGGCCACCGGCCACCTGCTCTTCGCACTGCTCGGCCCGGCCGCCGCGCTGCTCGCCGAAGGGCTCACGGCCGGTCTGGTGCACGGTGCTCCCGGGTCGGTGCTGAGCGCCTCGATCGCCCAGCTGCCCGCCGTCTGGGTGCTGGCCGGCCTGACCGTGCTGCTGGTCGGCGCGGTTCCCCGGCTGGCCCAGGCGGCGTGGGCGGCGGTGGCGGCGTGCCTGCTGGTGATGCTGGTCGGACCACTGCTCGAGGTGGACCAGCGGGTGCTCGACATCTCGCCGTTCACCCACGTGCCGCATCTTCCGGGCGGGGAGCTCACGACCGTACCCCTGATGGTGTTGATCTTGATTGCGGCCGGTCTCGGCGGCGCCGGACTGATCGCCCTGCGCCGCCGCGACCTGCCGGCCTAGGAGTTCGAGGGGCGCTTCGGCAGGACCAGCTCCTCGTGGTCCAGCTCGCGGTTGAGGACGCGCAGGCTGTCGTCGTTGAGGCGGCCCGCGTCGCGCCAGCGCAGCAGCTCCTCGCGCTCGGCGTCGATCACCGCCTGCCGGACCATGAGGGCGGCCTCGTACTGCGGCGACTCCGGCACCTCGTGCGACTCGACCTGCTCCAGCAGGTCGAGTCGCCGCTGGTAGCGGTCCAGGCGGAACTGGAGCTGCTTGCGCATCGTCTCGATGGCCTCGTCCTCGACGTTGTCGTGCTGCTGCTCCTGGATGTCGTCGAGCCGGTCCAGGGCGGCCACCACGGCGGCCGACCGGGCCTCGTTGCGCAGCTTCGCCTTGTCCGTCTGGTTGGCGCGCAGGCCCAGCCAGCGCACCAGCGGCGCGAAGGTGAGACCCTGCCCGATCAGGGTGACCAGCACCACCGCGATCGCGCAGAAGTGCAGCAGCTCGCGGTCCGGGAACTTCTCCGGCAGGGTGAAGACCGCCGCCAGCGTGATGACGCCACGGGTGCCGGCCCAGCTCAGGGCGGTCACCTCCTTGCCGGTGAGCGGGGCCTCGCGCTTCTCCACGTCGGACACCGGCTCGTCCTGGCCGCCCAGCCGGGTGTGCAGCGAGCGCGGCAGCCACTGGGTGGTCACCAGCCAGAGCGGGCGCAGCAGCAGCACCACGCCGAGCGTGATGCTCAGAGCGATCACGATCGTGCTGGTCTCGTATTTGCCCAGGCCCCGCACCACGTCGGGCACCTGCTGGCCGATGAGCAGGAAGACCATGCCCTCCAGCAGGAAGTCGATGAGCCGCCAGACGGCGCTGACCTGGAGACGGCTGGCGCCGGTCGCGTACCGCGGGGTGTCGTGGCCGACGATCAGGCCGGCCACCACCACGGCCAGCACGCCGGAGATCGTGACGTAGTGGTGGACGAACGAGTTCTCGCAGATCAGGTACGCCGCGAGCGGGGTGATCAGCGAGAGGGCGTTGGCGTTGAGCGGGTCGTAGCGCAGCGCCTTGAGCATGCGGACCGCATAGGCCACGGCGATGCCGACCAGCACCCCGCCGGCCGCCGAGATGACGAACTGGCCGACCGCGTTGTCGAAGTTGAAGTTGCCGTCCCGCCACGCGGCCACCGCCACGGTCAGGATGGTCAGCGCGGTCGCGTCGTTGAGCAGGCCCTCACCCTGGATCAGGGTGACCAGCTTGCCGGGCAGCCCGGCCTTGCGGCCGACGGCGAGCGCCGCGACCGGGTCCGGCGGCGCCACGGTCGCGCCCAGCGCCACGCCGGCCGCAAGGGTGGCCCCGGCCACCCAGAGCGAGAAGCCGAGGCCGATCAGGAGCGCGGTGACCAGCACCAGCGCCACCGAGAGGCTGATCACCGTACGCATGTTGCGCCGGATGTCCAGCAGGGACGAATCGAGTGCCGCGTTGTAGAGCAACGGCGGCAGGACGAAGGTCAGAACGAGTTCGGGATGGAGATCGAGGTTCGGTCCCGGCAGGTAGGCGTACAGGATGCCGATCAGGGTCAGCAGGACCGCCGCCGGGAGTCCGGTCTTCTCGGTGACCCATCGGACGGCGACGATCACACTGATCGCGCCCAGAACGAAAAGCAGGATCTCCTCGTAACTCATTCGATCATTGTCGCGGCTGCTCCAGGGCGATCTGGTTTCGGGCCGCGGTCAAAGCGTCACGATTCTTCTCGATGGCGGGGACGGCGGTCACGACGATCTTCCGCACCACCGGGTCGGTGGCCGTCCGGAGCACGATCCTGGCGAGTTTGGCGGCCCGCTCGTACGCCGAGATCTGGGTGCTCACGAAGAGCGCGTCGAACGCCCGCCCGGACGCGGTCTGGTACTGCTCGTTGAGAGTGAGCTGTTCCGAGTTGGGCTCGGCGGGCAGCCGGACGTGCAGCGCCTCGGCGGCCGCGCGTACCTGCGCGTCCAGCTTGCGGTGGTACGCCACGAAGCGTTTGCCCAGTTTGCGGACGGAATCCTCCGCGCCCTTGCGGGCGGCCAGCCGCCCGGCCGTGATCTGGGCCAGGTTGCCCTGGTGGACGGCGATCAGGAAGTCCGCCTCCGGGCTGACGGGGCGGGCCGGGGCCGCGGTCGCGGCGGTGACCGGCAGAGCGGCCAGAACGGTGGCCGCCAGTACGGTGATCATGCGACGAATCATCATGATCACAGCATATTTGGGCAAAAAGGGGTGATCGCCGCTTCGCGCGACGATCACCCCCGGTGTGTCAGTAGCGGTAGTGCTCCGGCTTGAACGGGCCCTCGACGTCCACGCCCAGGTACTCCGCCTGCTTCTTGGTGAGGGTGGTCAGCCGGACGCCGAGCGCGTCCAGGTGCAGCCGGGCCACCTTCTCGTCCAGGTGCTTCGGCAGCACGTAGACCTGCTTCTCGTACGCCCCCGGCTTGGTCCAGAGCTCGATCTGGGCCATCACCTGGTTGGTGAACGAGTTCGACATCACGAAGCTCGGGTGACCGGTCGCGTTGCCCAGGTTCATCAGGCGGCCCTCGGAGAGGACGATCACCGAGTGGCCGTCCGGGAAGCGCCACTCGTGCACCTGCGGCTTGATCTCGACCTTCTCGATGCCCGCGACCTTGGCCAGCCCGGCCATGTCGATCTCGTCGTCGAAGTGGCCGACGTTGCCGACGATCGCGTTGTGCTTCATGGCCGACAGGTGCTCGACCGTGATGATGTCGGTGCCGCCGGTGGTGGTGATGAAGATGTCGGCCTCACCCACCACGTCCTCGAGCCGGACCACCTGCATGCCGTCCATGGCGGCCTGCAGCGCGCAGATCGGGTCGATCTCGGTGACCACCACGCGGGCACCCTGGCCGCGCAGCGTCTCCGCCGAGCCCTTGCCGACGTCGCCGTAACCGCAGACCACGGCCAGCTTGCCGCCGAGCATCACGTCGGTCGCCCGGTTGAGACCGTCGACCAGGGAGTGGCGGATGCCGTACTTGTTGTCGAACTTGCTCTTGGTGACCGCGTCGTTGACGTTGATCGCCGGGAAGAGCAGGGTGCCCTCCTTGGCCAGCTTGTAGAGCCGGGCCACACCGGTGGTGGTCTCCTCGGTGACGCCCTTGATCTCGGCCGCGATCTTGGTGAAGCGGTCCTTCGAGGAGGCCAGGCTCTCGCGCAGCGTCTCCAGGATGATCCGGTACTCGTGGACGTCGTCCTCGGTCGGCTGCGGGACCGCGCCCGCGCCCTCGAACTCGACACCCTTGTGCACCAGCAGCGTGGCGTCACCGCCGTCGTCGAGGATCATGTTCGGGCCCTGGCCGTCACCGAAGTCGAACAGGCGCATGGTGGCCCACCAGTACTCCTCCAGCGTCTCGCCCTTCCAGGCGAAGACCGGGACGCCGGCCGGCGCGTCGACCGTGCCGTTCGGGCCGACGACGACCGCGGCGGCCGCCTCGTCCTGCGTGGAGAAGATGTTGCAGGACACCCAGCGGACCTGCGCGCCCAGCTCGACCAGGGTCTCGATCAGCACGGCGGTCTGCACGGTCATGTGCAGCGAACCGGCGATCCGGGCACCACGCAGCGGCTTCGCGTCGCCGAACTCCTTGCGCAGCGACATCAGGCCGGGCATCTCGTGCTCGGCGAGACGGAGCTGGTGGCGGCCGGCCTCGGCGAGCGAGAGATCGGCGACCGCGAAGTCCAGGCCGTTGATGGATCGAAGTTTGTCGCTCATGAAAAGAGGGCTCCTCCCTCTCAGGAGGCGCCCTTGCGTCATCTTCTCCCACACCGAGCGTGGCGGAGCCCGAGTCGGACATCCGTTGCAGCGCCTCTCGGCGGGGTCGTGAACCACCTTAACGCCCGCCTCGCAAGATCACACCAGATGGTCAGAGTTCGGACGGCACCGTACCCGCCGTGAATTTGCGGTTCGTTGCAATAAGCGAGCAGAAAAACGAAATTCAACGACTGACTCTTGTGAGTTAGATCACCGGACATCTATCGTCGGCTCACCGTCTCTCCCATGGAGCCATCGATGTCCCAGTGGTCCGCCCTTGTCCTCGGCATAGTGACCGGCGCGGCCGGTCTCGTCGCGCCGGCCGCGGCCGCCCCCGCACCCACCGCGGTCACCCGGGCCGCCCTCGACCCCGCGCTGGTCGCCGGCCGCGTCGCGAACGTTCCCTTCCTGGAGCAGGAGGCCGAGAAGGCCGCCACCAACGGCACCGTCATCGGCCCGGACCGGACCGCCTACACGTTGCCCGCCGAGGCGTCCGGCCGGTCCGCCGTCACCCTCGACCCGGGCGAGTGGGTGGAGTTCACGCTGCCCCGGACCGCCAACGCGATCACCGTCCGCTACAGCATCCCGGACGCGCCGGAGGGCGGCGGGATCACCGCGCCGCTGTCGGTGACCACCCGGCACGGCACCCGGACCATGACGCTGACCTCGCAGTACTCGTGGCTCTACAACCAGTACCCGTTCACCGGCGACCCCCGGGCCGACCTGCTGCACCCGGACTGGTGGATCACCGAGTGCGCCTGTGTGCCGGCCGCCACCGAGCCGAAACCGGTGATCACCAAGCCGTTCCGGCCGGCCCACTTCTACGACGAGCAGCGGCTCCTGCTCGGGCACACGTACCGGGCCGGTGACCGGGTCCGGCTCACCGCACGCGACGTGCCGACCACCATCGACCTGCTCGACTCCGAGCTGGTCGGCGCCCCGAAGGTCGACCTCTCCGGCGTCAACGTCCTGTTCTTCGGCGCCGACCCGACCGGCCGGCGGGACGCCGCGCCGGCCATCGAGAAGGCGATCGCGCACGCCAAGCGGACCCACCGCGCGGTCTACCTGCCGCCCGGCGTCTTCCAGGTGAACCGGCACATCCTGGTCGACGACGTGACGATCACCGGGGCCGGCAACTGGTACACGATCATCAAGGGCCGGGAGGTCGCCCTCGCCGAGCCCGCTCCGGACGGCTCGGTGCACACCGGCGCCGGGTTCTACGGCCGGGACGCGGCCGACGGCGGCAGCCGCAACGTGCACCTGTCCGGGTTCGCGATCCAGGGCGACGTCCGCGAGCGGATCGACACCGACCAGGTCAACGGCATCGGCGGCGCGATGAGCGACTCCACCGTGGACGGGCTCCACATCCAGCACACCAAGGTCGGCCTGTGGTTCGACGGTCCCATGTCGAACACGCACGTCACGAACAACGTCATCGTCGACCAGATCGCGGACGGCCTGAACTTCCACACCGGGGTGGTGGACTCGGTGGTGCGCGGCAACTTCGTCCGCAACACCGGCGACGACGCGCTGGCCATGTGGTCGGAGAAGACCGCCGGCTCCGGCAACGTCTTCGATCACAACACCGTCCAGTCGCCGACCCTGGCCAACGGCATCGCGATCTACGGCGGCCACGACACCACCGTGTCGAACAACCTGATCGCCGACCCGGTACGCGAGGGCAGCGCCCTGCACGCCGGGACCCGGTTCGGGGCCGTGCCGTTCACCGGGCACCTGCGGTTCACCGACAACACCACGGTGCGGGCCGGGACGTACGAGCTGAACTGGCGGATCGGTCTCGGCGCGATCTGGATGTACGCGCTGGAGGGCAGCATCGGCGCGGACGTCCAGGTGACCGGTGACCACTTCCTGGACAGCACGTACAACGCGATCATGCTGGTCGCCGAGTGGGGCGTGAAGGACCTCTACTCGATCGACGGCGTGACGTTCCGGGACATCCGGGTCGACGGCACCGGCACCAGCGTGCTCAGTGCCCGCGCCGGCGGATCGGCCTCGTTCGAGAACGTGGACGCCCGCAACGTCGGGGCGGTCGGGGTGAACAACTGCGGCCGGTTCTGGTTCACCCCGGAGGGCTCCGAGTTCGGCCTCACCGACCTCGGCGGCAACGACGGCGGATGGCTGGGGCCGTACGTCCCGAATGTCATCACCTGCGACGACCGTCCGCCGGTGGTCGCGCCGCCGGCACCTTCGCGCTGGTGATCATCACCCGTCACGGCCGCGACGACCACAGAGTGTCGTCACGGCCGCGCCGGGTAATGACGGGCTGAGCAGTTGGTTTCCCGGGGGAGGGCTTGGGTAGCCTGGTCGGCGCTGCGCGGACCGGAAGATGGGAAACACGTTGAGCCGAACCCTGTTGGTCACCGGTGGCGCCGGATTCGTCGGTAGCTCCTTGATCAGGTCGCTGCTGAACGACTTCCCCGACGCCGTGGTGATCTCGCTGGACAACTACTTCACCGGCACCCCGGAGAACCACGTCAACGACCCCCGGGTCACCTACGTCGACGGGTCGACCGCGGACATCGCCAAGATCTGGGCCGACCGTGGCCTCCCGGCGCCCGAGCTGGTCTTCCACCTCGGCGAGTACTCGCGCATCCCGCAGTCCTTCGACGACCACGACCTGACCTGGGACTTCAACCTCCTCGGCACCAAGGAGGTGGTCAAGTTCACGGCCGGGCACGGCGCGAAGCTGATCTACGCCGGGTCCAGTTCCAAGTTCGGCAACGACGGGGAGGACGAGAACCTCAACCCGTACGCGTGGACCAAGGCCAAGAACATCGAGTACATCAAGAACTACTCGAACTGGTTCGGCCTGGACTACGCGATCGCCTACTTCTACAACGTCTACGGTCCCGGCCAGATCACCCACGGCAAGTACGCCACGGTGATCGGCATATTCGAGCGCCAGTACCTGGCCGGCGAGCCGCTGACCGTCGTCGCCCCGGGCACCCAGACCCGCGACTTCACCCACATCGACGACATCGTCCGCGGCCTGGTGCTGGTGGCCCGCAGCGGCTCCGGTGACGGCTACCTGCTCGGCACCGGCGTCGAGTGGCCGCTGGCCAAGGTCGCCGAGATGTTCGGCACCGAGTTCACGCTGATCGCGGAGCGGCGCGGCGAGCGGGTCCGGGGCCAGGCCGACATCACCAAGGCGACCGGCCTGGGCTGGCGCCCGGAGCGGCGGCTGGACGAATACGTCGCGGCGTTCACGGCGGCGCACCCGCGCTGACACGGTCCGAGCCGGATCGGATGTATAGCTTGGCCCAGGAGGGGCATCCCGTGCGTCATGCAGAACGGGATCCGGGTAGCAGTCGTGGACGATCACGCCGCGTTCGTACGCGGCCTGGAGCAGTTGCTTCCTGAGGTGAGCGGCGGCCGGGCCACGGTGGTGGCCACCGCCGGGGACGGGGCGCAGGCGGCCGGTGTGGTCCGCGACGCCGCGCCCGATCTGGTTCTCGTCGACCTGCACATGCCGGCACCCGGTGGCGTCCAGGCGATCACGGCCGTCCGCGCGGCCGCTCCCCGGGCCCGGGTGCTCGCCATGTCCCGCGGCGATGATCCGGAACAGGCGCTCGAGGCGCTGCGGGCCGGCGCGGCCGGCTTCCTGCCGAAGACCGGCGAGGCCGCCGAACTGACCCAGCCACTGATGGCCGCGCTGGCGGGCTGGGCGCTGCTGCCCGCACCGCTGCTGAGCGTGCTCGTCGAGCGCAGCCGCCCGGCCGGCACGCTGCCGGCCGCCGTCCAGCTCGACGACGACGACCGGCGGCTGCTCCGGATGATCGCCACCGGTTCGTCGACCATCGAGATCGCGGGGCTCCTGCACGTCTCCGAACGCACGGTGAAACGCCTGACCGCGGCACTGCTGCGGAAACTGCGGGTGTCCAGCCGTACCGAGGCGGCCGCGCTGGCGGGCAGCGCCGGCCTGGTGTGAATCAGCCGGTCGCCCGGGGCCGCGTGGTGACGGCGGACAGCGGCGTCGCCACGTCCTCCAGCGACTTGCCCTCGGCGTCGATGCCGATGACCGCCTCCACGACGCCGCCGACCGCCATCACCGCGGCGCCGATCAGGAAACCGATGAACAGCCTGTTCGGGTCGTCGCCCTCGCCGATCAGCGCGCCGTAGAAGACCGGCCCGATCGCGCCGAAGCACTGCGCGATGGCGAAGAAGACCGCGATGGCCTGGGCCCGGATCTCCAGCGGGAAGATCTCGCTCACCGTGAGGTACGCCGAACTGGCCCCCGCCGACGCGAAGAAGAAGATGACACTCCACGCGATCGTCTGCGTCGTAGCGTTCAGCAGGCCCTCGTTGAAGAGGACCGCGGTGATCGCCAGCAGCGCGCCGGACAGCAGATAGGTGCCGGCGATCATCTTCCGCCGGCCCACCGTGTCGAACAGCCGCCCGATGGTGAGCGGGCCGATCAGGTTGCCCAGCGCGAACGCCACCAGGTAGAGCGGGGCGGCCTTCTCGTCGACGCCGTAGAACTTGGTCAGCACCATCGTGTAGGTGAAGAAGATCGCGTTGTACAGGAACGACTGCGTGATCATGAGGGTCGCGCCCAGCGTCGACCGGGACGGGTAGACCTTGAACAGCACCCGCAGCAGCGACAGGTAGCCGTGCGGCTCGCTGGGCCGGATGTCGATCGCCTTCGTGTCGTCCACCGGCGCCAGCGTCTGACCGGACGCCTCGGCGGCCCGCTCGATCCGGGCGATGTTCTCCTCGGCCTCCGCCTCCCGGCCGTGCATGATCAGCCAGCGCGGGCTCTCCGGCAGGTGCCGGCGCAGACCCCAGATCGCCAGGCCGATGACCGGGCCGATCAGGAAGGCGATCCGCCACGCCCAGTTCAGCGACACGTTGTTGAGCAGGATGTACGTCCCGAGCGTGCCGATGATCGCGCCACCCCAGTAGGTCCCGTTCACCCCGATGTCGACCCGGCCCCGGTATCTGGCCGGCATCATCTCGTCGATCGCGGAGTTGATCGCGGCGTACTCGCCGCCGATGCCGGCTCCCGCGATGAACCTGGTGAGATACAGGAAGACCAGTGCCGCTGGGCCGTTACCCCAGGTCAGGGCGGTGAGGGCGTTACCGCCGAGGTAGACGGCGAGGGTCACGATGAACAGGTTCCGCCGGCCCATCGCATCGGAGAGACGGCCGAAGAAGAGCGCGCCGAACACCTCACCCAGCAGATAGACGGTGGCGATCAACCCGACCTGGGCCGAGCTCAGCGCCAGGGTCTCCTGCTCGGCGAGGACCGGACCGACCGCGCTGGCCACAGTGATCTCGAGTCCGTCGAGGACCCAGGCCGTACCCAGGGCGAGGATGATCCTGGTGTGGAACGGCGACCAGCTGAGCCGGTCGATGCGGGCGGGGATGAGACTGCGGATGGTTCCCGATCCGGAGGCCGGGGCCGGGGACCCGAGATCATGCGCCATGGACGCACCTCCACTTTCCGTGATGTGCTCACGGATTTACCCAGCCGACTCTCAGCTACCCGCACCCATCCAAGGTCATCTGTTCCCCGCGTAACGTCGCTACGGCATCGTCCGTTCAGGCGATCAGCCGGAGATGATCTTCTGTCTATGATCCCTCGGCCAGCAGTCCTGCCTCGATGGATCACGGGGTCCTCATGCGTATCTCCCGGGTCGCGATCGCGACCACGGTTCTCGCCGGCGCCACCGCGGCGGGCTTCGGTCTCACGACCGGCACCGCCCTCGCCGACTCCGACGAGAAACTCCCCATCACGACGTTCGGTGACATCGCGGTCGACGCCGTGCACCACCGCGTCTTCGTCAGCGACCCCACCTCCGGGAAGATCGTTTCGACGAACTACCAGGGTCACGAGGCCACCGCGGTGACCGGGCTCGCCGGCGTCGACGGGCTCGCGCTCTCCGCCGACTCGAACGTGCTCTACGCCGCCGTCAGCGGCGGCCACCGGATCGCCGCGATCGCGACCGACACGCTGACCGAGACGGCCAGCTACCCGGTCGGCGACACCGTGGCGATCCGCGACGTGGTCGGCCCGATCAGCGGCAAGCTCTGGTTCTCCACCATCGGCGGAAACGTCGGCACCGGCACCATCGGCTCGGTGGACCTGGCGACCTCGGCGGTCGCGGTGCACGACGCGCGCGCCGACGGGGTCGGGCTCTACACCACCCCGATGATCTCCACCGGAGCCGGTGCGCCCGGCCTCGTCGTGCTCACCGACGCCAGCACGACCAGCGGCGACAGCGTCGTCTACGACGTCTCGTCGGGCGCCGCGGACCTCAAGCTGGCGGCCGAGGTGTTCGGCGAGTTCACCTCGGACGTCGCGATCTCCGGCGACGGCGCCGACCTGATCCAGGCCGGCTACAACGGCTCCCACCGGATCGCGATCTCGGACGGGACCAAGACGGCCGCGTTCACCAGCCTGAACCACTTCGGCGGGGTCGAGGTCGCGGCGGACGGCCGGGTGGCGCTCTCGCTCCGCGGCGGCTCCCACGACGTCTACGTCTTCCAGCCCGGCGCCACCACGCCCAAACTCACCTTCGCGCTGCCGTCGGTCGCCGGCAGCTACAACCGGCCCGAGGTGGTCGGCCGCGGTCTCGCCTGGGAGCCGGGCGGCTCGCGGATCTTCGCGGTCGCCCAGGGCGACGGCACGGAGAACAACTACTGGCTCTACACGCTGAACGACTCGGACCCGGTCGAGCCCGACCCGACGACGGCGTCCCCCTCCCCCTCCACCTCCACGCCCTCGCCCGGCCCCAGCGGGACCAGCTCGCCCGAGCCGCTCCGCCCGACTATCTGGCTGACCGCGCCGGCCACCGCCACCCGGGGCCAGGCGCTGACCATCACCGGTTCGATCAACGCGAACATGCCGCTGCCCGCGGGCAAGGAACTGGCGCTGTGGCGCCATGACATGGAGACCACGAGCAGCCCCTCGCTCGACGGGGTGACGACCACCGACGCCAACGGCGAGTTCCGCTTCGCCAGCACGCCGCCCGTCGGTGGCAGGGTCATCTACGACGTCGTGTTCAAGGGCGACGAGCAGTACCTCCCGGCGACGGCCTCCGCGGTGGTCCAGGTCTCCCGGACGACTCCCGGTCTGACTCTGGACAAGAACAAGACCGTCAACGCGTACGGGACGACGGTCACCTTCACCGCGACACTGGGCGCCACCTACAAGAACCGGGTGGTCGAGATCTGGGCCGACCCGTACGGGGCTGACCAGGGCAACCGTCTGCTCAAGCGGGCCACGGTCAACAGTGCCGGCAAGGTGTCCGCCGGCTTCAAGCTGACCCGCAACACCACGCTGACCGCCCGGTTCGCCGGTGACGCCCGCTACGCCCCGCGAACCGTCACCTCGGTGGCGTACACGAAGGTCGCGGTCAACACGAAGATCACCAGGCACTACCGGACCAAGAAGATCGGGTCGGTGACCTACTACGTCGTCCGTACGACGAAGGACCCGCACTTCATCACCACGATGACGGCCTACCCGAACCGCTTCCACCGGCTCGTCATCCAGCGCTACAAGAACGGGAAGTGGACGGCGTTCCAGGGCGCCACCCTCGGCCTGGACAAGTACGGCGTGTCGGAGGCCTGGATCACCGGCTACTACCCGGCCGGTCAGCGGTTCCGGGTGCGCGCCGAGTACGGCAACAGCCCCTACGGCGACAAGATCAACGCCACCACGTACGGCTCCTGGAAGTACTACACGTACGCCAAGTGATCCATCGCGGTTGACGGCCGTCGTGGTCGGGATACAAGATCATCTTTGTGTCGATCACGACGGCCGACGTCTGTCCGCGGTGTGCGGGGGCGCTGACCACGCTGCCTGAGCAGGCGCCCTGGTGCGGGGCCTGCGAGTGGAACCTGGACGCCTTCGAGCCGGTCGAGGACGCCGGCTGGTACACACGGCGGATCATCGAACGAGACCGGCGGGCGGGATTCCGGGCGCACCGGGAACTCGTCACCGCGGAACTCGACGGGAACAGCGGGCGTACGGCGTACCGCATCCTGTTGTTGATCTCGGGTTTGGTCGTGCTCGGCGACCTGGTCCTCGCCGGCTACGGCCTCTGGCTGGTGATCTGGGGCGATCCGTTGTTCCCCAAGATGTTCGGGCTGATGCTGGCCGGTCTCGCCTGGGTGTTCCGCCCGCGGATCGGCAGTTTCAAGCATTTCCTGAGCGAGGAGACCTACCTCGTGGAGCGGACCGACGCCCCGGTCCTGCACCGGCTGATCGAGTTGATCGCGGCGGAGATCGGCGCTCCGGTGCCGGACCGGCTGATGATCGACTATCGCGAAAACACGGGTGTGGCGGTCGTCGGGTTCCGGCGCACCAGCGTGCTGACGCTGGGGCTGCCGCTGCTGGTGGCGCTACGGCCGCAGGAGCTGGTGGCGCTGATCGGCCACGAGCTCGGCCATCTCAAGCACGAGGACAGCACCCGGACGCCCCGGCCCGGCGGCAACTCACCGCCCGGACCGAGGCCACCCTGCTCGCCGGCCACCCGCCGGCCGGGCGCCGGCACCAGTGGCTCGCGGCGCGGCCGCCGCAGCCCGCCCACCTGGTGGTGGACGAGGCCACGGCGGCCCGCCTGGATGCCGAGATCGACCGGTACGCGGAAGCGATGCACCGCGCGATGAGCGACCACCCGGCGTTCTGGAACTAGCCGGCGATGCCGGCGCCGTACCCCGCGGCGAGTTCGTTCAGGAAGCGGCCGTTGACCACCGTGGCGTTGCCCAGGCCCTGGTAGCCGCCGAGGAAGCGGGTGATGCTTCCCGAACCGTAGCCCGGGGTGTCGCCGGTGACCTCCTCCTGGGGTGCGCCGGCCAGGGCGTCGAGACCGCCGGTCCCGTTGAGGTTGAGCAGGGCCAGCGACCGGCCGAACTCGTCATCGCGCTCGGCGGTGTCCGGCACACCCGTCGACGATTGGGTCAAGAACTGCGACTTCGCCCCGGTCAGACCCTTGGCGGTGCCGCGCAGCAGGACGATCGCGCCTGCCCTCGCCCACTCGCCGGGAGCGGAGGTGAGCACGTCGGCCCGTCCGTCACCGGTGACGTCGCCGACCGCGACCGTGTCACCGAAGTATTCGTCGTCCTTCGGGGCGGTGGCCACCCCGGCGGTCCGCTGGGTGATCGCGATGGCGCCCTTGGCGGACAGGCCGGTAGCCCGGCCCGGGATGGTCACCACCGCGCCGGCCTGGACCTCCATGCCCACCTGGGCGCCGGGCAGACCGGCGACGAGCTCGCCGTACCCGTCCCGGTTGATGTCACCGATCGCGAGATCGATGCTCGACGCCCACAGGTAGACGTTGCGCTGGTTGACGCTGTCGGTGAGCTGCTCGCCGCTGACCCGGCTCACCTTCTTCAGCGACACCCCGGACGCGGCGCCCCAGAACTGGGTGATCCAGCCGCCCTGGTCGCCCAGGTCGGCGCGCGCGGCGACGACCAGTTCCGCGTGGCGGTTCTTGTCGATCCGGCCGATCGCGAGGTCGTATCCGAACTCGGCGTCAGCCGTCGCGGCACCGGGAACCCCGGCCGTGGCCTGGCTGATCCAGCGGGCACCGGTGGTCGTGACACCGGAGGGAGCGCCCTTGAGCACGACGACCGCGCCCGCGTTCTTCCGGGTGCCGATCTTCTTGTCCGGGATGCCGATGGCGAGTTCGTCCCGGCCGTCGCCGGTGATGTCCCCGGCGGCGAGGGAGAAGCCGAACAGGTCGCCCCGCACCGGGGTGCCGGGCAGACCGGGCGTGTTCTGGGTGAGGTGCTGGGCACGGCCGAACTGGAGACCACCCGGACCGCCGGGAATGACCCAGACACCGCCGACCTGGTAACCCATGTTGCGCAGGTCGGGCTCCCAGCCGTCACCGACGGCGAGGTCGTCGTACCGGTCGCCGTTGAAGTTGCCGACCGCCATCGCCGCCCCGAGGTCCTCCTCGGCGCCACCGGGATACCACTTGGCCGCGAGATCCCGGTGCGGCGCGGAGGAGTAGGAGACGGCGAGGCCGGAGTAGGTGAGGCTCGCGACGTCGTCGCGACCGTCGCCGTCGAAATCCGCCTTCGTCGGGCCCTTGCCGGTGACCGGCTTCGTGGCGACCGGAGTGGACTGGTACCGCAGGGTGATGCCGTCGCGGACGATCTCGATCGGGTTCGGCAGGTCGGCTGCCCGGGCCGGGTTCGGTGCCAGGACCGCGGTTCCGGTGAGCGTCGCGACGAGTAGATGACGGATGGTCATTCGCAGTTCACCTGGTCCCCGGTGCCGTAGTTGTATTCGTGCCGGCACGAGTCCACGCCGTCGCCGCCGTCGAGGGTGTAGCGGCTGTAGGTCTCGAAGCCGCCGCCGTACAGGGTGTCGTCGCCGGCCTCGCCGTAGACCTTGTCGACGCCGGTCTTGGAGCCGTCGTCGGCGTGCAGTTCGTCGTTGCCGCCGCCGCCGCGGATCAGGTCCGCGCCGGTCGAGCCGTTGATGACGTTGGCGCCGCCGTTGCCGGTCAGCACATCGTCGGCCCATCCGCCGTACAGGTTCTCGACGTCGGATCCGATGCTGTCCTTCTCGCCGCTGGAGCCGTCGTCGCCGCTCTGCCCGTCGAGGTCGGCGACGACCCGGACCAGCCGGTCGCCGTACGAGACGGTGTCCTTGCCGGCGCCGCCGGACAGCTGGTCGTTGCCGAAGTCGGCGGTGAGGTTGTCGTCGCCGTCGCCGCCGAACAGCCGGTCGTTGCCGTCGCCGCCGACCAGGTGGTCGTCGCCGCCCAGACCGTGCAGGGTGTCGTTGCCCTCGCCGCCGTCCAGCCAGTTGGCGCTCGCGTTGCCGGCCAGCCAGTCGTTGCCGCTGCCGCCGCGGAGGCCTTCGACGTCGGAACCGATGGAATCGCCCTCGCCCGACTGGCCGTCGTCGCCGGACTGGCCGTCGGCGTCGGCCGCGACCGCCCGGTTCCGGTTGTACTCGACCGCGTCGCCGCCGGGCCCGCCGTGGATGGCGTCCCGGGCCACACCGTCCCGGCCGTACTGCGAGAAGCTGTCGGAGCCGTCTTCGCCGTACAGGATGTCCCGGCCGGTGCCCTCGTCGAACATGTCGTCGCCGGCGCCGCCGCGGACCACGTCGTTGCCGGCGCCCGGCTCTATCCGGTCGTTGCCGGAGTCGCCGTAGATGTAGTCGGTGCCGGGCCCGCCGCGCAGGTCGTCGGCGCCGATGCCGCCGCGGATGACGTTGACGCCGCCGTCCGGGTAGATGTAGTCGTTGCCGCCGTTGCCGTAGATGGTGTCGTTGCCGCTGCCGCCGAACAGGTTCTCGCCGCGCGGCCCACCGATGATCTTGTTGGTGCCGCTGCCGGCCCGGATCCACAGGCTCAGATCGCTCTGGTTCACGACGGTGTCGTTCTCGTCGTACGTGTGGATCGCCCCGCCGGTGGGCGCCCCCGACGTGGTGCACCGGACCCGCGTCTTGTCGCCGCCGACCCGCTTGCAGCCCGCGCCGGGTTTGATCGTGACCCGGTCGTCGATGGTCACCGTG
Organism: Actinoplanes flavus; assembly: GCF_017592555.1. Taxonomy (GTDB): domain Bacteria; phylum Actinomycetota; class Actinomycetes; order Mycobacteriales; family Micromonosporaceae; genus Actinoplanes; species Actinoplanes flavus. The sequence continues at coordinate 235,439 of NZ_JAGFNS010000013.1, read as the reverse complement.
TTGCCGGACCGCGTGATCGTCACGTGGTTGACCCGGTTGGCGGCCGCGCTGAACTTGATCTGCGTCCGGTTCAGCACCTGCGCGGTGCCGACGGTCGCGGCCGAGGCCGGACCGGTGATCGCCAGACCGGCGAGTACGGCGGCGGTCACGGTGCCGGCCCGTAGCGTCTTCATGGATCTCCTGTTCATCGGGCGATGTGCCCGCCGTAGCCGACCCCGTTGGGGTCGAGGAACCGGCCGCTGGTCAGGGTGGCGTTGCCGAGGCCCCGGTAACCGCCGAGGAAGCGGGTGACGGTGCCCGAGCCGTAGCCCGGGTGGTCGCCGGCGACCTGCTCGGCGGGCGCCGCCACCAGCGCGTCGACACCGCCGGAACCGTTCAGGTTGAGCAGTGCGACGTTCGCACCGAACCGGTCGCCGCGTTCGGCGCCGTCCGGCACCCCGGCCGACGACTGGGTGAGGGTCTGCGACCTGGCGCCGGTCAGGCCCTTGGCCGAACCGCGCAGCAGCACGACGGCGCCCGCGCCGTTGTTCTCCCCGGGCACGCCGACCAGCACGTCGGCCCGGCCGTCGAGGGTGACGTCGCCGACCGCGATGCTGTCGCCGAACCGGTCGTCGCTCTCGGCGGCGCCGGCCACACCCGGGCTGCTCTGCGAGATCGCGATGGCGCCCTTGGCGGAGAGCCCGGTGGTACGCCCGGGAACGGTGACGACCATGCCGCCGTAGATCTCGGCGCCCGCCTGTGCCCCGGACACTCCGCAGACGACCTCGCTGTAGCCGTCGCCGGTGACGTCACCGATCGCGAGGGCGGCGCCGACCTCCCAGACCCCGAGCTTGCGGACGGTCGTGGCGATCTTGCCGCCGTGGAGCGCGGTGACCTTCTTCAGCGACGCGCCGGCGGACGTCCCCCAGAACTGCGTGATGGTCCCGCTGCCGTTGTAGCCGCGGTCCGGGGACTCGCCCGGGGCGCCGACGACCAGTTCCTGATAGCGGTTCTTGTCGACGCGCCCGATCGCGACGGCGAAGCCGAACTTGTCGTTCGTGCCGGGCGATCCGGGGACACCGGCGGTGTCCTGGCTGATCCACCGGGCGGCGCTGGTGGTGACGCCGTTCGCGCCGCCCTTGAGCACGACGACCGCCCCGGCCTCCGCCTTGTTCCCGATGCGCTTCCGCGGGATGCCGATGGCCAGCTCGTCCCGGCCGTCGCCGGTGATGTCGCCGGCCGCCAGCGAGAAGCCGAACCAGTCACCCTGCACGGAGACGCCGGGCACGCCGGCGGTGCTCTGGTTGACGTGCTGGGCCCGGTTCGGCTGGAGTCCGCCCGGCCCGCCCGGGATGATCCAGACCGCGCCGGCGACGTACCCCATGGTGCGCAGATCGGCCTCGTTGTAGTCGCCGATCGCGAGGTCGTCGTACCGGTCGCCGTTGAAGTCGCCGGCCGCCATCGAGTAGCCGAAGCCGCCGCCGCCGCTGCCCGGGATCTCGGTTCTGAGCACGTCGCGATGGGCCGCCGACGAGTAGGCGACGGCCACCCCCACGTTGCTGAAGACGGCGACGTCGTCCCGGTTGTCGCCGTCGAAGTCGGCGCGGCTCGCGCCCTTGCCGGTGTAGGGCTTGACGCTGACCGGAGTGCGGTCCAGCAGCAGGGTGACGCCGTCCCGGACGACCTCCGTCCGGGTGGGGGCGGCGGCTTCGGCGGCGACGGGGGCGGCCAGCGCGGTGGTGCCGGCGATCGCCGCGACGAGCACGCGACGCGTGTACCTCATGGGGTGCTCCTCAGCTAGGAGCAGCAGATTACCCATCCGTGAATCGAAGGGGATCCCCGTTTCCGGCCGCTGTTGATCACGGAACGGCGACGATTCGCAGGCGTCACGACGAACCGGGACCGGATCGTCCGAAATCCCCCGAAAACCAAGACCATCGAGGGGTACGAGGAAAGCGCACCCGATCCTCAGAGGCCGACCCAGCGGCCGGAGGCGGCGGACTCGGTCACCGCGTCGAGGACCTCGGCGGCCGCGACCGCGTCGGCCAGGGTCGCCCCGTGCGGCACCCCCTCGGCGATCGACCGCAGGAACAGCCCCGCCTCGATCACCTTCAGGTCGTCGTACCCCAAGGGGATGCCGGCCCCCGGCTGGAAGTCGCCGTGCGCGCCGTCGCCCGGGCCCACGAAGACGGTCGCGTCCCCGGTCCGCAGCTCACCCATCCGCCGGAAGTCCCAGGACAGCACCCCCTCGGTGCCGTGCACGGTGAACCCGTACCGGTTCTGCTCGCCGGCCGCCACCCGGCTGGCCTCCAGCGTGACCCGGGCCCCGGAACGCATCCGCAGCAGCGCGCCGAACCAGTCCTCGTTCTCGACCGGGCCGGGCGCACCCGTACCCCGTTGGTGTCCGGAGGTGGCGCCCGCCGGGCGCGGGCGTTCGGCGATGACGATCGCCGTGTCGGCGACCAGCGCGGACACCTCACCGAGCAGATGGCGGACCAGGTCGACGGCGTGCGAACCCAGATCGCCGAGCACCCCGTTGCCGCCGCGGGCCCGCTCGAAACGCCAGCTCAGGGCGGTGTCCGGGTCGGCCGCGTAGTCGCTGAGGAAGCGGAACCGGGCATGCGTCACCCGGCCGATCCCGCCGGCCCGCAGGATCTCCCGGGCCCGGGCCACGGCCGGCGCGTGCCGGTAGTTGAAGCCGACCGCGACCCGCACGTCGCCGGTGATGGCGCGGGCGTCGGCGGCGCTCAGGCCGACCGGCTTCTCGATCCAGAGATGCCGCCCGGACGCGGCGAACGCGGCGCCGATCTCCCGGTGCAGGAAGTTCGGCGCGGTCACGCTGACCGCCCCGATCCGCGGGTCGCCGAGCAACGCGCGCCAGTCCGTGGTGGCGGTGGCGAACCCGTACACCCCGGCGGCCTCGGCGGCCCGGCCCGGCACGTCGTCGGCGACCGCGATCAGCTCCGGCCGGGGCAGCTCCGGATAGTGATGGCCGACCCGCGCCCACGCCCGCGTGTGCGCCCGGCCCATCCAGCCGAACCCGATCACCGCGACGCCGATCGATCCCATCCCGGTCATCGTAGGTGTGGTCCGAGTGGCAGGTCGACGGCTGCGTGCGGTTAGGTGGGCGGGTGGGCGAGAAGACCTATGCCGAGACGTTCGACGCCGACGCCGCCGAGTGGCTGCGCTCCGGCGGCCCGGCCGGGGAGTACGTGGAGATCTCCCGCCTGCCCGACGGCGGCGCCGCGATGCGCAACTCCACCGACCCGGCCACCATCCTCTTCTTCACGAAGGGCGAGTGGGACGCCTTCACCGGCGGCGTCCACGACGGCGAGTTCGACCTGCCGTGACGGCAACTAGAGTGATCGCTCGTGACGGTCTTTCAGATCGGGGAGGCGGCCGACCTGCTCGGGGTCAGTCCCGACACGATGCGCCGCTGGGTCGACGCCGGGCGGCTCGCGGCGGGCCGTGACGAGCACGGGCGCCGGGTGATCGACGGGGTGGAGCTGGCCGCCTTCGTCCGCGCCCAGGCCGCCGAGCCGGACGGCCGCTCCGACGAGTCGTCCGCCCGCAACCGGCTGCGCGGCATCGTCACCGCGGTCGTCAAGGACACCGTGATGGCCCAGGTCGACATCCAGGCCGGCCCGTTCCGGCTGGTGTCACTGATGAGCCGGGAGGCGGTCGACGAACTCGACCTCCAGGTGGGGTCGCTCGCGGTCGCCGTCATCAAGTCGACGACCGTGGTGGTCGAGCGGGCTCCGAAGGGGCGTCATTGAGGGCGCGCGTCCCCGTACCCCTGCTCGTTCCGGCGATTCTGGGTCTGCTCTTTCTGATCCTGCCGCTGGTGGGGCTGCTGGCCCGGACGCCGTGGGCCACCCTCGCCGAGCGGCTGACCGAGCCGGGTGTGGTGGCGGCGCTGCGGCTGTCGCTGCTCACCTCGACCGTGGCGACCGTGTTCTGCCTGGCGCTCGGGGTGCCGCTGGCCTGGCTGCTGGCCCGGGTCGAGTTTCCCGGGCGCCGGCTGGTCCGGGCGCTGATCACCGTGCCGCTGGTGCTGCCGCCGGTGGTCGGGGGCATCGCGCTGCTGCTGGCGCTGGGCCGGCGCGGCCTGATCGGCCAGTGGCTGGACCAGACGTTCGGGATCAGCCTGCCGTTCACCACGGCGGGCGTGGTGGTGGCCGAGTCGTTCGTGGCCCTGCCGTTCCTGGTCATCGCGGTGGAGGGGGCGCTGCGTGGCGCCGACAGCCGGTACGAGGAGGCCGCCGCCACGCTCGGCGCGAACCGCTGGACCACCTTCACCCATGTGACGTTGCCGCTGGTGGCGCCGGGGATCGCGGCCGGGGCGGTGCTGTGCTGGGCGCGGGCGCTGGGTGAGTTCGGCGCCACCATCACCTTCGCCGGGAACTATCCGGGGATCACGCAGACCATGCCGCTCGCGGTCTACCAGACCATGGAGAGCGGCGACCTGGAGGGCGCCGTCGTGCTCAGCCTGATTCTGCTGATCGTCTCGGTCGCCATCCTGGCCGGGCTGCGCGACCGCTGGCTGACCGCGCCATGAGTCTTCTGGACGCGCGTCTCGTCGCCGAGCGCGGCGCCTTCCGGCTGGACATCGGGCTGCGGATCGAGCCGGGCGAGACGGTCGCGCTGCTCGGCCCGAACGGCGCGGGGAAGACCACGGCGTTGCGCGCGCTCGCCGGGCTGACCCCACTCTCCGGCGGTCATCTCACGCTGAACGGCGAGGATCTACGGGGTACGCCCACCGAACGCCGCCCGATCGGCGTGGTGTTCCAGGACTACCTGCTGTTCCCGCACCTGAGCGCCCGGGACAACGTGGCGTTCGGCCCACGCCGGCACGGGATGGACCGGAAGGCCGCGCACGCCGTGGCGGACCGCTGGCTGGACCGGGTCGGGCTGGCCGAGCACGGTCGCCGCAAGCCCCGGCAGCTCTCCGGCGGGCAGGCGCAGCGGGTGGCGCTGGCCCGGGCGCTGGCCGTCGACCCGGTCCTGCTGCTGCTCGACGAACCGCTCGCCGCGCTGGACGCCCGGACCCGGCTGGAGACCCGCGGCGAGTTGCGCCGGCACCTGGCCGAGCACCCGGGCGCCACGCTGATCGTCACGCACGACCCGCTGGACGCCCTGGTCCTGGCCGACCGGCTGGTCATCGTCGAGCAGGGCCGGGTGGTGCAGGAGGGCGACGCGGCCACCATCACGGCCCGCCCGCGGACCGACTACGTGGCCCGTCTCGTGGGACTCAACCTGTATCGCGGCCGGGGTGGCGGGCACACCGTCGAGCTGTCCGGCGGATTGGTCCTGACCAGCACCGACATCGTGCACGGCGACGCCTTCGTGGCCTTCCCGCCGGCCGCGGTCGCCCTGCACCCGCACCGGCCGGACGGGAGCCCGCGCAACACCTGGCCGGCCGTGCTGGCCGACGTCCAGCAGCACGGCGACAGCCTGCGGGTGCGCCTGGACGGCCCGATCTCGGTGGCCGCCGACATCACGCCCGCGGCCGCCGCGCAGATGGGTCTCACCCCGGGGCGGGAACTGTGGGTGGCGGTCAAGGCCGCGGAGACCCGGGCCTACCCCGCCTCCGGGTGACGGCTCACTCGAACGTGACCGCGGCGCCGGGAACCCCACGGCCACGAGCCACCTGGGCCGCCTCGTCCTCGACGACCCGCCGCCGGTCCGCCGACAGCGGCGCGAACGCGGTGACCGTCAGGTCGACTCGCCTGCGCCCGGACATCCGGGCCCGCCACACTCCGGCGATCTCCCCGTCCACCAGCAGGGCGCCCGGATTGCCGAGGATCCGCCACACCTCCTTCTGCCGCTCGCGGCCGGGCACCAGCAGGTCCCGGTCGCGGGCCTGGAGCAGCGGGTCCATGGCGGGCAGCCAGCGCGCCCCGCGCGGCGGCGGCGCCGACTCGAGAAGCCCGGCCGACGCCTCCGGCAACCACGCCCGCTTCCCGTTCACCCGGACCTCGCGCAGGCCGGCCGGCCACTCCCGCTTCACCACCGCCGTGGTGGTGCCCAGGTATTTCGCCACCTCGGCCGGTGTCGCCGGTCCCAGGAACCGCAGGTACGTCTCGACCAGGCGGCCGAAACCCTCGTTGCGGGACGGCATCGGCGGGCCGTCCGGAATCGGGCCGAGCATCGCGTCCCTGCCCCTGGACAGCACCTCGACCCCACCGGCCAGCCCGGCGTGCTGCCAGACGTTCGACGCGATGTGCCGCGCCCCGCACGGCTTGCAGTCGTAGGTCAGCTCGGCCGGCACCCGGCGGCTCACCTCGGTGCTCGCCTCACCCCGGGGCATCGGCGCGGTCAGCACCTCGCGGAACGCCTCCGCCGTCGCGGTGAACGCCCGCATCCCGAGCCGCGGTCCCGCCGGGATCTGGCCGCTCCTGATGCGTGCGGCCGCGTCGTCGTCACCGGCCGGCCACAGCTGCCCGGTGAGCGCCGTCAGGTCGGCTCGGCGATGCCGGTGCGGAGCGCCCCGGGCGCTCCAGACGCTGATCAGACGGTCGTCGTCGAGTTCGCCGCCGGTCCGTGCGGCGAACGCCACCCGGGCCGAGTCCGGCGTGTAGTCCTGCACGCCGAGGTCGAGAACGGGCAGGTCGGCGGGGCGGGCGCCGGACCGCTCGGTCAACCCTTGCGCGGCCAGCCGGTAGGCCATCACCCGCGCGCGATCGACGTCGATCATCCGCGCTCCTCTCGGTCACCGCCGACCGTACCGCCGGGAGGCGACGTTTCTCCGGCGGTCATGCCGGTTTCCGGGACGGCCCTCCACGTACTCCCAGGTGTCCAGCACCGTCGGCCCGTACGGGCCGGCCTGCTGGATCGGCGCCTCGGCGGCCGGGCGGTACCCGCAGCGGCGCGCCACCGACGTGCTCGCCGTGTTGCCGCGGTCGATCCGCAACAGCAGCCGCCGCAGCCCCAGCGCGTCGAACGCGTACCCGGTGAGCAGCGAGAGCGCGGCCGACGCCAGGCCCCGCCGCCGGTACGGCCGCCCGACCAGATAGCCCAGCTCCGCCTCGTGCTGCTCGGACCGCACGTTGAACAGCAGCACCTCACCGAGCGGCGGCCCACCGTCGGTGGTGATCGCGAGCTGGATCCGGCTGCCGCCGACCCGGCCCTGGCGAGCCCGCCGCAGGTAGGCGAGACCGGCCTCCACATCGAACGGTGACGGCATCAGCGTCCAGCGGGCGATGTCCGGTTCGTCCAGCAGAGCGACCAGGTCGTCGAGGTCCTCGGAGCGCCATTCGCGCAGCACGACACCGCTGCCCGCCAGCCTGAGCGGGTAGGGCAGCGGGCTGACGGTCACCTCTGAATCGTGCCCGGTAAGAACACCTTGGTGCTAGTAGCGATCGACATGAAGACCGCGAATAGTTCCTTACCGTCCACCGGTCGGATCACCGATACCGCTCGTGAGGAGGATGGGTGCATGCGCGACGACGACCACTGGGCCCGCTACAACGCCCACCAGGGAGACCGGCCGATCCGTGAGCAGTGCGCCCGGGTCATGTCCCTGGCCGGGCCGGGCGCCGGCCGGACCGCCGCCGACCTCGGCTGCGGCGCCGGGCTGGAGACCGCGGCGTTGCTCGCCGCCGGCTGGCGGGTGGTCGCGGTCGACGGCGAGCCGGGCACCCCTGCGCGCCTGTCCCGCGCCGCCGGGGACCGGCAGGCGATGGTGACGGTACGGACGACGCGTTTCCAGGACCTGTCGGAGCTACCGCCCACCGACCTGATCTACGCCGGGTACTCGCTGCCGTTCCAGACCCGTAGCTCGTTCGATCCGTTGTGGACGGTGCTCCGCGCCTCGTTGCGCCCGGGCGGCCGGATCGCCGTCGACCTGTTCGGCGACCACGACTCGTGGGCCGGCGACCCGGACATGACGTTCCTCACCGAGGCCGAGGCGCGGGGCCTCTTCGACGGTCTGGTGATCGAGCACTGGCACGAGCGGGACGAGCCGGGCACGGCGTTCAGCGGGCCGAAGCACTGGCACGTCTTCGAGGTGATCGCCCTACAGCCGCTCGACGGTGATCTCCAGACCGGCCGCGCGGAGACGGTCGACGAGCGCGTCACCGATCCCGGTCGCGGGGGTGAGCACGCCGCCGGGTGACTCCGGCAGGCGGTCCCGGTCGAGGGCCAGCGCCAGAGCGGATTCACCGAGCATCACGGCGGTCGCCGCGTACCCCGGATCGCCCTTGGCCTTGACCCGGGCGCGATAGCGCGCCCCCGACGACGTCGTGGTGAAGATGTCCATGGTGAAGTGGCCGTTGCGCCGGGCGGTCTCGTCCGGCCCGGTGCCCGGCGCCGGCAGGATCCGGTCCAGCAGGAACCGGGCCGGCGGCAGCGCGAAGCCGATCACCAGGCCGTTCAGCGCGCCCTTGACGGCCAGCGCGGTGGCCGGGCCGCTCACCCGCATCGCCTCGCGGTAGCGGAAGCGGGAGCCGTACGCCCAGCCGCGCAGCGCGTTGCTGCGCCGGACCACCCGGGTGTTGTAGGACGCCATCACGAACGGCGCGAGGTGACCGCGCACGCTGGCGTCCACGTCGGTGCCGCGCAGCGTCACCATGTCCGGCTGGCGGCCGAGATCGGGTTCGGCCTCCCGGTCCGGGCTCAGCGAGTACGGGCTGGCACCCACCCGGCGCAGTCGGCGGTCCTTCTTCATGACGTCGACCTGGTGCCGCATCGAGTCGATGGTGCCGCCGCTGAATCCGCCGCGCATCCGGGTCACGACGAGCGTGGTGTCGGTCAGTTCCCCGGCATCGTCGGCGCGTGCCGCCGCGTGCAGGACGTGCACCCCGATGTCGGAGGGGATCGAGTCGAAGCCGCAGGAGTGCACGATCCGTGCGCCGGTGCGCTGGGCGGTCGCATGGTTCTCGTCGATGCTGTCCCGGGCGAACAGCACCTCACCGGTGAGGTCCACGTAGTCGGTGCCGGTGACGGCGCACGCGCGGGCGAGTGGCCGGCCGTATTTCGCGTACGGGCCGACGGTCGTCAGCACCACGCGGGCGCGCTCGGCCATCGTGGTCAGCGCCGGTTCGTCGTCGGCGTCGGCGACCACGATCGGCCAGTCGACGCCGAGTTCACCCGCGACCTGCTCCAGCTTCTGGCGGGAGCGTCCGGCCAGCGCGATCCGGGTGCCGGCCGGGGCGTGTTCGGCCAGGTGACGTGCGGTCAGCACGCCGACGAAGCCGGTTGCGCCGTAGACGATGACGTCCAGTTCGCGTTGTGGATCGCTCATGGCCGCTGATTGTGCACCCTCAGTGCAGAACACGCGAGTCGCTCATGTCGCCGGTGCGGGTGGCGCGCCGAGATCATCACGTTATGCATACAAAGAAGATCAAAGTTGCTAATTTGTGACCTACAGCACCATCGCCGCCGCCCGGCCATGCCCGCCGGGGGCGGATACGCGGCCCGTCATGCGGGCACCGTGGCCGGAACGCCGAGTCCTGCCGCCGGCCACGGTCCAGACGAACTCGAACGGCAAGGAGCGGGGGACCCAAGAGTTCCTCGGCGCTGACGCGCCTCGGGGTGAAGCCGCCGCACCGGCGGCCGGGCACCTCTGCCCGAACCCGACAGCTGACCTCGTAGGCGTGGAGGACAAGCTCATGGTTCAGACCAGCAAACAGTTCCAGCGTGCGGTCGGTCTCGTCGCCGCGAGCCTGGCCGGCGGCGTGGTCCTCGCCGGGCCGGCCGCCCCCGCACAGGCCTCGATCAACTGGGAGGCCATCGCGGATTGCGAGTCCGGCGGCAACTGGCGCATCAACACCGGCAACGGGTACTACGGCGGTCTGCAGTTCAGCCGCAGCACCTGGCGCGCCTACGGCGGCGGCCGGTACGCGAACACCGCGAACCGGGCCAGCAAATCCGAGCAGATCCGCGTCGCCGAGCGGGTGCTCCGCGGCCAGGGGATCCGGGCGTGGCCGCACTGCGGACCCCGGCACGGCTATCGGCCGGCCGCGTCCCGCAAGAACCGGGTCGTCCGATCCTTCGCTGTGCGTTCCTCATCCACCGGCGCCGGTGGGGGCTACGTGGTACGCCGCGGCGACACGCTCGCCGGAATCGCGGCCCGGAACGACGTACCGGGCGGCTGGCCGGCACTCTACCGGGCCAACGCGGGGACTCTGGACAGCCCGCACCAGCTGCGGGTGGGGCAGCGGCTGAGGTTCTGAAAGTGGGCCCGGCGCGATTTGAACGCGCGACCTACCGCTTAGGAGGCGGTTGCTCTATCCACTGAGCTACGAGCCCGACGCCCTGAGGGTACCAGCAGACAGGGCCCGGGTCGGCGCGGCCGACCCGGGCCCCGGAGGGACTGCTACCGGCCTCAGGCCAGGTCGAACCGGTCCAGGTTCATGACCTTGACCCACGCCTCGACGAAGTCGGTGACCAGCTTCTCCTTGGCGTCGTCGCTGCCGTAGACCTCGGCCTGCGCGCGCAGGATCGAGTTCGAGCCGAAGATCAGGTCAGCCCGGGTGGCGGTCCACTTGACCTCGCCGGTCCGGCGGTCGCGGCCCTCGAAGGTCTCGCCCTCGGAGTCGGTGGCCGACCAGGTGAGGCCGAAGTCGAGCAGGTTGGCGAAGAAGTCGTTGGACAGCACGCCCGGCGTCGCGGTGAAGACACCGTGCTGCGAGCCACCGGTGTTCGCGCCGAGCACCCGCAGGCCGCCGACCAGCACGGTCAGCTCCGGCGCGGTCAGCGTGAGCAGCTGCGCCCGGTCCACCAGCAGCGCCTCGGTGGGGCGGCGGTGGCCCTTCGCGAGGTAGTTGCGGAAACCGTCGTGGGTCGGCTCCAGCACCGCGAACGACTCGGCGTCGGTCTGCTCCTCGGTCGCGTCGGTACGACCCGGGGTGAACGGCACCTCGATGTCGAAACCGCCGTCCTTGGCGGCCTTCTCCACGGCCGCGGAACCGGCCAGCACGATCAGGTCGGCCAGCGAGATCCTGGTGGCGCCACCGGCCGCGTTGAACTCGTCCCGGATGCCCTCGAGCACGCCCAGCACCTTGCTCAGCTGCGCCGGGTCGTTGGCCTCCCACTGGTTCTGCGGGGCCAGCCGGATCCGGGCGCCGTTCGCGCCACCGCGCTTGTCGGTGCCACGGAACGTCGACGCCGACGCCCACGCGGTCGCGACCAGTTCGGAGACCGACAGGCCGGAGGCGAGCACGGTGGCCTTCAGCGAGGCGATCTCCGCCGCGCCGACCAGCTCGTGGTCCACGGCCGGCAGCGGGTCCTGCCAGATCAGCGGCTCGGACGGGACCTCCGGGCCGAGGTAGCGGGAGATCGGGCCCATGTCACGGTGGGTCAGCTTGAACCATGCCTTGGCGAAGGCCTTGCCGAACTCCTCCGGGTTGTCGTGGAACCGCTTCGAGATCGGCCCGTAGATCGGGTCGAACCGCAGCGCCAGGTCGGAGGTCAGCATCCGCGGCTCCTGCCGCTTCGCCGGGTCGAACGCGTGCGGCACCAGGTCGGAGCCGGCGCCGTTCTTCGGGCGCCACTGGTGCGCGCCGGCCGGCGACTGGGTGAGCTCCCACTCGTACGCGAAGAGGATGTGGAAGAACTCGTTGTCCCAGCGGGTCGGGTGGTAGGTCCAGGTGACCTCCAGACCGCTGGTGATCGCGTCGGCGCCCACACCGGTGCCGAAGGTGCTCTTCCAGCCCGTGCCCTGTGCCTCGATCGGGGCGGCCTCGGGCTCCGGGCCGACGTGCTCGGCCGGGCCGGCGCCGTGGGTCTTGCCGAAGGTGTGACCGCCGGCGATGAGCGCCACGGTCTCCTCGTCGTTCATGCCCATCCGGCCGAACGTGTCGCGGATGTCGCGGGCCGAGGCCAGCGGGTCCGGGTTGCCGTTCGGGCCCTCCGGGTTGACGTAGATCAGGCCCATCTGGACGGCGCCGAGCGGCTTGGCCAGCTCACGGTCGCCGCTGTACCGGTTGTCGCCGAGCCAGGTGTCCTCGGAACCCCAGTTGACGTCCTCCGGCTCCCAGACGTCCGCGCGGCCGCCGCCGAAGCCGTAGGTCTCGAAGCCCATGCTCTCCAGGGCCACGTTGCCGGCCAGGATCATCAGGTCGGCCCACGAGATGTTCTTGCCGTACTTCTTCTTGACCGGCCAGAGCAGCAGCCGGGCCTTGTCCAGGTTGCCGTTGTCCGGCCAGCTGTTGAGCGGGGCGAAGCGCTGCTCGCCGCCGCCCGCGCCGCCGCGGCCGTCGAACGTCCGGTAGGTGCCGGCGCTGTGCCAGGCCATCCGGATCATGAGCGGGCCGTAGTGACCGAAGTCGGCCGGCCACCAGTCCTGCGACTCGGTCATGATCGCGGCGATGTCCGCCTTCACGGCCGCCAGGTCGAGGCTCTTGAACGCCGCGGCGTAGTCGAAGTCACCACCCAGCGGGTTGTGCGCCGGCGGGTTGTGATGCAGGACGCTCAGGTCGAGCTGGTTGGGCCACCAGTCGCGGTTCGTCCGGCCGCCGTGGGAGCCGGAGCCGCCGTGCGCGACCGGGCAGCCTCCCTGGGCGGCCTTGTTCTCGAGTCGTTCCTGGGCGGCGAGTTCGTCTGCCACGAAATCCTCCGGGTAGCGAGCGGTGAGTCGCGACGAGTCTGCCCTGCTTTTCTGGAACGAGTCAAGAAAAGGACGCCGCGTTCCATCTCTCGCGGTGAAGTTCTCAGGTCACGCTCAGTCATCGAACGATGACGGAAAGTCCCGATTCGCATGCCGGCTTTGCCGACGCGTGACAGTGGATCTACGTTTCGATGACCGTACAAAAGCGAACAATGAACGCCTCGCAAATCCTTGTCCAGGTCCACGTTGTCATGCCCTACCGTTACCTTCCTGAGAATCTTTCGTCACCAGCGGTACCTACGCTGCGGGCGATCAACTTCCTTCGGAGGGTCAACCTCGATGCGTTCCTACATACGCAGCGTGGGTGACGCCGGATGGTCTCTCCCAGCGCCGAAGACCCCTGCGGGGTTCCGTGCGCTGGGTGCCGCCGTCCTGGCGACCACGCTCGGTCTCAGCCTTACCGGCCCGGTCTCCGCCGCGACGGACACGCCGTTCATCAGTGAGATCCACTACGACAACGCGAGCACCGACAGCGGTGAAGCCGTCGAGATCGAGGCCCCGGTCGGATTCGACCTGAGTGGCTGGAAGCTCTACCTCTACAACGGCAACGACGGCACCACCTACAACCCGACCGTCACCCTCAGCGGTGTCGTCCCGGCGTCCGGCGTGGTCGTGCAGACCTACGCCGTCAACGGCCTGCAGAACGGCGCGCCCGACGGTCTCGCGCTGGTCGAGCCGGACGGCACGGTCGCCGAGTTCCTCAGCTACGAGGGCGTTCTCACCGCGACCAACGGCCCGGCCGCCGGTCAGACGAGCATCGACATCGGAGTGTCCGAACCGGGCACCGATCCCGCCGGGCAGTCGCTGCAGAAGGTCGACGGCGTCTGGAAGGCGCCGGCCGCCGGCACCTTCGGCACCCGCAACACGGCCGCCCCCGAGGAGCCGGAAGAGCCGGAGGAGCCCGGGACCGGCTGTGCCGTCCCGGTCACCCACACGATCGCCGAGGTGCAGGGCACCGGCGCCGCCACCGGCCTGGCCGGCTCGACCGTCACCGTCGAGGGCGTCGTCACGGCCGACCACCGGACCGGCGGCTACAACGGTGTCTACGTGCAGACGGCCGGCAGCGGCGGGGACCGTCCGGTCGCCGCGGGCACCGCGTCCGACGGCATCTTCGTCTACCTGACCTCGAACGCCGCGAACCACCCGTCGGTGGCCGTCGGCGACCGGGTCCGGGTCACCGGCGCGGTGAGCGAGTACAACGGGCTCACCCAGATCAGCATCGCCGCGAAGACCGACGTGCAGCTCTGCGCCACCGGCGCGACCCTGCCCACCCCGGTCCCGCTGGCCCTGCCGCTGGACGACGCGGCCCGCGAGTCCGCCGAGGGCATGCTGGTCGCCCCGGTCGGCGCCTACACGGTCTCGGACGTCTACAACACCAACCGGTACGGCGAGATCGTCCTCGCCGCCGGTGACGCCCCGGCCCGGATCCCGACCGACGTGGCCCGGCCCGGCAGCGACGCCGCGGCCCGGCAGAAGGCCGCCAACAAGGCCGGCCGTGTGCTGCTCGACGACGGCCGCACCACCAACCTGTCCACGGCCGGCCTGGCCCCGCCGTACTTCTCGGCCACCGAGCCGCTGCGGGTCGGCGACACCGTGGAGAAGTTCGGCGCGAGCGTGCTGAGCTACGGCTTCAGCGAGTGGCGTTTCCAGCCCGCCACCCCGGTCGACGCGAGCACCCCGGCCACCGCCCGGACCACGTTCAAGGCCACCAACCCGCGGACCGCCGCCCCGGCGAACGTCGGCGGTGACATCCGGGTCGCCAGCTTCAACGTGCTGAACTACTTCGTCCACTTCGGTGGCGAGGCGCGTGGCGCGACCGACGAGGCGGCGTTCGCCAAGCAGGAGGCGAAGATCGTCAAGGCGATCACCGCCCTGGACGCCGACGTGGTCGCCCTCATGGAGATCGAGAACTCGGTCCGCTTCGAGGCGACCGAGACCCAGCTGGCGCTGAAGACGCTGGTCGCCGCCCTGAACGAGGCCGACGGCGCGGGCACCTGGGACTACGTCCGGTCGCCGGCCGAGCTGCCGGCCGCGGCCCAGCAGGACTACATCACCAGCGCGATCATCTTCAAGCCCGGTTCGGTGACGCCGAAGGGCGCCTCCAAGTCGGTCAACGACGAGACGGTGTGGGGCAACGCCCGCGAGCCGATCGCGCAGACCTTCACCGCGGGCGCCATCGACTTCACCGTGGTCGCGAACCACTTCAAGTCGAAGAGCGCCTCGGTCACCCCGACCGGTGACAACGTCGACACCGGTGACGGGCAGGGCGCCTACAACGGCGACCGGAAGCGGCAGGCGCAGGCGCTGGCGACCTTCGTCGAGGGTCTCGGCACCGACAAGGTGATCCTGCTGGGCGACTTCAACTCGTACGGCCAGGAGGACCCCCTCCAGGTCCTGTACGACAAGGGCTTCACCGACGCGCACCCCGCGGACAAGTTCTCCTACGTCTTCGGCGGCGAGTCCGGCTCGCTCGACCACGCCCTGGTCACCGACGCGCTGAAGAGCCGCGTCACCGGCGTCGACATCTGGAACATCAACTCCGTCGAGTCGTTCGCCTTCGAGTACGACGGCTACGCGCCGTTCTACGCGGAGAACCCGTACCGGTCCAGCGACCACGACCCGGTGGTCGTCGGCGTGGAGACCGGCGTGACCGGTCCGGTCGACCTGCAGCTGCTGAGCATCAACGACTTCCACGGCCGGCTCGAGTCTCCGTCTACCGTCAACGGCCAGGCCGTCGGTGGCGCCGCTCAGCTCGTCGGGCTGGTCGACCAGTTGCGGGCCGCGAACCCGAACACCGCGTGGATCTCCAACGGTGACAACATCGGCGCGTCGACCTTCATCTCCGCGATCGACAACGACAACCCGACCATCGACGTCCTGAACGCCGGTGGCCTGGCCGTCTCCGCGGTCGGCAACCACGAGTTCGACAAGGGCCTCGGCGACCTCGTCGGCCGGGTCCAGGACCGGGCCGACTTCCCGCTGCTGGGCGCGAACGTCTACAAGGACGGCAAGCGGGTCCTGCCCGCCTACGACGTGCAGAACCTGGGCGGCGTGAAGGTCGGCTACATCGGCGTCGTCACCGAGCAGACCGCCTCGCTGGTCAGCCCGGCCGGCATCGCCGGCGTCGAGTTCCGCGACCCGGTCGCCGAGGCGAACGCCCTCGCCGCGGAGCTCTCCGACGGCGACGAGGCCAACGGCGAGGCCGACGTGCTCGTCCTGCTGGCCCACGAGGGCGCGCCGACCGAGCACATCGGCTCGGCCGAGGCCCTGGCGGCGGACCCGGTGTTCGGCCCGTTCACCCGGGTGAGCGCCGAGATCGACGCCATCTTCAGCGGCCACACCCATCAGGCGTACGCCTTCCAGATCCCGGTTCCGGGCGTGCCCGGCAAGACCCGCCCGGTCGTCCAGGCCGAGGACTACGGCGAAAAGCTGGGTAAGGTCGTGCTGACCTACGACCCGGCCACCGGTGAGGTCACCGCCTCCACCTCCGAGCTGGTCACGGTGGCCGGCTACCCGTCGAACACCGCGATCGCGGGCCTCGTCGCCGCGGCCAAGACGAACGCCACCGAGCTGGGCAAGAAGCCGCTCGGCAAGATCTCCGGCGACATCAAGCGGGCCTACACGGCCGCGGGCGCCGAGGACCGAGGCGCCGAGTCGGTGCTCGGCAACCTGATCGCCGACGTCCAGCTGGACCAGACCAGGGACGCCGGACGTGGCGGCGCGCAGATCGCCTTCATGAACCCGGGTGGCCTGCGGGCCGACCTGCTGTACGGCGCCGACGGCACGATCACCTACTCGCAGGCGTTCGCGGTTCAGCCGTTCGCCAACGACGTGGTGACCCAGACGCTCACCGGCGCCCAGATCAAGCAGGTGCTGGAGGAGCAGTGGCAGCCCGCCGGGGCCTCCCGTCCGGTGCTGCACCTCGGCTCGTCGAAGGGGCTCACCTACTCCTACGACGTCGACCAGCCGCGCGGCTCGAAGATCATCGCGTCGACCCTCCGGCTGAACGGGGTCGCCCTCGACCCGAACGGCTCCTACCGGGTCACGTCGAACTCGTTCCTCGCCTCCGGCGGTGACAACTTCACCACCCTGGGCAAGGGCGCCGACAAGGTGACGACCGGCGACAACGACCTCACCATGCTGGTCAACTACTTCGCCGCGCACACGCCGATCACCGCGGACACCACGCCGCGCAGCACGGCCGGCGTGCTGGACGCCACCGCCCCGACGGGCACCTACGCCCTGAACACGGCGGCGCTCTGGCCGGGTCAGACGGTGACGCTGACCGAGACCGCGCTGGACGACGACGTCAGCGACAACGCGACGATCACCCGGGTGGTGAACTGGGGCGACGGCAGCGCGGCCGAGACCCTGGCCGCCGGCACGACCACGGCGACCCACCGGTACGCCGCGGCGGGCAGCCACCAGGTGACCGTGACCCTCACCGACGAGGCCGGCAACAGCGGCCCGGCGACCTTCACCGGCGGGTCCACCGTCACCGTGGCGGCGCAGGCCGGCGGGTACACGCTGAACCCGAAGGCGATCTGGGCGTCGCAGTCGGCCACCCTGGCCCTCAGCGGCGTCACCGGCGCCACCGAGATCTCGGTCGACTGGGGCGACGGCACCACCACCCGCTCCCCGGCGAACAACGCGACCGTGTCGCACGCGTACGCCAAGGCCGGTCTGTTCACGGTCACGGCCACGCCGGCCAACCCGGCGGGCAACGGCACCACGGTGACCGTCGGCAGGATCCTGGTCGTCCAGGACTTCCTCGCCCCGGAGATCCGCCTGAACGAGCCGCGCAACGAGGAGCGGATCTCGTCCTGGCAGACCCTCACCGGTTCGGCGTACGACCTGGGCACCGGTGTCGCGACCGCGAACGCCAAGCTGGTCCAGGAGCGGTCCGGCAAGTGGTACTACTACGCCGCCGGCACGTGGACCCGGGCGTCCTCGGAGCGGGACGCCCAGGCCAAGGCCGCGGTGGTCAGCGCCGTCCCGGACGCCAAGGGCGGCTGGAGCATCGCGCTCACCGGCGTCGACAGGGGCAAGCTGGTGATCAGCTACTGGGCTGAGGACCGGGTCGGCAACGACTCGAAGGTCCGTGTCCACACCGCCCGCATCACCAGGTAGCACCACCCGAGGAAAGGCCCCCGCCGTACGGCGGGGGCCTTTTCGCATCTATTCCAATCAATACGAACCGGTGGCGTTCGTTGACGCGGCCGTCCGGGACTCGCGAGGCTTTATTCTAGATCTCCGATAGAGCTGAGGGGTTTAGCGATGTTCGTCAACAGAGCCGGTGCGGTGCTGCTCAGCGCCGTCACCGTGACCGCCATCGGCACTGCCGCGCCCGCGGCCGCCGCACCCGCCACCGACTCGGTGCTGACCTGGTATGACGCCACCACGGCGGCGATCACCGCCGGTGGCGCCACCACGCAGGTGACCAACGGGCGCACCTGGGCGATCGGCTGGCTCGCCGCGGCCCGGGCACAGAACGGTTCCCACCCGAAGGCCTACCAGCGCGCGGCCCTGGCCGGAGCGGTCCACCAGACCCTGATCACGCTGACCCCGACCCAGGCCGCCGCGGCCGACGCCGTGCTCGCCGCCGACCTCGCCACCATCCCGGACGGGCCGGCCAGGGACCGCGGCCTCGCCGCCGGCCGGGACGAGGCCGCCGACCTGATCGCCGAACGGGCCGGGGACGGGCTCGACCCGGCCTCGGTGAACACGGCGTACCCGGTGCCGGCCGCCGCGCCCGGGATCTGGCAGCCCACCCCGCCGGCCTACGCCCCGGCCACCCAGTACGGCAACCGGGTGGCCCGCCCGTTCGCCCTGCGCGGCGCCGGCCAGTACCGTCCGGCCCCGCCCCCGGCGCTCGACTCGGCCCGGTACCGGCGGGACATCGCCGAGGTGAAGGCGTACGGCGCGGCGAACAGCACGGTCCGCACCCCGGCGCAGACCGACACCGCCACCTTCTGGCTCGGCTCGTCGTACGTGCTCTACACCCCGATCCTGCGGGCCGCCGTCGAGCAGTCCCGGGGCGGGGTCGCCGAGCGCACCCGGCTCGTCGCCCTGTTCCACGTCGCCTCGGTCGACACCCAGATCGCCACGTCCGACGCCAAGTACGCCTACCAGTTGTGGCGCCCGGTCAGCGCGATCCGGGCCGGCGGCGACGCGGAGTGGCTGCCGCTGCACGCCACCCCGGCGCACCCGGACTACCCGAGTGGGCACAACACGTACTCCGGCTCGGCCGAGCAGATCCTGACCGTGCTGGTCGGCCCGAAGGCGCGCCGCCCGTACACCGTCCCGAGCCCGTCGGCGCCCGGTGTGACCCGCACCTACACCGACTGGAGGGTGCCGAGTCTGGAGAACGTGGACGCCCGCGTCTGGTCCGGCATCCACACCCGCTCGGCCGACGAGGCCGGCATCGAACTCGGCAAGGACGTGGCCGCGCACACCATCCGCAACGCGCGGGCGCTCCTGGCCGGATAACTCTTCCGCTACGGATACGGCCGGCGCCCGGGCGCCGGCCGTATCACGTCAGGTAGCCGGTATTTTGATCACCGGCGAAATGGGAGGGCCGGATGAGCGTCCGAGCGAGTCGATACTCGTGGATCGTTCTTGCTGTAGGGCTGGTGATTCTGGCTCTCGGCGTCGTCCTTCTGATGAACGGCACGGCCGGGTGCGGTCCGGCCGAAACGCGTGTCGGCAACCAATGTGTCACCGTGGGTGACGAGACCGGTCTGGCCCGCCCGCTGGAGCACTCGGTCGGCCGGCTCGCCGGGATGCTCACCATCGGCCTCGGCGTCCTGGTCGGTGCGGCCGGGGTCTACCTCACCTTCTTCGCCGACCGGTCGGTCAGCCCGGCCACCGGCGTGGGCGACCGGATCGAGCTGGCCCGCCGCGAGGGCTGGCGCTTCCTCGACGTCGACCCCGACCTGCTGGCGGACTGGAGCGACACCCCCGACTTCGGCGAGGACCAGCCGGCGTACGCGGTCCTGCGCGGAGTTCACGACGACCTCGAGTTCGTGGTCTTCGACTACCGCAAGCCGGACACCGGCGAACTGGCCACCGCGTGGATCGTCTACCTGCCGGAGCCGTCGCGGTCCTTCGTCAAGTGGGCGACCAGTCAGGAGCCGCTCTACCGGCGCCCGCTCAACATGGTGGGGGTCCGGGCGGACGCGATCGTCGACATCGGCCGCCAGGTGCACCGGTCCACCGAACCGGAGAGTGTCCTGCGTCAGGTCCGGGCGCTGGCCGAGATCATCCGTCGGTTCGAGGGGCAGGCCGCTGCCAGCTCCTGACCTCCCGTCGCCGGCGCAGCCGGTGAGCCGCGGAGCCCGTGGTGACGGCCGCCCAGGCGGTCGTGATGGACGCCGCGATCCACCAGCCCACCACGGCCAGCACGACGGCGACGGCGGTGATGAGCGCGGACAGGATGAACAGTGGAAGCGGAGGGACACCGGTCGGTGACACGCTGAAGTTTCCGCCGCCCATGCGGGCACAGAAGTCGGGATCGTCGCGTCGGAGCTGGCGTTCCAGCTGTGCCAGCCGCCGACTGTCCTCTTTGCTGAGCATGTCCGCTACCTTCCGGTCCGCCGAGCCGGTGAAGCATGGATCGAGATGGGGCGATCCCGATCAGAGCCCATTGTTACCTCTGAGTTGCCTCTGTGATACGGCTGCGTGTGCCGAATTTTGGTCCCGATCCGTTCCGGACAGTGGGACCTACCGGACTCTTGCCGCATCGGGTACAACGCCCCGCCGCCCCGGGGATGACGGCCGGTCCAGGTGAGACCGGTGGACGGCCCACGGCCCAGCGGGACCGGGAGCCGCCATGACGGGAAGCCGCAGGGCCGCGAATGGCCGTCGGGCGACCCTGTGATTAGCTATCGTGAGCTTGCTGGGCCGGGTTATCAGGTGGAGGGCGGCATGGGTGGCGCCGGCCAGGACGATCCGGGCGCGTCTCGGTTGATCGACGTCACCGATCTGCCGGTGGACCGTCTCATCGCGGACGGCGATTCCGCGCTCGCCAACGCCATCCGGCGCTTGTTGATCGAATTCGACGGTGCTCAGGAAGTTCTTTCCGCCTTCGACAACTACGCCGGCGATCCACCGGACGCCCCGGGCGCAGGATCCGTTCCATAGCCCTGTTCTCGGCCTTCGCCCGGCGCCAGGGTCCGGCGGTGGCCGCCAGGCACGCGATCGCCTGGAGAGTCGATTCCCCGCTGAGCCCTCCGGTGAGGATCAGAATCAGGATCGTCACCACGACGGCCACGAAGGCCAGCTCGTTCGTGACCCGGTCGATGCCGGGCCGTTTATGATCACGCATTCGGCGCCCCTCCGCGGCGAACTCTTTCCATGGATCAATCGTCGATCCCCCGGAATGCGCGAGAACGGATCCTGGCATTCATCGCCATAAGTTGACGGTTGGCGTACGCCCGATGCTCGTGAAATCCTGTCTGACACAACTTGACGATTCTTGTCAGCGTCAGGAGCGTGACTCGTGGCGGTACAGATGCCCGGACCAGATCAATTGCCACCGGGCCCACTGAGGGATCTGGTCCTCGCCCTGCACGAGCTCTATCGCAGTGCCGGAAAACCGGGCGTCCGAATGATCAGCAACGATGTCAGAATCCGTGGCGATCTCGCGGACACCGTCAGTCACGAAACGGTGAGCGCCATGCTGCGCGGCGACGGCCTGCCCAAATGGGTGAAGCTGGACTGCGTGGTCCGTGTGCTGGCCGTCCGCTCGGTGGACCGCCGGGACCCGCACGAGGTGGTCCGGCAGTTCCTGCAACTCTGGCTGGCGGCCTCGGACGACTCGACCCGGCCGGCCGTGGCGCCGCCGAGTGAGGACTTCATCGTGCCCGAGCCGGTCGAGAAGACGGCCGGGGAACCGGGCGGCGATCCGGCGACCGTCACCGTCCGGCCGCGTGACCTGCCGGAACGCAACAGCGCCTTCACCGGCCGGGATCTGATCCTCGACGAGGTCCGGCGGCGGCTGCGCGCGGGCCGGTCGCTGCCGGTCATCCTGCACGGGCTGGGCGGGGCCGGGAAGACACAGGTGGCGGTGGAGTACCTGTACCGCTGGGCGGTTCCGGAGAACGGCCTGGTCTGGTGGGTGCCCGCGCACGACCCGATGCCGGCCCGCCGGGCCCTCGCGGACCTGGGGGAGCGGTTGAACCTGCCGGCGAACCGGGACCTCCAGCAGACCGTACGGTCGGTGATCAGCGAGTTGGAGCGGGGCCGGGTCGCCTGGCATCTGGTCTTCGACAACGCCGAGCTCTCCGACGACCTGCTGGCGCTGCTGCCCTCCTCGGCGCGCGGCCAGGTGCTGGTCACCTCCCGCGACCCGAACTGGGCGAACGTCGGCACGGCCATCGAGGTGCCGCCGTTCGACCGGGCCGAGAGCATCCAGTTCCTGCGCCGGCGGGGCCGGGAGATCAGCGGCGCCGACGCGGACCGCCTCGCCGACCGGCTCGGCGACCTGCCGCTCGCCCTGGAACAGGTGGCCGCCGTGCAGGCCGCGACCCTGATGCCGGTCGGCGAGCTGATGCAGCTCTTCAACGAGCACATGCAGGAACTGCTGGCCACCGGACGACCACAGCACTACACCGACACGGTCGTCGCGTTCGTCCGGATCGCGGTCGACGGCCTGCGTCACGAGGCGCCGAGCGCCGCCCAGCTGCTCGAGGTCTTCGCCTACCTCGGCACCGAGCCGGTCTCGGTCACCCTGCTGCGCAGCGGGCAGGACGCCCCGGTCACCGCACCGCTGGCGCGGGCGCTCAGCGATCCGATCCAGATGGCCCGAACGATACGGACCCTGCGCCGGTACGGGCTGGCGACCGTCGAGCAGCAGACCCGGCGGATCACCGTGCACCGGCTGGTCCAGGTGGCGCTCCGGGAGGCGCTCGACCAGCCCGCCCGGAAGCGCGGCCGGACCAACGCCGAACTGCTGCTGGCCGCCGCGAACCCGGGCGCCCCGGAGGACATGCGGGCCTGGGACCTGTACGCGGAGATCGCCCCGCACGTGATCCCGGCCGGGCTGATCGGCTCCGCCCACCTGCCCGCCCGCCGGCTGGTCGTCGACCAGATCCGCTACCAGAACCGGGCCGGCGACTACGCGGGCAGTCTGCGCCTGGCCGACCTGGCCATCGCCGCGTGGACCCCGGCCGACGCGGACGACGCCACCGAGCCGGTCGAGGAACTGGCCATGCGGGCCACCTTCGAGCGCGCCGAGACGTTGCGGGCGCTGGGCCGCTATGACGAGTCCCGGGAGCTGAGCATCGTCTCCTGGAACCGGCTGCGGGAGAGCACGGGATACGGCGACCGGCACCGGTTCACGCTGCGGGCCGCGCGGACGGTGGCGGCACACCACCGGATCAACGGGGCCTATCCGCAGGCGCTGGAGGTCGACGAGGAGACGCTCGCGCACTGCCGGGCCGCCGACCCGGCGGACGAGGAACGCATCCTGCATCAGATGAACAACGTCGGGGTCAACCGGCGCCTGCTGGGGGACTACCGGAGCGCCTTCGCGATCGACGAGGAGGTGCTGCGCCGGCGGCGGGACCTGTTCGGCGACCGGGACGCCCGAACCCTGCTGTCGATCGGCAACCTGGCCCGCGACCATCTCGGGCTGGGGGACTACCAGCAGGCGTACGACCTGCAGCAGGAGGTGCTGCCGGCGTTGCGGGCCCGGATGGGGCCCCGGCACCAGCAGGTGTTGATGAGCGTCCGTACGGTCGTCGTGGCGCTGCGCAAACTCGGCCGGTACGCCGACGCCATGCGCCTGGCCCGGGAGAACTACGAGGCCGGCCTGACCCAGCTGGGCACCGATCACGAGCACACGCTGGCCGCCATGATGAGCCTCGCCAACGTCGGCTGCGCCCTGGCGGTCGCCGAGCACCGGCCGCCGGACGACGCCCTGGAGTTGGCCAAGCTCGCCGTGGCGCGGTACCGGCGGGTCTTCGGCCGGTTCAACCCGGTCACCCTGGCGGCCGAGGTGAACCATGCGATCATCCTGCGCGCGCTGGGCGATCCGCGTGCCCTGGAGATGGATCGGATGACCCTGACCGAGTTACAGGAGCGATTGGGTGACGAGCACCCGTACACCCTTTGTGCGGCGGCGAACTATGCCACCGATCTCTCTCTCGATCAACAATTCGACGATGCCCGTGACCTGCTTCGACGTACCCTCGAAGTGTCTCAGAGAGTGCGCGGAAAGGATCATCCGGATTCGCTCGCCTGCGCTGTCGATCTCGTGTTGGAAATGAGAAACGCAGGCGAGTCGGGCAGCGCTCAAGTGTTGCTGGACACTACACTTGGCAGCCTCCGCCGCGTGCTCGGACCGCACCATCCGAGCACGGTAAACGCCGCTCTCGGGGTGCGCGCGGAGTGTGACATCGAGCCGCCGCCGACCTGATCGCGGCGGCGGGCGAGGAGGCGAGGATGGCCGCAGATCCCGGGGTGGCCGGGAGTGGCGACGCACTGCCCACGACCTTGATCGATGTCACTGGCATACCGCTGGATCAGCTGCTCCCCTCGACCGATTCGGTGCTGGCGCATTCGCTGTCGGCGCTGGTCGCCGAGATGAGCGGGAACCGGGAGATCCTGGCCGCTTTCGGCAATTTCGCGCCCGATGAGCCAAGACCTCTCTGAGGCGCCGATCCCCGATTGGCCGCACCGGGCACTGGACGTCCCGCGACTGATCGCGGAGGGCTGGTCGCCACGTCCCTTTCGGGATTACGTGCTGAAGGTTCATCAGCGCTGCAATCTGGCCTGCGACTACTGCTACATGTACACGATGTCCGACCAGAGCTGGCGGACCCGGCCCGCGGTCATGTCCACCGAGGTGGCGTCGGCCGCCGCCGACCGGATCCGTGCGCACGCCCGGGCCCACCGGCTGGACACGGTGCGCCTCATCCTGCACGGTGGCGAGCCGCTGATGGCCGGCCGCGACGGGCTCCGGTCGATCGTCGGCACGATGCGTGCGGCGCTCACCGGCACCTGTGCCGTCGACTTCGGGTTGCAGACCAACGGCGTGCTGCTCGACGAGGCGATGCTCGCCGAGCTGCGGTCGCTCGGCGTGACGGTCGGGGTCAGCCTGGACGGGCCGCCCGCCGACAACGACCGCCACCGGCGCCGGGCCGACGGCCGCGGCAGCTTCGCCGCGGTGCACCGGGCGCTCACCCTGCTCGACCGGGCGGACAATCGTTCCGCGTACGCCGGACTGCTCTGCACCATCGATCCGGACACCGACCCGCTCGCCTGCTACCGGACCCTGCTCGGCTATCACCCACCGGCGATCGACCTCCTGTTCCCGCACGCCAACTGGGCGGAGCCGCCCCCACGGGCGCGGGCCGGCGAGACCCCGTACGCCGACTGGCTCATCGCGATCTTCGACGAGTGGTACGGGGCGGAACACCAGGCCACCCGGATCCGCCTGTTCGAGTCGGTGATCAACCTGGTGCTGGGCGGCGGCAGCCGCAGCGAGCAGGTGGGACTCAGCCCGGTCGCGGTCGCGGTGATCGAGACGGACGGGGCGGTGGAGCAGGAGGACTCCCTCAAATCCGCGTACGACGGGGCATGCGCCACCGGGACCAATGTGCTGACGCACGACCTGGACGCGGCTCTCCTCCATCCCGGGATCGTCGCCCGGCAGATCGGGGAGCGGGCGCTCGCCGACTCCTGCCGACCGTGCGAGTGGCGCCGGATCTGCGGCGCCGGCCACTACGCGCACCGCTACCGCCGGTCGAAGGGATTCCGGAACCCGTCGGTCTACTGCGCCGATCTGACCCGGCTCATCACGCACGTCCACCGCCGGGTCGCCGACGACCTGGCCCGACTCACCGGGGCACGGCCGTGACGATCAGGTGGCATCAGCTCACGTCCGCCCAGTTCGCCGGGCTGGCCGGCGGGTACGGCGGGGCCGGCGCGGTCGCCGCCCTGGCACACGCCCAGCTCAGCAAGCACCTGCTGCTCATCAAGTTCATCGCCACCGCCTGGAGCGGCGACCGCACCCACCGGGACCGGGCCGTCGATGTCCTCACCCGGGCGCAGGCCGCCGATCCGGAGCGTTTCGCCCGGCTGCTGACCGACCCGCTGGTCGGCGCCTGGGCGGCGCGGACCACCCGGCGGCTGCGCGGCGCGGCCCGGTCCGAGATGCCGCTCGACGTCGACTGCAACCACCTGTCCTCGGTCGCGGCCGCCGCGGCCGCGCTCACCGGGGTGGACGCCGACCTGGTGGTGCATGCGTCGCCCGGCGGGGTGACACTGCCGGGCCTGGGCCGGGCGCTGACCGCCGAACCGGGGCACACCCCGCTCGCCGCGACCGTCCGGCGGGGCCGGGTGACCGTCGCGCGGCAGACCGGCTGGCATCCTCTGCGGGAGCTGACCGGCTCGGCGGAGCGGCGAGAGCTGGTGGTGACCCTGGACGATCTGGGCGCCTACCGGGGCGGGCACCACGCGCCGCCGGCCGACCGGCTGAGCGACGCGGAACTGCGGCGCTGGCAGGACACCTTCGCCGGCGGGTGGTCACTGATCGCCCGGTACGACCGGGAGCGGGCCGGTGAGCTGGCGGCGGGTCTGCGCACCCTGGTCCCGCTGGCGAGACTCGACGCACACTCGGCCCGCAGCGCCACCATCCGTGACGCGTTCGGTGCGTTCGGGCTGACCCGCCCGTCCACCCCGGCCGAGTTCGCGGTGATGCTGGTCCACGAGTTCCAGCACTCGAAGCTCTCCGGCGTGCTCGACATCCAGCCGCTCACCGATCCGGCCTCGACCGAACTCCACTTCGCGCCGTGGCGCACCGATCCGCGACCGGTCGGCGGCCTGCTCCAGGGGCTGTACGCCTTCCTCGGGATCGGCCAGCTCTGGGACCGGCTGCGGGGCGCGCCGGGACTCGCCGAGACGGCCACCCGGGAACTCGCGCTCGCCCGTGAGCAGGTGCGCTGGGGTCTGCGCAGCCTGGACGGCTCAGCCGCGCTGCTGCCGGCCGGCGAGCGGTTCGCCGCCGGTGTACGGGCCGCCTTCGCGACGCTGGCCGCCCGGGAGCTGCCCGGCCGGGTGGTACGCCGCGCCGAGCAGGACCTGCACGGCGCCCACCAGGCCTGGCAGCGGCGCAACGCGGAGGCGCTACGTCGGTGAGGGCTCCAGGTCGCATTCGGCCCGCCGCCCCCGCCCCCGGTCGAGGGTGTCCGGATGGTCCGGCCCGAGGACCACGGCCATCAGGTTGAGGGTGCGCTCCAGCAGCCGCCGGCCGGACTCCGCGTCGCCGGTGGCCATCCGGTCGAACGCCACGTTTCCGGCGCACGCCAGGGTGTGCGGATGCTCGTCGCCCCGATGACCGGTGAGCTCGGCCAGGGTGCTCTCGGACAGCTCGCGGGCGCCGGGCGCGTTGCCCCGCAGCGCCAGGTCGTTGGAGAGGTTGCTGATCGTCCGCAACGTGTAGGTGTGATGCGGCCCGAACACCTCCCGGAAGCCGGCGGCCGCGTCCTCGTCCAGTTCCTGCGCCGACTCGTAGTCGCCCAGCGCCCGCAGCAGCAGCGCCATGTTCACCTCGGCGGCCAGCGTGAACGGGTGCTGGCCGCCGAAGTCCCGCCGGTACGCGTCGAGCGCCGTGCTCGCCAGATCGTGCGCCTGGCCGATCTCGCCGACCGTACGTAGGGCGTTGGCCAGGGTCATCGCGGCGGCGAGACTGTGCTCGTGGTTCGGGCCGAGCCGGGCCCGGGTGCCGTCGTGGCAGGTCCGGGCGCTGATCACGGCCTCCGCGAACCGGCCCAGCCGGAGCAGGGCGATGGCTTGGGTACGCGAGGCCAGCAGCACATAGGTGTGCCGGGGGCCGAACTCCGCCCGCAGGTCCGGCACCACCTGGCTGATCATGTCCAGCGCCTCCTGGTGCCGGCCCATCGCCAGCAGGTCCCGCGCCACGTTGGCCCGGCACTGGAGGGTCTGGTAGCGGTTCGGGCCGGTCCGGCTCCACTGCTGGACCAGGTCGGTGTCGATCCGGTGTGCCTGCTCGACGTCACCGAGCATGCGCAGGTTCACCGCCACGTTCTGCAACACCCGCAGCGTGTACAGGTCGTCCTCGCCGAACACCCGCTGGTGCCGTTCCAGGTTCTCCTGGTCGATCGCGAGCGCGGCCCGGTAGTCGCCGAGGATCCGCTGGTCGAGCGCCAGACTGTTCGCCGTCACCAGGGTGTACTCGTGGTCGACGCCGAAGTCGGGACTGCCGCTCAGCACGCCGTACACCTCCTCGGTGAGCTCACGCGCCCGCCTGCTCTCGCCGAGCGACCGCAGCGCGTTCGCCAGATGCCGCATGGCGAGCATGGTCAGCGCGCCCTGCGGGCCGATGTCCGGACCGTCGCCGGCCCGCCACACCGGGAGCGCGGTCTCGGCGAGCCGGCGGCTGTTCTCGTAGTCGCCGACCAGGTAGAGGTAGCGCATCTGGTCCTGCACCACCGCCCGGGCCTGCGGGAAGTCGGCGCTGACCAGGTTCGCCGGGACGATGTGCGGGCCGATCTCGGCGTGCATGGCCCAGCCCTGCTGACCGTCCGGGTCGCCCGGGTTGGCGTGCGCCAGGATGAGCTGCACGTTGCGCCGGCTGCGTTCGCGCTGCTCCTCGTCCAGGCTCTCGCGCAGCACCAGCTGCATCAGCCGGTGCACCTGGATCTTCTTGTCCAGGTCCACCCGGGCGAGGCCGAGACGCCGGACCGCACGGATCGCCCGGCCCATCTCGATCGGCTCGCGCAGGGTGGTGCGCAGCGGCTCGGACAACGGCGCTTCCCGCCCGGTCCGCAGCAGTTCCTGGGAGAGCGGCTCGGCGCCGAGGAAGGCGAACAGCTCGAACAGTTGCGCGGTGCCGGGGCTGGACGCCCGCAGCCGCTCCACGGCCAGGGCCAGGAACGCCGCCACCGTGGTCGGGTAATAGGTGGGCTTGCCCTCGGACAGCAACTCCCGGACGTGCGCGTCGAACAGTTCCAGGTACTCGGACACCGGCATGCTGGTCTCGGCGTGCCAGGTGGCCGCCTGCTCCAGGGCCAGCGGCAGGTCGCCCAGCTTGTCGGCGAGACGGTCCGCGTCCTCGACGGAGATGTCCCTGGCCCGTTTCCGGATCAGCTCGATGCTCTCCGGCCGGTCGAAGACGTCCACCTCCACGGCGTCGCCGAGCCGGCCCCACTCCTGGTTGCGGGAGGTGACGATGACGTGCCCGCCGGTCACCGGGACGAAGCGGGCCAGCTCGTCCGGCTGGTCGGCGTTGTCGTAGACCAGCAGCCAGCGCAGCGGCGTGGAGGCCAGCGCGTCCAGCACGGTCGCCGCGGTCTGCTGGAGACTGTCGCTCTCCGGCAGCCGCAGCCGCCTGCTCAGCTCGGCCAGCGAGGAGAGGACCATCGTCGGCTGCTCGGCGGGGATCCACCAGATCAGGTCGTAACCGCTGACGTAGCGATAGACGTACTCCACCGCGAGCTGGGTCTTGCCGACACCGCCGAAGCCGTGCAGCGCCTGCGGGAGCACCGAGATCTGCGACTTCGTGACCAGGGACTCGTTCAGAGCCCGGAGCATCGCCTCACGGCCGGTGAAGTCCGGGTTCTGGGCGGGCACGCTGCCCCAGATGGGCCGGCGGTCCGGCGGCTCGTCACCGGCGTCCTCCGGTGGTGGCGGCAGGATCGCCCGGTTCGGCTCCGGCTCGGTCTCGGCGGCCCGGTCCGGCGGCGACGGCTCGGCCGGTTCCGGCGCGAGGTCGGCGCTCTCCTGATCCCGGCGGCTCGCGATGCACAGCCCGCGGACGGTGGCCTGGGTCAGCCCGCTGCCACCGGCCACCAGATCGATCCAGCGGTGCAGGTTCAGCGCCTGCACCGGCTCGACCAGGTGGGCAAGGCGATCCACGAACGCCAGCAGCAGGGGCGCCCCGCCGACCTGGGTGGTCGCGGTCTCCAGCCGGCGCACCAGAGCCGCCGGGTCGCCGGCCAGCGCGGTGATCTCGCGGGCCCGGTGCCCGGCGACCGCGGCCGCCGTGGCCAGATGCGGCGAGCCCACCCCGGCGAGCAGGTTCAGCAGGGCCTCCCGGTCGGCCGGCGCGAGCAGGACCTCCCGCTCCAGCTCCTCGGCCAGGCGCTCCAGCTCGCGGACCGCGGGGCCCTCGCCGTGCAGGTCGTAGACCACCCGGACGAAGGTGCGCAGGCCGCCGGAGCGGGCCAGCATCGCGCCGAGCAGGGACCACACATCGTGCCGGGCGTCCGGATAGCGGGACGCCTGCAACGGCCGGCCGAGCCGGGCCTCGAGTTCCGCGGCGTAGCGATTCCGCTCATTCGGATCACGCATGCTCGGAATGTCGAGCAGAGCGTCGAGCAGTCGTTGCCGGTCGTCCAAGGTGAATTGCCGATCAAGCACGTCACGGCCCTCATTCGCGGTCGGCGAGGCTTAATCGTACGACGACGCGAGAGGCCCGAAAATGCCGCTTTTACATTGACGTCCATGATCGCAATTCAGTGGCGCCGCCGACCTTCCACACCGGAATGATCGGCGGCCACCCGGTCAGAGCCCGCGGCGCTTGGCCGACGCCTCGGCCAGCCGCTCCAGGACCGCCACCGTGGCGTCCCAGCCCATGCAGGCGTCGGTCACCGACTGGCCGTAGGTCAGCTCGCCGCCCAGGTCCTGCCGGCCCGGCTCCAGGAAGCTCTCCAGCATCACGCCGCTGATCGCGCGCTGGCCGGACTCCATCTGCCGCGCGATGTCCTCGGCCACGATCGGCTGCCGCCGGTGGTCCTTGTTGCTGTTGCCGTGCGAGCAGTCGATCACCAGGCGCTCCGGCAGGCCCGCCTTGCGCAGCAGCGCGAGTGACGACTCGACGTCCTCGGCGCTGTAGTTCGGCTTGCCGCCACCGCCGCGCAGCACCAGGTGGCAGTCCGGGTTGCCGGTGGTGTGCAGGATCGCCGGGGTGCCCGAGTAGTCGATGCCCGGGAAGACGTGCGACGCCTCGGCGGCCTGGATCGCGTCGACCGCCGTGGAGACGCTGCCGTCGGGGCGGTTCTTCATGCCGATCGGCATCGACAGGCCGGACGACAGCTGCCGGTGCACCTGCGACTCGACGGTCCGGGCGCCGATCGCACCCCAGGCCACGGTGTCCGCGATGTACTGCGGGGTGATCGGGTCGAGGAATTCGACGGCCACCGGCAGGCCCCGCCGCACGACCTCGAGCAGCAGCTTGCGGGCGATCCGCAGGCCGGTGCCGACGTCACCCGAGCCGTCCAGGCCCGGGTCCATGATCAGGCCCTTCCAGCCGACCGTGGAACGCGGCTTCTCGAAGTACACCCGCATCACGATCAGCAGGTCCTGGCTGAGCCGTTCCGCCTCCTTCTGCAGAAGAGAGGCGTACTCGCCGGCGGCGACCGGGTCGTGCACCGAACACGGGCCGACGACCACGATCAGGCGCTGATCTCGGCCGTTGAGCACGTCCTCCACCTGCTTGCGGCCGGCCAGCACGGTGTCGTGCAGCTCGGACGTCAGCGGCAGCTCGTGGTGGAGCAGCGCCGGGCTCATCAGCGGGACGACCTTCTCGATCCGCTGGTCTCGGACGCGCTGCACCTCTGGGGCGGTCATGGTGATCTCTCTCCTTCGACCGGCCCTGGGTCAGAGCCGGTTTGCTCGGGGCAAACAAAAAGGCAGCGACGTCGTCGCTGCCTTGCCGGCTCTGGCGGGTGTCTCAGGTCATGCGGTCATGGCCGAGGCACCGGCTTGAGCCGGCCTCGTAAACCAATAGAACGACCACATCCGAGACATGCCCGCCAGCATAGCCACCTCAGCGCGCCGGTTGCAGCATCTCCGGTCTCTGTTCAGCTGTTGGGACGACAGGAGGTGGGCCGAGCGGCAGCATCACGGTGAAGACGGTCTGGCCGGGACGGCTCTGCACCCCCACCTTGCCCCGGTGCGAGGTGACCACGGCGTGCACGATCGACAGGCCGAGACCGGTGCTGCCGGCCGCGCGGGACCGGGAGCTGTCGCCCCGGGCGAACCGTTCGAAGATGCGTGGCACCACGTCCGGCTGGATGCCCGGGCCGTTGTCGATGACCTGGATCACCGCGGCGTCTCGTACCGAGCCCACCTTGACCGTCACGGTCGAGCCCTCCGGCGTGTGGGTCCGGGCGTTGGCCAGCAGGTTCGCGACCACCTGGTGCAGGCGGGCGCCGTCGCCGATCACGGTGACCGGCTCGTCCGGCAGGTCCAGCTGCCAGTAGTGGCCGGGCCCGGCGGCGTGCGCGTCACTCGTGGCGTCGACGGCCAGCATGGTGAGGTCCACCGCATCCTGGGCGAGCGGGCGGCCGGCGTCCAGGCGGGCCAGCAGCAGCAGGTCCTCGACCAGGGCGGTCATCCGCTTGGCCTCCGACTCCACCCGGTTCAGCACGTGCGCGATCTCGTCCGGCACGACCTGCCGGCTGCGGCGGGACAGTTCGGCGTACCCGCGGATCGCGGCCAGCGGGGTGCGCAGCTCGTGACTGGCGTCCGCGACGAACTGCCGAACCTGCATCTCGGAGGCGTGCCGCGCCTCCAGGGCGTTGCCGACGTGGTCGAGCATGCGGTTGAGCGCGGCGCCGACCTGGCCGACCTCGGTGCGCGGGTCGGTGTCCTGCTCGGGCACCCGCTGCGCGAGTCGCACCTCGCCGGCGTCGAGCTTCAGCTCGGAGACGCGGGTCGCGGTCGCTGCCACGCGATCCAGAGGCTTGAGGGTACGGCGGACGATGAGCGCCCCACCCCACCCGGCGATCAGCAGCGAACCGAGGATCACGCACCCGGTGAACCCCGCGACGGTGAGCAGGGTGGAGTTGGTGTCCGCGAGGGACAGCCCGGTGTACAGGGTCACCGCCTGGCCGTCGTACTGCGCCGGGCTGGCGACCACCCGGTATTGGGAGAGGTTGCCGCCAAGATCGACATCCGCGGCCCCCTCGCCAGAGCGGACCTCGTCGATCAGCGTGGCCACCGCGGCATCGCCGAGTTTGTCGAAGTCGACCTCCGGCCCCCGGCTGCCCGGCTCGACCCGCACCAGGCCGCCGTCGATCACCTTGCCGTCAGCTCCGACCCACAGCGTGATCGAATCCTCCACGCTGCCGCCGAACGGCTTTTTCGGCCCGCTCGATGATCGGGGTCCGTCCGGCGGGCCGTCGAAGGTGCTCCCGCCGTCGTTGTTCTTGATCACCTTGAGCCGGCCCTCGATCGACCTGAGCTCGGAGTCGAGTTGGTCGTGCAGAGACTTGTGGAGGTAGAGCTCGGCGGTGCCGCCGACGACCAGCCCCAGCACCGAGAGCAGCGCGATCATGATGGCGACGATGCGGGTGCGCAGCGGCCAGCCCGCGGGATCGCGCCAGCGGGACGGCCGGGAGTGGGTCGGGGCGGCGGAGCGCATGGGTCAGTCGGCCGGCTTGAGCACGTAGCCGGCACCGCGCATGGTGTGGATCATCGGCGCGCGGCCGGCGTCGATCTTCTTCCGCAGGTACGAGATGTAGAGCTCGACCACGTTCGCCTGCCCGCCGAAGTCGTAGTTCCAGACCCGGTCCAGGATCTGCGGCTTGCTCAGCACCCGCCGCGGGTTACGCATGAGGTAGCGCAGCAGCTCGAACTCGGTGGCGGTGAGCGTGACCAGATCACCACCCCGGCGGACCTCGTGCGAGTCCTCGTCCAGGGTGAGGTCGCCGACGACGAGCTGCGACTCCGTACGCATGGGGGCGTGTCCCATCCGCCGCATCAGACCGCGCAGCCGGGCCACCACCTCCTCCAGGCTGAACGGCTTGGTGACGTAGTCGTCGCCGCCCGCGGTGAGGCCGGTGATCCGGTCCTCGACCGAGTCCTTGGCGGTGAGGAACAGCACCGGCACCTCGGGGGTCTCGCCGCGCAGCCGGCGCAGCACCTCGAGCCCGTCGATGTCGGGGAGCATCATGTCCAACACGACGGCGTCCGGGCGGAAGTCGCGCGCGGTGCGGACGGCGGTCATGCCGTCGCCGGCGCTGCGCACCTCCCAGCCCTCGTAGCGCAGCGCCATCGAGAGCAGCTCGGCCAGCGTCGGTTCGTCGTCCACCACGAGCACCCGGACCGGGGTCCCGTCGGGCCGCCGGAGTTCGGTGCCGGGTTCTGCGTTCGCCATCGTCATGCCCCTACTGTGGGTGCCCACGCTCGGTGCCGCCTTTTCGTTTCCTGTGAAGCGCCTGTGCCTCTGCCATCTTCGGCACGGGGGTTCGGGCGGATGAGGATCCTGGCGAGCGGAGTGGCGAAACCGGCCTGAGGGGCAACCGTCACATAATGGACTAATGGGACTAGTTGGTCGGATAGCGGCTGGGCTCTCCGCGATCCTCTTCCTGCTCCTCTGCCTCGCTCCGTCGGCCCGTGCCGAGCTGCCCGAGCAGCGCCGGCCGGAGGCCTCCGGATCGATGCCCGAACTGCCCGGCGGAGGGGTCAGCCCGATGCTGCTCGCCGCGCTCGGTGGCTACCTGCTCACCGGCGGCCTGGCTCTGCTGCTGCTCCGGCGTTGATCAATTCACGGTCCCCCACCTGGGCATTCCCGGTTGTCAGGGAGCCGTCGCCCGGGGAACACTCGATGTTGGCGCGATGTTGTGCGAGCGTGGGTCAAAGCGGCGGCGCGAGTGTGGGGAGCGTTCACGTGGATCTTCTCGAGGACTACCGCAGGGCCACCTTCTTCTTCGAGTCCGGCGACCCGCTCGGCGCCGCCCGGCTGCTCGAGCCGATCGTCGAGGCCGAGCCGCACAACACCGCGGTCCGGCTGCTGCTGGCCCGGGCGTACTTCAACTCGGCCCAGCTGAACGGGGCGGAGGCTCAGCTACGGGTGCTGATCGAGCATGATCCCTCCGACCACTACGCGCACCACGTGCTCGGCCGGACCCTGGAGCGGTCCGGCCGTTTTCGTGAGGCGCTACCACACCTGCGGCTGGCCTCCGCCATGAAGACGCAGACCGACTACCAGGAGGCGCTGCGCCGGGTCGAGACCTGGCTCGGCAAGAACAGCGCGGCGTAGGGTCTCGATCGTGAAGCTGAAGCTGGACCTGCACGACATCTTCAACAAGGGGCACGAGATCGACCGCGCGCTGCGGGGGATCATCGACGAGGCCATCCAGAAGAAGGCCACTCTCGTCGAGATCATCCCGGGCAAGGGCAGCGGGGCCCTGAAGAAGAAGGTCATCCGCTTCCTCGACCAGAAAGAGATCAAGCAGCTCTACCACCGGGTCGAGAAGGACGGCGACAACTGGGGGCGTCTCTTCGTGCACTTCCGATTCGACGCCCCCACCGGCCGCAGGGGCCGGGGCCGCTAGAGCGTGTAGGTCTTCGCCACGGCGACCATCTCGCTGCTGTGTGAGCCGAGCACCCCGACGTCCGCCGGGCGCGGCCGGAAGCCGGGCATCGCGGCGAGGTCGTCGCTGGCGTCCATCGCCCGGAAGGTGACC
Source organism: Actinoplanes flavus (assembly GCF_017592555.1). GTDB lineage: Bacteria > Actinomycetota > Actinomycetes > Mycobacteriales > Micromonosporaceae > Actinoplanes > Actinoplanes flavus. The sequence goes on along the minus strand of NZ_JAGFNS010000013.1, from coordinate 200,411 downwards.
GGGCCACTCGCCCGTACCGTCAGGCTGATCTCGACCCCGTTCTCCGGCGGCGCGTGAAAGACGAAGCCCGGCGTGGGGTCGATCGGCCGGCCACCCACCGTGATCGCGGTGACCTCGGCGCCGACCACGTGGAGGGTGGCGAACCGGACCGCCCGCTGCGGATCGAGCAGCAACGTCATGGTGCGCAGGCCGCCTGAGGCGCTCTCCGAGAGCAGCGTGAGCGCCGGCGCCGGCAGGGTCGCCGCCGGAGCCGGACCGCTGCGCAGCTTCTCGTCGCCGAAAGCCGGCAGGGTGGCGGACACCTCGGCGGGCTCACCGGTCACGTACCGGGACGTCCACTCCTGCGGCTCGGCTTCCTCGGTGAGCCAGCGAGCGGTGCCGTTGTCGGCGTCCAGGGCGTACATCAGATGGGTGAGCGATGGGTGCTCCTCGTCGAAGCGGTCCACCGCCAGGCCGGTCGCCGTGCAGCCGATCGCCGCCACGACCGCGATCAGCGACGGTACGGCGCCGAGCCGGCGAGCCTTCAGCGCGTCCAGGCCACGGGCGCCCGCCTCCACCGGGTGCAGCAGGTCCAGCACCGGCAGCAGGGCCAGACCCAGCAGCACGGTCAGGAACGCGCCCACCCCGGCCATCGGCATGCCGAGCGCCGGGAACAGCATCAGCACCGTCGGCAGCAGGATGACCACCGGGACCAGCGCGCCGACGATCAGGACGGTGACCGCGAGCCATCGGCGGGCGCGCATCGCGAGCAGGGCGGACCCCGCGACGGCCAGGGCCGGCAGCGCGGCCAGGTAGGAGCCGCCCGGGGTGAACGCGGCCAGCACCGTCCCGAGGACGGCGAGCCAGGTCAGGCCACCGACGGCCAGTGCCGCCGGGCCGACACGGCGGCGCAGCAGGGCGTACCAGATCAGGACGGTGGCGGCGGCCAGGGCGATCACCGCGAGGCGGTACCACATCGGACGGTACGGGTCGATCGGCAGGCCGCCGTACTCGGGCCGGACCGCCTTCAGCAGCGCCCACAGGCCCTGGGCCAGCACCGGCGCCACGATGATCGGCAGCACGGCGAGCGGAATCGCGACGAGCACCCGGCGGCGGACGAACCAGCCCAGCGCGGCCACCGCGATCAGGGCCGCCCCGGCCAGCGGCCACACCAGCGCGCCCGGGTAGCGGATCAGCAGGCCCGGCACCGGGAAGTAGGTGGCGTCCCCGGCGTTGCTCACCGTGGTCAGGTCCTGGGCGCCGAACTCCCGTACCAGAGCCAGCGCGTTGTCCCCGTGGTGCTGAAGGCTGTCCCGGTTCATCGCCGACGGCTTGTCGGTCGGCGCGTGGTAGACCGCGGCGCCGTCGATGTAGGCGGTGTTGAGGCCCAGGAAGTCCGACTCGCGGAACGGGGTGAAGTCGGTGTCGTTCGGCAGCAGCCGGTAGATCTCCACGGCGAAGGACGTGCCGACCGGGTACGGCACCCGGGCGTACGTCTCCACGAGCCGCGCGTTGCCCGCCGACGTCTCGAACATGATCGCCGGGCCGCTGCCGCCCCGCGCCTCCAGGTTCAGCGCCACCCCGCCGTCCCGGGCCAGCGGGTGCTGGTCGACGAACGCCTTGGCCCCGCAAAGACAGGCCTCCTCGGCGTCGGTGAGCACCAGCACCACGTCGTTGCGCAGCTGGTTCCCGCTGGTCAGCGCCCGTGCCGTCTCCAGGATCGTGGCGGTGCCCGCGCCGTCGTCGTTCGCGCCCGGGGCGATCTGCGCCGAGTCGTAGTGCGCGATCAGGAAGATCCGCCCGGTCGAGGCGGACCCGGGAATCAGGGTGACCACGTTCCGCACCCGGGCCAGGCCGGTCCCGCCCGCCGACGAGGAGAGGCCGGCGCCCTGCACCGACACCACGTCCTGCACCTCGGGCGCGAGGCCCAGACCACGCAGCCTGTCGATCAGGTGCTCGCGTACCCGGTCGTTGGCGGCACTGCCGGCCGGGTGCGGTGTGGAGGCGATCGCGCGTACCTCCTCGAAGGCCCTCGCCGCGCTGAAGTCGCTCGCCGGCGCCGACGTCGCCCGCTCCGCGGGCGGTTGAACGGAACGAACCGCGGCCAGGCCGGCCAGCCCGAGAACGGCCAGGACGGCGGCGGCGGCGAGACCGCGTCGCGCCGGCCGGCTGAGAGCTGTGTCACTCATGGGGACATCTGACCATCCGGGTACGCCTGACGGGTACCCCGAAGATCCATTGGCGCGTGCAATAGCGTGTGCCGGGTGACTACGCCGCTTGACCCAGCCGCCGTCATCGCGCAGTTCATCGACCGGGTGTCGCCCTACAATCCGACACCGGACGCTGACCCCGTCGCCGTTCTCGGCGTGCGCACGGCCTTCGGTGAGGACGTCTTCACCGTCAGTGACCACGTGATCCGGGCGATGTGCCGGGCCCTGGAGTCCTATCGGGATCCCGAGGACCGGGGCGACTGCGTCAAATGCGGAGGCGTCCACCTGGACGAGAACCTGCACTGCCGGGACTGCGGACAACTGCACGGCATCCTCGGGCAGGTGATCGCCGAACACGCCCGGCGGGTCGCCGCCGACTCCGCCGGCGACCCACGCTGATGACCCGAGTTGTGCGGGGCGGCCGGTTGGTACACGATTTGCGGGTCACCTATGCGTCGAGTGGGGAATCGGAATGACGGAGCGGTCGCTCGCGTCCCGCAGGTACGCGGCGGACCAGCTGGAACGGCTACGGATCCTGCTCGTCGAGGACGACGAGGGTGATGCCTTCCTGGTCCGTGAGCTACTCACCGAAGCCGAGGCCCCGTTCGAACTGACCGTCGCCAGCAGCCTGCGCGAGGCCCGCGATCGGCTGGCCGGAGTCGAGTGCGTCCTGCTCGACCTGGGCCTGCCCGACGCCGAGGGCATCGACGGCCTGCGCAAACTGCTCGCCGTCGCCGGAGGCGCCGCGGTCTGCGTGCTCACCGGCCGCTCCGACGAGCACCTCGGGGTGCAGGCGGTCGCCGAGGGCGCCCAGGACTACCTGGTCAAAGGCCAGGTCGACGGGGTGCTGCTGATCCGGTCGCTGCGCTACGCGGTGGAGCGGAAACGCGCCGACGAGAACGCCCGGCGACTGCGCGAGGCAGAGCTGCGCGAAGCCGAGTCGGCCCGGCTGGAACGCGGTCTGCTGCCCAAGCCGCTCAAACGGGACGACTTCGGCATCGGGGTCGAGCCGTTCTACCGGTCCGGGCGGGCCATGGGCCTGCTCGGTGGCGACTTCTACGACGTGGTGCAGGTCGGCGACGACCGGCTGCACGTGATCGTCGGCGACGTCTGCGGGCACGGCGTCGACGAGGCGGCGCTCGGCGTCGAACTGCGGGTCGCCTGGCGGGCCCTGGTCCTCGCCGGAGTGCCCGAGGAACAGGTGCTGCCCTCACTCGAACAGGTGCTGATGTCCGAACGGCGGGCCCGCGAGGTGTTCGCCACGGTCGCGTCGGCGGTCATCGACCTTCCCGGGAACAGGGCAACGGTACGGGTGGCCGGCCACCCGCCGCCCATCGTGCTCTCCGGAGGACGGGCCGCGCCGGTCGCCGTGCGTACCGGGATCGTCCTCGGGGTACGTCCCACTCCCACCCCCGCGACCGAGCTGGAGTTCGACGGCCATGACTGGTCCCTGCTGATGTACACCGACGGCCTGATCGAGGGGCGTAGCGGCGACGAGCGACTCGACGTCGACGGCCTGTGCCAACTGCTGGCCGAGCCGGAGGCGCGTGCCAAACCGCTGCCCGAGCTGCCCGAATGGCTGGTCGCGCGGGCCGACCGGGACAACGGCGGCCCGCTCACCGACGACGTCGCGATGCTGCTGATCTCCCGGGGCGGCGGCAGATGAGGAACCGGATGCGAGCCTGGACGCTGCGGGTTCGGATCGTGGCGCTCTGCGGCGCCGCCGGGGTGCTGCTCGGCGGGCTCGGCGTGGTCGCCGCGATCACGGCGGCCGCCAACAACCAGCAGGTCGACGACATCCTCGACCGGGTCAACCCGATGCGGGCCGCCGGCGAGACCCTGAACACCGCGCTCGTCGACCAGGAGACCGGCGTCCGGGGCTACGCCATCACCGGGCAGGAACACAACCTCGAGCCGTACCGGAACGGGCTGGCGCAGGAGAGCCTGCAGATCAGCCGGATCGAGAGCTACCTGGAGCCGGGGGACAGCGAGATCCGCGCCGCTCTCGACGTGGTCCGGGAACGCGCCGTCGCCTGGCGCGTCAAGGTGGCCGAACCGCTCATCCAGACCGTTCGCGGCGACGGAACCGAGGCGGCCCAGCAGCGGATCGAAGCGTCCGGCACCCGCGAGTTCGACGAGGTCCGCGCCGCCGTCCAGGTGATGCAGGACCGCATCCTGGAACTGCGGGCCCGCTCGGCGGACGCCGCCCGCGACTCCAGCCAGGCGATGGTGGCCATCGAGATCGCCGCCGCGGTGATCATCCTGTTCACCGGAGCCTTCCTGCTGCTCCTGCTGGACCGCCTGGTCAGCCGGCCGATCCTGGACCTCGCCGGACAGGTGCGGCAGGTCGCGGCCGGCGACTACGACCGGCACATCGAAGGCCGCTACGGCTCACCCGACCTGGCCGGCCTCGCCGCCGACATCGACCGGATGCGGCAGCAGATCGCCAGCGAACTGAGCGAGGTCCGGGAGGCGCGCCAGCAGGTCGAATGGATCAACCAGCAGTTGCAGTCGCAGGCCGAGGAGCTGACCCGGTCCAACCGCGACCTGGAGCAGTTCGCCTACGTGGCCTCGCACGACCTCCAGGAGCCGCTGCGCAAGGTGGCCAGCTTCTGCCAGCTCCTCCAGCGACGGTACGCGGGACAAATGGACGAGCGCGCCGACCAGTACATCGCCTTCGCCGTCGACGGGGCGCAGCGCATGCAGCGGCTCATCAACGACCTGCTCGCCTTCTCCCGGATCGGCCGGCTCACCACCGGATTCACCGACGTCGACCTGAACAAGGTGCTCGCCGAAGTCAAGTCGCAGCTGGAGACGCGCGCCGGCGAGGGCGCGGAGATCAGCTGGAGCGGACTGCCCACCGTGGAGGGTGAGGAGCCGCTGCTCACCACCCTCTTCGTCAACCTGATCGGCAACTCGCTCAAGTTCCGCCGGCCCGATGTGCCGCCGGTCGTGCGGATCACCGCCGAGCTCCAGGGCCGTGAGTGGCATGTCAACGTGCGGGACAACGGCATCGGCATCGAGGCCGAGTTCGCCGACAAGGTCTTCGTGATCTTCCAGCGGTTGCACGCCCGGGACGCGTACGAGGGGACCGGCATCGGATTGGCGATCGTCAAGAAGATCGTCGAATACCATGGCGGGCGGGTCTGGCTGGACGTCGACGTCCCCGAGGGTGCGTCGATCAACTTCACGCTCCCGGCACTGCCAGGCGCCGAGGCGCTCGAGAGCGCGGAAGAGGTGGTCGAAACATGAGCACGGAGAGAGAACCGGGCACGCCGATCGAGGTGTTGCTCGTCGAGGACGACCCCGGTGACGTGCTGATGACACAGGAGGCGTTCGAGGAGCACAAGGTCCGCAACCGGCTGACCGTGGTCTCCGACGGGGCCGAGGCGCTCGCCTACCTGCGGCAGGAGGGCCCGTTCGCCGACGCGGTGCGGCCCGACCTCATCCTGCTCGACCTCAACCTGCCGAAGCGGGACGGCCGTGAGGTGCTCGCCGAGATCAAGAAGGACGGCGACCTGGGCCGTATTCCGGTCGTCGTGCTCACCACCTCCTCCGCCGACGAGGACATCCTGCGCAGCTACCAGCTCCACGCGAACGCGTACGTCACCAAGCCGGTCGACTTCGAGCGGTTCATCGCGGTGATCCGGCAGATCGACGAGTTCTTCGTCAGCGTCGTGAAGTTGCCGCCACGTGCCTGATCAGGTTCTCGATCAGGTCGCTGAGCTGATTCGTGAGGTCGCGCACGCCGTCGTCCTGCCGCGTTTCCGGCGCCTGGCCGACGACGAGGTGCAGCAGAAAGCGCCCGGTGATCTGGTCACCATCGCCGACCAGGAGTCCGAGCGGGCGCTGACCCGCGGGCTCACCGCGCTGCTGCCCGGTTCGGTGGTGGTCGGCGAGGAGGCCGTGGCGGCCGACCCCACGGTCCGGGACCGGCTCGGCGGCAGCGGCGCCGTGTGGATCGTCGATCCGGTCGACGGCACCAACAACTTCGCCGCCGGGAAGACGCCGTTCTGCGTGATGGTCGCCCTGCTGCGGGACGGGGAGACCTGCGCGGCGTGGATCCTCGACGTGATCGGTGATCACCTGACGGTGGCCGAGGCGGGTTCCGGCGCCTACCGCGACGGCGTACGCGTGAAGACCCGCGCCGACGACCCGGGCGCGACCGGGCTGCAGGGCGTGATCGCCCACAAGTACCTGCCGGACGATCTGCGGGAACGGGTCCGTGCCAACGCCGCCGGCCTCGGCGGCCACACCGCCGGCCGGCACTGCGCCGGGTACGAGTACCCGGCCGTCGCCACCGACGAACAGCAGTTCGCGATGTTCTGGCGGATCCTCCCGTGGGATCACGTGCCCGGCACCCTGATCGTCCACGAGGCCGGCGGCGTGGCCCGCCACCTGGACGGTGCCGACTACCGCCCCACCGACCGCCGGCGCGGCCTGCTGGTCGCCGCCAACGAGGACATCTGGCGCACCGTCCACGGCACCCTCTTCCCGGACGGCCCCCCACCGACCGACCCCACCTGACGGATCCCACCTCCCCGGGTCGCTTCCTTGGGCGGCGTCTGCGGGTCGCGTCTTCGGGCGGCTTCCCCAGTCCGCGTCCCCGGTCCGCCTCCTCAGTCCGCGTTCCCGGGCCTCGCTCGGCGGGTCGCCTCTTTCGGGTGAGGGGACGGTCACATTCGGCGGGCGCCCGTGGGCGGGGTTGTGGATCTAGGGTGCGGGCATGTCCTCGTACCTCGATGAGCTTTTCGGGTTGAGCGGGCGGACCGCGGTGGTGACCGGCGGCAGCTCCGGGATCGGGCGCGCGATGGCCCTCGCCCTGGGCCGTGCCGGCGCGCGGATCGTGCTGGTGGCCCGGCGCGAAGCCCCGATGGCCGAGGTGGTCGCCGAGTTGCGTGGCCACGGTGCCGACGCCCACGCGATCTCCGCGGATCTCGCCGACCGGGCCGCCGTCAAGGCCGTCATCAGCAGGATCAACGACGGGTACGGCGAGCCGGACATCCTGGTCAATTCGGCCGGGATCAACCTGCGACCGCCGCTCGACGAACTCACCGACGACGTCTGGGACGTCACTCTCGCCGCCAACCTGACCGCGCCGTTTCTCCTGAGCCAGGCGTTCGGCCCGGCGATGGCCCGGCGAGGCTGGGGCCGGATCATCAACGTCGTCTCGCAGCAGGCTTTCCGGGCGTACGGCAACAGCGGCGCCTACGGAGCGGCGAAAGCCGGGCTCGTCGGCCTTACCCGTTCGCAGGCCGAGGCGTGGTCGCGGCACGGCGTCTGCTGCAACGCCATCGCCCCCGGAGTGGTCCACACGCCACTCACCGACATCGTTTTCGCCGATCCCACGAAAGTGGCGGCACACGCCCGCCGTACGATGATCGGTCGCAACGGAGTTCCGGAAGATTTCGCCGGGTGTGTCGTATTTCTGGCGAGTGAGGCCGGTCAGGCGGTAACCGGTCAGACGCTCTTCGTCGACGGTGGATACTCGGCTACCTGATCGATCTCCCTTTCGCCTGCTCCGACACGGTAAAGTACCGGCGCTTACGACTTGGAGGTTCCTGTGGCGGTCAGTCTCCCGCGCCGGTGTACCGCCCTGCTCGCGATCATCGCCGCCGCGTTCGCGGTGGTCATCGCGTTGCCAGCGGCTCCGGCGTCGGCCGACCCCGAGGGCGGCACCAAGAAGCTGCGGGCGGCGCTCGAGGCCGCGGCCAAGGGCTACGACCAGGCGAAGACGAAGCTGGCCGGCTCCAAGAAGCGGCAGAAGCAGCTCACCGAGGCGCTCAAGCGTTCCGAGGAGAACGCGGAGACCCTCACCGGCCAGGTCAACGCGGTCGCCAACCGCGCCTACCAGATGGGCCGGATCAACACGGTCACCCTCCTGCTCAACAGCTCCGATTCGGGCAGCTTCATCGAGCGGGTGCAAAGCCTCGACATGCTCGCCCAGATGGACGGCGCCACCCTGGCCGGCTACCGGACCGAGATCGACAACTCGAAGCGCGCCAAGGCCGCCCTCGAAGCCGAGATCAAGGAGCAGCAGCGCCAGGTCAACGTGATGGCCAAGCGGAAGCAGCAGGCCGAGGTCGCGCTGGCCGAGGTCGGCGGTGGGGCGGCCGGCGGTTTCGTCGACCCGAACTCCCCGGCCGCCGACCCGGCGCCGCGCAACTCCGACGGCTCCTGGCCGAAGGAGTCGTGCACGGTCGACGACCCGACCTCCGGCGGCTGCATCACGCCGCGGACGCTGCACGCCTACCAGCAGGCACAGGCGGCCGGGTTCAAGCGCTACACGGTGTGCTTCAGCGAGCGGTCGTCGGGTGAGCACCCCAAGGGCCGGGCCTGCGACCATTCGGCGGCCTCGGGCGGTTTCGAGAACGTGGCGGCCACCGGCGGCGACAAGTCGTACGGTGACCGGCTCGCCGCGTTCTACGTGAAGAACGCGGACGAGCTCGGCGTCATGTACGTGATCTGGTACCGCCAGATCTGGATGCCGAGCACCGGCTGGCGTGCCTACAGCGCGAGTGGTGGCCCCGCGGCGGTACACACCAACCACGTACACCTCTCCATGCTCTGAGACCCCGGTAGCATCGCGGCGGTGGAGAAGCAGCCGCGAGCCCTGCCCTCGGCCCTGGCCACCGCCCTCGCTTTCGGCGCGAGCGGAGCCGTCCTGGTCCTGGAGATCGTCGCCCTCCGCCTGGTCGGGCCCTATGTCGGCGTGACCCTGCAGGTCAGCAGCTCGGTCATCGGCGTCTCGCTGGCCGCCATCGCCTACGGCGCCTGGGTGGGCGGCCGCCTCGCCGACAGGTTCGACCCGCGGACCCTGCTCGCCCCGGCGCTGATCCTCGGTGCGATCGGGACGGCGCTCACCCTGCCGCTGGTCCGCTGGGGTGGCGAGCTGCTGCGCGGCGGCGCTGCCCCGGCCGTGCTGATGCTCGCCGCACTGGCCGTCTTCCCGCCCGCCCTGGTGCTCTCCGCGATCGCCCCCATGGTGGTGAAACTGCAACTCGGCGATCTGCGGCGGGCCGGTTCGGTGGTGGGCCGGCTGTCCAGCATCGGCACCCTCGGAGCGATCACCGCGACGTTGGTGACCGGCTTCGTCTTCGTCGCGGCCATGCCGAGCAGCGTGATCATCCTCAGCCTGGCGGTGCTGCTCGCGGTCAGCGGTGTGGCGCTCGGCTGGTGGCTGCGCCGCGACCTGCCCGGCAACCCACGGATCCGGGCGTCGCTGGCCGTGGTGGGGCTCGCCGGAGCCGGGCTCGGCGCGGTCTCGCCCACGCCCTGCGATGTGGAGACGGCCTATCACTGTGCGAGCGTGGTCCAGGATCCGGCGCGCGAGGGAGGACGGACCCTGATCCTCAATTCGGCCCGCCACTCGTACGTCGACCTGACCGACCCCACCCACCTCGAGTTCGACTACGTGCAGTGGATCGGCGCCGTCACCGACGTGCTCCAACCGCCCGGCGCCCCGATCGACGCGCTGCACCTGGGCGGTGGCGGATTCACCGTCCCGAACTATCTCCGCGCCACCCGGCCGGGCAGCGAGCAACTCGTCCTGGAACTCGACGGCGGGCTGGTCGGTCTGGACGAGCGGGAACTCGGCCTGACCACCGGCTCCGATCTGCGGGTCCGGGTCGGTGACGCGCGTGTCGGGCTCGCCGAGCGGCCGGACACCGCCTACGACCTGGTGGTCGGGGACGCCTTCGGGCACCTGGTGGTGCCGTGGCACCTGGCCACCCGGGAGATGGCCGACGACATCGCCCGGGTTCTGCGCCCCGGTGGCGTCTATGCCCAGAACGTGATCGACTACCCGCCGAACCGCTTCATCCGTGCCGAAGCGGCCACCGTGGCGGCCGCCTTCCCGCACGTCGCCCTGATCGCCCCACCGGACGCCATCGCCGGCAAGCGTGGCGACAACTTCGTCATCCTGGCCTCCCACGACCCGTTGCCGATCGACGCGCTCCGGGCTCCGCTCGCCCGGCTCGACGCGCCACCCGCCCTGCTGACCGGTGCCGAGCTGGCCGGCTTCGTCGGCGACGCCCACGTCCTCACCGACGACTACGCTCCGGTCGACCAGCTCCTCGCCGGCTGACCCGTCCGCCTCCCGGAATCGGCCGGCGAGCGTTTCCGAGCGGGTTTCGGTGTGCGGCACCGGACCGCCGGTAACTCGGGCGAGAATCGGCGCATGGGGCATACGGAGCGAAACGGTCACGATGGATCGCCCCGTCTCGCGGGCCGGTACCGCCTGATCGAGAAGCTCGGCACCGGCGGAATGTCGGTGGTCTGGCGTGGCTACGACGAGATCCTCGGTCGCGACGTCGCCGTGAAGGTCCTCGAACCCGGGCTGGCCGAGGACCGCACCTTCCGTGACCGCCTGCGCCAGGAGGCCCTGGCCGCGGCCCGGCTCTGTCACCCCCACATCACCGGCATCCATGACTTCGGCGAAGCCCCGATCTCGGACCGGCTGACCGTCCCCTACGTCGTCATGGAACTCAACGACGGCGAGTCCTTCGGCTCCCGGCTCGGCCGTCAGGGGGCGCTCGAGTGGCGGGAAGCCGTCATGATCGTCACCGAGGTGGCCTCCGCGCTGGCCACCGCCCACGCCCGCGGTGTCGTGCACCGGGACGTCACCCCGGCGAACGTGATGCTCACCGGAGCCGGCGCGAAGATCGTCGACTTCGGGATCTCCGCGGTGGTGGGCCAGCGGGACGCCGCCCCGGACGGCAGCCTGCTCGGCACTCCGGCCTACCTCGCCCCGGAACGTCTCGGTGGCTCCTCGGTCTCCCCGGCCACCGACGTCTACGCCCTCGGCCTGTTGCTCTATCGCGGGCTCACCGGCCGGATGCCGTGGCCCGCCGAGAACACCACCGAGGCCCTGCGCGCCCACCTCTACGCCGATCCCGAGCCGATCCCGGACCTTCCCGGGATGCCGGCCGTCGTCACCGAACTGTGCCTGCGCTGTCTGGCCAAGAGCCCCACCGATCGCCCCGCCGCCGCCGAGGTGGCCCGGGGTCTGGCCGCGACCGTCGGCCTGCGCCCGATCATTCCGCCGCTGCGCCGGGGCGAGCGGCCCGCGGCCCGGGCGGTGGCGACCGTGCCGGTGGCCCGCGACCGCTCCGGGATACGCCGTGGGGTCCGTGCCTGTCTCGGTTCGCCCGCCACCCTGCGCCTCCGGGCCGGTCTGCGCCTGGGGGCCGTCCTCCGGCTCGACTCGGTACGGCCTCTGGGTGCCGGTCTCTTCATCGGCAGCCGCCGCAGCCGTGCCCTGACGCCCCCGCACCGGCTGCGGGACCGCCGCTCGGCGATCGCCGCCCTGGCCACCGTGGTCCTGCTCGCCTCCGGGCTGCTCAACTGGTCCGCGCGACGGGAGATGGCGGAGCCCGCGAGCACCGCCGCCACCGGCACCGGCGGTTCCGCGGTGGACGGGCCGAGCCGGGTCCGCTGCACCGTCCGCTACCAGGTACGGCGTGACTCCGGCGGCTACTTCGAGGCGAGACTGAGCGTGATCACGACCGAGACGTCCAGTTGGCGAGTCGAGTTCTCCTACCCCGGCGGCCAGCGGCTCGCGGCCACACCGCAGGCGGTGACCCAGCAGGGCCGGCGGGTGGTGCTCACCGGTCGCGGTCGAAGCCGGGCGGTCACCCTGCACGGCGGTTACCGGCAGCGGAACCCGCTGCCGCTCTCCTTCGCGCTGAACGGGCAACCGTGCCGCGCCGAGGTCATGGGCGCGACCGGGCCGGACCCACCCGGCAGCGAATCGGTCAACACGACGATCGAGGAACGCGCACCCGAGCCGAAGACCAGCCAGCAGCGCAAACGCGTCCCGGCCAGGCGTGGCGGAGCGCCCCGGCCGGGCACCGGCGCCGCCCCGGCTCCGGCCGCCAAGCGCGCCAACGGCTTCTCCCTGGCGCTGTGACGGATCCCCGCTCCGTCGACACCCCGCCGATAGGGTCAAGGTCATGACAAGACTCGCAGTGGTCACCGGCGGCGGAACCGGGATCGGCAAGGCGACGGCCGGCATGCTCGCCGGTGAGGGATTCGACGTGATCATCGTCGGGCGCCGGGCCGAGGTGCTCGCCGACGCGGTGAAGTGGATCGGACCGCAGGCCACCGCCGTGACCGCGGACGTCTCGGACCCGGCCCAGGTGCCCGCGGTGGTCGAGGCGGTGGCCGGGCGTGCGGTGGACGTGCTGGTCAACAACGCGGGAGCGTACATCTCCGGTGACGAGGGAACCCTCGACGGCGTGGCGGCCCGCTGGCACGCCAACCTCGACTCGAACGTGCTCTCCGCGGTCCTCATGACCACCGCGCTCCTTCCGCATCTCCGCCGGCCGGGCGGGAAGATCATCCTCACCAGTTCGATCGCCGCCCAGCGAGGCGGCGGCGGGCCCTACTCCGCGGCCAAGGCCGCACTGCACGGGTACGGGCTGGATCTGGCCACCTCCCTCGGTGCCGAAGGCATCACGGCGAACGTCATCTCGCCGGGCTACGTCACCGACAGTGAATTCTTCGACGGCCGGATGACCCCGGAAGGACATCAGGCGCGCGTCGACGCCTCCCTGGTGAAGCGGGCCGGTGTCCCGGACGACATCGCCGAGGCGGTCCGCTGGCTGGTCGGCCCGGGTGGTGGGTTCGTCACCGGCCAGATCATCAACGTCAACGGAGGCACCGTCCTGGGGCGTTAGCGGACGGCGGCGGGCCGCTCACTCCGCACCACCGGTGAAGCGGCCCTCGCCGGGACGATTGGCCCGGAACCGCAGCGCCGACCAGCGCTCGTCGATCGCCACCTGCCCGCACGGCCGCATGTCGAAGTCGGCGACGATGGGCCAGAGCGAATCCCGGTTGATGTCGGCCTTGTTGCCCTTCGGATAGGCGATCCAGAACGCGGCCGGCTTGTCCAGGTCGGTGCGATGCTGGGCCAGCTGTCCCCGGACGCCTTCGGCATTCTCCGCGAACAGCACGGCCGTGCTCGCCGTCGCCAGCGTGCCGGTCTCGCGCACACCCTCCGGCATGGGGGTGAGCAGCGGAAGCCGGGCCGGTTCGTTGAGCCAGACGGTCGAATTCGGCTTGATCAGCAGCTTCTCGGCGATCGTTTTGGTCATGTCATCGAGACTTTCATCCGTACGGCGATGGGTCGCCGTCTTCTCCGAACCACCCCACGCGCGTGACCAGGGGCAGGAATCCGCCGACCACGGCCGGCCTCCACACCGGGCCGGCCGCAGCCGGCCCGGCCTGGTGGTGGCCGGGGCCCCGCCTCCGCCGGGCGGACCCCGCTCCGCGCCGGGACGGCCCGCTGCGCTCTCCCACATGACATCCGCATGGCGACCCCCGATCGATCCGCTTGAACGACCAGGAGCATGGCCCGGATCGGCGAGGCGCCGCTCGAATCGTGCCTTCGGGCTGTGGACAACTCCGTACTGTGGATAACTCGGGAATGGCCACGGCGGGCTGATAGACATGCCGGGTGACTGAGACGACGCGGATGGCGGCCGGCGAGGCCGAGCGGGCGGTCGTGCGAGAGCGCGCTGAGGAGGTGCTCCGCCGGCTCGCCGGGGAGCACGCGGTGCTGCGGGAGGACCAGTGGCGGGCGATCGAGGCGCTCACCGTGGACCGACGGCGGGTCCTGTGCGTGCAGCGCACCGGGTGGGGCAAATCGGCGGTCTACTTCGTGGCCACCGCCCTGCTCCGGTCGGGAGACAGCCCAGCCGGGCCGACGGTCATCGTCTCCCCGCTGCTCGCCCTGATGCGCAACCAGGTCGACTCGGCCGCTCGCGCCGGGATCCGGGCGCGCACCATCAACTCGGCGAACCTCGACGAGTGGAGCCTGATCGAGCACGAGATCCGTGCCGGTGAGGTGGATGTGCTGCTGATCAGCCCGGAGCGGCTCAACAATCCGGACTTCCGTGACAACGTCCTGCCCGGCCTGGCACGCAGCACCGGTCTCCTGGTGGTCGACGAGGCACACTGCGTCTCCGACTGGGGGCACGACTTCCGGCCCGACTACCGGCGACTCCGTACCTTCCTGGCCGGCCTGCCGACGCGGACGCCGGTGTTGGCCACCACGGCCACCGCCAACGCGCGGGTCACCGCCGACGTCGCCGACCAGCTCGGCGACGCGCTGGTGCTGCGTGGCACCCTGGAGCGAGACTCGCTGAGGCTCGCCGTGCTGCGCCTGGAGGATCCGGCACACCGCCTGGCCTGGCTCGCCGATCACCTGGAGCGCCTGCCGGGCTCCGGCATCGTCTACACGCTGACGGTCGCCGCGGCCACCGAGACCGCCGACTTCCTGCGGTCCCGTGGCTTCGAGGTGGCGTCCTACACCGGCCAGGTGGAGGACGCCGAGCGCCGGGCCGCTGAGCAGGACCTGCTGACCAACAAGATCAAGGCACTGGTCGCGACCTCGGCCCTCGGGATGGGCTTCGACAAACCCGACCTCGGATTCGTCGTCCACCTCGGCGCGCCACCCTCGCCGATCGCCTACTACCAGCAGGTCGGCCGGGCCGGCCGCGCGGTCGAGCACGCCGAGGTGGTGCTGCTGCCCGGTCCGGAGGACTCGGCGATCTGGCGCTATTTCGCCTCGCTGGCGTTCCCGCCGGAGGACCAGGTGCGAGCGGTGCTGGCGCGCCTCTCACCGGACCAGCCGATGTCCACACAGGCACTGGAGCCGCTGGTCGACCTCCGCCGCACCAGGCTGGAGCTGATGCTCAAGGTTCTCGACGTGGACGGCGCGGTGCGCCGCACGCGCGGAGGCTGGCTCACCACCGGAGAGCCGTGGACCTACGACGAGGCCAGGCTTCGAAGGGTCGCCGAGGCGCGCGAGGCCGAGCAGAAGACCATGATCGAGTACGCGGTGACGCCCACCTGCCGCATGGAGTTCCTCCGCCGCTGCCTGGACGACCCCGGCGCGGCGGCATGCGGCCGGTGCGACAACTGTGCCGGGCCGTTGTTCGACGCCGAGGTGTCCGCGCCGTCGCTCGCCGCGGCCGAGGCCTTCCTGGGCCGTCCCGGCACCGAGATCGCGCCGAAGAAGATGTGGCCCACCGGTCTGGCCGCCGTCGGCGTCAACCTGAAGGGCCGGATCGGTCCCGCCGAGCAGATCGAGCCGGGCCGTGCCGTGGGCCGCCTGTCGGACCTCGGCTGGGGTGGCCGGTTGCGGGCCGCGGTCTCACCCGAGTCGCCGGACGCGCCGATCACCTCCGACCTGGCCGGTGCCGTGGTCGAGGTCCTCAAGGCCTGGGCCAGGGGAGATGATGCCTGGCAGCAGCGCCCAGCCGCGGTCGTCTCCGTCTATTCACAGCGTCATCCACAACTTATCCACAGCCTCGCCGAGCACATCGCCACCGTCGGGCGCCTGCCGATGCTGGGCATGCTGGAGTCGACGACGCCCGGAGACGCCAGCGGTCATCGCGGCAACAGCGCCCAGCGGGTTCGTGCCCTGCACGACGCTTTCACCGTCCCACCAGAGATCGCCACTGACCTGGCCACTCTGTCCGGCCCGGTCCTCCTGGTCGACGATCTGGTCGATTCCGGCTGGACGATGGCTCTCGCCGGCCGTGCCCTCCGCAAGGCGGGCGCCCCAGGCGTCCTGCCCTTGGCCCTGGCCGTAGCCGGCTGACCGGCCGCACTTCGTCCGGAAGGCATGTCCGGACAACGGCTGATCTTGTTCAGGCGGACATCAGCGCTGTCTCAGCCCGGTTGAGACAGCGCTGAGGGTCAGCCGATCGGTTCCAGCTGGTCGTGGTGCTGTCTCAATCCGTTGAGACAGCGCTGATGTCCAGTCGCGCGGCCCGGGAGCCAGGTGGGTGGATGCCTTGCTGCCGAGTCGGTCCGGCAACCCGTGATCCGGCTGGTCGGGTGGCCTGGGAGCTGTGGCGTGGCTCGCGGGCCGGCTGGTCGGGGGTCAGGCTCTGCCGAGGATGGCTTTTGCGGTGGGGCGGCGGTCGATCTCCATGAAACGGTGCGCGCCCTCGATTTCGGCGAATCCGGAGCGGCGGTAGACCTCCTGAGCGTCCCTGGTGGCCAGAAGGAAACGCTGGACGCCGCGTTCGGAGAGGTCGGCCAGAATCGAGTCGATCAGCCATTTGCCCAGGCCGCGGCCCCGGTGAGTGCCGTCGATGAAGACGTCGCAGATCCAGGCGAAGGTGGCGCCGTCGGTGACGACCCGGGCGAAGCCCACCTGTTCAGTGCCGGCGAAGATCGAATACGGCAGGGAGCCGTCGATGGAGCGGGCCACCAGATCGTAGGAGCGGCCGGCCGCCCAGTAGGACTCTTCGGCAAGCCAACGGTGTACCCGGGTGAAGTCGACCCGTTTCGGGTCGGCGGTCAGTACATACCCACCCTGAATCAGATCTTCCATCGACTCCTCCTTTGTGACGTTTCCGCAAGGGGCCGGTCGCATGGTGTCACAGCGGCCGATGGGACGATCCGCCGATCCTGACTATTGGGCACCGGGGGCCGGCCGAAAGTCAGGGCTGGAGGATCAACCGGTCGACCGCGGTGGCCAGACGGGCCAGCCAGGGGCCGGGAGTGCCGCCGCCGGGTGGCGGGGTGTCGAGCACCCATGTCGGGATCTCGGAAGGGGCCAGCAGACGGGCCGCGCCCTCGGCGCTGAGCACCAGACGGCGCAGGCGGCGGGACAGGCACATCCCGGTCAGTTCGGCCAGGAGCACGGCGTCGTAGACGTCCTTCATCGCGGAGACGCCCTCGGTGGCCTGGTCGGCCGTCAGCCAGTGCAGCTTCCAGGCGAGGGAGAGCTCGCGGCTCGCCGTCCACGCCATGGTCGGTGGCTGCCCGTCGGCGCGCCGGATGGGTGTGCGGACCACCGCATCGGCCATCACCTCGTCGTAGGCCAGGTCGATCCGGGCGCTTCCGATCTCACCGCCCGGCGCCGTCCACGGGATCACCATGCGGGCGCGGCTGCCGGCGAACATGCGAATGTTCGAATACTCCGACCAGCTGACGGTGTAGTCCCAGGTCGCCTCGTGGACGATCCGGCTCGCGTCGAGGGTCACGCCGCCGGACGCCCGGGGGTGTGCGGCCAGCAGTCTCTGGAGCCGGTCGTGGACCGGATCGGGGACCTCGTCCGGTTGGGCTCCGGCCACCCAGCTCGCATGATCCGGAGCCGACGCGGACTGTGGGCCGTCGGTGTCGATCTCCTGGAACGTCCAGGGCAGGTGCCGGGCGGCCGCCGGCCAGTGCTGGGGGACGTCGGTGCGATCCAGAGCCGGGTACGGATCCAGATAGTCCACGGGCATCGCGTCGGGCGGCCACACCACCCAGTCGATGTCGCCCGGTGGCCGAGCCGCGTCACCCACCCACGAGGCCATGGTCATGCTGCCGCGCAGCACCAGGCACTCCGCCCACGGCTGCTCGGCGACCACCCCGATGATGTGATCGAGAGCGGCCCGGTGCGCGGTCACGCCGGGCTGCCCGACGGGTCGTCGAACCAGCCGCCGTCCAGACCCGGATTGTCGTCTACCAGCACATACTCCTCCTCGACCTCGGCCACCTCCAGGCCCGCTCCGGCGACGGCGGCCAGCAGCCCGGCCAGCGCCGCGGTCGCCTCCGGCCGGCCCGCCCGATAGCAGCGCTGAGTGACGAACCTCTCCTGCACGCCGTCGGGCCGTGTCCGCCGGGCATTGCGGGACAGGTGAGCGCCGTGCCGGACGGCCAGCTCACGGACCGGATCCAGCGGGGCTCCGGCGGGCAGCAGCACCTTGACGTGATGCTCGAAGTAGAGGCCGGGCCGTGCGTCGGCCGCGGTGCGGGGCGCCTCGCCGCCGGACGCGGCGGCTTCGACCTTGAGCCGGGTGACGGGGAAGCCGTCCGTTCGCAGGGTGGCCGCGACCCGGCGGGCGTCCGCCTCCGCCGAGACCGGTGTGCCGTCGGAGAGCCAGCTCAGCATCGGCTGGCTGGCATGGTCGCCCCGGTCGAGCAGGATGCGGGTGTATCGCACGCCCCGGGCCGTCGCCCACGATCGAAGCCGCTCATCGTCGGCATCGGCCACGACCGTCAGATGGATCTCGTATCGGCTCACGCCCGCACGCTAACCGTGGGGTATGACATCTCCGGGCCACGGAACCGGCGGACGGTAGGCTCACGGGGGAGCCGGCGGGGTTCCGGCGACGGGTGGAAGGGGTCCCATCATGGCTGTCACCAGCACCTACACCGTGAAAGGCATGACCTGCTCGCACTGCGTGCAGTCGGTGACCCAGGAGTTGTCCGCCCTGCCAGGCGTCACCAGCGTGCAGGTCGATCTCGCCTCCGGCGGGGTCACGGTCGCCAGCGAGACACCGCTCGCCGAGCAGGCGGTGCGGGAGGCGGTCGACGAAGCCGGCTACGAGCTCGCGGATGCCTGACGAGACGCAGGCCACTCCGGTCGGGCGCAGGCCGGCCGAACAGCGTCACTCATCCGAATCAATGCCCATAAAAGACGAGAATTCGGAAATCGAGGGTACGCGCGAGCCGCACCCCGACCGCACCCCGAAACCGAACACGGACGGCCCGGAAGCGGACTCCGGCGCGCCGCGTCTCGGGCTGATGGGTGGGGGAGACGGCGCACCCGCCACCCCCGGCTTCCGGTTCGCGGCCATCGGGGCTCTGCTGGTCGTCGTGCTCTTCGCGGGCTACGGGCTCGGCCGGCTCAACGGCGGCACGACGGACCCCCAGGCCGCGACCCCGGCCGGCACGCGGCAACCCACCCCGACGGCCTCCGCCTTCGACGAGAGCCAGCCGCACACCCACGGCACCACCGCACCGATCGGCTCGACCGGCCGGGGCGCCGCCGTCGGTGGCCTCTCGCTCAGCGGGGACGGCCTCACCCTCACCCCGCTGATCACGACGTTCCCGGGCGGCCGTCCGCAGCGGCTGGATTTCACGATCAACGGCCCGGGCGGCGCGCCGGTCACCACCTACGACGTGGTGCACGACAAGCCGCTGCATCTCATCGTGATCCGCCGTGATCTGACCGGCTTCCAGCATCTACACCCGGTGATGGCGGCCGACGGCACGTGGAGTGTCGATCTCACGCTGGCCGAACCCGGCGTCTACCGCATGATCGCCGACTTCACCGCGGTGGTCGGCGGTGAGCGGCTGGTTTCCACGCTGGGCAGCGACCTGACGGTCGCCGGCGACTACACGCCGGTCACCCTGCCCGATCCGGCGCGGGCCACCACCGTCGACGGCCTCCAGGTGGGGTACGAGGGCACGCCCGTCACCGAGTCCACCCAGCCGCTGCTGATGACCGTGACCGACTCGGCCGGCCGCCCGGTGACGGTCGAGCCGTACCTGGGCGCCTTCGGTCACCTGGTGGTGCTGCGCCAGGGTGACCTCGGCTACGTCCACGTGCACCCGGAGACTCAGCTGGTCGACGGCAAGGTCAAGTTCTGGCTGGCGGCGCCGAGTCCCGGCACCTACCGGATGTTCTTCGACTTCCAGGTCGCCGGGAAGGTCTCCACGGCGGCCTGGACCGTGGTCGTCAGCTGAGCATCCGGGAGAGGGCCGGCGTCACGCCCCACTGGGCGGTCAGCGAGTCGTACTCGGCCCGCTGCTCGGCGGTGGGTGCCGCGCCGGTCCGCCGGGCCCGCAGCATGAGGTTGCGCGGGGTGTGCGCCGAGTCGATGAACTCGACCACGTCCACCCGATAGCCACGCAACCGCAGCAGGGCGGCCCGCAGCGAGTCGGTCAGCACGTCGGCGAACCTCTCCCGCAGGATCGCGTGGCGGGTCACCTCCCCGTACGGCGAAGGGGTTGCACCGCCTTTGAGCTGGGCCGCGATGTCGTGGTGGCAGCACGGGGCGGCCAGCACCCACCGGGCCTCCCAGCCGACCGCCCGGGCCAGCGCCTGGTCGGTGGCCGTGTCGCAGGCGTGCAGCGCGAGCACCAGATCCGGCGGGAAGGGCAGCTCGGCGTCCTCGATGGTCCCGGCCACGAACGTCACCTCGGCGGAGCAGCCGAGTTCGGCGGCGACGGCGCTGTTGCGTACCCGTTGATCCTCGCGGACGTCGACCCCCACGACCTGGACGTGCGCGCCCCGGCCGGACAGATATCGATAGGCGGCGAAGGTGAGGTAGGCGTTGCCGCAGCCGAGGTCGACGACGCGCAGCGGGGTCGGCAGTTCGTCGGGCAGGGTCGCGGCGAGCGCGCGCAGGAAGGCGTCGATCTGGCGGCGTTTCGCCGCGGTGCCGCCGACCACCGAGAACAGCGGGTCGCCCGGATCGAGCAGCCACTGTTTGGCCCGGTCGTGGCCCTCGGCGGCACGTGGCGCGGCGACGGCTCCGGCCCGGTGCACCTGCGCGTCGCCCTTCTTGGTGATCCGCACCTGCACGGTGGCCGATTCGGTCTCCACGTGCCAGTTGCCGAACGGCTCGGCCAGCAGTTCGTCGACCGCCGCGGCGGCTTCCGGGCCGGGCGCGACGTTTCGCGTGTACGGCCGAGCCCCGTCATCGGTGACGATCTGTAGTTTCCGCCCGTGCTTGAGAGTGACCGGCCGCACCTGGGCCCGGGTCACCGACGGTATGTGCCCGCGGCGCCGGCCGGCCGCGACGGCCCGGGTGAGGCCCGGTGCGAGCAGGAGCTCCCGCACCTCGGCGAGGACTGATTCGAGCGGTTCTGGCATGGATTCCATTCTGCCCGGCGCCCGGGATGTCCCCACGGGGCTGTGGACGGCGTGCGGCGACGGTTAAGTTGATCGATGCCGAAGAAGAAGACGAGGTGCCCCGCACATGTCGTTCCTCGCCGATTCCTCCGCGCCCACGCTGCTCACCGCCCGCCTGCGGGAGGCCACCAGACAGGAGCACGCCGCGGCGCGGCGCAGCCCGTTCATCGACGGGATAGCCTCCGGGCGACTGCCGATGGCCGCGTACGCCGAACTGCTGGCCCAGTACTGGTTCATCTACGAGTCGCTGGAGCTGGCCGCCGACGCGATGGCCGCCGATCCGGTGGCCCGGCGGTTCGTCTACCCGGAGCTGTACCGGATGCCGTCGCTCGAGTCGGACCTGCGGTTCCTGTTCGGGCCGCGCTGGCAGAGCCGGATCACCGCGCTCCCGGCCACGACCACCTACTGCACGCGGATCCGCAGCGCCGCGTTCGACCGGGCCACCGGGTATGTGGCCCATCACTGCACCCGCTATCTGGGTGACCTCTCCGGCGGGCAGTGGCTGGGGCGGGCGGTCGTCGCGGCGTACGGGTTCCGCCGTCACGGTTACCGGTTCTTCGTGTTCGAGGGCGTCGACCCGGCGCTGTTCCGGGCCCGCTACCGGGAGCGGCTCAACGCCGTCCGGTGGAGCCCTGCCGAGCAGGACGCCTTCGTGAGTGAGGTGTCCGCCGCGTTCCGCCTGAACATCGACCTGCTGGGCGAGCTGTGGGAGGGCTGGACCTGACAGCGGATCCTGGACGATCGACCACCGGAAGGGGTGGGCGATCGTCCAGGATCCAGGCTGGGAAGGTCAGGCGTCAGCGTCCGACGGCGCGGCGGTGCGGGTGGTACGCCGACGGCGCCGCCGGGGAGCGGCCTCGTCCGAGGCATCCGACGAGTCCGGCGACTCCGGTGAGCCCGCTGCATCCGTGGCGGCGGGCTCGGCAGCCGGAGCGGACTCCGGAGCCGCCGCGTCGCCCTCGGAGAAGACCAGCGAGGTGGCGGCCGTCCGGCGGCGACGGGTCCGGGTGCGGGGAGCGGGCTCCTCCGAGACCGTGGACGGGGCCGTCTCCTGCGCTTCGGAGGCGCCGGACGGCGTACCGGGAAGGGTCTCGGCGTCCTCGACCACCCGCCGCCGGCGACGCTGCCGCTGGGGCCGCTCGCCTCCGTCGCGGGACGGCGAAGCCGAACCGGTGCTCTCGGACGACGGCCCGGAGTCGCCACCGCGGGAGCGCCCACGACCGCGGCCGCGGCCGTTACCGCGCCGCCCACCGCCGCCGAGATCCTCCTCGACCTCGGCCGACAACCCGGCCCGGCTGCGCTCGGCGGTCGGCAGCGTGCCCGAGACGTCGGCCGGGATCTCCAGGTCGGCGTAGAGCGCGGGCGACGTGTGGTACGTCTCCGGCGGCTCCGGCATGCTGAGGCCGAGCGACTTGTCGATCAGCACCCAGCGCGGCATGTCCTCCCAGTCCACGAAGGTGACCGCGACACCGGTGGCGCCCGCCCGGCCGGTGCGGCCGATGCGGTGCGTGTAGGTCTCCGGGTCCTCGGGGCAGTCGTAGTTGATCACGTGGGTGACACCCGAGACGTCCAGCCCGCGGGCCGCCACGTCGGTCGCCACCAGCACGTCGATCTTGCCGCTGCGGAACGCCCGCAGAGCCCGCTCGCGCGCGCCCTGGCCCAGGTCGCCGTGGACGGCGGCGACCGCGAACCCGCGGAAGTCGAGGTCCTCGGCCACCCGGTCGGCGGCCCGCTTGGTCCGGGTGAAGATCATCGTGAGGGACCGTTCGCGCGCCTGGAGGATGCGCGCCACCATCTCCAGCTTGTTCAGCGGGTGGGTGCGGTAGACGACCTGCTTGGTGAGCGGCGACGGGCCGCTCTCGGTGGTGTGCCCGGCGTGGATGGTGACCGGGTTGCGCAGGAACCGCCGGGACAGGGCGACGATCGGGTCCGGCATGGTGGCCGAGAACAGCATGGTCTGCCGCTGCTCCGGGATCATCGCCAGGATCTTCTCGACGTCCTCCAGGAAGCCCAGGTCGAGCATCCGGTCGGCCTCGTCGAGCACCAGGGCCTGGATCGAGCTCAGCTTCAGCTGCTTCTGCTTGCACAGGTCGAGCAGGCGGCCGGGGGTGCCGACCAGGATCTCGACGCCCTTCTTGAGCGCCTCGACCTGAGGCTCGTACGCCACCCCGCCGTAGATCGGCAGAACCCGGACACCCCGGGTGCTGCCCGCCGCGGCGAGGTCGCGGGCCACCTGGAGACCCAGCTCACGGGTGGGGACGACGATCAGGGCCTGGGGCTGCCCGGTGGCGCCCTCGGCCGGGGCGGTGACCCGCTCCAGCAGCGGCAGACCGAAGCCGAGGGTCTTGCCGGTGCCGGTGGGGGCCTGGCCGATCAGGTCGGTGCCGCGCAGTGCGATCGGAAGTGCGTACTCCTGGATCGCGAACGCGTGAGTGATGCCCGCCTTGGCGAGAGCCTCCACCGTCTCGGCGCGAACGCCCAGCTCAGCGAAGGTGGGGCTGTCGGGACGGACCGGCGCGCGGGTGGTGACGGGGACTAGAGCTTGCTCATTGTCGGTCATGAAGTTTTACGGGTGCCCTCTCGTGGTGCGCCCGTCGAAAAGCTCTGGGGCGCGGTCTCGTATAGGCGCGGGCCGCACGCTCGAAAGCGGGCCACACGCTGGCCGTCGACTCGACAGATCGACGGCGACTCAGGCCACTCTACCCGACCTGCTAGCAGACGCATCCAAGAGAGAGTTACGGGAGGGCACCCTGAGACCAGGGTGCCCTCCCGTGATGAAACTCAGCGAGTGGTGAAACCGAACGGGCGGTGCGACGCCTCGGCGATCTCCACGTAGGCCACCTTGGCGACCGGGATGATCACCTTGCGGCCCTTCTCGTCGGTGAGTGTCAGGACGCCGTCCTTGGCCAGAGCCTCCGTCACGGCCTGCTCGACCTCCGCCGGAGTCTGAGCGCTCTCCAGCACAAGCTCACGCGGCGACTGTTGCACGCCGATCTTGACCTCCACGGAGCCCTCCTCAAGAAATCCGTCTACCCGATCGAAAGGCTATCCGATTTCCGGGGCCGTACCGGCAGTTGAACCACCCTGCAGCGGGAAGCTGGCGATCCCACGCCAGATCAGTGCAGCTACGAGCGCTTCGGCTTCAGCTTTGGGCGTACGCCGGCCGTTGGCGAGCCAGAACTGTGCCGCCTGTCCGGCCGCCCCGGCGAGGCCGGAGGCGAGCAGTTCGGCCTGGTCCGGCCGGAGACCGGTGTCCGAGATGATGGTGTCGGTCACCGCCGCGATGCAGCCCTGCTCGACCCGCTCCACCCGCTGGCGGACCTGGGGGTCGTTGCGCAGGTCCGACTCGAAGACGAGCCGGAACGCCTCGCTCTCGTGGTCCATGAAGTCGAAGTACGCCCGGACGGCGCCCTTCACCCGGTCCTTGTTGTCCGGGGACGCCAGCATGGCTCCGCGCACCTTGGCGATTATCGCGTCGCAGTGCGTGTCCAGCAGGGCCAGGTAGAGCTCCAGCTTGCCGGGGAAGTGTTGGTAGAGAACGGGCTTCGAGACGCCGGCCCGTTCCGCGATGTCGTCCATCGCGGCGGCGTGGTAGCCGTGCGCGACGAAGATCTGCTGCGCGGCGGCGAGCAACTGCTTGCGTCGCGCCGATCGGGGCAGGCGGGTGGGTCGTGCGGTCTGTTGCCCGCCGGACGCAGCGGTCATTTCTGTGAACCTCCAGGGGGTCGGTCCCCGCGGTTTGGCTTCCTGGTTTGCCCGGATCGGCTCATGTCGCGGTCGTGCGGGCAATTGTCGCGACGCTGCAACTTATCGCCACTGCAACGACACGGTAGCCTCAGCGGGGGCGAGCGAGGAGCACGCGGTGGATGAATCAGGGCATTCCGGAGAAGCCGGAGCCTCAACGGGTGGCAACGGCGCCGACTCGCATGACCGCAACCGGGTGAACGGCTGGGCGAGCACCGACAGTCCGTGGTCCAACAATGGAGCCGCATTGGAGCAGGGAGTGGACACGCCACCATGGCGGCGTCCGTCGGACGGGCGAACCTTCGGCCGGCAGCAGTTCCCACCGGAACCACCCTTCGGGGCCGCGCCGTCGTCGGCTGTTCCGGCGTCCCAGCCGGGCTCCGAGATTCCCCCGTCGGGGGACACCGCTCCGTGGCCGGACCGCAACCGCCTCGCCGACATCCTCGGCCACCGGCGGCCACCCGCGCCGTCGTCCGCGGCGCCCGCCCCGAGCAGCGCGCCACCTTTTCCGTACGAGGGTGATCTCGACGACTCGTACCGCGATCCGGGACCGCAGCGCGCCTCGGCGCCACTGACCCGGCCGGACTGGGCTCCCGATTCGCCCGCGCCGGTCTCCACCGAGCCGGCCCGCTCCCGGCACGCCCTGGTCACCGACACGCTCGCCCAGGGTCTGCCCCAGTTCGACGCTCCGGCGACCGATGGGGAACCGCCGACGGCCCGTTCGGCGTACGATGCGTCGAGCTTCCCGCACCACCCGTCCTATGCACCGTCTCCCGCGTACCCGGGTCTCCCGGAGCCGGCCCCCACAGCCGGCGCCGAGGGCGAGCCGAGCGGGACACTGCCCCAGCGCGTCCCGGCCCAGCCGGACGTCCCGAGAGTTCCGGAGCCGCCCTCCGTGGAGCCATCGGCCGAAGCGCCCGCCCTGGCGCGCATCGCGACGCACCTGCGCCGCGGTGACGTCGTGCCGGCGCAGGAGCGTCAGGAGGGCTTCGACGTCCAGGACATCCTCGCCGCGGTCCGCGAGGTCGACGGCGTGCGTGACGCCTCGCTGCGGGCCACCCCGGCGGGGGCGCACAGCCTTCGGCTGGACCTGTCCGACGGCGCCGACCCGGCCGAGGTGAGCCGCCAGGTGGCCCGCCTCCTCCAGGACCGGATGGGCCTCGACGCGGCCATGCCCGGTGACCCCCCGGCCGCGCTGCGCCCGCCGTCGAACCCGTCCCGGACGCCGCTGCTGCCCACCCAGCCGACCCGGCCGGGCCGCGCCGCCGCCCCGGCTCCGGTGTCGTCGATGCCCGCGCCCGCGCCGGCGCCGATCCCGGTGGCGCCGGTGACCCCGGTGGCGCCGGTGTCCGCCATGCCGCGGATCCCGGTCGAGGAGCCCCGGCCGCAGATGGTGAACGCGGGCGCCTCGCTGGTGCCGGCCGACGCCTCGAAGCCACGTCCGCTGGACCCGGGTGACAATCCGGGCCCCCGCGTGATCATCGAGAACGTGCACGTCAACACGTTCGGCGCGGACGCCACCGTCGAGGTGCGGCTGCGCGCCGGCGGCCGGACCGCCTCCGGCGTGGCGACCGGCCCGGCCGTCGACGGCTACCTTCTGCGCCTGTGCGCGACGGCCACCGCCGGTGCGGTCGACGAGCTGCTCTCCACCTCCCAGCACCGGGACGGCCCGGCCCGCTGCTTCGTCGAGCACGCCTCCGCCGTCTCGTTCGGCCCGATGCAGGTCGCCGTGGTGGTGCTGCTGCTGTCCTGCGGCGGCGGCTGGGTCGAGCAGCTGGCCGGTTCCGCCGTGGTGACCGGCGACGACCGGCACGCCATGGTCCGCGCCACACTGGCGGCGGTCAATCGGCGTCTTGAGGCACTCTTGGCTTGATGAAGGGTGCGGTTCTGGCCGACGACAGCGCGCTGTTGCCGGCGGATGTGGTTCCGCCTCCGTGGCCCGCGCGCCGGGTCACGGTCGGCGGCGCGATGCTGCATGTCCGCGACACGCCGGCCCAGAGCCCCGGCGCCGAGCCCGCCGTCTACGTGCACGGGCTCGGCGGCTCCGCCCAGAACTTCACCGATCTCGCCGGTCTGCTCGCCGACCGGCTCGACGGCCAGGCGATCGACCTGCCCGGTTTCGGCTACAGCGACCCGAGCCCGCGCTACTCCATCGCGGCCTTCGCGGACACCGTGATCGACTATCTGGAGCACGCCGGCCGCGGCCCGGTCCACCTGATCGGCAACTCGCTCGGCGGCTCCATCTCGGTGCGGGTCGCGGCGCTGCGGCCCGACCTGGTGCGCACGCTCACGCTGATCTCCCCGGCCATGCCGTTCCTGGACCCACGACGGACCGCGCAGGGCCCGGTGCTGCCGCTGCTCGCGATGCCCGGCGCTGATCGCCTGATGGCCTGGGCGCTCACCCGGATCACCGCCGAGCAGATGGCCGAGCAGGTCCTGGCCGCCTGCTTCGGCGACACCACCAAGGTGCATCCGCAGCGCCGCGCCGAGGCGATGGAGGAGATCCAGCTCCGCTACACGGTCGCCCACTACCCGAAGGCCTATCTGGGCACGCTGCGCGGCCTGGTGAGCAGCTTCCTCCGGGCGTACCTCCCGGGTGCCGACTCGCAGTGGCGCCTCGCCGCCCGCGTCCAGGCGCCCACCCTGGTCATCGGCGGCCTCAACGACCGCCTGGTCGACCCTCGGGTGCCGGCCCAGGTCGCCAAGGCCATTCCGGACAGCCGCCTGCTGATCCTCCCCGGCGTCGGTCACGTCGCTCAGATGGAGGTCCCGCGGCTGGTCGCCCGAGGGATCGTCGGCCTGCTCGACGACGTTCGATGACCGTCCGGGCCGTCCTCCCGGCCCGCTGAGCGTGCCCCTCCTCTCCGCGACGATCATCCGGTACGGGCTACGCGCTCTCGATCGTGTATTTCCGGATCGTCTGCCCGGTCCGGGCCGCGGAGCGCCCGCCGGGCTGATCCGGTGGTCCGGGTCCTTTTCCGGCACCCGGACACGCACCCGGACGAACCAGGTTGCACGTTGTAACGAATGGCACAAGATCCCCGATGGGTGGGAAGCGGGCGCCCGGTGTGGGAATCTGAGAGCCCATGATGTCGACTGCCGCCCCACCCCGTGAGTCGCGGTCCGCGTCCGGCGTGGACCGTTGGCGGCAGTCCTGGCTGATCGTCCTGCTCGCCACCGCGGTCCTGTTCGGAGCCGTCGCGTTCGGCCGGCAACTCCTCGGTGGCGCGGCCCCGGTGGGTAACCCGGTGGCGGCGGCCTCGCCCGCCGAGGCGGCCGTTCCCGCGTCTTCCGAGGTTCCGTCGACCGCGCCGAACAGTCCGTCCCCGGCCGTCCCGGCCGATTCCACCGCGGCCGAGACGCCGGTCTTCCCGGCCGGTGGCGTGATGCGGATCGACGGCGCGGTCCCGGCCGAGGGGTCCGGCGATTTCCAGTACGCGGGCGGTCGCAGCCCCGTCTACGGCACGCGGGGCCCGGTGCGCCGTTTCCGGGTGGCCGTGGAGAAGGGCAGCGGCGAGGACGTGCCCGCCTTCGCCGCGCAGGTGGTCGCCACCCTCTCCGACGAGCGCGGCTGGACCGGTTCCGGCGGGCTGCGGATGCAGATGGTCGGTGGCGCCGAGAAGGCGGACTTCACGGTGTACCTCGCCACCCGGGAGACGGCGGGGCGGATGTGCGAGCGGGGCGGCACCAACATCCGGATCGGCGGGGTGCCGTTCACGTCGTGCCGGGCCACCGGGAAGGTGATCCTCAACCTGGACCGCTGGCGTAAGTCGGCCCGCCCCTACCTGGAGTCCGGCGCCGACCTGGCCGCGTACCGGCAGTACGTGATCAACCATGAGGTTGGGCACGAGCTGGGCCACCGGCACGAGGGCTGTCCCAAGGCGGGCGGCCCGGCCCCGGTGATGGTTCAGCAGACCCTCACCCTTCGGGGCTGCAAGCCGTACTCGTGGCCGCGCCGCAACGACGAGAACCTGACCGGCCCGTCACTCTGAAGCTGTTCCGGTACGGAAATCCGAAAGTCCTGTGACAGACGGTGAGTCGTGGCAGGCTGGCGCTTGCTATGGCAAACGCGACAAATGGCCCCATTGATCCGGACGCCGGCACCGGCCGGCGAGGCCGGGCCGAGCGTTCCCGCGCCGAGGCGGATCCCGCGGCGCCCCCGGCCATGCCCGCCGCCACCCCGACCCGCCGGGGCCGCTCCGTGCCCACCACGGCCCGCCGCGACCCGACGCCCCCCGCCATGCCGGAGCCGTCGGAACCCGGAGCGCCGGAACCACCGGCCATGACCCGCGGCATCGTCGAACTCGCGGCCGAACGTCTCGCCGCCGCGCAGGCGGCCCGCGAACCCGGGCCGGAGCCGGCCACCCCCGCCGACGGCGACCCGATGACGGCGCCCGGCGCCCACGTGAACGCGCGGGCGGCCGGAACCCGCCGATCGAGCCGGTCGGCCGGTCCCGCCATCCGTGCCGTTCCCGGCGGCACCCGCCCCGGCGCGGGCAACCGGCCATCGCCGGCGTTGCGCCCTCCCGCCGGCCCACCGGAAGCCGTCCGCCCGCAGCCCGGCCCGTTCGAGATCGTCCGCCCGCACGACGCCGACCCGGAGCGGTGGGACGGGGACGGCCGGCTCGAGACGCCCGGCGCCCCGGACGATCCCACGCTCGACACCACCGGCTACGGGCTGGAACCGTATGCCGGTCCGGCCGCTGTGGAGTCCCACACCGAGGCGAACCTCCGGTATCCGCGCACACGGAACCGCCCCGGGCTGCCGCCCAGTGTCCGCCTGCCCGCGGAGTTGCCGGACAACCTGTGGCCCCCGCCCGCCCTGATGGACCCGAGCCTCGCCGGGAACCTCCACGTGCCGGTGCTGGTGCCCCCACGGCCGGAGGAGCCCGCCCGGGTGGACGAGGAACCGTCCCCGGGCGAGCGACGCCGGCACCCGGCCGAGGCGGTCCGGGACGAGGAGCGGGAACCCGACTTCCTGCCGTCCGTGTTGGAGCGCGGCGGCCCCGACACCGCGTACGTGCCCGCGCACTCCCGGGACGACGACGTTCCGCCCCGGCACACGCCGCCCGTCCGCCGGATCCGCCGCCGCCGGAGGGCCGTGCTCGTCGCGTACCTCTTGATCGTGGTTTCGGTGTTCGTCGCCGGCCATCAGCTTCGCGACCGGGAGGAACCACTCGTTCCCGGGCGGGAGGCCGCGCAGCGCGCGGCCGAACCGGCGGGTATCGGCCCGGCGGCCGGTCCGGTGCCGCCGGAGACCAGGGCCGAGCCGGTCGAACCGGTCACCGAGCCGGTCGAACCGGTCACCGGGGCGGCCGAGCAGGCCATCGGGGAGGACGAGAAGCCGAAGGCGGAGGCGGGCGAATTCCGGTACGCGCGCGGCCGCGGCCCGATGCTGGGCACCGATGGCGAGCTGTACCGCTTCCGGGTGGCGGTCGAGAAGACCGTCGACGGCACGTCGGCCAAGGAGTTCGCCGAGGCCGTCGACACGACGCTCGGCGATGACCGGAGCTGGATCAACGACGGCCGGCTGCGGCTGCGCCGGGTGGCGGACGCCGGTGACGACGTGGACTTCACGATCTTCCTGGCCTCGGCGCCCACCTCGGAGAAGATGTGCGCCGACGGTGGCCTGTCCACCGAGGGCTACACCTCGTGCCGGATCCCCGGTCAGGTGATCATCAACGCGGACCGGTGGGCCGACGCGATCCCCGACTACGAGGGCCGGTTGGACCAGTACCGGCAGTACACGATCAACCATGAGGTCGGCCACGAGCTCGGGCACGGGCACGAGAAGTGCCCCGGCGACGGCGAGAAGGCCCCGGTGATGATGCAGCAGACCTTCGGCCTGCGGGGCTGCACCCCGAACTCCTGGCCCTACCTGCACGGCGAGCGGTACGCCGGTGAGCCGGTAGCCTGAGATATTCCGCGATCCCGCATGTCGGGCCCGTGTCCAACGTCATGGATCAGCGCCCGCGAATCGAGCAACAATGGGCGGCGATCCTTACCACCGAACCCGGGGAGTGAATTGTGGCTCTGCCCCCGCTCGTCGAGCCGGCCGCCGAGCTGAGCGTCGACGAGATCCGCCGCTATTCGCGTCACCTGATCATCCCCGACGTCGGGATGGACGGGCAGAAGCGGCTCAAGAACGCCAAGGTCCTCGCCGTCGGCGCGGGCGGCCTCGGCTCGCCGACGTTGCTCTACCTGGCCGCGGCCGGTGTGGGCACTCTCGGCATCATCGACTTCGACACCGTCGACGAGTCCAACCTCCAGCGCCAGATCATCCACGGCGTCTCCGACGTCGGCACGCCCAAGGCCGAGTCCGCGGCCCGCAGCATCGCCGAGGTCAACCCGCTGGTGAACGTGGTCATCCACAACACCGCGCTGGACCGCGACAACGTCAAGGAGATCTTTTCCCAGTACGACCTGATCGTCGACGGCACCGACAACTTCGCGACCCGTTACATGGTCAACGACGCCGCGGTGCTGCTCGGTAAGCCGTACGTCTGGGGTTCGATCTACCGTTTCGACGGCCAGGCCTCGGTGTTCTGGGAGGAGCACGGTCCCTGCTACCGCTGCCTCTACCCGGAGCCCCCGCCGCCCGGCATGGTGCCGAGCTGCGCCGAGGGCGGCGTCCTCGGCGTGCTGTGCGCGTCGATCGGCTCGATCCAGGTCAACGAGGCGATCAAGCTGATCACCGGCATCGGTGAGCCGCTCGTCGGCCGGCTGATGGTCTACGACGCCCTGGAGATGTCCTACCGCAAGATCAAGGTGCGGAAGGACCCGAACTGCGCGCTCTGCGGTGAGAACCCGACGGTCACCGACCTGCTGGAGGACTACGAGGACTTCTGCGGCGCGGTCTCCGAGGAGGCGCAGGAGGCGATCCACGGCTCCACGATCACCGTCCGCGAGCTCAAGGACTGGCAGGACAGCGGCAAGGACATCTTCCTGGTCGACGTCCGCGAGCCGGCCGAGTGGGAGATCAACCGCATTCCCGGCGCGGTGCTGATCCCGAAGGGCGAGATCCTCTCCGGCGAGTCGCTGGCGAGGTTCCCGCAGGACAAGCAGATCGTCCTGCACTGCAAGTCGGGCGTGCGCTCCGCCGAGGCCCTCGCCGCGCTCAAGGCGGCCGGCTTCAAGGACGCCGTGCACGTCCAGGGCGGCATCGTCTCCTGGGTCAACACGATCGACCCGTCGCTGCCGTCGTACTGATCGGAAACGCTTCACACTGAGGAGTCATGATCTTGGCTCCTCAGTGTGAGGCTGTCGTAACAGAACCGGACCATTGCGACAGATGGGCGATGGTGTCGGCGAATCACAGATTCGGCGGGTAGTTTCGTCACCGTGGTCGATATCGATGCCGCG
The DNA here is from genome assembly GCF_017592555.1 of Actinoplanes flavus. Lineage (GTDB taxonomy): Bacteria > Actinomycetota > Actinomycetes > Mycobacteriales > Micromonosporaceae > Actinoplanes > Actinoplanes flavus. The sequence goes on along the minus strand of NZ_JAGFNS010000013.1, from coordinate 168,467 downwards.
ATCGGTTACGTCATGGCCCATGGTGACCCGGTCGAGCGCGCGCGCCTCTCATATCTGCGGACCGGTCAGCCGGCTACCCCGGAGATCATTGACCGGCTGTCCGGCGGGCAGATGACGGAGGGCGGCTGGCCGGCGTCAGCCGACGGCCAGGTCCCCTCCATCGATGCCAGCTGCTTTCGTCTCAGCGAGCTCGACGACCTCGGCGGCCTGCGGGCCGGCCCGGTCGCGGAGCGTGCGTTGCACTGGCTCGCCGCCGCCCAGCGCCCCGACGGCACCTGGCAGGAGCACGAGTCGCTGGCCGGCGAGGCCCCGGCCTGGGCGATGCCCGGCGACCCGGAGGCCACCCTCTACCTGACCTCGGTGGCCGGCTTCTGGCTGACCGCTGCGGCGGTGGAGACCGACCCCTACCAGACCCGCGGGCACTACGGCGAGGTGCTCGCCCGCGCGGCCGGTTTCGTCGCCTCCCAGTTGCGGCCGGACGGCTCCTGGCCGTCGTTCCTGGCCGCCGGCTGGTATGCCGCCGGTCTGCTCCACCAGCAGCAGTATTTCTACGAGTCGTCCCGGGTGCAGATCGTCCTCGGCGAGCGGCTGCCCGACATGGCCCCGGCCGACGTCGCCGCGATGGCGGCCGCTCTGCGCCGGGTCAACCTGGGCGACGACTGGCTGCTGCGGAACGCCCGCAAGCGCCTGGGCGAGACCCAGCGGCCGGACGGCGGCTGGGACAGCAACGAGGGCCCGATCTTCGACGTGAACATCACCCTCACCGCCCTGCGCGCCTGCCGCTGACCCCCGCCGGCACGATCACCTCTGTCGACGGTTGGACGACTTCGACCGCTTGCTGGTGCTGGGAAGAGGCGTGGGCACGTTCCGCGCGTCGTACAGGCTCAGCGTGGCGCCCTGCTCGTTCAGTTCATGGGCGAACTGAACGAACATCGAGGTGTAGACCGACTGCGCCGGATTGCCGGCGGCCCAGTAGGACCAGTCGATACCCTCCGGGCGGTTCGTCTTGTTCTCGGCGAAGACGTTCACCAGGACCTCGTAGCCGTTCTTGCGGAGAGTCGTCACCTGATCGGTGATGCTTTGCAGCGTGGCCTGGCGCTCACCCGCGTCGACCGCGATCTCGCCACCGTTCCTGGTCAGCTTGTGCCGGTAGCTGCCGACGTTCAGCAGCACCTTCCGGGTACCGAGTGACTGTGCGACCTGCTCGGCCGCGGATGCCGACGCGAAGTCGGCGGCGGAGACGATGGCCCGCCGGCTGTCGCCCGGCTCCGACGGATGCCAGGGGAAACCCTGCACCCCCGCGACGTCGACGAGCGAATCGTCGATCAGGCGGGTGTAGGCGAGCAGCTTCGGTGTCTGATCGGTGCCGGCCTGGGTGCCCAGCAGCACACCGGTCTGGACCTCGGGGAAGACGGAACGCTGGAGCCCGAAGTACCGGTTCACGTTCTTGGCGAAGTCGTCCGGGTCGCCGTTGTTGTTCCAGTACGGCTGCTCGGGCTCCGGGAACGGAATCCAGAGTCCCATCTGACGGTCGGTGACGCCACGGTTCTTGAGGCGAGTGAAGTACCTGGTGGTCCAGCCGTCGTACATGCCGGTCGTGTACTCGTGGAAGTCGACGAGTCCCCACTCGGTCTCCGGCTCGACGATCACGACAGGCCTGATGTTCTGCGCGCTGAACTCCTTGAGCCGGGCCGCCATCGCGTCGGCCATCTCCACGGCGTTCGGCTCGGAGACCGGCATCTGGGTGAAGATCATCATGCTGTCGGCGACGGCGGAATCGCACACCTTCTCGTACTCCGGCAGTGCCAGCAGCTGCGCATCAGCCGTCGGCTGCCGCTTCGGAGCGGGTTTGCCGGTGCACGCCGTCGACGCGCCGGCCAGGGCGAGGCTCTGCCGCGACTGCTCGAACAGGCCGCTGCCGGTCAGATGCGTTATCACGACGTTGCCCGTGCCGATCACCAGCGCCAGGAACAGGAGCGTGGAGACCACGACGTCACGCTTCCGCATCAGACACTCTCCCTAACCGGCTGAGCCGGCCGCACGTTGATGCCTTTGCGCTGCCATTTCTGCCATTCGACGCCCCTTGCGCGGATGCTGTTGGCGATCGATTTGAGAAGCGCGATGTACTCGATCCACACCAAGGCATAGAAGATGATCCAGGTGAACGGGAACAGCGGAATGATCCACCAGTTCCTCGCCCGTTCGGTGAACAGCCCGACCACCACGTACAGGATGCCGATGAAGAGCGCACCCAGCAGCAGCGAGCTGTAGTCACCGGTGACATAGCTGTAGAGCACGAGCAGGGTCAGGCCGATGGGTTCGAAGAGAAGCTGGAACTCCGCGAGCATCGCGAAGGGCAGAGCGAACCAGGTGAGCCACATGCTGTGCTGCGCCCGCGTGGAGAAGAAGAGCTTCTTGTACTGCCCGAACGCCTCGAAGCGCCCCTTCTTCCACCGCAGTCGCTGCTTGAGAAGGCCCATGACCGTGCCGGCGCCCTCGGTGTAGCAGATGGCGTCGTCGGCGTAGACCGCCTTGAGCCCGTGGAAACGCGTCCGCAGCGACATCTCGATGTCCTCGGTGATGCTGGACGTGTCGAATACGCCGATCGCGTCGAAGACGGTGGTCTTCCGGAAGGCGGCACAGGCGCCTCCGAAGATGTACTCGGCCCCCAGGAGGGACTGGGCCCGCTTGGAGTAGAAGCCGAAGAGGTACTCCAGCTTCTGCAGAAGGTTCAGGAACCCCACCTCGCCGGCGACCTTGACGTTGCCGACCACGGCATCGACCGTGTCGTCCGCGAAGTAGGAGACCAGGTTCCGCACCATGTGCGGATGGGCGATGGAATCCGCGTCGACGGAGACCAGGATCTCGCCGCGGGCGCGCTCGACGGCGTAGTTCAGGGCCGTGCCCTTGCCGCCCTTCTCCTTACTGAAGAACCGGACCGATTTGGGGCTGTTCGGATGGTTCGCCTCGTAGGCGGCCACCAGCGCCCTGACCAGGTGCGGCGTGCTGTCGGTCGAGCCGTCGTCCACCACCACGATCTCGATGTTGCGGTAATCGTTGTCCAGGATCGAATTGATGGTGGCGGTGATGCCCATCTCCTCGTTCCAGGCGGGAACCAGGATGGAGACCAGGGGCTCGTAAGCGGCTCCGCGCCTCTTCTTGGCGACGCGCAGTCTCCGCATCGCCTCCTTCACGTGGTGGAACGGCGCGACCAGCAGGAAGAGGGTGTATTTGACAAGCATCAGGACGGCGAACAGCCGGGTGGTGTTGCGAATGACTTCGTAGAGGGTCGCCGAATCCATCAGGTGCGGTCTCCGACTTTCGAAAGATGAGCGATGAAACAGGAGACGGCACCCGTGGCGTCGTCGATGAAGGTGACCACGATCGCCGAGTCCGCCGCGTCGTCGAAGGGCTTCACCTGCGACACGTCGGTGCCGACCGTGGTCACCCGGTAACCCAGCTGCCAGCCCTGCGTCGTGACGATGTTGACCAGGTCACCCGGGTACACCTGACCCAGATTCTTCGTGGTCAGCGTGTTCAGGCGCATGTAGATGAAGGCGCTGCCGAACATCTTCTGGCGCGGACCGGCGTTCAGGAAGGTGTGGGCGATGCCTTTGGTCGCCTTCCACTGCCCACCCTGATAGGTGGCCGGTGTGATGCGGATGTGCTTGCCGGCCTCGGGGAGTTTGATCATCTCGGGGATGCCGAACATGCCCGGGCTGTACGTCGCGCGGTACGCGTTGACCAGCTGGTCGTCGGTAGCCGTGTCGGACGTGAAGCGAACGCTCTCCACCACGTCGGACACCGGAATGTCGTGGTCGGCCATGGCTTCGTACGTGTTCGCCGAGGCGTACGCGGAGAAGAGGCCACTGGTGACCATGACGAGGGCGAGCGCGGAGATGCTCGTCAACCGGGCGCGGAATCGGCCCGCGCGTGACGTCTTACCCATGGTGGCTCCCGTACTGCTTGATCAGTCGTTTCGTCCGGCGGTCGATCAGGTGGCTCATCGTCAAGGCGACGATGTTCGCAAGAATGGTCAATCCGAAGATGACCACTACCAACAGGAAGAGGACGCGAAACGGTGACGCCCCGAAGTTCAATAGGCTGAACATAATCCTTCGACGCTGGGTCGGGCCGACCCTCTGATATGCGGCTCATTCGCGCTGGACGCATTTCGGAGTGCCAACGTTGATAAGGAAGAAGGTGTCGAAATCCCCACGCGAATCACCGCGTAGTCGACAGTCGCTCGCAGGTGAACGGAGCGTGGGATCTCTCAGTTCGCGACGAATGCGGACCGGGTGCCCGCGCCGTACGGTCTGGCTCTCGCCGACGCCGACCGGGGTGAGACCGCGGCCCGGATCGAGGCGATGCGGAAACAATCCGTGACGAAGTGCGTCACAACATCTCCTTCCAGGCCCTTACGCGGTTAAGACTGCCCACGCACCGTACCCGGAGGGTCCCTTCGCGGCGCAACAATGAGTTACCGCGGCATGCTTGCTCGACGCAGTGAGTTGATCACGAGCCGTAACCGTCGCTCGGCGTGCCGCGACCGCGTCGCCGCCCGCCGGTGAAACTGTGGAGAGACGCGGAAGATCGTGTAAGCCCTGAGCGGTAAAGGGATTTCGCCGTCGGTTGTGGATCGACGCCCCGCTGTCAGGGCGACATTCCGGGCGAACCGGCTAGCGAACTTTGCGGCAGAAGACTCGAATGTCCGTGATGCACATCATGGTTCGCTCGCCGGTTCCCAGGGTCAATCAGCGGCAGTTGTAGCGGAGAGTAGTTGCATAGCAGCAACAGAGAGTTAGCAACGGCGACGCCGGCCCGAGCTCAGCCCCGGATGTGGCCGTTGCCGGTGACGATGTACTTCGTCGAGGTCAGCTCCGGCAGGCCCATCGGGCCACGGGCGTGCAGCTTCTGCGTGCTGATGCCGATCTCCGCGCCGAAGCCGAACTCGCCGCCGTCGGTGAACCGGGTCGACGCGTTCACCATCACGGCGGCCGCGTCGACACCCGCCACGAACCGCCTGGTGGCCGCGACCGACTCGCTGACGATGGCCTCGGTGTGGCCGGTGCCCCACCGGCGGATGTGGTCGAGTGCGTCGTCCAGCGTGTCGACCACGGCGACCGACATGTCCAGGGACAGGAATTCCGTACCCCAGTCCTCGTCGGTGGCCGGGACCACCGCGTCGCTGTAGCCGGCCACCCGCGGGTCGCCGTGCACGGTGACGCCGGCGGCGGCCAGCTCCTCCAGGGCCAGGGGCAGGAACGAGTCGGCGATCTCCGCGTTCACCAGCAGCGACTCCGCCGAGTTGCACACCGAGCAGCGCTGCACCTTCGAGTTGAGCACGATGGCGAGAGCCTTCTCCAGGTCGGCGGCGGCGTCCACGTACACATGGCAGTTGCCCACCCCGGTCTCGATCACCGGCACCGTCGACTGCTCCACCACCGTCTTGATCAGCGAGGCGCCGCCCCGCGGGATCAGCACGTCGACCAGGCCGCGGGCCCGCATCAGCTCCTTCACCGAGTCGCGGGTGGTGGCGTCGAGCAGCTGGATGGTGTCGGCCGGCAGGCCCGCGTCGGCGACCGCCTTGCGCAGCACCGCGACGATCGCCGCGTTCGACGAGAAGGCCGAGCCGGAGCCGCGCAGCAGAGCCGCGTTGCCGGACTTGAGGCAGATGCCGGCCGCGTCGGCCGTCACGTTCGGCCGGCCCTCGTAGATCATGCCGACCACGCCGAACGGCACCCGGACCTGCCGCAGCTCCAGACCGTTCGCCAGGGTCGAGCCGCGCACCACGTCACCGATCGGGTCCGGCAGGGCGGCGAGCTGGCGCAGGCCGTCGGCCATCGCGGCGATCCGCTCCGGCGTCAGCACCAGCCGGTCGATCATCGCCTCCGAGGTGCCGTTCTCCCGCGCGGTCGCCACGTCGACACCGTTGGCGTGCACGATGTCGGCGGTCCGCTCGACCAGCCGGTCGGCCATCGACAGCAGGGCCCGGTCCTTCTCCGCGCGGATGGCCGCGGCCAGGTCGAATGAGGCGATCCGGGCCGCGGACGCCTGCTCCAGCACGCTCATGGCAAACCTTTCGAAGATCAAACCCGATGAGGGGTACGGCTAAAGCAGCACCAGATCGTCCCGGTGCACGACTTCTCGTTCATATCCCGGCCCGAGTTCCGCGGCCAGTTCGGGTGTGGACCGGCCCAGCAGCGCCGGAAGCTCGACGGCGTCGTAGTTGACCAGCCCGCGCGCCACCGGCGTCCCGGAGCCGGCATCCACCAGATCCACCGGGTCACCGGCCGCGAAGGACCCGTCGACCGCCGTGATCCCGGCCGGGAGCAGCGACTTGCGGCGGGCCACCACGGCCGCGACCGCGCCCTCGTCGAGGTGCAGGCGGCCGCGCGGCGCGGTGGCGTGGGCCAGCCAGAACAGCCGGGCCGCCGGACGTGTGCCGGCCGCCTGGAAGAGCGTGCCGACCTCCTCGCCGGCCAGAGCCGCCCCGGCCATCGGCGCCGCGGTCAGGACCACCGGGATGCCGAATCCGGTGGCGATGCGGGCCGCCTCGACCTTGGTGACCATGCCGCCCGTGCCGACACCGGATCGACCCGGCGTCGCGATGTTGATATCGGACAAGTCGGTTTCGTCGGCAACATAGGAGATGCGGCGGGACTGAGGATCCGAGGGGTTGCCGGTGTAGAGAGCGTCCACGTCGGAGAGAAGCACCAGCAGGTCGGCGTGGGCGAGCGCGGCGACCAGGGCGGCGAGCCGGTCGTTGTCGCCGAACCGGATCTCCTCGGTGGCGACCGTGTCGTTCTCGTTGACGATCGGCAGCGCGCCCAGGTCGAGCAGTTTGCGCAACGTCCGGTACGCGTTGCGATAGTGCGCCCGCCGGGTCACGTCGTCGACGGTGAGCAGCACCTGCCCGACGGTCAGCCCGTGGCGGGCGAACCCCGCCGTGTACCGCCCGATCAGCAGACCCTGACCGACCGATGCGGCGGCCTGCTGGGTGGCCAGGTCACGCGGTCGGCGGCGCAGTTGCAGCGGGGCCAGGCCGGCGGCGATCGCGCCGCTGGACACCAGAACCACCTCACGCCCGCCGGTCGCCAGCGCGCCCAGCACGTCGACCAGGGCGTCGACCCGTTGCTCGTCGATGCCGCCCGCCGCGGTGGTCAGCGAGGACGACCCCACCTTCACCACGATCCGGCGCGCACCGGTCACCACTTCCCGCACCCGGCCCATTGTGCTCGGCAGGCCGGTGTCGATCGTTGTCAGATCCCATATCGTGGCGGGTGATGACACCGCAGGAGTACGTCGAAGAGGTCCTGACCCTGGTGGAGAGCATCCCCGAGGGGCGGGTCATGTCGTACGGCGCGATCGCCGAGGCCCTGGCCGACCGGTCCGGCCGCAACTCGCCCCGCCAGGTCGGCCGGATCATGGCGCTGCACGGCGGCGGCGTCCCGTGGCACCGGGTGTGCAGCGGCGGCGGCCGGCTCCCACCCGGTCACGAGGCACGGGCCAGGGCGCTGCTGCTGGCCGAGGGCGTGCCGATGCGCGGCGACCGGGTGCTGATGGCCGACGCCGGCTGGATGCCCGCGCTGTGAAAGCGGGTTCGCCGAGTCGTACAGCGTGGAGCGCGGCCCGCTATCGCGCCGCCCACCAGCTGCTGGAAGGCGGTTCGATCTTCGCGGACGCTCTGGCCGTACCGATGCTGGGTGAAGCGGAAGCGGATCTGCTGGCCGACGCCCCGCGCCGCGGCATGCGGCTTTTCATCGCGGCCCGGCACCGGTTCGCGGAGGACGCGCTGGCCGCCGCCGTGGATCGTGGCGTGCGGCAGGTGGTGGTGCTGGGCGCGGGCCTGGACACCTTCGCCTACCGCAACCCGCATCCGGGCCTGCCGGTGATCGAAGTGGATCATCCGGATACGCAGGAGTGGAAACGGGAACGGCTGGCCGCGGCGGGCATCGCCGTGCCGGACACGGTGCGTCACATCGGAGTCGATTTCGAGAAGGAGTCACTGGCCGGCCGGCTGCCGCTGGACGAGCCGGCCTTCTTCCTCTGGCTGGGCGTGGTGCCCTACCTGACCGCCGAGGGGTTCGCCGCGACGCTGGACGTGACGGCCGGGCACGAGGTGGTCTTCGACTACGCGCAGTCACCCGATCGGATGGTCGGTGAGCGGCGTGCCCATCTGGAGGCACGCGCCGAGCGGGTGGCGCGGCTGGGCGAGCCGTGGCTCAACTACTTCGAGCCCGCGGAGATCGCCGCTGACCTGCGCGGGCGCGGTTTCACGCGGATCGAGGACCTGGGCCCGGCAGCGCTGGCGGCGCGCTATTTCGGCCGCCCAGACGTGCCGCCGGAGACGCCGGGCGGCCACGTGCTGCACGCCTCATAGCGTCGCCGCGGACACCCGGCCTGATCCCCGTTGCACAGCGTGAGCTGGGCCAGAGCCGCCGCGGATAGCTGGCCCGGCCTGATCCCTCGCTTCGCAGCGTGAGCCCGGCCTGATCCGCGCACTTCACAGCGTGAGCCCGGCCAGGGTCGCTGCGGCGCGCAGCTGGTAGTCGAAGAAGCCGCGGCGGTCCTCCTCGATCGAGTTCTTCAGCTGGCCGAACAGCTCGAAGCTGATGGCGCCGCAGATCTGGAAGAACGCGGCGATGGTGTCGGCGATGACGCGCGGCGGCACCCCGGGATGGTAGGCGGCCGCGATCGGCGCGAGCTCTTCCGCGAAGCGCCCGGTCAGCGGTGGTCGCTCGACGATCACCCCGCTTTCGTACGCCTCCGCGATCGTCCTGCCCAGAAGCAGCATCACCCGGGTCGCCGGCACGACGGTGTCCTGGGGTGCGGCGTATCCCGGCACCGGGCTGCCGTAGATCAGCGCCCACTCGTGCGGGTTGGCCACCGCCCACTCCCGTGCCGCGTGCCCGGCGGCCAGCCATTTCTCCAGCGGATTGTCCGCGCCGGCCGCCGCCTGTTCGGCCGTCTCGCCGACCGCGTCGTACGCGTCGATGATCAGCGCCGTGAGCAGGTCGTCCCGGCTCGCGAAGTACCGATAGACGGCCGACGAGGCCATGCCGAGGTCGCGGGCGACCGCACGCAACGACAGGTTGGCCCCGTCGGTGGCCAGGTGGCGGCGGGCCACCGACTTGATCTCTTCGGTCATCTCGGCCCGGACCCGGGCCCGCAGGTTGGCGGCGCTCATGCGGACCAGTGTGCCACAACGAGAGCAGTGCTCTTGCATGTCATCGAATTTCATGCAACTGTTGTTCTCGACAGAGAGCACTGCTCGCAAAGGAGAACGCCATGCACCTCGTTGTCGGTTCCGGCCCCATCGGCTCCTCGGTCGCCCGCCTGCTGGCCGAGCGCGGCGAGACCGTCCGGATCGTCACCCGCAGCGGCAGCGGTCCGGAGCATCCGCTGATCGAGCGGGCCGCCGCCGACGCGTCGGACGCGGCCCGCCTCACCGAGCTGGCCGCCGGCGCCACGGTCGTCTACAACTGCGCGAACCCGAAGTACACCGAGTGGGCCGCCAAATGGTTCCCGATGAACAACGCGATGATCGCCGCCGCCGAGTCGGCCGGCGCGGTCTACGCCATCACCGGAAACCTGTATGGCTACGGTCCGCAGCCCGGCGGCCTGATGACCGAGAGCACCCCACCGGCGGCGACCGGGCGCAAGGGCCGGATCCGCAGCCGGATGTGGCAGGACGCGCTGGCTTCCGGGGTCCGCACCGTCGAGGCCCGCGGCTCCGACTACCTCGGCGCGGGCGCGGCGGGCATCTTCTCCGCCGTCCTGCTCCCGGCCATGAGGGCGGGCCGCACCGCATGGGCGCCGGCCGACGTCGACGTGCCGCACACCTTCACCTACACCGGTGACATGGCCCGCACCCTGGTCGAGCTGGCCGCCGACGAGCGGGCGTGGGGCAAGGCGTGGCACGTGCCGTCCCCGGCCGCGATCACCATCCGCGAGCTGGCCGACCGCTACGCCGTGATGACCGGCCAGCCGAAGATCAAGATCCGCAGGCTGCCGCGCTTCGTGATGCGCACCGCCGGCCTGGCCGTCCCGATCGCCCGCGAACTCGCCGAGATGGACTACCAGTTCTACGCGCCGTTCATCCTCGACTCGTCCCTCACCGAACGCACCTTCGGCCTGACCGCCACCCCGATCGAGGTGGCCCTCCGCGAAACCGCCGCCGACGCCGACGCCATCGCCGCCCGCCGCATGTGACCCCCACCAGACTCCGCCCCACCGCCTGTCCCGCGCGGTCGTCCCGTCGACGCGGCCCGGACGCCGCTCTGCCGCGTGTCCCGCGCGGTCGTCCCGTCGACGCGGCCCGGACGCCGCGATGCGCGTCAGAGCAGTAGGCCCACTCCGCCGCGGCGTGGATCGCCGGCCGCCCCGGCCCGGCCCACCGCCGTCACCCCGCCGAAGTAGTGGTTGATCTCCGGCCACTCGACGATCTGCCAGCCGGCGTCCGCCAGCGCCGCGATTTCCGCGGGCGGGCAGCCGGCTTCGGCGTGCACGGTGTCCTCGACGACGTGAAAACGCGGCCGGGCGATCGCCTCCGGCACGCTCAGCCCGTCGACCAGCACCCCGAGCAGCGTGTCGACCAGGGCGGTACGGATCCGCGAGGCCCCGGCCGACCCCGCCGCCACGGCCAGCCCACCGTCCGGGGCGATCACCACGAGCGGGCACATGTACGACGACATCCGCCGCCCCGGCACCAGATCGTCGGTGAGCAGCTCACCCTCCCCGAGCATCGAGTTGAGGTTGATGCCGAGCCCGGGCAGCCACACCCCGGCGCCGAGGCCCAGGGTCGTGGTGATGACGCAGGCGTTCCCCTCGGGGTCCACGACCGACACGTTGGTGGTGTCGCCGAGCCGCTGCTTACCCCGGTTGAGCAGCGCGGACGCCACCCCCGGAGCCCGTCCCGGGCGGGACAGGTCATCCGGCAGCGCCCCGATCGTGTCGACCGTCCGGTTCAGGTCGTGCCGGGCGTGGACCCGGTACCCGGCCATCGTGGCGTGGTCCACCGGCGTCTCGTACACCCGGTACTCGGCCAGGTCGGCCGGCCCGATCGTGCCGCCGGCCGCCCGGACCGTCTCCACCAGCACGTCGGCGTACGCCCCGGTGTAGAACACCTCCGGCCCGTCACTGGCGAGGGCGTCCATGGCGGTCGCCAGCCCCGGGTGGAAGAGCAGTTCGTCGCCCTGGAGCAGCCGTCCACCCGGCTGGTAGAGCGCCGCCCCCTCCCCGTACGCCAGCGCCGGCGCACACGACTCCAGCGTGCGCGCGTGCGCGGCGGGCAGCAGCACCCCGGTCCGCGCCAGCCCCGCGGCCGGCGCCACCACCTCCTGCCACGGCAACCGGCCCCAGCGCCGGTGCACCTCGCCGAGCCCGGCCGGAATCCCGGGCACCGCCACGCTCGCCCCGCCGATCGAGTAGATCTGTGGCAGCCCACCGAAGAACACGTCGACCGCCACCATCGCCTCTGGCTTCCGGTCGCCGTCCAGGCCGGGCACCGCGACGAAGAAGTCGAGGCAGGTGACCGTGCCGGTGCTCGCCTCGAAATAGGTGGCGAACCCCCCGCCGCCGAGCCCGGTGTAGACCGTTTCGGCGACACAGCAGGCCAGGACGGCACCCACCGCCGCGTCGGCGGCCGACCCTCCGGCCTGCAGAATCCGGACCCCCGTGCGTGCGGTCGCCGGGTGACTGGCGGCGACGCCGGCCGCAACGCTTTTCATGCGGCGAGCGTAGAAGGATCCGGCCGATCTTGGTTACGATGCGCGTCGATGACGACCAGTGGTCCCCCTCCCGAGGTAACCCGGACGAGTGCTCTTCCCCGTGGCGTTTTAGCTGGGTATGCCCTCGGTTCGGTGGTCACCGGCGCCTTCGGCACGGTGCCCGGTTTGCTTCTTCTGCCTTATCTGACCGACACGCTGGGTGTTGCCGCGGGTGTGGCCGGATTGCTGGTCCTCCTTCCGAAGGCGTGGGACGTCATGGTCAACCCGGTGGCCGGCCGGATCTCCGACCGCACCGGGTCCCGCCGGCCGTTCCTGCTGGTGGCGGGCCTGCTGCTGGGGCTCCTCTTCGCGGCGATCTTCGCGGCGCCGTTCCCCGGCGGGACCGCCTCGGGCGCCTACGTCGCCTTCGCCTTCCTCGCGGCGGCCACCGCCTTCGCCTTCTTCCAGGTGCCCTACGTGGCGATGCCGGCCGAACTGACCGACGGCTACGCCGAGCGCACCCGGCTGATGACCTGGCGGGTCGCCGTCCTGGCGCTGACCATCCTGGTCTCCGGCGCACTCGCGCCGCTGGTGGTCGACATGACCGGAGGCGGCCGCGAGGGCCACCGGTGGTCCGGCGCGTTCATCGGCTCACTCATCGTCGCGGGCACGCTCGCCACCTTCTTCGGTACGCGTGGAGCACTCACTCACAGGGCCACCGCCGCCGAGCCGAGTCTCCGCGCCCAACTGCGTGTGGCGGCCGGCAACGCCCCCTTCCTCGCTCTGCTGATCTGCTGGGTCGTGCAGGCCGCCGGCATCGGCACCATGCTGGCCGGCGTCAAGTACTTCGCCGACCACGTGATCGTCCAGGAGGCCGGAGCGACCTTCCTCTTCGCCGCCTTCGTCGGCCCGGCTCTGCTGGTCATGCCGCTCTGGACGGCGATCGGGAAGCGGCACGGCAAACTGCGCTCGCTCGTGGCCGCATCGCTGCTCTTCGCCACCGGTGCCCTGATCCTGCTCGCCGCCCCGGCTCTGCCCGGCGTCGCGGTCTATCTGATCGTCGCGGTGGTCGGCGCCGGTTACGCGGGTCAGCAGGTGTTCGCCATGGCCATGCTGCCGGACTGCATCGCGCACGACACCGAGCGCACCGGCCGCCGCCAGGCCGGCGTCTTCACCGGCCTGTGGACCGCGGGGGAGACTCTCGGGCTGGCGCTCGGCCCCGGTATCTACGCATTGATCCTCCAAATCTTCGGTTACGTCTCGTCGGCCACCGGCGAGTCGGCCGTGCAGAGCGACACGGCACGGCTCGGGGTGCTGCTGGGCTTCACGGTCGTCCCGGCTCTGCTGGTCGGCCTGGCCGTGCTGGTGCTGCGACGCTACGACGACCGGACCGCCGCCGCCGGTGGGCCTGTGGACAACTCGCCGGTGTGGACAACCGAGAAGTAGCCGCCCGGGGCGGGGTAGCGTCGCGGGCATGATCGATGCGCTGCCGGAGAAGGGCGTGCCGGGCGAGCAGATCCTCGCCGAGCTGCGTGAGCTGCGCGGCGGTGATCTGCCGACGCACGGCGGGCGCCTCTTCGCCTATGTCTACGACCCCGCTCTGGACGGCCTGGACGACCTGGCCCGGGCCGCCCACGCCACGTCCGCACACGTCAACGGCCTCGACCCGACCGCCTTCCCCTCCCTGCTCGCGATGGAGAACGCCCTGGTCGCCGCGGCCGCCACGGTGCTGCACGGCGGCCCGGAGACGGTCGGCAGCGTGACCAGCGGCGGGACGGAGTCGCTGATCCTGGCGGTCAAGGCGGCCCGCGACGCCCATCCCGAGATCGCCAGGCCACGCCTGGTCGTCCCGGCCACGGCACACGCCGCCTTCGCGAAGGCCGCGCACTACCTGCGGGTGGAGCTCGACACCGTGCCGGTGAAGGATCTGCGGGCCGACCCGGTGGCGATGGCCGCCGCGATCACCCCGGAGACCGTGCTGGTCGCGGCCTCCGCCCCGAGCTATGCGCACGGCGTGGTCGATCCGATCCCCGAGCTGGCGGCCATCGCCGCCGAGCGTGGCGTGCGATTCCACGTGGACGCGTGCTTCGGTGGCTGGATCCTGCCCTATCTGCGCCGGCTCGGTGCCGACCTGCCTGATTTCGACCTCGCCGTGCCCGGCGTCACCAGCATCTCGGTCGACCTGCACAAATACGCGTATGCGCCGAAGGGCGTCTCGATCCTCCTGCACCGCGACGAGGCGCTGCGCCGCCCGCAATATTTCGCCTACGCCGACTGGCCCGGCTACACCATGATCAACCCGGTGATCTCGTCCACCCGCTCGGGCGGCCCGATCGCCGCGGCCTTCGCCACGCTGCGCTCCATCGGCGACACCGGCTACCTGGAGTTGGCCACCCGCACCCGCGAGGCGGTCGCGATGCTGGCCGCCGCGGTCGAGGAGACCGACGGCGTCCGCCTCTACGCCCCACCCGAGACCAGCGTGGTCTGCCTGGCCGCCGACGGCGTCGATCTGTTCGTCCTGGCCGACGAGCTGGCGGCGCGCGGCTGGCACACCCAGCCCCAGATGGCCTATGCCGATCTCCCGCCGACCATCCACCTCACGGTGACGGCCGCGGTCCACGAGACCGTCGCCGACTTCGCCCCCGACCTGACCGCTGCGGTCGCGGCGGCCAGGGCCCGTGGTCCGGTCGAGCTGCCCGAGCTGCCCCCACTCACCCCCGAGATGATCACCCCAGAGCTGATCGCCTCGCTGGCCGAGGGCCTGGGCCTGGCCGGCGGCGACTTCACCCAGATGGCCATGGTGAATTCCATCCTGAACGCCGCGCCTCCCGCGCTCCGGGAAGCCCTCCTCACCGGCTTCCTGAGCTTCCTCCAGCGACCAATGACGCAATGACGCATTCATCAGGTCAAGCAGGCTTGCGAGATGCTGTTCCCTACGCCCGCCCTGAGCGCTGCTGACCAGCAGGTCCTGGCTGGTATCGAGGGCGGACCCGGGCGCGCTACTACACCGAGGGGCCGGGCTTCCCGGAGCGGGTGCTCGAGGTGGCGCGCACCCCGATGACGCTCAGCGAGCCGTACCCGGATGCAGTAGGTTGACGCCGTGGCCCTTCCTGGAGTGCTCGGAGAACCCATCCGGTTCGTGCTGAACTGGGGGCGCCGCTATTCGCTCTGGGTGTTCAACTTCGGGCTGGCCTGCTGTGCGATCGAGTTCATCGCCTCCAGCATGGCGCGGCACGACTTCATGCGGCTCGGAGTGATCCCGTTCGCGCACGGGCCGCGCCAGGCCGACCTCATGGTGGTCTCCGGCACGGTCACCGACAAGATGGCACCGGCCATCAAGCGGCTTTACGACCAGATGCCCGAGCCGAAGTACGTGATCTCCTTCGGCTCCTGCTCGAACTGCGGCGGGCCGTATTGGGATTCGTACTCGGTCACGAAGGGCGTCGACCAGATCATCCCGGTCGACGTCTACGTACCCGGCTGCCCGCCCCGGCCGGAGGCGCTGCTGCACGGCATCCTGCGCCTCCAGGAGAAGATCGCCGCCGAGCGGTCCGGCCCGGGCGGCGTCCACCGGCCCGATCCGCTGGCACTGACCGCCCCGGTGGTCCGTCCGCCTAGCTAGAAGGTGGTGCGCCCGCCTAGCTAGAAGCTGGTTCGCCCGCCTAGCTAGAGGGTGGCCCGTCCGCCGAGCCAGGAGGCCGGGGGCTCAGCTCTCGAGGATCTCCCGGGCGCCCTGGCGCAGCAGCGACGCGGCCACCGACGTCCCGAGCACCACCGGGTCGGCGGCCCACTCGTGCGCGTCCAGCACGGTCTTGCCGTCCAGGCTGATCACCCGGGCCCGCAGGCTGATCCGCCCGTCCGGCTCGGTGCGCGCGTAGCCGCCGATCGGCGAATGGCAGCTGCCCTGGAGGATGTGCAGCATGGTCCGCTCGGCCTCGGTCTCCCGCTCGGTGCGCCGGTCGCCGAGGGCGGCCGCGATCTCCAGGGCGGCCTCGTCCTGCTGACGGCATTGCAGCACGAGCGTGCCGGACCCGACCGCGGGCACGAACGTGTCCACCCCGATCGGGTGGGTGATCCGGTCGGGCTGTTCGATGCGGTGCAGGCCGGAGACCGCGAGGAGCAGCGCGTCGTACTCTCCCGCGTCGAGCCGGGCCAGGCGAGAGTTGGCGTTTCCGCGGATCGGCACCGGGACCAGGTGCGGCCAGTGCAGGGCGAGCTGGGCGATGCGGCGGACGGCCGACGTCCCGATTCGCGCCCCCGCCGGCAGCTCGTCGATGCTTCGCCCGCCCGGGTGAACCAGGCAGTCCCGGACGTCGTCCCGGCTCAGGTAGGCGGCGAACACGGTGCCCGCGGGCGCCGGCCGGTCACCGGGGACGTCCTTGACGCAGTGCACGGCCAGGTCGGCCCGCCCGTCCAGCAGCGCCTGGTCGACCTCCTTGGTGAAGGCCCCCTTGCCGCCCAGCTCGGAGAGCGCCCCCTGCCATCGGTCGCCGCTGGTGGTGAGGGGCACCACTTCGACGGTCACCTCCGGTCGCCGCTCGGCGAGCATCCGGCGGACACGCTCGACCTGGGCGAGGGCCATCGGTGAGGATCGGGTGCCGATACGCAGCAGGCGTGATGCGGGCATAGCGGAAAGGGTAGCGGCTGACGGCGGATCAGTGAGTAGCGTGACCCGCATGGGTTCTCAGTCCCGAGCAGACTTCATCATCGATGTCCTCACCCGCGAGTTCGGTGAGCTGATGGCGCTCGATCCGCCCGCGTTCCGCCGTAAGTT
The DNA here is from genome assembly GCF_017592555.1 of Actinoplanes flavus. Classification (GTDB taxonomy): domain Bacteria; phylum Actinomycetota; class Actinomycetes; order Mycobacteriales; family Micromonosporaceae; genus Actinoplanes; species Actinoplanes flavus. The sequence continues at coordinate 151,982 of NZ_JAGFNS010000013.1, read as the reverse complement.
CCGGAAGATGGCGGCCTCGCCGTTCGCGTTCTACCGCGGCAGCGCCTCGCTGTTCTACGCGGACCTGACCGGTGACCACCGCGACGACAGTTTTCTCGACGAGCGCACCAGCCGGGTCTGGATCCACGGTGACCTGCACGCCGAGAACTTCGGCACGTACATGAACTCGTCCGGTCGCCTGGTCTTCAACGTCAACGACTTCGACGAGGCGTACGTCGGCCCGTACAGCTGGGATCTGAAGCGGTTTGCGGCCAGTGTCGCGCTGATCGGCTATTCGAAGGCGTTGTCCGACGACGCCATCACGGCGCTGGTGACCACGTTCGCGCAGGCGTACCTGACCGAGTTGCGGGCCATCGCCCAGGGGGGTGACGACGCGATCGGCTCGATCACCTTGGAGAACGCGACGGGTGTGCTGCGGCGGGTGCTCCAGCAGGCCCGGCTCAACACCCGGGTCGACCTGCTCGGCGAGCAGACCACGATCGACGACTTCGACCGCCGGTTCTCGATGGGCGACGGCGTCTACGAGGTGGACACGGTCACCCACGCCAAGGTCCGGGAGGCGTTCGACCGTTATCTGGACACGCTGCCGCGGGGCTCCCGGACGGTGTCGCTGCGCATCAAGGACATCAAGCTGCGCAAGGGTGTCGGGATCGGGTCGGCCGGGCTGCCGTCGTACAACCTGCTGCTCGAGGGGCACACCGAGGCCCTCGAGAACGACGTGATCATCTACATGAAGCAGGCGCAGGTCCCGGCCGTGGCCCGGTGGATCGACGACGAGCGGGTGCGCGGCTACTTCCAGCACCAGGGCCACCGGACGAGTGAGTCGCAGCGGGCCCTCCAGGCGCACGCCGACCCGTGGCTGGGCTACACCGAGCTGGACGGGGTGGGTCAGCTGGTGGCCGAGGTGTCCCCGTACGCCGCGGATCTCGACTGGTCCGATGTGAGCGAGCCGGAGGAGCTGACCGGGGTGGTCGCCGATCTGGGCCGCGCGGTGGCCCGGATGCATTCGGTCGCCGACGACGAGTCGAGCCACGACCTGGTCGACTTCTCCACCGAGGAGGCGATCGTCGCGGTCGTCGACAAGGACGAGGCCGGGTTCGTCCGGCACCTGGTGGAGTTCGCGCACCGGTACGGTGACCAGGCCCGCGAGGACCACCAGGACTTCGTCGACGTGTTCCGCAACGGCCGCCTCCCCGGCCTGTAGACGGCTACTTGGGGACGAACTGCACGGCGAAGTCGGTCGAGGGCATCGTGATGTGCTGGTACGAGATCCGGTAGTAGAGATCTCCGGTGCCCCGGGCCGGTTCGAAGTCGTACCGTTTCGGCGGCCAGTGGCACGGCACCCGCACCGTGTCGACCACCTTCCCGGACTTCTTCAGGATCTCCACGACGAGCGTGCCGTCCCCGGTGCAGGCGGCGAGGATCCGGAAGTCACCGCCGACGTGGCTGGGAAGGTCATCCTTCCAGCCGGGTCGGCGGGCGGTGAGGCTGCCGCCGGTCCCGAAACCTTCGTCGGACGTCAGGTGCAGCGCGGCCGTCGGGTTCGCCTGGTCGTCTCCCATGGCGAACGGTTTACCGGTGTCGCTGGTGAGCCGGTAGGCGAACCCGGAGCGGGAAGCGATCGTGCTTTCCACGATCTTGTAATCGAGGCTGATGGCGCCGCTCGGCTCGAACGCGGTCTCCACCGGTTCCGGTTGTGGCGAGCAGGGCACCTTGAGCCGGGCCAGCTCGAAGGGCTCGGTCTGCGAGGATTCGCCGCCCGGATTGCCCACGACGGCGAGCGTGATCTCGCCGGCCCCGGCGCAGGCGGCACGCAGGGTCAGCTCACCGTGGTAGACCGGGCTCGACGACGACCATGTCGGCGTCACCTCGGCGGCCTTCTCCAAGGCGGCCGGCAGGGCGGACGTACCCAGCGCGACCTTGGCGGTCTGCGTCATCCGCACCGGGTCGGCGGGGAGTTCGGGGGGAGGCGCCGGCGACATCCTGGTCACCACGCCACCGACGACGGCGAGCACCACGACGGCGGCGAGGCCCACGACCCGGCGCCGGCGGCGGATCCGCACCGTGCGGCGGGCCGCCTCGGCGCCCGGCGGCCGGATCGCCTGGATCGCGGTCGGGCGGGTCCGCGCGAAGATCTCCTCGATCTGGTCAGACATGGGTCACCCCCTCCGCATCGGTGCCGAGCATTCCGGCGAGCGTGCCGCGCGCCCGGTGCAGCCAGGACTTGACCGTCCCCTGGGCCACGCCCTCCCGCTCGGCGATCTCGGCGATCGTCAGGTCGCCCAGGTAGTGCAGCACCATGGCGCGCCGCTGGGCGTCCGGCAGTTCGGCCAGGGCGGCGACCAGCGCCACCCACTCACCGGTCGGGCCCTCCAGCTGGGGTTCCTCGGTGCGCTGTCTACGCAGGAAGTTCAGGGCGGTACGGGCCCGGCGCCACCGGCTCACCGCCAGGTTCCAGGCGGTACGGCGGACCCAGGCGGCCGGGTCGTCGTACCGGGAGATCGCGGACCACCGGGACAGTGCCCGGCAGAAGGCCTCCTGGACGACGTCCTGGGCCTCCTGGCGGTCACCGAAGTACGCGTACAGCTGCACGGTCAGCCGCGGGTAGTGCGCGGCGTAGATCTCATCGAACGTCGGTGGATCGTGGTGCACGGCGGCCGGCGTCTCCGATCGGTGGTCGGCGATGGCTGTCACGGCGACTACACGCGCGTGCCCGGCGGAAGGTTGCGGACGCCGCGCAGATCATAGGATGAGCGGCATGACGCCCGAAGAGGTCGGTGAGCGCCTGGTCGCCCTGCTGGCGACGGACGATCCGGAGACGGGTTCGGTGACGGCCGAGGTCTCCGGCGGCGGCCCGGGCCACGCCCGTGCGGTGGTCGACGTGCCGGTCGGCCGTTGGTGGTTCGCGGCCGAGACGGCCCGGGACGCCGGGGCGCTGGGCTGCGACTTCTTCGACTGGCTCTCGGCCGTGGACGAGGTGGACGGCGGCTTCTCGGTGCTGGCCCACCTGTGGTCCACCCGCCGCCGGCACGGGTTGCTGCTGCGCACCCGGGTGCCGCGGGAGCAGCCGGAGGTGGAGTCCCTGGTGGACCTCTACCCGGGCGCCGCGTGGCACGAGCGGGAGACGTACGAGATGTTCGGCATCTCCTTCGCCCGGCATCCCGGCCTGCGGCCGCTGCTGCTGCCGCCGGAGTTCGAGGGGCACCCGCTGCGCAAGGAGTTCGTGCTGGCCGCCCGGGTGGCCAAGCCGTGGCCGGGCGCCAAGGAGCCGGGCGAGTCGGAGGGCGGCACGGCCAAACGTGCCCCGATGCGCCCGCCCGGCGTTCCCGCGCCCAACGAGTGGGGCCCGCTGAAGGAGGAGAAGCCGTGATGGAGCTCCTCGTCCGGGTCGGCGCCGTGATGGCCGCCTTCCTGGTTCTGCCGCTGGTCATCGGCCAGGCCGAGCACAAGGTGATGGCCCACATGCAGGGACGGGTCGGCCCGATGTACGCGGGCGCCTTCCACGGCTGGGCTCAGCTGGTCGCCGACGGGGTGAAGTTCGTCCAGAAGGAGGACATCACTCCCCGCGAGGCGGATCGGACCGTGTTCCGGCTGGCCCCGATCGTGGCGCTCTTCCCGTACCTCGTGGTGATCCTGACCTTGCCGCTCGGCCCGGACCTGGTCGCGCAGAGCTTGGACATCGGGTTGTTCCTGGTCCTGGCCGTGCTCGGGATCGGCGTGGTGGCCGTGCTGATGTCCGCGTGGGCCTCGGCGAACAAGTACAGCCTGCTCGGCGGCGTCCGCGGCGCCGCCCAGTTGCTCGGCTACGAGCTGCCGCTGGTCCTGGCCGCGGCGAGCGTCGCGATGGCGGCCGGCACGCTGAGCCTGCCCGGCATCGTCGAGGCGTGGCGGCCGTGGTGGCTGATCTGGCAGGCGCCGGCCGCGCTGGTGTTCTTCATCGCCGGGCTGGCCGAGATCCGGCGGCCGCCGTTCGACATGCCGATCGCCGACTCCGAGCTGGTCTTCGGCTACATGACCGAGTACACCGGTCTGCGTTTCGCGTTCTTCCTGCTGGCGGAGTACGTCGGCATCGTGGTGATCGCCGGTCTCACCACCGTCCTGTTCCTGGGCGGCTGGCACGGGCCCTTCGCGGACCAGCTGGGCTGGCTGTGGACGCTGTTGAAGGTCGCGGCCCTCTCCTTCGTGATCATCTGGTTCCGGGTCACCTACCCCCGCCTGCGTGAGGACCAGTTGCAGCGCCTCTGCTGGCTGATCCTGGTCCCGGTCTCGCTCGCCCAGCTGGTCCTGACCGTGGCGGTGAAGTCCCTGCTGTAAAAGGGGTCGGAAACGCCGGGGCAAGGTCGCGCCGGAAAGGCCGAGCGGGCAGGATGTTCCCTTGTGAGTGAGAACGGCGACCGCAACGTGCCCGGCAAGGGCCTGCTCGACGGGCTCGCCGTAACGCTGAAGACCCTGACACGGCGATCCGGCACCCAGCAGTACCCGGACGTGCAACCCGATCTGCCGCCACGCTCCCGCGGCGTGATCGCGCTGTCCGAGGAGAACTGCACGGTCTGCATGCTCTGCGCCCGTGAGTGCCCCGACTGGTGCATCTACATCGACTCGCACAAGGAGGAGGTCGTCGTCCCGGGCGCCGCGCGCGCCCGCCAGCGCAACGTGCTGGACCGGTTCGACATCGACTTCTCCCTCTGCATGTACTGCGGGATCTGCATCGAGGTCTGCCCGTTCGACGCGCTGCACTGGACGCCCGAGTTCGAGTACGCGGAGACCGACGTCCTCTCCCTGCTGCACGACAAGACCCGGCTGGGGGAGTGGATGCGCACGGTGCCTTCGCCGCCGGCCCACGACGTGCTCGGCGAGCCGTCCAAGGAGGAGGCCACGGCGGCGCGCAAGGCCGCGGGCCCGGGCGCGGCCACTGCCGCCAAGACCGCAAGACCAGCCACGGTACGAGCTCCGCGCGCCGAAACGACGGAGGACGGGAAGTGACCGTCGCCGACGCGCTGCTGCTGGCCCTCGGTGCGGTCGCGGTCGGGTCCGGCGCGCTCGTCGTCACCAGCGCCCACCTGGTCCGCTCCGGCCTCTACCTGGTGGTGAGCCTGGGTGCGGTCGCCGGCCTCTACCTGGTCCTCGGCGCCGAACTGGTGGCCTGGGTGCAGATCCTGGTCTACGTCGGCGCGGTCGTGGTGCTGCTGCTGTTCGCGGTGATGCTGACCCGCGCCCCGATCGGCCCGTCGACCGACCTGGACCGGCCCGCCCTCCCGGCCGTGCTGATCGGCGGTGGCCTCGGCGCCGGACTGGCGGTGCTGTTCGCCGACGCGTTCCGCTGGGTCCGCTACCCGGAGGCGGACCCGGGCACCGCCGAGCGGGTCGGCGAGCAGATCTTCGGCGCCTGGGTGCTGCCCTTCGAGGTGATCTCGATCCTGCTGCTGTCCGCCCTGGTCGGCGCGATCGTCCTGTCCCGGCCGGACGTCGGCGCCCGCTCCACCCCGGAGGCCTGATGCACGTCGTCATCCCGTACGTGGTGGCCGCCCTGCTGTTCGGCCTGGGCGTCTACGGCGTGCTCCGCAGGCGCAACGCGATCCTGGTGCTGATGGCCGTCGAGCTGATGCTCAACGCGATCAACCTGATCCTGGTCACCGCGGACGTGTCGCTGCGCTCCGCGCTCACCGGCGTGGCGGTCGAGTCGTGGGCCCGCCCGGGCGCGGCCGTGCCCGGCACCGGCGGCGTCCTGGCCCTGTTCGTGATCGTGCTGGCCGCCGCCGAGGTGGGCGTCGGGCTGGCCATCGTCCTCCAGTTCTACCGGATGCGTCAGGCGGTCGTGGTCGACGAGGTGCGGCTGGACGGCGACGAGGAGCGGGTGGCCGGGTGAGCATCGACGTTGCCGGGCCGCTGCTTCCCCTCGTACCCCTGATCGTGGGTTTGATCGGTCTCGTCCTGCCACCCGGCGACGGTGACCGGGCCCGCCGGCGTCTCGCCGCCGGACTCGGCGTGGCCGGCGCCGCGGTGGCCCTCCTCCTCGCGGTCCGGCTGGTCCTCGATCCGGCGGACGACCCCCGGAACGTCGGCTTCACCCTGGCGGACTTCGGCTACCTGGAGGTGCGGTTCGGCACTTTCGTCGACGCCGCGGCCGGCTATGTGGCACTCGCCGTCACGGTGGTCGCCCTGTTCGTCCAGATCTACTCGATCGCCTACCTGCACGACGACCGCCGGTACGCGCCCTACGTGGCACAGGTCAGCCTCTTCACCGGCGCGATGCTGCTGGTCGTCACCAGCAGCGACCTGATCCTCATGCTGCTCGGCTGGGAGGTGATGGGCGCCTGCTCCTACCTGCTGATCGGCCACGACCGGCGGCTGCCGGAGGCGCCGGCCGCCGCGGTGAAGGCCTTCCTGGTCACCCGGGTCGGTGACGTCGGCTTCCTGCTCGGCATCGCCGTCCTGATCGCCGACGCCGAAAGCACCCACCTCGGCGACGTGCTCACCCACGACTATTCGCCCGGCACCCTGACCGCCGCCCTGCTGCTGATCCTGGCCGGGGTGGCCGGCAAGAGCGCCCAGTTCCCGCTGCACACGTGGCTCCCGGACGCGATGGCCGGCCCCACCCCGATCTCCGCGCTCATCCACGCCGCCACCATGGTCGCGGCCGGCGTCTACGTGGTGTTCCGGCTCTACCCGCTCTACCGGCAGTCCCCGGCCGCACTGGCCACCCTCGCCGTGATGGCCGCGATCACCATCCTCATCGGGGCGCTCTCGGCGACGGCCCAGGACGACCTGAAACGGGTGCTGGCCTGGTCGACCGTGTCGCAGATCGGCTACATGACCGGCGCCCTGGCCGTCGGCTCGCCCGCCGCCGCCCTGTTCCACCTGCTCACCCACGCCGCGTTCAAGGCGCTGCTGTTCCTCGCGGCGGGCGCGGTGATCCACGCGGTCGGCACCAACCTGATGTCCCGGATGGGCGGCCTGCGCACCCACATGCCGGTCACCTTCTGGTCGTTCGTGATCGGCCTGGGCGCGCTCGCCGGCCTGCCGCCGCTCTCCGGCTTCTGGTCGAAGGAGAACGTGCTCACCGCCGCCGCCCACGCCACCGGGGGCGGCGAGACGGCGCCCGCCTGGGCCGCGTGGGTGGTCTGGCTGGCCGCGCTGCTCTCGGTCGGGATCACCGCGTGGTACGCGACCCGCCTCCTGCTGCGCACCTTCTTCGGCGTCTCGCGGGCGTACGGCCCGGACGGCCCCTGGGTGGTCGGCTTCCAGGACGGCCGCTACCGGACCCCGGCCGTCCCGCACGATCCACCCGCGCTGATGCGCTGGCCGCTGATCCTGCTCGCGATCCCGGCCGCGCTGCTCGGGCTGGCCGCGTTCGCCCCCGGCTTCCGTACCGCCCTGGAGCTGGAGGACCCGCACCTCGGCGTGGCCGTGGCCCTGCCGATGCTGCTGCTCGCGGCCGGCGCCGGGACGGCGTGGTGGCTCTGGCGGGCCGCGCCCGGCGCCGACCCGGCTCTCGTCCTCGGGCGTGCCGAGCCGTTCCTGGCCGCCGGGTTCCGCCTCGACGAGGTCCAGGACCGCTTCGTGGTCCGCCCGGTCACGACGCTGGCCCGCGTGGTCACCGCGTTCGACACGAACGACGTGGACGCCGTCGTCATGGCCACCGGCACCGGCGCGTCACGTGCCGGTGCCGCACTCAAGGCGGCGCACCGGCTGCCACTGCCCGCCGCCGCGGTCGCCGTCTGCGCGGCGGCCCTGCTGCTGGGGGCCGTCGCCTGGTTGGGGGCATTGGCATGAACACCCTGCTGATCGCGCTGCTCGCGGTGCCCGCTCTGGGTGCCGTCGTCGTCGCGCTGCTACCGGACCGGCGGGCCCGGCTCGTCTCCACCGGCTTCGCCGCCGTCACGTTCGTGCTCTCGGCGCTGCCGATCCTGGCCCGCACCGACGAGTACAGCTGGTTCGCCTACGGGCCCGGCGACGGCCCGCCGATGCTGCCGTGGGCCGAGGTGGACCTGCCCTGGGTCCCGGCCCTCGGACTGGAGTTCCACCTCGGGGTGGACGGGATCTCGTACCCCCTGATCGTCCTGACCGGGCTGCTCACCCTGCTCTGCTGCGCGTACAACCGGAAGGGCCGCGCCCTGGCCGCGCTCCTGCTGGTTCTGGAGATCGGCGTCCTCGGCACCTTCCTGGCCCTGGACCTGATCCTGTTCTTCCTGTTCTTCGAGGTCGTCCTGCTGCCGATGTACGCGGTGATCGCCGGCTGGGGCGGCCCGAACCGCCGGGCGGCGGCCCGCAAGTTCGTCCTCTACACGCTGGCCGGCTCGGTGCTGCTGCTGCTCGGCGTGCTGCTCGTGGTGACGTCGGCCGGCACCGGCGACCTGGTCACCCTGACCGGCGCCGCCGAGCTCAGCAAGGACACCCAGCACGTGGCCTTCGTCCTGCTGGCCCTCGCGTTCGCGGTGAAGGCCCCGCTCTGGCCGCTGCACACCTGGCTGCCCGACGCGCACACCGAGGCCCCCACGGTCGGTTCGGTGATCCTGGCCGGCGTGCTGCTCAAGATGGGCACGTACGGGATGATCCGGGTCGGTGTCGGCGCGGCCCCGGAGGGCGCGGGCTGGGCCTCGCCGGTCCTCGGCGGCCTGGCCGTGGTCGCGATCGTCGCCGGCGCGCTGATCTGCCTGCGCCAGACCGAGCTGAAACGCCTGATCGCCTACTCCAGCGTCGGCCACATGGGATTCGTGCTGCTCGGCATCGCCACCATGTCGATCACCGGCGTGCAGGCCGCCCTGGTCGGCAACGTCGCCCACGGCCTGATCACCGGCCTGCTGTTCTTCCTCGCCGGGACGATCAAGGACCGTACCGGGACGGGTTCCCTCGACCTGATCGGTGGCCTCCGGGAGACCGCCCCGCGCCTGGCCGGCCTGCTCGGCTTCGCGGCCATCGCCTCGCTCGGCCTGCCCGGCCTGGCCGGGTTCTGGGGCGAGGCGTTCGCGGTGATCGCCGCGGTCCAGCGGGGCGGCCCGTTCTGGCTCACCCTGGCGGCCGTCGCCGCGGTCGGCGGGGCCCTGACCGCCGCCTACTTCCTGCGCCTGCTGCGCCGGGTGACGCACGGCCCGGCCACCCCGGCGGTGGCCGCGGCGAGCCCGGCCGTCACCCGGATCGAGTGGCTGGCCTGGACCCCGCTGATCCTGCTGACGCTGGCCGTCGGCGTGGTCCCGGCCCTGGTCCTGAACGACACCGTCGAGCCGCTCGCCAACCTGCTGGGAGTGAAGCTGTGACCAGCCAGGCCGTCGACCACGTCGCGCTGCTGCCGCTGTACGCCGCGGCCGGCACCGCGATCCTGGCCCTGCTCGCCGACCTGTTCGCCGGCAAGCGCGCGGCGACGATCACGGCCACCCTGCTCGGCGCGCTCGCCACCGGGGTGACCGCCCTGGCCGTGGGCCCGTGGGAGCCCACCTTCTGCGTGCCGGGCGGCTGCTCCTGGGTGCCGTCCTGGCCGGCCGCGGTGACCGCCGCGCTGTTCGCCGGCCTGACCGCCGGGGTGCTCGCCCTCTCGGTCCCCGCGCTGCGGCTCGGCACCGCCCCGGCCGGTGAGTTCTGCTTCCTGCTGGCCTGCTCGATGACCGGCGGCGTCACCGTCGCCTACGCGGGTGACCTGCTCACCCTGATCGTCGGCCTGGAGACCCTCACCCTCCCGCTGTACGTGCTGGTCGGCCTCCGCCGGTTCGCCCCCGGCGAGCGGACCACCACCGACGCGGCCTCCGCCTCGGTCACGTTCTTCCTGATCAGCGTCATCTCGACGGCGATCGCCCTGCTCGGGATCGCCCTCAACTACGCCGCCACCGGAGCCGTGCATCTGGGCATGCTGGGTCCCGCCCCGGCCCCGTTCGCCGCCCTGGCCGGGGTCGGCGCCGCGCTGCTGGTGATCGGCCTGGCGTTCAAGGTGGCCGCCGTACCGCTGCACGCCTGGGCGCCGGCCACCTACGACGGCGCCCTGGTGCCGATCGCGGCGTACCTGTCGACCGCCTCCAAGCTGGGTGGCGTACTGGCCCTGGCCGCGGTCGTCGCCCGGCTGGACACCGGCGTCGTCGTCGCGGCCCTGGCCGTACTGACCATGACCGTCGGCAACCTGGTGGCCTTGCGGCAGACCCGGATGGTCCGGTTGCTCGCCTGGTCGTCGGTGGCCCAGGCCGGCTACATCCTGGCCGCCCTGGCTCTCGGCGCCGACGGCGTTCCGGCGGCTCTCGCCTACGCCGTGTTCTTCGTGGTCCTGGAGCTGATCGCGTTCGGTGTGGTGGTGGCGTTGCGCCCCGCCGCCGCGGACGGCGGCACCCTCGACGACTTCCGTGGCGCGGCCCGCCGGCACCCGTGGCTCGGTGCCGCCCTCGTTCTGGCACTGGCCGGTCTGGCCGGGCTGCCGCCGGGTCTGGCCGGCCTGTTCGCCAAGGTGTCCGTGGTCGGCGCGCTGGTGGCCGAGGGCTGGACCTGGCTGGCCGCGGTGGTCGTGGTCAACGCGGTGATCGCGCTGGCCTACTACGTCCGGGTCGGCGCCCTGCTCTACGCCGCCCCTGCCGAGGACACCGAACACCGCCCGGTGCGCCGCCCGGTGGCCGCCGTCCTGGTCGCCACCACGATCGTGGCCGTCGTGCTCGGCTTCGCCCCGCAGGTTCTCTTCGACGTTCTCTGATCCCCACGTGGGTTGGCTGCGAGCACTGATCCTCCGATGACCGGCACCCCAGGGTTCAGCGAACTCACAGCGCGTACTCGGATGAATACGCTGCTCGCGGCTGTTCCCTGGAGTGCGGGCCACAAGCCCGCCAGCCGAAGGAGTGAACGTTGCACAGCCACCACAACGGCCTCAAGACCGCCGCCCTGCTAGGCCTGCTCACCAGCCTGATCCTCGCCGTGGGCTACTGGCTGGGCGGCAGCGCCGGCCTCGTCATCGCCGTGATGATCTCGCTGGTGACGAACGCCGTCAGCTACTTCTACTCCGACCGGATCGCCCTGCGGGCCATGGGCGCCCGCCCGGTGACCGAGGCGGAGCTGCCCGGCCTCTACCGCATCGTCCGGGAGCTGGCCGTCGAGGCCGGCCAGCCGATGCCCCGCCTCTACGTCTCGCCGGCGCTCCAGCCCAACGCGTTCGCCACCGGCCGCGACCCGGAGCACGCCGCGGTCGCGGTGACCGTCGGCATCCTGAACCTGCTGGAGCCGCGTGAGCTGCGCGGTGTCATCGGGCACGAGCTGTCGCACGTCTACAACCGGGACATCCTGATCTCCAGCGTGGCCGCCGGCCTGGCCGGGATCGTCACGATGCTGGCCAATCTGGCGATCTTCCTGCCGCTCGGCGGCTCGGACGACGAGGACAGCCCGAACCCGGCCGGCCTGCTGCTCATGATGATCCTGGGCCCGCTGGCCGCGTCGATCATCCAGCTGGCGATCAGCCGGAACCGGGAATTCCAGGCGGACGCCTCCGGGGCCGCGCTCACCGGTGATCCGCTCGCTCTCGCGAGCGCCCTCGAGAAGATCCATCACGGTACGGCCCGCGCGCCCCTGCCGGCCGGCGGACAGCTGACCAGCGCCGCGCACCTGATGATCGCCAACCCGTTCGCCGGTGGCGGGATCGCCAACCTGTTCTCCACCCACCCGCCGATGGCCGAGCGGATCCGCCGGCTCCAGGAGCAGGCCGCGCTGACCCGTAGCTGGTGACGCGCGCGACAACCGCCGATATTTCAGGTTCGTCAACCGACCGCCGACGTTAGCCTCGAAACTCGTTTCGCTCGTTACCGTCGGCAGTCGGAGGCCAGCTCGTGACCGCATTGCGTCAGTACCTTGGCGTATGGCACCTACCGGGCGCGAAGGTCCTTCTGGTGGTCGGCATCCTGGCCCGCCTCGGTATCGGGATGACCCCGCTGGCCCTGCTCCTGCTAGTCGAGCAGGCCACCGGACGGTACGCGGCGGCCGGTCTCGCCGGTGGCGTCTACGCGCTGGCCGGCGCCGCGGTCAGCCCGATCGCCGGCCGCCTCGCCGACCGGATCGGCCCGGCCCCGATCCTGCTGGCCACCGCGATCCTGCACCCGCTGGCGCTGGCCGCCCTGCTGCTGGCGAGCCGGGGCGGCTCCGGCGCCCTGGAGTGGATCTTCGTGGCCTCGGCGGGAGCCGGCGCCACCTATCCGCCGCTGACCGCCGCGATCCGGCGCGCCTGGACCGACATGACGTCCCCCGGCACCGGCCGGCACCAGCTGCGCTCGGCCGCCATCGCCGCCGAGACCTCGCTGTTCGAGCTGGTCTTCGTGCTCGGCCCGATGCTGGTGGCGGCCCTCATGGTGATCTCCGGCAAGCCCGAGTCGGCGCTGATCAGCGCGGCCGTCGCCACCCTCGCCGGTACGGCGTGGATCGCCCGCCTCCCGGTCATGCGGCACCGCGGCGGCCACGACCCGGCGGCCGCCGCGAAGGGTCTGGGCCCGCTGCGGGCCGGCGGTTTCCCGGCGCTGCTGCTGTGCGTCGGCGCGCTGGGCGTCGCGTTCGGCGCGGCCGGCGTGATCGTCCCGGCGTACGCCGCACAGCACGGCGGCGGCGAGTCCCTCGGCGGGGTGCTGCTCGGCGTCTGGGGCATCGGCAGCGCGATCGGCGGCATCTGGTTCGGCACCCGCCGCCCGGCGATGGCCCTGTCCCGCCAGTTCGCCTGGCTGCTGGCCGCCGTGTCGATGAGCTTCCTGCTGCTGGCGTTCATGCCGAGCCCGCTCTGGCTGGGCACCGCCCTGGTGTTCGGCGGCGCCACCATCGCGCCCGCCCTGACCGTGGAGAACAGCCTGGTCGGCCGGATCGCCCCGGCCGGGATGATGAACGAGGCGTACACCTGGATGATCACCGTCTCGGTCAGTGGCAGCGCGGCCGGCGGCGCCGTGGCCGGTGCGATCGTCGACCAGCCGGACGGTCTGCCCTGGTCGTTCGCGTTCGCCGCGGCGGTTCTGCTGCTCGCCGCCGGCGTCGCCGCGATCCCCGAGGGGTCGATGGCCCGCGCCGACCGGCACGCCACCGAGCGACTCGCGACCGAACCGGTGTGAGCGTCGCGCGATAGCCTCGCGACAGGCTTGGTGTGGCGAGGGGGCGGCTGTGTCCAAAGAGGTGGAAAGCATGCGCGCGGCGGATTCGGACCGCCAGCAGATCGCCGATCAGCTGAAGGCCGCGCTCGACGAGGGCCGCCTCTCCCTGCACGAGTACGACGAACGCATCGGCGCCGCCTACGCCGCACGCACGTACGCGGAATTGCTCGTGCTCGTCAAGGATCTGCCCCGTCCCGGCCTCAGCGCCGCCGAAGTGCGTACGCAGGCGCGCAAGGCCGCCCGTCGCCTGCCGACCGCTCTGCTCGTTCTCTGGACCATCTGGGGTGCTCTCGCCGCGGTCAACGTGGTGATCTACGCCCTGGTCGCGGTCTCCATCACCGAGTTCGTCTACCCGTGGCCGATCTGGCTGCTGGTGCCGGGCGTCGCGCTCGGTGCGGTGACCGCCGGAGTGCAAGTGATCCGCAATCAGAAACGGGGAGACTGAGTCCCGCATGACCGCACCGACCCGCGTTCCGCTCTCCGTGCTCGACCTGGCCACGGTCCGCGAAGGGCACGGCAGCGCCGACGCCCTGCGCGGCACCATCGAGATCGCCAAGGCCGCCGACGAACTCGGCTACCGCCGGTTCTGGGTCGCCGAGCACCACAACATGCCGGCCGTCGCCTCCACCTCGCCGCCGGTGCTGATCGGCGCCGTGGCCGCGCACACCCGGCAGATCCGGGTCGGTTCCGGCGGCGTGATGCTGCCCAACCACATGCCGTTCGTGGTGGCCGAGCAGTTCGCCATGCTGGAGGCGCTCTACCCGAGCCGGATCGACCTGGGCATCGGCCGCGCGCCCGGCACCGACCAGGCGACCGCGGCGGCCCTGCGCGGGGTCTCGCCCTACCTGACCGTGGAGCAGTTCCCGGAGCATCTGCGCACCCTGCTGGGCCTGCTCGGCGACGAGCGGGTGCCGACCGAACGGCTCACCGCCACGCCCGCCGCGGAGAGCTTCCCCGAGGTGTGGATGCTCGGCTCGTCGACCTACGGCGCCCAGGTGGCGGCCGCGCTCGGGCTGCCGTTCTGCTACGCGTACCACTTCGCCGCGAACTCGGACGTCGACGGCGCCCTCCGCCTCTACCGCAACGGGTTCCAGCCGTCGCCGCGCTACCCCCGGCCATGGGTGATGGTCAGCGCCTCCGTGCTGGCGGCCGAGACCGGCGAGGAGGCCCGTTTCCTGGCCGGGCCCAGCCGGGTGATGGCGCTCAGCCTGCGCACCGGCCGGCTCGGCCCGATGATCTCCCCGGAGGCGGCGGCCGACCGCGAGCTGTCCGACCTGGACCGTGCCGTGCTCGAGTCGCTGCCCGGCACCCAATACGCGGGCACCGTCGAGGAGGTCGTCTCCGGGCTGGACACGCTCGTCGCGCGAACCGGCGCCGACGAACTGATCCTGGCCGGAGCGGTCCACGACCCGGCCACCCGCGTCGACAGCCTGGCCCGGATCGCCAAGGCCTGGGGCCCGGTCGCCAGATGACCTCCGACGTGGCGACCCGAAATGCGCTGGACGCCGGCGCCACCGAGGTGATCCTCTTCATCGACGGCCTCTACCCCAGGCTGGGCTCCCGGCCGACAGAAGACCGAGCGGTGGTGGAATTCTCCTCATGACCAGTGGCATCGTCCTCTCCCTGAACGTCGGCGGCTCCGAACCCAACCCGGCGAAGAGGGACGCCGGCCGGACCGGCATAGGCAAGCGCCCGGTGGACCACCCGGTAACGGTCCGCCGCCCCGGCCCGAAGACCACCGGCCTGCACAGCGGCGTGGTCGGCGACTTCATCGGCGACACCCAGCATCACGGCGGCGACGACCAGGCGGTGTACGCGTACGCCGCCGAGGACTACGCCTGGTGGTCCGCGGAGCTGTCCCGCGAACTGCCTCCCGGCCTGTTCGGCGAGAACCTGACCACCCGGGGCGTAGACCTCTACAACGCCGTACTCGGCGAACAGTGGCGAGTAGGCGACACGGTGACCCTGGAAACCACCTTCGGCCGCATCCCCTGCTCCACCTTCCAGCACCGCATGGCCGAGCCCCGCTGGATCAAGCGCTTCGCCGACTCCAACCGCACCGGCGCCTACCTCCGCATCATCGAGGAGGGCGAGATCCACCCCGGCGCCCCCATCGAGGTCATCCACCGCCCCGCACACGGCCTGACCCTCGCCGAAGCCTTCGACATCTACATGCACACCCCGGAGAACCTGTCCCGCCTCCTGGTGGCCGACGCCCTGCCCCACGCCCTCCGAGCCGAGATCGAAAAGCGCCTGACGCCCTCACCCTCGGGATACCTGGCAGCCGGCGGGTGACGCAGCACGCCTGGGTCATGCACGACGACGATGCGCCGCTCTACTCCAGAATGTTCATGCGAGCTGGCTTTATCGCCGTAGTTGAATGCCAGACCGGGGACCCTACCGTCACCGGCATGCTGGCCGGCAATGGCGCTCGAAGTCAGTCTAGGTCGGCTTCGGTGAGGAGTCGCGACAGCAGAGCGCGATCGTGGAATGCGGCGTGTAGACGCTCGGCGAGCCGACGCAGCGCAGCAGGGTCGGAACTTCCTGCCACGAAGGTGCCGCTCTCGGAGCTGAACCAGATCGTGTCGGCGAGGTCGCGCAGTTCGGCGTGAATCAGCCACCGGGCGAGGCTCTCCCGACCCAAGATCAGCACGGCGCCGAACCTCAGTAGCGACCGGCGCTCGACCGCCGGGGTAGGTGCGGCGCCAGGCCGTGACGATCGCATTCGTGGCTAGGCGCCGTTGTGCCGTCCGGCGATCGGCTGCCGCGCCGCTTCGCGGATTGCCACCGAATACGGGTCACCGGGTGCGGGAGAGGGTGGCCAGCCACTGTGCTTGATCTTCACGCGATCGGCTGACGGGATGATCCACCCGCCCACGATCCGCCCACAACCGCTTGTGGAGAGCCGGACTCGGCTGGACTCCGCTAGATCACAACGAGAACGGCCCCGGCGCAGCGTTTCCGCTGGTACCGGGGCCGTTTCCCTAGCCTGTGGCGGGTAGAGGATTCGAACCTCTGTAGCTTTCGCGACGGATTTACAGTCAACGTGGCACGCCCGCCGTGAGCTGCCAGAACATCCAACCCGTTGGGGCTTCTGGGGATCTATAGGGGATAGAGGACCGTAGGCGGTTCACAAGCGCGACTGAGAGGACTGCATCAAGACAGTCAAGGTGCCTCGCGTGGCTGGCTGAGCTTCGGCCGTATCCCAGCGAAGATCAAACGCTGTCGGTCCGCGCCTTCCAGTTCGACGCTCATGCCCTTGACTTCAATCATGATGTCTCTCCCTCCTGCCCGGTCGCTTCGACCGGGACGTCCTGGTCTGCAAGGCACAGGTGGTAGATGGCGTCATCGGCGCTTCCGTCGTCGATTGACGCCAAAGTGAGCCGGTCGGCCGGCACTCGGGTCACGAACCCGGGACCGGCTCCCGTGTCGATCCACACTTCCGCCCACTCCTGGTCCAGCTTTCGCGGGCCGACTACCAGCGGCTCATGCACGCGGAACCACCAGCCCTGACACACCCGGTGTGTCCGATGCGCTGTCGCCATGGGTACCGCGACAAGTCCGGCACAGCGCGCGAGTGGCGTCACGAGGCCGGTTTGGCGACGGTACGTACAGATGCGGTCCGTAGTCGACGCGCTCGATGACGACGTAAGGCGCGGTATCCGGACCGCCGCCAGTGCAGATGCAGTAGCGGTGACTCGGGTTCGCGGTGACGGCCTGGAGGACTGGCAGACTCGGTGCGGAATCACCAGTGATCTCCGGACACGACGAGGTGTGGAAGATCGCGCCCGGTGGGTACTCGCGGAGACTCACGCTGTCCGCCCCGTCTGTTGGGCGGCCGGATCGGTCAGAGCGGCACCGGGTAGCGGCACCGTGTTCTCGCCGCACCGGGGGCACCATCGACTCTTCACCCTGAACAGGGTCATTCCGGCAGCGAAGCCCAGACACAGAAACACGATCGCGACGACGCCTACCACTTCGCCCCCCAGGTGAGTAATGATTCCTATCGGCCCAGCATTGACCTGCGGACAGTCACGCCAAAGACAGCGGGTGTCTTCAACCCGCTTCACTTCGGGATCAGGGGTAGCGGATGAGCCAGCTAGGCGCGATCTTGAAAGAGGCGCGAACCTCAGCCGGTCTATCCCTGGCCGGAATGGCGAAGCGAACCGGCTACAGCCGCTCGCACATCGGCAACATTGAGAACGGCGTACGTCAGGCGACCCCCGACGTGATACGGAAATACGAGGAAGCGTTAGGGGATTCGTTGAAGCGCCGAAGTCTCTTGCTGGGAAGTCTCGGTATCCTCGCCGCCGGTTCGGAAGACGACACGGCAACGGCGATAGCGCATGAAATCACGAACGGGCGTAGCGGCCTGCTGACAGAGCTGCAAACTAGTCACGCTACCGACAAGGCGATTGCTGCGATTGTCTCCCAGGACGCGGCTTCCCTTGCGGCTCTGAATGGATGGAGCCATCGGGGCAAGGCCGTTCTTCGGGTGAACTCCGCGGGCATCCTCGCGAAGACCCGTTCCGCGTTGGCCGGCACGGAAGCCGTCAGCGTTCTGCGCACAGACGGAGACGTGCGGGAGCTGTACGCCACAGCCGTACTAAGCCGAGTTCTCGTTCTCCCCTGGGAAGACGCCGCCCGGTGGACAACGAGCGGCACGCTGTCCGATGTCCAGATCGCGCGCATGGCTGAGGAACTGGCGAACCCTTACGACGCTGGCGCCCGATGGTGCGCCACTCTCGCCCTTTACCGGAGCCGGGACAGCGATCCTGAGGCCGTGTCCGGAGCTCTTCTTTCGGCTCTCCGGGTGGAGACTGCAGCCGAGAATCTTCGCGCGATCGGCTCCGCTCTAGCGGGTATCGACCCCCTGAAAATCTAGGAGTCATGTTGCATCTGATTACTGTTGAGAAAGATCAAGAAGTTCTGGCGACGATCGGTACGGCTCTCGCTGAGCTAGGCGTAACCGCCGGGTCGATGACCTTGATCGGAGCTGTACAAACGGCCACCGTCTCGGTGATGAAGAAAGATGATGCGCTGACTGACTACCTGCGCACCTACGACCAACCGCTAGAGCTGAGCGGTACCGGAGAAATCTGGGACGGCAAGCCGCACATTCACGTCACGCTGTACGCGGAGGACTTCGTAACCGGCGGACATCTGCACTCCGCGACTGTAAGGGACTTCTTCGTTCACGCCTACATCACGCCGTTGACTAGCTAATTTTGAGGCCCTCCACGTGATGGTGGAGGGCCCCACATTTCGTCGCATGGCATGGCTGAAATAGATTCTCGAAGTAGCCGCGTAGTCCGGTTCTGGGCCTATACGTGCTCGGCACGCTCGATCAGGATCCGTGCGACGGCTCCCATGCTCGTGATCACTGCGTCCGCCCCGGCCTGCCGGAATGGCTCTTCCTTCGCGGGCCGGTTCGCGAAGGCGATGCTTCGTACTCCCGCAGCGTGTGCGCCCTCGATGTCGGAAAGCGAGTCACCCACGAGGACACAGCGGATGGCCGGTACACCGACGGCCTGAACGGCTCTCAGGATCGGTGCGGGGTGGGGCTTCATCTGGCCCGGTTCGGCATACGCACGGCCGACGATCGGCGAAACGTAGGCGCTGAGCCGGTGTGCGACGAGGTAGGCCGAGACCGCCCCGGCGGAGTTGTTGCTCACGATCGCCACTGGCAAGTTCGCCTGATGGGCAGCGACGATGACTTCACGGCCGTAGGGGGTAGGCATGGCCGAATCAGCCGCGTAGCGCTCTGCCCGGCAGAGCGCATCCTCGATCGTCCGGGTGGTCCTCGGGTTCCCAGCCTTGTCCGTCCATCGGAGGACTTCGAGCGGATCCTGTTCGGTAGCCACACTCGGTGGAACGTCGACGCCGTGTTGCCGAAGCACCTCGACAAGGTCTGAGGCGATTCCGGGCGCGGGGTGGCCGGCGAAAATTCCGCAGACCGGTCCGTCGAAGTCCAACAGCACGGCATCGATATCGGCCATGAGCCGATCGAGGTCGGTGCTCATCCGTCGTACCGGTACGCGATCGTGGACCACACGGAGTCGAACCATTGCCGGGAGGCTTCCACGAACTGGGTGCCGTGGGACGCGTCGTCATCGGTCACGGCGTAGTGGAACAACGGCACGTCCTTACCCATCAGGTCATAGATGGCCATGGGCTCGCCCTTGACCGACACGGTGCGCTCTACGACCGGATAGAAGCCGTAGAAGACCTCTTCATTGTTGAGAATGTAGAGCTTGAACAGGGGCGAAGCCCTGTGCATCCGAACTTCGACGGTGGCGGAGCGCACTAGGCCGAGATCGCCCAATTCGGCCACCTGGTCGATGACGCCGTCTGCGGCCCGGCGGGTGATCCGCTCGGCGCGTTCCCGAACGGCCGGATCGTCGGATTGGGTCTCGGCGCGTGCCGGTAGGGCCATCGGGGCGGTCATGTCGGAGATCAGCACCCGAACGGCGATGCTCTCCGGCGCAAGCCGACCGACTCGCACCTTGTCGAGCGCTTCGGCGAGTGCGTCGCGCAGCGTCTCGCCGGAGAACCCGGCGAAGTCGATGGATACGTGAGTGCGCTCGAACGAGGCTTCGATGTGCGGCCGCAGTTCCACGGCGCGCTGTGTCTGTGCCCGGACGAACGCGCCGCTTCCCTGGCGGGTGACGATCAGGCGTTCGGTGCGGAGCACCTCCAGGGCGCGTTTGACGGTCTCTCTGGCTACGCCGTAGCGGGACGCCAGATCGGGTTGCGACGGGAGTTTGTCCCCGGGCTGTAGTCGCCGGGTGAGGATCGCCGCGCGGAGCTTGTTGGCGATTTGTTGGGACGCCTGCTTCGGGTCGTCGGGATCAAGTTTTCCGAGGTAATCCAGGTTTTCGGCCACCCAACCACCATACATCTGACTAGCCAAGCCGGGAAGGCTAATCATTTTGGGGTTGACCTGACTAGCCAACCAGGCCTAGCTTAATCTCGGGTCGCATGGCTAGCCAAGTGGTTCAAGTCGGTTAGTAGGACGGGAACGGCGGCACGTGGTTGCCGTACGCCATGACACCACTGTGTCCGGTCGATCTTTGAGAACTGAATGAAGTGGGTCGCACCTCCCCGTAGCGCAGACGCTGCGCCGAAAAGGTCGCCAGCACGGCTGAGGTTCGTGCACTTCGAACTCTCTTTGCAGCTCAGCGCGGGTGCTGGCACCCGTGTTGGCTCATCCTCGAAAGGACCCTGCTGTGAGCAACCACCACCTGAACTTCGACGGCCCTACCGCGGCTGACCTGAATGCGATCGAAGCCGAGTGGCCGCTGATCGCTGCTGAACTGGATGTTCTGGACGCCGAGATCACGATCATCAACGCTGCCGATCACGGTGGTCCCTCGCCGTTGGACTGGTGTCGTCTGCGTCGGGCTGAGGCTCGCGTGACCCGCGTCGCCGTCGAGCTGGCGGCGCAGCCGGCAGTCC
The DNA here is from genome assembly GCF_017592555.1 of Actinoplanes flavus. GTDB lineage: Bacteria > Actinomycetota > Actinomycetes > Mycobacteriales > Micromonosporaceae > Actinoplanes > Actinoplanes flavus. The sequence continues at coordinate 131,445 of NZ_JAGFNS010000013.1, read as the reverse complement.
GGAAGGCGGTCGCCTGATGGCTTCGGAGATCACGCGTCTCAAGCGCATCGGTTGGGGCGTCCGGGCGGTATTTGCCCTGGGGATCGCTGCTTCGTTGGCGGGCAATGTGTTGCACGCGACGGACAACGTGATCAGTCAGGCGATCTCGGCGTGGTCACCGTTGGCCTTGCTGCTGGCGGTAGAGCTGATCTCCCGTATCCCGGGCCTGCGTGGGAAGTTGTCGGCCGTCCGCTTCGGCGCAACGGCTGTGATCGCGGGTATCGCGGCGTGGGTGTCGTACTGGCACATGGTCGGTGTGGCTATCCGGTACGGCGAGGCTGGTTCGTCTGCCTATCTGCTGCCGTTCAGCGTTGACGGCCTGATCGTGGTCGCGTCGATCAGCCTGGTGGAGGTCGGCGCACGCATCCGCGCTCTGACGGACAACACCATGACCGCTCCGGCCGCCGCCGTCTCGGCCGTGAGCGAACCCGCTGAGACCGTGACGGATGTCCCCGCCGATCCGGTCGTGGCCGTTGACGAGGTTGCCCCCGCCCCGGTCAAGAAGGTGCCCGCGAAGCGGGTCACGCCGCGTCCGGTGTCGGCCGCCAAGGTCGCCAAGGTCGCCGCCAAGATGCCCGACGCTCCGGTCTCGCAGATTGCCGAGAAGGCGGGTGTCTCCGTCTCGACCGCGCGTCGTCACCTCGCCGCTCTGCGCGTCACTGACGCGTCACCGACCGCCCCGGTTGCTGCGGAAACGCCCACTCTCGCCGCTGCCTAGCTTCGCCCGGCGGCACGGCCCACAAGCCTCCAAGCAAGCGCCGTGCCGCCGGTCCCTGCCCCTCGATCCTGATCGCTCATGACCTCAAGGAGAGGCACCCATGTTCGCGTACTTCAAGCGGCGCGTCACCCGGAACGTTCTTCCGCACGGCGGTCCGGTGCGCGCCGTGATCGCTCCGGCCGCGTGTGGTGGCTTCCTGCTGTTCATCGACTACACGCGTCGTCAGATCGCCGCTGACGTCGACCTCGGGATCCGCTTCGACGAGTACGAGATCCCGAACGCCGACGAGTTCGCCGCCGCTGATCAGGGCCTCGCCGAGATGGGCCTCACCCGCACTGGTCCGTGGCAGCCCGATGGCTACCCCGGAAAGTTCATCGCCCCGATCTTTACCGCCTGATCCGGAGGGACGCTGACCATGACGAACCCCGACCCGCAGCGTGACGACATCGACTTCGGTGAGGTGCTGGACCTGAACGCGGCCCGAACCCGCCGGACCGGCATGCCGCCGGATACGGCCCCGGCCGACACCGACGACAACGAGGATGCCGAGACGATCGACGACGCCCCGCCGGAGGATGGCGGGCCGGTCGATGCGGCCGACGACATCCCGCACGAGATCCTGGCGCGGCAGCGTGAGCGCCGACCCATCCTGGCGGAGTGGGCACGGTCGTGGCGCGGTTTCAAGGCCGCCGTGCGACATCAGAGCAAGGACGCCGGCTACGTGGTCGCCTATCACGCGGTCCGGACGCCGAAGTACGCCGGGAAGGTGCTGCTGTGGGCGCCAGTCGGCCTGTTCCGTGGTCTCGGCCGCGCTATCCGGTGGGCAACCGCCGAAGAGGGGAACTGGGACCTTCGGCAGGCTGCCGCGCAGCGTGGCGAGGCGGACCTGTGGCTGAAACTCGACGCCCGTCGTCAGCGACAGAGTGTGTGGCGCTGGTGGGTACTCGGGTTCGGCGCGGCGGCCGGCGCGATCGGTGCCGTCGTGCTGGCGCTCGGCCCTTCCTGGTGGGCTTACCTCGCTGCCGCTCTGGCGTCGCCGGTGCTGGCGACGCTCGGCCGCCCGGCGGACCGGCCGATCACCGACCGGGTGTCGGAGGGCACCCGGTACCGCAAGCTCACCGCGGAGTTGGTCCGCCGGGCGTTGACGTCCTTGCAGCTCGCGGCAATCAATAGCGCGGTAGCCAAGGATCCGAAAGCGATCACGTTCCCGGTCGACATCCATCGCGACGGCCCCGGGCATATCGCGATCGTGGACCTGCCGTTCGGCGTGGAGGCATCCGACGTGATCGCCCGCCGGGGACGGTTGGCATCGGCGATGCGGCTTCCGCTCGACCAGGTTTGGCCGTCGACCGCCCCCGGGCACACCGGCCGTCTCGCGTTGTGGGTGGGCTACGAACCGGCGTCGCGGATGACCCAACCGCCGTGGCCGCTGCTGGGCGAGGCAGCGAAGGTGGACGTGTTCAAGGCGTTCCCGTTCGCGACCACACCGAAGCTGGACACGGTCACCGCGTCGCTGATGTTCCGGAACTGGCTGTTCGGCGGTCAGCCCGGTTCGGGTAAGACGTTCGCCCTGCGAAACCTGCTGCTGGCGGCATCGCTGGACCCGCGTACCGAGATCCGGGGCTACGAACTCAAGGGCGTCGGGGACTTCGCGGTACTGGAACCGGTGATGGCCGAGTACGGCAACGGCTTCGACGAGGAAACCCTCGCCAAGTGCTTCGCGTTCATCGAGTGGCTGTACGAGGAGTGCCGCCGCCGCTCCAAGCGCATCGAGCACTACGCCCGACTCGGCAAGGCCCCGGAAAACAAGGTCACGCCCGAGCTGGCCAGCTTGAAAGACTCCGGGCTGCACCCGCTGATCGCCTGGTTCGATGAGCTGCAAGAGCTGATGATGAGCAAGTTCGGCAAGGAAGCCGGAGAGATCCTGGAGAAGGTCATCAAGCTCGGCCGTGCCCTCGGGGTGATCATCCTGATCGGCACGCAGATCCCGGACGCCAAGAGCCTGCCGACCGGCATCAGCCGCAACGTCAACTCCCGGTTCTGCCTGTCCGTGGCGGACCAGACCGCGAACGACATGATCCTCGGGACGTCGGCCTACAAGCAGGGCTTCCGGGCCACCATCTTCAAGCCGGTCGACGAGGCCGGATGGGGAGTACTCCGGGGCTTCGGGGACGTACAAACGGCCCGGTCATTCGAGGTCGACACGAACAAGGCCCGGCCGATCGTGGCCCGCGCGGTCGCGTTGCGCACGGCGGCCGGCAACATCCCCACCTTCCCGGCGGAGCGGGATCTCGGCCCGGCGCACACGGTGCTTGACGACGTGGCCCGGATCTGGCCCGACGGTGAGGACGAGGTGTGGAACGAGACGCTGATTGAGCGGCTGATCGAGTTGCGCCCGGACGTCTACGACGGGTGGAAGCCGGTCCAGCTCACTAGCGCACTCACCCCGCACAGCATCACGGTCAAGCAGATCGGCCGCCGCATCGACGGTAAGCCGGTCACCCGGCGCGGCCCCGTTCGCAAGGAGATCCTTGCCGCCATCGCGGAGCGTGACCGCAAACGCCAGGCCAACTGACCGGTCTGAGGCTGCTAGCGCTAGCGGCAACCCCTGCTAGCGCTAGCACCCCCGCTAGCACCCAAACCAAATCCTGAGCTGCGATCTAGCGGATAGCAGCTCACGGCCTCACACACCCAAAATCCGGCCCTGGAGGTCGTTGTGAACCCCCAGCTCACCACCGCTATCGGCATCCTCGCTGCCCTCATCACTGTCACGCTCGGTTACGCGTTCGCGTGCTGGGTCTGGCCGTTCAAAGCCTGCCGCAAGTGCGACGGCACCGGTAAACGGCGCTCGCCGTCCGGCCGCGCGTTTCGACTCTGCCGTCGCTGCGACGGCACCGGCCGCCGACTGCGCGCCGGTCGCTGGATCTACAACCACCTCTCCCGCCGCCGCCGGGAAGCCCGGTGAAAGCCCGGACCATGGCCCACTTCCACCGGGCCGAGACGCAGCACACCGACTGGTGCGCCCGGGACCACCGGTGCGGGGTGGCCGAACACCGTTCGGCCGATCTGACCGCCCGCGAGATCGGCGGACGTGCCTGGCTTACCCGGGTGCGTGCCGGTGACGTCGAGTACGTCGAGATCCGCGCCCGGATCCCGCTGCACCCGACCGAGAAGGTCGCCCGCTGGCAACTCGCGACCGCGCTGACCCTGATGCGCGCCCTGCTCGTCGAGGTCGCCCCTCGCCTGTCCCGGCTGACCGGCCGCGACCAGCGCAAGCTCGACCGCTCCGCCTAACCACCCGCTCTACTTGGAAGGAGTCGACTGGTGACCCAACCCGGGTTCGACCTGGCGGCCGAACAGGCCGTCATCGGTGCCGCCCTGCTGGCTCCCCACCTCATGGGCGATCTCGCCGCCACCCTCGCCCCCGGCGACTTCGGCCGCCCCGCCCACGGCGTGCTGTGGGAAGCGATGTGCGGCATGCACGCGTCCGGTATCCCGACTGACCCGATCACCGTGACTGCCCACCTCGCCGAGACCGGCACGCTCGGCAAGATGGGCGGAGCACCGTACCTGCACACCCTCACCACCCAAACCCCGCAGGTGGGCAACGCCGGCCACTACGCCGGCCGGGTCGCGGAGCTGGCGAAGCGCCGGAAGGTTGCCAACCTGGGGGCACAGCTCACCCAGCTTGCCGCGTCCGGCGCGGACGCCGCCGACCTGGTCGCGACCGGCCGGGCCATGCTTGACGACGCTGATGCACCGGGCGGCTGGTCGCCGGTGATCCCGCTCGGCAAAGGTCGGCACCTGCCCGCGTTCCCCGCCGAGCTGTTGCCCGGGTGGGTGGGCGACCAGGTGCGGGCGGTCGCCGAGTTCACCCAAACCCCGATCGACGCTGCCGGAAGCATCGCGCTCGCGTGTTTGTCGACGGCGGCCGGCGGCCGGGCTGAGGTCGAGGTACGCGGATCCTGGCGCGAACCCACCAACCTCTTCACGGTCGTGGTCCTCCCGCCCGGTTCTCGCAAGAGCGCGGTGTTCGCTGCGATGGTCGGCCCGATCCTGGTCGCGGAAAAGGCACTGATCGAGCGGACCGCACCCGCGATCATCGAGGCGGAGCTATCGGCCAAGGTCGCGGGTAAAGCGGCCGAGAAAGCCGCTCTCGCCGCCGCCAACGCCGATGCGTCTGGTCGAGACACGTTGATCGCTGAGGCGACGGCCGCCGCGATGAACGCCGAAGCGATCACGGTCCCGGTCAAGCCGCAGTTGGTTGCCGACGACGTCACAAGCGAAACGGCTCAATCGATCCTGGCGGAGCAGGGCGGCCGGTTGGCTGTCCTGTCCCCGGAGGGCGGGATCTTCGCCACCATCGCGGGCCGCTACTCCGGCACACCGAACCTGGAGGTGTTCCTCAAAGGACACGCCGGAGACATGATGCGTGTCGACCGGCTCTCCCGCGACGGTGGTCACGTCGACAAGCCCGCGCTGACGATGGGTCTCGCGGTCCAGCCGGAGATCCTTCGCGACATCGCAGGCATGCCCGGCTTCCGGGGACTCGGCCTACTGGCCCGGATCCTGTTCGCCGTCCCGGAGAACACGGTCGGGTTCCGCAAGATCGGGGCCGACCCGATCCCTACCGAGGTCGCCGCGCGCTATCACGCCAACCTTCACACCCTGGTCCTCACGCTGGCCGAGTGGACCGATCCGGCCGTGCTGGTCCTCACCCCGGACGCCAACGATGCCGTTCTCGACATCGAGCGGCAGGTGGAACCCCGGTTGGCCCCGGGTGGGGCGTGGTCGCACATCGTCGACTGGGGGTCGAAGTACACCGGCGCCGTGGTGCGGATCGCTGGGCTGATCCACCTCGCCGAGCATCTGCGCGACGGGTGGGGTAGGCCTGTCGACGTCGACACCGTCAAGCGGGCCGCCCAGATCGGCGAGTATTACGCCACTCACGCCCTGGGCGCGTTCGACGACATGGGCGCCGATCTCGCCACCCGCAACGCCCGAACGATCCTGGCGTGGATCGAGCGCACCGATAGCCGCGCGTTCACCAAACGCGAAGTGTTCCGCGCGCTGAAATCCTCCCAGCTCCCTACCGCCGGGGACTTCGACGCGCCCCTGTCGGTGCTCGAAGCGCACGGCTACATCCGACAGCTCGACCCGCCGCCATCGAAGCGGGCCGGGGGCCGGCCGCCGTCGCCGAGCTTCCTGGTCAATCCCGAGGTTCACCAACCGGCCGCCACCGTGCACCCGCTCACCACGCGCCGAGCCTCATAAACCCCTCTGCCAGAACTGCCACAACCGCCACAACCCCCACCACCGAGAGGTTCTGGCAGTTGTGGCAGTTCTGGCACGCCAGTCCGACCCATCCCGCCGACGGGTCGGCACCGTGCCGAGAGCCACGCAGTGACGCTGGCGCATCCCTCCATGCCAGCAACAGCGAGATCTCGGCGCAGCGTGGCTCTCAGTCGGCTTTCAGCGCCTTTATGGCGCTTTGCTCACACGACTTCACACCCCTTCGCTGACCAGCGTCCACATCAGGCGCTGGGCAGGCTGCTCAACACCTCGCCAGGGAGGCCGGAACCCGTGGCCAGCGAATTTCTGACCCTCGACGAATTCCTCGCCCAGATGGCGGTTCCCCGATCGACGTTCTTCCGCTGGAAGGCCATCGGTCAGGCACCGCGCCACTACAAGATGCCCAACCGCCAGATCCGCATCCGCCGCACCGAGTTCGAGTCCTGGCTGTCCGCCCGAGAGGAACCGCAAGCTGCATGAAGACCAGCTATGACGTGCAGATTTTCAGCATCGAGGAGCGGAAGTATGCGCCCGCCAACGGCGGCAAGCCGCGGGTGTCCCATCGTGTCCGTTGGCGGGTAGCTGGCCAGAAGTTCGGCGACACCTTCCACACAAAGGCTCTCGCCGAGAGCTTTCGGTCCCGGCTGATCACCCACCAGCGGGAGGGAACCGCATTCGACACGACGTCGGGGCTACCGGAACCGATGGCCCGTGAGCTGAGCCGACAGAACTGGTTCCAGCACGCGATTGCGTACGCGGAGATGAAATGGCCCCACGTCGCAGCGAAGCACCGGAAGGGCATCGCTGAGACCCTGGCGGGGGTGACCGTGGCACTGGTTCAGGGGCGACGGGGTGCGCCGTCCGATGCGCTCCTACGACGTGCCCTGATCACCTACGTGTTCAACAAGCCTCGCCACACGGCAGGGCCGCCGCCGGCCGAATTGGCTTCGGCTGTTTCCTGGCTGGAAGACAACCCGGTGAACCTCGGTGACCTGGCGGAACCGGCCACCGTCCGGAAGGTGCTCGACAGCTTGGCACTCAAGCTGGACGGCACCGCTGCGGCGGCAAGCACGGTCGGCCGGAAGAAGGCGGTATTCAGCGGAGCGCTCCGGTACGCGGTCGAGTTGGGGCACCTCTCCGGTCACCCGATGGACCGTGTGAAGTGGATGGCCCCGAAGAAGGCGGAGGAGGTAGACCGGACTGTCGTCGCGAATCCTGAGCAGGCACGGAGACTGCTCAAAGCGGTTCGCGAGACGACCCCGGAAATGGAAGCGTTCTTCGGCACGATGTACTACGCCGGACTTCGCCCGGAGGAAGTCCTCAACCTGCATGACCTGCACTACGAGCGGCCCCGCGAATCGGGCGGTTGGGGATGGCTGCACCTCGGGGGAGCGGCAGTAGAGGTCGGAGAAGCCTGGACCGACACCGGCGAATCGATCGAATACCGGGCGTTGAAGCACCGGGGAGAGAAGGACACGCGAGACGTTCCCGCCGAACCGGAGCTGTGCGCGCTCCTGGACCAGCACATCAAGAAGTACCCGCCGGGGAAGGACGGCCGGCTGTTCGTCACCAGGCGCGGTCCCGGGGGGATGTACCGACCGTCGAATGGCAAGCCGGTCACCGCGAACGCCCGGCATACCGCGTGGCGTAAGGCGCGTGAGAAGGGTCTGACTCCCGCTGAGTTGGCGGCCGGAGTTGCGCCCGTGCCGTACAGCCTCCGACACGCATGCCTCTCCGGATGGCTGAACGCGGGTGTCTCGGCCGCCCTGGTCGCGACATGGGCAGGGCACAGCATCGCCGTCCTGCTGAAGATCTACGCGAAGTGCCTTTATGGAGAGCAGGAGGCCGCGCTCCGGCGCATCGAGGCCTTCCGGCAGGGCTACGCCGCGCCCGAAGCTGCCTGATCACGGCCCCGAAGTTCGGGGGACGCATGGGGGACAGCGGGTGAGATCCAGCGCGATCGAGTGAGACCGAGTGAGATCCACGAAAGAGGCCCCTGACCGCCGAATCGGCTGGTCAGGGGCCTCTTTGTGCCTGTGGTGGCGGGTAGAGGATTCGAACCTCTGTAGCTTTCGCGACGGATTTACAGTCCGCTCCCATTGGCCGCTCGGGCAACCCGCCTGGGCTACCACCGCGGTTTCCCGCGGCAGCGGACACAACAATAGCCGTACCGCGGCGCGGTTCAACAACCGGGTACGGTCGGCATGTCGCGGGCTCTCCCGGAGTCCGCTGTAAGCATCGACAAGCATCCAGCCGCAGGAGTCTGATCATGGCAGCCAACCCGTCGTTCGACATCGTCAGCAAGGTCGACCGGCAGGAGGTCGACAACGCTTTCAACCAGGCGGAGAAGGAGCTCGGCACCCGGTTCGACTTCCGGGGCACCGGGACGAGTCTCGCCAAGTCGGGGGAGGCGTTCACGATCACCTCGGAGACGGAGGAGCGGGCGACCGCCGCGCTCGACGTCTTCAAGGAGAAGCTGGTGAAGCGGAACATCTCGCTGAAGAGCCTGGACGCCGGTGAGCCGCGCCAGTCCGGCAAGACCTTCAAGATCGACCTCAAGGTGGTCGAGGGGATCGAGACCGAGAAGGCCAAGGCGATCAGCAAGAAGATCCGGGACGAGGGCCCGAAGGGTGTGCAGGCCCAGATCCAGGGTGACCAGCTTCGGGTCACCGGCAAGAAGCGCGACGACCTGCAGGCGGTCATCGCCCTGCTGAAGCAGGAGGACTTCGGCGTCGCGCTGCAGTTCACCAACTACCGCTGACCGGTAACCCGGTGGCCGCCGAGCGGGGTCCGGGCCGAGAATCGGCGCCATGGACCTGACTGACGCCGTCCTCTCGTTCGCCCTGCTCGGCGCGCTGTTGACGATCACTCCCGGCCTGGATACCGCGCTGGTTCTGCGGGCCGCGGTCACGATGGGCCGGGGCCCGGCGTTCGCGACCGCGCTGGGTATCGGCGCGGGGGCGCTGGCCTGGGGCGCGGCCGCCGCGGTGGGCGCGTCCGCGCTGCTGGCGGCGTCGAGTGTGGGCTACACGATTCTGCGGGTGGCCGGCGCCGCGTACATGATCTTTCTTGGGGTGCGGATGATCGCCGCCGCGTTGCGGCGTGGTGGCCGCAGCGCGGAAACCGAGGCGGCGAGGAGTGTTCCGACGTTCTGGAGCACCTTCGGCCGGGGTTTCCTGACCAACCTGCTGAATCCGAAGGTGGGGGCCTTCTATCTGGCGGTCATCCCGCAGTTCGTGCCGGAGGGCGCCGACCCGCTGGCGACCGGTCTGCTGCTGGCCCTGGTGCACGACGTGGAGGGCCTGCTCTGGTTCGCCGCGATCATCATGGGCGCGCAGGCGGCGCGTGGCTTCCTGGCCCGGCGCGCCGTTCGGCGTACCGTCGACGCCGGAACCGGCGCGGTGCTGCTCGGTTTCGGCGTGCGGCTGGGGTTGTCCAGCCAGTAGAGGAGTGCCGGTGGGCGGGAGGGCGAGCGCGTGATCGACCCGGTGGTGGACGAGTCCTGGCTGCGGGATCGCCGTGTGGTCTTGGCCGACGTGCGGTGGTATCTGGACGGCCGTTCCGGCCGGGAGGCCTACGAGCGCGGCCATCTGCCCGGTGCGGTCTTCATCGATCTGGACACCGCGCTGGCCGGGCCCGCGTCGCCGGCCGAGGGCCGGCATCCGCTTCCGGATCCGGAGACTTTCGCTGCTGCGATGGCCGCGGCCGGGATCGGCGATCAAGATCAAGTGATTGGGTACGACGACGCCGGCGGAGTCGTGGCGGCCCGGCTGGTGTGGTTGCTCCGGTCGATCGGGCACGACGCCGCGCTGCTGGACGGCGGCCTGACCGCTTACCGGGGCGAGCTGACCACCGAGGTTCCGCGGCGCCCCGCCGCGACGTTCACCGCCCGGCCGTGGCCCGCCGACCGGCTGGCCTCGCTGGAGGAGACCGCGGCGAAGCCCGGCGTGGTGCTGGACGCGCGGGACCGTTCCCGGTTCCGCGGCGACACCGAGCCGGTGGATCCGCGTCCGGGCCACATCCCGGGCGCCCGCAGTCTCCCCTGCCGGGACAATGTCGACGCCGAGGGCCGTTTCCTGCCGGTGGCGGCGTTGCGCGAGCGGTTCGCCGCGGTGGGCGTGGACGGCTCGGCTGACGTCATCTCCTACTGCGGGTCCGGTGTGACCGCGTGCCACAACCTGATCGCCTTGGAGCATGCCGGCCTGGGTACCGGCCGTCTCTTCCCGGGTTCCTGGTCGCAGTACGCCCACACCGACCGTCCCGCCGCCACCGGGGACTGATTCAGGCCCGGTCGCTTCCGGCCTGGTCGTCGATCCATCGTTGGTGGGCTTCCCAGGCGGCCTGTTTGCTGGTGCCGAGGGCGGCGCCGATCCGGGTCCAGGAGGCGCCGGCGGCCCGGGCGGAGCGGACCATCGCCTGTCGCCCGTACCCCGCCTTGCGGATGATCACCTCGCTGAGCGCGAGCATCTCGAGGGTCTCGTCGGGGGATAGAGAGGTCTCGTTCTCCGGGTCCATGGCGGCGAGGGCGTCGCGCATCCGGAGGGCGTCGTAACGATCGGTCGCCGTGGTCAGTGTGTGCCGCCGTTCCAGCTCCTCGGGAGTGGCCATGAAGGCAGTCTTTCGTCAGGCTGTCTTGACGTCAAGCAGCCTTGACGACGGAGTGCGAGTTTGCCTCACTTCTCCGCCTAAATGGGCTATAAAGCCGTCAATTCTTCAGCAGTGTGCGTGAGGGTCTGTTCAGCCGTTCGGCCAGGATTTGCCGGAGCGTCGCCACGACCCGCCGCTGAACGCTGCCTGTCGCACAACTGGTGTGGCACCATCATGTGACCCCCACCCTGATGCGATTCCCCGACTCGAGGAGCAGGACTATGTCTGCAAAAAAGCTGGGCCGCTTCGCTGGCTTGGTTTTTGTGCTTGCCGTTGTCTTCGGTGGCGTCACCGTTGGGGCATCGACAGCTGAGGAAGCGACCAGCGCCGTCCAGGTTCAGAGCAACCCGGCGCTCGACTGGGCCTGATGGGTCACACACGTTGACGGACTAGGGGCCGATCGGCTAGAGAGGATTCTCGATGGTCGAGCGGTCCCCGGTCCGGCATGGAGGCGCGCAGCGGGCGTGGTTGATCACGTGGCCGCTGGTGCTGTTCGCGCTCGTTTGCACGGCGGGCTTCTGGCTGGCGGAGCCGGAGTGGTATGAGGCCTGGCCGGCCGGCCTCGCGTTCTTCCTGGCGTACCTGATCGCCTATCGGGACGTTTTCAACGTCGTCATCTGGCGGAGCAGCTTCACCGTCGCGGTGACCGACGTGCCGCTCGTCCTGGCACTCTTCTACCTCCCACCGGTGATGGTCGTCCTGGTGGTGAGCGGCGCCAATCTGGTGCACCACTTCCGGGCGAACTATCCGGTCACGAAACTCTCCTTCAACGTCGCCAAGTCGGCCGCCGGCAACTGTGCGGCCCTGCTGCTGATCGCCTCCTTCGCGCCCATCGAGGACGCCGGCCCGCGCACCTGGGCCATTCTGGCCGCCGCGGTCGGCCTCAGCTATCTGGTCGAGCTCCTCAGCCTCGCCGGCGTGTTCACGCTCGTGCAGAGCCCGCGCACCGGGCGGGACGCGCTGCGCGCCGGTTTCTCCGCGATGACGGTCGACGGCATCAACATCGTGGTCGGCCTCATCTTCCTGGTCGCGCTCGAGGCGACCGCCTGGTCCGCCGTCCTGCTCGCCATCCTGGTCGCCGCCCTGGTGATGGTCCTCCGGTCGTACGCGGAGTTCTTCCGCCGCCACCGGACCCTGGCCGAGGTCTACGAGCTGACCCAGGCGGTCCGGGACGAGAGCGGCCGCAGCGGTCTGCCCGACGTGCTGCTGGGCCGGGTGCGTTCGCTGATGCAGTCGGAGTTCGCGACGCTCTGGCTCGCCCCGCAGGGCCGGCACCCGGAGGTGCTGCTGACCGCCCGGGTCGAGCACCGGGGCCTGCTGGACATCGCGCCCATGCCGGAGGAGGTCCGCCAGCGGGCCGTCGAGATGAAGTCGGCGGTCGGCGTCGGCGCCCGCTTTCCCGAGACCGAGGACCTGCGACCCTGCCTGCGGTCGGCGAAGGTCAAGGACGCCCTGGTCATCCCGTTGCGCTCGGGCCAGGCCATCATCGGCACGCTGGAGGTCGTCAACCGGGTCGGCGACAACCGTACCTTCCGGGAAGCCGACGTGCAGGTGCTCGAGACGATCGCCGCGCACGCCGCGGTCGCGGTGGAGAATTCGCGGTTGGTCGACCGGTTGCGCTACGACGCGTACCACGATCGGCTGACCGGCCTGCCGAACCGGCGCCGGGTGATCGACGCGCTCGCCGAGTCGGTCAAGGTCCGCGCCGAGGACGAGGTCGTCGCGATCATGCTGTTCGACGTCGACGGCCAGCGGAACGTGAACGAGTCGATGGGCCACGCGGCCGGCGACAAACTGCTCGTCGAGGCCGCCGACCGGATCCGCGGCATCGCCGATCCGGGGGCGCTGGTCGGCCGGATCGGTGGGGACGAGTTCGTGGTCACCCTGCGCGCCGCGAGCATCGACGCCACGATCGAGATCGCCACCCGGATGCGGGAGCGGCTGCGCGGCCCGATGGCGGTGGGCTCGCTCACCCTGGACGTGAACACGGCGGTCGGCGTCTCGATCTATCCGGACCACGGCAGCGACCCGGAGACCCTGCTCCAGCGGGCCGAGCTGGCCGCCAACGCGGCCAAGGTCCTGCCGTACGGCGTGCAGCCCTTCCACCCGGCCCTGGAGTCCCGTGCGGTCCGCCGCCTGGGCATCGCCGCCGACCTGCGCCGCGCCCTCGACAACGAGCAGTTGGAGGTCTACTTCCAGCCCAAGGTGACGCTCGCCGACCGGCACGTGCTGGGCGTCGAGTGCCTGGCCCGCTGGGTGCACCCGGCGCACGGCGAGGTCGCCCCGGAGGACTTCGTGGCGGTCGCCGAGCACACCGGCCAGCTGGCCCGGCTCACCGAGGTGGTGCTCGTCGCCGGCCTGCGCCGCTGCCGTGCCTGGACCGACGCGGAGCGGCCGCTCGCCATCGCGGTCAACCTCTCCGCCCGGACCCTGCTCGACTCGCACTTCCCGGAGCTGGTCCGGGACCTGCTGGAGGAGCACGGGGTGGATCCGGGCCTGGTGACCTTCGAGGTGTCCGAGCCGGGCATGCTGGGCGACATCGAGCGGGTCCTGCCGTCGCTCTACCGGCTGCGCGATCTGGGCGTGCGGCTCAGCGTCGACGACTTCGGGACGGGCGCCTCGTCGCTGGCCTATCTGCGCCAGTGGCCGGTCCACGAGGTGAAGATCGACGACAGTTTCGTCCAGGGCATGGCCACCGATTCGGGTGACCTCGCGATCGTCCGTGCGGTGATCGGCCTGTCCCGGGAGTTCGGCCTCACCGTGGTCGCCGAGGGCGTGGAGAGCGAGCTGACCCTGGAGTTGCTCGAGGAGATGGGCTGCGAGATCGGTCAGGGCTATCTGTTCAGCCGCCCTCTGCCGTTCGAGCGTCTGGAGGCCTGGCTGAGCGCTCAGACCGAGCCGGAGTCCACCCCCACCGGTGAGGTCCGCAGGCTCCGCGCAGTCATCTGACCAGGCGTTTTCCGGTAAAGGGGATACTGATTTCACCCCCGCCGACAGGCCGTGTAGTCTTACTCCTGCAGCGAGCGAGAGATCGCAAGCAGCAAGCCCCCTTAGCTCAGTCGGCAGAGCGTCTCCATGGTAAGGAGAAGGTCTACGGTTCGATTCCGTAAGGGGGCTCTACCGGGTTCGTTCCGCCTCGTCAGGCGCTGAACTGATGAGCCTGGCTCGGCGGTGTAGCTCAGTCGGTAGAGCAAACGACTCATAATCGTTGTGTCGCCGGTTCAAGTCCGGCCATCGCTACTCTTCTGTGGTGCCTCAACCGGGGCCCACTTTGCGAAGCGGCTGACCGAGCGTCTACGCTGGTTCGTCGTCAGTAAGAAATCCGTTAGCAGGAAGGCACCCCGCCGTGGCCAAGGCGACCGACGTCCGTCCGAAGATCACCCTGGCGTGCACGGAGTGCAAGGACCGGAACTACATCACCAAGAAGAACCGGCGTAACGACCCGGACCGCGTCGAGCTGAAGAAGTTCTGCCCGCGCGACGGGAAGCACACCCTGCACCGCGAGACCCGTTGATCTCGCGCGACATCTGATCTTCACACTGCGCCGCCCGGAGTCACTCCGGGCGGCGCAGTGCTGTTTCCGCAGCGCTTCCAATATTTCTGCACTCGCAGTGCTATTTCTGAGGTGGCCCCGGAGGGTAGTTTGTGGGCATGCCTCTGGACCAATCGTTCGTCGGCCGTAGCTGGCCGCCCACCGAGCCGTACCTGGTCGGTCGGGAGAAGATCCGTGAGTTCGCCCGGGCGATCGGCGCCACCGACGCGGCGTACCACGACCCCGCGGCGGCGCGCGCCCTCGGCTACCCGGACGTGGTGGCCCCGCCCACCTTCCCGGTCGCGATCACCATGGCCGCCAGCCGCCAGGTCATCGCCGATCCGGCCCTCGGCCTCGACTACACCCGGGTGGTGCACGGGGACCAGCGGTTCGCCTACACCCGTCCGGTGGTCGCCGGCGACGCCCTGGTCTGCGTCAACTCGGTGGACGAGATCACCAGCCGGGGCGGGCACGAGTTCATCACCACCCGGACCGAGGTGACCACCGAGGCCGGCGAGCCGGTGGTGACCGTCTGGTCGAAGTTGGTCCAGCGCGGTGAGGAGCACTGATGGCCGACGCACTGGAGCCGAAGACCTTCCGGGTGACCCGGGCCGATCTGGTCCGCTACGCGGGCGCCTCGGGCGACTTCAACCCGATCCACTGGAGCGACCGGGTCGCCACCGGCGTCGGGCTGCCCGGCGTCATCGCGCACGGCATGTTCACGATGGCTCTGGTGGGCCGTGCCGTCACCGAGTGGGCCGGCGCGCCGGACGCGGTGGTCGAGTTCAGCGTGCGGTTCAGCCGCCCCGTCCCGGTGCCCGACACCGACGAGGGGACCGAGGTCGTGGTGTCCGCCACGGTGAAGGAGGTCACCGATGAGGGGCACACTCGGCTGAGCCTGACTGCGACATGCAACGGGGACAAGGTACTGTCCTTGGCACAGGCGCTCATCAGTAAGCGGTAGCCCGGGTTGGGGTAACGCCGGGCGTACCGGTACAGTGGTGCGCCGTGGGGCTGTGAGTCGAAAGACAGCAGCTCCGCAAAGGGGTGTAGCTCAATTGGCAGAGCAGCGGTCTCCAAAACCGCAGGCTGCAGGTTCAAGTCCTGTCACCCCTGCGCATTTCTCCTCGACGTGCCCGCCCGGTGCGCGGTCCGCACAAATTCCGCGTCCGGTCGAGCGCTGACAGGATTCAAGACCACCGACGACGGAAGTAGGGCGAAGTGGCCGAGAAGGACCGGCCCGGTGACGACGTCCCGGGCGACGACGAGCTGCTCGCCGCCGCCGCCGGTGGCGATGTTCCGGACGACAACGCCGATGACGCGCTGGTGACCGCCGGCGGTGGCACCGCCGTCGCCGAGCGGAGTGACTCGGAGAGCCCCAAGACCAGGAAGTCGGGCCGGCGTTCGGGTCTCTTCGGCCGGGTGGGTGGCTTCTTCCGCGAGGTCGTCAGCGAGCTTCGCAAGGTCATCTGGCCGACCCGTAAAGAGCTGCTCACCTACACCGGTGTCGTGATCGTCTTCGTGGTGATCATGACCGCCATCGTGGCCGGCCTGGACTACGCGTTCGGTAAAGCGATGCTATGGGCGCTGGGCTGACGTCCGGCGATCCGCGAACCGAAGACTTTTGGAAGTGAGCGAGCGTGCCTGAGTACGACGACGAGACCGCGCAGTTTGCTGACGAGCAGTCGTCGCTGGAGACCGAGGAGCCGGTCGAGGCCGCCGAGCCGGTCGAGGCTCAGGCGCCCGAGGCTGACGAGGACTACGACCCGGTCAAGGAGCTGCGGCAGAAGCTGCGCTACGCCCCCGGCGACTGGTATGTCGTGCACTCCTACGCGGGCTACGAGAACAAGGTCAAGACCAACCTCGAGACCCGGATCACGAGCCTCGACATGGAGGAGTTCATCTTCCAGGTCGAGGTGCCGACCCGCGAAGAGGTCGAGGTCAAGAACGGCAAGCGCAACCAGGTGCAGGCCAAGGTCTTCCCCGGCTACATCCTGGTCCGGATGGACCTGACCCCGGAGTCCTACTCCTGCGTGCGCAACACGCCCGGTGTGACTGGCTTCGTGGGCGCCACCGACCGGGTCGACCGGCCGGCCCCGCTCTCCCTCGATGAGGTGCTGAAGTGGCTGGCCCCGGCTGTCCAGGCCGAGGAGAAGAAGGCGAAGCCCGAGGTCAAGGTGCTCGACTTCGAGGTGGGCGACTCGGTCACGGTGACCGACGGCGCGTTCGCCTCGCTGCCGGCCTCGATCAGCGAGATCAATGCCGACCAGCAGAAGCTCAAGGTCCTGGTGTCGATCTTCGGCCGGGAGACCCCGGTCGAGCTGAACTTCAACCAGGTCACCAAGATCTGATCGCCGGACGACCGGCGATTTCAGTGGGAGGGGCCGTCAGCGAGCGGCCCCGCCATCAACCACAGGAGTAAGTGAAATGGCACAGCGCAGCAAGGCGTACCGCGCCGCCGTCGAGAAGATCGACGCCAACAAGCTCTACGAGCCGAAGGACGCGGTCGCCCTCGCCAAGGAGACCGGTTCCGCCAAGTTCGACGCCACCGTCGAGGTCGCGATGCGCCTCGGTGTCGACCCGCGTAAGGCCGACCAGATGGTCCGCGGCACCGTCAACCTGCCGCACGGCACCGGTAAGACCGCCCGCGTCATCGTGTTCGCCCAGGGCGCGAAGGCCGAGGAGGCCGTCGCGGCCGGCGCCGACGAGGTCGGCACCGACGAGCTCGTCGCCCGGATCCAGGGTGGCTGGCTGGACTTCGACGCCGCGATCGCGACGCCGGACCAGATGGCCAAGATCGGCCGGATCGCCCGGATCCTCGGCCCGCGTGGCCTCATGCCGAACCCGAAGACCGGCACCGTGACCATGGACGTCACCAAGGCCGTCAACGAGATCAAGGGCGGCAAGATCACCTTCCGGGTGGACAAGCACTCCAACCTGCACCTGATCATCGGCAAGGCGTCCTTCTCGCCGGAGCAGCTGATCGACAACTACGGCGCGGTCCTCGACGAGGTCCTGCGCTCGAAGCCGTCGGCCGCCAAGGGCAAGTACCTGAAGAAGGTCACCATCACCACCACGATGGGCCCCGGCATCCAGGTCGACCCGAACGTGCAGAAGAACCTGCGCGGCTCGGACGCCACCGCCTGACGGTCGCATCTCTCGAAATCCCCCGGGGACGTCCCCGGGGGATTTTCGCGTCCTCCGGACCTACGTCGTGGGCGGGCTTTGTGGCAGGCTTCCGGCCGTGCGCTTCGACAAAGTCTGGTTCCGGTACGCGCGACGCGCCGACTGGACGCTCCAGGACATCGACGCCGCCGTGGAGCCCGGGCAGACGATCGTGGTGCTCGGCCGCAACGGCGCCGGCAAGTCGACCCTGCTCCAGCTCGCCGCGGGGGTGCTCGGCCCGTCCCGCGGCGTGATCCGTGACCGGCCGGCCGTGGTGGGCTGGGTCCCCGAACGCTTCCCGGCCGCCCAGCCGTTCACCACGATCGGCTACCTGCGCTCGATGGCCGAGATCCGTGGCCTGCCCGCGGCCGGCGCCGACCGGTGGCTCGAACGGCTCGGCCTGACCGGGCACGCCGAGACCCCGCTGCCGGACCTCTCCAAGGGCACCGCGCAGAAGGTCGGCCTGGCCCAGGCGCTGCTCACCACGCCGGGCCTGCTGGTCCTGGACGAGCCGTGGGAGGGTCTCGACGCCCCGTCCCGTCAGCTCATCCCGGAACTCGTCGCGGAGGTCACCGCCGCCGGCGGCGCGGTCCTGGTCAGCGATCACCGCGGCGAGATCGCCAACCTGCCGGGCGCGATCCATTGGACCGTCACCGGCCACGGGCTGCACCACACCGGCGAGCCCGAGCCGGACACCGGCGCCGACGAGGTGGTGGTCGAGGTGGTGGCGCGACGCCAGGAGGCCGCCGCGACGGTGGACCGGCTCCGTGCCTCCGGTCACCGTGTCCTCGGGGTCCGGGAGCGAGACCCGGCGGGGGTACGCGAGACGCGCCCCTTCCCGGGGCAGAGCGCGATGGGCGTACCCGGAATCGAAAGCACCGAGAGCGAGGGGCGATGATCGCACTGACCCGGATGCGCCTCGCCGGTTTTCTGCGCGGTGGCCGCGCTGTGGCGCCCCTGATCACCGTGCTGGTGATCCTCTCCATCCTGTACGGCGGCGGGCCGTCGCTCGCCATGCACGCCTACGGCTACTCGGCGGTCTGCCTGTTCCCGGTCCTGGCCTGGATCACCAAGCTGCTGCTGGACACCGAACCGGACGCTCAACGCCGGCTGGCCCGCCTCGCCGTCGGCCCGTTCCGGGAGGGCGCCGGCGGCCTGCTCGCCGCCGTGCTCCTCGCCGCGGTGGTGTGCGTCCTCACGATGCTGGCCCCGTGGGTGGTCGGCGGGATCGCGCCGCCGCGCCCGGACAGCGCCGAGCCGTCGACGCAGACCGGCATCCTGCTCGGGATCGTGGCGCACCTGCTGTCGCTGGCCGCCGCCGTGACGCTGGGCGCCCTGTCCGGCCGAGCGGTCACCCGGCGGATCCTGCCCGGTGTCCTGGTCCTGGTGGGCGGCTCGATCCTGGTCGTCGTGCTCGGCCTGACCGGCTCGATCGCCCCGTGGCTGGTGCCGCCGGTGATGGCCACCGCCCGGAAGCTGGGTGGGGACCACGCCCCGGACGCCGCGACCCTGCTGATCCTGGTCGTCTGGACGGTCCTGTGGTGCGCCGTGGCCCTCGCCGGGTATGCGGGCCTGCGCCGCGCACGCTCGTAGTCCCGCCCCGATTTGGTGTTCCGTGACAGGTCCGCGTACTGTTGCATCTCGAAGTTCCACCCATAGACCGCTGGTCGCCGTAGCAGCCGTCGTCTCGACGGACGCCGCGGCCGAAGGTCCCGCTGAAAGCGGGCGACCCGCGTAGGGAGAACGGTTCGTGATCGTCGACCGCGTGTGAGCGTGTGTTCGAGTCCGCCCCGTGCCCTGCGCCGGGGCGTTTTGCTTTGTACGGACCCTCTCGACCAGTGGCTGAAGCACTGAGAGAGGAGGGACATGGCGGACAAGCCGGTCCGGGCCGACAAGGCTTCGGCTGTTTCCGAGCTCACGGATCACTTCCGTGGTTCGACGGCCACCGTGTTGACCGAATACCGCGGCCTCACCGTGAAGGAGCTCACCGAGCTCCGGCGGTCGCTGGGCGGCGAGAACAAGTACGCCGTCGCCAAGAACACGCTCGCGAAGCGTGCCGCGGCTGACGCGGGTATCGAGGGCCTCGACGCGCTGTTCACCGGTCCTACCGCGCTCGCCTTCGTGAACGGTGACGTGGTCGAGGCGGCCAAGGGCCTCCGTGCCTTCGCCAAGGCCCACCCCGTTCTCGTCATCAAGGGCGGTGTCTTCGAGGGCAAGGCCATCACGGCGGACGAGGTCAACAAGCTTGCTGACCTCGAGTCCCGTGAGGTTCTGCTGGCCAAGCTGGCCGGCGCCATGAAGGCCAACCTGAGCAAGGCCGCTGCCACCTTCCAGGCGCCCCTCACCAAGACGGTGCGCACGGTCGAGGCTCTGCGGGCGCAGCGCGAGCAGGCCGGTTCCACCGAGGCCTGATGCCTCGCGTGAACCGTTAAACGTCAGAAAACTTAGGAAAGGTTGCCTCACATGGCGAAGATCAGCACCGAAGACCTGCTCGAGGCCTTCAAGGAGATGACCCTCATCGAGCTCTCCGAGTTCGTGAAGGAGTTCGAGACCGTCTTCGACGTCAAGGCTGCCGCTCCGGTCGCCGTTGCCGCCGCCCCGGGTGCCGCCCCGGCCGAGGCCGAGGCCGAGAAGGACTCCTTCGACGTCGTCCTCGAGTCGGACGGTGGCAAGAAGATCCAGGTCATCAAGGTCGTGCGTGAGCTGACCGGCCTGGGCCTCAAGGAGGCCAAGGACGCCGTCGAGGGTGCCCCGAAGGCGATCCTCGAGGGTGTCAACAAGGAGAAGGCCGAGGCCGCCAAGGCCAAGCTCGAGGGTGAGGGCGCCAAGGTCACCCTCAAGTGATCTAACGCTCCACAGTGTCATCGGTCGATGGCGGGGATCCGTTCCGGGTCCCCGCCATCGCTGTTTCTCCAGCCGTCCGGGCAGCTCAACGGTGTGCCGTCGAGCCGCCTTCGCAGCGAGTGGCAAAGCCTGTCAAAGTTCGCCATCCGCGCGTCGAGGCCCCCTCGGTGCGCCGGGCGGATGACCGCGGCCGTCCGACCCGCGGCACAGCCCTTGACTGTGTGTCGGCGGACAGGCACGCTGACATCAGCAAGTTTCCGCGCTTGCGACAGCCGCCCGCTGGGTAACGGATCTACTGCCGATACCTGTCGGACTGGCACCAGAGGGGTAGTTGCCGCGTTTCTGAGCGGCCCCGTCCCGGCCCTGACCGTAGAGGTCCAGGTCAGCCGTGACGGTGGCATGTTCCGCAGGCCACCTCAGGTGTGGGCTGGACAGCGGTTAGCCAAGCGGCTACACTGCTAGTTTGCGCTGCCTTCTGTCTTGATGCCTCTCGGGATATCCATGTGGATAACTTCCCGGGGGCTCATTGGAGTGCACGCAGACCAGTTGCATCAGCAACTCAGCCGCATAGCAGCACCGGTCCTCGGAAGGACGCATCTTGGCAGCTTCCCGCCCTGCGAAGACCAGCCGTACGTCGAGCGCTTACGCACCCCGCCGGGTCTCTTTCGGCCGGATCACCGAGCAGCTAGAGGTCCCCAACCTCCTCGCACTCCAGACCGAGTCCTTCGACTGGCTGGTCGGCAATGAGGCTTGGCAGGCCCGGACGACGGACGACCCGCACGCCCACTCGGGCCTCGCAGAGATCCTCGAAGAGATCAGTCCCATTGAGGACTTCTCCGGCACCATGTCGCTGTCCTTCTCGTCTCCGCGCTTCGACGAGGTGAAGGCCTCGATCGAGGAGTGCAAAGAGAAGGACCTGACCTACTGTGCCCCGCTGTTCGTGACCGCGGAGTTCACCAACAACACGACTGGCGAGATCAAGAGCCAGACCGTGTTCATGGGTGACTTCCCGATGATGACCCCCAAGGGGACGTTCGTCATCAACGGCACCGAGCGGGTCGTGGTGAGTCAGCTCGTCCGTTCGCCGGGCGTGTACTTCACCAAGGAGCCGGACAAGACCTCCGACCGCGACCTCACCAGCGTCAAGGTCATCCCGAGCCGGGGTGCCTGGCTGGAGTTCGACATCGACAAGCGCGACACGGTCGGTGTCCGTATCGACCGCAAGCGCCGGCAGGCCGTCACCGTCCTGCTGAAGGCGATCGGCTGGTCCGCCGACCAGATCCGCGAGCGCTTCGGCTGGTCCGAGCTGCTCATGACGACGCTGGAGAAGGACCACATCGCCGGGCAGGACGAGGCCCTGCTCGACATCTACCGCAAGCTGCGCCCGGGCGAGCCCCCCACCCGGGAGAACGCGCAGACCCTGCTCGACAACCTCTTCTTCAACCCGAAGAGGTATGACGTCGCCAAGGTCGGCCGGTACAAGTTCAACAAGAAGCTCGAGATCGACGTGCCGATCGTCCGTGGCACGCTGACCGAGGAAGACGTCGTCCGCACCGTCGAGTACCTCTGCCGGCTGCACGCCGGTGAGGACGGTTACGAGGCCGACGACATCGACCACTTCGGCAACCGGCGCCTGCGTACGGTCGGCGAGCTCATCCAGAACCAGGTCCGCGTGGGCCTCTCCCGGATGGAGCGGGTCGTCCGCGAGCGGATGACGACCCAGGACGTCGAGGCGATCACGCCGCAGACCCTGATCAACATCCGGCCGGTCGTGGCCGCGATCAAGGAGTTCTTCGGCACCTCGCAGCTGTCGCAGTTCATGGACCAGACGAACCCGCTCGCGGGTCTGACCCACCGTCGCCGTCTGTCGGCGCTCGGCCCGGGTGGTCTGAGCCGTGAGCGGGCCGGCTTCGAGGTTCGCGACGTGCACCCGTCCCACTACGGCCGGATGTGCCCGATCGAGACCCCTGAGGGCCCGAACATCGGTCTGATCGGCGCGCTCTCGACGTTCGCGCGGGTCAACCCGTTCGGCTTCATCGAGACGCCGTACCGGAAGGTCGAGAACGGTGTCGTCAGCGACGAGGTGCACTACCTCACCGCCGACGAGGAAGACCGGTTCATCAAGGCCCAGGCGAACGCCGTGCTGTCCAGCGACGGCACCTTCGCCGAGGACCGCGTCCTGGTCCGCCGTAAGGGCGGTGAGGTCGACTACGTGCCCGGCACCGAGGTCGACTACATGGACGTCTCGCCGCGGCAGATGACCTCGGTCGCGACCGCGATGATCCCCTTCCTCGAGCACGACGACGCGAACCGTGCCCTCATGGGCGCGAACATGCAGCGTCAGGCCGTGCCGCTGGTCAAGGCGGAGTCGCCGCTGGTCGGCACCGGCATGGAGTACCGCGCCGCGGTCGACGCCGGTGACGTGGTCGTCGCCGAGGTCGGCGGTGTCGTCGAGGACCTGTGCGCCGACTACGTGACGGTGCACCAGGACGACGGCCACCGGCGTACCTACCTGCTGCACAAGTTCCGCCGGTCGAACGCGGGCTCCTGCGTCAACCAGAAGCCGATCGTGTTCGAGGGCGACCGCGTCGAGGCCGGCCAGGTCATCGCCGACGGTCCCTGCACCGACGAGGGCGAGATGGCGCTCGGGCGCAACCTGCTCGTCGCCTTCATGTGCTGGGAGGGCCACAACTACGAGGACGCGATCATCCTGTCGCAGCGCCTCGTGCAGCAGGACGTCCTCACCTCGATCCACATCGAGGAGCACGAGGTCGACGCCCGCGACACCAAGCTGGGCCCGGAGGAGATCACCCGCGACATCCCCAACGTCAGCGAGGAGATGCTCGCTGACCTGGACGAGCGCGGCATCATCCGGATCGGCGCCGAGGTCGTCCCCGGCGACATCCTGGTCGGCAAGGTCACCCCGAAGGGCGAGACCGAGCTGACCCCGGAGGAGCGCCTGCTCCGCGCCATCTTCGGTGAGAAGGCCCGGGAGGTCCGGGACACCTCGCTGAAGGTTCCGCACGGCGAGACCGGCACGGTCATCGGCGTCCGGACGTTCTCCCGCGAGGACGGCGACGAGCTGCCCCCGGGTGTCAACGAGCTGGTCCGGGTCTACGTCGCCCAGAAGCGGAAGATCCAGGACGGCGACAAGCTCGCCGGCCGGCACGGCAACAAGGGCGTCATCTCCAAGATCCTGCCGGTCGAGGACATGCCGTTCCTGGAGGACGGCACCCCGGTCGACATCGTGCTCAACCCGCTGGGTGTGCCCTCGCGTATGAACATCGGCCAGGTCCTGGAGACCCACCTCGGGTGGATCGCCAAGACCGGTTGGTCGGTCGAGGGTGAGGACGAGGACTGGAAGCGTCAGCTCCGCTCGATCGAGGCTCACGAGTCTCCCGCCGACAGCAACGTCGCGACTCCGGTCTTCGACGGCGCCCAGGAGGAGGAGATCAAGGGTCTGCTCGAGTCGACGCTGGTCAACCGCGACGGCAAGCGGCTGGTCAACGGCGACGGTAAGGCGCAGCTGTTCGACGGTCGCTCCGGTGAGCCGCTGCCGGACCCGATCTCGGTCGGCTACGTCTACATCCTCAAGCTGAACCACCTGGTCGACGACAAGATCCACGCTCGGTCGACCGGCCCGTACTCGATGATCACGCAGCAGCCGCTGGGTGGTAAGGCGCAGTTCGGTGGCCAGCGGTTCGGCGAGATGGAGTGCTGGGCCATGCAGGCCTACGGGGCGGCCTACGCCCTGCAGGAGCTGCTCACCATCAAGTCCGACGACGTCCTGGGCCGAGTGAAGGTCTACGAGGCCATCGTCAAGGGCGAGAACATCCCGGAGCCGGGAATCCCGGAGTCGTTCAAGGTGCTTCTCAAGGAGCTCCAGTCGCTGTGCCTGAACGTTGAGGTGCTGTCCAGCGACGGTGTGGCGCTCGAGATGCGTGAGACCGACGACGAGGTCTTCCGGGCCGCGGAGGAACTCGGCATCGACCTGTCCCGTCGCCCGAACGAGGGCGTCAGCAGCGTCGAAGAGATCTGACGGAGAGCGTCCTCGGCCGGCCCCGATCACTCGGGGCCGGCCGGGGACGCCCCCGCCGGCCTTGAATTCACCCGAGCAACGAAACACGAGGGATAGTCCAAGTGCTCGACGTCAACTTCTTCGACGAGTTGCGCATCGGCCTTGCTACCGCTGACGACATCCGGCAGTGGTCGCACGGCGAGGTCAAGAAGCCCGAGACGATCAACTACCGCACCCTCAAGCCCGAGAAGGACGGACTCTTCTGCGAGAAGATCTTCGGTCCGCAGCGGGACTGGGAGTGCTACTGCGGTAAGTACAAGCGCGTCCGGTTCAAGGGCATCATCTGTGAGCGCTGTGGCGTCGAGGTGACCCGCTCCAAGGTCCGGCGTGAGCGCATGGGCCACATCGAGCTGGCCGCTTCCGTCACCCACATCTGGTATTTCAAGGGCGTCCCGAGCCGGCTGGGCTACCTGCTCGACCTGGCTCCCAAGGACCTCGAGAAGATCATCTACTTCGCCTCGTACGTGGTGACGAGCGTGGACGCCGAGGCGCGTCACCGCGACATGTCCACGATCGAGAACGAGATCTTCGCCGAGAAGCGCCAGTCCGAGAACGGCCGCGACTCCGAGATCGAGAAGCGTGCCGCCAAGCTGGAGCAGGATCTCGCCGAGCTCGAGGCCGAGGGTGCCAAGGCCGACGTGCGCCGCAAGGTCAAGGAGGCCGGCGAGCGCGAGATGCGCCAGATCCGCGACAAGGCGCAGCGCGAGATCGACCGCCTCGACGAGGTGCTCGACACCTTCCGCAAGCTCGACTCCAAGCAGCTGGTCACCGACGAGCTGCTCTACCGCGAGCTGCGCGACCGCTTCGGTGAGTACTTCACCGGTGGCATGGGCGCCGAGGCGATCAAGGCCCTGCTCGAGAACATGGACCTGGACGCCGAGGCGGAGAACCTTCGGGAGATCATCCGCACCGGTAAGGGACAGCGGAAGATCCGGGCGCTCAAGCGGCTCAAGGTCGTCGCGGCGTTCCTGAACACCCGCAACTCGCCGCTCGGCATGGTCCTGGACTGCGTCCCGGTCATCCCGCCGGACCTGCGCCCGATGGTGCAGCTCGACGGTGGCCGTTTCGCGACCTCCGACCTGAACGACCTGTACCGCCGGGTCATCAACCGGAACAACCGCCTCAAGCGACTGATCGACCTGGGCGCGCCCGAGATCATCGTGAACAACGAGAAGCGGATGCTCCAGGAGGCCGTCGACGCGCTGTTCGACAACGGCCGTCGTGGCCGGCCGGTCACCGGTCCGGGTAACCGCCCGCTCAAGTCGCTGTCCGACATGCTCAAGGGCAAGCAGGGCCGGTTCCGTCAGAACCTGCTCGGCAAGCGGGTCGACTACTCCGGTCGTTCCGTCATCGTCGTCGGCCCGCGGCTCAAGCTGCACCAGTGCGGCCTGCCGAAGCAGATGGCGCTGGAGCTGTTCAAGCCGTTCGTGATGAAGCGCCTGGTGGACCTCAACCACGCGCAGAACATCAAGTCCGCCAAGCGGATGGTCGAGCGGCAGCGCCCGGTCGTGTGGGACGTCCTCGAAGAGGTCATCTCCGAGCACCCGGTCCTGCTGAACCGTGCGCCGACCCTGCACCGTCTGGGCATCCAGGCCTTCGAGCCGCAGCTGGTCGAGGGCAAGGCGATCCAGATCCACCCGCTCGTCTGCACCGCGTTCAACGCGGACTTCGACGGTGACCAGATGGCGGTCCACGTGCCGCTGTCGGCCGAGGCGCAGGCCGAGGCCCGGATCCTGATGCTGTCGTCGAACAACATCCTCAAGCCGGCCGACGGCAAGCCGGTCACCATGCCCACCCAGGACATGGTCATCGGTCTGTACCACCTGACCCACCTCACGCCCGGCGCCAAGGGTGAGGGCCGGGTGTTCAGCTCGGACGCCGAGGCTCGGATGGCGTACGACAACGGTGAGCTGCACCTGCAGGCGCCGGTGAAGATCCGCCTCCGGGACGTCGTCGGGGTGGACAACGGCGCCAAGGGCGAGGCCTGGGTCGCGCCGGAGGAGTGGGTCGAGGGTGACCCGGTGCTGGTCGAGACCACGCTGGGCCGCGTCATCTTCAACGAGACGCTGCCCCCGGGCTACCGGTACGTGAACTACGAGATCCGCAAGGGTCAGCTGTCGGCGATCGTCAACGACCTCGCCGAGCGCTTCCCCAAGGTCGCCCTGGCCGCGACCCTGGACGCGCTCAAGGAGGCCGGCTTCCACTGGGCCACCTGGTCCGGTGTGACGATCGGCATGGGCGACGTCATCGGTCCTCCGCGCAAGCCGGAGATCCTCGCTCGGTACCAGGTCGAGGCGGACCGCATCGACAAGCAGTACCAGCGTGGTCTGATGACCGGTGAGGAGCGCCGCGGCGAGCTCATCGAGATCTGGACCAAGGCGACCAACGAGATCTCCAAGGAGATGGAGACCGCGCTGCCGCAGGAGAACCCGCTCTGGGTCATGATCAACTCCGGCGCCCGCGGTAACCTCCTCCAGCTCCGGCAGATCGCCGCGATCCGTGGTCTGGTGGCCAACCCCAAGGGCGAGATCATCCCGCGTCCGATCACCTCGTCGTACCGTGAGGGTCTGACCGTTCTGGAGTACTTCATCTCCACGCACGGTGCCCGTAAGGGTCTGGCTGACACCGCCCTGCGTACCGCCGACTCGGGTTACCTGACCCGTCGTCTGGTGGACGTCTCGCAGGACGTCATCATCCGCGAGGAGGACTGCGGCACCGAGCGCGCGATCCCGATGCAGGTGGGCGAGCGCGAGGCGGACGGCACCCTGGTCGTGCACGTGCACGCCGAGACCGGTGTGCACGCCCGTACGCTGGCCGACAACATCGACGACGCCGACGGCAACCGCGTGGTGTCGCGTGGTGACGACCTCAACTCGATCCTGGTCGACAAGCTGGTCGCGGCCGGCGTCGAGACGGTCCGGGTGCGCAGCGTCCTCACCTGTGAGTCGAAGCTCGGCGTGTGCGCGGCCTGCTACGGCCGTTCGCTGCCGACCGGCAAGTCGGTCGACATCGGCGAGGCCGTCGGCATCATCGCGGCCCAGTCCATCGGTGAGCCCGGCACGCAGCTGACCATGCGTACCTTCCACACCGGTGGTGTCGCGGGTGAGGACATCACCCAGGGTCTGCCGCGTGTGCAGGAGATCTTCGAGGCCCGTGTGCCCAAGGGCAAGGCGCCCATCGCCGACACCCCGGGACGCGTCCGCATCGAGGACGGCGAGCGCTCGCGGAAGATCATCGTGGTGCCGGACGACGGCAGCGACGAGATCGTCTACGACAAGATCTCGAAGCGGGTCAAGCTCCGCGCCCACGACGGCGACCACGTCAACGTCGGCGAGAAGCTCACCGAGGGCACCATCGACCCGCACGAGCTGCTCCGCATCATGGGCCCGCGCGCGGTCCAGGTCCACCTGACCAGTGAGGTCCAGGAGGTCTACCGCTCGCAGGGTGTGCTCATCCACGACAAGCACATCGAGATCATCATCCGCCAGATGCTCAAGCGGGTGACGGTCATCGACTCCGGCGCGACCGAGTTCCTGCCGGGTGTGCTGGTCGACCGGGCGCTCTTCGAGTCGGAGAACCGCCGGCTCGTGGGCGAGGGTGGCGAGCCCGCCGCCGGCCGTCCGGTGCTGATGGGTATCACCAAGGCCTCGCTGGCGACCGACTCCTGGCTGTCGGCGGCCTCCTTCCAGGAGACCACCCGGGTGCTCACCGACGCTGCGATCAACTCGCGCAGCGACTCGCTGGTGGGCCTCAAGGAGAACGTCATCATCGGTAAGCTCATCCCGGCCGGTACCGGTATCTCCAAGTACCGCAACATCCGGGTCGAGCCGACCGAGGAGGCCAAGGCGAAGGTGTACTCGATGACCGGGTACCCGGAGACCGACTACGGCTTCGGGCCGGCCAGCGGGCAGGCTGTGCCGCTGGACGACTTCGACTTCGGGTCGTACCGCTAAGGGTTTCTCCGCATGGGGCGGTCGCGCGATGCGCGGCCGCCCCATGGGCGTTTCTAGGATGGTGGCGTGACGCTTCCCGTTGTTCCCACCCGTCACCCGATGGACCCCGAGCCGGTGCCGATGACGAAGGCCCGGGCGGTCTTCGCGCTGGGCCTGGTGGGACTGCTCACCGGACCGCTGGTGGGTGGGGTGATCCCGGCCACGCTGGCGTTGCTCCTGGCTCGCCAGTCGGCTCGTCAGGCGTACGCGGCGGGGGGTTATCTGACCGGCTCGGCCTGGATCCGGCGGGGTCGTCAGCTCGCCTGGACCGGCCTCGTGCTGGCCGCGACGGCCCTGGTGGCGGCCCTGATCGCGGGGCTGTTGCACCTGGCGGCGGCGCCCGGTGGGCAGGATTTCGCGCCCGGCACCGATTGACCGGCACGGTTCGGAGGGGCTCGGGTGGGCTGCACGGCCGCCCGTACGGGTGACATGCTTGGTCATATGACGCAGCCCCCGGGTCAGCCCTACCAGCCGTCCTACGGCCCCTCGTACGGTCCTGGGCCCGGCTACGGGGCGCCGTCGCCGTACGGATCTCCCTATGCCCTCCAGCCGCCTCCGCCGCCGGTCTCGGCGGGCTGGCAGCCGGAGCGGCTGGAGCAGGTGACCGGGACCGAATTCGGTCTGGTCCATCTTCGCGTCGCGCCGATCACATCGGGGCCGGCCATCGGCTCGCTGGCCGCCGGCATCGCCGCGATCGTGGTCTCCTTCGCGGCCCTCTGCTTCGGCGTCTCCGGTGCCGAGGCGGGCTGGGGCGGTTGGGTCGCCGGAGCGTTTGCGCTGCTCAGCGTCCTGGCGTGCGGGGGAGCGGTGGGTGCCGCGGTGATCGCCAGGCGGCAGATCGCGGGCACCGGCGAGCCGTGGCGGGTCCGTTTCACCGGCCGTGGCCTGACCACCGGCGGGATCATCTGCGGCCTGATCGGCGCTTCCCTGGCGTTGCTGTCGTTGACGCTGGGGCTGACGTTGCAGTTGTCATGAGCGGACAGCGGCTCTCGTGGCCGTGGCCGGGCCCGGATCCGGCACCGCGGCGATGGTGCGCCGAGCGACCCGGTACACTGGTATACGGAGATGTCCATCGTGGGAGCCTGGGCTCATTTTGACCTGGGTGCGCAGGGTGGGTAGTCTTTCCCCTCGTGCCCGGGCTCGCCCGGGCAACTCGTGCGTGCACCCGTTTCGGAACGTGCGACGGGTTAGAGCACCACGACGGGCAGGGTCGGTGAAGGCCCTGCTCACACAGACAACATCCGGAACGCGTGAACCTTCACGCGCGATGGGACCGTGAGCCGGACGACACGCCCGACCGCGGGTGCCGGACGCTTCCTCAGGGAAGTGGCCGGCACACAGAGGCAGAAATACACGGTGCGGCCGTAAACAGGAAGCGGCCGAAGGGAGCGGAGAAACCCGGTGCCCACGATCCAGCAGCTGGTCCGCAAGGGCCGCCAGGCGAAGACGAGCAAGACGAAGACGCCGGCGCTGAAGGGAAGTCCTCAGCGGCGCGGCGTGTGCACGCGCGTGTACACCACTACCCCCAAGAAGCCCAACTCTGCGCTGCGCAAGGTCGCTCGTGTGAAGCTCAGCAGCCAGATCGAGGTCACGGCGTACATCCCGGGCGTCGGTCACAACCTGCAGGAGCACTCGATCGTGCTCGTGCGTGGTGGCCGTGTGAAGGACCTTCCGGGCGTCCGCTACAAGATCGTTCGTGGTTCGCTGGACACCCAGGGTGTCCGCAACCGCAAGCAGGCCCGCAGCCGTTACGGCGCGAAGAAGGAGAAGAGCTGACATGCCGCGTAAGGGACCCGCTCCGCGCCACCCTGTGGTCGCTGACCCGGTGTACAACTCCCCGCTGGTAACGCAGCTGGTCAACAAGATCCTCATCGGCGGCAAGCGTCAGCTCGCCGAGCGCATCGTGTACGGAGCTCTCGAGGGCTGCCGCGAGAAGAGCGGTGGCACCGACCCGGTGGTCATCCTCAAGCGCGCCATGGACAACGTGAAGCCGACCCTCGAGGTCCGCAGCCGCCGCGTCGGTGGCGCGACCTACCAGGTTCCGGTCGAGGTCCGCACCCCGCGTCAGACCACCCTCGGTCTGCGCTGGCTGGTCCAGTACTCCAAGGCCCGCCGCGAGAAGACCATGATCGAGCGCCTGCAGAACGAGCTGCTCGACGCCAGCAACGGCCTCGGCGCCGCGGTCAAGCGTCGCGAGGACACTCACAAGATGGCGGAGTCCAACAAGGCCTTCGCGCACTACCGCTGGTAAGACCCTGCTGCGGGCCCGGCTTCCGGCCGGGCCACGGCAGTCGTACCGGTCCTAGAGACGACGACGAAGAAAAGTAGGGATGGAAGTGGCCGCCGCAGACGCGCTCGCCAAGGTACGCAACATCGGCATCATGGCGCACATCGACGCTGGTAAGACCACGACGACCGAGCGAATCCTGTTCTACACCGGCATCACGTACAAGATCGGCGAGGTCCACGAGGGCGCCGCCGTCATGGACTGGATGGAGCAGGAGCAGGAGCGCGGTATCACCATCACTTCCGCCGCCACCAAGTGCGAGTGGAAGGGTCACACGATCCAGATCATCGACACGCCCGGCCACGTCGACTTCACGGTCGAGGTCGAGCGGTCGCTGCGCGTGCTCGACGGCGCGGTGGCGGTCTACGACGGCGTTGCCGGCGTGGAGCCCCAGACCGAGAACGTCTGGCGTCAGGCCGACAAGTACAACGTCCCGCGGATGTGCTTCGTCAACAAGCTGGACCGGACCGGCGCGGACTTCTTCCGCTGCGTGCAGATGATGATCGACCGGCTGAACGCGACGCCGCTCGTGCTCCAGATCCCGATCGGGCTCGAGGGTGACCACATCGGTGTCGTCGACCTGATCGAGATGCGTGCCCTCACCTGGCGTGGTGAGACCCAGAAGGGTGAGGACTACGCGATCGAGGAGATCCCGGCCGACCTCGCCGACCAGGCCGCCGAGTGGCGCGAGAAGCTGCTCGAGACCCTGGCCGACGTCGACGACGCGGTGATGGAGAAGTACCTCGAGGGCGAGGAGCTCTCGGTCGAGGAGATCCGGTCCGCCATCCGGCGTGCCACGATCGCCAGCAAGGCGAACCCGGTCCTCTGCGGTTCGGCCTTCAAGAACAAGGGTGTGCAGCCGATGCTGGACGCCGTCGTCGAGTTCCTGCCGTCGCCGCTGGACATCCCGGCCATCGAGGGCACCGCGACCGACGGCGAGACCCCGATGCAGCGGAAGCCGTCGAACGACGAGCCCTTCTCGGCGCTGGCCTTCAAGATCCAGACCGACAAGCACCTCGGCAAGCTCACGTACGTCCGGGTCTACTCCGGCACGCTCGAAACCGGTACCCAGGTGATCAACTCCACCAAGGACCGCAAGGAGCGCATCGGCAAGATCTACCAGATGCACGCGAACAAGCGTGAGGAGCGCACCACCGCGCAGGCCGGCGACATCATCGCCGTCCAGGGTCTGAAGCAGACCACCACCGGTGACACGCTCTGCGACCCGGCCAAGCCGGTCATCCTGGAGTCGATGACCTTCCCGGAGCCGGTCATCCAGGTCGCCATCGAGCCGAAGACCAAGTCGGACCAGGAGAAGCTGGGCACCGCGATCCAGCGTCTGGCCGAGGAGGACCCGACCTTCCGCGTCTTCAACGACGAGGAGACCGGGCAGACCATCATCGCCGGCATGGGCGAGCTCCACCTCGACATCCTCGTCGACCGTATGCGGCGCGAGTTCAACGTCGAGGCGAACATCGGTAAGCCGCAGGTGGCGTACCGCGAGACGATCCGCGGCACCGTGGAGAAGCTCGACTACGTGCACAAGAAGCAGACCGGTGGTTCGGGTCAGTACGCGAAGGTCATCGTCAAGGTCGAGCCGCTGTCGCTCGACGCCGACGGCCCGACGTACGAGTTCGTCAACGCCGTGACCGGTGGCCGCGTGCCCAAGGAGTTCATCCCGTCGGTCGACGCCGGTGCGCAGGACTCCCTCCAGTACGGCGTTCTCGCCGGCTACCCGCTGGTGGGCGTCAAGTTCACGCTGCTGGACGGTCAGTACCACGAGGTCGACTCGTCCGAGATGGCGTTCAAGATCGCCGGCTCCATGGCGATGAAGGAAGCGGCCCGCAAGGCCGACCCGGCTCTCCTCGAGCCGATGATGTCCGTCGAGGTCACCACCCCTGAGGACAACATGGGTGACGTCATCGGCGACCTCAACTCCCGGCGTGGCATGATCCAGTCGATGGAGGAGCGCCACGGCGCCCGCGTCGTCAAGGCTCTGGTCCCGCTTTCGGAGATGTTCGGCTACGTCGGCGACCTCCGGTCGAAGACTGCGGGCCGGGCGAGCTACAGCATGCAGTTCGACTCCTACGCCGAGGTTCCCGCGAACGTGGCTAAGGAGATCATCGCTAAGGCCACCGGCGCCTGACGCGTTGAGGCACGTGCGGCCTGTCGAGGGCCGCACGTGCACGAGCAGTCGACAGAGTCCTGAGCGCCTTATCGGCGTGCCGGGCGAAAAGTAATGATCAGTCCACAGGAGGACACCAGTGGCGAAGGCGAAGTTCGAGCGGACTAAGCCGCACGTCAACATCGGCACCATTGGTCACATCGACCACGGTAAGACGACGCTGACTGCGGCCATCACGAAGGTCCTGCACGACGAGTTCCCGGACCTGAACCCGTACACCCCGTTCGACGAGATCGACAAGGCGCCGGAGGAGAAGGCCCGCGGCATCACGATCTCGATCGCGCACGTCGAGTACCAGACCGCGGCGCGCCACTACGCGCACGTGGACTGCCCCGGCCACGCCGACTACATCAAGAACATGATCACCGGTGCGGCGCAGATGGACGGCGCCATCCTGGTGGTCGCCGCCACCGACGGCCCGATGCCGCAGACCAAGGAGCACGTGCTCCTGGCCCGCCAGGTCGGCGTTCCGTACATCGTCGTCGCCCTGAACAAGAGCGACATGGTCGAGGACGAGGAGCTCCTGGAGCTCGTCGAGCTCGAGGTCCGCGAGCTGCTCAGCACCTACGAGTTCCCGGGCGACGACCTGCCGGTCGTGCGCGTGTCGGCGCTCAAGGCGCTCGAGGGCGACCCGGAGTGGACCGGCAAGCTCATGGAGCTGATGAACGCGGTCGACACCGCGATCCCGCAGCCCGAGCGTGAGACCGAGAAGCCGTTCCTCATGCCGATCGAGGACGTCTTCACGATCACCGGCCGTGGCACCGTGGTGACCGGTCGCGCCGAGCGTGGCATCCTCAAGCCGAACGAGGAGGTCGAGATCGTCGGTATCCGCGAGAAGTCGACCAAGACCGTCTGCACCGGCATCGAGATGTTCCGCAAGCTGCTCGACGAGGCCCGCGCGGGTGAGAACGTCGGTCTGCTGCTCCGCGGCATCAAGCGCGAGGACGTCGAGCGCGGCATGGTCGTCGTGAAGCCGGGCACCACGACTCCGCACACGGAGTTCGAGGGCCAGGTCTACATCCTCTCCAAGGAGGAGGGCGGCCGGCACACCCCGTTCTTCCAGAACTACCGCCCGCAGTTCTACTTCCGTACCACGGACGTCACCGGCGTCGTCACGCTGCCCGAGGGCACCGAGATGGTCATGCCCGGCGACTCCACCTCGATGGCCGTGAAGCTGATCCAGCCGATCGCCATGGAGCAGGGCCTGAAGTTCGCGATCCGTGAGGGTGGCCGCACCGTCGGCGCCGGAACGGTCACGAAGATCATCAAGTGATAGCGGGGGTTGTTCACGTTGCGTTTTGTCGTGAGCAACCCTCACTGGTGACCCCGATTAGCATTGCCGGATTGAATCCGGCATACTAGTCAGGTTGCGTCCGCGCGGGGTGGGTGCCGCTCAGCAGTTAGCGCTGCTTGATCAGGTACCCACCCTCGCCGGGTGTCCGGGTGTGTTCCTCTGCCACCCAGTGACACCTCAGATCCCCGTGATCGACTGGAGTGCCAGCACTCCGCGTGGGCTCCTTATGCCGAGGGGCGCGACACGCCCGACCGCGGGGGTCGGACAACGCAGGATCAACCGTCCTGCGGGCATGCGGAGGTCAACCCGCTTCCGCAGGTAGCGGCATCGAGAGAAGGAAACAGAAGCCACCATGGCGGGACAGAAGATCCGCATCCGGCTCAAGGCCTATGACCACGAGGTCGTCGACTCCTCGGCGCGGAAGATCGTCGAGACGGTGACGCGTACCGGGGCGCAGGTCGCGGGCCCGGTGCCGCTGCCCACGGAGATCAACCGTTTCTGCGTGATCCGTTCGCCGCACAAGTACAAGGACTCGCGCGAGCACTTCGAGATGCGCACGCACAAGCGTCTGATCGACATCATCGACCCGACTCCGAAGACGGTCGACTCGCTCATGCGCCTCGACCTGCCGGCTGGCGTCGACATCGAGATCAAGCTGTAGGGATCGCGACTAATGGACAGGCAAGTTAAGGGGATCCTGGGCGCCAAGCTCGGCATGACCCAGGTCTGGGACAACAACAAGGTCGTCCCGGTGACCGTGGTTCAGGCCGGCCCGTGCGTCGTGACCCAGGTCCGCACCGATGAGAAGGACGGCTACTCGGCTGTCCAGCTGGCGTACGGCGCCATCGACCCGCGCAAGGTCAACAAGCCGGAGAGCGGCCACTTCGAGAAGGCGGGCGTCTCGCCGCGCCGTCACGTGGTGGAGCTCCGGACGGTGGACGCCGGCGAGTACGAGCTCGGCCAGGAGGTCACCGTCGACACGTTCGCGGTCGGCCAGCCGATCGACGTGACCGGCAAGACCAAGGGCAAGGGCTACGCCGGTGTCATGAAGCGGCACGGCTTCCACGGTCTGCGCGCGAGCCACGGTGTCGAGCGCAAGCACCGCTCCCCGGGTTCGATCGGCGCCTGCGCCACCCCGGGTCGTGTCTTCAAGGGCGTCAAGATGGCCGGTCGCATGGGTGGCAAGCGCTTCACCGTGCAGAACCTGGTCATCCAGGCCGTCGACACCGAGCGCAACCTGATCCTGGTCCGCGGCGCGGTGCCCGGTCCCAAGGGCGCGCTGATCCTGGTCCGTTCCGCGGCGAAGAAGAAGGGCGGTGCCAAGTGAGCTCGGTTGACGTGATCAACGCTGAGGGCGCGAAGGCCGGCTCGGTCGAGCTTCCCGGCAACGTCTTCGGCGTGGAGCCGAACATCCCGCTGATGCACCAGGTCGTCGTGGCGCAGCTGGCCGCGGCCCGCCAGGGTACGCACAAGGCGAAGACGCGCGGTGAGGTCGCCGGCGGCGGCAAGAAGCCGTACAAGCAGAAGGGCACCGGCCGCGCCCGTCAGGGCTCGATCCGGGCGCCGCAGTTCACCGGTGGTGGCGTCGTGCACGGCCCCGTGCCGCGCGACTACAGCCAGCGGACCCCCAAGAAGATGAAGGCCGCCGCACTGCGTGGCGCCCTCTCGGACCGGGCCAGTGAGAACCGCGTGCACGTGGTCGAGTCGTTCGTCACCGGCGAGAAGCCGTCGACGAAGACCGCGATCGCGACGCTGCGCAAGGTCGCCCAGACCACCAAGGTGCTGGTCGTCCTGGACAGCCAGGACGAGCTGAACTGGGTGTCGCTGCGGAACGAGCCGACCGTCCACCTCATCGAGGCCGGCCAGCTCAACACCTACGACGTGCTGGTCGCCGACGAGGTGGTCTTCACGAAGGCCGCGCTCGACGAGTTCCTGGGCGGCTCCGAGAAGTCCGAGGAGGGCGACAAGTGAGCACGATCGCCGACCCGCGCGACATCATCGTCGCCCCGGTGGTCTCCGAGAAGAGCTACAGCGTTCTCGACCAGAACTGGTACACGTTCGAGGTCCGCCCGGACGCGAACAAGACCCAGATCAAGATCGCGATCCAGCAGATCTTCAACGTCCGCGTGCTGACCGTGAACACCGCGAACCGCGAGGGCAAGCGCAAGCGCACCCGCAGCGGCTGGGGCCAGCGTAAGGCCACCAAGCGCGCGATGGTGAAGCTGGCTGACGGTGACCGTATCGAGGCCTTCGGCGGCCCGGTCAGCTAAGGGGTTTGTGAATCATGGCAATCCGTAAGTACAAGCCGACCACGCCGGGCCGTCGCGGCTCCAGCGTCGCCGACTTCGCCGAGATCACCCGGTCCACGCCGGAGAAGTCTCTGCTGGTTCCGCTGCCCAAGAAGGGTGGCCGCAACGTCCACGGTCGCATCACCACGCGGCACCAGGGCGGTGGCCACAAGCGGCAGTACCGGCTGATCGACTTCAAGCGGAACGACAAGGACGGCGTGCCGGCCAAGGTCGCTCACATCGAGTACGACCCCAACCGCACCTCCCGCATCGCTCTGCTGCACTACGCCGACGGTGAGAAGCGCTACATCCTCGCGCCGAAGGACCTCAAGCAGGGCGACCGCGTCGAGTCCGGCGTGGGCGCGGACATCAAGCCGGGCAACAACCTGCCCCTGCGCAACATCCCGGTCGGTACGACGATCCACGGTGTGGAGCTTCGTCCCGGCGGTGGCGCCAAGCTGGCCCGTTCGGCCGGCGTCGGCATCCAGCTGCTCGGCCGTGAGGGTGTGTACGCCACGCTGCGTATGCCCTCCGGTGAGATCCGTCGCGTCGACGTCCGCTG
Source organism: Actinoplanes flavus (assembly GCF_017592555.1). Lineage (GTDB taxonomy): Bacteria > Actinomycetota > Actinomycetes > Mycobacteriales > Micromonosporaceae > Actinoplanes > Actinoplanes flavus. Next base: position 94,522 of record NZ_JAGFNS010000013.1, on the reverse strand, counting down.
CCGCGCGACGATCGGCGAGATCGGCAACGCCGAGCAGTCGAACATCAACTGGGGTAAGGCCGGCCGTATGCGGTGGAAGGGCAAGCGCCCGACCGTCCGTGGTGTCGCCATGAACCCTGTCGACCACCCGCACGGTGGTGGTGAGGGTAAGACCTCCGGTGGTCGTCACCCGGTCAACCCGGCTGGTAAGCCGGAGGGCCGTACCCGCCGCAAGGGCCAGGAGAGCGACAAGCTGATCGTTCGCCGCCGCTACGCCACCCGCAAGCGCGGGTAACGGGAGTTAAAGATGCCTCGCAGCCTCAAAAAGGGCCCGTTCGTCGATGACCACCTGCTCAAGAAGGTGGAAGTCCAGAACGAGAAGAACTCGAAGAACGTCATCAAGACCTGGTCGCGGCGTTCGACGATCATCCCCGACATGCTCGGGCACACGATCGCCGTGCACGACGGGCGCAAGCACGTCCCGGTGTTCGTCACCGAGGCGATGGTCGGGCACAAGCTCGGCGAGTTCGCTCTGACCCGCACGTTCAAGGGTCACGAGAAGGACGACCGCAAGAGCCGTCGTCGCTAAGCAGATACACGGATCTGAGGAATTAGGAGCTACAGCGATGCCAGTCAAGGGCGACGCTCCGGTGCTTCCGGGCGCGCGGGCGGTTGCGCGGCACGTGCGCATCTCGCCGAACAAGGCGCGCCGGGTGGTCAACCTCGTCCGCGGTCTGCCCGCGAAGGAGGCGCTCACCGTCCTGCAGTTCGCGCCGCAGGCCGCCAGCGAGCAGGTCTACAAGGTCCTCGCCAGCGCCGTCGCGAACGCTGAGAACAACGAGCGGCTCGACCCCGACGCTCTCCTCGTGAGCGAGGCGTTCGTCGACGAGGGTCCGACCCTCAAGCGGTTCCGTCCGCGGGCGCAGGGCCGGGCGTACCGGATCCGCAAGCGCACGTGTCACATCACCATCGCGGTCGAGGCGGTCCAGGCGGCCCGCCCGGCGAAGAAGGCCGCGGCCAAGAAGGCTGCGCCGAAGGCCGAGTCCCAGAGCACGGAGGGTGCCGAGTAATGGGTCAGAAGGTTCACCCCACCGGGTTCCGCCTCGGCATTTCCACCGACTGGAAGAGCCGCTGGTTCGCGGACAAGCTCTACAAGGACTACATCGGCGAGGACGTCAAGATCCGCCGCATGATGTCCCAGGGCCTCGAGCGTGCCGGCATCTCCAAGGTGGACATCGAGCGCACCCGGGACCGGGTCCGCGTCGACATCCACACCGCCCGGCCGGGCATCGTCATCGGCCGTAAGGGTGCGGAGGCCGACAAGATCCGCGGGAAGCTCGAGAAGCTCACCGGCAAGCAGGTCCAGCTGAACATCCTCGAGGTGAAGAGCCCCGAGTCGGATGCCCAGCTGGTCGCGCAGGGTGTCGCCGAGCAGCTGTCCTCCCGGGTCAGCTTCCGGCGGGCGATGCGCAAGGCGATGCAGTCGGCCATGAAGAACCCGATCTGCAAGGGCATCCGGGTGCAGGTCTCCGGCCGTCTCGGCGGCGCGGAGATGAGCCGCACGGAGTTCTACCGTGAGGGTCGCGTTCCGCTTCACACGCTGCGTGCCAACATCGAGTACGGCTTCTTCGAGGCCCGTACCACGTTCGGCCGCATCGGCGTGAAGGTCTGGATCTACAAGGGCGACGCCGTTCCGGGTCGTGAGGTCGTCACCGAGGCGCCGGCTCGTCCGCGCCGGGACCGTGCCGACCGTGCCGAGCGTCCGCGTCGTGGCCGTTCCGGTTCGTCCGGCACGACCGCGGGCGGCACCGAGGCCGGCCGGGCCGCTCAGGCCCAGGCGTCCGCCGACAACACCGCCGCTGCTCCGGCTGCGGCTGAAACGCAGCAGGAGGGCTGAGCCATGCTGATGCCGCGTAAGCCCCCGAAGGGCTTCCGCAAGCCGCACCACCCGGACCGCAGTGGCGCGTCCAAGGGCGGCAACCGGGTCGTCTTCGGCGAGTTCGGTATCCAGGCGCTGGAGCCCGCGTACGTGACGAACCGGCAGATCGAGTCGGCGCGTATCGCGATGACCCGCCACATCAAGCGTGGTGGCAAGGTCTGGATCTCGATTTTCCCGGACCAGGCTCTGACCAAGAAGCCGGCCGAGACCCGGATGGGTTCCGGTAAGGGTTCTCCGGAGTGGTGGGTCGCGAACGTCAAGCCGGGTCGCATCCTCTTCGAGATGTCCTTCCCGAACGAGACGGTCGCGCGTGAGGCGATGCGCCGCGCGATCCACAAGCTCCCGATGAAGTGCCGCATCGTGACGCGCGAAGTGGGTGAAAGCTGATGGCAGCGGGCGTTAAGGCAGCCGAGCTGCGCGAGCTTCCTGAAGAGGAGCTGGTCGCGAAGCTGCGGGAGGCCAAGGCGGAGCTGTTCAACCTTCGTGTGCAGCGCGCGACCGGGCAGCTCGACAATCACCGTCGACTGCAGGTCGTCCGCAAGGACATCGCGAAGATCTACACGATCATGCGTGAGCGCGAGCTTGGGCTCTCGGTCGCGCCGGATGAGGTGACGGCATGAGTGAGAACACCACCACCGCTCCGCGCGCTCAGCGCAAGGTGCGTGAGGGTCTCGTGGTCAGCGACAAGATGGACAAGACCGTCGTCGTCGAGGTCGAGGACCGCGTCAAGCACGCGCTGTACGGCAAGGTCATCCGCCGTACCCGCAAGCTGAAGGTGCACGACGAGCAGAACTCGGCCGGCGTCGGCGACCGGGTTTCGATCATGGAGACTCGTCCGCTCTCCGCCACCAAGCGGTGGCGCATCGTGGAGATCCTCGAAAAGGCCAAGTGAGTGCGCTGGGCCGGCTCCGGCCGGCCCAGCGGACCATCGTTCCGCCAAGCTTCGGGCCTGCGGCCCGGAGAACTGGCAGACATAGGAGACAGACGTGATCCAGCAGGAGTCGCGACTGCGCGTCGCCGACAACACGGGTGCCCGGGAGATCCTGTGCATCCGGGTGCTCGGTGGCTCCGGTCGCCGTTACGCGAGCATCGGCGACGTCATCGTGGCCACGGTCAAGGACGCCATCCCGGGTGCCGGTGTGAAGAAGGGTGACGTCGTCAAGGCGGTCGTCGTCCGCACCGCCAAGGAGAAGCGCCGTCCGGACGGCTCGTACATCCGTTTCGACGAGAACGCCGCCGTCATCATCAAGGACGGCGGGGACCCCCGCGGTACCCGCATCTTCGGCCCGGTCGGGCGCGAGCTGCGCGACAAGCGGTTCATGAAGATCATCAGCCTGGCGCCGGAGGTGCTCTGACCGTGAAGATCAAGAAGGGCGACACGGTCGTCGTCATCGCCGGCAAGGACAAGGGCGCCAAGGGCAAGGTCATCGCGGCCTACCCGACGCGGGACAAGGTCCTGGTCGAGGGCGTCAACCGCGTCAAGAAGCACGAGCGCATCCGCACGAACCAGCGCGGTTCGAAGACCGGCGGCATCGTCACTCAGGAAGCCCCGATCCACATCTCGAACGTGCAGGTGCTGGACGGCGACGGCAAGCCGACCCGAATCGGCTACAAGATTGACGAGAACGGCAACAAGGTCCGGATCGCGCGTACGACCGGTAAGGAACTCTGATGACTGCCGCCACCGAGACCAAGACGCTGCCGCGCCTCAAGCAGAAGTACCGCTCCGAGGTCGCGCCGGCCATCAACGAGCAGTTCAAGTACGGCAACCCCATGCAGATCCCCGGCCTGGTCAAGGTCGTCGTGAACATGGGTGTCGGCGAGGCTGCCCGGGACTCCAAGCTGATCGACGGTGCGGTCCGTGACCTGACCACCATCACCGGCCAGAAGCCGCTGGTGCGCCGGGCGACCAAGTCCATCGCGCAGTTCAAGCTGCGTGAGGGCATGCCGATCGGCGCGAAGGTCACCCTCCGCGGCGACCGGATGTGGGAGTTCCTGGACCGGCTGCTGTCGATCGCGCTGCCGCGTATCCGTGACTTCCGCGGTCTCGACGGCCGGAAGCTGGACGGGCACGGCAACTACACCTTCGGTCTGACCGAGCAGTCGGTGTTCCACGAGATCGATCAGGACCGGATCGATCGGCCGCGGGGCATGGACATCACGGTGGTCACCACCGCCACGACCGACGACGAGGGCCGGGCGCTGCTCAAGCTCCTGGGCTTCCCGTTCAAGGAGAACTGAGCATGGCGAAGAAGGCGCTGATCCTGAAGGCTGCCGCGAAGCCCAAGTTCGCTGTGCGTGCCTACACCCGCTGCCAGAAGTGCGGTCGTCCGCACTCGGTCTACCGCAAGTTCGGCCTGTGCCGGGTCTGCGTGCGGGACATGGCCCACCGCGGTGAGCTCCCCGGCGTGTCCAAGGCCTCCTGGTAACTTCCGTCCTCCGGCCCGCCGTCCGCGGCGGGCCGTCAGGCGGACCCGAATGTAATGCCGCTTCGCCGTAGGCCTGAGCCCGGCTCGGGAACCCCGGCGAGAAAGGTTGACGAATACCCATGACGATGACGGACCCGATCGCAGACATGCTCACGCGTCTGCGTAACGCCAACCAGGCGTACCACGACAAGGTGACGATGCCCTACTCGAAGATCAAGGCGAACATCGCCGAGGTCCTCAAGGCTGAGGGTTACATCGCCTCGTGGACGTCTGAGGAGCCCGAGGAGGGCGCGGTCGGCAAGCGTCTGGTCGTTGAGCTCAAGTACGGCCAGAACCGCGAGCGCAGCCTCGCCGGCATCAAGCGCGTCTCGAAGCCGGGCCTGCGGGTTTACGCCAAGTCCGACGAGCTGCCCCGCGTGCTCGGTGGCCTCGGTGTCGCGATCATTTCGACGTCCCAGGGACTGCTGACCGACAAGCAGGCCCGCAAGCGGAGCGTGGGCGGGGAAGTCCTCGCCTTCGTCTGGTAACTGGAGACTTAGACATGTCGCGAATCGGACGTAAGTCGATCCCGGTCCCGGCCGGCGTCGACGTCACCATCACGGGGCAGACCGTCAAGGTCAAGGGCCCCAAGGGCGAGCTCTCGCACACCGTCGCCGAGCCGATCACGGTCTCGCAGGACGGCGGCGAGCTGGTCGTCAACCGCCCGAACGACGAGCGCAAGGCCAAGGAGCTGCACGGCCTTTCTCGTACCCTGGTCGCCAACATGATCATCGGCGTCACCGAGGGCTACAAGAAGACGCTCGAGATCAACGGCACCGGTTACCGCGTGACCGCCAAGGGCAAGGACCTCGAGTTCGCCCTGGGCTTCTCGCACCCGGTCCTGGTTCCGGCGCCGGCGGGCATCACCTTCTCCGTCGAGAAGCCGACCCAGTTCACCGTCACTGGTATCGACAAGCAGCTGGTGGGCGAGGTCTCCGCGAACATTCGCAAGATCCGTCCGCCGGAGCCCTACAAGGGCAAGGGCGTCAAGTACCAGGGCGAGGTCATCCGCCGCAAGGCTGGAAAGGCAGGTAAGAAGTGACCGCCACGCTGCTCAAGCGCCGCAACGGCGGCGGCGTCGCCGCCAAGCGTGCCGTCGGCAAGGCGCGTCGGCACTTCCGGGTCCGCAAGAACGTCCGTGGTACGGCCGAGCGTCCCCGCCTTGTCGTCACCCGGTCCTCGCGGCACATCACCGCGCAGATCATCGACGACCTCAAGGGCCACACGCTGGCTTCGGCGTCCACCCTCGACACCTCGATCCGGGGTGGCGAGGGCGACAAGACCGCCCAGGCCGGCAAGGTCGGTTCGCTCCTCGCCGAGCGCGCCAAGGCCGCGGGGATTTCCAAGGTCGTCTTCGACCGGGGTGGCAACAAGTACGCGGGCCGGATCGCCAAGCTCGCGGACGCCGCTCGCGAAGCCGGACTCGAGTTCTAGGAGGGATTGACCAATGCCTGGTCAGCAGCGCCGAGGCGGCGGGTCCGGCGGTAACACCGAGGGTGGCAACCGCAGGGACAACCGCCGTGAGGGCGGCCGCGGCAACGCGCCCGTCGAGAAGACCCCGCACCTGGAGCGGGTCGTCGCGATCAACCGTGTCGCGAAGGTCGTCAAGGGTGGTCGTCGCTTCAGCTTCACCGCCCTGGTGATCGTCGGCGACGGTGACGGCACCGTCGGTATCGGTTACGGAAAGGCCAAGGAGGTGCCCGCGGCGATCGCCAAGGGCGTCGAGGAGGCCAAGAAGCACTTCTTCAAGGTCCCGCGGATCGGTGCGACCATCCCGCACCCGATCACCGGCGAGGCCGCCGCGGGTGTCGTGCTGCTCAAGCCGGCTTCCGCCGGTACCGGTGTCATCGCCGGTGGCCCGGTGCGTGCCGTTCTGGAGTGCGCCGGCATCCACGACATCCTGTCGAAGAGCCTCGGCTCGTCGAACCCGATCAACATCGTGCACGCGACGGTGGCCGCGCTGAAGGGCCTCGAGTCGCCGGAGAAGGTCGCGGCTCGCCGTGGCCTGCCGGTCGAGGACGTGGCGCCGGCGGCCATGCTGGCGGCGCGTGCGGAAGCGGCGGTGCACTGATGGCGCGCTTGAAGGTCACCCAGATCCGGTCCGGTATCGGCCGTAAGCAGAACCAGCGGGAGTCCCTGCGGTCGCTCGGCCTGAAGCGGATCAACGATGTGGTGGTCAAGGAGGACCGTCCCGAGATTCGGGGCATGATCTTCGCCGTGAACCACCTCGTCACTGTCGAGGAGGTCGAGTAAATGGGGATCAAGGTCCACCACCTTCGCCCGGCGCCCGGTGCGAAGACCGCCAAGACCCGCGTGGGTCGCGGTGAGGGTTCGAAGGGCAAGACCGCGGGCCGCGGTACCAAGGGCACCGGGGCTCGGAAGAACACCCCGGCGTCGTTCGAGGGTGGGCAGATGCCTATCCACATGCGGCTCCCGAAGATCAAGGGTCTGGGCAACCGGCCCCGCAACAAGGTCGTCTTCCAGGTGGTCAACCTGGACCGGCTGGCCGAGCTGTTCCCGAACGGCGGCGAGATCGGCCCGGCCGAGCTCGTCGAGGCCGGCGCGGTCCGCAAGGGCCAGCCGGTGAAGGTTCTGGGCTCGGGCGAGCTGGGCGGCGTGTCGCTGACCATCTCGGCGCACGCGTTCAGCGAGTCGGCCAAGGAGAAGATCGCCGCGGCCGGTGGTTCCGCTACCGAGCTGTAGGGCGTGAAACGGTGAGAGGCCGCGGCGCCGGGGAAACCCGGCACCGCGGCCTCTTCCGTTGTTCCCCGAGTGGCGTAAACGGCCCTGTGCGGCGCGTGAGGCCCGGATCGCGCCGGAGACGCCTTGCCCATCGGGTGAGCGGCCAAAGTGCCGTGACGGCCGTCTCAGGCCGTTTGAGGGGAATCCCGAATGGAGAGAGCGGCCGTCTTCGATGGATTGCGGACGCCGTCCGGCCCGTACCGTAGGGTGGAGCGGGCATTTCGATCGGGCGCGCAAGCACCCGGTTCAGCCATGAAGCCGGACACTTGTGTTGTACTGGGACATCGGCCGGTGCGATGCCGGTGGTTGCGCTCTCGGCCTTGCTGATACAGTGCTCCGCTGGCGGCCTATACGGCTGCTCAATGATGTGTGCCCGAAGTTCCGGGATACCGCAACCCAGAGTGTGGCGACCACGCAGGAGGATCAGTTGTTGTCCGCCTTCTCGAGCGCGCTTCGGACGCCTGACCTGCGGAAGAAGCTACTCTTCACGGTAGCGATTGTGGGGATCTACCGTTTCGGTGCCACATTGCCCAGTCCGGGCGTGTCGTACTCCAACGTTCAGGCCTGCATCAAGCTCACCGAGTCCGACACGAACGGCGTCCTCAACCTGCTGAACCTGTTCAGCGGCGGCGCGCTCCTGCAGTTGTCCGTGTTCGCGCTGGGCATCATGCCGTACATCACGGCGTCGATCATCCTGCAGCTGCTCACCGTGGTCATCCCGCGGTTGGAGCAGCTCCGCAAGGAGGGTCAGTCCGGCCAGGCGAAGATCACGCAGTACACCCGCTACCTGACGCTCGGCCTCGCCGTGCTCCAGGCGTCGGCGTTCGTGGCGCTCGCCCGTACCGGTCAGCTGTTCAACAACATGTGCGACCAGGACGACCCGGCCTACCAGATCATCCCCGAGAACACCGGCATCCCGATGTGGCTCACCCTGAGCCTGCTCGTGATGACGATGACCGCCGGCACCGGTGTGGTCATGTGGCTCGGCGAGCTGATCACCGACCGCGGTGTCGGCAACGGCATGTCCGTCCTGATCTTCACCTCGATCGCGGCCCGCCTCCCCGGTGAGGGCTGGAGCATCAAGGAGTCCAGCGGCACCGCCAAGTTCTTCCTGGTGATCGGCCTGGTCCTGGTCATCATCGCGCTGGTCGTCTTCATCGAGCAGGCGCAGCGCCGGATCCCGGTCCAGTACGCCAAGCGCATGATCGGCCGGCGGATGTACGGCGGCACCTCCACCTACATCCCGCTCAAGGTGAACCAGGCGGGTGTCGTCCCGGTCATCTTCGCGTCCTCGCTGCTCTACCTGCCGCAGCTGTACCTGCAGTTCTTCGACCAGAACAAGCTCAAGGGCTACCAGATCTGGATCCAGAACTACCTGGCCAACCCGACCCACTGGCTCTACATCGCGGTCTACTTCCTGCTGATCATCTTCTTCACGTACTTCTACGTGTCGATCACGTTCAACCCGACTGAGGTCGCGGAGAACATGAAGAAGTACGGTGGTTTTGTTCCGGGTATCCGCCCGGGCAAGCCGACCGCCGACTACCTGGACTTCATCCTCAGCCGGATCACCCTGCCGGGTGCGCTGTACCTTGGCCTGATCTCGGTCCTGCCGAACTTCTTCTTCATCTGGCTGAACCAGCAGCAGTACCAGAACTTCCCGTTCGGTGGTACAGCGGTGCTGATCATGGTGGGTGTGGGTCTGGAGACGGTGAAGCAGATCGAGAGCCAACTCATGCAGCGGAACTACGAAGGGTTCCTCCGGTAGTGGCGACGCGGGGCCGGGGGGCTCTGGCGTCGGTGGGCGTGGTTTCTCAGGACCGAAGCGAGGCGATGTAGGTGCGGCTGGTACTGGTGGGCCCCCCGGGGGCCGGCAAGGGGACCCAGGCTGAGTTCATCGCCGCCCATCTCGCCGTACCGAAGATCTCGACCGGGGACATCTTCCGGGCGAACGTGTCGCAGGGGACGCCGCTGGGCGTCGAGGCCAAGCGCTACATGGACGCCGGGCAGCTGGTTCCGGACGAGGTCACCATCAACATGGTGCGCGACCGGCTCGCCGAGCCGGACGCGAGCGACGGCTTCCTGCTCGACGGCTTCCCGCGTACCGTGCCGCAGGCCTCGGCCCTGGACAAGCTGCTGGCGGACCTGGGCACGGCGCTGGACATCGTGATGGAGCTCGTGGTCGACGACGACGAGGTCATCCGGCGACTGTCCGGCCGGCGTACCTGCCGGGGCTGCGGCAAGATCTGGCACGTCGAGTTCGACCCGACCAGCAAGCCGGACATCTGCGACCGCTGCGGCAGCGAGCTGTTCCAGCGCGACGACGACAAGGCCGAGACGATCGCCAACCGTCTCGTGGAGTACGCGGACAAGACCGCGCCCCTGGTCGACTTCTACGGCGCCCAGGGCAAGCTGGTGGGCATCGACGCCACCGGCCCGGTGGAGGACGTCACCGTGCGCGCGATCGACGCTCTCCGGTCGTACGGCGGCTGATTCCGCCGATCGAGTCACCGAGCCGCCCCGGGGTCTCCCGGGGCGGCGGCATTTCTAGGACGAAGAGGGTTAGGCTCACCGCCATGCGCCGCCAAGAGCTGAACATTCAGCTGAAGACGCCCGAGCAGATCGAGAAGATGCGGGCGGCCGGTCTGGTCGTCGCCGCGGCTCTGGACGCGATGCGCGCAGCGGTCGCGCCGGGTGTCTCCACCGCCGATCTGGACGCCATCGCGGAGAAGGTGATCCGGGACGCCGGCGCCATCCCGTCGTTCAAGGGCTACCACGGCTTCCCGGCGTCGATCTGCGCGTCGGTGAACGAGCAGGTGGTGCACGGCATCCCGAGCGCCGGGCAGGTGCTGCGGGAGGGCGATCTGATCTCGCTGGACTGCGGCGCGATCCTGGAGGGCTGGCACGGCGACTCGGCGATCACGGTCGGGGTGGGCGAGACCGACCCGGCGCTGCTGCGGATGGCCGAGGTGGCCGAGGACGCGATGTGGGCCGGGATCGCCGCGGCGGCCCGCGGCATCGCCAACGGCCGGGGCAGGCTGACCGACATCTCGTTCAACATCGAGCGGTCGATCCGCAAGGCCGGCCGGTACGGGATCGTCGACGGCTACGGCGGCCACGGCATCGGCACCGAGATGCACCAGGACCCGCACGTGCTCAACCACGGCAAGCCGGGCCGGGGCATCCGTCTCGAGGTGGGCCTGGCCCTGGCGATCGAGCCGATGATCACGATGGGCTCACCGCGGACGGTGGAGCTGGAGGACGGCTGGACGGTGGTGACCCGGGACGGGTCGCGGGCCGCGCACGTCGAGCACACCATGGCGCTGATGGAGGACGGGGTCTGGGTGACCACGGCCCCGGACGGCGGGCGCGCCCGTCTGGGTGAACTGGTGACCGCCCGGCAGCCATAGATCGCGGTGGTCCGTTCCTGGCATGCTGTGACGCATGGGGCATGAGGGGATGCGGGCCGGCGACAGCGACCGGCAGAAGGTCGCCGACCGGCTGAAGGCGGCGCTCGACGAGGGCCGGCTGGATCTGAGCGAGTACGACGAACGCGTCCAGCGGGCCTACGCGGCGAAGACCTACGGGGACCTGGACGGCCTGCTCGACGACCTGCCCGGCACCGTCCCGGTGGAGAAGTCGCAGGTCGTACCCCATGAAGGGGTTTCTGAGCCGGTTGCCGCGCCGGTCTCGAAGCATCAGGGCCGGTCCGGTTTCCCCGGCATGCTGGCGATCTTCGTGGTCTGCACCCTGGTCTGGGCGATGAGCAGCCTGGGCTCGGGTGAGCTCCAGTACTTCTGGCCCGGCTGGGTGTTGATCCCGGTCGCCTTCGCCTTCTTCGCCCAGTTCGGGAAACGACGCCACTGAGGCCGATATGGTCGAGTTGCCTGTCACGAACACGCCCGACAGCGGGTTACGCAACCCTCGGTTTGGCGTCGCTGTTACGGGCGCGTAGACTGGCTCGCTGGCGCGTAGCGTCCACTCCCTCATGTCCTCAAGCGCTTCGAGGAACCGGGGGGAGCCGTGGCTGGTCCGGGTCATTTCGGCCCGGAAACGACGTTGCGCAAGCCTGCCCCAAGAACCCGATGTCAGGTAGCGGAGGACATGCCAAAGAAAGACGGAGCCATCGAGATCGAAGGCCGAGTGATCGAGCCCCTGCCGAACGCCATGTTCCGCGTTGAGCTCGCCAATGGTCACAAGGTCCTGGCACACATCTCCGGGAAGATGCGCCAGCACTACATCCGCATCCTTCCCGAGGACAGGGTCGTCGTCGAGCTGTCGCCGTACGACCTGACCCGTGGGCGCATCGTCTACCGCTACAAGTAACCAAGGGTCGCGGGGTTTTCCCAACCCGTCTGACTGAGAGTTAAGGCAAACCGTGAAGGTCAAGCCGAGCGTCAAGCGGATCTGCAACAACTGCCGGGTCATCCGGCGGCACGGCCGGGTCATGGTCATCTGCTCCACCGACCCGCGCCACAAGCAGCGCCAGGGCTGAGTCCCGCGCAGGATCCGCACCACTGAAGAAGCTCGTCCCGGTCGTGGCTGTCCACGGCTGTACCCCCGGTCGGAGGCCGGGGCCCGCCAGGGCAGGTGGGGTGGGACGGGCACAGACCTCCGCGATCACAACGAGGAGTACGCCCAGCAATGGCTCGTCTCGTCGGCGTCGATCTTCCCCGCGAAAAGCGGATGGAGATCGCGCTCACCTACATCTACGGCATCGGCCGTACGCGCGCGGTCGAGGCACTGACCGCGACCGCGATTGACCTGAACAAGCGCGCCAAGGACCTCTCGGACGAGGAGCTGGTTCAGCTCCGCGACTACATCGAGGCCAACTTCAAGGTTGAGGGCGACCTGCGCCGCGAGGTCGCCGCGGACATCCGCCGCAAGGTCGAGATCGGCTGCTACGCCGGTATCCGCCACCGCAAGGGTCTGCCCGTCCGGGGCCAGCGGACCCGTACCAACGCTCGTACCCGCAAGGGTCCGAAGCGCACGGTCGCCGGTAAGAAGAAGCCCGGTCGGAAGTAATAGGAGCGCACTGACTTATGCCACCGAAGGCACGCGCTGGGGCCGCTGTAAAGAAGGTCCGGCGCAAGGAACGCAAGAACGTCGCCCACGGGCAGGCGCACATCAAGAGCACCTTCAACAACACCATCGTGTCGATCACCGACCCGACCGGTGCGGTCATCTCCTGGGCCTCGTCCGGCCAGGTGGGCTTCAAGGGCTCCCGCAAGTCGACCCCGTTCGCCGCGCAGCTCGCTGCCGAGGCGGCCGCCCGTCGTGCCATGGAGCACGGCATGCGCAAGGTCGACGTCTTCGTGAAGGGCCCCGGCTCCGGCCGGGAGACCGCCATCCGTTCGCTGCAGGCCGCCGGCCTCGAGGTCGGGCAGATCTCCGACGTCACGCCGCAGCCGCACAACGGATGCCGCCCGCCGAAGCGCCGCCGGGTTTAAGGAGGAGCTGAGATGGCTCGCTACACCGGAGCGGACTGCAAGCGGTGCCGCCGCGAGAAGATGAAGCTGTTCCTCAAGGGCAGCAAGTGCGACGGGCCGAAGTGCCCGTTCGAGTCGCGTCCCTTCCCGCCCGGCCAGCACGGCCGTGGTCGGACCAAGGAGACCGAGTACCTGCTCCAGCACCGTGAGAAGCAGAAGGCGCGTCGCGCGTACGGCGTGCTCGAGAAGCAGTTCCGCGGTTACTACGAGGAGGCTGTCACCAAGCCCGGCAAGACCGGTGAGGTGCTGCTCCAGATCCTCGAGTCCCGTCTGGACAACGTCGTCTACCGGGCCGGCTACGCCGCGTCCCGCGACATGGCCCGGCAGCTGGTCAAGCACGGCCACTTCCTGGTCAACGGCGTGAAGGTCGACATCCCGTCGTACCGGGTGAAGGAGAAGGACATCGTCACCCTGCGCGAGAAGTCGAAGGAGCTCACGCCCTTCGTCGTCGCGCAGGCGCAGGCGGGTTCCCGTCCGGTCCCGGCGTGGCTGGAGCCGATCCCCAGCGAGATGAAGATCCTGGTCCACACGCTTCCGGCCCGCGGTGTCATCGACACCCAGGTCCAGGAGCAGCTGATCGTGGAGCTTTACTCCAAGTAACAGGGTTGCCCGGCGCTTCTTCGAGGCGCCGGGCAAAACGGACGGCCATCAAATAGCGGGTGGCCCGACAGAAAGAAGAACAGCGTGCTCATCAGCCAGCGGCCGACCCTCTCGGAGGAGTCGCTCAGCGAGACCCGCTCCCGGTTCACCATCGAGCCTCTGGAGCCGGGCTTCGGCTACACCCTCGGTAACTCACTGCGGCGGACCCTGCTGTCGTCCATCCCGGGCGCGGCGGTCACCAGCATCAAGATCGACGGCGTGCTGCACGAGTTCACCACGATCCCCGGTGTCAAGGAGGACGTGGTCGAGCTGGTCATGAACGTCAAGGAACTGACCGTCAGCTCCGAGCACGACGAGCCGGTCAGCATGTACCTGCGCAAGCAGGGCCCGGGCGACGTGACCGCCGGCGACATCCAGCCCCCGGCCGGTGTCTCGGTGCACAACCCCGATCTGAAGCTGGCGACCCTGAACAGCAAGGGCCGCCTGGACATGGAGCTGACCGTCGAGCGCGGTCGTGGCTACGTCACCGCGGCGCAGAACAAGAACGCCGGCGCCGAGATCGGCCGGATCCCGGTCGACTCGATCTACTCGCCGGTGCTCAAGGTCACCTACCGCGTCGAGGCGACCCGTGTCGAGCAGCGCACCGACTTCGACCGCCTGATCATCGACGTCGAGTCGAAGGCGTCGATCTCCCCCCGGACCGCGCTGGCCTCGGCCGGCTCGACCCTCGTCGAGCTCTTCGGCCTCTGCCGTGAGCTGGACGAGACCGCCGAGGGCATCGACATCGGCCCGTCGCCGCAGGACGCGCAGCTCGCTGCCGACCTGGCCCTTCCGATCGAGGAGCTGGACCTCACCGTCCGGTCGTACAACTGCCTCAAGCGTGAGGGCATCAACTCGGTGGGCGAATTGATAGGGCGTACCGAGGCCGACCTTCTGGACATCCGGAACTTCGGCCAGAAGTCGATCGACGAGGTCAAGATGAAGCTCGCCGGAATGGGCCTGGGCCTGAAGGACAGCGCGCCGTCCTTCGACCCCGCGCACGTGGTCGACTCGTTCGGCGACGTGGACTACGACACCGACGACTACCGCGAGACCGAGCAGCTCTAAGAGCTCGGCTGCGCCACATTTCAAGGAGCATCGGAAATGCCCACGCCCACCAAGGGTGCCCGCCTCGGCGGCAGCCCGGCTCACGAGAAGCTCATCCTGGCCAACCTGGCCACCGAGCTCTTCCGGCACGGGAAGATCAAGACCACCGAGTCGAAGGCCAAGCGGCTGCGCCCGCTGGCCGAGCAGCTGGTCACGAAGGCCAAGCGCGGCGACCTGCACGCCCGTCGCCGGGTGCTGACCGTCGTGAAGGACAAGGACGTCGTGTACGCCCTGTTCGAGCAGATCGCTCCGCGGTACTCCAACCGCCCCGGTGGGTACACCCGCATCACCAAGATCGGCCCCCGCAAGGGTGACGCCGCCCCCATGGCGGTCATCGAGCTGGTCGAGGAGCTGCAGGTCGCGGCCACCACCTCCGGCCCGTCGAAGGAGGCCCGCAAGGCCGCCGCGCAGCAGGCCAAGGTCGAGGCGCTCGCGCCCGAGGAGGAGGTGCCCGCCAGCACCGACGCCGACCAGGACGCCGAGCCGCCGGTGAACGCTTCCGGTGACAAGGGCGCCGAGGGCCCGGGCGACCAGGCCGAGGGCGACGACACCAAGGCCTGAGTTCGATCATTGAGAGGCCCGGCACCCACTCTGGGTGCCGGGCCTTTCTCTGCACGACCATTCATTCGTACGGGCGAGGACGGTAATGACGGAGACGATTCGGCTGCGGCTGGACGTGTCGTACGACGGCGCCGACTTCTCCGGCTGGGCGGCACAGCCGTCACGCCGTACCGTCGCCGGGGTTCTGACCGAGGCCTTCGCCCGCCTGCTGGGGCCGGAGACGGCCCTCGGGCTCACCGTGGCCGGCCGCACCGACGCCGGGGTGCACGCCACCGGCCAGGTCTGCCACGTGGATCTGCCGGCCGACCGCTGGACCGAGCTGGAGTCGTCGCTGTTGCGGCGTCTCGCCGCGCTGATGCCGCCGGACGCCCGGGTACGGGCACTGGCGCCGGTGCCGGACACCTTCGACGCCCGGTTCTCGGCCACCTTCCGGCGGTACGAGTACCGCGTCGCGGACACGCCGTGGGGCCCGGAGCCGCTGCGCCGTCACGACACGCTCGGCTGGGTGCGCCCGCTCGACCTGGACCGGCTCAACGCCGCCGCGGCCGGGCTGCTGGGTGAGCACGACTTCGCGGCGTTCTGCAAGCGCAAGGAGCACGCCACCACGATCCGGGCGATCAACCGGCTGGACTGGCGCCGCGACCCGGACGGGGTCTGCGTGGCGACCGTGCAGGCCGACGCGTTCTGCCAGGCCATGGTGCGCAGCCTGGTCGGGGCGATGCTCACGGTGGGGGACGGGCGCCGGGATCCGGAGTGGCCGGCCGCGCTGCTCACGCTGCGGCAGCGGTCCAACGACGTGGTGGTGGCTCCGGCGCACGGGCTCACCCTGGTGGCGGTCGGGTATCCGGGCGAGGCGGAGTACGCGGCCCGCGCCGAGGCGACCCGTCGGCTGCGCGCCTGACCCGGACCTCAGGGGCGGCGGGACAGGACCGTCTCGCTCAGGTGGACGTCGAGCAGGTCGTGGGTGAGCTGGTCGAGCCGCGGTTCGTCGGCCGGGACCAGGGCGCCGTCCGGGCCGGTGATCACGCAGTACATCAGGTAGTGGCCGCGGGTCCGCCACACCACCGGGGTGCCCGCGCCGGTCGCCTCGCCGGACATCTGCGCGAACCCGCCGTCACCCGACTCGACCAGGTGACGGACCTGATCCGCGACGGCCGTCGCGCCGGTGGCGTCCGGCAGGTTCAGCATGCCGGCGGTCACCCGGTAGTCGGCGTACGGGACGGTGAGAGCGGCCCGGACCGCCTGCGAGCACCCGTACCGCTGAAGGGTGAAGCGCAGGGCGCCGGTGACCGCGACCGTGCAGTCGGCCGTGAGGCCGGTCTCCCGCACGCCGAAGGCGATGGAGCCGCCGGGGAAGACCTCGGCCTCGGTGAGCGGCTCGGGATCCACCGCACGGGAGGCGATGAGCTGGTCGATCTCGGCGGCGGCGAGCCGGCGCGGGGTGGCGTCACGCTCGTCGGCGACGAACAGGACGCCCAGCATCACGCAGATGCCGAGCACGATCAGCGCGGCCAGACCGCGGGTCAGCAGGTGAGCGGTCCGATACGGTTCACGCCAGGCGTGCCGTTGGGACCGGGCCGGCCGTCGATGGCGGCTCGGCGTGGAAAGCCGGATCAGGCCGGGGGTGGCGTGCCGCATGCGCTCAAGCTAGGCGCGCACACTGATCTATGAACGCACACGGTGTCCGCCACCCCGCCGCCGTCGTGTCCTCCGTTGCGCGGGAGACTGGGCCGGTGAGCGCCGACCACTACTTCTCCGCCGAGCCGGACGCGCCGATGCGCCGCGGTGAGATCGAGTTCAACGTCGCCGGCCGGGACTACCGTCTGGCCGTCGCCTCCGGGGTCTTCTCGGCCGGCCGGCTCGACCCGGGCACCGCGGTCCTGCTGCGCAAGGCCGGGCTGCCGGGCGCCGTCACCGAGGGCACGCTGCTCGACCTGGGCTGCGGCTACGGCCCGATCGCGTGCGTGCTGGCCAGTGAGGCGCCGGGCGCCACCGTCTACGCCGTCGACGTCAACGCGCGGGCCCGTGACCTGGCGAGCGAGAACGCCGAACGGCTCGGTCTGGCCGGCCGGGTGCTGGTGCGGGCCCCGGAGGAGGTGCCGGCCGACGTCACCTTCACCGAGATCTGGAGCAATCCGCCCACCCACATCGGCAAGGCCGGGCTGCACACGCTGCTGGAGCGCTGGCTGCCCCGGCTCGCCCCGGACGGGGTCGCCTGGTTGGTGATCAACCGGAACCTGGGTGGCGACTCGCTGCACTCCTGGCTCGCCGGGCTCGGCTGGACGGTCGAGCGGACGGCCAGCCAGCGCGGTTTCCGGGTGCTGCGGGTCACCGGAAAATCGACTGACTGATCCGGTCCGTACAGGGAGGATGCCCGGCATGGGTTACGTGGATGTCGCCGGTGCCGGGTTCGTGCTCCCGGACGGGCGTGAGCTCTTCACCGACGTGTCGTTCCGGGTCGGCGAGGGCGCGAAGGTGGCGCTCGTCGGACCCAACGGCGCCGGCAAGACCACGCTCATGCGGATGGTGGCGGGTGACATCCCGACGCAGAGCGGCGTGATCGCGCGGTCCGGTGGGCTCGGTGTGATGCGGCAGTTCATCGGGATGATCGGCGACGACCGCACCCTCGAGGATCTCGCGCTGTCGCTGGTGCAGCCGGCGCTGCGCGCGGCGGGCGAGCGACTGCGCACGGCCACCGCGGCCCTCGACGAGACCGAGAAGACCCAGATCGCGTACGCGAACGCGCTCGCCGGCTGGGGTGAGGTCGGCGGGTACGACGCCGAGGTGCTGTTCGACACGGTGGCGGTGTCCATCCTCGGCCGGCCATGGGAGGAGACCCGGCACCGGATCGTGCGGACCCTCTCCGGCGGCGAGCAGAAGCGGTTCGCCCTCGACCTGCTGCTCCGCGGCGCCGACGAGGTGCTGCTGCTGGACGAGCCGGACAACTTCCTCGACGTGCCCGCCAAACGCTGGCTGGAGCAGCGGCTGCGCGAGTCGAACAAGTCGGTGCTGTACGTCTCGCACGACCGGGAGCTGCTGGCCCAGACCGCGGACCGGGTGGTCGCCGTCGAGGGTGGCGGCGCGTGGACCCATCCGGCCGGGTTCGCCTCCTGGCACGAGGCCCGGGTGCACCGGCACGAACGGCTCGAGGAGAACCGGCGGCGCTGGGACGAGGAGCACGAGAAGCTCAAGGAACTCGTGCTCACGCTGCGGAACAAGGCGGCCTTCAACGACGGGCTGGCCTCGCGCTACCAGGCCGCGCAGACCCGGCTCCGCAAGTTCGAGGAGGCCGGGCCGCCGCCACTGCCGCCCAAGGACCAGGCGGTGAAGATGAACCTGCGCGGTGGGCGTACCGGGAAGCGGGCGGTCATCTGCGAGCAGCTCGAGCTGGAGAACCTGACGTTCCCGTTCGACTGCGAGATCTGGTACGGCGACCGGGTCGCGGTGCTGGGCGCCAACGGCACCGGCAAGTCGCACTTCCTGCGGCTGCTCGCGGCCGGCGGCAGCGACCCGGATCTGGAGCACAAGCCGGTGGACGGGGCGCCGCTGGCGTACGTGTCCCACGACGGGGTGGCGAGGCTCGGCGCCCGGGTCCGGCCGGGGCACTTCTCGCAGACCCACGACCGGCCGGAGCTGGTGGAGAAGACGCTCGTCGAGATCCTGTGGCGGGGCGACGAGCACCGCTCCGGGACGGACCGGGCCGGCGCGATGAAGGCGCTCAACCGGTACGAGCTGGCCGCCCAGGGCGACCAGCGGTTCGGCACGCTCTCCGGTGGACAGCAGGCACGGTTCCTGGTGCTGCTGCTGGAGTTGTCGGGGGCCACCCTGCTGCTGCTCGACGAGCCGACCGACAACCTGGACCTGGCCTCGGCGGAAGCGCTGGAGGAGGGGCTGAAGGCGTTCGACGGCACGGTGATCGCTGTCACGCACGACCGCTGGTTCACCCGCTCCTTCGACCGTTTCCTGCTGTTCAGGGGCGACAACGAAGTTGTGGAGGTCCCTGAACCGGTCTGGGACGTCCGCTAGTTTTCCTGTCACGGACCGGTTAGGGTCCGATTACCACCAACCCCACGGGAGTCCGGGCACCGGGCTGAGAGGGGGGCTGAAGCGGCCCCCGACCGTCGAACCTGATCCGGATAATGCCGGCGCAGGGAGGAGTGCTTCATGCACGTGGCGTTCCCTCGCATACATGTCATAACCGACACGTTGGACGTTGTCCGTGGTGTCGCCGGGCTTGACGACATCGCGGTGCAGATCCGGGTGAAATCCCACGACGCCGCGGCGTACGCGCTGGTCGTCGCGGCCCTGGAGATCTGCCGCCCGGTCGGCACGATGGTCCTGGTCAACGATCGGGTCGGGGTGGCGCTGGCAGCGGGCGCGGACGGCGTCCACGTCGGCGCCGACGACCTGCCGGTCGAGGCCGCCCGCCGGGTTCTCGGGCCGGGCGCGATCGTCGGCGCCACCTGCCGGACACCCGCGGCCGCGCGCGCGGCCGTCGCCGCCGGAGCGAGCTACCTCGGCGCCGGGCCGGCGTTCCACACCACCACCAAGGACGGGCTGCCACCACCGCTCGGGCCGGCCGCGATCGCCGCGGTCGCCGAGGCGGTTCCGGGTACGCCGGTCCTCGCGATCGGTGGGATCACCGCTGACCGGGTGCCGCTTCTCGCGGTGCACGGGGTGGCGGCGGTCTCCGCCTTCGCGGCGGACCCGAAGGGAGCTGCCGCGGAATTCCTGGCGGTTCTGCCATGACCGCCGGTTCCGCCGCGGCCCCGGACCCGCTTGCGGGCGGCGCCCGGTCCGGCCCGCGCGTCGCCGTCGTCGGCGGCGGCATCATCGGGCTCGCCGTCGCCGCCGAGCTGCTCGACCGTGGGGCCGACGTCACCGTCTACGACCCCGCGCCTGGCGGGACGGACGGCGCCTGGCACGTGGCCGCCGGGATGCTCGCGGGCGGCCGTGAGTCGGCTTTCGAATACCCGCACCTCGCCCGGCTGCTGGAGGCGTCCCACGAGCTGTGGCCGTCGTTCGCGGCGGGGCTCGGTGACGTCGGCTTCGACGAGGCGGGCACGCTGTCGGTGGCGCTGACCGCCGATGACGTGGCCGATCGCGCACGCGAGTGGAAGCACCAGAAACTGGCCCGGCTCAGTGGCTCCCAGCTGCGGGACCTCGAGCCGGCACTGTCGCCGCGGGTGCGGGCCGGGGTCTTCGCACCGGCGGACGTCCAGGTCGATCCGCGCAAGGTGGTGGCGGCGCTGCGCTCGTCGCTCACCGGCCGCATCGTCGAGCGGCGTGTCACGGACATGTCCGGACCGGACGCGGACGTGACGGTCGTCGCGGCCGGCTGCGGGACCGCCGCGCTCACCGGGCTGCCGATCCGGCCGGTCAAAGGCCAGGTGCTGCGCCTGCGCGGCGAACCCGGCCTGCTCCGCCACGTGATCGAGGGCGCGGCCGACGGACGGCACGTCTACCTGGTCCCGCGCGCCGACGGCGAGGTCGTGGTCGGCGCCACCCAGGAGGAGCGGGCCGACCGGCAGCTCACCGCGGGCGGCGTGCACGACCTGCTGCGGGCCGCCCTCGACCTGGTGCCCGGCCTGGCCGAGCACGAGATCACCGAAGGGACCGTGGGCCACCGGCCGGGCAGCCCGGACAACGCGCCGCTGCTCGGGTTCCTCGACGACAGCCGCCGCACCGTGGTCGCGGCCGGCCACCACCGCAACGGGATCCTGCTCGCCCCGATCACCGCACGACTCATCGCCGACCTGGTGCTCACCGGTTCGGCGGACCCACTGCTCGAAGCGTTCGCGCCCGGGAGGTTCGGATGAAGCTGACGATCAACGGCCAGACCCAGGACCGGTCCGGCACCTGCTCGGTGGCGACCCTGGTGGCCGAGATCATCGCGGCCCAGCGCGGGGTCGCCGTGGCGGTCAACGGGACGGTCGTGCCGCGTTCCGCCTGGGGGCGGGTCGATCTCGCCGACGGGGACCGGATCGAGGTCCTCACCGCGGCGCAGGGAGGGTGACGATGTTCCTTCCGGAGAACGGGCTGATCCTCGGCACCGGCGGGGCGAACAGTCTCGCCGCCCTGGAGGAGGCCGTCGTCGCGTCCGAGACCACGCTGGTCACCGTGGCGCTGCGCCGGGTCGACGCGGCCGGGCCGGGACTGCTGCCGATGCTCGACCGGCTCGGCGTACGGGTGCTGCCCAACACGGCCGGCTGCTACACCAGCGGGGACGCGGTCAAGACCGCCCAGATGGCCCGGGAGGCGTTCGAGACCGACCTGATCAAGCTGGAGGTGATCGGCGACGAGCGGACCCTGCTGCCGGACGGTGTGGAACTGCTCAAGGCCGCGGAGATCCTGGTGGCGGACGGGTTCACGGTCCTGCCGTACACCAGCGACGACCCGATCCTGGCCCGCCGCCTGGCCGACGCCGGGTGCGCCGCCGTCATGCCGGCCGGTTCGCCGATCGGCTCCGGTCTGGGCATCTCCAACCCGCATCACATCGAGTTGATCGTGCAGGGCGTCGACGTGCCGGTGGTCCTCGACGCCGGGATCGGCACCGCCTCGGACGCCGCCCTCGCCATGGAGCTCGGCTGCGACGCGGTCCTGATCGCCAGTGCCATCACCCGCTCCGACGACCCGGCGGCGATGGCCGCGGCGATGCGGCACGCGGTCACGGCCGGGCGGCTCGCCCGCGCCGCCGGGCGGATCCCACGCCGCTTCCACGCGCTGGCGTCCACCCAGGACGACGGGATCGCCGAATGGTGACCCCCGGCGGGCTCGTCGTGCTCACCGATCGGCGGTCCGCCGCCGGGCCGTTGCCCCAGGTGGTCGCGGCGGCGGTCCGCGGCGGCGCGGCGTGGGTCGTTCTGCGGGAGCGCGATCTCCGGTACGCCGAACGCGCGGCCCTGGCAGCCGAGTTGCGATCGTCGCTGCCCCCGGGCCGGTTGATCGTCGCCGGGCCGGACCCGTTGGGCGGCGACGCCGTGCACCTGGCCGGTGGTGATCCGCTGCCGTCCGGGGTTCCGCTGGTGGGCCGCTCCTGGCACGGGACCGAGCCGCTGTCCGGCGTGGACTACGTGACGGTCTCGCCGGTCTATCCCACCGACTCCAAACCGGGGTACGGTCCCGCGCTCGGGGTCACGGGGGCCACCGAGCTGTGTGCGCCGGTGCCCTGGCTGGCGCTGGGTGGGATCGACTCGCCGTCGCGGGCGGCCGAATGCGCGGCGGCCGGGGCCGCGGGGATCGCGGTGATGGGCGCGGTGATGCGCTCGGCCGACCCGGAGTCCACGGCCCGGGAACTGGCGACCGCGTTCGCCGCCGCCCCGGCCGCCGCCGGTCGAGGGGGTGGGTGGTGACTCCGCCGGTGGTGTTGACGATCGCCGGGTCGGACTCCGGTGGGGGCGCCGGGATCCAGGCGGACCTGAAGACGTTCGCGGCGCTGGGGGCGTTCGGCACGTCGGTGATCACGGCGATCACCGCGCAGAACACGCTCGGTGTCACGGCCATCCACCCGGTGCCCGCCGAGATCGTGGCCGCGCAACTCGACGCCGTGCTGTCCGACCTGCCGGTGGCCGCCGTGAAGGTCGGGATGATCTCCGACCCGGCGGTGGCCAAGGTGATCGCCGCCCGGGCCGCGGAGCTGCCGAACCTCGTCGTCGATCCGGTTCTGGTGGCCACCGCGGGCAGCCGGCTCGGCGAGGTCGATGTGGTCGGGGTGCTCACGGCGTACCCCTGCGTCTTGACACCGAACCGGCACGAAGCCGGCGCCCTCCTCGGAAGGGTGATCGAGACGGCCGAGGAGATGGTCTCGGCGGCGGCCGAGCTGGCGGCGCGTGGCCCGCGTGCCGTCGTGGTCACCGGGAGTGAGCTGGCGCTGGATGTCCTGCACTACGCGGGGGAGACCACGCCGCTGCGCGGGGAGCCGGTGGCGACCGTGAACAACCACGGCTCGGGCTGCACGTTCTCGTCGGCGATCGCGGTGCGGCTGGCGGCCGGCGATGCGGTTCCGGAGGCGGTCGCGGCGGCCAAGGAGTACGTGAACCGCGGCCTGCGTGGTGGCGCTCAGTGGCGGCTCGGGGCGGGACCCGGGCCGCTGGACCACTTCGGCTGGTCCGTCTAGATCTTCCGGCCGGGGCGGCGGTCGAGGATGCCCGCTGCCATGTGATGCCGGGTTTGTACTACTTTGGGAGGTCTCGTGAGGCGCAAGGTCTACGTGGAAGGTCCCCGCCCGGACATCCGGGTGCCGTTCACCGAGGTGGTGCTCACCGGCGACCACCCGCCGGTGCGGCTCTACGACACATCCGGCCCCGGCAGCGAACCCGCGGTCGGGCTGCCGCCGCTCCGGAAACCCTGGCAGACCGGCCGCACCCAGCTGGCCAGTGCGCGGGCCGGGGTCGTCACGCCGGAGATGGAGTACGTCGCGGTCCGCGAGGGCGTCGCGCCGGAGGTGGTCCGCGACGAGATCGCGGCCGGGCGGGCCGTGCTGCCGGCCAACCGGAACCACCCCGAGTCCGAGCCGATGATCATCGGGTCCCGGTTCCTGGTGAAGGTCAACGCGAACATCGGCACCTCGGCGGTCACCTCGTCCATCGACGAGGAGGTCGAGAAGCTCACCTGGGCCACGCGATGGGGCGCGGACACGGTGATGGACCTCTCCACCGGGCCGCACATCCACGAGACCCGCGAGGCGATCGTCCGGAACTCCCCGGTGCCGATCGGAACCGTGCCGCTCTACCAGGCGCTGGAGAAGGTCAAGGGTGATCCGCTCAAGCTGACCTGGGAGATCTTCCGGGAGACCGTCATCGAGCAGGCCGAGCAGGGCGTCGACTACATGACGATCCACGCCGGGGTGCTGCTGGCCTACGTGCCGCTGGCCGCGGAACGGATCACCGGGATCGTCTCCCGGGGCGGGTCGATCATGGCGGCCTGGTGTCTCGCCGAGCACCGGGAGAACTTCCTCTACACGCACTTCCGGGAGCTGTGCGAGATCTTCCGGGAGTACGACATCACGTTCTCGCTCGGGGACGGGCTGCGGCCCGGGTCGATCGCGGACGCCAACGACGAGGCGCAGTTCGCCGAGCTGCGGACCCTCGGGGAGCTGACGCACATCGCGTGGGAGTACGACGTCCAGGTCATGGTCGAGGGGCCGGGACACGTGCCCATGCACAAGATCAAGGAGAACGTGGATCTCCAGCAGGAGCTGTGCTCGGGGGCGCCGTTCTACACGCTCGGGCCACTCGCCACCGACATCGCGCCCGCCTACGACCACATCACGTCGGCCATCGGGGCGGCGATGATCGGGATGTTCGGTACGGCGATGCTCTGCTACGTGACCCCCAAGGAGCACCTGGGGCTGCCGAACAAGGAGGACGTCAAGGCCGGGATGATCGCCTACAAGATCGCGGCGCACTCGGCCGACCTGGCCAAGGGGCACGCGGGGGCGCAGGAGTGGGACGACGCGCTGTCCCGGGCCCGGTTCGACTTCCGCTGGGAGGACCAGTTCGAGCTGGCCCTCGACCCGGAGACCGCCCGTTCCTACCACGACGAGACGCTGCCGGCGGCTCCGGCCAAGACGGCGCACTTCTGTTCCATGTGCGGGCCGAAGTTCTGTTCCATGCGGATCAGCCACGAGATCCGGGCGGCGGGGATGAAGGCCAAGTCCGAGGAGTTCGTCTCGGCCGGCGGGCGGGTGTATCTGCCGGTCACGCCCACGGCCTAGCGGTGCGGCGGGGGGGGCGCCCGGGGGGGGCCCCCCCCCCCCCCCCCCGCCCCCGGGGGGGGGGGGGGGGGGGGGGGGGGGCGGGCCCCCCCCCCCCCGCGTCCGTTCAGACCGGATGGTGGTGGCCGCGGTACCTCTCGACCCGCTACGGGTCAGTTGCCGAGGCCGTTCACCCAGTCGACGTAGTCCTCCTCCTTGCGGCCGCCCATCGCGCCGCGCTGGGCCGGGGCGGGAGCGACCGGCGGCGGGGCGATCGGCTGGGGCTGCGGCAGCGGGGCGCTGATCGGGGTCGGCTCGGGAGTGAGCGGGGCACGGCTCGCGACCCGCGGGTGCCCGGCCGTGAAACCGTTGAACGAACCGCTGTCACCGGTCAGGGCCGGGGACGGCGCGGGGGCTTCGGGCGTGCCGCGTCGCGTACGCCATCCGCGCCGGAGGCCGGCGCCGCGCTTGGCGGGCTGCTGTCCGGAGAAGCGCGGCTCGGCGTCGGCGGAGGCCGCGCCGGAGGTGTAGGTGGCGCCGGGCGATGCCGCGGCGAGGTCCTGCAACGGGTGCGGGCGGTCGCCGGCGCCCACGGCGAACACGCCGGTGTCGGACGGCCGCAGCTGCTCCTCGGGGCGCTGGGCCGCGGCCGCCGCGGCGGCCGCGATCGCCGACTGCACCGGTACGTCGCGGCGCGGCAGGCTGGCGCGGCCGGAGACGGGCTCCGGCTTGGCGTCGGCGGGCGAGTCGTCGGCGGGGGCGTCCGGCTCCGCGGCGGGGGCCGGCTCGGAGCCGCCACCGCGGACGATCGCGGCCAGGACCGAGCCGAGCACACCGGCGCCGGCCGCGGTCATCGCCGCCCAGTACGGGCTGAGCTCGAAGCCGGCCGCCGAACCGGGGCCGGCGATCAGGTAGGCGACGGTCAGCAGGACCGGGCCGGTCAGGCCGCTGAGCGCCACCGCGAGGGTGGACAGTTTCCGGCTCCGGGCCACCAGCCCGAGGATCAGGCCGGTGAGCAGCGCCAGCACGGGCATCGTGACGAACGGCGTGTGCTCGGTGGCGGCGGCCGGGATCAGCCGGCCCTCGAGCACGCCCAGGCGGGCCGCGACCGGGCTCTGGCCGGGCAGCAGGGACGGCACGACGGAGATCAGCGCGACGACCCAGACGACGACGCTCAGGGTGGCGACGCTCCAGCGGGCCACCGGCTTCGCGGCGGCGGCGGCCGCGGCGAAGATGCCGACCGCGGCGGCGAGCACGGCACAGATGCCGATGACGACGACCGGCTGCACGCCGGCCACCTGGGCGGCGCGGGCCGGCTGCATGGTCAGCGGCAGGACGGCGAGGGCGCCGACGCCGGCGGCCAGGCCCATCGCGAGGGAACCGGCGGCACCGACCGGGCGGGGCGACCAGCGGGGCCGGAGTCCGGTGGCGACCACGGCGCCGAGCGCCGCGGCGGTCATCGTGATCCACGCGACCCAGGCGAGTTGTGCTGTCCACTGATCACGCTGGGTGACTTCCAGAGTCTGGTCGAGCCGCACCATGCCGAGTCCGTAAGCGATGCCGAGTTGACCTGCCCCGACGACGGCGGCGGCCATGGTGGTGGCGGCTAACAGCTTCAGCCAGCTCCGAAATGCCATGCCGGGCACGTTACGGAATGTTCCGCAGGATGCGCCAGTCCGGGTCGTCCTTCTTAAGGCGGCCTAAAGTCGTAACCGTCTATGATCGATAAACTTCTATTGACAATTGGTTACCTACGGTAATCTCCGGGCGAACGGCGAGCGACTTGCCAGAACGATGGTCCGGAGTGGACACTGTCGCGCACCGGACAACGAGTCCGTCGTGTCGTGCCAAACCTTGCCACCGTGGTCGCGGGACGAAACTCCCAGATAGTGGTTGGAACGAATATGGTGTCCGGTGACCGTGACTTCACGGATGGTTACGTGTGACGTATTCGTGCACGTCAGTGCTGGTGACGAGATCGGTGCACGGGTTTCACCCGGACGGGCGGGCCGGTTCCGGGAGGTTCCAGACTTCCCAAAGGCCCCGGCGTTCTGATGAAATCGCCGCGCCGGAAACGCGGGCGCCGGACGGGGCCGGACCGCGACCGCCGACAGACCGGCTCCAACCGTGGTGCGGAGCGGTGACGACCGCGAAGGAGATGTCGTGAGCACGGGATCCTCGACCCTGGCTGCGCGACGTGGTGGCTTCCTCGGTCTGCGCAACGCACGACTGCGCGCGAAACTCGCCGGTCTGCTCGTCATCCCGCTGGCCGCGGTGCTCGCGCTGGCGACCGTACGGCTCATGGAGGTCGGCGAGCGCGCCACCGACGCCGAACGGGTGGCCCAGCTCGCCGACCTGGGCACCGGCCTCGCCACCCTGACCCGGGCGCTGCACGACGAGCGGATGGCCGCCGTCGAATACCTGTCCGGGCTGGACGTGCCGGAGACCGGATACCGCGAGGCGATCAAGGCGGTGGACTCGCAGACCCGCGTCCTGCGCGCCGACCGTGCCGAGATCACCGAGGTGCCGGCCCGGGTCGACGACCGCCTCGACCTGATCGATCAGCACCTGACCGGGCTCGCCGCGCTGCGGGTCGCGGTCAGCGGGCGGACCGGGGAGGACCCGGCCGGCGCCAACCAGCGATACAGCGACACCCTGGCCGTCCTGTCCGGCTACGAGTCGCTGCTCAGCCAGGTCGCCGAGCCGGGACCGGTCGCCGACGGGCTGCGCTCGCTCGCCGCCTTCTCCGAGCTGGAGACCGCGGTCGCCGAGCAGGGCGCGGTGGCGTACGTGGCCCGGGTCACCGGCAACCTCGACGCCGACCGGCAGAAAGCGCTCACCACCGCCCAGGTCACCCGGGCCGGGGCGCTCGCCGACTTCCGCGCGGGCGCCGCCCGGGAACAGATCGCCCTGGTCGACTCGGTCATCGGCGACGAGGCGGTGACCCGCGCCGACGAACTGTCCACCCGGCTCACCGGACCCACCGCCGCCGGAGCGGCCGAGATCACCGAGGCCTTCGGCGACGTCACCGAACTGCTGCGCGGCGCCGAACGGCAACTGGAGGAGCAGGTCGTCGCGGCCGCCGAGGACGAGAGCGAGAGCACCGGACGGCGGTCCACCATCGAGTTCGTGCTGGTGCTGCTGGTCGTGATCGCGGCCGTGGCGCTCGCCGTCTACCTCGGCCGCTCGCTGCTGCTGTCGGTCCGCCGCCTGCGGGAGGGCGCGCTCGCCGTCGCCCACCGGGACCTGCCCGACGTGGTGAGCCGCCTGCACGACGCCGAGAACCTCGGTGAAGGCGGCGTCGAGCGGATCCTGGCGCAGACCCGGGACCCGATCGAGATGCCCGAGCAGGACGAGTTCGGCCAGGTCGCCGAGGCGTTCAACATGGTGCACCGGGAGGCCGTACGGGTCGCGGCGGAACAGGCGGCGCTGCGTACCAGCGTCTCCACGATGTTCCTGAGCCTGGCCCGGCGCAGCCAGTCCCTGGTCGACCGGATGATCGGCGAACTCGACCAGATCGAGCGGATGGAGGAGGACCCGAAGCGGCTCGCCCGCCTCTTCGAGCTGGACCACCTCGCCACCCGGATGCGCCGCAACGACGAGAACCTGCTGGTGCTGGCCGGCGCCGAGGTCGGCACCCCGCGCCGCGAGGACGCGCTGCTGATCGACGCGCTGCGGGCCGCCCAGTCCGAGGTCGAGCTCTACCACCGGATCGAGTTCGGCACCCTCGACACCGACGTGCTGGTCGCCGCGGCCGCCGTCAACGACGTGGTACGCCTGATCGCCGAACTGCTGGACAACGCCACCCGCTTCTCCCCGCCGAGCACCGTGGTGGTGGCGCACGGCGGCCGCTCCGGCGATCACGCCGTGGTCCAGGTGGAAGACCGAGGGCTGGGCATCTCCGCCGACCAGATGGAGCAGCTCAACCGGCGGCTCAGCGAGCCGTCCGAAGTGGATGTGGCCACCTTCCGCCTGATGGGCTTCGCGGTGATCGGGCGGCTGGCGTCCCGGCACGGCATCCGCGTCGAGCTGCGGCCCGGCCCCGAGGGCGGCACCCTCGCCGAGGTGATCCTGCCGGCCGACATCGTGGTGCTGCCCGGCGCGCCGGCCGCCCCGCCGTCCCGGGCCGCCAGCTGGACCCGGCCGGGCCCGCCGCCGCAGGCGCCCGCCGGCATGCCGCGCACCGTGGAGAGCCGGCCGCCGATCCGTACCGCCGCGCCCGTCTCGCCGCCGGTGCGCACCTACCCGGCCGTGGCGCCCGTCGAACCGGACTTCGACCCGACCCCGGACCGGCCGCCGCTGCCGACCCGTACGCCCCAGCCGGCCGACGCCCCGGCCCCGGCTCCCGCTCCGGCCCCGGCCCCGATTCCTGCTCCGGCTCCGGCCCCGGTCGCCTTGCCGCCGGTCGCCTTGCCGCCGGTCGCCTTGCCGCCGGTCGCCGCGCCGCCGGTCGCCGCGCCGATCCGGATGGAGGTCCAGCACAGCTGGTTCGCCGGTGATCCGCCGGCCACCAGCCAGCAGGGCATGCCGACGGCCGGATACGCGCCACCGCCGACCGCGGTCACGGTCAAATCCGAGCCGGTCGAGGCCACCATGCCGAAACCACGCTCGTCCGCCGAGGACCGCTGGCGCACCGCGGCCGACGAGGGCTGGCAGCGGGCCATGGCGGCCTCCGCCCCCCAGGACGGCGGCACCACCCGGTCCGGCCTGCCGAAGCGGGTACCACAGGCGCAACTCGTACCCGGTGGGGTGCACGAGATCCCACGGGCACAACATCGTCGCAGTCCCGATGAGGTTCGCGGCCTGCTTTCCGCGTACCACAGGGGAGTGCAACGAGGGCGGACGGACGGCGTGGCCGAAACCGCCGCCGCGGCAACACCGGCTCCTAAGGAGAGGGAACAGTGACCAGGCCCCCCACCATGCAGGACATGGGCTGGCTGCTCAGCAACTTCGCGGACAGCGTCGCCGGCATCGCGCACGTGGTCGCGGTCTCGGCCGACGGGATTCTGCTGGCCTCGTCCCGGGATCTGCCCCCGGACCGGGCCGACCAGCTGGCCGCGATCACATCCGGCGTGGTCAGCCTCACCGACGGCGCGTCCCGGATGTTCAGCGCCGGCGCGGTGCAACAGACCATCATCGAAATGGAGAGCGGCTATCTTTTCCTGATGTCCATCAGCGACGGTTCCTCGATGGCCGTCCTGGCGGCGCGCAGTTGCGACGTCGGCCAGGTCGGTTACGAGATGGCCCTGCTGGTGGAACGCGTCGGTGCGGCCCTGTCGCCGGCGCCCCGCGAGGCCGTCAGTTACTAGCGCCGGGTCCGACAGACCCGGCGGAGACGAGGTGACCGCGTCATGACAGAGCCGCAGGATCCCCGGGGCAACCTGGTGCGGCCGTACGCGGTCACCCGTGGCCGGACCGAACCGATCCGGGACATCCCGATCGAGGCGGTCCTGATCGCCAGTACGGCGGCCGTGCAGGAGGCACGGTTCGCCGGGCACGACAAGTACCGCATAGCCGTGCTGTGCGAGCCGAAGGCGCTGTCACTCGCCGAGTTGGCGGCGCACACCCGGCTGCCCCTGGGGGTGGCCCGGGTGCTTGTCGCCGACATGGTGGCCGACGGGCTGCTTCAGCTGCACAGTGCCGCTCCCAAGACGGGGTTCACGGAGCGGATGGACCTCTTGGGAAGGGTGTTGGGTGGACTTCGCAAGCTCTGAGCGGACGGGGCCGCATCCCGCGGAGATCACGTCCGCGAAGATCGTCGTCGCGGGTGGTTTCGGTGTGGGGAAGACGACCCTCGTCGGGGCGGTCTCCGAGATCGAGCCGCTGACCACCGAGGCGGTGATGACCGTGGCCGGTGCCGGTATCGACGACGCGTCGAAGGTGCCAGGCAAGGAGAGCACCACGGTCGCGATGGACTTCGGCCGCATCACGATGGCCGACGACCTGATCCTCTACCTCTTCGGAACCCCGGGTCAGACCCGGTTCTGGTTCATGTGGGACGAGCTGATCCGGGGTGCGGTCGGCGCCGCGGTGCTGGTCGACACGCGACGGCTCACCGACGCCTTCGCACCACTGGACTATTTCGAGAACCGGCATCTGCCCTACCTCGTCGCGGTCAACTGCTTCGACGGCGCGCCACGCTACGAGCCCGGCGAGGTGCGTGAGGCGCTCGCCATCCCGGCGCGGGTGCCGCTGCTGATGTGCGACGCGCGGCATCGCGAGTCGGTCAAGGCCGTGCTGATCGGGGTGGTCGAGCATGCGATGGCGACCCTGGTTGCCGAGCACGAGGCCGCGGCGGTCGGCTGATCCACGCCGGGCGCACACCTTCCCCGATCTGGTCCTGCGGACCGATCGCCTGGTGCTGCGGGGGCTGCGCGAATCGGACGCCGGCGACGTCGTCGCCGGCGCCGCGGACGAGCTCACCCAACGGTGGCTGCCGTTGCCCCGGCCCTACACCGAGCGGCACGCGCTGCTGCTCATCAACCGGCTGGCCCCGGGCGCCCGGGCCACCGGCCGGGGCCTGGTCCGCGCGGTCGAGCACGCGGGCGTCCTCGCCGGGGTGATCGACCTCAAACGCGCGGACTGGATGGCCCGCTCGGTCGAGATCGGCTACTGGGCCATGCCGGCCGTCCGCGGCCGCGGCGTGACCACCGAGGCGGTCACCGTCCTCACCCGCTGGGTGCTGCACGACGTCGGCTTCGAACGCGTCGAGCTCCGCGCCGCCCCCGGCAACCACGCCTCCCACCGGGTCGCCGTCAAGGCCGGCTTCGTCGCCGAGGGCGTCGCCCGCAACGCCGGCACGCTCCGCACCGGCCGTACCGACCTGACCGTCTACAGCCGCATCCGCAGCGACCCCTGAAGATCGAAATCAGGATGTCGTGGCCGGGTGGGGGGTCCAGACCGCTGCTCCCGCCGAGGGCCCGGCGTGACTCGCTGGCCGCTGGCGCGTCCAGACCGCTCCCCACCCCGGGCGACGTGCGTGAGCGGTCGCGCTCCCCCCGACCCCGGCCCGCTTCGCCCGGCGCTCGTGAGAGGGCTGGTGGTGGGGCTGTTTCGAGGGCCCGGGACAGCACTGAGGACCGGCCGGGGGTTCGGGGTCGAGGGCGACCGCTCACGCACGTCGCCGGGTGGGGGTGGCCGTTCAGGAGCCGCCAGGCGACTGGCCGCCCGCGCCCGGCCCTCGGCGGGAGCAGCGGTCTGTACCACCCACCCGGCCACGACGTCCTGGTTCTGATCCTCAGGTGGGGATGCGGTAGCCGCGCTTGACGACCGTCTGGACCACGCCCGGGAGGGCGAGGCCGGCGCGGAGACGGGCGACGGCCATCTCGACCGCGTGTTCGTCGGCGCCGCGGGGGAGCGCCTGGAGGAGGGCGGCGCGGGACAGGACGCGGCCGGGGGAGCCGGCCAGGGCGCGCAGCACCGCCATCGGGGCGGGCGCGAGCGGGCGCAGTTCGCCGTCGACGATGGCGGCGTGGCCGCGCAGGGTCAGGGAGTGGCCGGAGACCTGCAGGGTGACGGCGCGTTTGGGCAGCTCGTCGACGATGGTGCGGACCAGCGAGTTCAGGCGGGCGCGGCCGGGAACGACCACCGGAATGCCGTGCCGGCGCAGCGGGGCCGAGGTGACCGGGCCCACGCAGGCGGCCAGGACGTCGTCGCGGAGAGCGTCCAGGAGGGCGTCGGCGCCGGTGCCGGCGGCGCGCAGCACGGCCTGGACGGCGGCGGCCGAGGTGAACGTCACGGCGTCGACCAGACGGGCGATGATCAGGTCGACCAGGCGGTGCAGCGGCGCCGGATCGGTGGGCGGCGCCCAGCGGTAGACCGGCAACTCGATCACGCGGGCGCCGGCCGACTCGAGCGCCTCGGTGTACTCCGGCTGGCTCTCGCCGTGCAGCTGCATGGCCACCGTCCGGCCGTCGACGCCGCGCGCGGTCAGATGCTCGACGACCTCCTCGTAGCCCTCGCCGTCCGGTGACCAGTCGTCGCGCAGGCCGGCGGACCGGACCGCGGCCTTGGCCTTCGGACCACGGGCGACCAGGTAGGCGCCGGACAGCACGGCCCGCAGCGGCTCGGCCAGGCCCCAGCCCTCCGCCGCTTCCAGCCAGCCGCGCATGCCGATACCGGTGTTGACCAGCACGATGTCGGGTGGACTGTCCAGACAGGCGCGGGTGGCGGCCCGCAGTTCGGCGTCGTCGGAGATGGGGACGATGCGCAGCGCGGGAGCCACCACGACGCGGGCGCCGCGCGCCTCCAGAAGGGTGGACAGCTCGTCCTTGCGGCGGTCCGCGGTCACGCCGACGGTGTAACCGGACAGCGACGCGGCCGGCTCCGCCAGTGCGGCAGCCGTCAGCACCGCGCGCCGGGCGCCCGGGGTGCGGTCGATCATCCGATCCCCGGGCCGAGAAGTCGCGGCGTGGCCGAACGGTCCACCGAAGGGCACGCTCGAAGCCCGCCGTCCTCAGCGTCGACCCGCTCCCATGCCACGCTTGCGGTCCTCGCCGTACCTCCGTCCGGGGCACGCCGCGACTCCTCCTCACCGAACCGGGCAACCGGTCCGGCGAACACCGTCAGGTCCGTCCTCAACCCTGACGGTGGTCTCTCCATGGTGCGCCCGAGAGCCCGGCTTCGGCCACCGCCGTGCCGCGTCGTCGGGAGTTGCGCACCGTTGGCCATGACCGAAGCGTGCCGGGGGCGAATTTCGGCATAGCGTCCCGTTTGTTTCAGGCCTGCTAAGTCGCCGCGGTGGGATACGCCACCCGCGTCGGGCGTGTCCGTGGCGCGGAGTATGCTTGCTCTGCTTGGGGTTCCACAGGGCTGAGTGTCTGCAACTAGGATGCTCGCCGGTTCACTGGTGCCCTGAACACCGCCTGTTTTGACCGCTCGCCGCGTAGCCGGGTATTGTTGCCTGCTGTTGTGCGACTGTTGCGAGTGGTCCCTGTGCGGGGTCGCTTGACGCATCTGCTCGATGCGACCAGCGCGCGCCCCCAGACCGACGACGAGACAAGGTAATTCTGTGCGTACGTACAGCCCGAAGCCGGGTGAGATCGAGCGTCAGTGGCACATTATCGACGCTTCTGACGTCGTTCTGGGCCGCCTGGCTACCCACACGGCCAACCTCCTGCGCGGTAAGCACAAGCCGACGTTCGCCCCGCATGTCGACACCGGCGACTTCGTGGTGATCATCAACGCCGGCAAGGTGGCGCTTACCGGTAACAAGCGTCAGACCAAGGTCGCCTACCGGCACTCCGGCTACCCCGGTGGTCTGAAGCAGGTCGGCTACGAGGAGCTCCTGACCAAGCGTCCGGAGAAGGCGATCGAGCTGGCCGTCAAGGGCATGCTCCCGCACAACAAGCTCGCGCGGCAGATCATCAAGAAGCTGAAGGTCTACCCGGGCGCCGAGCACCCGCACGCCGCTCAGCAGCCCCAGCCGTTCGAAATCAAGCAGATCGCGCAGTGAGCGCGGGAGAAGGCAGCAGCATGTCCGACATCATCGAGCCCGAGGTCGTCGAGACCGTCGAGGAGCCCGCTGAGACGGTCGTCGTCGTTGAGACGGCCGCGCCGGCCCCGGTCCGCGCCCCGCGCCCCGGTGACCGTCCGGTCCAGACCGTCGGCCGCCGCAAGGAGGCCATCGTCCGGGTGCGCCTGGTGCCCGGCACCGGCAAGATCACCTGCAACGGTCGTGACCTGGAGAACTACTTCCCCAGCAAGGTGAACCAGCAGCTCATCCGTGAGCCGCTCGTCACCGCTGAGCGCGCCGAGCAGTTCGACGTCATCGCCAACCTGCGCGGCGGCGGCATCACCGGCCAGGCCGGTGCCCTGCGTCTCGCCATCGCCCGGGCCCTGATCACCGTCGAGCCCGACGACCGCCCGGCCCTGAAGAAGGCCGGCTTCCTGACCCGTGACGCCCGGGTCAAGGAGAGCAAGAAGTACGGTCTCAAGAAGGCCCGTAAGGCTCCGCAGTACTCGAAGCGCTGATTTTTTCACGCCTCGTCTGAAACGACGGCCGAGTTCGTCCCCCATCCGGGGGATGCGCTCGGCCGTCGATGTTTCCCACCTCTCCTCCCCCTCCCCAACTAGCCGTTCCGGTACTCCTGGCCAGCCGATCGCTGATGCAGGCTTGAGGCCACATTTACCGGCGAAAGGAAGCCGCCATGGGGCGACTCTTCGGCACCGACGGCGTTCGCGGTCTCGCGAACGGCGATCTGCTCACCCCCGAACTGGCCCTCTCGGTCGCGGTCGCGGCCGCCCGGGTGCTGGTCGAGACGGACAGCAGCCACCAGCCGCTCGCCATCGTGGGCCGTGACCCCCGGGCCAGCGGCGAGATGCTGGAAGCCGCTGTCGTCGCGGGGCTGACGAGTGCCGGGGCCAACGTGGTGCGGGTCGGTGTGCTGCCCACCCCGGCGGTCGCGTACCTCGTCGGGCAGACCAACGCCGACCTCGGTGTGATGCTGTCGGCGTCGCACAACCCCATGCCGGACAACGGCATCAAGCTGTTCGCGGCCGGTGGCACCAAGCTCCCCGACGAGCTCGAAGAGGCCATCGAGAAGGCGATCGAGGACGGGCACGGGCTGATCGGCCGCCCCACCGGCGCCGGTATCGGCCGGGTCCACGACCTGCTGGACGGGGCCGAGCACTACATCAAGCACCTGGTCGAGTCGATCCCGCACCGGCTCGACGGCATCAAGGTCGTCGTCGACTGCGCGAACGGGGCGGCCAGTGAGGTCGGGCCGGTGGCGTACCGGGAGGCGGGGGCCGAGGTCATCGCCATCCACGGCGAGCCGGACGGGCTCAACATCAACGAGGAGTGCGGCTCCACCCACCTCGACAAGGTCATCGAGGCGGTGCTGCGGGAGGGCGCGGACCTCGGCCTGGCGCACGACGGCGACGCCGACCGGTGCCTGGCCGTCACCGCCACCGGTGAGGTCGTCGACGGGGACCAGATCATGGCCATCCTGGCGCTGGCCATGCGCGACAACGGCACCCTCACCGACGACACCCTGGTCGCCACCGTGATGAGCAACCTGGGTCTGCGGATCGCCATGAAGCAGGCCGGGATCACCCTGCTGGAGACCAAGGTCGGCGACCGGTACGTGCTGGAGGAGCTGCAGAACGGCGACCTGGCCCTCGGCGGCGAGCAGTCCGGCCACATCGTGATGCCGGCCTTCGCCACCACCGGCGACGGCGTGCTCACCGGCCTGCACCTGATGGCGCAGATCGCGGGCTCGGGCAAGTCGCTGGCCGACCTGGCGGCGGTCGTGCACAAGCTGCCCCAGGTGCTGATCAACGTGCGCGTCGGCGACCGGGACGCGGGCGCCTCCGCGCCGACCGTGCAGGCGGCGGTGGCCCTCGCCGAGAACGAGCTGGGCGAGACCGGCCGGGTGCTGCTGCGCCCGTCCGGCACCGAACCGCTGGTCCGGGTCATGGTGGAGGCCGCCACCGAGGAGACCGCCCGGACCGTCGCCGAGCGGATCGCCGACGAGGTGCGGGCGGCCAGCCCTAGCTCTTGAGCCTGCGGACCGCCTCGTCGATCACCTCGGGGCGTTTGCAGAAGGCGAAACGGATGAGGTGCCGGCCCGCTTCCTGATGGTCGTAGAAGACCTGGGTCGGCACCGCCACCACCCCGCTGCGGCCGGGCAGGGCACGGCAGAACTCGATGCCGTCCGTCCCGCCCAGCGGCCGGATGTCGGCGGTCACGAAATAGGTGCCCTCGGACGGCAGCACGGCCAGGCCCGCGTCGGCCAACCCGGCGACCAGACGGTCCCGCCGGTCCCGCAGGCCTGCCGTGAAGCCGGTGAAGTAGGAGTCCGGCAGGCTCAGCGCCACGGCCACCGCGGGTTGCAGCGGCGCCCCGTTCACGAACGTCAGGAACTGCTTGACCCGCAGCATCGCGGAGACCAGGCGAGCCGGGCCGGTGGCCCAGCCGACCTTCCACCCGGTGCAGGAGAAGGTCTTGCCGGCCGAGGAGATCCGCAGGGTGCGCTCGAGCATGCCGGGCAGCGTGGCGAGCGGAACGTGCGGCGACGCGGCGTCCGGGAAGACGAGATGCTCGTAGACCTCGTCGGTGACCGCGAACACGTCGTGCTCCCGGCACAGGCCGGCGATCAGCTCCAGCTCGGCCGGGGTGAACACCTTGCCGGTCGGGTTGTGCGGCGAGTTGAGCAGCACCAGGCGGGTCCGGGGACCGAACGCCTCACGCAGCTCGTCGGGGTCGAACTCGAACCGCCCGGCCGGGCCGGGGCGCAGCGTGACCGGGCGGCGGACGGCGCCGGCCAGGGTGATCGAGGCGGCGTACGAGTCGTAGTACGGCTCGAAGCACACCACCTCGTCGCCCGGCTCGCAGAGCGCCAGGATCGCCGCCGCGATCGCCTCGGTGGCGCCCGCCGTGACGGCGACCTCGCCGTCCGGATCCCGGGTCAGGCCCCAGAACCGCTGCTCGTGGGCGGCGATGGCGGACCGCAGGCCCGGGATGCCGGCGAGCGGAGGGTACTGATTGGCGCCGCCGGCCAGGGCCTCGGCGGCCGCGGCCAGCATCTCCCCGGGGCCGTCGGTGTCCGGGAAGCCCTGGCCCAGGTTGACCGCGCCGGTGCGGGCGGCCAGCGCCGACATCTCGGTGAAGATCGTCGTGCCGAACGGGCGCATCCGTTCGACCAGCGGGTCGGACGTCAATTGATCACCAGTTTGTAGCAGCTCGCGGTGGCCAGGCCGCCCTGCGCGCTCTGCTTCACGATCTCCTCGCCGTCCACCGTGGCCCGGCAGCCGATGTCCCCGGCGTCGGTGCCGGTGCGCACGGCGACCACGGAGACCAGCGAGGTGCCCTTCATGGTGGTGGAGATCTTCCACGGCAGCTTGGCGTTGGCCACCCGTTTCGGCGCCGCGCCGAGCTGGTCGACGTAGAGGATCTCGGCCGGGCCGTCGCCGGTCACCTCGTAGGTGACCTTGATCTCCCGGCCCTCCCCGATGCCCGGCAGTTCGGTCGGGAGATCGGTGGGCAGGCCGGGCAGCTCCGGGAAGTCGGTCGGCAGACCGGGGAAGTCCGGCGCGTCCTCGGGCAGGGTGGGCAGCGTCGGGTCGACGATCGGCGCGGCCAGTTCCTCGGCCTTGTCGGCGGCCCGCTGCACCAGGATCACCGCGGTGGTCACCACGCCGCCGCAGAGCAGGAGGGCGACGGCCAGGATGAGAGCGATCAGCGGGGCGTTGCTGCGCCGCGGCCCGGACGGGCCCGGCATCGGATAGCCGGCCGGTGGGTAGCCACCCGGCGGATAGCCGCCGGCCGGGGGGTAGCCGCCGCTCGTCGGCGCCTGCGGTGGGTAGCCGCTGGCCGGGGGGTAGCCGCCGCTCGTCGGCGCCTGCGGTGGGTAGGCGCCGGTCGGGTCCGGGTAGGGGCTCGCCGGGTCCGGGTAGGCGCCGTAGTCCGGTGGCCGGCCGGGTGGGGCGTAGTTGACCGGCGGGAACTCCGACGTGGGCGGATAGTCCTCCGGCTGGGGCGGCGGGGCGTGCCCGGGCGTGAACTGAGGCGGCCGTGGCGGTTGGCGGGGCTCGCTCGGATCGCTCATCTTTCCTCCCGGTGAGGGCACCGCTCCAGACGGTACGCCAGGACCGCACGTCCAGATCACTCACCCGTACGGGCACCGATTCCCGCCCTAGAGTTCCGATCAAGTGCCATGCTCATAACTGCGGGTACCGAGCATGACGTTTGAGCGAAAGTCGGCTAGGCTGCCTCCCCATGTGTGGGATCGTGGGTTACGTAGGCAATCGACCGGCGCTGAGCATCGTCATCGACGGGCTCCGGCGCCTTGAATACCGCGGGTACGACTCGGCCGGCGTCGCCATCATCGACAGCGAACTGGTCAAGACCGAGAAGAAGGCGGGCAAGCTCGCCAACCTGGAGAAGGCGCTCGCCGAACGGTCCGGCGACGGCATCGAGGCCGGAACCACCGGTATCGGCCACACCCGCTGGGCCACCCACGGCGGCCCGACCGACCGCAACGCCCACCCCCACCTGTCCGCCGACGGCCGGGTCGCCGTCATCCACAACGGCATCATCGAGAACTTCGCCCGTCTGCGCGCCGAGCTCGAGGCGACCGGTGTGGAGTTCCGCAGCGACACCGACACCGAGTGCGCGGCCCACCTGCTCGCCGCCGAGATGCGCGCGCTGCGCGAGGCCGGTGGCGAGGACGGGCCGGCCCTGCTCGCCGAGGGCATGCGCCGCGTCGTCCGCCGCCTGGAGGGCGCCTTCACGCTGCTCGCCGTCGACGTCGACGTGCCGGACGCGGTGGTCGCCGCCCGGCGTAACTCGCCGCTCGTGGTCGGCCGCGGCAACGGGGAGAACTTCCTGGCCAGCGACGTGTCGGCCTTCATCGAGCACACCCGTGAGGCGATCGAGCTGGGTCAGGACCAGGTCGTCCTGATCACCCCGGCGGGCATCGAGATCACCGACTTCGCCGGGGCGCCGGCGACCGGCAAGGAGTTCCACATCGACTGGGACGCCTCCGCCGCCGAGAAGGGCGGTTACGACTACTTCATGCTCAAGGAGATCGCCGAGCAGCCGCAGGCGATCGCCGACACCCTGCTCGGCCGGCTCTCCGAGCGTGGCGAGATCCTCCTGGACGAGGTGCGCCTCACCGACCAGGACCTGCGTGACGTGGACAAGGTCTTCATCGTGGCCTGCGGCACCTCCTTTCACGCCGGCATGATCGCCAAGTACGCCATCGAGCACTGGGTCCGCATCCCCTGTGAGGTGGAGCTGGCCAGCGAGTTCCGTTACCGGGACCCGATCCTGGACCGGTCCACCCTGGTGATCGTGATCAGCCAGTCCGGCGAGACCATGGACACCCTCATGGCGCTGCGGCACGCCAAGGAGCAGAAGGCCCGCGTCCTGGCGATCTGCAACACCAACGGATCGACCATCCCGCGGGAGTCGGACGCCGTCCTCTACACCCACGGCGGCCCGGAGATCGCGGTCGCCTCCACCAAGGCCTTC
Source organism: Actinoplanes flavus (assembly GCF_017592555.1). Taxonomy (GTDB): domain Bacteria; phylum Actinomycetota; class Actinomycetes; order Mycobacteriales; family Micromonosporaceae; genus Actinoplanes; species Actinoplanes flavus. The sequence goes on along the minus strand of NZ_JAGFNS010000013.1, from coordinate 54,927 downwards.
CTCACCCAGCTCGCCGCCTGTTACCTGATCGGGTTGCACCTGGCCCAGATCCGCGGAGTCATGTACGCCGACGAGGTCGCCGCGGTCGTCGAGAAGCTCCGCCAGACGCCGGACGGCATGCGCACGCTGCTCGACCGGATGGAGGAGGTCCGGGAACTGGCCCGTGACCTGCGGACCGCCCCCGCGATCCTGTTCATCGGCCGGCACGTCGGCTTCCCGGTGGCGCTGGAGGGCGCGCTCAAGCTCAAGGAGCTCGCCTACATGCACGCCGAGGGCTTCGCCGCCGGTGAGCTCAAGCACGGCCCGATCGCGCTGATCGACGAGGGCACCCCGGTGGTCTGCGTGGTCCCGTCGCCGGCCGGGCGCGGGGTGATCCGCGACAAGGTGGTCTCGAACATCCAGGAGGTGCGGGCCCGTGGCGCCCGGACCATCGTGATCGCCGAGGAGGGTGACGAGGACGTCCGCGCCTTCGCCGACCACCTCATCCCGGTCCCGCACACGCCGACGCTGCTCGCCCCGCTGATGACCACGATCCCGTTGCAGATCCTCGCGTGCGAGATCGCGACGGCCCGGGGTCACGACGTGGACCAGCCGCGCAACCTGGCCAAGTCGGTCACCGTCGAGTAGTCCGCCGTTCACGGTCCTCTCCGAGAGCTCACGGTTTCTTCCCGAGAGCCCACGGTTCGTCCCCGAGGGCTCACGGCTTTTCGCCCAGGGTGAGCCGGGCCAGCGCGTCCAGCGCGGGCCGGCCCGGCTCCCAGTAACCGAGGTGGCCGGCGTCGGCCTGGCTGGTGAAGACCCGGCCACCGAAACCGGCGTCGGACGGGCTCCGGCCGAACCACAGATCGTGCGACCGGTCCGGCAGGCCGAGATCCGGGACGAGCAGCTCGCGCGGGGAGACCGCGGCGTACTGGATCACGTCGGTGCGCGACGTCGTGGACCAGATCTGATCGGCGGCCACCTTCAGCCCGGCGGCCGAGTCGACGCCGACGCCCGGCGAGCCGACGAAGACCAGCCGGTCGGCGGCCAGCCCCTCGCCGGCCGCCGCGGTGCCCACCACCAGTGAGCCGTAGCTGTGTCCCAGCAGGGTCTGATGCGCGGGCGGCCCGTCGTGGGTGACCCGCAGGCTCTCCTGGAACCGCCGCAGGCCCGCCGAGCCGTCCACGGCCTGCTTCGCCGACCAGGCCTCGTGCAGGAAGTCCGGAGCGTCGTAGCCCAGCCACAGCACGGCGCTCGTGGTCCGGGCCGGATCCAGTTCACCGGCGCGCGCCGAGACCCGCTCGGCCCGGGTCAGCTCGCCGCCGAGCGATCCCAGGTCCGACGTCATGCCGGGCACGTGGGTGAGGATGTGCGAGGCCCGGTCCGGGTCGCCGAGCGCCACCACCGCCCGGCCGTCGCCGTCCAGGCCGAGCGACACCAGGTAGGCGCGCGGACCGGAGTCGTCCGCCAACCGGGCCCGCAGCCGGTCCAGAGCCGCCTCGTGACGGTCGCTCCCGCTGTGCCGGTCCCGTTCGTCGAGGAGCAGCCGGTTGGCGATGTCCCGGTCGGCGACCGGGATCCCGTCGGCGCCGGCGAACGCGGCCGGGTCGGTGACCAGCAACCAGTTCCGCTGGGCGGGGGTCCAGGCGTCCCACCACCGCCGCACCTCGGCCGGGGTGGCGGTGCAGGCCGGGAACGACGTGACCACCGGGGTGGGCGGAACGTCGGCGAACCCGGCCAGCCGGGCCGCGGCGGACGCGTCCGCCTCCGCCGCCACCGCCAGCGCGGTCGCCAGGTCGGCGGCCACCGACCGGACGGCCGCCTGTTCGGTGGGGCGGCCCCGGACCGTACCGGAATCGTCGATCGACAGGCCGGACCGCCGCGCACCGGCCCGCGCCCGGTCGAGCAGCGCGCGGGCCCGGCCGAGGGCCGCCGCGAACTCGCTCAGCGCCTGATCGGCCCGCCAGCAGAACACCCGGAACAGCGCCAGCCGGCGGCGCAGGCCGTCGAGCCGGGTGACGGCGGCGTCGGCGGCCGTGCCGGACCAGGCGGCCCGCAGTCTCGCCGGGAGCAGGCCCAGCTCGGCGCCGAGCACCCCGGCCAGGGCCGCCCACCGGCGCCAGGCGAGCGCGGTGGCCAGCCAGCGGGACGGGTCGGTGGCGCGCAGCCGGGCATAGGTGATCGCGGCGGTGCTCATCGGGACCGCCGGAAACGGTCGGCCGCGCGGTGGTCGGCGTCCTCGTAGGCCGTGGCGGCCGCCTCGACATGGCCGGCCGCACCGGACACCTCCGCACCGAGCTGCCGGAGCAGGCGCTCGGTGGCGTCGGCCGCCAGCTCCGCGGCGCTGCTGGTGGCCCAGCGCGGGGCCGGAGCCGCGGCGGGAACGGAGCCGGCCGCGCCGGTCACCCGGGCGCCCACCTCCTCCACCGTGGCGGCGGCGCGGCGCAGGCCCCAGGCGTCGACCTCGAAATCGGAATCCATCGGGCAACCTCCAAGCGGGACAGCGGGGGATGCGCCGACGCTAGAGGCCCGCGGAGATCACCGGGGCGGCCTGTGGACAACCTGTCCACAGGGCTTTCCGTCGTGCCCGGGACCTGGTAGAGGCCTGGGAAGTCACCCGTGGCACCGCTAGGGTGACCGTTGTGATCGTGTCTGTCGGCATCGACGTCGTCCTGGTGGACCGCTTCGCCCGCGCGCTGGAACGGACCCCGCTTCTCGGAGACCGGCTCTTCACCGAGCCCGAGCGGCTGACCTCGTCCGGGAACCCGCGGTCCCCCGAGTCCCTGGCCGCCCGGTTCGCGGCCAAGGAGGCCGTCGCCAAGGCGCTCGGGGCGCCGGCCGGCCTGCGGTGGCACGACTGCGAGATCGTCACCGATCCGGACGGGCGGCCGTGGTTGACGGTCTCCGGTACGGTCGCCGCCGCGGCGACCGAGCGGGGCATCGCCCGATGGCACCTGTCGCTGTCGCACGACGGCGGCATCGCGTCCGCGATGGTGGTGGCCGAAGCCGGATCTTGATCAGGAGGACACATGCGGCGGGCATGGCGGGTGACCGATGTGCGGGCGGCTGAGAAGACGCTGATGGCGACGCTTCCCGAGGGCACCCTGATGCAGCGGGCGGCGGCCGGTCTGGCCCGGCGGTGCGCCCTCCTGCTGGAGGAGACCGGCGGGGTCTACGGCGCCCGGGTGCTGCTGCTGGTCGGCAGCGGTGACAACGGCGGCGACACCCTCTACGCCGGCGCCGCCCTGGCCCGGCGCGGCGCCCAGGTCCGGGCGCTGCTGCTCACCCCGGAGCGGGTGCATCTGGCCGGGCTGGCCGCGCTGCGCCAGGCCGGTGGGTTCACCACCGGTGACCTGCCCACCCGTGCCGACCTGATCCTGGACGGCATCGTCGGGATCGGGTCGAGAGGCGGCCTGCGTTCCCAGGCCGCGGCGATCGCGCGCGGGCTCGGGGCGCTTCGCGGGCGTACCGGTGAGCGTGCGCTCGTGGTGGCCGTGGACGTGCCGAGCGGGGTGGCGGTGGACACCGGCGACGTGCCCGGCGAAGCGGTGACGGCCGACGTCACGGTCACCTTCGGGTGTCTCAAACCGGCCCACGTGCTCGGCCCGGCCGCGGTCCGCTGCGGTCACGTGGATCTCGTGGACATCGGTCTCGGCCCGGTCCTGCAGGCCGACCCGGCGGTCCGGGTGCCGGAGGCCGCCGACATCGCCGCCTGGTGGCCCCGCCCCGGCGCCACCTCGGACAAGTACACCCGCGGCGTGGTCGGCCTGGCGACCGGCTCGGTCAAGTACCCGGGCGCGGCCCTGCTCTCCGCGGCGGGCGCCCTGGCCGGCCCGACCGGGATGGTGCGGTACGCCGGCTCCGCCCACTACGACGTGGTCCGCGCCCACCCGACGGTGGTCGCCTCCCGCAAGGTGGCCGACGCGGGCCGGGTGCAGGCGTGGGTCTGCGGCTCGGGGCTGGGCACCGGCGACGAGGCGCGTACCGAACTGCGCAGTGTGCTGGCCACCTCGCTGCCGGTGCTGCTCGACGCGGACGCGATCACCCTGCTGGTCGGCGGCGAGCACGCCGAGGACCTGCGCCGGGACGCCCCGCTGGTGATCACCCCGCACGACGGCGAGTTCAAGCGGCTGGCCGGGGAGGCGCCCGGTGCGGACCGGGCCGGGGCGGCCGCCCGGCTGGCCGCGTGGACCAACGCCGTGGTGCTGCTCAAGGGTGACCGGACGATCGTCGCCACCCCGGCGGGGGAGATCTGGGCGAATCCCACCGGCAGTCCGGAGCTGGCCACCGCGGGCACCGGGGACGTGCTGGCCGGGCTGCTCGGTTCGCTGCTCGCGGCCGGTCTGCCGGCGGTCCGGGCCGCGGTCATGGCGGCCTACGTGCACGGCCTCGCCGGGCGCCGGGCCGCCGTGGACGGACCCGTCACGGGCTCGGACGTGGCGTCCGCCCTGCGACCGGTCCTCGTCGATCTCCTGGGCTGACCGCAGGAAACTGTCATACGCCTCAGTAGGGTGGATGACATGTGGCAGGCCGAAGTCCGCGTCGATCTGGACGCGATCCGGGACAATGTCGCTTCGCTGTGCGCCCGCACCTCCGCCGAGGTGCTGGTGGCGGTCAAGGCGGACGGCTACGGGCACGGCATGGTGCCGGCCGCCCGGGCCGCGCTCGCCGGCGGCGCCACCTGGCTCGGTGTCGCCACCCTCGACGAGGCGCTGACGCTGCGCCGGGCGGGCGTCGAGGCGCCCGTCCTGGCATGGCTGCTCACTCCCGGGCTCGATCTGCACGAGGGGATCGAGGCCGGGGTCGACCTGAGCGCCGCGACCACGGCCATGCTCGGCGAGCTGGCCGCCGCCGCCCGCCGGGCCGGCCGCCCGGCCCGGGTGCACCTCAAACTCGACACCGGCCTGGCCCGGGGCGGCGCGGTCGCCGCCGAGTGGCCCGCGCTGTTCGAGGCGGCGGCCAAGGCCCAGGCCGGTGGCGACATCGAGGCGGTCGGCGTGTGGAGTCACCTCGCCTGCGCCGACGAGCCCGGTCACGAGTCGGTCGACCGGCAGCTCGCCGCCTTCCGCGAGGGCCTGGCCCTGGCCGAGACGTTCGGGATCAGCCCCCGTTACCGGCACATCGCCAACTCGGCCGGCACGCTGACCCGGCCGGACGCGCACTTCGACCTGGTCCGGGTCGGGATCGCGGCGTACGGTCTGTCGCCCGTCGCCGGGAAGACGTACGGTCTGCGTCCCGCCATGACGGCCCGTGCCCGGGTGATGCTGACCAAACGGGTGCCGGCCGGTCAGGGCGTGTCGTACGGGCTGACCTACACGACGTCCCGGGAGACCACCCTGGCCGTGGTCCCGCTGGGCTACGGCGACGGGGTGCCCCGCCACGCGTCCAGCTCCGGCCCGGTCCGGGTGGGTGGCGTCACGGCGCGGATCGCGGGGCGGGTCTGCATGGATCAGGTGGTGGTGGACGTGGGCGACGAGCCGGTGGCCGCCGGTGACGTGGCGGTCCTGTTCGGGCCGGGCGACGACGGCGAGCCGACGGCCGACGACTGGGCCGCCGCGACCGGCACGATCAACTACGAGATCGTCACCCGGTTCGGCAGCAGCCGGATCCCACGGCACTACGACGGGGAGGTCGCTCCGTGAAGCGGTCGAAGGCCGCCAAGCGGGCGGGCATATTCGGGGCCGCGGTGGGTGTGGCCGCGGCCGGTCTGGCCACGGCCTTCGCGGTGGAGCGGGCGCTGGTGCGGCGGTCGGTCAACGCGCCCGGCGACCCCTACGTCGAGGAGCCGTTCGGCGACCAGCCGCACGACCGGTCACTGACGGTCACCGCGGCCGACGGAACCGATCTGCACGTGGAGATCATCGAGCCGGCCGGCGCGAGCACCGAGCCGACGATCGTCTTCGTCCACGGGTTCGCGCTGGACATGGGCACCTTCTACTTCCAGCGCAAGGAGCTGGCCGCGCGCGGCACGCACCGGCTGGTCTTCTACGACCAGCCCGGCCACGGCCGGTCCAGCAAGCTCAAATCGGGGACGTACGATCTGGCCGCCCTGGGCCGCTCGCTGGCCGCGGTGCTGGAGGAGACCGTGCCCGAGGGCCGGATCATCCTGGTCGGCCACTCGATGGGCGGGATGACCATCATGGCGTTCGCCGAGCAGTTCCCGGCCTGGTTCGGCAACCGGGTCACCGGCGTGGTGCTGATCTCCACCTCGGCCGGGCTGTTCGACAAGGCCAAGCTGGGCATCACCAACGTGGTGGCCCGGGTCAGCGCCCCGTTCTTCCCGCTGTGGGACAGGGCGGCGCAGCTCGGCGGCGGCACCATCGACCGGGCCCGGGTCGCCTCCTCCGACCTGGCCTGGCTGCTCACCCGGCGGTACGGGTTCGGTGAGTCCCGGCCCAGCCCGTCGCTGGTGACCTTCGTCGAGAGCATGAATTCGAAGACGTCGGTGGAGACGCTCACCAAGTACCTGCAAACCCTCTACACGCACAACCGGATCCCGGCGCTGTCCGCGCTGCGCGGCGTCCCAGTGCTGGTCGTGGTGGGGGACCGGGACTATCTGACCCCGGTCACCCACTCCAAGGAGATCATCGAGAACCTGCCCGAGGCCGAGCTGCTCACCATCGAGAACAGCGGCCATGTGGTGATGCTGGAGAAGGCCGACCAGGTCAACGCCGCGCTGATCCCGTTCCTGGAGAAACTCACGTGAAGCTGAAGACGGTCGACGACACCCGTGCGTTCGGGCGGCGGCTGGCCGGCCTGCTGCGCCCCGGTGACCTGGTGCTGCTCACCGGCCCGCTGGGCGCCGGCAAGACGGCCCTGGCCCAGGGGATCGGCGCCGGCCTGGGCGTGGAGGGCCCGATCACCTCGCCGACGTTCGTGATCGCGCGGGTGCATCGCGGGCCGGTGCCGCTGGTGCACGCCGACGCGTACCGGCTGGGCGACCGGCCGGACCCGCGCGCCGAGATCGACGACCTCGACCTGGACGCCTCGGCCGACGACGCGGTGACCGTCGTCGAGTGGGGTGTCGGCCTGGTGGAGCAGCTCAACGACGAATACCTGCAGGTCCGTCTGGACCGGCTGGACGACGACACCCGCATCGTGGAGTTGTCGCCGCACGGCGGCGACTGGGCACACCGACTGGAGAGCATGTGAACCTGACCGAGCTGCTGCCCGCCGAGTGGCGTGCCGAGCTGACCCCCCACCTCGACGACGCCGCGACCACCGCCCTGGGCGCCTGGGTGGCCGAGGAGTACGCGACGCAGACCATCTACCCGCCGGTGGAGGACCTGTTCGCGGCGTACCGGCTGTGTTCCCCGGAGCAGACCCGCGTGCTGATCCTGGGCCAGGACCCCTATCACGGGCCCGGGCAGGCGCACGGTCTCAGCTTCAGCGTGCGCGACGGGGTCCGCCGGCCACCGTCGCTGAGCAACATCTTCAAGGAGCTCAACGAGGACCTGAACGTGCCCAAGCCGGCCGGCGGCGACCTGACCGGGTGGGCCCGGCAGGGTGTGCTGCTGCTCAACGCGGTTCTGACGGTCCGGGCCGGCAAGGCCGGATCGCACGGCAACAAGGGCTGGGAGGCGTTCACCGACGCCACCATCAAGGCCCTCAACGAGCGTGACGAGCGGATCGTCTTCATGCTCTGGGGCAGCTATGCGAAGAAGAAGGCGGCGCTGGTCACCAACCCGGCGCACGCGATCCTGGAGGCCGGCCACCCGAGCCCGCTGAACCGGGTCGGGTTCCTCGGCAGCCGTCCGTTCAGCGCGGCCAACAAGGCGCTGGCCGACGGCGGACGGCCGGTCATCGACTGGGACCCGCGGGCCACCGTCTAGGGTCACCCTGTGCTGGTACTGGCTCTGGACACCGCAACCCCCGCCTCGACGGCCGCCCTCGTCGAGGTGACCGTGGACGGTCTGGCCGGGGTGGCGGAGCGGCGCACCGTCGATCCGCGCGCCCACGGGGAGAAGCTCGCCCCGGAGATCGCCGCCGTGCTCGCCGACGCCGGGCTCCGGCCCCGCGACGTCACCGCGATCGTGGCCGGGGTCGGGCCGGGGCCGTTCACCGGGCTGCGGGTCGGGCTGGCCACGGCGGCGAGCATGGGGCAGGCGCTGGGCATCCCGACGTACGGGGTGTGCTCGCTGGACGCCCTCGGGCGCGCGGCGGGGCCCGGCCGGGTGCTGATCGCCACCGACGCCCGGCGCCGCGAGGTGTATTTCGGGACGTACGCGGACGGCGAGCGGGTGACTGGGCCGGAGGTGGCCAAGCCGGCCGACGTGGCCGCCCTGGTGCGCGGCGCCACCGGTGGCTCGCTGCCGGCCGGGGTGCTGGTCGGCGCCGAGGAGGCGGGCGGCGGCACGTCGATGGCCGGGCTGGTGGAGCGGGCGGCCGGTGAGGGCGCCCTGAAGTACGGGGACGTGTTCGGCGTGCCGGTCGAGGAGCATCTGCTCTACCCGCCGGGGGCGGCGCTGGTCGCGCTCGCGGCCGAGCGGATCCGGGCGGGCGCGCCGAGCGAGGCGCTGACGCCGCTCTACCTGCGCCGCCCCGACGCGGTCGAGCCGTCCGCCCGCAAGGCGGTGCTCACCTGATGGGCGCCGACCATCCGGCGACCGCGACCGCAAAAGAAGCGGACGCGGCGACCGCGGGCGTAGAAGAAGCGGACGCGGCGACCGCGACCGCGAGCGCAAAAGAGGCGGGCGCGTACGTCATCGAGCGTTTTCGCTGGTGGCACATCGACGAGGTGATGCCGATAGAGGAGGACCTCTTCGGCCCGGAGAAGTGGTCCGCCGCCATGTTCTGGAACGAGCTGGCCACCCGCCAGTTCTACCTGGTCGCCACGGAGGCGGACGGCGCGGTGGCCGGTTACGCCGGACTGTCCGTCGTGGACGAGCACGAGTCCTGGGTGCAGAACATCGCGGTCCGCCGGGACGCGCAACGGCGGGGGATCGGCCGTGTCCTGCTGGAGGCGCTGCTCGCCGAGGCGGCCCGGCGCGGGGCCCGCAAGACGCTGCTGGAGGTGGCGGTGGACAACGCGGCCGCGCAACGCCTCTACGCCGAGTACGACTTCGAGCCGGTCGGTATCCGGCGCGGCTACTACCAACCCAGCAACACGGACGCCCTGGTGATGATGCGCGATGCGTGACGAACCCCTGGTCCTCGGGATCGAGACCTCCTGCGACGAGACCGGTGTCGGCATCGTGCGCGGGCACACCCTGCTCGCCGACGCGCTGGCCTCCAGCGTGGACCAGCACGCCCGCTTCGGTGGGGTGGTGCCGGAGGTGGCCAGCCGGGCGCACCTGGAGGCGCTGGTCCCGACCATGCAGCGGGCCCTCGACGAGGCCGGGGTGACCCTCGCCGACGTCGACGCGATCGCCGTCACCAGCGGGCCCGGCCTGGCCGGCGCGCTGCTGGTCGGGGTGGCCGCGGCGAAGGGCTACGCTCTCGCCGCCGAGAAGCCGATCTACGGCGTGAACCACCTGGCCGCGCACGTGGCGGTGGACACCCTGGAGCACGGTCCGCTGCCCGAGCCGGCGGTGGCGATGCTGGTCTCCGGCGGCCACTCCTCGCTGCTGCTGGTCGACGACCTGACCGCGGGTGTGACGCCGCTCGGGGCGACCATCGACGACGCGGCCGGGGAGGCCTTCGACAAGGTGGCCCGGCTGCTCGGCCTGGGCTTCCCGGGTGGGCCGATCATCGACCGGGCGGCTCGCGAGGGCGATCCGGCGTCGATCGCGTTCCCGCGGGGGCTGACCGCCGCGAAGGACCTGGCGGCGCACCGGTTCGACTTCTCCTTCTCCGGGCTCAAGACGGCGGTGGCCCGCTGGGTGGAGAGCCGGGAGCGGGCCGGCGAGCCGGTGCCGGTGGCGGACGTCTCGGCGAGCTTCCAGGAGGCGGTCTGTGACGTGCTGACCGCCAAGGCGATCGACGCCTGCCGGGCGAACGGGGTGGGCACCCTGGTCATCGGCGGTGGGGTGGCGGCGAACTCGCGACTGCGCGTGCTCGCCGAGGAACGGGCCGCGAAGTACGGGATCGCGGTCCGCGTACCCCGTCCGGGTTTGTGCACCGACAACGGCGCGATGGTCGCGGCACTCGGCTCGCATCTGGTGAAGGCCGGCGTCGCTCCGAGCCGCCTGGACCTGCCCGCGGATTCCGCGATGAGTTTGACCGCGGTGAGCGTGCCGGGGTAGGAAGCGTTCATGATCGCGCGGATGTGGGAGGTGCGGGCCTCGCGCAGTGGCTTCGACGAGCTGCTGGCCTGGGTCTGCGACACGGCGGTGCCGGCTCTGGAGGTACTGCCACAACATGTGTCGAGTGACGTCTATTCGTCCACCGATCATCGCATCGTCGTCATCACCAAATGGCGCAATACCCCCGAGAGCCTGCTGACGCCGCCGGAGAAGCTGGTGGCACGCGCTCCGCACGTCTGGGATTTCACCCCGGTCGATCGCTGACCCTCGCCGTCGGCGCGTCGCGGCCCTTACCGTCGGGGCCTGATGCGAAGACTGCCCGTCACCGATCCCGGCACACCCGACTCCCGGTCCGCCACTCGATATCTGTTCTGGCTGATCCGGCGTTCCCGGCTGACGGTCGCGGCGGCGGCCCTGCTGGCGATCGCCTGGATGGGCTGTCAGGCCCTGGTGCCGGCCCTGGTCGGCCGGGCCGTCGACGCCGCCGTGAACCGCGACGCCGCGGCCCTGCTCGCCGGGGCGCTGCTGCTGTTCGGCGTCGGTGTGGTGCAGGCGCTGACCGGCATCACCCGGCACCGGTTCGCGGTGACCAACTGGCTGGCCGCCGCCTTCCGGACGGTGCAGGTGGTGGTCCGGCAGGCGAACCGGCTCGGCTCCACCCTGCCGCGGCGGCTGGACGCGGGCGAGGTGGTCGCGATCGGCACCTCGGACATCACCCACATCGGCGGCGCCGTGGACATCACCTCGCGCGGCGCCGGCTCGCTGCTGGCCGTGGTCACCATCACCGTGGTGCTGCTGCGCACGTCGGTGCCGTTGGGCCTGATCGTGCTGGTCGGGGTGCCGCTGCTGATGCTCGTGGTGGGTCTGCTGATCCGGCCGCTGCACCGGCGGCAGAAGGCGTACCGGGAGAGCCAGGGCCGTCTGACCGGCCGGGCCGCGGACCTGGTCGGCGGGCTGCGGGTGCTGCGCGGCGTGGGCGGGGAGTCGGCCATGGCGGCGCGCTACCGCGCCGAGTCACAGGCGCTGCGCGCGGCGGGGGTACGCACGGCGCGCGTCGAATCGCTGCTGGAGGCGGCCCAGGTGCTGCTGCCCGGGGCGTTCCTGGTGCTGGTCACCTGGCTGGGCGCCCGGTTCGCGGCGGACGGGCGGATCACCGTGGGGCAGCTGGTGTCGTTCTACGCGTACGCCGCCTTCCTGGTCGCCCCGCTGCGCCAGCTCACCGACGTGCTCGACAAGATGACCCGCGGTCACGTGTCGAGCCGCCGGGTGGTGGCCGTGCTGCGGGTGGTGGGCGACCTGCCGGATCCACCGGCGCCGGTCCCGCTGCCGTCGGGTGAGCTGGCCGATTCCGGGTCGGGGGTGCGGATCCCGCCGGGCCGGCTGACCGCGATCGTGGCGTCCACGCCGGCCGACGCGGCCCGGATCGCCGACCGGCTCGGCCGGTACGCCGAGGGCGCCACGATGGACGGAGTGCCACTGTCGGCGGTGGCCCTGGCCGAGGTGCGGAACCGGATCCTGGTCGTCGACAACGACGCCCGCCTCTTCTCCGGCCGGCTCGGATCCGATCTGGACCCGGACGGCCGTGGTGGCGTCGCCCGGGCGCTCGCGGCCGCCGCCGCCACCGACATCGTCGACGCGCTCCCGAACGCCCTGGACACCGTGACAGCCGACCGCGGCCGCTGCTTCTCCGGTGGCCAGCAGCAGCGGCTGCGCCTGGCCCGCGCGCTGCTCGCCGACCCCGAGGTGCTGATCCTGGTGGAGCCGACGAACGCCGTCGACGCGCACACCGAGGCCCGCATCGCCGAGCGGCTGCGCGCCGCCCGCAGCGGCCGGACCACCGTGGTGTGCACGTCCAGCCCGCTGGTGCTGAGCCGCACCGATCACGTCTGCTACGTCGAGGACGGCCGGCTGGTGGCCGCCGGCCGGCACCGGGACCTGCTCCGCGGTGAACCCGGCTACGCCCGGATGGTGCTGCGCGAGGAGAAGCAGTGACCCGCCTGCTCCCGGTGGCGAGCGCCGCGCAGGCCCGCCGGTACGCCGCCGACCTGATCCGCCGCTACCCGGCCATGTTCCGCGCCACGGTCGGCCTGCACGCGGCCGCCGCCCTGGCCGGGCTGGCCGGCCCGCGACTGCTCGGCGACATGGTGCAGGGCGTCCACGACGGCGTGCCGCTGGACCGGCTGGACCGGCTGGCCCTGATGATCGCCGGATTCGTGCTGGCGCAGGCGGTGCTGATCCGGTTCGCCCATCTGGCGTCGGCCCGGCTGGGGGAGCGGGTGCTGGCCCGGCTGCGGGAGGAGTTCGTGACCCGGGTGCTGGGCCTGCCGCTGTCCACGGTGGAGGCGGCCGGCTCGGGTGACCTGCTGACCCGCACCACCCGGGATGTCGACGCACTGTCCAAATGCGTCCGGTTCGCGGTACCGGAGACCCTGATCGCGCTGATCACCCTGGTTCTTGTGGTGGCGGCGCTGCTGCTGGTCAGCCCGGTGTTCGCGGTGCCGCTGCTGATCGGGGTGCCGATCATGACGGTGGGCACCCGGTGGTACCTGCGGCACGCCCCGCGCGGCTATCTCCGGCAGAACGCCGCCTACTCGGACGTGACCGAGGGGCTCACCGAGACGGTCGAGGGGGCCCGGACGGTCGAGGCCATGCGACGGCAGCGGCAGCGGGCCGGGCGTACCGACGCGGACCTGCGGCGGTCGTGGCGGGCCGAGCGGTACACGCTGCGCCTGCGGACCGTGTGGTGGCCGGTCATCGAGATCAGCTACGTGCTGCCGATGGTGCTGACCCTGCTCGCCGGCGGCCTGCTCTACCTGCACGAAGCGGTGACCCTGGGTGAGCTGACCGCCGCGGTGGTCTACGTGCAGCAGCTGGTCGATCCGCTGGACCGGCTGGTCGGCTGGCTGGACGAGCTGGAGGTGGGCGGCGCGGCCCTGGCCCGGTTGCTGGGCGTGACCGCCGGGCCGCAGCCGCAGCCGGCCGGGACCGCCGCGCCGGACGGGAGCCGGGTCGAGTTGCGCGGCGTCCGGTTCGGCTACGAGCCCGGCCGCGAGGTGCTGCACGGCGTCGACCTGGTCCTGGAACCGGGTGAGCGGCTCGCCGTCGTCGGTGTCTCCGGCGCCGGCAAGTCCACCCTGGGCCGCCTGCTCGCCGGCGTGTACCAGCCCACCTCGGGAACCATCACGGTGGGCGGGACGCCGCTCGCGGCTCTGCCGCCGGAACGGCTGCGCGCCGAGGTCGCGCTGGTCACCCAGGAACACCACGTCTTCGTGGGCACGCTTCGCGACAACGTCGCGATGGTGCGTCCCGGCGTCCAGGAGGGCGAGGTACGGGCAGCGCTCACCGCCGTACAGGCGCTGCACTGGGCGGACGCGCTCCCGGACGGGCTGGACACCGTCGTCGGCGCCGGCGGGCACCCGCTCTCCCCGGCCCAGGCGCAGCAGGTGGCCCTGGCCCGGCTGGTGGTCGCCGACCCGCACACCCTGGTGCTCGACGAGGCCACCGCGATGCTGGATCCGCGGGCCGCCCGGGATCTGGAGCGCTCGCTGGCCGCGGTGGTCAGCGGCCGGACCGTGGTGGCCATCGCGCACCGGCTCTTCTCGGCGCACGACGCGGACCGGGTCGCCGTCGTGGAGGACGGCCGGATCACCGAGCTGGGGCCGCACGACGAGCTGGTGGCCGCGGGCGGGGCCTACGCGGCGCTGTGGCGGTCCTGGCAGGGCGGCACCGAGCCGGCCGAGGTGTCCGAGCACGGGCCCCCCCCCCCCCCGCAACGCACCGGGCGCGCGCCGGCGCGCGCCCCCTTCACCGCAATGCCCGACCCGGTCAGAAGCCCGGACCGTGCTGGTGGCCGTGCCCGTGACCGCCGTGGCTGTGGCCGTGCCCACCGGCGGCGGCCGGAGCGGCCTCGGCCGGCTTCTCCACCACGAGGCTCTCGGTGGTCAGCAGGAGACCGGCGATCGAGACGGCGTTGGAGACCGCGTTGCGGGTCACCTTCACCGGGTCGATGATGCCGGCCGCGGCCAGGTCGACGTACTCGTCGGTGGCCGCGTTGAGGCCGTGGCCCCAGCCCAGCTCGCCGACCTTGCCCACCACGACGTAGCCGTCGTGACCGGCGTTCTGCGCGATCCAGCGCAGCGGCTCGACCAGCGCCTTGCGGACGATGCCGACGCCGAGCGCCTCCTCGCCGCTGAGGCCCAGGCCGCCCTCGAGCTCCTTGGCGACCTGCGCGAGCGCGGCGCCGCCGCCCGGGACGGTGCCCTCCTCGACGGCCGCCTTGGTCGCCGCGATGGCGTCCTCGATGCGGTGCTTGCGCTCCTTCATCTCGACCTCGGTGGCCGCGCCGACCTTGATCACCGCGACGCCGCCGGAGAGCTTGGCCAGCCGCTCCGAGAGCTTCTCCCGGTCCCAGTCGGAGTCGGACGCCTCGATCTCCTTGCGGATCTGCGCGACCCGGTCGGCGACGTCGGACGAGTTGCCGCCACCGTCGACGATCGTGGTGTTCTCCTTGTCGACGACGATCCGCCGGGCGCTGCCCAGCGACTCGATGCCGACCTGGTCGAGTTTGTAGCCCAGCTCGGGGGCGATCAGCTCGCCACCGGTGGCGATCGCCAGGTCCTGGAGGATCGCCTTGCGGCGGTCACCGAAACCGGGCGCCTTCACCGCGGCGACCTTGATGGTCTTGCGCAGCGAGTTGACCACCAGGGTGGACAGGGCCTGACCCTCGACGTCCTCCGCGACGATCAGCAGCGGCTTGCCGGTCTGGAGAACCTTCTCCAGCAGCGGAAGCAGCTCCTCGATGCTGGAGATCTTCTGAGTGGTGAGGAGGATGTGCGCGTCCTCCAGCACCGCCTCCTGCGACTCGGCGTCGGTCACGAAGTTCGGCGAGATGAAGCCCTTGTCGAACTGGAGACCCTCGGTCACCTCGAGCTCGGTCTGCAGCGCCGAGCCCTCCTCGACGGTGATCACACCGTCGCGGCCGACCCGGTCCATCGCGTCGGCGATGAGCTTGCCGATGTTCGCGTCCTGCGCCGAGATGGTGGCGACGTTGGCGATCGCCTTGTGGTCGGCGACCTCGACGGCCTTGGCCAGCAGCGCCTTGGACACGGCCTCGGCGGCCTGGTCCATGCCCCGCTTGAGGCCGATCGGGTTGGCGCCCGCGGTCACGTTGCGCAGGCCTTCGCGGACCAGCGCCTGCGCGAGAACGGTCGCCGTGGTGGTCCCGTCACCGGCGACGTCGTTGGTCTTGGTCGCCACCTCCTTGACGAGCTGGGCGCCGAGGTTCTCGTACGGGTCGGTGAGCTCGATCTCCTTGGCGATGGTCACGCCGTCGTTGGTGATCGTGGGAGCGCCGAACTTCTTGTCCAGGACGACGTTGCGGCCGCGCGGGCCGAGAGTGACCTTGACCGTGTCGGCGAGCGTGTTGACGCCGTGCTCCAGGAGGTGCCGGGCGTCGTCAGAGAAGCTGAGGATCTTCGCCATGTATTGGTCCCTTCACGCACCGGCGCCCTGCCCCGAGAATCGGAACAGGGCGCCTGCACAGACTGAGGGTCATTCAGAACCCACATCGAGTTGCAAAGGGCCGCGGTTAAGCGGCCTGGCCCCAACCGTTCTGAATGATCCTCATCGGTTAGGTCTTACTTCTCGATGACCGCGAGGACGTCGCGGGCGGAGAGCACCAGGTACTCCTCGCCGGCGTACTTGACCTCGGTGCCGCCGTACTTCGAGTAGAGCACCACGTCGCCGACCTTGACGTCGAGCGGAACGCGGTTGCCCTTGTCGTCGATCCGGCCGGGGCCGACGGCGAGGACGGTGCCCTCCTGCGGCTTCTCCTTGGCGGTGTCGGGGATCACGATGCCGGACGCGGTGGTGGTCTCGGCCTCGTTCGCCTGGACCACGATGCGGTCCTCGAGCGGCTTGATCGCAACCTTGGTCGCGGTAGTCACGGGCATACCCTCCTGGGTACAGGTTTCGCCGGCCTTGAACCAGGCCGGTCAATGCCTCATGCCACCGGGCGGGGCCGTCGTCGCGGGTGCCGGTCCGCCTGGTGCCTAACCGCACGGACGGGCCGGGCGGCTGGCACCCTCATGGTGAGAGTGCTAACCGGAGACTATGCCGGAACTAGCACTCCGTCAACCAGAGTGCCAACCTGTCACGCCAGGGAGAATGCCTGACGTGACACCTGAGTTGTTGCAACTGTTGCGGACCCCGGAGGGGTCGAAAGCCCTGGCCGTGGCGGCCGAGGTGACCGGCGGTGAGCCGCTCGCCGCGGCCTCGGCCGTGCGGGCCCGGGGCTTCGGCGCGGAACTCGCCGCGGCCGCCTTGACCCAGGCTAGTTTGCGCGAGCGCGCCGCAGGCAAGTTCGGCCCGGACGCCGCCGCGATGTTCTTCACCCGGGCCGGCCTGGAGCAGGCGACCCGCGCGGCGGTCGCGGACCGGCGGGCGGCGCGGCTCGCCGCCGCCGGCGTCGAGACCCTCGCCGATCTGGGATGCGGGCTGGGCTCCGACGCGCTGGCGGCGGCCCGGCACGGCATCTCGGTGTACGCGGTGGACGCCGACCCGCTGACCGCCGCCCTGGCCGCCGCGAACGCCGAGGCCACCGGGCTGTCCGGCCGGATCACCGTGGAGTGCGCGGACGCCACCACGGTCGACGTCGAGCGGTACGACGCGGTCTTCGCCGACCCGGCCCGCCGCCAGGCCGGCCGGGGCCGGGTGTTCGACCCGAAGGCCTACTCGCCGCCCTGGGACTTCATCGCCGGCCTGCCCGTACGGGTGCCCCGCACGGTGCTGAAACTGGCGCCCGGCATCGACCACGCTCTGCTGCCGCCGGGCGCGGAGGGGGAGTGGGTCAGTGTCGGCGGCGACCTGGTGGAGGCGGCCTTCTGGTGCGGCCCGCTGGCGTCCGCGCAGCGCCGGGCCACCCTGATCGACGGCTCGGCGGTGACCGAACTGACCGGCTCGGGCGTGGAACGGGCGCCGGTCGGCCCGGTCGGGGCCTGGATCTACGACCTCGACCCGGCGGTGATCCGTTCCCATCTGGTGGCCGAGTTCGCCGCGAGCGTGTGCGGGTGGCTGGCCGATCCGGAGATCGCCTACGTCTACACCGACGAGCCGGTGGACACACCGTTCGCCCGCCGCCTCGGGGTGACCGACGTGCTGCCCTTCTCGCTGAAGCGGCTGCGGGCGCTGCTGCGCGAGCGTGGCGTCGGGGTCCTGGAGATCCGCAAACGCGGTTCGGCGCTGGTGCCCGACCAGTTGCGCAAGGACCTCAAGCTGTCCGGGCCGAACACGGCGGGCCTGCTGCTGACCCGGGTGGACGGGGCTCCCACGGCGCTTCTGACGACAACGGCGTAACGGGTCGGAATCGGGCGTGCGCGGAGATCGGCCGCGGTAGTACCGTCCGCGCATGGCCAAGAAAGCGGCCGGTACGCCGGCCACCGCCTTGCTCACCGCGGAGCGGGTGGCGCACACCCTGCATCCGTACGACGTGTCGCCGGACGCCCCGCAGTACGGAGCGCTGGTGGCCGAGGCCCTCGGGGTCGAACCGCACCGGCTGTTCAAGACGCTGGTGGCCGAGGTGGACGGGCGGCTCGTGGTCGGGGTGGTGCCGGTGACCGGCGATCTCGACCTGAAGGCGCTGGCGTCCGCGGCCGGCGGCAAGCGCGCGGTCCTGGCCGACCGGGCCGCCGCCGAGCGCAGCAGTGGGTACGTGCGGGGCGGGATCAGCCCGCTCGGCCAGCGCAAGCGGCTGCCCACCGTGATCGATGACTCGGCCGGCGGACTGGAGACGATGTACGTCTCGGCCGGCCGCCGTGGGTTGCAGGTGGCGCTCGCGCCCGTCGATCTCATCCGCCTGACCGGTGCGACGGTCGCCCCGATCCGAGCGGCCGGATCTTAGTACCCGGTCGTTCTTCGCGGTTCGGCGCCCGATCGGGGAAAATACTACTTAGCGTTACGGTATGCCGATCGTGGGGCGACATCGGGGGTCTGACGGCGCCCTGGTGGCACCGCTGTGTTGCCGGATTGTTATCCCTCGTTACGAGATAGACGGCCATTGCGGCTTGTGTTCTCGGCCACGTTGGGAATACGTTGCCGGGCACAACAAACCGGTTCCTAATCCATCGGCGCTACCCAGAGACACGGTGCTCCCAGGTGCCAGGTCTCTGAAAATCCGACACAAGGCCCCGGATTTACCCCCCGAAAGGAAATAAGGGATGCGTAAGGGACTGTTCGCCCTTGCCGCGGTCGGCCTGATGGCCGGCAGCATGGCCGCTTGCGGCACCGAGGACGGTGGCGACACCGGCACCGACACCGGCGCCAAGAGCTCCGCGGGCAAGGTCGGTGTGATCCTGCCCGACACCAAGAGCTCGGCTCGTTGGGCGACCGCCGACCTCAAGTACCTGACCGAGGCGTTCAAGGCGGCCGGTGTCGAGGCCGACATCCAGAACGCCGAGGGTGACAAGACCCGGTTCACCACGATCGCCGACGGCATGATCGCCAGCGGCGTCAAGGTCCTGGTCATCGTCAACCTGGACTCCGGCACCGGCAAGGCCGTCCTGGAGAAGGCGAAGACCGCGGGTATCGCGACCATCGACTACGACCGCCTCACCCTCGGCGGCGGCGCGAACTACTACGTGTCGTTCGACAACACCGAGGTCGGCAAGCTCCAGGGTCAGGGCCTGGTGGACTGCCTCACCGAGAAGAAGGCGACCAAGCCGGTCGTGGCGTACCTCAACGGTTCGCCGACCGACAACAACGCCACCCTCTTCAAGCAGGGCTACGACTCGGTGCTCAAGCCGAAGTTCGACTCCGGCGAGTACGTCAAGGGTCCGGACCAGGACGTTCCGGACTGGGACAACGCTCAGGGCGGCACCATCTTCGAGCAGCAGCTGACCTCGAACAAGAACATCGCCGGTGTCCTGGCCGCCAACGACGGTCTGGGCAACGCCGCGATCCAGGTGCTCAAGAGGAACAAGCTGAACGGCAAGGTCCCGGTGACCGGCCAGGACGCCACCGTCGAGGGCCTGCAGAACATCCTCGCCGGCGACCAGTGCATGACGGTCTACAAGGCGATCAAGAAGGAGGCCGACGCGGCCGCCGAGCTGGCGATCGCCCTGGCCAAGCAGGAGACGCCGAGCACCGCGACCAAGACGGTCGTCGACCCGGAGAGCAAGGCGGAGGTCAAGTCCGTCCTGCTGACCCCGCAGTCGATCACCGCGGCCAACGTGAAGGACGTCGTCGCCGACGGCTTCGTCACCAAGGAAGAGCTCTGCACCGCCGACTTCGCCGAGGCCTGCACCAAGGCCGGCATCAGCTGATCATCGGCTGACCACCGAAAGCCGCACTTCAACGGCTGAGGCCGGCGCCGCCCGCGCTCGCGTGGGCGGCGCCGGAGTCGGTTCTGACAGAACCTCCCGTTGCCGGCGCCGCCACGATGAGGTGGCGCAGCCACGACGAAACCGGTCACCGAACGAAGGAGAACCATCAGTGGCCGCGACACCCCTCCTGGAGCTGCGCGGGATCGACAAGAGCTTCGGTCCCGTCCAGGTCCTCCACGACGTCGGTCTGAGCGTCTACCCGGGCGAGGTAACCGCCCTGGTCGGCGACAACGGCGCCGGAAAGTCCACGCTGGTCAAGTGCATCAGCGGCATCTACAGCATCGACGCGGGCACGGTCACCTTCGAAGGCCGGGAGGTGACGGTCCACAACCCCCGGGACGCCGCCGCCCTCGGTATCGAGGTCGTCTACCAGGACCTCGCGCTCTGCGACAACCTGGACATCGTCCAGAACATGTTCCTCGGCCGGGAGAAGAAGCACGGCATCGTCCTCGACGAGGCGACCATGGAGGAGATGGCCGGCGAGACGCTGCGCAGCCTCTCCGTACGGACCGTGAAGTCGCTGCGCCAGCTCGTCTCCAGCCTCTCCGGCGGCCAGCGCCAGACCGTGGCGATCGCCAAGGCGGTGCTCTGGAACAGCCGGGTCGTCATCCTCGACGAGCCGACCGCCGCCCTCGGTGTGGCGCAGACCGCCCAGGTGCTCGAGCTGGTCCGCCGGCTCGCGGACAACGGCCTCGGCGTGGTGCTGATCTCGCACAACATGAACGACGTCTTCGCGGTCTCCGACCGGATCGCCGCCCTCTACCTGGGCCGGATGGCCGCCCAGGTGAAGGCCGCCGACGTGACCCACTCCCAGGTCGTCGAGCTGATCACCGGCGGCCGCAGCGGCAACCTCGGCCTGCCCCCGGAGCGGCCCTCCGACTTCATCGACATCACGCCGGGAGAGGTCAAGTGACCACCACGACTGAGACGGCCGGTGGCATCCAGGTCGTCAAGCCCACCGTCGCCAGCTACATCCGGGACTACTTCGCCCGGGTCCGTGGCGGCGACCTCGGCACCCTCCCGGCCGTCCTCGGCCTGCTGGTCCTGGTGCTGATCTTCGGCACCGCCCGGAGCGAGACGTTCCTCAGCGCGCTCAACTTCGCGAACCTGTTCAACCAGAGCGCCCAGATCGTCTTCATCGCCATGGGCCTCGTCTTCGTGCTGCTGCTCGGCGAGATCGACCTCTCCGCCGGTTTCGCCAGCGGCGTCTGCGGCGCGGTCATGGCGATCCTGCTGACCACCCACGGCCTGCCCTGGTATGTGGCGATCCCGGCGGCCATGGCCACCGGCATCGTCATCGGCCTCGTACTCGGTGTGCTGGTCGCGAAGCTCGGTATCCCGTCCTTCGTGGTCACGCTGGCCGCCTTCCTCGGCTTCCAGGGCGTCCTGCTGACCCTGCTCGAGGGCGGCAAGAACATCTCGATCACCGACGAGTTCGTCAAATCGCTGAACAACGGCACCCTGTCGGTGCGCGACAGTTGGATCTTCGCGGTCATCGGCGTGGCCGGCTTCGCCGCGGCGCAGCTGTTCCGCTGGCGGGGCCGGGTCTCCCGCAACCTGGTCGCCGAGCCGTTCGGCATCGTGGTGGCCCGGATCGCCGGGGTCGCGCTGCTGGCCTTCTCCGCCACCTATGTGCTCACCCTGGAGCGGGCCGTCAACAAGGCGATCACCTCGCTCAAGGGCACGCCGATCGTCGTACCGATCATCGTGGTCTTCCTGGTGATCTGGACCTTCGTCCTGGCCCGGACCACCTACGGCCGGCACGTCTACGCGGTCGGTGGCAACACCGAGGCGGCCCGCCGGGCCGGCATCCCGGTCGACCGGATCCGCATCTCGGTCTTCGTGATCTGCTCGTTCATGGCATCGATCGGCGGAATCCTGGTCGTCAGCCGGCAGAGTTCCGTCGACCCGAACACCGGTGGCAGTAACATCCTGCTCTACTCGGTCGGTGCGGCGGTCATCGGTGGCACCAGTCTCTTCGGCGGCAAGGGTAAGATCATCTATGCGGTCATCGGTGGTGCCGTGATCATCGTCATCGAGAACGGCATGACCCTGCTGGGCCTCAACTCCGGCGTGAAGTTCATCTTCACCGGCCTCGTGCTGCTGGCGGCGGCGAGCGTCGACGCCCTGGCCCGGCGCAGAGCAGCGGCAACGGGTAGTTGATGATGCAGGATCCCGTGCGGGGGACGGGACGCTGATGCGGGCCGGGCCCAGCCAGGAAGAGGTACGCCGGCACAACCTCGGGACGTTGCTGCGCTACGTGCACATGCACGGCGCCACGTCCCGGGCGGAACTCACCACCCGGCTCGGCCTCAACCGCAGCACCATCGGAGCTCTCACCGCCGAGCTGATCGGCGCGGGCCTGGTCAGCGAGGCGGCGCCCCGCGAGACCGGCCGGGCCGGGCGACCCTCACTGGTCGTCCGGCCCGAGTCGGGACGGGTGTACGCCTACGCGCTCAGCATCGAGGTGGACCGCCTGCGCGCCGCCCGGATCGGGCTCGGCGGCCGGATCCTCGAGCAGTACGAGACCGAGCGCCCACCCGGGATGACCGCCCCCGAGGCGGTCCGCCCGCTCTCCCGCTTCGTGGCCACCATGCGCTCCGGAACCCCCGACGACGGCCGCTGCGTGGGCACCGGCCTGGCGGTCGCCGGGATGGTCCGCCGTGAGGACGGCATGGTCCGCCTCGCCCCCACCATCGGCTGGGTGGAGGAGCCGGTCGGCGCGGCCGTCCGCTCCGAGCTCGGCGAGTTCGGCCGGCTGACGGTCGGCAACCACGCCGACGTGTGCGCGCTCGCCGAACACGCGCGCGGGGCCGCGGTCGGCTCGGAGAACGTCATCTACCTGTACGGGGACGTCGGCGTCGGCGCCGGGATCGTGGCCGGTGGACGCCGGGTCACCGGGCACGGCGGGTACGGCGGCGAGGTCGGTCACATGGTCGTCAACCCGTACGGGCGGCCGTGCAGCTGCGGCTCCCGCGGCTGCTGGGAGACCGAGATCGGCGAGCACGCCCTGCTCCGCCTCGCCGGGCGCGACGACCGGAGCGGCCGGGACGCGGTCCTCGCCGTGGTGGACGCCGCGATGCGCGGGGACAGCCAGGCCCAGCACGCGCTGCGGCAGGTCGGCGACTGGGTCGGGTTCGGCGTCGGCAACCTGGTCAACATCTTCAACCCCGAGGTGGTCATCTTCGGGGGCACCCTGCGGGACGTCTACCTGGGCGCGGCGGCCCAGATCCGCAGCCGGCTCAACGCCGTGGGACTGCCCGCCTGCCGGGAGCACGTCCGGTTGCGCACCCCGGAACTGGGCACCGACGCGGCCCTGATCGGCGCGGCCGAGCTGGCCTTCGACCACCTGCTCGACGACCCTCTCGTGTCCTGAGTAGCCGATCACCCGGAATCCACCGGTGATAGCGGGAGATCTATGCTGCCCGCCATGCTCCCGCGTCAATCGAATCTGGACCCGGCGGCCGCGTACCCGAAGATCACCGACCTGCGGGCCGCGCTGGACGCCGGGGACTGGCCGGCCTGCCGGGAGCTGCTCGACGCCTCCGAACAGGCGGAACGCACCTACCTGATCACGGCCGTCTCGGATGAGAAGGGCCTGGAGGACTTCCTGCGCGGAGTGCTGCGCGGAGACCCCGGCGACGGTACGGCGGGCGCGCTGCTGGGCCGGCATCTGACCGAGGCGGCCTGGGACATCCGTACCAGGGTGCGGGCCGAGCACGTGAGCCGGGAACAGTTCGTGGCGTTCCGGGCCGGGCTCGCCGAGGCCGAGCGGGTGCTCGTCGACGCCGCCGCCCGCAGCCCGCACGACCCGGCCGTCTGGACCGCCCGGCTGGTCACCGCCCGCGGTCTGCGACTCGGCCTGCCCGAGATCCGCCGCCGCTACGGCCGGCTCGCCGAGATCGATCCGCACCACCTGCCCGGCCAGCAACAGGTGCTGCAGAGTCTCTGCACCAAGTGGTACGGGGACGCCGCGCTGACATACGAGTTCGCGAAGGAGGCGGCCGCCGCCGCGCCCGCCGGAGCGCCGAACCCGGTCCTGCTGGCGGAGGCCTACCTCGAGCACTCCGACGAGGTCACCGACCTCGACCGGGTGCGGGCCGAACTGCGCGAGGCCGCCATGCGCTCGGTGTGGCACCCGGACTTCCGGCGCACCCACGGCTGGGTCCGGACGATGAGCACGTTCGCGATGGCGTTCTCCCTGCTCAACGACCAGGAAGCAGCGTCGTCGCTGTTCCGTGCGCTGGGCAAGCTGGGATCCCGGTGGCCGTGGGAGTACCTCGGCGATCCGGCCGCGACGATCGAGAAGTTCCGGGCACGGGCGGGAGGCGACACGTGATCAAGCGGTTGGAGGTCGACGGCGTTCCGGCGGTCCTGGCCCCGACGAGCGGGCCGACGCACGCCGGCCTGGTCTTCCGGGTCGGCACGGCCGACGAGCCACTGGCCCGGCGTGGTGTCACCCGGCTCGTCGAGCACCTGGTCACCGACGGGCTGGGCACCGACGGGCAGCAGCTCGGGGCCACTGGGGCCGAACACACCTACTTCCACATGCAGGGCTCGCCCGCCGAGGTCGCCGAGTTCCTCAGCGGCGTGTGCGCGGCGGTGCGGAACCCGCCGATGGCCCGGCTCGCCACGGTGCGCCGGCTGGTCCAGGGCACCCCGCCGGACCGCGACCCGCTGCCCATGTGGCGGCACGGCGCCCGCGGCTTCGGGGTGCCCAGCTACCCCGAGTGGGGGCTCGCCGGGCTCACCGAGGACGACGTACGGGAGTGGATAGCCCGCTACTTCACCAGGGAGAACGCCGCGCTCTGGGTGGCCGGTGAGGAGATCCCGGAGGGGCTGGCACTCGACCTGCCGTCCGGTGAACGGCGGGCCGCCCCGACCGTCACCACCGAGCTGCCGGTCACCCCGGCCTACTTCTCCCGTACCGGCGGGACCGTCGCCTGGGACACCGTGGTCCGCCGGGAGGCCCGGGCCGCGGTCTTCGCCACCGTGCTGGAACGCCGGATGATGAGCGACCTGCGCCGCCGCGACGGCATCTCCTACCAGCCCCACACCGAGTACGTTCCGCGCGCCGACGGCACCGCCCGGATCATCGCGGTCGCCGACGCGCTGCCGGAGAAGCAGGAGGCGGCGCTCGGCGGGCTGATCGACGTGCTCGCCGCCATGCGGGCCGGGCAGATCGACCCCGACGAGGTCTCCACCGTCGTCAAACTGACCTGCGAGGGACTGCGCGACTCCGAGCTGCGCGGGGCCCGCCTGCCGGGGCAGGCGTTCAACCTGCTCTCCGGCCGGGAGGTGCAGACCCTCGACGAGGCGCTGGCCGAGGTGCGGGCGGTCACCGTCGAGGACGTGACCGAGGTGGCGGCCGCCGCGTACGACGCCGGGCTGCTGATGACCCCACCCGGGAGCAGCGCCGACTGGGCCGGCTACACCGCTGCCCCCGAGATGTCGGAAGCCGCGCTTCCCGGCCGCGTGCACCGTGGGCGCAAGGACCGCGGTCTGCGCCTGATCAGCGGGGACGACGGGATCAGCGTGACCGGGTACGGCCAGATCGCGTCGGTCCGCTGGGACGAGTGCGCGCTGCTGCTCGCCTGGCCGGACGGCGGGCGGCGGATGATCGGCCGGGACGCGGTGACGGCCCGGATCGAGCCGACCCTCTATCGGGGCGCCGACCGGGTGGTACGGGAGATCGACGCCCGGATCCCGGCCCGGCTGCGGATCGACATGCCACCCCGGGACCGCGTCGCCATCCCGCAGCCGGAGGCCCCGCATGGCGAGTCGCGGCTGGCGGCCTGGCGGGCCCGGTGGGGGCCGTACTTCGCCTTGCTCTTCTACGGCCCGTTCGTGCTCCTGGGCGTGGGCGCTCTGGTGTGGTTGCTGGTCGAATCCGTGACCGAGCGCCGGTTCCAGGGGCAGGCCGTGCTGGGGGCCGTCGGCCTGACGGCGATGTTCGGGTGGCTCTCCCTCGACTCGGTGGTCGAGCTGCGCCGGCGCTGGGCGGTGAGAAGGCTGCTGCGCCGCAGATGATCCACATCTATAGTGCGCGCCATGATCAGTTCGACCGCCGTGGTGCTCGACCGGGCCGCCACCCAGCCGGAGATCGCGAGCCTGCGGGTCGCCCTGTCCCGGCGTGACTGGCCGGCCTGCCGGGAACTGATCGAGCCGGCCGAGCCGATGGCCGCCGCCCCGCCCGGGTCGCCGCACGGCGTGCTGATCGCCGAGGCGCACATCGAGCACATCTTCGGCGGTGACCGGGACGCCGTCGGCTACCTGTCCGACCCGGCGGTCCGGGCCGAGATCTACGGGGCCGCGCAGCGGTCGATCGGGCATCCGGACTTCCGCCCCGGGTACGGCTGGGTGGACGCGCTGAGCACCTTCGCGTTCCTGTTCACGCTGCTCGACGACCGGCGCTCGGCGGCCGCCGCGTTCACCGCGCTCGGCGACCGGGCCACCGCGTTCGGATGGGACCGGGTGGGCCGGGACGTCGAGTCACAGATCCGCGAGGCCCGCGCCTGGGCGTACGAGGGGGCGTCGTGATCACCCACACCGAGGTCGACGGGATTCCCGCTCTGGTCGCGCCGACCACCGGCCCGATGCACGCCGGTCTGGTCTTCCGGGTCGGCCTCGCCGACGAGCCGCTGGCCCGGCGCGGCATCACCCACCTCATCGAGCACCTCGCGCTGTTCTCCTTCGGGGTGGCCGACTACCACTACAACGGGTCCACCGGCGTCGAGCACACGTTCTTCCACATGCAGGGCGCCGAGGCCGACATCGTCGCGTTCCTCAACGGCGTCTGCGCCGGGCTGCACGACCTGCCGATGCACCGGCTCGCCACCGAGAAGGAGATCCTGCGGACCGAGGAGAACGGCCGTGGCGAGAGCGCGGCCGACGCCCTCGCGCTGTGGCGGCACGGGGCCCGCGACCACGGCATGCCCGGCTACCCGGAGTGGGGCCTGACCGGGCTCACCCCCGACGATCTGCGCGCCTGGACGGCCCGCTACTTCAACCGGCGGAACGCGGCGCTCTGGATCGCCGGGCCCGGCGTGCCCGCCGGGCTCCAGCTCGATCTTCCCGAGGGCACGCGCCGGCCGGCGCCCACGCCCTCCTCCGCCCTTCCGGTGCGCCCGGCGTACTTCGCCGGCGGCTCCAACGTGGTGGCCTGGGACGCCGTGGTGGACCGTGGCCCGAGCACCGCGGTCTTCGCCGACGTGCTGAAACGGTCGCTGTTCCGGTCGCTGCGCCAGGAGAGCGGGCTCTCCTACCACGTGCACACCGAGTACCACCCGCGCGCCGGCGGCCGGGCACTGCTCACCGCGGTCGCCGACGCGCTGCCGGAGAAACAGGGCGCCGTGCTCGGCGGGTTCGTCGACGTGCTCGCCGCCGCCCGGCTCGGGCAGATCGACGAGGCCGAGGTCGCCACCGTCGCCGGTCAGCACCGGGAGGAACTCACCCGCGCCGAGGAGACCGGCGTCCGGCTGCCCGGCCAGGTGTTCGACCTGCTCGACGGCCGCCCGGTGCGGAACCTCGACGAGGTGCTCGCCGAACTGGACACGGTCACCCGGGACAGCGTCGCCGCGGTCGCCGCCGCGGCCTGCGCCGACGGGCTGCTCATGACGGCCGGGCGCAGCGAGGCCGACTGGGCCGGGTACACGGCCGCGCCCACCGGATCCGAGCGGACCGTCGACGGCACCGCCTACCCGGCGCTCGGCGAACCCGGGATCCGCCTCGTCGCCGGGGAGACCGGGGTCAGCCTGGCCGGCGGGGACTCGGTCGCCACGGTGCTGTTCGCGGAATGCTCGGCGGTGCTCCAGTGGCCGGACGGAGCCCGGCGATTCGTCGGGCACGACGCCGTTCACGTGCACGTCGAGCCGACCCTCTTCCCGAGCGGCCCGGCACTGGTCGCCGCCCTGGACGCCCGCACCCACCCGGACCTGCGCGTGCCCATGCCGGCCCGCGGCCCGGACCGGATACCGCGCCCGCCCGCGCCGAAGCCCGCGGAGCGGCCGCCCAGTGCCGCCGAGCGGATGGTGACCGGGGCGATCCGCCGCATCCGGGGACGGTGAGCGGGCCGCGCGCGAGGCAGGATGGTGATGTGAGGGCATCGGTACGCGCCGGACTGGCCGGGATCGCGGCGGCCGCCGCCGCGCTCGGCGTCGCCGAGCTGGTCGCGGCCGCGACCAGCTCCCGGTCCGCGCCGCTGGTCGCGGTCGGCGGCGTGGTGGTCGACCACGTTCCGGCGCCGGTCAAGGACTTCGGCATCGCGGTCTTCGGGACACACGACAAGACCGCACTGCTCATCGGTACGGGCCTGCTGCTCACCGGGTACGCCTACGGGGTCGGCGTGCTGGGCCGGCGGCGGTGGGCGCTCGCGGTCGGCGGGATCGCGCTGTTCGGGGCGGTGGGCGCGGCGGCGGCGCTGACCCGTCCCGGGGCCGGTCCGGGCGCGGTGCTGCCGGCCCTGGTCGGCGCGGCCGTGGCCGTCCTGGTCCTGCACCACCTGCTGCGACGGGCACGGGCCGTCGAGCCGGCCGCCGTGGGTGCGGCCGAGCCGGTGAGTGGGCAGCCCCGCCCGGCGGCGGGCGACGGCCCGGACCACGACGACGCCGGCGCCCGCCGGACGGGACACGTCGTTGCGGTCGGGGACCCGCGAACCCCGTACGAGAGAGAAGGAAGCCGCCGCCGATTCGTCCGTGATCTGGGGATCGTGGGTGTGATCGCGGCGGCCGGAGGCGTCGGCGGCCGTCTGCTCACCTCGAGGCGCGCGGTGAGCGCGGCCCGGCGGTCGATCGCGCTCCCGGCGCCGGTGGAGCCCGCCCCGATGCCGCCCGCGGCCGTGCAGGCGCCCGGCGCGGCGCCCTGGGTCACGCCGAACCGGACCTTCTACCGGATCGACACCGCCCTGGTCACCCCGCAGGTCGACCCGGCAACGTGGGAGCTGCGGATCCACGGGATGGTGCGCAATCCGATCACCGTCACCTTCGCCGATCTGCTGCGCCGTCCCATGATCGAGCGCTACCTGACGATCGCCTGCGTGTCGAACGAGGTGGGTGGCGACCTGATCGGCAACGCGCTCTGGCTCGGCACCCCGGTCAAGGCGCTGCTCGACGAGGCGGACCCGCTGCCCGAGGCCGATCAGGTGGTGCAGCGGTCGGTGGACGGCTGGACCTGCGGGACGCCGACCGCGGTGCTGCGCGACGGCCGGGACGCGCTGCTGGCTATCGGGATGAACGGCGAGGCGCTGCCGGTCGAGCACGGCTTCCCGGTCCGGATGGTCGTTCCCGGACTGTACGGCTACGTGTCCGCCTGCAAATGGATCACCGAGATCGAACTGACCAGGTTCGCCGACTTCGACGCCTACTGGGTGCCCCGGGGGTGGTCGGCGCAGGCGCCGGTGAAGACGCAGTCGCGCATCGACACCCCGCGCGACGGCGCTGAGCGTCCGGCCGGACCGGTCACGGTCGGCGGCGTCGCATGGGCGACACATCGCGGCATCGCCAAGGTCGAGGTGCAGGTCGACGACGGGGAGTGGCGCACCGCCACGCTGGCCGCGGCGACTTCCGCGGACACCTGGCGGCAGTGGAGCCTCACCTGGGACGCCTCCGCCGGACGGCACACCTTACGGGTACGCGCGACCGATCTCGATGGGGTGACACAGACCTCGGAGGAGGCCCTGCCGGCACCCGACGGGGCGACCGGCTGGCACCAGGTGACAGTCGACATCGGGTAGTTGAAAGCCGCACTTTCGGTCCGACTCGGGAAAGCAAGTCGCTCATACGGTGGCTTGCATGTCCACCAATGCGGTTGAAGAACCGCTGAACCACTCGACACGGTCCTCCGCGGAGGACCGTGCCGGAAGCCGTGTGGTGATGCCGCGCGCCGGGCGACGTCAGGCCGCCGGAGCCTGCCGTTGCACGGGTACCGCCGTTTTGTGGGGCCGTCCGAGGCGTGCTTCGAGCCGGGTCAGGTCGACCCGTCCGTGACGATCGGCAAGGTCCTCCCAGCCGACCGCGAGCAGCCGCAGCCGCTCCGATTCGCTGAAACCTCCCCAGACACCGTACGGCTCGCGAACGGCGAGGGCGTGCGCGGCGCACTCCGCCCGGACCGGGCACGCGCCGCACATCGTCTTGGCCTTTGCCTCGCGACGACTGCGGGACGACCCGCGCTCGCCGTCGGGGTGGAAGAACTGTGCACTGTCCCGGCCCCGGCAGAGCCCGAGTCTCTGCCAATCCCACAGATCGGCGATGGGCCCGGGCAGTCTGCGAACGTTCGACATCAACACCCTCCTCCCGCGCGGCACCGCGGAGCGTTCGTCGTGAGGGGCCTGACTCAGGCCTTTCGCGGGTGTACCCCGGCTATCGCCGGCTCACACGCAACATGTCGATGTCTTCGCGAGCGGTATGGCAAAGGGGTGGCAAGTCATACCTTTCTTTCCCGTTTTTTCCATCTAAAGCGCGTAATGCTGCGGCCCTCGCGTGATCTCCTCTGAGAGAGAAGGAGGATCACTGTGCGTACCGTCCTCGTGTGCGTCCGAACCCCGCTGGCGGCCCAGACCGTCGCGTCCACCGCGGCCCGGCTCGGCATGACCGGCGTCGTCCGGACCGCGGTCAGCGAGACCGAGGCCATGATCCGACTGGCGGAACGGCCCGCCGAAGTGGTCCTGGCCGACACCGCCGTGACCCGGCCCGACAGCGTCGGCTTCACCCGGCGCGTACTTGCCCGCGCCCCCCAGGCACAAGTGGTGCTCTTCGGTGCCGAAGACCCGCGGGTGGCGGCGGCGGCCGTCGCCGCCGGAGCCCGGGGCGTCATCCGCGGCGTCGAGCACGACCTGGTCAGTGTCGTCGCGAAAGCGCTGCTCCTGCTCCTGCTACCGGTACGCCCGCAAGGCATGCCGATCAACGGCTCGAACGCGCAGCCGGCCACCGTGGCCGGCGGCGTCCGCAACAACAACTCGCCCGGCGCGCGGGGGCAGTATCAGCAGGGGCCGGGCGGCATCGGCGTGCACAACGCCGCGGCGGTGCCGGCCATGCTCGGCCCCAACGCGCCGATGGTTCCGTCACAGCGCGGCGACGCCCCGATCGATCCGGCCACCGGCCGGCCGATGGTGGCGTGGCCCGGCAACGAGGCGGGTGTCGGGATGACCGACGCGCAGCCCGCCGGTCGGCGGCTCACGCTCACCGAGCGTGAGTTGCAGGTGCTACGGGGGATGGCGGACGGGAAGAGCAACGCCGAGATCGGCCGGGAACTCTTCGTCTCGGAGGACACCGTCAAGACGCACGCCCGGCGGCTGTTCCGCAAGCTCGGCGCCCGGGACCGCGCACATGCGGTCGCGGCCGGCTTCCGAGCGGGGCTGGTCGCTTAAGAAGATCGTTTTGGTACGAGGGGGCTGGTCACCCTCGCAAAACGCCGCCGGTGGGGAGGCGAGCGATTCTTCGACGTCCGTGGGGTTTGCGGACGGCGGAGAATCGCCCGCCTCCCCACCGGCTACCAGGCGTTCTGCCGCGGAGCGAAGCGGAGCCTAGTCGGCATCGTCCGTGCCTTCGGTCAATGTGTCGTGGACGCCGTCGGCGTATCCACGCGCGTACTCCCAGGTCACGTAGTGGTCGGGGTCCGGATCGTAGGCGGGCTCGTGCACCCGCGGACGGCCGCTGCTCAGCAGATGGCGCAGGTTGCCGCGCAGCAGGTCCCAGTCGAAGTAGTGCGGCTCGTGGCAGTCCTCGCACTCGATCACCAGCCCGCGGATGCCCGTCGGACTGAGCAGCGCCTGATAGATCTCCAGGTCGGAGAGGTCCTCCAGGACATCCTGCCGCTCGTCCTCGGTCAGCGGTTCGGACTCGGCGTCCTCGTTGAGGTCGTCGAGACCGGCGGCCGGGTCGGTCGGGTCGCCGTTGAACGGGTCGATCGGCTCATCTTGCACCCTCATACCGTACTCACCTCCCGCGTGTGTGTGCTGGCCCGCACGTTCTGTCCGCCGCCCGGGTGCCGCGCCCGGGATGGGTAGGATGATGAACTCCGCCTCTTCTCTAGGGATGATTTGTGGAAACTGACAGCGCTCGTACCGTTCCTCTCGGTCTGACCTTCGACGACGTGCTGCTGCAGCCCGGCGAATCGGACGTCGTGCCAAGCCGGGTCAACACCGTTACGCGCCTGACCAGAAACGTCGAGCTGTCGATCCCGCTGCTCTCCGCGGGCATGGACACCGTCACCGAGGCGCGGATGGCGATCGCCATGGCCCGGCAGGGCGGCATCGGCGTGCTCCACCGCAATCTCTCCGTGGAGGACCAGGCGGCCCAGGTCGACCTGGTGAAGCGCTCCGAGTCCGGCATGATCACCCACCCGATCACCTGCGGGCCGGACGACACGCTGCGCCAGGTGGACGCGCTCTGCGGCCGGTACCGGATCTCCGGCGCCC
Source organism: Actinoplanes flavus (assembly GCF_017592555.1). Lineage (GTDB taxonomy): Bacteria > Actinomycetota > Actinomycetes > Mycobacteriales > Micromonosporaceae > Actinoplanes > Actinoplanes flavus. The sequence continues at coordinate 22,975 of NZ_JAGFNS010000013.1, read as the reverse complement.
CGGTGGTCGACGGCGAGGGCGTGCTGGTCGGCATCGTCACCAACCGGGACATGCGGTTCGTCAGCGACCTCGACGCCAAGGTGCGCGACGTGATGACGAAGGCGCCGCTGATCACCGCCCCGGTCGGGGTGAGCAAGGACGAGGCGCTGGCCCTGCTGGCCCGCCACAAGGTGGAGAAGCTGCCGCTGGTCGACGAGAGCGGTCACCTGCGCGGGCTGATCACCGTGAAGGACTTCACCAAGAGCGAGCAGTACCCGAACGCCGCCAAGGACCCGCAGGGCCGGCTCCGGGTCGCGGCCGCCGTCGGTGTGGGCGACGAGTCGTACAAGCGGGCCCGTGCCCTGATCGACGCGGGTGTGGACGTGGTCATCGTCGACACCGCGCACGGTCACCAGCGTGCCGTGCTGGAGATGGTCGCCCGGCTGAAGAAGGACACCACGATCGACATCGTGGGTGGCAACGTCGCGACGTACGCGGGGGCCAAGGCCCTGGTCGAGGCGGGCGCCGACGCCGTCAAGGTCGGTGTCGGGCCGGGCGCGATCTGCACCACCCGGATCGTGGCGGGCGTCGGCGTGCCGCAGATAACCGCCATCATGGAGGCGTCCCGGGCCTGCCGTCCGGCCGGCGTCCCGGTCATCGGCGACGGCGGCATCCAATACAGCGGCGACATCGCCAAGGCGATCGTGGCCGGCGCCAGCACCGTGATGCTGGGCAGCCTGCTGGCCGGCTCGGAGGAGAGCCCCGGCGAGCTGATCTTCGTGAACGGCAAGCAGTTCAAGTCGTACCGGGGAATGGGCTCGCTCGGCGCCATGCAGTCCCGTGGCCAGGCCAAGTCGTACTCGAAGGACCGTTACTTCCAGCAGGATGTGAACGAGGACAAGCTGGTTCCCGAGGGCGTCGAGGGTCAGGTGCCCTATCGTGGTCCTCTGTCCAGGGTGGCGCACCAGCTCATCGGCGGGCTGCGCGCGGCCATGGGCTACGTGGGCGCGGAGACCATCCCCGACCTGCAGGAGCGGGGACAGCTCATCCGGATCACGGCGGCCGGGCTCAAGGAGAGCCACCCGCACGACATCCAGATGACCGTCGAAGCTCCGAACTACCACTCGCGCTAACCCACCCCTTAAGGACTGCCTGCCATGCGTGACGTCGTGGAGATCGGCCTGGGCAAGACCGCCCAGCGTGGCTACCACCTGGACGACATCGCCATCGTTCCGAGCCGTCGCACCCGCGACGTGGACGACGTGTCGACCGAGTGGAAGCTCGACGCGTACCCCTTCAAGATCCCCTGCGTCGCGCACCCGTCGGACGCCACCCAGAGCCCGGACTCGGTGATCGCCCTGGGCCGCCTCGGCGGCCTGGGCGTGCTCAACGCCGAGGGCCTGTGGACCCGCTACGAGGACCCCTCCAAGATCCTCGAAGAGCTGGCCTCGCTGGACGAGGACGCCGACGCCACCAGGCGGCTCCAGGAGGTCTACTCCGAGCCGATCAAGCCGGAGCTGATCGGCGCGCGGGTGCGGCAGATCCGCGAGGGCGGCGTCACCGTGGCCGTCCGGGTGTCGCCGCAGCACACCCTGGCGCTCGCCCCGGTGATCCTCGACGCCGGCGTGGACCTGCTCGTCATCCAGGGCACCCTGGTCTCGGCCGAGCACGTCTCCACCACCGACGAGCCGCTCAACCTCAAGGAGTTCATCGCCGACCTGGACCTGCCGGTCATCGTCGGCGGCTGCACCGACTACAAGACGGCCCTGCACCTGATGCGGACCGGCGCGGCCGGCGTCATCGTCGGTGTCGGCGCCGACGAATGGTCCACGACGGACACCGTGCTCGGCATCCGGGTGCCGATGGCCACCGCGATCGCCGACGCCGCGGCCGCCCGCCGCGACTACCTGGACGAGACCGGCGGCCGGTATGTGCACCTCATCGCCGACGGCGGCATCGCCACCTCCGGCGACATCGCCAAGGCGATCGGCTGCGGCGCCGACGCGGTCATGCTGGGCGAGCCGCTGTCGCTCGCCGAAGGCGCCCCGGCCGGTGGCGCCTGGTGGCACTCGGCCGCCAGTCACCCGGCCCTGCCGCGCGGTGGGTTCTGCATCGCCGGCGAGCCCGACGGCACCCTCGAAGAGGTCCTGTACGGCCCGGCCGACCGCCCGGACGGCCAGCTCAACCTCTTCGGCGGCCTGCGGCGCGCGATGGCCAAGTGCGGCTACCGCGACGTCAAGGAGTTCCAGAAGGTGGCACTGGTCCTCGACCGTGCTTGATTGCTCCGCTGTGCTTGATGGCTCCGCTGTGCTTGCTTTGCTCCGCTTCGCTCCGCGGCAAACGCCTTGTAACCGGTGGCGAGGCAGGTGATTTCCCGCCGCCAGCACACCCCGCTGGCGTCGGCAAATCACTTGCCTCGCCACCGGCGGCGTTTTGCGGGGGAGGGTGAGTGCACCGCCGTCCAGCTCAGCGTGAGCGTTCCGTGGCCGGGGTTCCGTAGGTGGATCTTTGCGGCTGGCTCTGGGGGCTGTTTCGCGGGGCTGGCGACAGCCCTGAGAGCGAGCCGGACCCCGGGGGCCGTGCGGCGTCAGCCGCCCGGGTCGGTCCGTGCGGCGTCAGCCGTTCGGGTCGGTCCGTGCGGCGTCAGCCGCACGGGCAGGTGGACCACCGATCTCCGCCCGGCGGGCGCGGCACGGGCGGGAGTGGGCGGGGGATCGCGGCTCTGTCGTACGAGATCTAGGGTTTCGGGGGTCTGGTCTTGCCGTTGAGCCAGGCCTCGAAGAAGGCGTCGAGATCCTTGCCGGAGGCGGTCTCGGCGGCTTCGATGAACTGTTCCGTGGTGACGTTGCCGTCGCGATGGTCGGCGGCCCAGGATTTGATCAGCTTGAAGAAGGCCTCGTCGCCGATGGTCTTGCGCAGCGCGTGGACGGTCATGCCGCCGCGTTCGTAGACGGCGTCGCTGAAGATGCGGCGCGGGCCGGGGTCGCCGGGGGTCTCGGTCCAGTCGAAGGCGCGGTAGCTCTGGTCGAAGATCTGCTGCGCCGTCTTGCCGCCGGTGTGCTCCGACCACAGCGCCTCGGCGTAGGTGGCGAAGCCCTCGTTGAGCCAGATGTCCTGCCAGCGGCTGAGCGCCACGCTGTCGCCGAACCACTGGTGGGCCAGCTCGTGCGCGACCACCCCGGTGTTCTCGCCGGAGTCGAAGAAGGTGTTGCCGTAGACCGGGCGGGCCTGCGTCTCCAGGGCGTAGCGGATCTCCTCCTCGTCGACCACCACGCCACCGTTGGCCCGGAACGGGTACGGCCCGAACTGTGTCTCCAGGAAGTCGGTGATCTCGCCGGTGCGGGCCAGCGACTTGGCGGCCGGGCCGTTCGCGGGCAGCGACTCGGGGATCGCCGTGATCATGGGCCGCCCGGCGTGCGTGCCGGTGGTGATCTTGTACTGCCCGATCACGACGGTGGCGAGATAGCTGGCCATCGGCGACTCCTCGGACCAGCGCCAGGTGGTCCAGCCGTCCACCGTGTCCCGGTTGCCGGCCACCCCGTTGCCGAGTGCCTCGACGCCGTCCGGCACGGTCATCGCCAGCTTGAAGGTCGCCTTGTCCGACGGGTGGTCGTTGACCGGGAACCAGGTGCTCGCCGACTCGGGCTGACCCAGCGCGATCGCGCCGTCCTTGCCCACGCGCAGCCAGCCGCCCGCGCCGAGGGTCTCGTTCTCCAGCTGCTTCGGCACGCCGCCGTAGCTCACCACGGTGGTGAAGGCGCGGCCCTTCGGGATGCCGGCGGCCGGGGTGACCACCAGCTCGTTGCCGGCGGCGGACACGGTGGCCGGGGCGCCGTCCACCAGGACGGTGGTGGCTTTCAGGTGTGCCAGGTCAAGATTGAACCGGGACAGGTCCTGCGTGGCGGTGGCCGTGATGGTGGCGGTGCCGTCCAGCTTGCCGGTCGCCGGGTCGTAGCGCAGCGCCAGGTCGTAGCCGCCGACGTCGTAGCCCCCGTTGCCGTAGGTGGGGAAGTACGGATCGCCGGCGCCGACCGCGCCCGGCCCGAAGCTGGCGGCCGGGGACGCCGACCGGGCCGTCTCCGGCTCGCGCTCGCCGCCGGTGCACCCGGACAGCAGCAACAGGAGGATCAGCCCGCCGGCCCGTCGTTTCATGGTCTGAAGATTACGTCCACTACTTGTCCACCAGTTTGGGGTGTGCCTTCAGGTAGGCGACGTGGGTGCCCTGGGAGAGCGCCTTCAGGAAGCCCTTGCCCTCGGCTTTGAGCTGCTCACCGAGGTAGCCGCCGCCGCTGCCGACGCCGCCGCCGGGAAGCGACACGGTGGTGATGTCCTGCGCGGTGAGGTTCCGGAGGGCGTACGCGTACTCGAACGGCGTACGGCCGCCCACGTAGACCAGGGCCTCGCCGAGCGCGTTGATCAGCCCGCCCAGTTTCGACGGGTCCTCCATGCCCTGCGCCATCGCCTTGGTGAGGATCGCCTCGACGAGCTGCCGGTGGTGCCGCTGGCGGTCGTAGTCGCCGTTGGGCAGCCCGTAGCGCTGCCGGGCGTAGTCGAGCGCCTGCCAGCCGATCAGGTGCCGGTTGCCGGGCAGGTAGGTGGCCTGCGGCCCGCTGTAGTCGCTGCCGGACTGCGTCCGCATCGTGCCGTCCGGCCGGCGGTGCCGGGACTTCACCTTCTGATCGACCACCACGTCGATGCCGCCGAGTTTGTCGACCAGCTTGTCGAGGCCGCGGAAATTGAGGATCGCGCCGGCGTGGAAGGTCTTGATCCCGGTGTACGCGCTGAGACTCTTCGTGAGCAGTTCGTAACCCTGCTCCACGCTTTTCTTCTTCGAGCCCGGGATGCGCGAACCGCGGCTCATCGCTTCGGTGATCTTGTATTTGCCGCCCCGGAAACCGGATTTCTTGTACGCCGGCATCTGGACCCGCAGATCACGTGGCAGCGAATACAGATAGGCGGACTCGAGGTCGGCCTCCACGTGCAACAGCATGATCGTGTCGGCGTGCGGCTCGTAGCCGGGGATGCTCAGCCGGGTGTCGACGCCGATCAGCACCAGGTCGAGCGGCCCTTTGATGTCGGCGCCGGGTGACGGTGCCGGCGGTGCCGACGGGGCGCTCACCGTGGGCACGGCGCTCGCCGAGGGGGCGGCCGGCGCCGCGGCCGGCTCGGCGGGGCCCCGGTTGACCGCGATGGCGACGCCCACTCCGGCGACCAGCGCGAGGCCGGTGCCGGCCACGATCGACCAGGTGATCTTGCTGTTCCGCATAGCGCGAACAGTAAATGAGATCACGGTAGTGCTCAATGCCACGTGGGTATTGCCGAATTTAAGATCACCGGTAGGCTTGCGCGGCCGATTCGTCGATCGACGGATCGACTCATGGGGAGGCCGTCCGAGTATGAAATCCACTCACCGGCGCGTCGTCGTCGGTCTGGCTGCCGCTGCCCTTCTCGCGGGCGCCAGCTTTGCTCCCACCGCCAACGCCTCGGTCACCGGTTCCAGCCGCGAGCTTCCGGTGCGCCTGGTCGTGGGCCTGCGCGCGGGTGTCGACGCCGACGTCGACCTGCCCAGCCTGAGCCGTCTCGGCCTGGCCAAGGCCGACGCCAAGGGCTCGATGGCCCGCAGCCTGCTCAGCGAGATCCGGGCCAAGTCCATCGAGGTGCCGAAGGCCCAGGCCGTCGCGGTCACGGCGGCGCTCAAGCTCGACCCCAACGTCTCGTACGTCCAGGTCGACCCGATGGCCAAGAAGCTGGACGTGGCGCCGAACGACCCGTACTTCACCGCCGGCCGGCAGCCCGAGCTGGGGCAGCTGCGGGTGCCGACGGCGTGGGACACCACCACCGGCGCGGAGGTGACGGTCGCGGTCCTGGACACCGGCGTGACCGCCACCGGCGACCTGGCCGGCAAGGTGCTGTCCGGCTACGACTTCCACAACCGGGACAGCAACGCGACCGACGACGAGGGGCACGGCACGATCGTCTCCTCGCTGATCGCCGCCACGCCGAACAACGGGGCCGGGATCGCGGGCGTCTGCGCCAAGTGCAAGATCCTGCCGGTCAAGGTGCTCAGCAGCCAGGGCAGCGGAAGCTACTCGCAGATCGCGCAGGGCATCATCTACGCGGTCAAGCGGGGCGCGAAGATCATCAACATGTCGCTCGGCGGCAGCCAGTCGTCGGCCGTCCTCAAGGACGCGGTGGCCTGGGCCAACGGGCAGGGCGCCCTGGTCGTCGCGGCGGCCGGCAACGACGGGACCAGCGCCTACAGCTACCCCGCGGCGTACGCGGACGTGCTCGCGGTCGGCGGCACCAACACCCGGAACAAGTCGAATCCCGGTGAGCGGGTCGAGTTCTCCAACCACGGCAGCTGGGTGGACGTCTCGGCGCCCGCCATCACCGCGGCCATGCAGCGCAACGGCACGTACTGCTGGGACAGCCGCGACTCGTGCTGGCTGACCATCCGGGACAGCTCCGGCGCCATCGTCTACGACGACTACGAGATCCAGGGCACCTCGTTCTCCTCGCCGCTGGTCGCCGGGGTGGCCGCCCTGGTCAAGTCGAAGAACCCGAACTACAGCGGGTGGAGCATGCAGCGGGCGATCACCAGCTCGGCGCGGCCGAACGGCAACTGGAACCGCTACGGCATGGTCGACGCGGCCGCCGCGCTGACCAGGGGCACCGACACCAAGGCGCCGACCGGCACCGGCACCAGCCCGGCGCAGAACGCCAAGGTCCGCGGCAACGTGGCGATCACCCCGCTCGGCCTGAAGGACGACTGGTCCGGTATCCGGGCCGTCGACCTCTACGTCGACGGCAAGTGGCACAGCTGGGACTACACCGCCCCGTTCGCCCCGGTGCTGAAGACGGCCGGCCGCAACGGCGCGATCAAGGTGCAGCTGCGGGTGCACGACAAGGCCGGCAACACCGCCTGGCTGCCGGCCCGGACGGTGATCGCGGACAACGTGCTCCCGACCGTGTCGATCTCCAAGGCCCCGTCGAACAAGGCCAAGGTCAAGGGCACCGTCAAGGTGTACGTGAAGGCCGCCGACAGGTCCGGGATCAGCAAGGTCCAGCTGCTGGTCAACGGCAAGGTGGTGGCGACCGACACGAAGGCCGGCTACGTGCTGTCGTTCAAGGTCGCGAGCCAGAAGAAGACGATGAAGGTCCGGGTCCGCGCCTACGACAAGGCCGGCAACGTGCGGTACACCACGATTCGCACCTACTACCGGGCCTGACGCGGCCGGGGTGCTCATCCGGTGAGTAAACTCGCCGGGTGAGTACCCCGCGTCCCGTTCTCGTCGTCGACTTCGGCGCCCAGTACGCTCAGTTGATCGCCCGCCGGGTCCGCGAGGCCCGTGTCTACTCCGAGATCGTCCCGCACTCGATGCCGGTGGCCGAGATGCTGGCGAAGAACCCCGCCGCGATCATCCTGTCCGGTGGCCCGTCCAGCGTCTACGAGCCGGGTGCTCCCACGCTCGACGCCGGCCTGTTCGATCATGATGTGCCGGTCTTCGGCATCTGCTACGGCTTCCAGGCGATGGCCCAGGCTCTCGGCGGCACGGTGGCGCACACCGGCTCCCGGGAGTACGGCCGGACCCTCCTGGAGAGCCGCGGCGGCACCCTGCTGCGCGAGCTCCCGGCCGACCTGCCGGTGTGGATGAGCCACGGCGACAGCGTCGCGGTCGCGCCTGACGGCTTCACGGTCACCGCCTCGACCCCGGGCGCGCCCGTCGCCGCGTTCGAGGACCTCACCGCCAAGCGGGCCGGTGTGCAGTTCCACCCCGAGGTGGCGCACACCGAGCAGGGCCAGGAGATGCTCAAGCGCTTCCTGTACGACATCGCCGGCATCGAGCCCACCTGGACGCCGAGCAACATCATCGAGGAGCAGGTCGCTCTGATCCGTTCCGTCGTCGGCGACAAGCAGGTCATCTGCGGCCTCTCCGGCGGTGTCGACTCGGCCGTGGCCGCGGCGCTGGTTCAGCGCGCGATCGGCGACCAGCTCACCTGCGTGTTCGTGGACCACGGGCTGCTGCGTTCCGGCGAGGCGGAGCAGGTCGAGAAGGACTACGTCGCCGCGACCAACGTCCGGCTCGTCGTGAAGAACGTCGAAGAGCAGTTCCTCTCCCACCTCGACGGTGTGGAGGACCCGGAGCAGAAGCGCAAGATCATTGGGCGCGAGTTCATTCGTACGTTCGAGGCGGCCGCCCGTGAGCTCGACGCCGAGCGGCACATCGAGTTCCTGGTGCAGGGCACCCTCTACCCCGACGTGGTGGAGTCCGGCGGCGGCACCGGCACCGCCAACATCAAGTCGCACCACAACGTCGGCGGCCTGCCCGACGATCTCCAGTTCGCGCTCGTCGAGCCGCTGCGCACCCTGTTCAAGGACGAGGTGCGGGCCATCGGGAAGGAGCTGGGCCTGCCCGACGAGATCGTCCAGCGGCACCCGTTCCCCGGCCCCGGCCTGGCGATCCGGATCATCGGCGCGGTCGACCGGGAGCGTCTCGACATCCTGCGGGCGGCCGACCTGATCGCCCGCGAGGAGCTGGCCGCCTCCGGGCTGGACCGGGAGGTCTGGCAGTTCCCGGTGGTGCTGCTCGCCGACGTGCGCAGCGTGGGTGTGCAGGGCGACGGGCGGACGTACGGGCACCCCGTGGTGCTGCGGCCGGTCTCCTCGGAGGACGCCATGACCGCCGACTGGTCCCGCCTGCCGTACGACCTGATCGCCAAGATCTCGAACCGGATCACCAACGAGGTTCGCGAGGTCAACCGGGTGGTGCTCGACGTGACGAGCAAGCCCCCGGGCACCATCGAGTGGGAGTGACGGACAGTAGTGGATCAATCGCCCAGGGCGGCGTAAGCCGCCCTGAGCTGCGATTACGCACCGCTATCCCACTGTCAGGAAGTTGACAGAAGTTCTTGAGAGGTCACATATTCCGGGCAGAATGCCGCCCGTGACCCCCGCACTGGAACCGCTCCGCAGGATCGCCGCCTACGCCGTCGCGCGCGACGGTGACGGCCGCGTGCTCCTGGTCCGGGCATCGTCCCGATCCGGCACCCCCGGCGTCTGGTCGCTGCCCGGCGGCGCCGTCGATCACGGCGAAGATCCCAACCACACCGTCGTCCGCGAGACCGCGGCGGAGACCGGCCTCTCCGTCGCCGTCACCGGGCTCCAGGACGTGCTCGCCGACATGCGCTCGATGCCGCACCGCGGCGTCACGATCCACACCGACCGGCTGGTCTACACGGTCTCGGTCCGGGGCGGCAACCTCGTCGACCGGGTCGGCCACCCCACCGACCTGGCGCGATGGCACACCCTGGAGGAGGCGGAGAAGCTCAAGCTGCGGCCCTTCACGGCGGCCGCCCTCGGGCTGTCCGCCGACGCCGGCGACCTGCGGCCCGAGGAGGCGCCGGTCTTCCCTTCCTTCTATGCGTACGAGGGGCCGGACGGGCTGCACCGGGCGCAACGGTTCGCGGCCTACGCGATCGCCACCGACCCGTACGAGAACCTGCTGCTCACCCGGATCTCCGAGGGCTATCCGGGAGCCGGCTGCTGGCACCTGCCCGGCGGCGGCACCGACTACGGCGAACAGCCCGGCACCGCCCTGATCCGCGAACTCGTCGAGGAGACCGGTCAGCAGGGCCGTCTCGTCTCGCTGCTCGGCGTGGCCAGCCACCGGGACGCCGCCTCCCTCGGCCCGGAGGGCTACCCGATCGACTGGCACGGCGTCCGCGCCTTCTACCGGGTCGTCGTCGACCAGCCGACCGAGGTGACCATCCACGACGTCGGCGGCTCCACCTCCGAGGCGCGCTGGATGCCGCTCAAGGAGGTCGCCGAACTGGCCCACGACCAGCTCACCGAGGTGACCGCCGATGCCTTGCGGGCGGCGCGGCTAATCTAGGTCCTTTCGCTCGATCCACGAGACGGGACCTTGGCACGGTGAAGATCAGGAGAAGGGCCGCGGCGTACGGCGTGTGCCGGGCGGTGGACGGGCGTGTGCTGCTCACCCGCGGATCCGCCGAGGCCGCCTTCCCCGGCGTGTGGTCCCTGCCCGGCGGCGGCATCGACCACGGCGAGCACCCGGACGACTCGGTGCTCCGGGAGTTCGGTGAGGAGACCGGCCTGCGGGTGCGGATCACCGGGCTGCGTGCCGTGCTCGCCGACCTGGCCCGGCTTCCGGACGGCTCGGTCGAGCACACCGACCGGATCCTCTACGACGTCGAGGTGACCGGCGGCGACCTGCGCCCCGAAGCGGCCGGCACCACCGACGCCGCCGAGTGGCTCACCCCGGCCGAGGTGGCGGCGCGCCCGCTGCTGCCCTTCACCGCCGGCATCCTCGGCGTGAGCTTCGAGGCCGCCGAGGTCGAGGTGCCCGCCGGCGAGCCCGAGCGCACCGGCCGGGTGCAGCGCTTCGGAGCGTACGCCCTGGCCAGCGACCCGGCCGGGCGAATCCTGCTGACCCGGATCGCGGACGGCTACCCCGGCGCCGGCCGGTGGCACCTGGCCGGCGGCGGCACCGACTTCGGCGAGACCCCGGAGCGCGCGGTCGCCCGCGAGCTGTACGAGGAGACCTCCCAGCGGGGCCGGATCGCCGGTCTGCTGGGCGTCTCGCACCGGTACGACCCGGCCGCGCTCGGCCCCGAGGGAGTGCCGCTCGACTGGCACGTGATCCGTGTCGTCTACCGGGTCACCGTCGACCGGCCGACCGCCGCCGAGGTCACCGAGGCGGCCGGCGGATCCACCGCCGACGCGGGCTGGTTCACGCTCGAACAGCTCGACGGACTGCCGCTCACCGAACTGACCCGGGATGCGCTGGGCCGCACGGGCTAAAATCGTCACACGGAAGGTCGATGAGTTGTCCGTAGCTCCACGCGAGGGATCCAACGGGCAGCTCTCGTCGTTGCACTCCAGGATCGTTCGCCCTCTCGCCAATGCCGTCCGGCTGTGCGATGGTGTAACCCGCAATTTCGCCGGGCTCGCGACTACCCGGCGGAACAACCGAACTCCATGGAGGAAGCACGTGCCGAGTACCCCTTGGCACCGGCGTCGTACGGCGGATAGTCCCCGTCCCGCCGGGCGTCGTTGGGCTGGCCGGCTGCGCCGCGGCGGGACTCTCGCGCGGCAAGCCCTGATGGTTCGGGTGGGCCGCCGTTCCGCCGAGACCGGCCGGGCCGCCACCGCGACCCGGGCCGAGGTGCTGCACATCGGTTCCGATTCGGTGCGGACTATCACCATTCCCGCACCGGGGGTTCCTGTGGAGCTGTCCGTCGCCGGGGCCGACCCGGCACCGGCTTCCATTCCCTTGCTGCCGGGTGAGCGCACCATGTCCCGCCGTGCGAGCTTCGCCCTCGTCAACGCCTGCACCCTGTCCAGCCTCGGCCTCGGCCTGCTGGCGATCTTCCTGGCCATGGACGGCAAGGTGCAGATCGCCGCCGCCTGCCTGGTGGCGTGCGTGGTGTTCGACGGCCTGGACGGCGCTCTCGCCCGCAAGCTCGGCGTCGCCAGCCCGTTCGGCGCGCAGATGGACTCGCTGGCCGACATGTGCTCGTTCGGCCTGGCCGCGCCGGTCGTGGTCTACGCGTCGCTCGCCGACGAGGTGCCGCAGGCCGCCGCCGCGATCGCGACCGCCCTGGTGGCCGGTTGCGCCGCGATCCGGCTGGCCCGGTTCAACGTCTCGCCGAAGGACGGCCGCTTCTTCTGCGGCGTGCCCACCACGATGGCCGCCGCGGTCCTGGCGCTCACCGTGCTGATCGGCCTGCCGCTTCCCGGCATGGTGCAGCTGGCCGGCGTGACGCTGCTGGCCTTCGCGATGGTCTCCAGCTTCCCGTACGCGAAGCTCGCCCGCCTCCTGAAGCTGCCGCCGTGGCTGTGGCTGCTCCCGATCGTCGGCGCCCTGCTCCAGCCGCGGATGACGTTCGTCCTGATCGTCGCCACCTACCTGGTCAGTGGCCCGATCCTCTGGATGCGCGCCAAGCGCGTCTGACCGACCGCAGCAGAAAGGGCCGTCTCCCGTCCGGGAGGCGGCCCTTTCTCGTGCTGCCGGTCGGGTTCGGCCGGCCTCGGCCGAACCCGACGCACTCAGGCGTTGGTGAAACGGGCGATCACGGTGGCGCCGCCGACGACCCGCTCGCCGACGGAGACCAGGGCCTCCGCGCGGTCGGCGGGCAGGTAGACGTCGGTGCGGGAGCCGAAGCGGATGAGGCCGTAGCGCTCACCCTTGGCCAGCAGCGTGCCGACCGGCGCGCGCTGCACGATGCGGCGGGCGATCAGGCCGGTCCGCTGCGCCACCACGACGGTGCCCTGGTCGGTGTCGAGAACCGTGTAGGCGGCCACGTTGTGCTCGGCCGCCGCGGTCGCGGCGTTGGCGTAGCCGCCCTCCTCGACGAAGTAGTCGGCCACCCGGCCGGCCACCGGAGCACGGTTGACGTGCACGTCGAAGACCGACAGGAACACCGCGATCCGGAGGAACTCGCCCGGGCCGAAGCGCTCGTCGCGCAGCCGCTCGACCGACAGCACCTTGCCGTCCGCGGAGGAGATGATCGCCGACGGGTCGGTCGGGACGTCCCGCTCGGGGTCGCGGAAGAAGGCCGCCACCGGGGCCGCGGCGAGCGCCGGCACCAGCCAGAGCTTCGACTTCGGCCGGGCGCGACGGGCCAGCACGGCCAGGCCGAGCGCGATGCCGGCTGCGGCGACGCCGTTGGAGTCGATGTGCATGGTGCGGGTCACCGGGACGCTCGACGTCCGGTACGCCGGGGCCAGGCCGGCCGCCGTCGACACCTCGGCCGGACTGAACCGGAGCTTGTGCACCCGCAGCGGCGGCTGGTTGCGGACCACCAGGTCGGAGCCGACGCCGAAGAGCGCGCCCTGACGGAAGAGCTCCGCCGCGGCGCCGGCGGTGCGGCCCGGGCCGGCGGGCACGGCGACCGAGAGGACGGCCCCGTCGGCCAGGTACTTGCCGAGCTGGTCGATCAGGGCGCGGGCCTCGTCGGCGGTGCCGGTCAGCGGCTCACCGACGATCACCACGTCGGCCGGCTGGGCCTCGGCGAGGGATTCGACGATCTTCACCCGATCGGCGACCCAGCTGCCCAGACCGGTGATGTGGCCGCGCAGCAGATCACTGCTGCTGTCGCGGCCGGGGACCAGAGTGAGGGTGTCGCCGGGCAGCAGCGCCTCGACGGCGGCGGCCACCACGGCCGAGGCGTGGTCGGCGCCGACCAGCAGCGCGGACGTGGCCGCGTTCTGCCGGGCGAACTCGGCGGTCAGGGCGCGGGCTGCCCGGGCACCCACGCCGGGAACGGGCGTGACGGACACGGTCGGAAACGCGGTCATTCAGCGAGCATATTGCCCCGCCCACCGGTCGTTGACCGATGGGCGGGGCGGAGGGCTCAACCGGCCGGGTGCTCGCGCTCGAACTTCCGGGCCGGATCGTCGAGCAGCTCCTGAACGATCGAGGCGTGCATCTCCGGCGGCAGATCGCCGGGGACCTCGACCGCGGCCGGCGCGGCCACCGGCTCGGGCTGCGGCTCGCGGCGGCCGGAGCGGATCGCGCCGAGCAGGCCGACGACCCCGAAGAAGATCAGTCCGCCGGCCACGATCCAGCCCACCCGGGGCAGGTTGACCGTGAGCACCTGGGACACCGCCCACCAGAAGGCGACCGCCAGGAAGATCAGGCCGAAGGTCAGGGACACGCCATCCATACGGTGCGGCCTCATCGGACCACCTCCAGGTTTCCGGCCTCGACCCGGACGTCGAGTTGCAGGGTGCCACCGCCGGCGCCGTCCGCGCCCAGGTCGTCGGCCTGGCGGGTGCTGCTGTCGTTGTACTCCTCGTCGAACAGGACCAGCCGGCCGCCGTCGACGCCCGCGGTCACCGAGGCGTCCACGTTCGGCGGGAGCAGGACCCGGAGCTGGCCGAGCTTCATGCCGGCGGTGATCGCCTGGGTCTGCCCGGTGAAGTCGACCGAGCGCAGGTCCAGGGTCACGTTGCCGACGTCGAACGAGTACTCGTCGGCGACCGCCGCGAGGCTCGTCGGGCGGTAGACGCTGGGCGTCCAGTCACGGCCGAACCGTTCCAGCCCACTGGACACGGCGAGCGCGAAGCTGAGCACCAGGGCCAGCGCGATCAGGCCCCGGGCCCGGCCGAACCAGGCGCCGACGATCAGACCGAGCGCGGTGGTGGTCAGGGCGGCCGCGAAGTAGGCGGAGATGGCCACGTCGACGCCGCTCATGTCGATCGCGGCGATCAGCCCGGTCACCATGACGACCGCGAAGAACGTCAGCCGGCCCAGGATCGAGCGTTCCCGCGGCGGCTTCGGCGGCTTCGGCGGGCGCGGCGGCATCGGCGGCGCCGGCGGGAAAGCGGTGGGCGGGCCGGCGAACGGGCCGTGCGGCGCGAACGGCGGACGGAACCCGGTGGCCGGAGCCGGCCTGCTCACCGGTTCGCCGGCCGGCTCGGCCGCGGGCGGCGCCACGAACGCCATCGTCGGATCCTCCGTGGCCGGCGGCGGCGGGGCGTCCGGTGGTGGTGGCGCGGCGGTCGGGAACGGAGCCGCGCCACCCCTTTTGATCAGCAGGAACGCGCCCAGGACCACGGCCGCCGCGAGCATGCTGGCCCGGGCGCCGGAGTTGACGATGAAGGCGAAGGTCAGCAGGGCGGCGCCGCCGAGCAGCACCACCGACAGCGGCGCCATCCCGGAACGGCCCTTGCCGAGCAGCGACTCGACCGGGGAGGAGGTGTCGCCCTCGGACGGGATGATCAGCCAGCCGATCAGGTAGAGCAGCACACCGGTGCCGCTGAGCACGCCGAGCACGCCGAGCAGCACCCGCCACAGGACCGGATCGGTGTTGGTGGCCCGGGCCAGGGCGCCGCAGACGCCGGCCACGTAGCGGCCGTTGCGGGGGCGGACGAGCTGCTGGCGGGACCAGGCCGCGGCGGCCGAGGCGACCCACGGCGGCACGTTGGAGCCGGGCGGGAAGCCCTCGGGCTGGTCGGAAGGTGCCTGGTCACCCTTGGGACCGGCACCGGGCGCTTCATCGTTCATGTCTCGATCCTGGTCCGCCGGCCGCCCCAGCCGCCTCCGGAGACGACCCTGAGGCCACCCTGAGAAATCCGGCGCGGATGCCGGGGAACTTCCCCGTGGCCCGCGCGTACATCACGTGTGACGATCGGAGGGTGACTATCCCCGCCCCGCCGCCGCCCCGCAGGCTGTACCGGCCGCGTGACCAGCGCATCGTCGCCGGGGTCGCGGCCGGGCTGTCCCGCCACCTCGGCGTGCCGGTGATCGCCGTCCGGATCGCGCTCGTCGTGCTGCTCGGATTCAACGCCCTGGGCCTGCTGCTCTATGCGGCGTACTGGGCGGTGCTCCCCCAGGAGGCGCGCGGCGACGAGAAGCCGGTCCACCGGGACCTGTCGGCCCTGCTGCCGTTCGCGGCCATCGGTCTCGGCGTGGTCCTGTTGCAGGCGCAGCTCTTCGGTGACTCGGTGAGCACCACGGCCGGCTGGATGATCGCGGTGATCGCGGTCGGCGCCGGGGTGATCTGGCACCAGTCCGACCCGAGCCGCCGCGACGCGTACACCGACAATCCGGCCTCGGCGCCGTGGTTCGCGGCCATCGTCTCGGAGAACGACCGGCGGTCCTTCCTCTTCCGGTTCATCGGCGGCGGGATCCTGGTCGCGGTCGGCATCATCGGCGTGGTGGCGGTGTACGCCCCGTCCGGCTCCCTCTCCGCGGTGTTCAACGGGGTGATCTTCGCCTTCGTCGGCCTGCTCGGCGTCGGTGTGGTGGTGGCGCCCCTGGTCTGGCGCACGTTCGGGCAGCTGCGCGCCGAGCGGGAGGGCCGGATCCGGGAGCAGGAGCGGGCCGAGCTGGCCGCGATGATCCACGACCAGGTGCTGCACACGCTGGCCCTGATCCAGCGCAACTCCACCGACATCAAGGAGGTGCAGCGCCTCGCCCGAGGGCAGGAGCGCAGCCTCCGCAACTGGCTCTACCGGCCCACCGCGTCGCCGACCGAGCGGTTCGCCGCCGCGCTGGAGCAGGCCGCGGCCGAGGTCGAGGACACCTACGCCATCACCGTGGAGACCGTCGTGGTGGGCGACACCGAGTGTGACGACCGGGTGGCGGCGCTGGTCGCGGCGGCCCGGGAGGCGCTGGTGAACGCGGCCCGGCACGCCGGGGTGCAGACGGTTTCGCTCTATGCCGAGGTGGAGGAGGATGAGCTCAGCGTCTTCGTCCGCGATCGGGGCGCCGGTTTCGACATGGGCGGTGTGGCGGAGACCCGGCACGGTGTCCGTGGTTCGATCATCGGGCGGATGCGGCGGCACGGTGGCCGGGCGGAGATCCGCAGCGCACCCGGAGACGGTACGGAGGTGCGGCTCATGCTCCCTGTCACGAGGGAGAGTGTGACCGCCGGTAAGGAGTCAGCGCGATGACCGAGCCCGTTGTCGAGCCGGAGGCCCGTCGGCTCAACGTCTTCCTGGTCGACGACCATGCGATGTTCCGCGCCGGGGTGCGGGCCGAGCTGGGCGTGCACGTCGACGTGGTGGGCGAGGCCAGCACGGTGAGCGAGGCGATCAGCCGGATCTCGGCGGTGCAGCCGGACGTGGTGCTGCTGGACGTGCACATGCCGGACGGCGGCGGCCGGGCGGTTCTGGAGGCGGTCCGGCGGACCCATCCGCAGGTCCGGTTCCTGGCGCTGTCGGTGTCGGACGCCGCGGAGGACGTGATCGGCCTGATCCGGGCCGGCGCCCGGGGCTATGTGACCAAGACGATCTCGCCGGACGAGCTGGCCGCCGCGGTGCGCCGGGTGGCCGACGGCGACGCGGTCTTCAGCCCACGGCTGGCCGGCTTCGTGCTGGACGCCTTCGCCTCCCGGCCGGACGTGCCGGTCGCCGACCCGGAGCTGGATCAGCTGACCAACCGTGAGCGGGAGGTGCTGCGGTTGCTCGCCCGGGGGTACGCGTACAAGGAGATCGCCAAGGAGCTGTACATCTCGATCAAGACGGTCGAGACCCACGTCTCCAACGTGTTGCGCAAATTGCAGATGAGCAACCGTTACGAATTGTCACGATGGGCGGCCGATCGGCGCCTCGTCTGACCCGCCGGGAGAGCCGGACGGGGAAGCTTCCTATAAGCTGCGCTGCGCGCCCGACCGAAAGTCCGGTACGTATGCCCAGTTCCGACTGGCCGAATAGGTATAAACAGTCGCTGATGAGGCTTTTTGTGGACGTAGGCGGCGAATATCGGCTTGATAACGGCTCTCCGGGTTTTCGTGTCTCTGTGTCACAGTGGCACCTACTCACACAACCCCCGTGAGCGCCCCTGAAGGAGGCACTCCCATGCCTGGGATACGCCCGTGGAAGATGGCGGCCGGTGCGGCCGCCATCTCCTTGTTGGTCGCCGGATGCGGAGGTGGCGACTCGGACGATGCGAGCGCCAACTCGAACACCATCGTGATCGGCATCTCCGAGCCTGAGCACCTGCTTCCGACGAACGCCACCGACGACAGCGGCTCGCAGGTGCTGTCCTCGCTGTTCTACCCGCTGGTGGAGTTCAACGCCCAGCAGGAGCCGGTCGAGGTGGCCGCCGCGAGCATCACGCCGGACAAGGCCAACCGGGTGTGGACGATCAAGCTCAAACCAGGCTTCACGTTCCACAACGGCGAGCCGGTCACCGCGCAGAACTACATCGACGCGTGGAACTACGGCGCCTACGGCCCGAACGCCCAGACCGGTGGCTACTTCTTCGAGCGCATCGACGGTTACGCCGACCTGAATCCGCTGGATCCGGACAAGGACGGCCCGCAGAAGCCCCCCGCGCCGAAGGCCGACACGCTTTCCGGCCTGGAGAAGGTCAACGACCTGACCTTCACCGTCAAGCTGTCCGCGCCGTTCTCCAGCTTCAAGTCGGTGCTCGGCTACTCGGTGTTCCACCCGCTGCCCAAGGCCGCGTTCTCCAAGCCCGGCGTGATCGCCGAGGGCTTCGAGGACCAGATCATCGGTAACGGGCCCTTCAAGCTCAAGGGCAAGTGGGAGCACGACAACGAGGTCGTCGTGGAGAAGGTCAGCGACTTCAAGGGCCAGGTCCCGAAGATCGACGGCATCACCTGGAAGATCTACCAGGACGACCAGACCCAGTACGCGGACCTGGTCTCCGGCAACGTCGACGTGCAGATGAGCATCCCGATCGAGGCGCTCTCCAAGGCGTCCGCCGACCTGGGCACCCGCTTCCAGATGAGCGAGAACTCGGGGTTCGACTTCATCGGCTTCCCGACGTACGAGAAGGACTTCGCCAAGCCCGAGGTCCGCAAGGCGATCTCGATGGCGATCAACCGGGAGGAGATCTCCGATCAGATCTTCCTCGGCTCCCGCGTCCCGGCGAAGTCCTTCGTCTCCCCGGTGGTCCGCGGTTACCGCGAGAACATCTGCGGCGAGGCCTGCGAGTACAACCCGAAGAAGGCCAAGGATCTGTACGACAAGAACGGCGGCCCATCCGAGATCAAGATCACCTATAACGTCGACGGTGGTCACAAGGCCTGGGTGGACGCCACCTGCAACCAGATCAAGGCGTCGCTGGGTGTGAACTGCACCGGTTCGCCGGAGCCGAAGTTCTCGGTCCTGCAGCAGAAGGCGCGGGCCCATGAGCCGATCGGCCTGATCCGTCTCGGCTGGATCATGGACTACCCGCTGATGGAGAACTACCTCGGCCCGCTCTACAGCACCAACGGCTCGTCGAACCACTACGGCTGGTCGAACAGCACCTTCGACCAGCTGATCAAGCAGGGTTCGCAGGCGCATACGCCGCAGGCCGCGATCAAGAAGTGGCAGCAGGCGGAGGACATCCTCGTCCAGGAGATGCCGGTCATCCCGCTGCGCTTCATGCAGAACGTGTACGGCTACTCGGAGAAGGTTCAGAACGTTCAGATGGACCTTTTCAAGAAGGTCGACCTCTACGAGATCGAAACGATCGCCTGATCTGACCACACGGCTCTGGTGGCGTCACGGAAGACATGCGACCGTGACGCCACCGCTGTGTTGCCCCACTTCATCGTCGTCGCCGTGCTCACGAGGCCGGCGCTGTGCCGCGGAAGAGGCCAAGACCCGTAATGTTCCGCTACATCGTGCGGCGCTTACTACAGATGATCCTGACGTTCTTCGGGGCCACCTTCGTAGTCTTCGCGCTGATGTTCGCCAACCAGGACGACCCCATCCAGGCGCTGGTCGGCGAGAAACAGGCGAGCGACAGCCTGCGTGCTGCGCTCACCGAGCGGTACCACCTGGACGAGGGTTTCCTGACCCAGTACTGGTACTACATGAAAGGCCTGCTCACCGGTGATCTCGGCAAGTCGCTGACCGGTCGCGACATCTCCGAGATGCTGGCGGACGCGTGGCCGGTCACCATCCGGCTGGCGCTCCTGGCCGTCCTCATCGCCGCCGCGATCGCCGTCACCACCGGTGTCTACGCCGGCATCCGGCGGGGCGGCCTCTTCGACAACGGCACCCTGCTGATGACCCTGCTCCTGCTGGCCATGCCGATCGTGGTGCTCGCGCCGCTGGCCCAGCTGGTGTTCGCGATGGAGTTGCGGTGGTTCCCGGCCACCACGACCAAGGACGCGACACCGTACGAGCTCCTGCTGCCCGCCATCGTGCTGGCCACCACGGTCATCGCCACCCAGCTGCGGGTCACCCGGACCTCGGTGGTGGAGAACCTGCGGGCCGACTACGTGCGCACCGCCCGCGCCAAGGGGCTGGCCCCCCGCCGGGTCACCTGGGTGCACGTGCTGCGCAACTCGCTGATCCCGGTGATCACCCTGATCGGTGTCGACCTCGGCGTGCTGATGTCCGGCGCGATCGTCACCGAGGAGGTCTTCAACATCCCGGGTGTCGGGTTCAACCTGGCCCGGGGCATCCGTACCGAGGACGGTCCGCTCGTGGTCGGCTTCGTCAGCGTACTGGTGATCATCTTTTTGGTCGTGAACCTCGCCGTCGACCTGCTCTACGCCGCCCTCGACCCGAGGATCCGTTATGAGTGACGCCAACCTGATCACCGTGGCCGAGGCGCCGGACGTCTCCGGACGATCCCGGAGCCTGGCCGGCGACGCCTGGGCGGACCTGCGGCGCAACAAGATCTTCTGGATCTCCGCGGTGCTGGTCGTGGTGATCCTGCTGATGGCGTTCGTGCCGTCGCTGTTCACCTCGGCCGACCCCGGCGCCTGCGCGCTGTCGAACAAGCACAAGGGACCGAGCGGCGGCGCCATCTTCGGGTACGACTTCCAGGGCTGCGACGTCTTCGCCCGGACCATCTACGGCACCCGCGCCTCGATCGAGGTCGGCATCCTGTCCACCCTGATGGCCGGCCTGCTCGGCCTGATCTTCGGGTTGTCCGCCGGCTACTTCGGAGGGACCACCGACGCGGTGCTGTCCCGGGTCACCGACATCATGCTGGGCGTGCCGTTCCTGCTCGGCGCGGTGGTCTTCTCCGGCCGGCTGTCCGGCAGCGAGGACGACGGCGTCTGGGCGGTGACCCTCACCCTGGGCGTGCTCACCTGGACGTCGGCGGCCCGGGTCATGCGGTCCTCGGTGATCGCGGTGAAGAGCCAGGACTACGTGGCGGCCGGCCGGATGCTCGGCGCGAGCCCGGGCCGGCTGATGTTCCGGCACATCCTGCCCAACTCGATGGCGTCGTTCATCGTGGTGCTGACCATCCTGCTGGGCACCAACATCGCGGCCGAGGCGACGCTCTCCTACCTGGGTGTGGGGCTCAAGGGCGACGCCGTCAGCTGGGGCCTGCAGATCGCCGAGGCGCAGGACTACGCCCGGATCGCGGCCCACCCGCTGATCTGGCCGTCGGTCTTCCTCGCCGCCACCGTGCTGGCCTTCATCATGCTGGGCGACGCCATCCGCGACGCCTTCGACCCGAAGTTGCGGTGACCTCCTCCATGACTGACATCAAGGCGACCATGGACGCCCTGCCCGGACTCGACCACCGGGCGCCCCTGCTCCAGATCGACGACCTGCACGTCGAGTTCCGGACCCGGGACGGCGTGGCCAAGGCGGTGAACGGCGCGAGTTTCTGGCTGTCCCCCGGCGAGACCCTGGCGATCCTGGGCGAGTCCGGCTGCGGCAAGTCGGTGACCGCTCAGGCGATCATGGGCATCCTGGAGAGCCCGCCCGGGCACATCACCGCCGGCGAGATCCGCTACCGCGGCGTCGACCTGCTGAAACTGCCCGAGGTGCAGCGTCGCAAGGTCCGCGCCAACCGGATCGCGATGATCTTCCAGGACGCGCTGTCCGCGCTGAACCCGGTCTACACGGTCGGCTTCCAGCTGGCCGAGCTGTTCCGGGTGCACCGCGGCATGTCCCGGTCGGACGCCCGGAACCGGGCCGTCGACCTGCTCGACCAGGTCAAGATCCCGGGCGCGCGGAGCCGGGTGAACGACTACCCGCACCAGTTCTCCGGCGGTATGCGGCAGCGCGTCATGATCGCCATGGCGCTGGCGCTCGACCCGGAGGTGCTGATCGCCGACGAGCCCACCACGGCGCTCGACGTGACGGTCCAGGCGCAGATCATGGGCCTGCTCGCGGAGCTCCAGCGGCAGCGCAACATGGGCCTCATCCTGATCACGCACGACATGGGCGTGGTGGCCGACGTCGCCGACCGGATCTCCGTGATGTACGCGGGCCGGGTCGTCGAGGAGGCGCCGGTCCACGACATCTACGCCCGTCCCGGCCACCCGTACACCCGGGCGCTGCTCGAGTCGATCCCGCGGCTCGACCTCAAGGGCCGGCAGCTCAACGTGATCCGCGGCCTGCCGCCGGCGCTCACCGACATCCCGCGCGGTTGCGCCTTCAACCCCCGATGCCGGTACGCCAAGGACCCCTGCCGCCAGGATCCGGCGCCCCCGGCGTACGCCATCGCGCCGCACCGCACCGCACGCTGCCACTTCTTCCGGGAGGTCCTCGGTGAGTGACGTCGTTCTCGAGACCAGGGGACTGGTCAAGCACTTCCCGGTCACCCAGGGCATCGTGTTCCGGAGCAAGGTGGGCGCGGTCCGCGCGGTCGACGGCATCGACCTGCAACTGCGCCGGGGCGAGACGCTCGGTGTGGTGGGCGAGTCCGGCTGCGGCAAGTCCACTCTGGCCAAACTGCTGGTCGGGCTGGAGAAGCCGACCTCGGGTTCGATCATGGTGCGCGGTCAGGACATGACCCGGCTCGCCGGTTCGGCCCTGCGCCGGGCGCGCCGCAACATCCAGATGGTGTTGCAGGACCCGTACACCTCGCTCAATCCGCGGATGACGGTCGGCGACATCATCGGCGAGCCGTTCGAGATCCACCCCGAGGTGGTGCCGAAGGGCAAGCGGCAGCGGGCCGTGCAGGACCTGCTCGACACGGTCGGTCTCAACCCCGACCACGTCAACCGGTACCCGCACCAGTTCTCCGGCGGCCAGCGGCAGCGGATCGGCATCGCCCGGGCGCTCGCCCTGAAACCGGAGATCATCGTCTGCGACGAGCCGGTGTCGGCGCTCGACGTGTCCATCCAGGCCCAGGTGATCAACCTGCTGGAACGGCTCCAGGACGACTTCGGGTTGTCGTACATCTTCATCGCCCACGACCTGTCGGTGGTCCGGCACATCTCCGACCGGGTCGCCGTCATGTACCTCGGCAAGATCGTCGAGCAGGGGCACGACGTGGCGATCTACGACCAGCCGACTCACCCGTACACCCAGGCTCTGCTCTCGGCCGTGCCGGTCCCGGACCCGCGCCTGCGCGGAAGGCGCGACCAGATCGTGCTGGAGGGTGACGTGCCGTCGCCGGCCGATCCGCCGTCCGGCTGCCGTTTCCGGACCCGCTGCTGGAAGGCGCAGCACGTCTGCGGCGAGCAGGAGCCGTTGTTGCAGATCCGGGAGCGGTCGCCGCACCCCAGTGCCTGCCATTTCGCCGAGATCCGGTACGCGGCGAGTCGCTGATTCGTACGGCAGCGGGCCGGGAGATCACTGATCTCCCGG
>NZ_JAGFNS010000012.1 GCF_017592555.1 Actinoplanes flavus | reverse complement strand
TCGCCGCTCGAGTACCCCGAAGGGCCTTTCCGCTCGACTTGCATGTGTTAAGCACGCCGCCAGCGTTCGTCCTGAGCCAGGATCAAACTCTCCAACAAAATCTGTTGAACAATCGTCCCGGCAACATAAATGTTGCCAAAGGAATCTCCCACCCATCGCCTAAACGATGAGCCGGGGTATTGCCATAATTGGCACTGGCTTATCAAGCACCCTGTTGAGTTCTCAAAGAACAACCGCACATCGAAGTAAAGCCCGTCAAGGCTCGCCCTCAAGGCAACTGCTCGATATTACCCGGTCGTTTTCGCCAGACAGAATCAGGGACCCTGTCGACAACGCCCAAGTGTTTCTCCGCGATGCGGAGGAGTGGCTCTGGTAGACCGGCC
This sequence comes from Actinoplanes flavus, assembly GCF_017592555.1. Lineage (GTDB taxonomy): Bacteria > Actinomycetota > Actinomycetes > Mycobacteriales > Micromonosporaceae > Actinoplanes > Actinoplanes flavus. The sequence goes on along the minus strand of NZ_JAGFNS010000012.1, from coordinate 274,399 downwards.
GACGATCACTTCCGCGATCAGCCCGCCCGGTTCTCTACCGGCTTTGCCACTCTACCCGGCCGGCTTCGCGATCGCAAATCCAATTTCTTGGATCTTTGCCGCACCTCCCGGGTGCCGAGTTCGAGCATAACTCGCTCTCGACCGCCCCCGAGGCGCCTTCCGGATTGTCACTTTCGTGGCTGTCCGTACCGGTTTCCCGCGGGCAGAGAGAAAGTTACGCGACCCATGCGGGTGACCGCAAATCGACGCTCATGCCTGCGGAAGCGGCGAGGTTACACATGACGCAGCCATCCCGTGACAGAGTGGCTTCATGGCCACTCCCCCGACATTGGCGGCCGACGCGGTCCTGGGCTTGCTCGTCCCGGTCTGGCAGTGGGCGATCGGCCTACTTGTGCTGGTCACGGTCGTGCTGTCAGCCCGGAAACTGTTGATGCGCGGCCCGACGCGGATGGGCGGGGCACTACTCCTGGCCGGCGCAGCGGTGCTCGCTCTGACCGCGCTCAGCTATCTCATGGACAGTTTGTGACGCCGGATACAGCTGGCGACCGGAGACTGGCGGCGACCTTTCGGCCGGGTTCTCACTCCGTCCCCTAGCCGGCCCGATCTGCCACCACACCGCACCGCAGTCAGCGCGCCAGCGCCTCGCAGAACCGCAGCCAGCACGCCGCCCCCTCACAGAACCGCAGCCCACACTCCAGCCCCTCGCAGAACCGCAGCGCGCACCCAGCCCTCACGGAACCGCGGCCAGCACACCGGCCCCTCCTAGAGCCACGGCCAGCACACCGGCCCCCACAGAACCGCAGCGCGCACCCCAGACCTTCAGAGAAGCGCGGCCAGCGCCGGCCCCTCCTAGAACCGCGGTCAGCGCGCCGACCCTTCACAGAATGGCGGTCGGCACGCGGCCCTTCGCGGACCGCAGCTGGCACCCCGGCCGCTAGTCGTGCCGCAGCCGGAACCCCGCCCCTCGCATGGTCGCCGTCAGCATCCCGAACTTTCACAGAGCAGCGGTTGGCACGTCGTCTCATGCCGACCCGGTCGACGCTTCGCCGCGCGTACCGGATCGGGGGGGTTTGCAGTGGGATCGGGTGGCGCGGACCGGTGCCGCGGCGGTGGCGAAAGCAGCGGCTGGGTCGCGGCACGCGCGAGGCAGGGTTCAGGTGATCCGGGCCGGGACCGTTCGGGTCGGGCTCGACCGAGGCTCGCCGGGAGTGGCCCTCCCGGTTGGGGCGTTCAGCGGAGCGGGAAGGTTTCCATCCGGCGGTTGGCGAGGCTGGGCAGCTCGGTGCGGATGGTTTCCAGACGTTCGAGGTCGAGGTCCGCGAAGGTCACGCCGACGGTGTCCGGGGCCTGGGCCAGGACGGTGCCCCACGGGTCGATGATCATGCTGCGGCCGAAGCAGGTGCGGCGCGGTTCGTGGTCGCCGATCTGGCCGGCCGCCAGCACGAAGCACTGGTTCTCGATGGCGCGGGCCCGCAGCAGCACCTCCCAGTGGTCGCGGCCGGTGTGCAGCATGAAGGCGGCGGGCACGACCAGGATCCGGGCGCCGGCGATGGCGAGGGCCCGGTACAGCTCCGGGAAGCGGAGGTCGTAGCAGACGGTCAGGCCGGTGGGTACGCCGTCGACGTCGGCGAGGACCGGGTCGGTGCCGGGCGCCACCGTGCGGGACTCCTGGTAGGAGATGCGGCCGGTGATCTCCACGTCGTACAGATGGATCTTGCGATAGGTGGCGGCGAGAGTGCCGTCCGGAGCGAACAGCAGCGACGTGTTGAAGGTCCGGCCCGCGTCCGGGCCCTTTTCGTGGAACGAGCCGGCGTGCACCCAGAGGCCGAGCTCCCGTGCGGCGTTGGCGAAGAAGGCGGCGAACTCGCCGTCGACCGGCTCCGGTCTCGGCGCGTCGGCGGAGTGGCCGAGGAAGTCGACATACTCCGGCAGGACCGCGAGCTTCGCGCCGCCGGCGGCGGCGCGCTCGAGAAGATCACGAGCGACGGCCAGGTTGTGGGCACGGTCTTCGCGGGAGTTCAGCTGGCAGACGGCGGCGCGCATAAATCGAAGGGTACGGCGACCCGCGCCGCTTCGTGACCATCCGCGGCCGCTGAAGCGCACTCGCCGCCGCCCGGGGTGGGCGGCGGCGAGTGGGACGAACTGAGGGTCAGCCGGTCAGGCTGACTTCTCCTCGCGCTCGGGGCGGCGACGACGGCCGCCGAACTCACGCGGGACGATCGTGGGAATCACGTTCTCCACGACGACCTCGCGGGTGATCACGACCCGGGCCGCGTCGGGGTTGCTGGGCACCTCGAACATCACGTTCTGGAGGACCTCCTCCATGATCGCCCGGAGACCACGGGCGCCGGTCCCCCGGAGCATGGCCTGGTCGGCGATGGCCTCCAGCGCGCCCTCGTCGAACTCCAGCTCGACGCCGTCGAGCTCGAAGAGGCGCTGGTACTGCTTCACGTAGGCATTCCGCGGCTCGGTGAGGATCTTGATGAGAGCGTCACGGTCGAGGTTGCGGACGGTCGTGATGACCGGGAGACGGCCGATGAACTCGGGGATCAGGCCGAACTTGAGCATGTCCTCCGGCATCACCTTGCTGAAGATGTCGTCGGTGTTCCGCTCGGAGATCGACCGGAGGCGGGCGCCGAAGCCGACGCCGCTCTGCCCGACCCGCTGCTCGATGATCCGGTCCAGACCGGCGAAGGCGCCGCCCACGATGAACAGCACGTTCGTCGTGTCGATCTGGATGAACTCCTGGTGCGGGTGCTTACGGCCGCCCTGGGGCGGGACGTTCGCCACCGTGCCTTCGAGGATCTTCAGCAGGGCCTGCTGCACACCCTCACCGGAGACGTCGCGGGTGATCGACGGGTTCTCGCTCTTGCGGGCGATCTTGTCGACCTCGTCGATGTAGATGATGCCCTGCTCAGCGCGCTTGACGTCGTAGTCCGCCGCCTGGATGAGCTTGAGCAGGATGTTCTCGACATCCTCGCCGACATAGCCGGCCTCGGTGAGCGCTGTGGCGTCCGCGATCGCGAACGGCACGTTGAGCATCCGGGCCAGGGTCTGCGCCAGGTGCGTCTTGCCGCAACCGGTGGGGCCGATGAGCATGATGTTGGACTTGGCCACCTCGACGTCGCTGCCCGCGCCGGGAGCGCCGTTCGACTCGGCCTGGATCCGCTTGTAGTGGTTGTAGACCGCGACGGAGAGTGCCCGCTTAGCCTGCTCCTGGCCAACGACGTAGTTGTCCAGGAATTGGCAGATCTCCATCGGCTTGGGAAGCTCTTCCCACTTCACCTCGCCGGTCTCAGCCAGCTCCTCTTCGATGATCTCGTTGCAGAGATCGATGCACTCGTCGCAGATGTAGACCCCGGGGCCCGCGATGAGCTTCTTGACCTGCTTCTGCGACTTCCCGCAGAAGGAGCATTTGAGTAGGTCGCCACCGTCGCCGATCCGTGCCACCTACGTTCTCCCTGCGTTCATTGGCCGGCCGTCGACCGGACCTTGTGCGAGGACGGATTGCCTCGTTGCCATCTATCGTCCGCCGACCCGCGTAACTGAGGCTGCAGACTCGACGTTACCCGCAAAGGGGCTGTTCTCCGACCCCCCAAAACGGGCGTGTCAGGGGTCGGCCAGTCTAGCGCTCGCCGGCCGGCCCCCTGACACCGCGGACCCTGGGTCAGACCCCGGCCGTCTGCAGGCTCTTCTTACGCGTCGCCAGGACGACGTCGACCAGGCCGTACTCCTTGGCCTCGTCCGCCGTCATGATCTTGTCGCGGTCGATGTCCTTGCGAACCTGCTCGATCGGCTTCGAGGAGTGGTGCGAGATCAGCTCCTCCAGCTGGGTCCGCATACGCATGATCTCGCGAGCCTGGATCTCGATGTCCGAACCCTGGCCGTAGCCACCCTCGGTAGCCGGCTGGTGGATGATGATCCGCGAGTGCGGGAGCGCCATCCGCTTGCCCGGGGTGCCGCCGGCGAGCAGAACCGCCGCGGCGCTGGCCGCCTGGCCCAGGCAGACCGTGCTGATGTCGGGGCGCACGTACTGCATGGTGTCGTAGATGGCGGTCATCGCGGTGAACGAGCCACCGGGCGAGTTGATGTACATCAGGATGTCGCGGTCCGGGTCGGTGCTCTCCAGCGTCAGCAGCTGGGCCATCACGTCGTTGGCCGACGCGTCGTCCACCTGCACGCCGAGGAAGATGATCCGGTCCTCGAACATCTTGTTGTAGGGGTTGGACTCCTTGATGCCCCACGAGGTGCGCTCGGAGAACGAGGGCAGCACGTAGCGGTTGTGCACCGGAGCGAACCCGGGAGGCATGGAAAGGTCGGTCATGGGTCAGCTCCTCAGTTCAGCGTTCCGGCACCGTCGGGAACCTGCGTGGCCCCGGTGATCACCTTGTCGATGAAGCCATAGTCCTTGGCCTCCTCGGCCGTGAACCAGCGGTCCCGGTCGAAGTCGGCCGCGATCTGCTCCTGGGTCTGACCGGTGTGAAACGCGATCCGCTCCTGGAACATCCGCTTGGTGTAGAGCATCTGCTCGGCCTGGATGGCGATGTCGGCCGCGGTGCCGCCCATGCCACCGGACGGCTGGTGCATCATGATCCGGGCATGCGGCAGGGCGAAGCGCTTGCCCGGCGTCCCGGAGCAGAGCAGGAACTGCCCCATCGAGGCGGCCATGCCCATCGCGACGGTCTGCACGTCGTTGTCGATGAACTGCATCGTGTCGTAGATGGCCATACCCGAGTAGACAGAGCCGCCCGGGGAGTTGATCCACAGGTGGATGTCGGCCTCCGGGTCCTCGGCGGAGAGCAGCAGCAGCTGCGCGCAGATGCGGTTGGCGCTCGCATCGGTCACCTCGCTGCCGAGGAAGATGATCCGCTCCCGCAGCAGCCGGTTGAAGACCGAGTCGTCGAGGTTGCCACTCAGGGTGTCGCCACCGCGCCGCGACACGGGCCCGGTGGGGATGTGGAGATCGGTCATGGCAGCCCTTCACAGCTTGCTGTGTCGGCCGAGGATCCGGCCGGCAGGTTGTCCGTCGTACGACCAACCTAACTGGTCGGATGCGCATCAGCTTCCCGCTCGGGCAGGTGTTCGCTGACAGCGCATCGCGTGGCCGTACCCCCGGAAAAGACAACGGCCACCGCGCACCCGGAAGGGATGCGCGGTGGCCGGCCAGGCACTCAGATCAGTGGTTGTGACCCGCGTGGTCGTCCTCGGTGCGCAGGTCGTCCAGCGAGAGCGTGTTGCCCTCGGAGTCCTTCATCGTGACCTGCTCCATGACCGACGCGAGCGCCTTGCCCCGGCGCACGTCCCCGAAGACGGAGGCCGCGGCGCCCGAACGCACCAGCTGGTCGTAGTACTGCTGGGGCTGCATCTGGGCGCGCTGCGCCCGGTGCACGATCTCGTGACCGAACTCGTCGTCGGTGACCTGAACGTCCTCGGCGTCGGCGACGGTGTCGAGCAGCAGCTGGATCCGGACGCCCTCCTGGGCCGCCTCGGTCAGCTCCTGGTCGATCTGCTCCTCGGTCTTGTCCTCCGAGGCGAGGTAGTCGGCCAGCGTCGCGCCGATCCGCTCGAGCTGGTCGGTCATGGCCTGCTTACGGCCATCGACCTCGTCCTTCACGACGCCCTCGGGGGCCGGGATCTCGGCCGCCTCGACGAGCTGCTTGAGCGCCTCGTCACGGGCCGCGTAGATCTGCTCGACCTTCTTGACCCGGGTGAGGCGGGTACGCAGGTCGTCGCGGAGCTCGTCGAGGGTGTCGAACTCGCTCGCCAGCTGGGCGAACTCGTCGTCGACCTCGGGGAGCTGCTTGTCCTTGACGGTCTTCACGACGACCTTCACCTCGGCGTCACGGCCGGCGAAGTCGCCGCCCACGAGCTGGGTCGTGAAGGTGGCCTCCTCGCCGGCGGAGAGGCCGACGAGCACCTCGTCGAGGCCCGGAAGCAGCTGCTTGCTGCCGACCTCGTGGGAGATGTTGGTGGCCGAACCGCCGGGGACGTCCTCGCCGTCGACCGTCGCGTTCAGGTCGAGCTGGACGTAGTCACCCTCCGCAGCCGCGCGCTCCACGGTCTTCAGGGTGGCGAAGCGCTCGCGCAGACCGTTGACCTGCTCGTCGATCTCGTTGTCACCGATCTCGACGGCCGGAACCGTCACGGTGATCGCGGAGAGGTCCGGCACGGTGATCTCCGGGCGGACGTCGACCTCGGCCGTGAACTTCAGCGGCGCGTTGTCGGCGAACTCGGTGATCTCCACCTCCGGGCGGCCGAGGGTCTTGACCTCGTGCTCCTGGACCGCGGCGAGGATCTGCTGTGGGATCGCCTCCTGGACCGCCTCGTTGAGCACCGCGCCCCGGCCGACCCGCTGGTCGATCACGGCGGGCGGAACCTTGCCCTTACGGAAGCCCGGCACCTGGACCTGCGCGCCGATCTCCCGGTACGCCTTCTGCAGGCTCGGCTTGAGCTCCTCGAACGGCACCTCGATGGCGAGCTTCACCCGAGTCGGGCTCAGAGTCTCGACGGTGCTCTTCACAGGCGTACTCCTTGTTGCTGCGGATGTTGGTGTCAGTCGGGGTGGCGGGATTTGAACCCACGGCCCCTCGCTCCCAAAGCGAGTGCGCTACCAAGCTGCGCCACACCCCGTGGCGACGGCCAGTGTATGCGGTCCGCTTGCCTGCGTGTGCGCTGGAGTCACCTGCTGGGGAATCCGGTTCGCGCGGACGGGAGATGATTCAGTAAGCTGTGCACGAGCCCCGAGCTGATCGGGGATCACGCGGGCGTAGCTCAATGGTAGAGCCTCAGTCTTCCAAACTGATTACGCGAGTTCGATTCTCGTCGCCCGCTCCGCTGAGAAGGCCCTGGTCAGAGGATATTCTCCGACCAGGGCCTTCGTCGTTCACCCCGGTGGATGATCTTGCTTGCCATTAGCGTGCCATCAGGTCCCGGACTCTGGCTCGCGGTCGTGTTCGGCCGCCTTACCTGTACCGGCCGCGCCATCTGTCGGCTTGCTGCGCTTCGGTCGCTTGCCGCGACCGGCCTTCGTACCCTTCGTGATCCGCTTGTCCATGTTCTCGGGCGATCTCGCGGTCCCGCTCGTTGGTCGCGTGCTGGTAGCCGCATGCTCGCGTGACCCATTCCGTGCATCGACTCGCGCGTGCCGGCGCCGCCGGCCGCCGCGATGCTGTTGCCGGCGTGCCGGGGGTCATGGAAGTGGAGCCCCGCCGGCATCCCCGCGTCCGACAGCGCCGTCGACCACTTCACCGCCCGGCGGAAGTTGCCGGTTTGATGAACCAGCGCCGCCGGGTGCTTGCCGGGGTAGCGCTTCACGTGCTCGCCAAGGGCTCTGTGGGCAACTCCCGGAAGAGCGACCACCCGGATGCCCGCGGCCGGCTTCGGCAGCCCGAACTCCAGGCCGTCTTCGGGGGTACGCCTACGGTCCCGGCCGCCAGATCGACATCGCACCGCCTCAGCGCGGCCCGTTCGCCCCAGCGGAGTCCGGAGAACGCAGCGACAGTGATCAACGCCACGTATCGGGGCGGCATGCACTGGCGTCACGGAGTCAGTCCGCGCATGGATGCCAGACTGACGGCGGCCCAGGTCAGGTGACCTGGGCCGGGTCATTGCCGGGGTCGCCGTGGAAGGCGCCGGCCGGCTGGCTCAGTCGTCGTCCTCCAGGCTGGAGCGGGCGTAGTCCCGGCATTCCACGAAGAAGTCCATGTCGCCCCAGGGTGACTTCATGATCCAGTCGTCCTCGATCACGTCGTAGATGCTGCACGCCGACGGGAACTGGCCGGTGAAGGTCAGCGCGAACGCGAAGTTGTTCCAGACGATCGGGGTGAGCAGCGTCTCCTGGTAGTCGTCGTGGAAGACGGAGAGCTGCGACGCCTGCCAGATGTCCTCGGCGACGTCGTCCCGCTCCAGGTAGTCGTTGCCGCCGTTGCCGCGACGATTCTCCAGGTGGGCGAGGACGACGAGGGTCGGGATGTGGGTGCCCGGGCAGGCGGCGGCGCGCTCGCGGGCGAACGTGAACATCGCCTCGGTGCTGCCGCCCCATTTCGGCATCAGGCCCTCCAGCATCTGGACGTGGCCGAAATAATGGGTCGGGTCGGCCGCGATCAGGCCGTCGAACCGGCGCCGGCGTTCCTCCTGGGGCAGGTCGCGGGCGCGGCCCAGGGTGATCAGGTAACGCCAGGCGTCGGCGTTGCCCGGTTCGCGCTCCACCACCTCGTCGAGGCAGTCCTCGGCGCGGCGGAGGCGGTCGAACCAGAGCTTCGCCGCCTCCTCACTCACCGTGTCGCCCCAGCCGGTGCCGCGGGCCTCCCACGCCCAGGAGATGTAGCGGGCGCCGCGGACTAGCAGCGGCAGCGTGGAGTCCGGCTCGTCCCGGACCGGGCCGGTGATCCACTCCTCCAGGCCGGGCATGCCACCGGTGAGGCTCAGGTAGTAGGAGCGGTGCTCCGGATCGGGGGTGGCGAGGATCCCGCGGGCGGTTCCCCAGTCGCGTTTCAGCAGCGCCTCGGTCAGTCGTTCGGCGTCGGGATCGCCGAGCAGGCTACAGAACTCGGGGGCGGCGGGGGCGGCCTCGCGCCGCTTCTTGAAAGACCACACGACCGGTGAGCGTAGGACTCTCCGCACCATCCCGGAAGATCCACCGCTTCCGTTGCCGGGCTTGACAGGTGACCAAATGGTCACCTAACTTAGCGTCATGACGGACGACGATCGGGTGTTCAAGGCGCTGGCCGACCCGAGCCGCCGGTTCCTGCTCGACCTGCTCTTCGCGCGTGATGGCCGCACGCTCACCGAACTGGAGTCCGAGCTGGAGATGACCCGGTTCGGCGTCGCCAAGCACCTCCGGGTGCTCGAAGAGGCGGGTCTCGTCGTCGTGCGCCGGTCGGGGCGGGAGAAGTTGCACTTCCTCAACCCGATCCCGATCCGGCAGATCCACGACCGGTGGATCGACAAGTTCACCGAACAACACGTGACCGCATTGATCGATCTCAAGCACACTCTGGAGGAGTCATGAGCGACACCAAGGTCTTCCGCATCTGGATCAAGGCGCCGGCCGACAAGATCTGGACGGCCATCACCGACCCGGAGTGGACCGCGAAGTATGCGTACGCCGCCCCGCAGTTCTACGAGCTCAAGAAGGGCGGCCGGTTCTACTCGACGGCCACCGAGGAGATGAAGGCGTACGCGGCCGCCGGTGGGTTCGAGCTGCCCGAGACCATCATCGACGGGGAGGTGCTGGAGGCGGAGCCGCCGCGGCGCCTGGTGCAGACGTGGCGGATGCTCATGGACCCGAGCACCGCGGTCGAGCCGTTCACCACGCTCACCTACGAGATCGAGGACTCCGGTCCGGGCGTCTGCCGGGTCACCATCACCCACGAGCTGACCGGCGCGCCTGCCCACTCCGCGATGGTGTCCGGGAGCCCAGACGCCGGCGCCGAGGGTGGCGGCGGCTGGGCCTGGGTCCTCAGCGACCTCAAGTCCCTGCTGGAGACCGGCAAGGTCATGGCCGGCTCGTAACAGCCGTCGGGGCCAGCCCGTGCCCACACGGCGCGGGCTGGCAGACTTGCCGCGTGAGCGACGGGGAGTTGGAGACTTACAGTCTCGTCGAGCTCGCCGTCGACCGGCTGCGGCGGGACATCCTGAGTGGCCGGACCGATCCGGGTGAACGACTGGTCGAGGAGCAACTGACCCGCCGGCTCGGCATCAGCCGGGCGCCGCTGCGCGAGGCCATGCGCCTGCTGGCCGAGCAGGGCCTGATCGAGCACATCCCGCGCCGGGGCGCCCGGGTGGCCACCCTCTCCGACGACGACGTGCGCGAGCTGTACGAGGTGCGTGACGTCCTGGAGCGGCACGCGGTCACCAGTACTCCGGTGGCGCCCGACCTCACCCGGTTGCGGGCGGCGCTCGACGCGATCCGTAGGGCCACGGCGACCGACGACCGGCTCGAGCTGGCCAACGCGCACCGGCGGTTCCACGTCGAGGTGGTCGCGCTGAGCGGGAACCGGCAGCTCACCGCCCTGTACGAGTCGATCCTCGTGCGGATCCAGCTCTTCATGGCGGTGAACATGCGACGTGAGGCGGAGACCGCCCGGGCGGCGGAGGGGGTGCTGCGGCACGAGCGGCTCTTCGCGGCGGTCGAGAGCGGCGGCACCGTTGAGATCCTGGAGGCTCTCGGCACGCATGGTGCCCGGACCTACCTGATCTGAGTCGGGCTTTCATCCGGTACGAGGGCTTTGATAGCTCCGGGAAATCGGGCCGTTACGTGATGCAGGTCTCACCGAAACAGAATTGTCGACAATCGACGATGTGGACGTGGATGCGATCGTCGATGCGGTGCTCGCGGAATCGGGTCCGGACGGAGTCTGGATCAGCCGGTTCTCCGCGGCCGAACTGCACGAGCAGGCGCGCCGGATCGATCCGGCGGCGCCACTGGCCGGGGTCACCTTCGCGGTCAAGGACAACATCGACGTCGCCGGGCTGCCCACGACCGCGGCCTGCCCGGACTTCGCCTACACGCCGGAGGCGGATGCCGCGGTGGTCCGGCGGCTGCGGGCGGCCGGTGCGATCGTGGTCGGCAAGACCAATCTGGACCAGTTCGCGACGGGGCTGACCGGGGCGCGGTCGCCGTACGGGGCTCCGGAGAGCGTCTTCGGTGGTGGCCTGATCTCCGGCGGGTCCAGTTCCGGATCGGCGGTCGCGGTCGCGGACGGGTCGGTCGGCTTCTCCCTCGGCACCGACACCGCCGGGTCCGGGCGGGTGCCGGCCGCACTGAACGGCATCGTCGGGATCAAGCCGACCCGGGGCCTGATCAGCACGCTCGGGGTGGTGCCCGCATGCCGGTCGCTCGACTGTGTCTCGATCTTCGGCCGGGACGTCGCGACGGCGGCCCGGGTCATGCGGGTCGCGCGCGGGCGGGAGTACGCGGACCCCTGGTCGCGGAACGGACAGCGGCCGGCGGTCACCCGACCTCGGATCGGCCTGCCCGCGGGCCTCGACTGGTCGCGGGACGGACGCCGGCCGGTGGCCCCCCGGCCTGGGATCGGCCTGCCCGCGGGCCTCGACTTCTTCGGTGACAGCGGGCAGGAGAAGGCGTTCACCCGGTTCACCGACGAGATCACCGCACGCGCCGGGCAACTCGGGGCCGAGATGGTCGGCGGGGTGGCGATCGAGGCTCTGCTGGAGGCCGGGGACCTGCTGTATCGAGGCCCCTGGGTGGCGGAGCGGCTCGCTGATCTCGGGGATTTCCTGGCCGCCCATCCCGCGTCGGTGCTGCCGGTGACGCGGCAGGTGCTGGCGGGTGGCCTGGCATTCACCGCGGCGGACGCCTTCCGGGCCCAGCACCGGTTGCGGGAGTTGTGGGCGGCCGCCGAACGGATGTGGGAACGGATCGACGTGCTGGCCCTGCCCACGGTCGGGACCACGTTCACGCACGCCGAGATCGCCGCGGACCCGATCGGGCGCAATCTGCTGCTGGGCCGGTACACGCAGTTCGCGAATCTGCTGGACATGGCCGCGGTGACGATCCCGAACGGGTTCACCGGGGACGGGCGGCCGGCCTCGGTGACGCTGTTCGGGCCGGCCTTCAGCGACGACCTGCTGATGGAACTGGCCGGCGCGCTCACCGCCGAACCGGACACCGGCACAAAAGGCAACCGGAGCCGGGGTGGCCGGGTGGATGGGATGACCGTCGGGGTGGTGGGGCTGCACCTGAGTGGGGAGCCGCGCAACGGGGAGCTTCGCGAGCGCGGCGGCACGCTGCAGAGCGTCACCAGGACCGCGCCCTGCTATCGGATGTACGAGCTGCCGTCGGGTGCTCCCGGGCTGGTCCGGGTGACGGATGGTGGCGCCGCCATCGAGATCGAGCTCTGGCGGCTGCCGGCCGCCCAGGTGGGTGGCTTCCTCGCGGGCATCCCGGCGCCGTTGTCGCTGGGCCGGCTCGTGCTGGAGGACGGCGCCGAGGTGACCGGATTCCTCTGCGAGGCGTACGCGGTGCGCGGCGCCCGGGACATCACCGCCAGCGGCGGCTGGCGGAATCACCGCTCGAAGGGATCTGACTGATGACCGCACGCATCGGGCCGGTGCCCGCCAACCCGTACTCCTGGCCCTACGACGGTTCGGTTCCGGTGGACCGGACCGCCCTGCTCTGTATCGACTGGCAGACCGATTTCTGCGGCCCCGGCGGCTACGTCGACAGCATGGGCTACGACATCGGGCTGACCCGGGCCGGGCTGCCGGCCACCGCGAAACTGTTGTCGCACGTCCGCGAGCTGGGCATGCTCGTCGTCCACACCCGGGAGGGCCACGATCCGGACCTGTCCGACCTGCCGGCCAACAAGCGGTGGCGGTCGAAGCGGATCGGGGCGGAGATCGGCGGTCAGGGGCCGTGCGGCCGGATCCTGATCAAGGGCGAGCCGGGGTGGGAGATCGTGCCCGAGGTGGCTCCGGCGCCGGGCGAGGTGGTGGTCGACAAACCGGGCAAGGGCGCTTTCTATGCGACGAATCTGGACCTCGTCCTCCGTACCCATGGCATCTCGCATTTGATCTTGACGGGAATCACCACGGACGTCTGCGTGCACACGACCATGCGCGAGGCCAACGACCGGGGGTACGAGTGCCTGATCCTGAGCGACTGCACGGGGGCCACCGATCCGTCCAACCACACCGCCGCCCTGCACATGGTCACCATGCAGGGCGGCGTCTTCGGCTGCGTCGCCACCTCGGACGACGTGATAGCGGCAACGGAGGTTTGAGATGCCTGCCGTCGATGCCCGGCCCACCCCCTTCACCTTCGATCTGGACACCACCGCGCTGCTGGTCATCGACATGCAGCGGGACTTTCTTCTGCCCGGCGGCTTCGGTGAGTCGCTCGGCAACGATGTCGCCCGGCTCCGGCGGACCATCGGGCCGCTCGGCGAACTGCTCGACGCCTGGCGCGCCACGACCATGCCGATCATCCACACCCGCGAGGGCCACAAGCCCGATCTGTCCGACTGTCCACCGGCGAAGCTCAAGCGCGGCCCGATGATCGGCCAGGAGGGCAGATTCGGGAGAATCCTGATCCAGGGCGAGTACGGCCACGACATCATCGACGAACTCCAGCCACGCGACGGCGAGATCGTCATCGACAAGCCGGGCAAGGGCGCCTTCTACGCGACCGGGATGTCCGAAAAGCTGGAAGAACTCAACGTCAGAAGACTGGTCGTAACGGGGGTCACGACCGAGGTCTGCGTCCACACCACGGTCCGTGAGGCGAACGACCGTGGCTACGAATGCCTCGTCCTGGCCGACTGCGTCGGCTCCTACTTCCCCGAGTTCCAGCAGGTCGGCCTCCAGATGATCGCCGCGCAGGGCGGGATCTTCGGCTGGGTCGCCGACTCCCCCGCGGTCATCAAGGAGATCCAGCGATGAAACTCGCCTACTGGGTCCGGGGCGACACCAACGCCTTCTTCGGGTTCGGTGTCAACGTCCTGGTCAACGTGCTCACCCTGACCGGCCTCTGTCTCGGCGTGATCAACATGCCGGCCGGCGACGTCTTCGGCGTGATCCTCCCGGCGCTGGGCATCGCCCTGGTCGCGGGCAACGTCTACTACACCTTCCTGGCCCGGCGGCTGGCCGTCCGGGAGAACCGCACCGACGTGACGGCCCTGCCCTACGGCCCGAGCGTCCCGCACATGTTCATCGTCATCTTCGTCATCATGCTGCCGATCTACCTGACCACGAAGGATCCGGTGGCGGCGTGGACGGCCGGCATCGCATGGGCGTTCATCATCGGTGTGATCGTGCTGATCGGCGCGTTCGTCGGCCCGTACATCCGTCGGTACACACCACGGGCCGCGCTGCTCGGCACCCTGGCCGGCATCTCGATCACGTTCATCTCGATGAACCCGGCCGCCAGCATGTGGAACTACGCGTGGATCGCCCTGCCGGTCTTCGGCCTGCTGCTGATCGGCCTGCTGACCGACGTGAAGCTGCCGTTCAACTTCCCGATCGGGCTGGCCGCGCTGCTGGTCGGCACGGCGATCGGCTGGATCGGCGGCGCCATGTCGGTGCCGGACGTGCAGAGCGCCGCGAAGGACATCGCGTTCGCCTTCCCGCACCTCAAGGTCGACCTGCTGATCGACGGGCTGAGGGACATGGCGCCGCTGCTGGCGACGGCGATCCCGCTGGGCGTCTACAACTTCACCGAGGCGATGACCAATGTGGAGAGCGCCGCCACCGCCGGTGACCGGTACAACCTGCGCAGCGTGCTGCTGGCCGACGGCGCCGGCGCGGTGATCGGTTCCTGCCTCGGGTCGCCGTTCCCGCCGGCCGTCTACGTCGGCCATCCGGGCTGGAAGGCGGCCGGTGGGCGTACCGGATATTCGATGGCCACCGGCGTGGTGATCGCGCTGCTCTGCTTCTTCGGCCTGTTCGGGCTGCTCGGCTCGATCTTCCCGACCGCCGCGATCGTGCCGATCCTGCTCTACATCGGCCTGTTGATCGGCGCGCAGGCGTTCCAGGCCACGCCGAAGGCGCACGCCGCCGCCGTGGTGGCCGCGCTCATCCCGAACATCGCCTCCTGGGCCACCGGCCAGATGGACAACGCGCTGGCCGCGGCCGGGACCTCGGCCGCGCAGGTGGGCACCGAGGCGCTGGCCGGAGCGGGCGTGGTCTACGACGGCCTCAAGACGCTCGGTCAGGGCGCCATCCTGGCCGGTCTGGTGCTCGGCGCGATCGTCGCGTTCCTCATCGACAAGCGGTTCTGGCACGCGGCGGCCTTCGCGGCCAGCGGCGCGGTGCTCACGTTCATCGGCCTGATCCACGCCGAGAAGGTGCAGTGGAACGCCGACGGCGAGGTCACCCTCGGCTATCTCTTCCTGACGCTGGTCTGCGTGCTGTTCGCGCTGCGCAGGCCCGCGCCGCGGGCGCCGGAGGCGGATGAGACGCCCGAGCCGGAGCCGGCCCGCGAGCCGGCCGCCGCCAACTGAGATCCGCGTCCCGGGCGAGAAGGAGAGGACATCCGTGGAAAGAGACCTTCCGGACGTGATCGCCGAGGTCACCGCCGCGTTCGAGGCCTACGAACGGGCGCTGGTCGCCGACGACGTCGAGAAGATCCTCTCCTTCTTCGCCCCCGCCGCCGTGCGGTTCGGCATCGCCGACCAGCAGGTCGGCATCGAGGAACAGGCCAGGTGGCGGCGCGCGCAGGGCGGCCTGCCGCCGGGCCGTCGTCTCAAGGACACGATCATCGCGGGGTACGGGGCGAGCGTGGCCGTGGTGACCACGTTGTTCGGCTATCCCGGCCGCGACGTGCTGGGCCGCCAGTCGCAGACCTGGGTACGGCTGCCGGAGGGGTGGCGGATCGTCACGGCACACGTCTCGGAACCGGCGCGTCAGCCGACGTAGCGGCGGGCCGTGGAGCGGCGCTGCGCCTCGTCGAGCCGGCCGAGCCGGGCCTCCACCACGGCCGGGCGGGGCCGCCGCTCGGCCAGCAGCCAGCCCGCGCCGCGCAGCGCGTCGAGCGCCCCGAGCAGGGAGGTCCGGTCCCGTGGGACGGTGCGGGCGAGGAAGAGCGTACGGCGTACGGCCGGGGCTAACGGCCGCCGCAGCCAGGTGAACCACAGCGTGTTGCGCAGTCCCACCCGCCGCCGGTGCGGGCTGTCCCGGATCGGCGAGGCCCGGTGGTGCACGGTCAGGTCCCCGCGATAGCACAGCTCCCAGCCGGACGCGATCAGATCGGTGGCGAGCAGCTCCTCCTCGCCGCCGAGCCAGAGCCGCTCGCTGAAACCGCCGGCCGCCTCGAACGCGTCCCGCCGCACCACCGAGGCGCCGGCCAGGAAGCTGCCCAGGGCGGGGCCGGGCATCCACTCCGGGGCGGGCACCGGCGAGTCCCGCAGCTCGGCGACGATCGGGTCCTCGGTCCCGGCCGGCTCCACCACGATCCGGGCGTTGACCAGGGCCAGTCGCGGGTGGGCGTCGAGGACGTCGGCGGCGCGGGACAGTGAGCCGGGGCTCCACCACGTGTCGTCGTCACAGAACGCCACGTACGGCGTGCGCGTACGGCGTACCCCGATGTTGCGGCCCACCGCCCCGAGGTTCTCGCGCAGGGCGACCACCTCGATGTCCGGATGCCGTTCGCGGACCGCGGCGGCGGTCCCGTCGGTGGAGCCGTTGTCGACCAGCACGACATGCGGCCGTTCCGGCAGGTCGCGCAGCCGGCTCAGACAGGCCAGCGCCTCCGCGCGCCGCTGCCAGGTGATGACGACGACGCTCACTCGTGGATCGCCCATGGGTGCCGGGATACCCACGATCCGGTTATCCGCACGTCATCGGGGAATCGGGAGGGCGACGACGCGAGACGAGGAGGCGACGTGGACCCGCGTGACAAGTACCCGAAGCCCGCGCTGGACGGCGGCGACCAGCAACCGCCCGGTCTGACCTCGGCGATGCCGGACCGCCCGGACCACGGTGAGGAGAGTTACCGGGGCAGTGGGCGGTTGACCGGGCGCAAGGCGGTCATCACCGGCGGCGATTCCGGCATCGGCCGGGCGGTGGCCATCGCCTACGCCCGGGAGGGCGCCGACGTGCTGATCTCCTACCTGCCCGAGGAGGAGTCCGACGCCACCGACACCGCGCAGTGGATCGAGAAGGCCGGCCGGAAGGCGGTTCTGATGCCCGGCGACATCCGGGACGAGGCGCACTGCCGGGCGATCATCGACCGGGCCCGCACCGAACTGGGCGGGGTGGACATCCTGGTGAACAACGCCGCCTACCAGATGGCGCAACCGGGCGGGATCACCGAGATCACCGACGAGCAGTTCGACCGGGTCATGAAGACCAATCTGTACGCGATGTTCTGGCTCTGCCGGGCCGCCGTCCCGCACATGCCGCCCGGCTCGGCGATCATCAACACCGCCTCGATCCAGGCCTACCTGTCGTCGAGCGCGCTGCTCGACTACGCCACCACCAAGGGCGGCATCGTGGCCTTCACCAAGGCGCTCGCCGAGGACCTGGCCGAGAAGGGGATCCGGGTCAACGCGGTGGCGCCCGGCCCGATCTGGACCCCGCTGATCCCGGCGACCATGCCGGAGAAGAAGGTGGAGTCCTTCGGCGGGGACACCCCGCTGGGCCGGGCCGGACAGCCCGCCGAGCTGTCCCCGGCCTACGTCTACTTCGCGAGCCCGGAATCCAGTTACACCACCGGTGAGGTCCTCGGGATCACCGGCGGCAAACCGGTCAGCTGATCAGAAGGTGCTGGTCACCCAGTTGACCGCGTCCATCACCCAGCCGGTCTGGCGCAGGTAGGAGAAACCGACGCCGACCATGAAGACCCCGGTGATCATGTGCGCGCCGCGGGCGGTGTGCCGCACCCGGCCCATCTGCCGCTCCAGGACGAGGCGGCCGACCAGGCGGGCCAGCGCGAACACGCCCGCGGCGACGCACAGCTCGACCACGAACAGCACCATCGGGGTGAACAGGTCGCCGCCCTCGGACAGCGCCCAGATGCCCCAGCAGACGAAGGCGAACAGGACGGCGGCGCTGCTCCACTCGCCGCCCCGGCGCAGCCGCCGGATGTGCCAGCCCAGACTGCGCTGCGGCTGCTGCTGACCGTGGTCGTCGGGCCAGCCGGTGCCGGTGGGCTCGTGCTCGGCTCCGAACTGCCCGGTGAACTGGTGGGTGCGCTGGGTGACCCGGGCGCGGCCCCGGCTGAACGGGGACTGGTCGAGCTCCGGGGCGGCCGGAGCGGGATCCGGCGGCACGCTGGCGGGACCGGTCTGCGCCGTCGGCTGGTCGGCCCACGGGTCCTGCGGCGGCATGTTGAGCGTCCGCTCGGACCACTGCGGTTGCTCCGGCATCGTTCCCCTTTCCGTCTGCGGTCGGCGACCGCGACAGTTCGAGGGTAGCGAGCCGACAAATCAGTCGCCGCGCCAGACAGCCGTCCGTTACACACGAGACATGAAGGAAGAGATGTCGATCCGCCCCACCACCCAGGCGGACGTTCCGGCGATCCTGGACCTGCTCGGCACGGTGTTCCACGAGGACTACCCGGACGAGGTCCGCGACTGGGAGACCGGGGTCCTGGAGCTGGACCGGTCGCTGGTCGCCGACGACGCCGGTCAGGTGGTGGGGCACATCGACGCCTTCACCCGTGATCTCACCGTGCCGGGGGCCATCGTGCCGGCCGCGCACGTGTCCGGGGTGGGTGTGGTCCCCACCCACCGGCGCCGGGGTCTGCTCAACCGGATGATGCGGCGGCAGCTCACCGAGATCGCCGACGCCGGCCGGGAGCCGATAGCGGTGCTCTGGGCCAGCGAGACCTCGATCTACCCGCGGTACGGCTACGGCCCCGCCTCCTCCCGGCTCGCCTTCACGATCATGAACCGTGAGGTGGGTCTCACCGTCCCGCCCACCGAGCCGCCGGGCCGGTTGCGGATGGCCGAGCCGACCAGCCTGCTCGCCGACCTCACCAAGGTGTACGAGCAGTTGCGCCCGGACCGTCCCGGCTGGTCCAGCCGCGACGACCGGTGGTGGCGCTACGTCCTCACCGATCTGGAGGCGCACCGCGACGGCGCCACCAAGCGGTACGCGGTGGTCCACGACGGCCCGGAAGGTCCCACCGGGTATGCGCTGTGGCGGGTCAAGAACGGCTGGAACGGCCACGGCCCGGACTGCGAGGTGCAGGTCCGTGAGGTGGTGGCCACCGATCCGGAGACGTACCAGGCGCTCTGGCGCTTCCTGCTGAGCATCGACCTGTCCCGCAGCGTGACCTTCCGGCTGGGTGCCGTCGACGAACCGCTGCGCTACCTGGTCGACGAGCCGCGCCGTCTCGGCCCGGCGGTGCTCGACGCCCTCTGGGTGCGCCTCGTCAACGTGCCGGCCGCCCTGTCCGCCCGCCGGTACGCCACCCCGGTCGACGTGGTCCTCGAGGTCACCGACCCGATCCTGGAGCGCAACACCGGGCGCTGGCGGCTCACCGGCGGCCCGGACGGGGCGGTGTGCGTGCCGTCCACCGACCCGGCCGACGTGACCTGCTCGGTGACCGACCTGGGCGCCGTCTACCTCGGCGGCACCCCGCTGTCGGCGCTGGTGGCGGCCGGGCGGGTCCGGCTGCTGACCGGGAACGATCCGACCGTCGCGTTCGGCTGGCACCGCCGGCCCAGCTCCACCGAGGTCTTCTGAGCGGGGTGTGCCGTGCCGGTGTCCGCGGCGGTACCGTCGGCGTCATGGGCCAGCCCGAACGCCGTCGCCGCCGCGTGCGCCCCTCCTCGGCATCCGCCGGGGCGGCCACCGGCACGCCCACGGCCGACTCCACCGCACCGGCCGAGCCCGTCACCGAGCCGGGGGCCGCTTCCACCGTGCCGGTGCCGGGTCCACCGATGCCGGGTCCGGCCGTGCCCGGTCCGGCGGTGCCGGGTCCGCCGGTGCCCGCCCCACCGCCGGTGCCCGGCCCGCCGCCGCGCTCAGCCGCCGTGACGG
Organism: Actinoplanes flavus; assembly: GCF_017592555.1. Classification (GTDB taxonomy): domain Bacteria; phylum Actinomycetota; class Actinomycetes; order Mycobacteriales; family Micromonosporaceae; genus Actinoplanes; species Actinoplanes flavus. The sequence continues at coordinate 254,950 of NZ_JAGFNS010000012.1, read as the reverse complement.
CGCTCGGAGCACCGGGACGGCCGTCCGGCTCGGCCGCCGTGACGGCTCCGGAGAGTGAGAGCCCTCGGCCGTCCACCGACAACGGCGGGCAGCGGCCGTCCCGTGGCGGTCCGCCCCGCCGCGCCGGTTCCGGGCCGGGCGGCGAGGACCGGGAGGCCGAACGCGGGCTGCGCGGCCTGGTCGGTTCCGGGTCGTCGCAGGTGAGCGTGGGAGCCGCGCTGCGGGCCAGGGACGCCTCCCGGCCCACCGACGAGGACCTGGCCGAGGCGGAGGAGAGCCTGCCGATCGTCCGGCGCAACTGGCTGCCCCGCGAGGAGTTGCCCCGCCGCTGAAGTGCCTCAGCTGGTCACCAGTGCTGTTTCCACGCGTGGGAAACAGCTCTGACGACCAGCTGAGGTGAGGCTCAGGCGACGGCGGCGGAGTCCGGCAGCTCGGGCAGCTCGCGGGCGACCTCGTAGTCGGTGAGCTGGCCGATCCGGCGGGCGTGCCGGGCGTCGCCGGAGAACGGCGTCGCGATGAACGCCTCGACGAACGCGGTGGCCTCGTCGAGGGTGTGCTGGCGGGCGCCGATGGCGATCACGTTGCTGTCGTTGTGCTGCCGGGCCAGCTCGGCGATCTCGGTCTTCCAGACCAGCGCGGAGCGTACGCCGGGGACCTTGTTCGCGGCGATCTGCTCACCGTTGCCCGAGCCGCCGATCACGATGCCGAGCGAACCCGGGTCGGCGACCACCTTGGCACCGGTGTGGAAACAGAACGCCGGGTAGTCGTCCTCGGCGTCGTAGACGTGCGGTCCGACGTCGACCACGTCGTGCCCCTGCTTGTTCAGGTGGTTCACGAGATGGTTCTTCAGCTCGAAGCCGGCGTGGTCGGAACCCAGGTAGAGACGCATGACAGAAGTCTTTCAGAAGGTGAGGGCCGAACGCAGGGCGGACGCCACCTGATCAGCCGCGGCCCGGGCGGCGTCGATGGTGGCCAGTTTGCGGGCGAAGCCGTGGTTCACACCCATGTAGCGGGTGTGCACCACCGGGACGCCCGCGGCGATCAGCGCGTCGGCGTAGTCGGCGCCCTCGTCGCGCAGCGCGTCGTACTCGGCGGTGATCAGCAGGGTGGGCGGCATCCCGGACAGGTCGGCGACCGCGAGCGGCGCCACGTCCGGGGTGAGCCGGCGCACCGGATCGGGGACGAACGTCTCCCAGGCCAGCTTCATCGAGGCCCGGTCCAGGCCGTACCGGCCCACCTCGTCGTACGACTCGGCGGAGGTCAGCGGGTCGAGGGCCGGGTAGATGAGCACCTGGAAGTCGAGCGGGGTGGCCGCGTCGCGCTGCCGGCGGGCGGTGACGGTGGCGAGCTGGCCGCCCGCGCTGTCGCCGCCGATGGCCAGCCGGGAGACGTCGAGCCCGAAGTCGGCGCCGGAGCGGCGCAGATAGGACACGACCGTCTCGGCGTCCTCGACGGCGGCCGGGAAGACGTGCTCCGGGGCGAGGCGGTAGCCGACCGACACCACGGCGCAGCCGGAGCGCTCGGCGACCCGGCGGCAGAACCGGTCGACGGTCTCGATGCTGCCGTAGCACCAGCCGCCGCCGTGCAGGTAGACCAGGACCGGAGTCCCGGTCCGGGTGGCGTAGAGACGGCAGGGCACGCCGTCGGCGTCGAAGTCGGCGACCACCGGCAGGGGCAGGGCCGGGCCGGTCTCCGCCTCGTTCGACTCCTCCATGGCCGCCCGCACGCCGAGCAGACGCTGGTACGGGTCGGCGGCCAGCTCCTCCGAAGACGGCCGCCGACGCAACGCGGCGGCGGCCGTGACCTGCGGGTGGAGCATCAGCGGATGTCGGCGAGAACCAGGCCGCCGCGAGCCTTCGGGGTGAACCAGGTGCTCTTGCGGGGCAGCTTGAGCCGCTCCAGGTTCACCTCGACGAAGTCCTCCACGGTGACCGGGGCGATCAGGACGGCCAGCTCGGCACGGCCGGCGTCGACCTCGCCGCGCAACCACTCGACCGGGTAGTCGCCGCCGATGTAGGAGATCCGCTTGTCGCCCGGGTCGAGGCCCAGCGAGTCGCGCAGCAGGACGCGCTCGACGAGGGCGTGATCCAGGTTCTCCACCGTGCTGCCGGCCGGATCGGTGGGCAACTCCAGGGCGAAGGTGCGGCCGGCGGCGTACATCTCGATGGTGCCCTTGGGTGGCAGCTGCGCGGCGCGCGGCAGCTCGGTGACCGTCGCGCCGGCCGCGCGGAGCCTCTCGCGCAGCTCGTCGAGTGACGCGGGCAGCTCGCTGACCAGCCGGTTGTAGGGCTGGATGAACACCGAGGCCGGGGTGGTGACGACGGCCAGGAAGCGCTCCAGCCCGCCGGTCTGCGCGGCCAGGCTGCGATGGTTGCCGTCGGCGACCACCAGTTCGCCGCCACCGGCCAGGGCGAGCAGCCGGTCCTGCGACTCGCCGGGGCCGACCGGCCAGATCGCATGGGTACGCCCGGAGCCGTCCACATCGGTGGCGGCCGGCTCGCCGGCCGCGTCGATCGCCTCGGCCAGCGCGGCGTGCAGTTCCTCGCCGCGGCCGGTCTGCAGCAGCAGCACCGGGGAGAGCAGGGTGTTGACCGCCTCGGCCAGCGCGACCCGCTCGCGGACCTTGCTGATGAAGACGTCCTCGTTGCGGATGACCAGGCCGGGCTCGTCGGCGCTGGTGGAGATCTGGCCGGTCTCGACCATGCTCCACAGGCCGTAGGCGGGCGCCTCGCCCGGTGCGGTGATGCGGTAGAGCACCACGACGTGCTCAGCCTGCCGGTACTTCTCCTCGGCCTGATCGCGCTGCAGGCGGACCACGGCGTCCGGCAGCGACTCGAGGAAGGACTTCCCGAGGGACTCGGGCGCGAGGTGCGGCATCTCGACGGCCAACGCGCTGTGCGGGTTGGCCTTGATGATGTCGGTGATTTCGGCGTCGTCGGCGAACTCGTCGTAGTTCTGGGCCCCGGTACCCCCGTTGGTGATCCAGGCCCGGCTGATCGGGTGCACGACCGTCATGGCAGGCAACTTACCCGGCATGCCGCCTGCGCCCACCAGCCGGAGTCGTCCGGGGTGACCTGCTCAACCGTGCCCCGGCGGAGGAATTCACCGCGCGTTCGGCGGGCGCTGCCGTGACGGTCACCGGAGGAGCCAGCATAGAAGCCACTTCTGGTGACAAATCGGTCCAGAATCCGCGCTGGACGCTGAAACTCGAACCGATCGGCTCGCACTGCGGCATACCCGCCTCCGCGTTGGGTGAGGTGTACATCACCCCATCCAACGACGGGCGAAAGGCCGAGCATCGTTTTTCGGGGGCCTTCGCCCCCGAAAAGCAACTAATCGAAGATGGGGCCGAGGTCGCGGCTGCGCTTCAGCTCGTAGAAGCCCGGGGTGCCGGCGACGAGGACCACGCCGTCCCAGAGCTTGCCGGCCGCCTCACCCTTGGGCGCCGGGGTGATCACCGGGCCGAAGAAGGCGACCGTCTCCCCCGGGTTCGGGCCGGGAGCGTGGATGACCGGGGTGCCGACGTCGGTGCCGACCGGCTTCATGCCGGCGTTGTGGCTGGCCCGCAGCGCCTCGTCGCGGGCGTCGGTGTGCGCCGCCTCGGCCAGGCCCGGGTCGAGGCCGACCTCGGCCAGCGCCTCCTGGAACAGCTTCGGGTCCTCGATGTCGTACTTCTGGAGGTGGATCCGGGTGCCCAGAGCGGTGTAGAGGTCACGCAGGACCGCCGGGCCGGCGGCCTCGGCGGCCGCGATGCAGACCCGGACCGGGCCCCAGCCCTTGGCCAGCAGCTCCTTGTAGCGCTCGGGAAGCTCGTCGCGGCCCTCGTTGAGAACCGACAGGCTCATCACGTTGAACCGGACGTCCAGTGGACGGACCTTCTCCACCTCCAGCAGCCAGCGGGAGGTGATCCAGGCCCACGGGCAGAGGGGGTCGAACCACATGTCGACGGTGGCACGTTCTGTCATGCTTCGATCTTCCTCCTTCTTCCGCCGCCAGTCGGGGTGAGTTGCGTCGCCGTCGCCGCATAGGCTTCGGGTAAACGCAGTCAGCTCGAAGGAGAGTGCACGTGGCCGGTGTTCACAACCTGACCCAGGTCGAGGCTGCCGAGCGTGGTCGATTGCTCGAGGTGACCGGGTACGACATCACCCTTGACCTGACCGACGGGCACGGCAACCCCGGCTCCGACACGTTCCGGTCCACCGCAGTGATCAATTTCCGGTGCGCCGAGCCCGGTGCGGCGACGTTCGCCGAGGCGGCGGCCGCCGAGATCCACTCCGCGACGCTGAACGGCGCCCCGCTGGACCTCAGCGGATGGTCCCCGGAGACCGGCCTGCCGCTGTCCGGCCTCGCCGCCGAGAACACCCTGGTGGTCTCCGGCGACTTCAAGTACTCGGCCAGTGGCCAGGGCCTGCAGCGCAGCCTCGACCCGGTCGACAAGGAGGTCTACCTCTACAGCCAGTTCGAGACGGCGGACGCCCAGCGGGCGTACGCGTGCTTCGACCAGCCCGACCTCAAGAGCGTGTTCACGTGGCACGTGACCGCTCCCGGGCACTGGAAGGTCGTCTCGAACATGCCGGTGGAGTCGGAGGAGGAGGCGGGCTTCGGCGCGAAGACCGTCCACTTCACCACCTCACCGCGGATGAGCACCTACATCACCGCGATCTGCGCCGGTCCCTACCACGAGGTGCGCGACTCGCACGACGGCATCGAGCTGGGCGTCTTCTGCCGCGCCTCGATGGCCCGCCACCTGGACGCCGACGACCTGTTCCTGATCACGAAGCAGGGCTTCGACTTCTTCCACGAGCAGTTCGGGGTGCGCTACCCGCTGCCGAAGTACGACCAGCTCTGGGTGCCGGACTTCAACGCCGGCGCGATGGAGAACTTCGGCTGCGTGACGCACGCCGAGTCGCACTACATCTTCCGGTCGCAGGTGACCGACTACGAGTACGAGCAGCGCGCCAACACGATCCTGCACGAGCTGGCGCACATGTGGTTCGGCGACCTGGTCACCATGCGCTGGTGGAACGACCTGTGGCTGAACGAGTCGTTCGCCGAGTGGGCCAGCCACTGGTGCAACACCGAGGCCACCCGGTTCTCCGACGCCTGGTCGACGTTCCTGTCCATCCGCAAGGCCTGGGGCTACCGGCAGGACCAGCTGTCCTCCACCCACCCGGTGTACTGCGAGATGCCGGACCTGGAGGCCGTCGAGGTCAACTTCGACGGGATCACGTACGCCAAGGGCGCCAGCGTGATCAAGCAGCTGGTGGCGTACGTCGGCCTGGACCCGTTCCTGACCGGTCTGCGCGCCTACTTCGGCAAGTACGCCTGGGGCAACGCCACATTCGACGACCTGCTCACCGAACTGGAGGCGGCGTCCGGCCGGGAGCTGCGCAAGTTCGCCGCGCAGTGGCTGGAGACGGCCCAGGTCAACACGCTGCGGCCGGTCGTCGAGATCGACGCGGACGGCAACTACGCGAGCGTCGTGGTGTCGCAGGAGGCGCCGGCCGACTACCCGACGCTGCGGACCCACCGGATCGGCGTGGGCCTGTACGACCTCGACGGCGACCGGCTGGTCCGGCGCGAGCTGATCGAGGTGGACGTGGCCGGCGAGCGGACCGCGATCACCGCCCTGACCGGGGTGCGGGCCGCGGACCTGCTGCTGCTCAACGACGAGGACCTCACCTACGCGAAGCTGCGGCTGGACGAGCGGTCGCTGGCCACCCTGGTGGGCCACATCGCCGGGTTCGACTCGGCGCTGCCGCGGGCGCTGTGCTGGGCGGCCGCGTGGGACATGCTGCGCGACGCCGAGATGGCGACCCGCGACTACGTGGCCCTGGTGGTCGCCGGGCTGCCGGCCGAGGACGACGTCAACCTGGCGACCGCCACGCTGCGGCAGGCCGCCACGGCGCTGACCAGCTTCGCCGACCCGGAGTGGGCGCCGAACGGCTGGGCCGCCCTGGCCGGCCTGGCGGAGACACAGCTGGCGTCCGCCGAGCCGGGCAGCGGGTGGCAGCTCACCTGGGCGCGGGCGTTCATCACCGCCGCCCGTACGCCGGAGCAGGCGGCCGTGCTGCGCGGCTGGCTGACCGGCGGGTCCAAGCCGGAGGGGCTGGTCGTCGACACCGAGCTGCGCTGGTCGCTGCTGCAGGCGCTGTCCGCGCTGGGCGCCGCCGGGGAGTCCGAGATCGACGACGAGCTGGCCGCCGACAAGACGGCCAGCGGCGAGCGGGAGGCGGCGATCGCCCGGGCGCTGCTGCCCACGCCGGAGAACAAGGCGCGCGTGTGGGCCGAGCTGACCGGCCCGAAGGCGCCGCCGAACTGGCTGAACCGGTCGCTGCTCCAGGGCTTCCAGAGCACCCGGCAGGTGGCCCTGACCGCGCCGTACGCGGAGAAGTTCTTCGAGGTCGTCGCGGACGTGTGGGCGCACTCGGACAGTGAGCCGGCGCAGGAGTTCGCGATGCTCGCCTACCCGGCCTACCAGATCAGCGACGAGACGGTGGCCCTCACCGACGCGTGGCTGGCCCGGGAGGGGCATCCGGCGTCGCTGCGGCGGCTGGTCGCCGAGGGCCGGGACGGGGTGCTGCGGGCGCTGAAGGCCCGGGCGAAGGACCGCTCCGCCTGACCGGATGTGATGACGGCCCGTCCCACTTTGGTGGGGCGGGCCTTTCACATGTGGCAACTTGCCGCCGCGTTGGCCACGGGAAACAACTCAGTGTGAGTAGTCTGACACTCCCCGGTGATGGAGGTGGCCTTGACAATGCTGAGCCAGGTTTCCCCGGTGCGGTGGAGCGCGCCGGAAGGCCGGTGGACGGAGCCGGACCTGCACCTGTTCCCCCAGGACGGGCACCGGTACGAGATCCTCGACGGCAGCCTGCACGTCACTCCACCGGCCGACCCGCGACACGACTCGATGGTCGAGAGCGTGGTCACCACGCTGCGCTCGGCGGCCCCGCCCGGCTGGTGGGTGTGCGCGCGGCTCGGCATCGAGATGGGCACCAGCAACCTGGTGCCGGACGTGACCGTGCTGCGGCCGCACTCCTCCGGGTCGATCTGGGTCGACCCGGCGGACGTCGCGCTGGTGGTGGAGATCGAGTCGGAGGAGACACGGCGTTACGACCGGCTGCTCAAACCGGCCGTGTACGCGGCGGCCGGCATCCCCGCCTACTGGCGGGTGGAGGCCGGGCCGGTGCTCCGCGTCCATGCGCTGGTGGGCGAGTCCTACCAGGCGCTCGAGGACGCCGACGGCCAGGTCGAGCTGGACAGTCCCTACCCGATCCGGGTGAACCCCGCCCAGTGGCGCTAGGCGGGTTACGCCGCCCCGGCGTGGGTGGCCAGCTGGTCGATCCCGATGAGCAGGCCGTTGGCCAGGTCGCCGCCGGCGAAGGACGCCGCCATCGACAGGCCGGCGAGCTTCGCGTCCCGGTCGGAGATCCGCTTGCGGGCGTCGGCGCCGGTGACGATCTCCAGCTTGCGCTGGTTGGGCGACACCGCGATCAGGACCGCGCGCTGCGGGTCACGGGTCTGCCGGTGCAGTTCCTCGGCGGCGTCGCGCAGCGGCTCGCCGAGGTCGCCCAGGTAGATGCTGAAGTTGAGCCCGGTCACCTGGTCGGCGACCCGGAGCGCCTCGTCGAGACGCAGCAGCTGCCGGGTCGAGAAGGGACCCTCGGCGGGCTGCTCGAGCGGGGTGACCTCACCAACTGTCACTTGCGCCTCCTGTGGGACCTGGCCGGACCGGTGCGCCGGAACTGTCCTCGATGACCAGTCCGGTGTGACCGGCGGACGCCGGTGCGACCTGCTTCGGCGTCGCGGTGAACCACATCGCCGGGAAGTCGTAGGGACGCCCCGGGCGGTAACGGCGATCCGGCTTCGACCGGTCGGAGCCGGCGAAGACGAGAGTCGAGATCGTCCCGATGATCACAACCGGAATGATCACGAAGACCAGAACGGTGCTGATTACTGACAACTGAACGCCCCCAGGCGCCGGATGATCCTGCGTATTCCGAACATCAATCACCGTAGCGGAGCGCTGGTCGTACCGGACCGTCGGGTCTCGAACCGGGGTCTCACGCCGTCGGGATCTACGCGGATCGCGCTCGCAGGTGCGAAAATCACCCTCACGCGCCGTCCGCGTGCTTTCGGTCGCGAACGGCAGGAGGGGGATCCTATGCGTACGTCCGTCCCCGCCGCTGCGGCGGCGCTCATCCTCGTTCTTCTGGGTGTCCCGTCCGGAGCGCGGGCGGCCGCCGTCTTCGTGGAGCTGAACCCGAGCACCGTCCCGGCCGGTGACGAGCTCTCCATCCGGGCGTCCTGCGAGGACAATCTCAAAGCGGCCACGGTGACGGCCGAGCCGATCGGCTCGGTCACCGTCTCACCGGAGTTCGGCTTCCTGACCGCGACGGTACGGGTGCCGGCCGACACCGAACCCGGCGACTACCCGGTGGCCCTGCGCTGCCAGGAGGGCGGCGCCGCGACGACCACCCTGCACGTGGTCGCGGGCGTCGAGCCGAGCCGTGGCCCGGCCACCGGCGGCGGGGGCACCGCCGGGGGCGCGATCGGGTCGACGCTGATCGGCGGCGGCCTGCTCGCCGTACTGGCCGGGCTGGGTCTCGGCGTCGTGTCGCTGCGCCGCCGGCGACTCGGCTGAGGCGGCCGTGGCCCGGGAGGAGACCCCGCCGTCCGGCGCTCGCGTGCCGGAGGCGGTCGCGCGCAAGCGCCCGGCCCAGGTGATCACGGCGCCGCCGCCCGGGGTGGTCACCGGGCCGTTGCCGCCCACGCCGGTGACCCGTGGGCGGTCACCGTTCCGGATCCCGCTGCCCCGGCGGATGCCGACGCCGCCCCCGGTGCGGGGCCGCCGCGCCGGGACCATCGGGGTGATCGCGCTGGTGCTGCTCTTCCTCGGGCTGTTCGTGGTCGGCATGGGTCTGGGTTTCGCGACCGGCTTCGACGTCGGCGGCCTGTTCCGCGGCCCGGACAAGCCACCGCCCCGGGAGTACCCGGTCCTGGATCCGAGCCGCCCGGAACGACTGGAGATCCCGGCGCTGCGGGTGTCGGCGCCGGTGCTCGAGGTGGGGCTGGCCAACGACGGCTCGGTGGACGTCCCACCGCTGAAACGGCACAACGAGGCCGGCTGGTTCGAGGGCGGCCCGACCCCGGGACAGTACGGCCCGGCGCTGATCGTGGGGCACGCCGACACCCGCACCGGCCCGTCGGTCTTCCACAAGCTGGACACGATGAAGCCGGGCCAGGAGATCCGGGTCTGGCGCGCGGACGGCACGAAGGCGGTCTTCGAGGTCAACTCGGTGGAACGGTTCGACAAGAACGAGCTGCCGGCCAAGCGGGTCTACGGCGACTACACGCGCCCGCTGCTGCGCCTCATGACGTGTGGTGGGCGATGGCTGGGCGGGGAGGAGGGCTACGAGGACAACATCGTCGTCTTCGCCTCCCTGGTCGCGAAGGGTTAGGCCGCCTCGGCGGTCTCGACCGGGGCGGGCGGCAGGTCCAGCCAGTCCATCCAGCGCGGATCGGGGGTCCGGTGCCCGAGCACCCGCCAGGCCACGCCGCGCGGGGCGGCCGGCAGCGCGTGCAGGCGCCACCCGAGCTCGGCCGGGGTCTTGTCACCCTTGCTGTGGTTGCACTTGGCACAGGCGGCGACCACGTTGTCCCACGCGTGCAGGCCGCCCCGGCTGCGCGGGAAGACGTGGTCGATGGTCTCGGCGGAGCCGCGGCAGTAGGCGCAGCGGCCGCCGTCACGGGCGAAGACGGCCCGGCGGGAGAGCCCGACATGCGTGCGGTACGGAACCTTCACATACCGCGTGAGACGAACCACGGAGGGGACCGGGAGGGTGTGGTGGGCACTGTGCAGGATGCCGTCGCCGTCGGAGACGCACTCCGCCTTGGCGGTCAGGACGAGGATGGTCGCTCGACGCACCGATACGACGCACAGCGGCTCGTAGGTAGCGTTCAGCACCAACGCGGAAGAGCCAACCGTGGGTCGTATGTCAGGCATCGCAATCACCCTTCCGGTGTCAGTTGCTTTTGACCGCTCCCATAGCCCATGCGTGTGTGATGTGGGCCTCGCCGTACGGGGCCCGTGCGCCAATAGTCCCTGATGAATAACCAAATTGCGAGCACAATCTGTGGCTACGCGGTAAACGTCAGAGGTCTTCACCCGGCCGGACCCGGTAGCTTCTGTCCCCGTGTTCCTCTTAGCTCCCCCCACCCCTTCACCTTCGTCGCCGGACCTCTACACGAGCCCCGACGTCAAAAAGGCTTGCGGCGAGAACGTTCTCTGTGACCGGATCGTCGAGTGGACCGGCAGCCAGTGGCTGGGCAACAGCAGCTACGTGGTGGTCATCAAGCCACTGCGGATCATCGGGATCATCCTGATCGCGATGCTCATCCGGTGGCTGCTGCACCGTGCCATCTCCCGGCTGGCGTCGAGCACCTCGCGCGCCTCGATGCCGGCGCTGCTGAGGCCGCTCAAGGAGAAGGTGACGGTCACCGCCGAGGAGGGACAGTTCATCCCGGAGCGGCGCCGCCAGCGGGCCGAGGCGATCGGTTCGGTGCTGCGCAGTTTCGTCAGCGCGGTGGTCTTCACGATGGCCGCGCTACTGGTGATGGGTGAGCTCGGCTTCAACCTGGGACCGCTGCTGGCCAGCGCCGGCATCGTCGGTGTGGCGCTCGGCTTCGGCGCGCAGAGCCTGGTCAAGGATCTGATCGCCGGCCTGTTCATGCTGCTGGAGGATCAGTACGGCGTGGGCGACACGGTCGACCTGGGCGAGGCGACCGGTGTGGTGGAGAGCGTCGGGCTGCGGATCACCACGGTCCGCGACGCCCGCGGTGTGCTGTGGTACATCCGCAACGGTGAGATCGTCCGGGTCGGCAACAAGAGCCAGGGTTGGGCGATGGTCGTGGTCGACATCCCGATCGGCTTCGTCAGCTCGGAGGAGGCGATCGCGGTACTGAGGACCGCGGCCGAGTCGGTGGCGGGCGAGCCGGAACACCAGACCGAGTTCCTGGAGCCGCCGGAGGTGATCGGCGTCGAACAGCTCACCGTGGACGGCGCGGTGATCCGGACGATCGCCAAGACCACCGCGGACAGTCAGGTGGTGATCCAGCGGGACCTGCGCCGGGCGCTGACCGAGTCGCTGGAGACCTCGGGGCTGTCCGAGCGGATCGCGGCGTCCCGGCTCCTGCCGCGCAGCGCCGTTCCGCCCGCGTGGATGGGCGGCAACGAGAATTCCTCGCCCTCCGCGACCGAGCCGCAACGCCCCGGTGGACCCACCTGACCAGCACTTAAGGCACAGGACCCGATTCCACCTCGCCCGAACGGCCAATCTTCGACTCGACTTCACTAGCATCGACTAGGACGATCGGGCAGAATCCGCTACAGATTCTGCTCATGCGGCGCGCCCATCCCCCGAGATCAGCGGGCGCGCACGGCCTTCGTCGTGCTTCGGCGATCGTCGAAAGCGATGGAGGCTTCGGTGGCGAACGACCCCAGAACGGCTACACACAGTGGGGGAAACGCTACTTTCCGAAGCCTCTTCCGCCTGCGGGAGTACCGCGCGGTCTATCTCGCGACCCTGATCAACTGGCTCGGCGACTACCTGTCCCGGGCCGCCGTGACGGTGCTGGTCTACCACAAGAGCCAGTCGGTGCTGCTCTCCGCGGCCTCGTTCGCGGTCGGCTTCCTGCCCTGGATCGTCGGGCCGCTGCTGTCCGCGATCGCCGAACGCTACCCGTACCGCCGGGTCATGATCGTCGCGGACCTGACCCGGATGGCCCTGATCGCGCTGCTGCTCGTGCCGCACATGCCGGTGCCGCTGATGCTGCTCATCCTGCTCCTGGCCGGGCTCGCCGCGCCGCCCGCGCAGGCGGCCCGCTCGGCGCTGCTGCCGGAGCTGGTCGGACGGGAACGGCTGCCGCTGGCCACCGCGCTCCAGCAGACCGCGAGCCAGACCGCCCAGGTGGTCGGCTACCTGGCCGGCGCCACCCTGGCCGTCGCCCTCACCCCGCGGATCGCGCTCGGCCTGGACGTCCTGACCTTCCTGGTGTCGGCGCTGCTGGTGGCGTCCGGGGTGCGGCCGCGGCCGGCCACGAACCCGGACGGCGGGCGGACCCACCTGCTGCGGGAGACCGGCGAGGGGTTCCGGCTGGTCTTCTCCCACCCGCTGCTGCGCTCCATCGTGACCGTGGTGTTCACGGTCACCGTCTTCGCCATCGTCCCGGAGGGGCTCGCCGCCGCCTGGGCCGTCGAGGGCACCCCCGGTCACAGCTCGTCGAACCTCGACCAGGGCCTGATCATGGCGGCCGGGCCGTTCGGGTTCGTCCTGGGCGGCATCCTGTTCAGCCGGCTCGTGCCCGCCGACCGCCGGGCGCGGCTCGTCCCGTACCTCGCGGTGTCCATGCCGTTGCTGCTCGTGCCGTCGATCTTCGCGCCGCCGGCGCCGTTCGTCGCGGCGCTGGTGATGCTCTCCGGGCTGACCCAGGGCGCGCTGCTGCCGACCCTCAACGCGAACTTCACGCTGGCCCTGCCGGACGGCTACCGGGCCCGTGCCTTCGGGGTCGTCGGCAGCGGGGTGCAGATCACCCAGTTCACCGCCGTCATCGTCACCGGCACCCTGGCCGACCATTTCCGGCTGCCGCTCGTCGTCGGGCTGTGGAGCATCGGCGGCGCCGTGGTGATGCTTCTCATCGTTCTGTCCTGGCCGCGTCAGGGCGCACCGGAACCCGCCGCGGGTGCTGGCAGGATGGAGAGGTGACCCTCTTCGAAGCCGTCGGCGGCGAACCCACGTTCCGGCGCCTCGTGGACAAGTTCTACGAGGGCGTCGCGGAAGACCCGCTGCTGCGCCCGATGTACCCGGAGGAGGACCTGGGGCCGGCCGCCGACCGGTTCACGCTCTTCCTCATCCAGTACTGGGGCGGCCCCAGCACGTACTCGGACAGTCGCGGGCATCCCCGGCTGCGGATGCGGCACGCGCCGTTCCGGGTCGACGCGGAGGCCCGCGACGCGTGGCTGCGGCACATGCGGGTGGCGGTCGACTCCCTCGGTCTGCCCACGCCGTACGAGGCCGAGCTCTGGGACTATCTCGAGCGAGCGGCACATTTCATGGTGAACACGATGGATACCGCGGAGCCCGCGCACTGACAGTGTCGCGACCGGCGATGACTCGTTGATCGTAATGTCACTAACGATCTCGGGAGCCGTCTCATGCGCCGTCGCCTGCTCGCTGCCGCCGCTGTCGCGGTCGTCGCCGTTCCGGCGGTGATCGATACCGTGCCGGCCACGGCCGACCGCGCCCACCCGTCGGTGGTCTCCGACAATCCGGTGGACTGGACGCCGCACGTGCTCGACGGGACGGTGTGGTCGATGGCGCTGGTCGACGACACGGTGGTGGTCGGCGGGGCCTTCACCAAGGTGGCTGACAGCAGCCGGCGGCAGACCTACGAGCGGAAGAACATCTTCGCGTTCGGGCTGCACGACGGCGAGATCCGGACCTTCGCCCCGCGGGTGGACGGTGCGGTCTACTCGCTGGCCGCCGGCCCCGACCACTCGGTGTACATGGGTGGCGCGTTCAAGACCGTCAACGGGGCGCAGCAGCGCGGCCTGGCCCGGATGTCGATGCGTGACGGCAGCCGCTACGGCTCCTTCAACGCCCGGGTCAACTGGGGTGACATCCGGGCGATCGTCAGCCGGGGTGAACGGCTCTACGCCGGTGGCACCTTCTCGGCGGTCAACGGGGTGCAGCGGGTCGGGCTGGTCCGGCTCAACGGCGAAACCGGCTCCGTGGACCAGGGCTTCGACGCGCGGCTGGCCGGACCGGGCCTGAAACGGACCCGGGTTGAGCACTTCGACGTCTCACCGGACGGCACCCGGCTCATCGCGGTCGGCGCCTTCCTGCGGTCGGGCGGCGCGGATCGTACGCAGATCGCGCAGTTCGACGTCGGCGGCTCCGGAGCCGGCCTGACCAACTGGTACACCGACGCGTTCAAGCCGACCTGCATGAAGGGCTTCGACACGTACCTGCGGCAGGTGAAGTTCTCACCGGACGGGTCGTACGTCGTGGTGGCGGCGACCGGCCGGGCGTCGTCGGCGCAGAAGCTGTGCGACTCGGCCGCCCGGTTCGAGGTCCGGAGCACCGGACGGCAGAACCCGACGTGGGTGCAGCGCACCGGCGGCGACTCCCTGTACGCGGTGGCGATCACCGGGCCGGCCGTCTACCTGGGCGGGCACCAGCGGTGGTTCGACAACCCGTACGGCACGGACGGCAACGGGCCGGGGCCGGGCGCGGTCTCCCGGCCCGGTATCGGCGCGGTCAGCCCGAGCACCGGCAAGGCCCTGGAGTGGAATCCCACCCGGTCCCGGGGCGTCGGCGTGCGGACCTTCCTGGTCACCCCGGACGGCCTGCTCGTCGGCTCGGACACCGACCAGCTGGGCCGCGAATACCACGGCCGAATCGGCATGTTCCCCTTGCGCTGAATCCCGCGATTCGCCGCCGGTGACTCAGGGCACGATTTTTCGACGCCGCGGGGTGTGCGGTGGCGGAAAATCGTGCCCTGAGTCACCGGTTACCAGGCGAATCGCCGCGGAGCGAAGCGGAGCAATCAGAGCAATGCTCCCTCGTCGTGGAGCCAGTCCACGAAGGAGGTGGCCACCGCGGCGCCGCAGTCGAGCAGCTCGACCAGCAGGGTGTCATGGACGCCCGCGGCGAGGGGGACCTGGAGCTCCGCGTAGATCGGGAGCTGCCCCCGCTCGGTGGGGTCGCCGACGTAGGCCTTGCAGAAGCGGCGTGTGTGGTTCCACTCGTTGACCACCCGGTAGGCGCGGTCGGCCCAGTCCGGCGGGACGGTCGCGTGCGGGCGGGCCCGCATCACCAGGATCTCGTCGTCCGGCCCCTCCAGGGTGAACAGCACGGCGTGCCGCTCCCACATCGCCAGGAGGCTGCCGCCGCCGTCGGCGAGGAACCGGATGTCGAGCAGATCGAGCGCCTTACCGACGCGCGCGAGCTGCACCGGCAGGACCAGATCGGACGATCCGGTCGCGGACAGTTCGGACGGAGCTCCGGAGCGGCTGGGCTCGCGCTGGGCCGGGACACCGACGCGAACGGAGCTCTGCACCGCCACCTCGCCACCGGTATCCGGCTCATCGCTCGCAGCCGATCCCGGACGCCATGACCACCACGGCATCGTGTGCACCTCACTCCCCAACAGACCCAGAGCCGGGTGTTGCAGTGGATCCGAGGGCAGACGGTACCCGTACCGTTCCTGAAGGTCATCCCCCTAACGAGAGGGCGGGACCGGAAGAACGAGGTGGCGTCACCCTTTCGGGTGACTCACCATCGGCATAACAGTCAATTTGTGAACGCTCTGTCGCCAAGCTACTCCATATGGTGCAGAAATTCCCACCCAGCCGCTTGCCACCCGAACCCTCACCTCCGCGGGATCCGCGTCCCGCGGACCGAGGAAACCCATCCGGGCGACGGCCTGGACGAGACGCTGGGAGATCTGTACGGGAGCGCCGTCCTCGGGCGTGACGACGAGCGCGACGTGATCCAGGAGCGCGTCGCGAACCGCGCGCTGCCCGACCGCCCGGCCCGGGAAACCGCCCGAAGCGACCTCCCGCAGCGTCCCGGCGGCCGCCGCGGCGAGTTGGGCCAGCTCGGCGCCGGAGATCGACTCGACGGCCCGGCTGGCGGCCGGCGGCAGCGGCCACCGCCACTGCGTGTCCCGGCGTTCCGGCAGGGCCTCCCCGCCGGCGGCCAGCACGGCCAGCAGTTCGGCGGCGGAGACGGTGGCGTCGCCCGGGCCGGGGCCGGCCACCTCACGGGTGACCAGCACCTCCCAGGGAAGCCGGGCCCAGAGCGCGGTCCGCCCGCCGGAGGACCGGAGCCGGACCGGCGCGGCCGGATCGAGCCGGGTGAGCCGCGCCAGGAACGCGCCCGCGTCGGGAACCCCGAGCAGGCCGTGCGAACTCATGACCGGTCCTCGGCGTCGACGTACGGCGCCAGGAACTCCCGTTCGGCGTCGGAGAGGCGGCGCGGATGCCCCTTGACCAGGTTGTACGGCACACACACGGATTTCGCCCGGCTGGCCAGCACACCGTCGTCGAACAGCTCGTAGGAGACCGTGAACGCCGCGGCCCGCAGCTCGGAGACCCACATCTCGATGCGGACCGGGTCACCGAAGTCGATCGGCCGCACGTAGTCGATCTCGTGGCGGGCGATCACGATGCCCTCCTCGAAGGAGCCCAGGCCGTGCGCCTTGGCCCCGACGAAGAACATCGCCACCCGCGCCTCCTCGTAGAGAGTGAGGAAGCGAGCGTTGTTGACGTGCCCGTACGCGTCCATGTCGGACCAGCGCACGGGCACGTCGTAGATGAAACGCTCAGTCACGGGTGAGCTTGCGGTAGGTCACCCGGTGCGGTCGGGCCGCCTCGGCGCCCAGCCGGTCGATCTTGTTCTTCTCGTACGCCTCGAAGTTGCCCTCGAACCAGAACCACTTGTCCGGGTCCTCGTCGGTGCCCTCCCAGGCCAGCATGTGCGTGGTGACCCGGTCCAGGAACATCCGGTCGTGGGAGATGACCACGGCGCAGCCGGGGAACTCCAGCAGCGCGTTCTCCAGGCTGGAGAGGGTCTCGACGTCGAGGTCGTTGGTCGGCTCGTCGAGCAGGATCACGTTGCCGCCGATCTTCAGCGTCATCGCGAGGTTGAGCCGGTTCCGCTCGCCACCGGACAGCACCTTGACCGGTTTCTGCTGGTCCGGGCCCTTGAAGCCGAAGGCGGCCACGTAGGCGCGGGACGGCATCTCGACCTTGCCGACCATCATGTAGTCGAGGCCGTCGGAGACGACCTCCCAGACGGTCTTGCCGCCGTCGAGGCCGGCCCGGTTCTGGTCGACGTAGGACAGCTTGACCGTCTCACCGACCCGCACCGAACCGGCGTCCGCCTGCTCCAGCCCGACGATGGTCTTGAACAGCGTGGTCTTGCCGACGCCGTTGGGGCCGATGATGCCGACGATGCCGTTGCGCGGCAGCGAGAACGACAGATGATCGATCAGGGTACGGCCGTCGAAGCCCTTGACCAGGTCCTTCGCCTCGATGACGGTGTTGCCGAGACGCGGGCCCGGCGGAATCTGGATCTCCTCGAAGTCCAGCTTCCGGGTCTTCTCCGCCTCGGTGGCCATCTCCTCGTACCGTTCGAGACGGGCCTTGCTCTTGGTCTGCCGGGCCTTGGCGTTGGACCGGACCCACTCGAGCTCCTCGGTGAGGCGCTTCTGCAGCTTCTGGTCCTTGCGGCCCTGCACCGCGAGGCGGGCGGCCTTCTTGTCCAGGTAGGTGGAGTAGTTGCCCTCGTACGGGTACGCGTGGCCGCGGTCCAGTTCGAGGATCCAGGTGGCGACGTTGTCCAGGAAGTACCGGTCGTGGGTGATCGCGATGACCGTGCCGGCGTACTTGGACAGGTGCTGCTCCAGCCAGTTCACACTCTCGGCGTCGAGGTGGTTGGTCGGCTCGTCGAGCAGCAGCAGGTCGGGCGCTTCGAGCAGCAGCTTGCAGAGCGCGACGCGGCGGCGCTCACCACCGGAGAGCTGGGTGACGTCGGCGTCCGGCGGCGGGCAGCGCAGCGCGTCCATCGCGAGTTCGAGCTGGGCGTCGATGTCCCAGGCGTTGGAGTGGTCCAGTTCCTCCTGGAGCCGGCCCATCTCCTCCATCAGCTCGTCGGTGTAATCGGTGGCCATCTGCTCGGCGATCTTGTTGAACCGCTCGAGCTTGTCCTTGGTCTCCGCGACCGCTTCCTCGATGTTGCCGAGGACGGTCTTCTCCTCGTTCAGCGGCGGCTCCTGCGCCAGCATGCCGACCGTGTAACCGGGCATGAGCCGGGCCTCGCCGTTGCTCGGCGTGTCCAGGCCGGCCATGATCTTCAGCAGGCTGGACTTACCGGCGCCGTTCGGGCCGACCACACCGATCTTGACGCCTGGCAGGAAGTTCAGCGTCACGTTGTCGAGCACGACCTTGTCGCCGTGCGCCTTACGCGCCTTCTCCAGGACGTAGATGAACTGGGCCACGGTGTGCCCTACCTCCGAGATCGTGGGTTGTCGGTGCCGGAATCAAAGGACAATCTTTCCACCTGCCCGCGCGCGGCGAACGGCAACCCCGGCTGTCACTCCGGGACGACGTCCTGTTCCTCGACCCGGCCGTCCTCGTGCGTGATGATCAGCTTGTCGGCGTTGACCGCGAAGATGGCGCCGTCCTCGGCCGCCGCCCAGAACTCGCGGCCGGCATCGTCGTGGCTCACGTTGTCCAGGAACAGCGCCGTCTTGTTCTCCACCCACTTCGCCTCCCCGCCGCCCTTGTTCGCGTGGTAGTAGAGGTGCGCCGCCTCGTCCTGGCAGATCCAGACGACCGTACGGCTCTCGGTCCGCACGCGCAGCACCTGGCGCAACTCCCCGACGGCGCCCGCCTTCTCGCCCATCGCCTGCGTCTCCGGCCGGCACAGCGGCCCCACCGCCAGCAGGCTGGGCCCCTGCGAGATGCCCGGTTCGGGGTTCTTCGCCTCACGGCCGCGGGAGAGCACATACCCGGTGACCAAGCCGCCGACCGTCAGCACCGCCGTGGCGATCACCACAGGGATGAACAACGGCCGCCGTCGCTGGGAATGATCATCGAGCGGTGTCACCGGCACAGGATGACACCCGGTTCCCGGCGGGTCCATCACGCCTCGGCCCGGGCGGTCGGGTGGAGGTGGTGAGAGAGCGGGAGCTTACACACAGTAGGCTCATCTTGGGAACAGAAACCACTCGGAGGTGTACTCAGCGTGGCCCAACGAAGTTCCTTCGTCGTCGTCGCCAACCGTCTGCCCGTGGACGAGGTCACCACGACGGACGGTGAGAAACAGTGGCGACCCAGTCCGGGTGGCCTGGTCACGGCCCTGCATCCGGTGCTGGCTCAGCACCGCGGCACCTGGATCGGCTGGGCCGGCGGGGACGGACCAGCGCCCGAGCCATTCGAACTCGAAGGCATCCACATCCATCCCGTTCCACTCAGCGCCGAGGAGCTGGAGCGCTACTACGAGGGGCAGTCCAACGCGACGATCTGGCCCCTCTACCACGACGCGGTGGAGACACCCGTCTACAAACGACGCTGGCGGGAGACGTACCGGGTGGTCAACCACCGGTTCGCGCAGGCCGCGGCGGAGGTGGCCGCCGAGGGCGCCACCGTCTGGGTGCAGGACTACCAGTTGCAGCTGGTCCCGGCCATGCTCCGGGAGATGCGGCCGGACCTGCGGATCGGGTTCTTCCTGCACATCCCGTTCCCGCCGATCGAGCTGTTCATGCAGATGCCCTTCCGGGCCGAGATCCTGCGCGGGCTGCTCGGCGCCGACCTGGTCGGCTTCCAGCAGCGGCTGGCCGCGCAGAACTTCGTCCGCCTGGCCCGGCACCTGCTCGGGCTGCGCTACGAGGGCCAGTCGATCCAGGTGGACGGCCGGCGGGTCAAGGCCGGCGCCTTCCCGATCAGCATCGACACCGCCGACATGGAGAAGCTCGCCGCCGACCCGGCGGTCCAGGCCCGGGCCAAGCAGATCCGGGCCGAGCTGGGCGATCCCAAGACCATCGTGCTCGGCGTCGACCGGCTGGACTACACCAAGGGCATCGAGCTGCGCCTCAAGGCGTTCCGGGAGCTGCTCGCCGACGGCAAGCTCAACGTCGGTGAGGCGGTGATGGTGCAGGTCGCCACGCCGAGCCGGGAGCGGGTCGAGCACTACCAGACGCTGCGGGTGCGGGTGGAGCGCGAGGTCGGCCGGATCAACGGCGAGTTCGGCCGGGTCGGCAC
Organism: Actinoplanes flavus; assembly: GCF_017592555.1. Classification (GTDB taxonomy): domain Bacteria; phylum Actinomycetota; class Actinomycetes; order Mycobacteriales; family Micromonosporaceae; genus Actinoplanes; species Actinoplanes flavus. The sequence goes on along the minus strand of NZ_JAGFNS010000012.1, from coordinate 235,122 downwards.
GCCGGCCGTGCACTACCTGCACCAGTCGGTCAGCAAACAGGAGCTGGCCGCGATGTACGCGGCGGCCGACGTGATGATGGTGACCCCGCTGCGCGACGGGATGAACCTGGTCGCCAAGGAGTACATCGCCTGCCGGGGCGACACCGGCGGCGCGCTGGTGCTCAGCGAGTTCGCGGGCGCCGCCACCGAGCTGCGGCAGGCGTTCCTCTGCAACCCGCACGACCCGGACGGGGTGAAGGACGCCCTGCTGCGGGCGGTCGGCGCCGAACGGGCCGAGCTCAAGCGCCGGATGCGGGTCATGCAGCGTCATCTGCGGACCCACGACGTGGCCCGGTGGGCCAAGACGTTCCTCGACGAGCTCGGCGTCGACGACGAGAAGACCCGGGACTGAGATCGGGCGCCGGGCCGTTTTCGGCCCGGCGTCCCTTCTTTCCGGTACGGGTGACGCGCGCTTCAGCTCGAAACGGGCGTCACGCTCTCGCCGACCGCGACGACGTCGCCGATCACGACGACCGCCGGAGGCCGGATCCCCGCCGTCGCGGCCTCCTCGGCCACCGTGCCCAGCGTGCTGGTCAGCGACCGCTGGTGGGCCGTCGACCCCTCCTGCACGACCGCGACCGGGGTGTCCGCCGAGCGGCCCTCGGCGATCAGCCGCGCGGCGATCAGCGGCAGGTTCTTCAGGCCCATCATCACCACGACGGTGCCGCGCATCCGGGCCAGCGCCGCCCAGTCGACGAGCGTGTCCGGATGGTCCGGCGGGATGTGCCCGGAGACGACCGTGAACTCGTGCGCCACCCCGCGGTGGGTGACCGGGATGCCGGCCAGGGCGGGCGCCGCGATCGAGCTGGTCACCCCGGGGACGACCAGCACCGGCACACCGGCCCGGGCGCACGCCAGCGCCTCCTCGCCGCCACGGCCGAAGACGAAGTTGTCGCCGCCCTTGAGCCGGACCACGAAACGGCCCTGGCTCGCCCGGTCCACCAGGATGCGGTTGATCTCCTCCTGGGCGGCCTGCGGACCGTACGGGATCTTGGCGGCGTCGATCAGCTCGACCTCGGGGCGCAGCTCGCCGAGAAGCATGCCGGGGATCAGCCGGTCGGCCACCACCACGTCGGCGGCGGCGAGCAGGCGACGGCCCTTCACGGTGATCAGCTCGGGGTCGCCGGGGCCGGCCCCGACCAGGGCCACCCCCTTGAGCTCGGGCGCGGCCGGCGGGGTGGCCTCCAGGACACCGGCCACCATGTCGCGCACCGCCATGGCCCGGCGACGGTCGCCACCGTCGGTGACCGCCACGGTCACCTGGCCATGCCGGGTGACGGCCGGGGTCCACGCGGTGGCCGCGTCCCGGTCGTCCGCCCGTACGCAGAAGATCCGTTGATCCTCGGCCGCCAGGCTGACCTGCGCGGCCGCCTCCGGATCGTCGATCGCGACATGGACCAGCCACGCGCCCTCGACGTCGGCGGGCGCGAAGCGCCGCGGCGTCCAGACGGCCCGGCCGGCGTCGACGTGCCCGCGCAGCGTGGGGGTCAGCTCCGGCGCCACGATCTCGACCCGGGCGCCCGCCGCGATCAGCGCCGGCACCCGGCGGGTGGCGACGGTGCCCCCGCCGACCACCAGCACGCGGCGGCCCTCGATCCGCAGGCCCAACGGATAGATGCTCACTTCTCGGACACTCCCGCCGCATCGAACGTCGCCACCTCGTGCAGCACGCGCACGGCGGCCGACACGACGGGCAGGGCCAGCACCGCGCCGCTGCCCTCGCCGAGGCGCATGCCCAGGTCGAGGAGCGGTTCCAGGCCGAGGTGGGCGAGCGCCACGGTCGCGCCCGGCTCGGCGGAACGGTGCCCGGCGACCATGGCGGCCACCGAGTCCGGGGCGAAGGCCGCCGCCGCGACCGCGGCCGACGCCGCGATCACACCGTCGACGATCACCGGTACGCGGCGCGCGGCGGCGCCCAGGATGAACCCGGTCAGCGCGGCGTGCTCCAGGCCGCCGACCGCGGCGAGCACGCCCAGCGGGTCGGCGGGATCGGGTACGTGCCGCTGGAGGGCGGCCGCCACCACGGAGATCTTGTGGTGGTACGTCTCGTCGTCGACGCCGGTGCCCCGCCCGGTCGCCGCCTCCGCGGACGCGCCGGTGAACACGGCGATCAGCGCCGCGGCCGGGGTCGTGTTGGCGATGCCCATGTCGCCGGTGAGCAGCGCGCGGGCGCCCTGGTCGACGAGGGTCGTGGCGACCTGGATGCCGACCTCGACGGCGGCCAGCGCCTCCGCACGGGTGAGCGCCGGGCCGGCCGTCATGTCCCGGGTGCCACGCCGCACGTTCGCGTCCAGCAGGTTCGGCCCGCCGTGCAGCGGGACGGCGACGCCGACGTCGACCACCATGACGTCCGCGCCGGCCTGCCGGGCGAACGCGTTGACCACCGCGCCGCCGGCCACGAAGTTCGCCACCATCTGGGCGGTGACCTCCTGCGGCCACGGCGTCACCCGCTGGGCGTGCACCCCGTGGTCGCCGGCGAAGACCGCGACGGTGGCCGGCTCCGGCAGCGGCGGCGGGCACACCCCGGCCAGCCCGGCGAGGCGCACCGACAACTCCTCCAGCGCGCCCAGCGAACCGGCCGGCTTGGTGAGCCGCGCCTGCAACTCGCGGGCGGCGGTCATGGCCCCGTCATCGGCGGGCCGGATGGCCGCCAGGGTGGTCTCCAGCGTCACGGTCGCTCCTCGATCACTTCGGTCAGAGTCTGCACGAATCCGTCAGTGGTGGCAGTGTCGCGCACCGCAATCCGGAGCCAGTCGAGGCCCAGCCCCGGGAAGGTGTCGCCACGTCGTACCGCGTAGCCGCGTCGGCGCAGCTCAGCGCGTATCTGATCGGCGGCGGGGAGGCGTACCGGAACGAACGCGGAGGCCGGGTCGCCCGGGACCGTGACGCTCGGCACTCGCCGCAGCCGTTCCACCAGATGGGCACGCTCGGCGGCGAGGGCCGCCGCGATCTCCCGCTCGGTCGCGACAGCGACCGGCGAGGCGCAGGCGGCGGCCGCGGCGAGCGCCGGTGTGGAGACCGCCCACAGCGGCTGTACGGCGGCCAGCCGGCGCAGCAGGTCGGCCGGCCCGAGCAGGTAGCCGATGCGCAGGCCGGCCAGGCCCCAGGTCTTGGTGAGGCTGCGCAGCACCACCAGGCCGGGCAGGTCGCGGCGCTCGGCCAGGGACTCCGGCTCACCCGGCACGCCCGGCCGGAAGGTGGTGTCGGCGAACGCCTCGTCGACCACCAGCACGCGCCCCGGGCGAGCCAGTTTCGCCAGGTCGGCGGCCGGGTGCAGAACCGACGTGGGGTTGGTCGGGTTGCCGACGAAGACCAGGTCGGCGTCGTCCGGAACCAGCCCCGGATCGAGCCGGAAGCCGTCCGATTCGCGCAGGATCACCCGCTCCACCCGGTGGCCGGCGTTACGCAGGGCCGCCTCCGGCTCGGTGAACTGCGGATGCACCACGACCGGCCGCCGGGCGCCCCGCAACGCCTGCGCGAGCAGCACGAAACCCTGGGCGGCGCCCGCGGTGAGCAGCACCTCGGCCGGGTCGCGGCGGTGCCGGGCGGCGACGGCCGCGGTGGCGGCGCGGTCGTCCGGGTACGCCGAGAGCTCGCTCAGCGACGCCGTGATCGGCCCGGCCAGCCAGGCGGGCATGGCCTGGTGCCGCACGTTGACCGCGAGATCGATCAGGCCCGCGCCCACCTCGGCGTCGCCATGATGATCGAGGTCGAAACTCATGGGCTCAGCATGCCGGACGGCCGACCACGCCACACTTCGGCCGTTTCGGGAGAACATGAGGCTTTTTGTCATACCTTCGAAGGGTGACGAGCCGACGCCTCACCGTAGCCGGAAAAGTCGCCATGCTGATCCGGGCCGGGCTCATCGCCGGACTGGTCCTCGCCGGCCTCTCCTACCCCTTCACCGCACTGGCCGGGATGGGCGTCAAAGCCGGCACCGAGGCGCTGGAGAACATGCCGGAACAGCTCACCGAGACACCACCGGCCCAGACCACCTACGTCTACGCGGCCGACGGCAGGACACTGCTCACGATGTTCTACGAGGAACACCGCAAGCACACCGACCTCGACGACATGTCGCCCTACCTGGTCAAGGCGATCGTGGCCTCCGAGGACGCCCGCTTCTACGAACACAACGGCGTCGACCCCAAAGGCGTGGCCCGGGCCTTCGTCGCCAACCAGCAGGCCGGCGGCGTCTCCCAGGGCGCGTCCACACTGACCATGCAGTACGTGCGGATGGCGCTGCGGGACAGCGCCAAGACACCGACCGCGGCGCTCAAGGCCACCGAGCAGACCGCCACCCGCAAACTGCGCGAGATGCGGCTCGCCATCGAAGTGGAACAGCGGCTCACCAAGGACGAGATCCTCGAGCGCTACCTCAACTCCGCCTACTTCGGGCACCGCGCCTACGGCATCTTCGCCGCCTCCCAGGTCTTCTTCTCCAAGGCGCCGCGCGACCTCACCCTCACCGAGGCGGCACTGCTCGCCGGGCTGGTCAAGGCACCCTCCGCCTACGACCCGGCGACCAACGACCGAGGTGCCGCCCTGGACCGCCGCAACTACGTCATCGACCAGATGCGGAAGATGAACGCGATCACCGCCGAGCAGGCCGCCACCGCCCTCCGTTCGAGGATCAAACTCAAGCTGAGCACCCCGCCCAACGACTGCGTCTCGGTGCCGGCGAAGCACAACGACTGGGGCTTCTTCTGCGACTACTTCAAGAGCTGGTGGCGAGAACAGCCCGCCTTCGGCGCCAACCCCCAGGAACGCGAGGCCCAGTTGCGCCGCGGCGGCTACCGGGTGGTCACCTCCATAGACCCCAAGATCCAGCGGTACGCGCTGCGGCACGTACTGGAGAAGGAAGGACGCGGCAGCCCCTTCGCCCACGGGCAGGTCGTGGTGCAGCCCGGAACCGGCCGGGTGCTGAGCATGGCCGTCAACCGAAACTACTCGCTGGACCAGGAGGACAACGGGCGGCACACCGACTGGCGGAGGAAGGACGGCGAGAAGGGCAACTACCCCAACACGGTCAACCCGCTGCTCGGCGGCGGTGACATGGCCGGATACCAGGCCGGCTCCACCTTCAAGATCTTCACGCTGCTGGCCGCCCTGGACGCCGGGCTGCCACTGTCCACCTCCTTCTACGCGCCGCAACGCTACGTCTCCCAATACATCACCGCGCCCGGGCCGGCGACCTGCGGCATCTACTGGTGCCCGAAGAACTCCAGCCAGTCGATGACCGGCACGCAGACCATGTGGAGCGGCTTCGGCAAATCGGTCAACACCTACTTCGTACAGCTGGAACAGCGGGTCGGCGCGGACAAGGCGGTACGGATGGCGGAACGTCTCGGGCTGCGCTGGCGCACCGCCGTCGACAAGGAGCTCGCCACCAGGGAACACGCCGCCGACTGGGGCGCCTTCACCCTGGGCGTCAGCGACGCCACCCCGGTCGAGATGGCGAACGTCTTCGCCACCCTGGCCGCGGAGGGCCGCTACTGCGAGCCGCTGCCGGTGCTCAGCATCCGCAACCCCGACGGAACCCACGCCGTCCACCAGGAACGCCTGGTCGCCGCACCCCGCTGCCACCAGGCCGTCAAGGAGAACGTCGCACGCGCGGCCACCGACGCGGCCCGCTGCGTCACCGGTTACGGCGCGGCACGCGGCCGCTGCGGCTGGGGCACCTCCTCGATGGTCTACGGCGTCCTGCAGCGCCCGGTCGCCGGCAAGAGCGGCACGACCGACGGCAACAAGACCGCCTGGTTCAGTGGCTACACCCCCCAGCTGGCGGCCTCCGCCTTCGTCGCCGACCCGGACAACCCGGAACACCTGGTCGGGTCGGGCCGCTCGACGCTGTCGAAATACACGGTCGCCCAGACCTTGCGGGACGCCCTCCAGGACGAACCCAAACTCAAATTCACCCCACCCTCCGACAAGCTCGTCTGGTGACGGCCCCGCCCGGCCGCACCAGCCACCCGGCCGGCCCTGCCGCGCCCCAGAACGACCGCCCGGCAACGCGGACCCGCACCAGCCACCCGGCCAGCCCCTACCGCGACCCGGAACGACCGCCCGCGACGCGGACCCGCACGAGCCACCCGCCGCTCCTGCCGCGCCCCAGAACGACCGCCCGGCAACGCGGACCCGCACCAGCCACCCGGCCGGCCCTGCCGCGGCCCGGAACGGCCGCCCGGCAAGGTGGACCGGCTGACCTCAGTCGCGGGCGGGGAGAATCGGCCGGGCGGTCCTGGCTGGTCGGCGGCGGGGCGGTCGCCAGGCCGGATCGCGGCCGGCCAGGCCCAGCGCCTGGGCCAGCAGGTCCTCCTCCGGACCGACCGGCACCTGTGGACCGAACAGGCCCGGCGTGCCCTCGGCCGGCCCCTGCCCGAGGAACTCGATCAACTGCTCCAGTGCGCGCGGGTCGGCCGCGTAGTCCTGGCCGGTCGCCCGGGCGAGATCCCACCCGTGCATGACCAGCTCAGTCATCGCGACGGCGCCCATCGCGGTGGCGGGCAGGGTGACACCGCCCGCCTGCGCCGTGCCGGTCCAGGCGGCCGGATCCTTCCACGCCATGGACAACTCGGCCAGCAGCACCGGAAGCCGGCTGCGCCAGTGCCGGGACAGGTGGTCGGCGGACGGCTCGGGTGGTGGGCCGTCGAGGCCCGAACGCTTGCGGGCGGCCAAGGTGAAAGCGTGGGCCAGACCCATCAGATGATCGAGCAGCGCGGCGACCGGCCAGCCCGGGCAGGGCGTCGGGGCGGTCAGGTCACGATCGTCGACCCCCAGGAGCAGGGCTCTGATCTGACGAACCGGCGGGTCGAAATCCAGCGGCACACGATCGGCCACGATCCACCTCCTTCGGTTCTCGTAGCCCTCACGGTACGAGGGGGGTACGACAACTTCGCAGCCCGAGATCCGGCCTTTCGCACGCTGGGTCGCTTCCGGCGGCGGAGCCGCACTCGCCGCGGCAGCGGACAGCCGGCTCGGGCCTGCCCTGTCGACGGAGAAGATCGCACGGCGACAACGGACGGCATCGGCGGGACGCCGCACGGTCTTCTCGCGCCGACGGGACGGTGAGCCGTCTCAGCCGGCCGGCGACCTTCCCCAACCGGCGACGCTTCGCCTCAGCTCACCCGTCGAGGCTGGGGAATCGCCCTCGAACAGACGGGATCCTCGGTTGGCGGAGCACTTCGCGGGAGGAACGGTCAGGAATGGACGGGAAAGTCCGGGGCCGGGTGGTCGTCGGGGCCGGCCGGCATCCCGTGGTCCGAGCCGGGCATGTCGGGGCCGGAGGGCCTGCCGTTGCTCTGCCGGCCGAGCGGGGGCAGCACCTGCCCCTGCAACACGATCGGCCCCGCCGAGGGCGGCATGGACGGCCCGGACGACATGGGCTGGCCAGGTGACATGGATGGGCCAGGTGGCATGACCGGGCCGGACGACATCGCCGGTCCGGGGGCCATGGCCGGGCCGGGGCTGGTCGGCATGCCCTGTCCGGGCCCGCCGTGACCCGGTAGCCCGGAGCCGGGCCGAAACCCGTTCGGACCAGACTGACCGGAACCGGAACCGAACCCGTTCGGACCAGACTGGTCGGAGCCGGAACCGAACCCATTCGGACCAGACTGGCCGGAACCGGAACCGGAACCGGGCCCGAAACCGCCCGGGCCGGACTGGCCGGAGCCGGATGGTCCGGGGCTGGAAGCGCCCCGCTCGGGGAAGTCCGGACCGAAGCCACCCTGACCCGACGCGCCCCGCTCCGGGAAATCCGGACCGAAGCCACCCTGACCCGACACGCCCCGCTCCGGGAAATCCGGACCGAAGCCACCCTGACCCGACACGCCCCGCTCCGGGAAATCCGGACCGAAGGTGCCCTGGCCGGGCTCGCCCCGCTCCGGGCGATCGGAACCGAAGGCACTCTGGCCCGGGGCGTCATGACCGGGGAAATCCTGGCCGTAGGCGTCTGCGCCCGGCAGGCCGGAGCCGGGAGCGCCGTGACCGGGATGGTTCATGCCGTGCGGCATGCCGGAGGCCGCGCTCGAGGAGCCCGGGCCCGAGGTGGTGAGGACCACCGTGTCCGGGACGCCCTGTGCGGGTGTGCCACTCGTGCCGGGGCCGGCGGGCGATCCCTGAACCGGCGGCAGACCGGCACCGGCCGGCGCCATGGCCGGGTGGCCGGACGGCACCATTCCGGGCGGCATCCCGGAGGGCGAACCGGCCGGCATGCCCTGCGAGCCGGGCGGCGAACCCTGCGGGCCGGACGGAACACCTTGCGGGCCGGACGGAACACCCTGCGGCTGGCCGGAAGGGGGACCGGGCGGCATGCCCTGCGACGGAGACGGGGGCATGCCCGCGGACGGGTGGGACGATCCGGGGCCCTGCGGGCCGGCGTGCGCGGCCGCGACCAGGCGGCGGGCGATCTCCGGGGCGGCGGCCCAGTGCAGGCCCAGCTGTGAGGCGTGCACCTGACGCCAGACGAAGCCTTCCGGATTGCCGCCGGACCAGGTCCAGGCCGGGTTCGCGCCGGAGCGGGGGGTGACCACCGCCCGGTGCTGTTTGTAGCCGGTTATCCGGGCGCCCGCGGGCGCCAGCACGGACATGCCGGGTGCGGTCGCCTCGCGGTAGCCGGCGACGGTCTGCTCCCCGGTGGTGGCGGTGGCGTCGAGGACGCCGCACATGGGTCGCCCGTCGAGTTCCCGGCCGAGCCACGGCAGGGCGACGCCCTCGGCCACCACGGGCCAGCCGTCGCGGGCGAACTGGGCGACGGCCGAGCAGAGGCGGCGATTGGCGGAGAGCTCTTCCGCGTACCCCTCGGGAAGGCCCGCACCGACCACCAGGCCGCGCGTGCCCGGAGGGAGTGCCTCGTCGCGCAGCGGATCGACGACCGCGACGTCGGCGCCGGCCGCGGTGAGCAACTCGGCCGTCTCCACGTAGGTGTAGGGGGCGCCCTGGCCACCGGCCAGGGCGATCAGTGGCCGCTGGTCGAACGGGACGTCCCCGGCCGCCTCGGCCGGGGTCCAGAGCGGGCCGGGGATCGGCGGCGCCGACGCGGCGAGCGCCATCAGCCGCTCCATGTCGAGGGCGCTCGCCACCGCCTCGCCGAGGCGGCGCACGGCGCGGCCGGCCTCGACGGTCCGGTGGGCGACCGGAACGAGCCCGTGTGACCGGGCGGGCAGCACGTTGGGAAGATCACCGCGATGCAGGGCGCCGAGCACCGGCATGCCGATGTCGTCCATCGCGCTGCGCAGCATCTGTTCGTGCCGTTCGGAGGCGACCCGGTTCAGGATGACGCCGCCGAGGTGCACCATCTCGTCGAACATCCGGAAGCCGTGGACGAGCGCGGCCAGCGAGTGGCCCATCGCGGCGACGTCCACCACCAGCACGACGGGGGCCCGCAGCGCGGCGGCCACCGATGCGGTGCCGTCGACCTCGGGCTGACCGGTGAGGCTGTCGAACAGGCCCATCGCGCCTTCGATGACGGTGACCTGCGCACCGGACGCGCCGTGCGCGAAGAGCGGCGCGACACGCTGCGCGCCGACCAGGCGCGGGTCGAGGTTGCGGCCGGGGCGTCCGGCGGCCAGTCCGAGGTACGCCGCGTCGGTGTGATCCGGGCCGACTTTGAAGCCCGCGGTCGGGATGCCGCGTCCGCTGAGCGCGGCGAGCAGTCCCACGGCGATGGCCGTCTTGCCGTGGCCGGACGACGGCGCGCTCACGACCAGACGAGGCTGGGCGGTGATCAATGTCTCCCCCGAGGTTTCCGCAGGCGGCCGCCACTTCTCGTCGACTGCCGGATGTCGCAGACTACCTGGCTGGAGCAGCGACTATCGCCTAGCCGGGTAGCCTCAGGGGGTGTACCGGTTCCTGCTGACCCCCCGCTGGCTGGCCGCGGCCGCGCTCACCGTCGTCGCCTCGGTGGTGATGGTCATGCTCGGCAACTGGCAGTTGCACCGGCATGAGGAACGCACGGCCATCAATGACCGGATCGACGCCGCGAATGCCGTCGACGCCGTCGCCTTGACCTCGCTGCTGAGCGCGCCGACCGCGGCGGGCACGCCGGGCGCCGCCCCCGGCAAGGCTCTGGCCTGGACAAAGGTCTCTCTCAGCGGCCGCTACGACCCGGCCAACGAGATCCAGGCGCGGGGCCGCACGGTGGGCAGCAAGGTCGGTTTCGAGATCCTGACGCCGCTCGTCCTGGAGGACGGCACGGCCGTTCTGGTGGATCGTGGCTGGGTGCCCGCGCCGCCCGGCGGGGCGCTCGCCGCACCCGAGGTTCCGCCCGCCCCGACCGGGCAGGTCACGGTCGTCGGGCAGATCCACCTGTCGGAAAGCCGACCCGCGCCGGTGGACAGGCGGGACGGGCGCCTGGACACCCGGCGGATCAATCTGCCGCGTCTGGCCACCGAGCTTCCCTTCCCGGTGTACGGGGCGTATGTCCTGTTGACCGAACAGACACCGGCGGCCGATCCGGCTTTCGTCCCGATCCCGATCCCGCACGAGGACTCCTGGCAGAACGGCGGCTACGCCGTCCAGTGGTGGCTCTTCGCCGGGATGGTCTTCGTGCTGTACGGCTGGCAGGCCCGGCGGGAGGCCCTCGAGTCGGCGGGCGCTCCCGGGAAGCCGTCCGGCTCCGGGCCGGTGCGGACGGCCGACCGCCCCCGCGACCGCGTCGAGGCGGCCGATCAGCGCAAGGCCGCGGCTCCGCGTGAGCGTGACCGGGTCGCGGAGGCGGACCGGCGGGCCGCCGAGGCCGCCGCATCGCGGGCCGCGACCGTGACGGCCGACCGGCCGGAGACCGACTAGCACTCATCGTCGCGGCGGTGTCGCCAACGCCATTGAAATCGCCGTATCGAGTAGAGGCCGGCGCGCGCCCTGAGCGCCGCCTCGCGACGATCGGCGAGGGCGAATAGGGTGGCGGCATGACCTTTCCGTCTGGTGATCCGTGGGGCGCGCCCGCTCCCTCGCCGGAGCCGGAGAGCCCGGCCGTCCCGGAGACGTCCGGGCCGGTGATCGTGGAGATCGCCGAGATCCACGTCACCTCGTCGCTGGTCCGGACGCCGGTGGGTGATCTTCCGCTGGCCGGCTCGCGGTGGCATGTCACCGATCACTGGCTCTCCCAGCGGCGCACCCCGATGTGGGCGAAGGTGGTGGCCTTTCTCGCGATCTGCCCGACCGGCGGCCTCAGCCTGCTGCTCCTGCTGGTCAAGGAGACGGTCCCGCAGGGCACGGTGCATGTGACCGTGACGAGCGGCACCCATCAGTACGTGGCCCGTGTCCCGGTCCAGCACGAGGGCGATGTGGCGTCGATCAACCAGCAGGTCAACTACGTCCGGAGTCTGGCCGCGCTCTGACCCGGCCGGTTCAGGGCCCGGTGGAGGCGACTCCGGCGTGGAGAGCCCGCACCATGGCGATGGTGTCGGCTTCGGCGGCGGTCTTGTCGTCGCGGTAGCGGAGCACCCGCGCGAACCGGAGGGCGACCCCGCCCGGATAGCGGGGTGAGGTCTGGACGCCGTCGAAGGCGATCTCGACGACCTGTTCCGGCCGGACCCGGACGACCCAGCCGTCGTCGGAGACGGCCAGATTTTTGAAACGCTCCGTCTGCCAGCGCAGCAGCTCGTCGGTCAGGCCCTTGAACGTCTTGCCGAGCATGACGAACCCGCCGGAGTCCGGGTCGCGGGCGCCGAGGTGCAGGTTGGAGAGCCATCCGCGGCGTCGGCCGTTGCCCCACTCGACCGCGAGGACGACCAGGTCGAGGGTGTGGCGGGGTTTCACCTTGATCCAGGCGGCGCCCCGGCGGCCCACGTCGTACGCCGCGTCGGGCGCCTTGATCACGACACCCTCCTGCCCGGCGGCCAGGGCGGCGGCGAAGGCGGCGGCCGCCTGCTCCTCGCTCCCGGCCTCGGTGCGGCCGACGACGAGGGAATCCGGCAGTGTCTCGGCGAGGGCCGCCCAGCGCACCCGGCCGGGTTCGTCGAGCAGATCGGCGCCGTCGAGGTGAAGCAGGTCGAAGAAGTACGGCCGGAGGCCACTCGCCGGGGCACCCCGGGTCGCCGCGCGACTCGACGTCTCCTGGAACGGGCGCGGCCGGCCGGCGTCGTCGAGAGCCATCGCCTCACCGTCGAGGATCGCTTCGCGCAGCGGCAGCTCACGGACGGCGGCGACCACCTCGGGCAGGCGGGCGGTGATGTCGTCGAGGCTGCGGGTGTAGACGGCCACCTCGTCGCCGGAGCGGTGCACCTGGATGCGGATGCCGTCGAGTTTCACGTCGACGACCGCGGGGGCGCCGGTGGCCTGGAGGGCGGTCGCGACGTCGGGTGCGCTGCCGGCCAGCATCGGGCTGAGCGGGGTGCCGACCCGCAGGTGGATCTCGGCGAGCGCGGCGGCGCCGCCGGACAGCGCCGCGACGGCCACCGCTCTGAGGTCGCCGGAGAGCAGCAGCGCCCGGCGGACCGCGGTCACCGGCACTTCGGCGGCCACCGCGACCGCCTCGGCCAGCAGCCCGGCCTGCGCGCCCTGCCGCAGCTCGCCGCCGAACAGGCCGAGAAGCAGCCGCTGCTCCTCCTCGGTGGCGGCGGCGAACAGCGTGCCGAGCAGGTGTCTGCGGCGGGCCTGGGAGCCGGCTCCCGCGACGGTCGAGATCTCCTGGATCGCGTCGTCGACGGCGGCCACGGTGAGCGTCGCCTCGGCGGCCGCGGGTGGCCGCTCACGCAGGGACGCGTAGCCCACACCGGTCTGCCGCTGACGCAGCTCGCCGGCCAGGAACGCCGCCCCGGCGACGATCTCACCGGGGTCGAGACGCCGCAGCGCCGCGGCCAGCAGCTCGATCTTGGCCTTGCGGCCCGAGGTCGCTGCGACGGCGGCCGAGGTGGCTGCTATGTCGAGAAACCGCACGATCCCCATCCTGACAGCCGGTTACGTCTTTCGTGTCCCCGCACGCGCACGAGAAGGGCACCGGGGCCAGGGGGACGGTCATGCGGCCTTGGGCTCCTCCGCGATGCGGAAGCCACGGGCCCGGACCGCGTCGGCGACGCGGGCCAGCTCGGCATCGAGCGTGCAGAGCACCCGGGAGAGATCGTCGAGGTGATCGGTGAGGGTGTCGTCGTCCCACCCGGAGACGTCGACGTCTCCGAGAGCGCGGGCCGCGGCACGGAGCCGGGCGATCGACTCGATCCGCTCACGCGTGCGGAGACGGTCGAGTGGGGCACGCGCGGAACCGGGCGTCACCCGGGCCGCACGGCCGGCCAGCGCGGCCGACATGCTTTGCGCGGCGGAGAGCCGCTGCGCGGTCGGACCTGGCTGCGCGGCCGGAGTGTTCGATGCAGTCGAACGCATGTTCGAATCCTAACAGGATCGATCGCCGGCGCCACCCGTAGATCCACCCTGTGGACAACCGCGTCTCACCTGGCCATGGCATGCCGGAACAGGGTGTCGGCCTCGGCCGGTTCGGCTCGCGCGGCGACGAAACCGTCCGGCCGGACCAGGTAGAACAGGCCGGGACGCAGCGCGGTGGCGGGCGCCGGCGGGAAGACGTGCACCGGCACCCCGACGTCGGGTGCGTCGGCCGCGGTGACCCCGCCGTACGCGTGAATCTGCCAGCACGCGGCGCGCAGTGCCGCATGGTTGCCGTCGGCCCACGGCAGCCGCCGCCCGACCACCGGGTCCCGCCGCCGCCCGGGCGTGTCACCCGGGTCCAGCCGGTAGTGGATCCGGATCTGCGACACGTACTGGAAGAGCCGTGAACCGCCGGCCGAGCCGGGCAGCGCCCGCACCCCGACCGGCGCGAGCAGCGGCACCGCGATCCGTCGCAGCACGCGCAGCGGCCATCGGCTGGAGGTGACGGCCCCGAAGACCCGGTCGGTCGTGGCGACGAGTTTCCGGGCGACCGGCCGGCGCTCGGCCTCATAACGGTCCAGCCAGCTGTCCTTGCGGACCCCGCGCAGCACGTCGGCGAGCTTGAAGGCGAGATTGTGGGCGTCCTGGAGCCCGGTGTTCATGCCCTGCCCGCCGACCGGCGAATGCACGTGGGCGGCGTCCCCGGCCAGCAGGAACGGGCCGTCCCGGAACGCCGCGGCGACCCGGTGATGCACCCGGTACGTCGCGAACCAGCGGGACCGGCCATAGGTGACCCCGAACGTGCGCCGCATCCGGGTGCGGGCGTCCTCCTCATCCAGGGCGCCGTCGCCGTCCTCGTCTCGGACCAGGCCGATCAGCCGCCAGTTGCCCTCGCCGCGCATCGGGAAGCCGAGCAGAAAATCGTCCCGGTACGGGCGGACGTTGATCGCGTCCGGCTGGAGTCCAGCGGCGCCGGCCGCGTCGAGAACGAAGAACCGGTGCGGATTGGTGACGCCCTCGAAGTCGATCCGCCGCGCCCTCCGGACGATCGAGTTGGCGCCGTCGCAGCCGACGCAGAACCGGGCCCGGACGGTGTGGTTGCCGACCTTCGCCTCCACCCCGTCCTCGGTCTGCACGACTGCGGTGACCGGCGACTCCCAATACACCTCGCCGCCGAGCTTCTGCAGATTCTCGTAGAGGATCTCCTCGTTACGGCTCTGCTCGAGCACCTCGATGTACGGAAACGGCGTGACCGTCCCGCCGAGGGGCCCGAGCGGGATCCGCCCGAAGCTGCGTGCACCGAAACCGGGCGACAACGCCTCGGCGCGGTGCGCCGCCTCCAGCACCTGATCGCCGATGCCGAGCTGATCGTAGATCTCCAGACTGCGCGCCTGCACCACCAGCGCCCGGGACTCGATCGTCGGGCCGTCCTTGCCGTCCGCGACGATCACCTGAACCCCGAGCCTGGTCAGCCAGTTGGCGAGCATCAGCCCGGTGGGGCCGGCGCCCACCACCAGGACCTCGCACGACAGCTCGGCCATCAGCCACCCCGATCTACCTCGTCATGGTCTCCGCGACGTTCTTGAGCAGCAGCGCCTCGGCCACACACACGCGCTCGAACTCACCGAGATGCAGACTCTCGTCCGGCCCGTGCGCGCCCGAATACGGATCCTCGACGCCGGTCACCAGGATCGCGGCGGCCGGGAACAGCTCCTGGAAGGTGGCGATGAACGGGATCGACCCGCCGACGCCCATGTCCACCGGCTCGGTGCCGTCCCACGCGGAGCGGAAGGCGGCGCGGGCCGCGTCGTACACCGGGCCGGTCGCGTCGATCACGCACGGCTGGCCGTCGCTCTCCAGGGTGACCTCGAGCTGGGCGCCCCACGGCACGTTCTTCTCCAGGTGGGCGCGGACCGCGTCGTACGCCGACTTGGGGTCCTCGCCCGGCGCCAGCCGGACGCTGATCTTGGCTTTGGCGGTCGGCTGCAACGCGTTCGCCGCCTCCAGGGTGCGCGGCGCGTCGACACCGAGCACCGAGATGGACGGCTTCGTCCAGATGCGGTCGGTGATGGTGCCCCGGCCGATCAGGTCGACGCCGTCCAGGATCCCGGCCTCGTGCCGGAAACGGTCGGCCGGATAGTCGACGCTCGCGCCCTCACGGCCCACCAGCCCGGGCACCGCCACCTCGCCGTCGTCGTCGTGCAGCGTCGCCAGCAGCCGGGCCAGGGTGATCAGCGCGTCCGGCACCGGGCCGCCGAACATGCCACTGTGCACCGCACTCTTCAGCACCCGCACCTCGGCGAACATGTTGACCAGGCCGCGCAGCGAGGTGGTCAGGGCCGGCCGGCCGATGTCCCAGTTGCCGGAGTCGGCGATCACGATGACATCGGACCGCAACTCCTCCAGGTGCTCGTGGATGATCGTGTCGAGGGAGTCGGAGCCGTACTCCTCCTCCCCCTCGACGAAGACGACCACGCCGACCGGCAGCTGATCGCCGAACGCGCGCAGCGCGGCGACATGCGCCATCACCCCGGCCTTGTCGTCGGCGGCGCCGCGGCCGTAGAGCCGCCCGTCCCGCTCGACCGGCTCGAACGGATCGCTGGTCCACAGCGCGGGGTCACCGGCGGGCTGGACGTCGTGGTGCGCGTAGAGCAGCACGGTGGGCGCGCCGGCCGGCGCCGCCTTACGCCCGATCACGGCGGGCTGGCCGCCGTGCCGGACGATCTCGGTGTCGAGCCCGCACCCGCGCAGCAGCTCGGCGACCGCCACCGCGGACCGCTCGACGTGCGAGTGGTCGAAACCCTCGAAGGCGACACCCGGGATACGCACCAGTCGTTCCAGGTCGGCGCGGACACCGGGCATCTCGCGCCGGATCGCGGCGCGCAGATCGGATTCACTCAGGCTCATGCCGCCGATCGTAGGCCGGAAGTGTGACATCCTCCGGCCCGCCCGGACCGGCGGCATGCGGATCATGCGTCCGGCGTACCCTCACCGCCGTTGTCGCCGCGGCCTCGCCGGGCCGCGTCGCTGGCCCAGTTGTACGCCTTCCCGGCGGCCGACCCGGCCAGATCGGCGGCGCCACCACCGAACCGCCGCACCAGGGTCACCAGCGGATCCTGGGAGTTCGTGAAGTCGTCCCGGTACGCCTTGGCCGCGGCCTTCACGTCCTCGGACACCGAGGCGTCGCCGTCGTCGTCCCGGCGCGGGTAGTCACCGCCGAGAATCCGCCCGTACTCCCCCGAGTCGATCCACTTCCGCAGCTCAGCGGCCCGGGCGACGGGAACCGGGTGACTGTTCCACGCGGTCAGGCCGATCTTGTGGATGCTGTCGCGCAGGTCGCCGCCGCCCTCGTACTCGGCCGCCTGCTCGAGGAACGCGGCCGTGTCGATCTGCGACAGGTCCCCACCGCCGGCCAGCTTCATCAGCAGCCGCAGCGAGGCCGCCGGATCCTGACCGGCGAGCAGACCGGCCCGGTCGGCCGACAGCTCCGCCTTGCGCCACCACTCCAGCATCGCCGCGATGATCCCGCGCAACGCGATCGCGCCGACCGGCAGCCAGCTCAGGTTCGCCGCCCAGCTGGTCAGGATCGTCATGATGGTCTTGTAGACGGCGTGGCCGCTGCGCACGTGGCCCAGCTCGTGGCCGAGCAGCGCCCGCAACTCGTCGTCGTCGAGCTTCTCCACGGCGCCGGTGGTCAGCGCGATGAACGGCCGGTCCAGACCGATCGCCTGACCGTTGATCCGCGGGTCCTGCGTCACGTACAGCTCCGGCAGATCGGGCACGTCCAGCGCCGCCGCCGCCTCGGTGAACCGCTGGTAGACCCGCGGGTACTGCCGGTGATCCACGCGAATGGCGCCGGCCAGGAACATGAGCCGGAAACCCCGCTCGTTCCACATGCCGAAGAACGTCTTCACCACGTCGTCGAAACCGCGCAACTCACGCAGCGCGGAGAGCGCGCCCTTGTCGGCCGGATGCTCCCAGGCGCGCGAGCTGATCCCGGTCAGGGTCACCCGGCGGCGCACCGGCCGGCTGTCATCCTCGGTGGTCATCTGTGTCACCCCGTCCTCGCCGCTGCCGCGGCGCAGGGCCGCGCTTCCGGGCCCAACGTACGCCCGCGACGCAACGCGTGTCCCCGCCCGCGACCCGGAGAAGACCCGGAGATCGATCCCTAGGGAGCCCCCGGAGGCAGGAACGGCAACCCCGGCGGGGCGCCCTGCTCGATCAGCCGCCAGAGGGCGGCGGTGTCCAGGTTCTCCTCGACCAGATCACCGAGTACGTCCAGCGCGCGCTCGCGGACGGCGGCGAACCGGGTGTCCGGGGCCACCGTGAACCCGCGCCGGCCGGCCCGCCGGGCCACCTCGGTGAGGAAACGGCGGCGGAACTCGTCCGACTCGAAGGCGCCGTGCCAGTGCGTGCCGTAGACGTTGCCGGCCACCGCACCCTCGGGACGGCCGTCGTCGTACCGGAGCAGCGGGTCGGGGGCGCCGGCGGAGACGTACCCATGATGGATCTCGTAACCGCGCACCGGCGCGCCCAGGCCGCTCCCCGCCGGGCGGGCCAGCGTCTTGCGGGCCGCGAAGGTGATGCCGACCGGCAGCAGGCCCAGGCCGGGCACCGTGCCGTCGCCGCTCTCCACCTCGTCGTGGATGGACTCGGCGAGCATCTGATAGCCACCGCAGATGCCGAGCAGCGGACGGCCCGCGGCGGCGTGCGCGCCGATCGCGCCGGCCAGGCCGGTCTCGCGCAGCCAGGCCAGATCGCTCACGGTGGCCTTGGAGCCGGGCAGCACGACCAGGTCGGCGTCGGCGATCTCGCCCGGCTCGATCGTCAACCTGACCTGTACGCCGGGCTCGGCGGCGAGCGCCTCGACGTCGGTGGCGTTCGAGATCCGCGGCAGGCGGACCACGGCGACACGCAGCCACTCGGTCCCGCGTGGCGGCCCGGGACGGCCCAGGACCCGGCCGTAGGCGAGGGAGTCCTCCGCGTCGAGCCAGACGTCCAGGTGGAACGGCAGGACACCGTGCACCGGCCGGCCGGTCGCCTTGGTGATCATGTCGAGGCCGGGACGCAGCAGGCCGAGGTCCCCGCGGAACTTGTTGATCACAAAGCCGGCGACGAGCTCCTGATCCTCCGGAGCGAGCAGGGCCAGCGTGCCGAAGAAGGCGGCGAACACGCCGCCACGGTCGATGTCGCCGACCACCACGGTCGGCAGGCCGAAACGACGGGCCAAACCCATGTTGACGAAATCGCCGTCGCGAAGGTTGATCTCGGTGGGGCTCCCGGCGCCTTCACAGATCAGGACATCGTACGCGGAGCGCAGCTCCTCGAACGCGGCGAAGGCGGTCTCGGCCAGGCGTGGGCGCAGGGTGCGGTAGTTGCCGGCGGTGACCGTGTCGACCGCCTCGCCCAGCAGGACGACCTGGCTGGAACGGTCGCTGCCGGGCTTCAGCAGGACCGGGTTGAAGCGCAGGTCGGGGGCTATGCCACAGGCGGCGGCCTGCATGGCCTGGGCCCGGCCCAGCTCGCCGCCGCGGCCGTCCGCGGTGACCACGACGGCGGAGTTGTTGGACATGTTCTGGGATTTGAAGGGGGCGACGCGTACGCCGTTGCGGTGCAGCCAGCGGCAGATGCCGGCGGTGAGGATGCTCTTGCCGGCGTCGGAGGTGGTGCCGGTGACCAGAAGGGCGCCGGTCATCGACGGAACCGCGTCGTGGTTTGGTGCGGCCCTTCGGGCCCCGCCCCGCCCCCGCCACCACCGGCCATGATCAAACCTCGTGCCGCCGCCACGGCGGCAGCCATCCCCAGAGCCACCACCCCGACCGCCCCCGACACCCGGGCGGCCCGTCGCAGATGCCCCGCCGACGGCCGCGGCCCGTCCCCCAGGAACGGCCGCACCTCACTGCGTCCGAAATAGACGTTCCGCCCACCGAGCCGCACCCCCAGCGCCCCGGCCATGGCGGATTCGCACTGCCCCGCGTTGGGCGACGGATGGTCTCCGCGGTCCCGCCGCCACACCCGCAGCGTCTCCCGGACGGACCCGCCCGCCACCGGTGCGACGGCCGCCGTGACGACCCCGGTGACCCGCGAGGGCGCCAGGTTGAGGACATCGTCCAGCCGGGCGGCCGGCGTCCCGAATCGGGCGTACCGATCGGACCGGTGCCCGACCATGGCGTCGAGCGTGTTCGCCGCCCGGTATCCGAGCAGTCCGGCCGGCCCGAGCAGCGCGCCCCAGAGAAGTGGGGCGACGACCGCGTCGGACGTGTTCTCGGCGACGGATTCCACGGTGGCGCGGGCGAGTTCCGGCTCGTCGAGTGCGGACGGGTCGCGCCCGCACAGGTGCCCGAGGCGTCCCCGGGCCGCCGGCAGGTCACCGCTTTCCAGGTGACCGGCCATGATTCGCGCTTCGCGCCGGAGGGTACGCCCACCGAGCACCGTCCATGTGGCGGCCGCGGTGACGGCGGCCCGGGCGACCGGCCGGCCACGGGTGGCCCGCGCGGCGGCGAGCCCGGCGAGGACGGGTACACCGACGGCGATGGCGGTGTAGGCCGTCCCCGCGCGCCGGTGGGGCCGGTAGAGCCGTCGTTCGAGCGCCGCGGCGGCGGTGCCGTAGCCGGCTACCGGGTGCAGCCGTCGTGGGTCACCGAGTGCCGCGTCGAGCAGGTAGCCGCCGATGAGGCCGGCCGCGTCCGCGGTCCACCGTGGCATCACTGTCAGCGGCCGAACGGGGTGAGGTCGAACGCCCAGACGGCGAGCGCGGGTGGTTCGAGGTCGTCGGGGTAGGGAACGGGTTCGAGTTCGCCCCAGGCGATGGAGCCGGGGGCCCGGTCTTCGAGGAATTCGACGACGATGCCCCGGAGGTCTTCGGTGACCCGGTATTCGTCGTTGAACGGCAGGTCGCTGGGTTTGCGGGTGCCGGCGGAGCAGCGCAGCTGCCCGGCGATGGTGTCGTGCCAGACGTAGAACGTGGCGGTGCCCCGGTGGCCGGAGCCGGCCACCTGGTCGCGTAGTACCGCCGCGGTCTCCTCGAACGCGGTGACGACCTCGTCCGCGGACAGGCCCATGCGTTCGTGGGGTGGCGCGCCGAACCAGTTGGTGTTGGTCTCCTCGGCCGTCTGGTCCTCCGGCGAGAGCACCACTTGCTCGGTCACGATGGCGCGGATGTCCTTCAGCAGCACGGGTTCAGTCTGCCCGGTTGCCGTACCCGGGGCCCAGCCGGGCCGCTCCGACTGGTGGCCGGTTGCTTCGGCACGATCGGCCCATCCTGATAGAAGGAGCCGGGCGGTGGTGGCCTCGCGGTGGCCCGGCCGGGGGTGTCTCCGGCCGGGCCACCGGGCGCCGCGCACCTGGCGATCGGCAGGGTGATCGATGCCTGGTGGCGGCGGTGGGGAAGGTCTCAGGCAGCGACGGGTTCGCGCCGTTTGGCGCGGCGGACGGGGCGGGTCTGGGGTGTGCCGGGGTCGTCGCCGGGTTCGGCGGTCTGGTCGGCGATGCCGGCGACGACTTCCTGGAAGGTGGGTCCTTCGTCGTCGGGGTCGCGTTCGGGCAGGCCGTCGCCGAAGGTCACGGGGATTTCGTCGTCGGGGAGGAGGGCGGCGGGTTCTCCGCCGATGAGGGCGTCGGTGTCCGGGCCTTCGACGGTGCTGTCGGCGGGGGCGGGTTTGTTGCGGAAGAACTGGGAGCGGCCGCGGGCGAGGTCGTGGCCGATGGCGAAGGCTTCGACCTCGTAGGTGACGCGGTTGTTGTTGGCGTCGTCGACCCAGTCGCGGGTGTAGATGCGGCCGTAGACGATGACGGGGTCGCCGACGGTGATGGAGGCGGCGGCGCCTTCGGCGAGCCGGCGCCAGGCGGTGACGCGGACGCGGAGGCTGTTGCCGTCGGTCCAGCGGCCGGTCTCGCGGTCGTAGCGGCGGGCGGTGGAGGCGATCCGGAAGTTGGTGACGAGCCGGTTGCTGTCGCCGACGCGTCTCCATTCGGGTGCGGTGAGCACGTTGCCGACGATGACGATGTTGGTTTCGAACACGGTGCCGTCTCCCTGGTGGGGTGTGGGGTGTTTCGGTCGTCGCCGAGCTTGGCGGATGCGGCGGGGTGGGTGCGCCGGTGGCTGTGGACGGCGGCGGATTGTGGACGGCGGCCGGTTCGGGCGGGATTTTGGTATGGCGCACCGACCGGTACTCATGGGTAACCTGTGGGCGTGGAGACCGACGTCCTCGGATGGCCGTACGAGCGGCACACCATCGAGCTGGGCAGTGACGACGAGGGTCCGGTGGTGGCGACGCTGGTGCGCCGCCGGGCGCAGACGCCGACGCGGCGGGCGGTGCTGCACGTCCACGGGTTCGTGGACTATTTCTTCCAGACGCATCTGGCGGATTTCTTCGTCGAGCGGGGCTGGGATTTCTACGCGCTGGATCTGCGGAAGTACGGGCGGAGCCTGTTGCCGCATCAGACGCCGAACTTCGCCCGGAGCATGACCGACTACTTCCCGGAGCTGGACGAGGCGGTCCGGATCATCCGGGAGCAGGACGGTCATGATCAGCTGCTGGTGAGCGCGCATTCGACGGGTGGTCTGATCACGTCGTTGTGGGCGCATTGCCGGCGTGAGCGGGGCATGATCGACGGTCTCTTCCTGAACAGCCCGTTCTTCGATTTCAATCTGCCGTGGCTGATGCGGCGGCCGTTGATGTCGATGGTGCTGGCGGTGAGCGGCGGTAAGCCGTACCGGAAGATGCCGGTGGCGTCGCTGGGCCTGTACGGCAAGAGTCTGCACGCGGACCATCACGGCGAGTGGACCTATGACCTGGCGTGGAAGCCGATTCTGGGTTTCCCGGTGCGGATGGGCTGGCTGGAGGCGATCCGGCGGGGGCAGCGCAAGTTGCGTTCGGGTCTGGCGATCGACGCGCCGGTGATGGTGGCGTGTTCGACGCGGACGTTCCGGGGCCGGGAGTGGCATGACGATGTGCGGTTGACCGATTCGGTGCTGGATGTGGAGCACATCGTGCGGTGGGCGCCGGGTCTGGGTCCGCGGGTGACGATCGCCCGGTTCGACGGTGGCATGCATGATCTGACGTTGTCGGGCAAGGATGTGCGGGCTGAGGTGTTCCGCGAGTTGGGACGCTGGGTGGACGCGTTCCTGCCGGCTCCGGGGACTCCGGAGGTGGATGTTCCGCCCGCACCGGAGGATCAAGCGGGCATAGCGACCGTTTTGGAGGCGGCCGAGGCGGCGGTGGAGGTCGCTGCCGACGAGGCGGACGACAAGTCCGGCACGACCGCCTAGTATGTGCTGGCCAGCGCTCGTAGCTCAGCGGATAGAGCAACGGACTTCTAATCCGTGGGTCGCAGGTTCGAATCCTGCCGGGCGCGCTTTGACCTGCCGATCTATCTTCACTGTCATCAACCGGTGAAGCTGGATCAGGAGTTCTGATTTCGTTGTTCGTGTTCGGTGTTCTGCTGGCCGGGGTCGCCTTGTTCGCGCTGGCCACGGTGGTGTTCGGTAAGGCCGATCGGGTGCGCCGTGGGGCGTGGGCCACGTTCGGTATCGGTCTGTTCCTGTCGCTGGCGTTCATCGTGGGGTCGTGCATCTCGGTGGTGCCGACGCGGAACGTGGGCATCGTCACGAGTTGGGGTAAGCCGACGGGCCGGACGACCGGCGCCGGCTTGCAGTGGACGGCGCCCTGGCAGGACATCGACGAGTGGGACGCGTCGGGTCAGACGTACGCGCATCTGGGTGACCAGTGTGTGTGGGTGACGATCGCGGCGCAGCGGCGGGCGTGCATTCCGGTGCAGATCGAGTGGTCGGCGAAGTCGGAGAAGGCGCCGGAGAACTGGGCGGCCTACCGGGAGGTGGGCGAGAGGTCCCGGTTCGAGGTGTTCGTGGAGCGGCGGGTGAATCCGCAGATCAACGGTTCGCTGACGTCGATCTTCGCCTCGTTCGATCCGTTGGGTTCGGTGGACGTGACGAGCGGGGACGCTCCGGCGCCGGATTTGAACAAGACGTACAAGGAGCCGTTGATCAAGGCGCTGACCACCGAGTTGGGTGACGAGATCGTGGTGAAGTCGGTGGCGTTCGAGTCGCCGCGCTACGACGAGCCGACGACGCAGGCGATCGCGGCGTACGGTCAGAAGATTCTCGAGGCCCGGAATCTGGAGATCGACAAGGCGAACGCGAAGACCCGGGCGGAGATCACCCGGACGGACGCGAGCGTCGACCAGGTGGCGCGTTGTCTGCAGATCGCCGAGAAGCTGGGCAAGGAGCCGGGCCTGTGCATGGGCGGTTCGGTCTCGCTGACCCGCCCGGTCCAGTCGGACTGAGCGGGCCGCGAGAAGATCCGTCAAGCGGCGGCGAGCGCTTCGGTGGGCGCCAGGCGGGCCGCCCGGATGGCCGGGTAGAGGCCGGCGACGGCGCCGATGGCGAGGGTGGCGCCGAGCCCGCCGGCGATCGCCCAGGGTGGTACGACGGCCGGCCAGTCCTGGGTGCCGGCGTAGACGGCGGTGACCGCGAATCCGCCGAGGACGCCGCCGGCTCCGCCGAGCAGGGACAGCAGCAGGGCTTCGGAGACGAACTGGGTGCGGATCTGGCCGCGGGTGGCGCCGAGGGAGCGGCGCAGCCCGATCTCGGATCGGCGTTCCAGCACCGAGATGACCATGGTGTTGGCGACGCCGATGCCGCCGACGAGCAGGGCGACGCCGCCGAGGCCGAGCAGCAGCGCGGTGAAGCTGGCGTTGGCGGTCCGTTTGGCGATGAGCACGTCGGAGGGGCGGGAGACGTCGACCTCCTCGGGGCTCTGCGGGTTGGCGGTCCGCCCGAGGACGGCCTTGACGGCTTCGATCTGTGATTCGACGGCCCGCGTGTAGACGGTGGTGAAATGCCCGTCGAAGCCGAGGTACGACCGGGCGGCGTCCCAGCCGATGAGGACGGCGGTGTCGAGTTCGGGGGCGAGCGGGACGCTGTCGAGGACGCCGATCACGCTGTACCAGCGGCCGTCGATGTAGACGGTCGGTACGTCGCCGAGGCGGCGTGCCGCACCGGAGCCGAGCACGACGGCCGGGTACTCGGCGGTGGCCGCGTTGAGCCAGGTGCCGTCGGCCATCGTGGCGCCGACCGTGTCGAGCAGGTCGAGCTGTGCCGCGAGGACGGACAGGCCGCCGGTTTCCTGTTCGGGGATCCGGTCGCTGCGGTAGACGGACGTGTCGGTGACGCTGCCGGTGGCGGTGGCCGCGATGACCGGCCCCACCCTTTTGATCATGGAGAGGGCGTCGTCGGGCAGGGTGGCGTCGTCGCCCATCATGGTGTGGCCGGGCGAGACGCGCAGCATGTTGGTGCCGAGGGCGGCGAGTTTGCGGTCCAGGTCGGCCTGGCTGGACGAGGAGATGCCGACGACGGCGACCATCGCGGCGATGCCGATGGCGATGCCGAGCGCGGACAGCACCGCCCGCAACGGCCGGGAGCGCAGGCCGTAGCCGCCGAGGCGCAGCAGGTCGGAGGGGCGCAGCCGGGCCGGGCGCAGCAGTGCCATCTCAGACCACCTGCCCGTCACGCATCGGCACCTGCCGGGGCAGGGTGCCGGCGATGTCGTGGTCGTGGGTGATGACCAGGACGGTGGTGCCGGCCGCGTTGAGTTCCCGCAGCAGGTCCATGACGCCCTGGCCGGAGGCGGTGTCGAGGTTTCCGGTGGGTTCGTCGGCGAGGAGCACGGTGGGGTCGCCGGCGACGGCGCGGGCGACGGCGACCCGCTGCCGTTCGCCGCCGGACAGCTGGTGGGGGCGGTGCCCGAGCCGGTCGCCGAGACCGACCCGGACGAGGGCGGCTCTGGCACGCCGTTCCCGTTCCCGCTTCGGCAGTCCGGCGTAGAGGAGCCCGTCGGCGACGTTGGCGACCGCGTCCCGGCCGGGGGCCAGGTGGAAGGACTGGAAGACGAATCCGATCCGGCTCGCCCGCAGGGCGGAGAGCTGCCGGTCGGAGAGCCGCGCCACGTCGTGCCCGTCGATGCGGACGGTGCCGGTGGTGGGCCGGTCGAGGGTGCCGATGACGTTGAGCATGGTGGATTTGCCGGAGCCGGACGGGCCGACGATGGCGATCAGCTCACCCGGCTCGACGCTGAGGTCGACCGAGCGCAGCGCGTGGACCCCGCCCGGGTAGCTCTTGGTGACCTCGGCGAGCTCGATGACCGGGCTCATGCCGGGACACCCACCTTCATGCCCTCGGTGAGGCCGTCGCCGGTGATCTCGACGCGGCCGTCGGCGAACAGGCCGGTCTCGACCGCCACGATGCGGCTGCCGGCGCCGTCGACGACCTGCAGCCCATATCCGCCTTCGGCGAGCGAGAGCAGGGCGTTGACCGGCACGGTGAGGACGTTCTCCCGCTGGGAGGAGACGAACTGTACGCCCACCGCCGCTTCGTCGAGGCCTTGTGGGGCCTGGTCGAACCCGATCGTCACGTTGAGCGTGGTCCGGTCCTCCTCGGTGGGGTTGTCGGCCGTTTCGACGGTGCTCTCCACGCCGGAGATGTGGCCGGGAACGGTCTTGCCGTCCGGCAGGGTCACCTCGACCTTGGTGCCCTTCTTGGCCAGCCGCTGGTCGCTCATCTCGAGTTCGACCGTGGCGACGCGCCCGGTTCCGGTGGTGGTGACCAGTTCGGTGCCGGGCTGGGCGGTCGCGCCGACGTCGACGGACCGGTCGGCGACCCGGATCGCGCCGGTGGCGTAGACGATGCGGCCCAGTTCGACGGTGCCGGTCTCGTCGAGGCCGAGGTCCTCCTGCCAGTCCTCGACCGCGGACGCCGTCGACGAGGTGTAGTCGCCGTCGACGGTGAAGCCGCGGTAGCCGAGTGCCCACAGGTTTCTCTCGAACTGCTTCACGTCGGGGCCGTCGAGTCCCGGGGAGAGCGCGCGGTACGCCGGCAGGGGCCCGTACAGCAGGACCACCGGGTCGTTGTCGAGCTTGTAGAGCGGTTTGCCCCGTTTGATGGTGGCGCCTTCGGTGGGCAGCCAGGTCACGGTGCCGGACAGCCGGGTGGTGAGGCTCACGGCGTCGCCGTACCCGAGGGAGCCGTCGTGGCGTTCCCTGTCGATCAGTGTCTGCCGGGTGATGTCCGCGGTCGCCGGGCCGGCGGCGCTGCTCGCCCGCGCGCCGTTGCCCTCGCTCTCCGGCAGGCCGCCGGCCAGCAGGAACGCGGCCGCGCCGCCCGTCACCAGGACCACCGCCACCGCGGTCGTCGTCCATTTCCGGCTCACGTCGTCCCCCCGCCCTCGTGGTGCTCGCTGCGGGTTCCCTGACCGTTGTGGTACTTGGCGCACGCCTTCTCGGCGGCGTCGAAGGTGGGGTCGCCGGGGCCGGTGCCGAGCTTCGAGCCGTCGATGGCGATCTCGCCGTTCTCGTTCGGGTCGGGATAGTTGCTCACCCCGTTGTCGCGCATGCACTGGGCGAACTTGCGTTCCTGTTCGATGTCCTCGGCCGAGCGCGGCGGGGGCTCGCCGCCGTTGGGCAGGAACTTCTTGCACGCCTTGTCCGCCTTGTCCATGGCGTCCATGTCGGTGCCCTGCGGGACCGCGACCTCCATCCGGCCGTCGGCTTTCGGGTCCGGGAACCACTCCAGCCCCTGTTCGCGCATGCACTTGGCGTACTTGAGCGAGGCATCCGGGTCGGGGCCGGTGTCGGCCGCCGCGCTGCTCACCGGGCCTGGATCGCCGCTGACGGCGGTGGCTACTCCCGGATTCTCGTCCTGGCCCGCCGAGCATCCCGCCGTCATCACCGCGAGCAGGACGCCGAGCGCGAGCACCGTCCTGGTTCTCATCTCGTCTCCTCAGCCGGCGGCCGGTCGGCCGCCACGCCCCGAAGTCAAGCGGTGAGCGCGTATCCCGGCCGTCACGGAAAACGATGACGCCGAGTTGACAGCGATCCGGTTCAAGATGGAGGCATGCGGATCCTGGTGGTGGAAGACGAGCCCCTGCTCGCCGACGCGGTGGCGCAGGGCCTGCGGCGCGAGGCGCACGCGGTCGACGTCGTCTACGACGGCGGTTCCGCACTGGAACGCATCGACGTCAACGACTACGACGTGGTGGTCCTCGACCGGGACGTGCCGGTGGTGCACGGCGACAAGGTGTGCGAGGTGCTCGCCGAGCGCAAGGCCGACATCCGGGTGCTGATGCTGACCGCCGCGGCCGGGATCGACGACCGGGTGTCCGGGCTGGCCCTCGGCGCCGACGACTACCTGCCGAAGCCGTTCGCCTTCCGGGAGCTGTCGGCGCGGGTCGCGGCGCTGGGGCGGCGCGCCCGGCCGGCCGCCCCGCCGGTGCTGCGCCGGGCCGGGATCAGCCTCGACCCGTACCGGCGGGAGGTGCACCGCGACGGCCGGTACGTGCCGCTGTCGCGCAAGGAGTTCGCCGTGCTCGCCGAACTGCTGCGCGCCGACGGCACCGCGGTGTCGGCCGAGATGCTGCTGGAGAAGGCGTGGGACGAGAACGCCGACCCGTTCACCCACGCCGTACGGATGACGATCCTCAAGTTGCGCCGCAAACTGGGCGATCCGCCGGTGGTGCTGACCGAGCCGGGAGTGGGGTACCGGATCCGATGAGACTCACCGTGCGCGGCCGTCTCACCCTCGTCTACGGCGGCCTGTTCGTGGCCGCCGGGATGGTGCTGCTGGCGGTCATCTACATCCTGATCGACCGGCGGGCGCCCATGGTGTTCGAGGGCAACATCGCCGGGGAATCGGTCAAGCTGGAGGCGGGGGGCGCCGCGCCTCCCGACGCCGTCACCCGGCAGACCGTGGAGGGGTTCCAGGCCGGCACCCTGTACACGGTGCTGACCCAGGGAGCGATCGCGCTGGCCGTGGTGAGCGCCGCGACGATCGCGCTGGGCTGGTTGATCGCCGGCCGGATGCTGCACCCGCTGCACACCATCACCGAGACGGCCCGGCGCATCGCCGAGTCGCCCGCCGCCGACCGTGGCCTGCACGAGCGGATCGCCCTGGACGGGCCGAACGACGAGCTGAAGCAGCTGGCCGACACGTTCGACCTGATGCTGGCCCGGCTGGACCGGTCGCTCGACGGGCAGCGGCGGTTCATCGCGAACGCCTCGCACGAGCTGCGCACCCCGCTCACCCTGAACCGGACGCTGCTGGAGGTGGCGCTGGAACCGGAGACCGCCTCACCCGAGGTCCGGCAGCTCGGGACCACGCTGCTGGCCATCAACGAACGGCACGGCCGGCTGATCGACGGTCTGCTGCTGCTGGCCCGCTCGGAACGCGAGGTGACCGAGCGTTCCTACGTGGACCTCGCCGACATCGTCGACCACGTGGCCGTCGCGGACACCGTCAAGGTCGTCGCCGAACCGGGCGAGGCGGCCGTGCTCGGCGACCCGGTGCTGCTGGAACGCCTGGTGCAGAACCTGGTGGAGAACGGCGTCCGCCACAACGTGCCGGAGAACGGCTGGGTGCGGGTGTCCACCCGGACCCGGCCGGACGGCTGGGTGGAGCTACGGGTCGTCAACTCCGGCCCGGTGGTCCCCCGCTACGAGGTGCCCGGCCTCTTCCAGCCGTTCCACCGCTACCACCGGGAACGCCTGGCCGGGCCGGGCGCCGGGCTGGGCCTGTCGATCGTCCGGTCGGTCGTCGAGGCACATCACGGCCGGGTCCACGCCGACGCCCGCGACGAGGGCGGGCTGATCGTCACCGTCCTTCTGCCCCGGGCCCCCTGACCGGTTCCGGGACCCCGCTCCCGGACGAGGCGGCGGACCGCCGCGCCAGCCCCACCACGCCCCACCCCATGATCAGCGCCGCGGCGGCGACGGCGATCAGCCCGGCCGCCCCGAACCGGGCGCTCTCCTCGAACAGGACCGCGCCGGCGAACGCCGCGACCAGCGGGTTCGTCACGCTCACCGTGGCCAGCGGCGCGGCCAGCCCGGCCCCGCGATAGGACAGCTGGCCGATCGCGTAGCCGGTGACCGAGAACGCGCCGACCAGCGTCGCGGCGGTCACGGACACCGCCGCGAGCCCGCCGGTGGTGAAGGCCGCCAGCACCGCCTTCGACAGCACCGAGGCGATCCCGAAGGCCGCGCCGGCGGCCGCCGCGAGCAGCACCGCCCGCATCCGCGGACCGGACCGCCACCCGGCCAGCGAGCAGGCGAACACCACCCCGGCGGTGATCGCACCGACCACCTCCACCGCCGGTTCGGTGAGCAGCGCCGGCGCCTCCGACTCCACCGACAGCGACAGGATCAGCGCCAGTCCGGCCACCGTCATGGCCGCCTCCAGCCAGGCCGCCCGGCTGAGCCGGGTGTGATAGCGGATCACCTGGATGGGCAGCGCGAACAGCAGGGTCAGCGTGCCCAGGGCCTGCACCACGGCGACCGTGCCGAAATTCAGCGCCAGCACGTGCAGCGCCACCCCGGCCCCGGTGAGCAGCAGCGCGACCGCCCACCGGGACCGGCCGCGATGCCCGCGCCCGGCCAGCCTCTCCTGCGCCACCGCGGCGCCGGCGTAGGCGGCCGCGGACAGCACGGAGAGCACGACGGCCCACCCCAGCGATCCCATCGCCCCCACCTCGCTGTCGCGCGGCCGACCGGAACCGGTCCTTACCATCGACGATACCGAGCGCCGACCGCATCGGATCGCCCCGAACCGGCAGGATCTACCCGGAATCGTCGGCGATAACCCGGTTCCGTCGCGGCTGCCGGACCCCGCCCCGGTGGCGAAAACCTGTTTCGCGGGCCGTCCACGGCCTGCCACGATCCCCGGCATGACGACGGCGGCGGCGGGTGGCACCCGCATCGGCTGGGCGGATCTGCCCGGCCCGGTCCAGCACGCGGTGGAGGAGATCATCGGCGGTGGCCCGGTCGTCGCGGCGGTCTCCCAGCCGGGTGGCTTCTCCCCCGGCACCGCCGACCGGGTCCGTACCGCGTCCGGGGCACGGGCGTTCGTCAAGGCCGTCACCCCGGCGCTCAACCAGGAGTCGGCCGATCTCGCCCGGCGCGAGCTGCGGATCACCGCCGCCCTGCCGGAGCACGCGCCGGTGCCGCGGATGCTGGGCGGCTTCGACGACGGCACCTGGGTGGTCCTGGTGCTGGAGGACGTGGCGGGCACCCACCCGCGCGTCCCGTGGCTGGCCGGCGACATCGACGCGGCCGCGGCCGCGCTGCGGGACCTGGCCGGCGCGCTCACCCCGGCGCCGGTGCCCGGCCTGCCGACGGCGGCCGGCCGCCTCGCCGCCGACTTCGCCTCGTGGGACCTGATCGCCGTCGCGCCGCCGGACGACCTCGACCCCTGGGCCGCGGGCCGGCTCGGCGCGCTGCGCGCGGCCGCCGACCACGGCATCGCCGCGCTGTCCGGCGGGCACACCATGGTGCACACCGATCTGCGGGCCGACAACATCCTGGTCCGGGCCGACGGCCGGCTGGTCTTCATCGACTGGCCGTGGGGCTGCGTGGGCCCCGCCTGGCTCGACGCCACGCTGCTGGCGATCAACGTGATCGTGCACGGCGGCGACCCCGGCCCGCTGCTCGCCGGCGTCGACCACGACGCCGTGGTGGGGGTGGTCGCGGGCGCCGCCGCCTACTTCCAGCACCGCTCCCGTCTCGCGCCACCACCGGGCCTGCCGACGGTCCGCGCCTTCCAGCGCTTCCAGGGCGACGCCCTGCTGCCCTGGCTGCGCGACGCCCTCGGCGACTGACCGGGACACGCGACGGTGCAAGGAAAAAGAAAGGTTCCCTCGTTAGCGTCGCCGCCGTGAAACCGGACTGAACCACACCCGCGGCCGTCCCGTAACAGTTACGGGGTTGACCGGTAGATGGGACCTCAAGCACACCGCACCGGACCCGGCATGCCGGAGGACTAGGCTGGACGCCCTGAACTGGGCTTCGGCGTGGCGGCCCGGGCGGCCAACCGAAACATGGAACGGAAGATGATGATCGACCAGCCCAAGGTGCGTGTCCTGCTTCTCGAGAGCATCCACCCCGACGCCGTCTCCCGGCTCGAGGAGGACGGATTCCAGGTCGAGTCCCTGCGCAACGCGCTCGACGAGGTCGAGCTGATCGACCGCATCTCCGGAGTGCAGCTGCTCGGCGTCCGGTCCAAGAGCCAGGTGACGGCGAAGGTGCTGGAGGCGGCCGACAGCCTGGTCGCGATCGGTGCGTTCTGCATCGGCACCGACCAGATCGACCTGCCGGCCGCCACCGCCGGCGGCGTCGCGGTCTTCAACGCGCCGTTCTCCAACACCCGCTCCGTGGTGGAGCTGGCGATCGCCGAGATCATCGCGCTGACCCGGCGGCTCACCGAGAAGAACACGCTGATGCACTCCGGCGTCTGGGACAAGTCGGCCGACGGCGCCCACGAGATCCGCGGCCGCCGCCTCGGCATCGTCGGCTACGGCAACATCGGCACCCAGCTGTCGGTGCTCGCGGAGAACCTCGGCATGTCGGTCTCGTTCTACGACACCGCCGACAAGCTGGCGCTGAGCAACGCGCACCGCTGCGCCAGCCTGGACGAGCTGCTGGAGTCCAGCGACATCGTCACCCTGCACGTGGACGGCCGGCCCGGCAACGCCGGTTTCTTCGGCGCCGAGCAGTTCGCCAAGATGCGGCCGGGCAGCCTGTTCCTCAACCTGTCCCGCGGCATCGTGGTCGACCATCTGGCCCTGCGGGACGCGCTGCAGAGCGGCCACCTGGCCGGCGCCGCGGTCGACGTCTTCCCCACCGAGCCGAAGGGCCGCGGCGACGAGTTCCTGTCCGAGCTGCGCGGCCTGCCGAACGTGATCCTCACCCCGCACATCGGCGGTTCGACCGAGGAGGCCCAGTCCGACATCGGCGGCTTCGTGGCGAACAAGCTGGCCAAGTTCGTGACCGAGGGCAACACCACGCTGAGCGTGAACCTGCCCGGCGTGACCCTGCCCGAGCTGCCCGGCATGCACCGCATCGTGCACATGCACAAGAACACGCCGGGCGTGCTGGCGCAGGTCAACCGGATCCTCGCCGAGCACGGCGTCAACGTCGAGGGCCAGATGCTCAGCACCCGCGGCGAGTTCGGCTACCTCATCACCGACATCGCCCGCGGCTACAGCGACGAGGTGCTCGACCAGCTCCGTGCCATGGAGCAGACCGTCCGCCTGCGCGTTCTGAACTGACACCCCACCGGCGAAACTCAGCGGTGTGAGACCGCCTGACCGGACGGTCAGGCGGTCTCGACCGTCAGCAGGGTGATCGGGGCGGCCGCGTCGACGTCGTACCGGTTGCCGCTGGTCCAGTCCTTCGGCGTGAGCGTGGACCCGGGCGCCACGTTCCGCAGGGTCCGGGCGCCGGCCGTCACCGTCCCGGCGCCACCGCCGACCTTGACCCGGACCGGGCTGCCGCTGGGCGCCCGCAGGACCAGCTCCTCGATCCCGCCGGTGATCTTCATGGGTACCGTGCCGGAGGCGTCGGCCAGGGTCATCTCGGCCCGCCGGGTGCCGCCGACGATCTCGATACCCCGGATCCGGCCCTGGCTGAGGTCGACGATCCGCTCGGCCGAGTAGCCGGAGAAGCGGATGGTCCACCGCACCTTCGCGGACAGCACGACCTCCACCTCGCCGCCGGTGCCGGTCTCGTCCCGGGCCACGTCCACCCGCAGCCGGTCGTCGCGGAACTCGGCGTTGGGCCGGATGCCGGCGTTGTCCGGTGCACTGATCCGGTACATGTCGGCGCCCAGGTCGGCGATGGTCAACCGCACCCGGTCGGTGGCGGCCATCATCTCGAACGTGGCGATGGTCCGCGACTCCAGCGGCCCGGTCACCACCCGCTGGTCGCCCCCGAGCTGCAGCATGTCGCTGATCTGGTTGTCATCGCCGGTGTAGTAGACGACGCCGGTGAACGTCACGACGGCCAGCGCCACCACGCCGAGCAGCGCCATGCCGGCGGTGACCAGCCGGGACTGCCGCGGCCGGACGGAGGACGGAGCCGGCGCGGGGTTCTCGCCCCGGACGGCCGGCTCGGTGGCCGGCTGCTCCCGCGCTCCACTCCAGAACATCTCCCCGGCCGGGCTCCCGATAGGACCCCACGCGGGCGGCTCCGCGAAAGCCGGCGGCTCGGCGACCGGCTGCGGGTCCGCGAAGGCCGGCGCCGGATCCGTGCTTCCGGTCCGGCGCACGGCGGGCAGTTCCTCCGACGGCACATCGGATCGGCTCCTCCGCCGCCGGAGGGGCGGCACGTCACCGGTCACCGGCAGCGCGCCCGAGGCGGCCGCCAGGGCCCCCATCGAGCCGCCGGCCGACCGCTCCCGCACGGGCGGCTCCCCGGCCCCCACGGTGTCGGCCTCACCGGGCGCACGCCCCGTCCGGGATCGACCGATCGGCCCGTCACTGAAGCCGAAGGACGTCCGCCCCGGCCCGGCCGGCGACGCGGGGCCGAACGCGGGCGGTGACGACACCGAACGCGGCGACGGTTCCGACGGCTCCGATTCGGGCGGCGGCGCCGCGACCGGCGACGAGAGCGGGCCGTCGTCCGGCGCGCCGCCGAACCACGAGACCGGTTCCCCTTCCGGTTCGAGCGGTGGTTTCTTGGGCCGCCGCAACGGCAGCCCCGAAGCCGTACGCTCCTCCCCCGCCCCGGCTCCAGCCGAGTCGGGAGATGAGCCGACGGCGGCGGTACGGTCCACGCGATTCCTCCCTGCAGCGCACCTCGGTATGTCCCCCGATGGAAGTACGTAAGGAATCGACTATCGGATGAGTGACAGGGATGTTTACCGTGGGTCAGGTCGAACGAGCCCGCGCCTGGTGGCGATGGCGACCGCCTCCAACTGGCTGTGCGCCCCCAGTTTGGCGAGCACGGCCTTCTGATATCCGCGGCAGGTGTGCACGCTGATGCCCAGCCGGCGGGCCACTGTCCGGGCGTCCAAACCGGCCGCCATCAGTTGCAGAACCTCGTTCTCCCGCACCGTCAGCCCACCGTTGGCGACGCCGCCGCGCGGGGCGGTGGCCGGTGTGGTGCTGCGCAGCAGGCGGGCCAGGATGTCGGTGGAGACGGTCATGCTGCCCCGGTGCGCGGTACGCAGAGCGTTCAGCACGTCACCGAGCGCACCGTTCTTGGAGAGGAATCCGGCCGCACCGGCGGTGGTGGCCCTCCTCACCAGACTCGGCTCCTCGCTGGCAGTGAGGATCACCACACGTGAATCCGGCTGTCGCACCCGGATGAGTTCGGCGATGGCGATGCCGTCCGCATCGGACAGCTCGGGATCGAGCACGATCACATCGGGTCGCAACTCGGCCGCGAGACTGACCGCCTCGGCCCCCGTCCTGGCGTGCCCGACCCAGCGCAGATCGGGCTGACCAGCCAAAGCGTGCCCGAGCAACTCGGCGAAGGTCTGGTGGCCATCGACGACGAGCACCGTGATCGCATCGTCGCTGTCCATACGTCACCTTCCTCAGTCCGCCCCCGTCGGGCTCCGCGCAGTCTAAGGATTACCCGACGAGGTGCCCGACCTACCAACAGGCTGCCCGCCGGTACGCCCGACGACCGGTTGCCTCCGAGCGGACCGGATGCCCCGTCGTTCGGCCCACTCACCCCCTCGCTTTGGGGCTTGTCGCCACGGACGCCGGACGCGCAGAGTTCTGGATCATGTTCGACATCCAGCTCTTCGGCCCGATCGAGGTCCGGACCCGCGGCATCGTCCTCTCCGGGGAGGACTTCGGCGGCGCCCGGCCCCGTCATCTGCTCGCGCTTCTGGCGCTGCGTGGAGGCCGGTCGCTTGTGGAGCTGGCGGACACGCTGGGTGTCGCCCCGGCCACGGCCAAGTCGGATCTGGCGGTGCTGCGGGACCGGCTGGAGCCGGGCGCCCGCGACCGGGAGTCAGTGATCACCGGCCGCCGGGGCTCGTTGCGACTGGACCCCGATCGGGTGCACGTCGACGCCGCCACCTTCGATCAGCTGCTGGCCGTGGCGGCCGGCCGTTCCCCGGACCGGGCCACCCGTCCGCTGGCCGCCGCCGGGGTGCTGGCGTCGCGTCCGCTGCTGGAGGACGAGGACGCGCCCTGGGCCGCCGAGGCCCGTGCCGAGTACCGCGCCAAACTGATCATGGCGAGCACTCCGCAGCCGATCAGGTAGGACCAGCAGAATCACGGGGTGCTGCCCACCACTCTGACGCCGGTGCCACTGGCCCCGGAGATCTCCCTGTTCCTGGTGAACCGCCCGGTCGGCCTGTTCGATCTGACCGGCGGCGAGTTCCGTAGCGACCGGCCGCCGCCGTTCTGGGCGTTCGCCTGGGCCGGCGGCCAGGCGCTGGCCCGTTTCCTGCTGGACCATCCGGACGAGGTGGCCGGCCGCCGCGTGCTGGACGTGGCCACCGGCTCCGGGGTGGCCGCGATCGCCGCCGCCTACTGCGGCGCCGCCGCGGTGGCCGTGACGGACATCGACCCGGCCGCCGTCGAGGCCGCCCACCGCAACGCGTCGGCGAACGGCCTGTCGCTGGCGGGTCACCTGGACGATCCGCAGGTGGTGCTCGCCGGGGACGTCTTCTACAGCCCCACGGTCACCCCGAAGATGGTCGCCACCCTGCGCGCGGCCCACCGGGCGGGCGCGACCGTGCTGGTCGGCGACCCGGGCCGCGGCTTCTTCCCCGGGCATCTCTTCGACCTGGTCGCCGAATACGTGGTGCCGGTCCCGGCCGCTCTCGAGGACACCGAGTCCCTGGTCACCGGGGTGTGGCGACTAAGAAGTCGATGACCCGTACAACAAGTTGTAGGCTACACACACATTCCCCCCTGGAGGCCACGAGTGCATGAGCAGGAATCCACCCGCCTCGCCGACGAAATCGCCCGGCTGGTCCGGATGGGCGCGCGATTCCGGGGAATGCTCAGGACCGGGGATCTCGGCGCCGAGTTCTCCGCGCTGATGCTGCTGCCGCCGTTGCAGGCGATGGGCCCGATGCGGGTCACCGACCTCGCGGAGTTCAAGCGGGCCGATCCCTCGACGATCAGCCGTCAGGCCGCCCAGCTCGTCAAGGCGGGCCTGGCCCGCCGGGAGGCGGATCCGGCGGACGGCCGCGCCTCGCGGCTGGCCGTCACCGAGGCCGGCGTGCGGGCGTGCGAGCGGGTCCGGGAAGCCCGTGCGGCGATGGTCGAGCGGGCCCTCGCCGACTGGCCGGCCGAGCGGATCACCGCCTTCACCGACCTTTTCGAAGAGTTCAACCACGCGGTCGAGGCGCTGCTGCGCACCGACCCGACCACACCCCGACGGGAGCCCGCGTGAACCACGCCAAACCGGTGGAGTTCACCCACCGCCAGATCCTGACGATCCTCGGCGGGCTGATGATGGGCATGTTCCTCGCCGCGCTCGATCAGACGATCATGGCGACCGCGACCCGGACCATCGCCGACGACCTGCACGGCTTCGACCTGCAGGCCTGGGCCACCACCGCCTTCCTGATCACCTCGACCATCTCCACGCCGCTGTACGGCAAGCTCTCCGACATCTACGGCCGGCGCCCCTTCTTCCTGCTCGCCATCGCCATCTTCATCGTCGGCTCGTTCCTGTGCGGGCTGTCCGACAACATGTGGCAGCTGGCCGCCTTCCGGGCCATC
Source organism: Actinoplanes flavus (assembly GCF_017592555.1). Taxonomy (GTDB): domain Bacteria; phylum Actinomycetota; class Actinomycetes; order Mycobacteriales; family Micromonosporaceae; genus Actinoplanes; species Actinoplanes flavus. Next base: position 198,232 of record NZ_JAGFNS010000012.1, on the reverse strand, counting down.
CAGGGCCTCGGCGCCGGCGGCCTGATGTCGCTCGCTCTGGCGATCATCGGTGACATCGTCCCGCCCCGCGAGCGCGCCAAGTACCAGGGCTTCTTCCTGGCCGTCTTCGGCACCGCGAGCGTGCTCGGCCCGATCCTGGGCGGCTTCTTCGCGGGCGCCGACCAGATCCTGTTCACCGACGGCTGGCGCTGGGTCTTCTACCTCAACGTGCCGATCGGCCTGGCCGCCATGGCGGTCGTCGCCCGGGTGCTGCACCTGCCGCACCACCGCGTCGACCACCGGATCGACTGGCCCGGCGCGCTCACCCTGATCCTCGGCCTGGTGCCTCTGCTGACCGTCGCCGAGCAGGGCCGGGACTGGGGCTGGACCTCCGGCCGCTCGATCCTCTGCTACGTGATCGGCGTGGTCGGCCTGATCGGTTTCGTGCTGGCCGAGCGGGCCTACAAGGACGAGGCCCTGCTGCCGCTCGCCCTGCTGGGCAAGCGCACCGTCGCGGTCGGCGTCACCGCCAGCACCATCCTGGGCATGGCGATGTTCGGCGGCCTGATGACCGTCCCGCTCTACCTGCAGATCGTGAAGGGCTCCTCGGCCACGGTGGCCGGTCTCCAGATGATCCCGTTCGTGGTCGGCATCATGGGCGGCTCGATCATCTCCGGCCAGCTGATCGCGAAGACCGGCCGCTACCGCATCTTCCCGATCGTCGGCAGCGTCTTCATGGTCGTCGCGCTGTTCCTCTTCTCGCTGATCGGCGCGGACACCCCGCTCTGGCGGACCATGCTGGTCATGGTGCTGATGGGCCTCGGCCTGGGCAGCAACATGCAGCCGATGATCACCGCCGTGCAGAACGCCGTCTCGCCCCGGGAGATCGGCACCGCTACCGGCGCGGTCACCTTCTTCCGCTCGATGGGCGGCACGCTCGGCACCGCGGTCTTCCTGTCGGTGCTGTTCAACGTGCTGCCCGGCAACATCAGGGACGCCTACGCCGCGGCCCGGACGACACCCGGGTTCCAGCAGGCACTGGCCTCCGACCCGGCTCAGGGCGAGCTGCTCGAGACCGCCATGGGCGGCGCCGGCCTGGCGGACACCTCGTTCCTGAACCGCCTCGCCGACGTGATCGCCCACCCGTTCAAGGTCGGCTTCGCCGAGAGCGTGCACGTCGTCTACCTGATCGCGTTCTTCGTGATGATCCTCGGCCTGATCGTGGTCTTCTTCCTGCCGGAACTGCCGCTGTCGCAGCGCTCCGCGCAGCAGGCCCGCGCCGAGGACGAGCTCCAGGCCACCGGCGACGCTCCCGCTTAGATCAAACCTTGGGGGTACGGGTGGGAGCACCCGCCCGTACCCCGCCTCCGCCGTCTTCTCAGCCGGGCGCAGTAGCGTGACCACATGGCTGTTGTGAAGATCAACGCGATCGAGGTCCCCGAGGGCGCCGGCCCCGAACTGGAGAAGCGGTTCGCCGCCCGGCACGGCGCGGTGGAGAATTCGCCCGGTTTCCTCGGCTTCGAGCTGCTGCGCCCGGTCGGCGGCGAGACCCGCTACTTCGTGTACACCCGCTGGGAGAGCGAGGAGGCCTTCCAGAACTGGGCGAACGGCGACGCCAAGGCCGCACACGCCGGCGAACGATCCAAGCCCGTCGCGACCGGCGCCTCCCTCCTCGAGTTCGAGGTGGTCCAGCACGTCGAGAAGAACAGCTAGAACCCGCTCGCAACCAGGCCGCCCACACCCGCCACACGGCGATCTTGGACGATTCAGACACGCGCACCTCACCGTCGCGCGGAGCGAAGCGGAGCGATCAGGCCGAGTTCCGCGCGGCGGCGGCGACCAGGCGGCCGGCGACCGTGCTCCGGTCCAGGCCGAGGCGCTGGGCGCTCTCCTGGAGGACGGCGTAGGCCTCCTGCACACCGCAACCACGCTGCGCGATGATCACGCCGACCGCACGGTCCACCTCGGCGCCCTCGGTGAGCGCCTCCCGCCGGTGCAACTCGCCGAGCAGCACCTCCGCCTGCCCGGCCAGCGCCATCGCGGTCACCAGCACCTCGGGGTTCACCTCACCAGCCCGGTCCGGGTAGACACTGAGCGCCCCGACCGCGCTGCGCCGCACGTCGAGCGGGACCGCGGCGACCGCGGCCAGCCCGTCGGCCCGGGCCGCGGCACGCAGTTGCGGCCAGCGCTCGTCGGCCGGCAGATCCACCGACGTCACCACGGAACGCGTCCGGGCCGCCTCGAGACCGGGGCCGGCGCTTCCCGCGTACTGAAGCTGGTCGAAGGTCTCGCCCGCGGAGCCGGCGGCGGCCCCGGTGAGCGGCCCGCCCTCACCGATCAGGGCGACCGAGCAGCGGACCACGCCCGGCAGCGCCCCCGCCGCGAACGTGGCGAGCCGGTCGAGCGCCTGGGTGAGCGAGTCGGCGGAGAGCAACCGGACGGTCAGCTCGTGCAGCAGCCCGGCCAGCTCCACCGGGTGCGGGCCGGCGGACGGCGCTCCGGAGAAGCGGGACAAGCGCCGGGCGGCCCCACGGCGGGACGGCTGGGCCGTGCCGTCGACGGGGGTGCGCCTGGCCAGCCGGGCGCCACGCTGCGCGGCCGGGACTCGGCGTTTCGGTGCGGACACCCGAGGGATATTGCCACGTCTATCCGGAAAAGCGCGCCACGAGGTGCCCCTAATGGGGGGTGTTGCCGGAATAAACCGTCTCGTCGGAACGACGTTTTTCGAGGAACGAGTCAGGGGCCGCTCCGGGGTCGTCCTGCCGTTCGTCGGATTCGGCGAGCACCGCCTCGGCCTGGGCTTGCGGGTCGGCGCTGCCGGTCACGGCTTCTTCCGGAAGCAGGTCCGCGGCGCGCCGGCCGATGCGATCGTCGGTCATGTGCCGGCGGTTACCCCACAAGCGGCCCGGAAAACCGCGACGCCCTCCCGGTGAGACCGGGAGGGCGGACGCGGAGGCCGGTGTGCAGGTCGCCTCGCGGCGAGTGGCTCAACACGGCTCCAGCCGAACGGTATTCCGTGCAGGCGATGGTTGAGGCCCGGGGACACTGGGCACACCGGCATCCGTTCACAACCGTCGGCACCGGCTCATGATTCCGTGAGCATCTGTGACCTGGATTACACCCGCGTGTTTGGCCGCGGCCGGCCCGGGTAGTCCACCCGCCGTGACCGACGACATCCGAGAGCTGGACACCTTCCTGGACGCGGCCTACGACGCCCAGGAGCGGCTGACCAGCGGAGACCTGCGACGGCGGGCGATCGCCGCGGACCTTCCGGCGGCCGCCCTGACGCGCATCGACGCCTTGCCCGAGGGCGAGTACGCCCAGGACGAGGCCGCCGAGGCGCTGCGTGCCATCAACGTGTGACCGGGCTCAGCGCCGGGCTCTCGTCCGAGCGTTCGGGGCGCTCCGCCTTCTCCTTGGCGATCGAGTACGCCATCTGGAGGAAGTCCGAGACGGCCGTGGCGGTCAGCGCGGTGGCCGCCAGCCGGGTCAGCCGGGGCGCCAGCACGAGTCCGCCGGTCAGCCCGGTGGCGACCCAGACGGCCAGGCAGAACGGGCAGGTGATCAGCTCACCGATCCCGTGCCGTACCGAACTGCCCTCGTCCCGCACCTCCTCGTTCAGTTCGGCCGCGCCAGCCGGCTCGGTGTACCGGGTGAAGGGGGCGCGCAGCGGGCTGGTCACCGCGTCCTTGGCGACCAGCCGGCTGAGCTTGTGGGTGGCGATGGAGAGCAGGGCCACGTCGGACACGGCGGGCCGCTCCGGCACCGGGCGGCCGCTGAGTCTCGTGGCCGCCGCCAGGAACCCGGTCATCGCCCCGTAGGCGCCGATGGCGACCAGGTAACCGTCCAGCGGGCGGTGCTCGTGGGGGGCGTACCGCCGGGCGACCCGCTTCATCCGCTCGCGCACCACCGTCAGAAGTCCTGGGTGAGCCGGTCCGGGTCGACCTCGCGGCCCGGTTTGCGCGCCATGTACTCGGTCTCCAGTTCGGCGGTGCGCTTGAAGTGGTTCTCCAGTGCCGCGTCCGGCCCGTGTCGCAGCGTCTGCAACCGGGTCCGGTAGAGGCTCGCCAGCTCCCGGAAGAGGTCGTCGTCGGCCAGGCCCGCGGGGTCGATGCCGATGTCGAAATTGACCATCGCCCCCTCCTCCAAGCGCGCTTCCATCATCGTCCGTCTCCGTTCGCGTCGATCCGCCAGTGAGCACGGGTTGCCCATGCGGGCGCCCGCCAAACCCGCCGGTACGCTCGGGGCATGAAAGGGCTGTGGACTCCGGCGTGGATGGCCCGGCATCTGCTCGCGATCGTGCTGACCGCGGGCTGCCTGGCTCTCGGCTGGTGGCAGTTCAGTCGCGCCGCCGACGGCAACGCGATCAGCTGGGGCTACATGTTCCAGTGGCCGGTCTTCGGGGGCTTCGTCGTCTTCATCTGGGTCCGCGAGATCCAGGTGGCCCGTCGCAAGGCGGCCGGTGAGCCGCTGACCGCCCCGGAGGAGGAGCCGCCCGCCACGGGTTCGGCGGTCACCCTGGGCCGCCCGGTCCGGGTGGGCTCCCGGGCGGCGGCGCCCGCCGAGGCGGATCCGGAGCTCGACGCGTACAACGACTATCTGGCCTGGCTCGCCGCGAACCCGGGCGCCCGCCCCGCCGACTACCCCGGCCGCATCCCCCAGTAGACATCGATCAAGGAGTCACCCGCCGTGCAGGGAGCCCTCACCCGTTACCGGATCATCGCCTGGATCGTCGGCGTGGTCCTGATCGTCCTCGTCGTGGTCGGCATGCCGCTCAAGTACGGCCCGGCCGACAACCCGATCGTGGTCGAGACGGTGGGCCCGTTCCACGGCTTCCTCTACATGGTCTACCTGGTCTGCAGTTTCGACCTGGCCCGCCGCGCGAAGTGGCCGTTCAGCCGGATGGTCCTCGTCATGTTGGCCGGCACCATCCCGTTCTTCTCGTTCTGGGCCGAGCGCCAGGTGACCCGGCGCTGGGTTCCGGCCCCCGAACCGGCCCTGAGCGAATAGTCCGTTTATCGCGTTGTAATAACGCTGAGCGGCGGTCGAATAACAGCCCGTTATCGGGATTAATGACGTAAGCCCGGCTATTGGTAAAAATCACTCGCTCAGGCCTTGATTTCTTTTCTTCCGTCGATAGGTTAATGCGGTTGGTCCGGTCCGCAGCCACAACCCCTCGGGTGGCGCCGGCCAACGCCGCCGAATGACGCGCGGCGATCCGGCGCCCCACCCCACGGGCGGCGGCCGCCGTGAACCCGGCCGGGAACAAACGCGGACAGGGCCTCTCTTCCAGCCCTGCTCTCCCGCCGACCCGGTGGGCGGCCAAGCGGAAGAAAGGCCCCTGACCAGTGCCACACCCCCGAACCCGGCTCCGGGCGCTCGTGGTCGCGTTGACGGCGTTCGCGATCACCACGTCCGGAGGGACGGCCGCACACGCCGCCCCGTCCGCCAACGAGCTGAAGAAGAAGATCGACGCCGCGTCGGCGAAGCTCGAGGACGTCACCGAGTCGTACAACAAGATGCGGCTCGACCTGAAGAAGACGAAGGCCGACGCGGTGAAGCTGGAGGCCTCGCTCAAGCCGGCCCAGACGGCTCTCACCGCGGCCACCGAGAAGGTCCAGACCATCGCCGCCACCACGTACATGCAGGGCCGTGTCGGCCCGATGAACGTCCTGGTGAGCGGAGATCAAGGGAGCCTGCTGGAGCGGATGACGTTCCTCGAGCAGGTCACCCGGTCGAACCAGCAGGACATCGACGCCTTCACCGAGACGACCCAGACCTTCGCCGAGCGCAAGGCCGCCCTCGCCCAGACCCAGACCAAGCAGACCGCGCAGGTCAAGGAGCTGGCGGCGCGCAAGGAGAAGATCGAGGACGACCTCCAGGACCTGTACGACATGCGCGAGGCCGCCTTCGGCAGCGCCACCGAGGACACCGGTTCCTACACCGGCGAGATCCCGGACATCCCCGGTTCGGCCGGCAAGGCGGTCACGTTCGCGTTCAACCAGATCGGCAAGCCGTACGGCTACGGTGACGCCGGCCCGAACTCGTACGACTGCTCGGGCCTGACGCAGGCGTCCTGGGCGGCCGCGGGCAAGTCCCTGCCGCACAACGCCGCCGCACAGTACAGCGCCACCGCCCGGATCAGCCGGTCCGATCTGCAACCCGGTGATCTGGTGTTCTACCGCAGCAACGGCCACGTGGCGATCTACGTGGGTGGCGGGAAGATCATCGACGCCCCGTCCGCCGGCCGGGACGTGCTGCACCGCTCGATCGACATCATGACCCCGAACGGCTACGGCCGGATCAAGTAACTCCGTACCGACGGCGAAGGCCGGCGCCCCCGAGGGGGCACCGGCCTTCATCGTTTCGGTGAGCCGAGGCTCAGGCGGCCTGCAGGCCCTCGGCCCGGGCCAGCTCGCGCAGCCGGCCGAGCGCCTGGATCTCCAGCTGGCGGATCCGCTCCCGGCTCAGCGAGAAGCGGGACGCCACCTCGGTCAGGGAGTGCTCGCGGCCGTCCTCCAGGCCGTACCGGGCCCGCATGATGCCGGCCGACCGGTCGTCCAGGTGGTTCAGCAGGCCCTCGATGCGCTGCCGCTCGAGCGCGTTGAGGACGATCTCCTCGGGGCTCGGGGCGTCGCTGTCGGCGACCAGGTCGCCGAGGTTGGTGTCGCCGTCGTCGCCGACCGGCGTGTCCAGGGAGACGGTGTCCTGCGCCCAGCGGGTGAGCTCGTTGACCCGCTCCACGGTCACGCCCAGGGCGGCCGCGACCTGCTCGGGCTCGGGGTCGCCGCCCAGCTCCCGGACGAGCTGACGGGTGACGTTGCGCATCCGGTTGACGTCCTCGACCAGGTGCACGGGGAGCCGGACGGTCCGCTCCTGCTGGGCGATGGCCCGGCTGATCGCCTGGCGCACCCACCACGTGGCGTACGTCGAGAACTTGTAGCCGCGCACGTAGTCGAACTTCTCGACGGCGCGGACCAGACCGGTGTTGCCCTCCTGGATCAGGTCGAGCATCGGCATGCCGGACCGGACGTAGCGGCGGGCGATGGAGACGACCAGCCGCAGGTTGGCCCGGATGAACAGGTCTTTCGCGCGCTGGCCCTCGGTGACGAGGCGCTCCAGCTCCTCCCGGCTGACGCCGCGACGCTCCTCGCCCGTTTCGATCAGGTGCTCGGCGTAGAGGCCCGCCTCAATCGCCTTGGAGAGCTCGACCTCACGCTCGGCGTCCAACAACGGCGTCCGGGAGATCTCGTGCAGGTAGACTCCGACGAGGTCGCGCTCTTCGGCGACCTGATCGGTACGCATCACGGTGCTCTTCTCCACGTTGCCCACGGTCCCCTCATTGCCGTCACTAACCCTGTTACGGGCATTACCTGCGTCCATCAGCCCTCTCCCGTAACGTCCGCAGCTCGTGCATTGCGGTTGCTGACACATCTACACAACAAAACGCTGGCCGCACTGATTCCGGCTGGTGAGTCGAAAGTGTCACGAATGTCTGGGTAATAGCTGAGAGCCCAGTGCGCGGTACCTGAGTGCGACGTCTTCGCGACTGCTGTGCAGACGTCCGGATACCCTTCGCGCGTTCCTCATAACACCATCGGCCTCTTCTCGTCACAGCGACGGGCATCACCCTGGGCTCCGCGATGCTCGTCACCCCCGAGTACGGGTTTCGTGCCCGCGGGGTTCATATGCACTGTCGGCCGGGTAAAGACGGGCCTGAAACAAACGCCCGCGAAAGATTCGGGATCTCCAGGGTCCAACGGGACCACCGGTCACGATGCGCCTCGGCACGCCACACATCACTCGCCCGCACGGGTGACGCTTCAGCGGGCCCGAACAACCCCAGGTCGAGGGCGGGATCGCCGGCTGCGTGAGGAAAAGCACACGCCCTACGGTGTGACAAGCTGCTCCCCATGACTGCGACGCGTACGGCTCTGGTGACGGGCGGCACGGGCGGGCTGGGGTCCGCCACCATCACGGCGTTCCTGGCCGACGGCTGGCGCGTGGTGGCGCCGGTCCGCCCCGGGACGGCCGGCCGGCTGCCGGAGGGCGCGATCGCCGTGGACGCCGACCTCACCGTCGAGGCGGACGTCCGTACGGCGGCCGCGGTGGCCGCCGGGGAACCGGACGCGCCGCTGCGGGCCGTGGTCAACCTGGTCGGCGGGTACGCGGGCAGCGGCCTGATCGCCGACACCCCGGTCGCCGAGTTCGAGGCGATGCTGGCGGTCAATCTGCGGCCCACCTACCTGACCACGGCGGCGGCCCTGCCGCACCTGGTCGCGGCCGGCGGCGGCTCGGTGGTGTGCGTGTCGTCGCGGGCCGGGGTGTCGCCGTTCCCGGGCGCGGCCGGCTATGTGACCGCCAAGGCCGCCGTGCTGGGCTTCGCCGGGGCGGTCGCCGTGGAGTACCGCAAGCGGAACGTGCGCTGCAACACCGTGCTGCCCAGCATCATCGACACGCCGGCCAACCGGGCGGCCCAGCCGGACGCCGACCACGGCCGCTGGGTGAGCCCGGCGGAGATCGCCGCGGTGATCCTCTTCCTGGCCTCGGACGCGTCGGCGCCGACCAGTGGCGCGCAGATCCCGGTCTACGGTCCGGCCTGATCCAGGCCGAGCTCGGTACGGAGTGCCTTGAGGACCTGGTCGGGCGTGCCGTTGGCGTCGATCACGACGAAGCCCGGGTACTCCGGCAGCGACCGGTAGGCGTCCGTCGCGGCCCGCAGGTACTCGAGCGACTCGTGGTCGTAGCCGCGCCGCTCGATCCGCTCCTGGGCGATCTCCGGGTCGACGGCGAGGAAGAACGTCACGTCCGGGCTGGGGAAGAGGCGGTAGGCCAGCCGGGCGAACCGTTCGGCGGTCGGGCGGGCACCGTGCGCCCGGAGACTGGCGTACTGGCAGACGGCGTACCGGTCCATCACCGCGATCTCCCGGCGCACCGCCCGGCGCAGCAGGGTGCGGGCGATGGCCAGCCAGCGCAGCGCCGACTCGACGGCGAGCGTGCCCCGGCGGCCGAACAGGTCCTCGGCGTCCGCCCGGCCGACCAGCACCGCGATCCGGCCGAACCAGTGCCGGCCACCGGCGTTCTGCCGGTAGGCGGCCGGGAAGCCGTCCGCGATCAGGCCGGCGGCCAGACCGCGGGCCTGGGTGGTCTTGCCGGAGCCGTCTATGCCGACGAGCGCGATGGTGCGCGGCGACCGTCGGTCGCCACGGGCGGGGAGCGCCGCCGGCCTGGACTGCGCGGGGAGGGCCATACCAACTGACGGTAGCCGGGTACCGCACCTTCTGTTCCACGCCGCGGGGCGTGCCGGTCCTCCAGAATGAGCGCAGGGGTTCAAGGTGTCGCGACTCCGGGTAGTCGGTCATCCACCGGAAAGGGACAGGAGGTCGCCATGCCACACCGTGTGGACGAGGGTTTGGCCATCACCCTCAAGCGCGTCGCATCGACGCTCAAGAGCGCGGACATACCCTTCGCCCTGGGCGGAAGCTTCGCGGTGTACGCCAGGGGCGGCTATTCCAGTGACCATGACGTCGACTTCCTGATACGCGAGCAGGACAAGGACCGGGCTCTGCAGGAGCTGGCCGCGGTCGGCTGCCGCACCGAACAGCCCCCCGAGGATTGGCTGGTCAAGGTATACGACGAGGGCCGGATGGTGGATCTCATCTACCGTCCGGTGGAGTCGCCGGTGGACGACGAGACACTGCACGACACCGATCAGATCTCGGTCGAGGCGATCTACATGCCGGTGCTCTCCGCGACCCGGCTCATGGTGCACAAGCTGCTCAGCTACAGCCAGCACTACTGCGACTTCGCGACCGGGCTGCCGGTCGCCCGTTCGCTGCGGGAACAGATCGACTGGGGCCGGGTCCGCCGGGAGACCATGAAGTCGCCGTACGCGGAGGCGTTCCTGGTGCTGCTCGACCGTCTGGACGTCGTCTCCTTCCCCGGCGCGACGGAACTCAAGGTTGGGGGATGACATGACGAACCAGATCGATCTCGAGGCCGAGATCCATCGCCTGCTCATCGAACACGAACAGATCGCCGAGCAGGGCATCACCGTGCACCGCCGGGAGAACGTGGTGGTGCTCTGCGGGGAGGTGGAGAGCACCCACCGGCGCGACGAGATCTGCCGGCAGATCACCTCGCACTTCCCCGACATGGCGATCACCTGCGACATCGGCATCACCCGGTCGCAGGCACCCAGCGAGGTGGAGGAGATTTCATGATCCGGATCGCCGCCGTGGGCGACGTCCACGTGGACAAGGACGTGGTGGGCCGCTTCCGGCCCGCCCTCGAGGAGTTGCCCGACCGGGCCGACGCGCTGCTCGTCGCCGGCGACCTGACCCGGCACGGGACGGTCGAGGAGGCGAAGTGCTTCGCCACGGAGTTCGGCGGGCTGGCCGTACCGGTCGTGGTGGTGCTCGGCAACCACGACCACCAGAGTGACCAGGAGCAGCAGGTCGCCGAGGTGCTGACCAACTCCGGGATCACCGTCCTGGAGTGCTCGGCCACGGTGCTGGAGATCCGCGGGCACCGGCTCGGCATCGCCGGCGCGAAGGGGTTCGGCGGGGGTTTCGCCGGCGCCTGCGCCAGCAACTTCGGCGAACGGGAGATGAAGACGTTCGTCGGCACCACCGAGGAGATCTCAGCCCGGCTCGGCGAGGCGCTGCGCTCGGTCCGATGTGACGCGCTGGTGGCGCTCACCCACTACTCGCCGGTGCCGGACACCCTGGTCGGCGAGCCACTGGAGATCTACGCGTTCCTGGGTTGTTACCAGCTCGGTCACGCCATCGACTCGGCGCCGACCGCCCTGGCCCTGCACGGGCACGCCCACCACGGTTCGGAGCGCGGCCGTACGCCCGGTGGGGTGCCGGTCCGCAACGTCGCCCACCCGGTCATCAAGCAGGCGTACAACGTGTATCAGCTGCTGTCCGAGTCGGTGGACGCGCCGCTCGTACCCGCCTGATGTCAGGTTTCCGGTTTCGGCGGTCCGGGTAATCGCTGAGACATGGACCTACTGCTTTGGATTCTCGCCGTAATCCTCGTGGTCGCCGGCATCCTCGCGCTGTTCCGGCGGCAGATCCTGTGGGGCGTTGTGCTGATCATCGTCGGTCTCCTGGTGGGTCCCGGCGGCGTCAGCATCTTCACCTGATTCTCCTCGTCATCCGCCATCCCGCCGACCCGGACCGGGGTCGCCGGGGCGGGGTCCGATTCGGACCCGGCCCCGGCGGCCCCGGTCCTCTTTAGGGATCCACCGCACAGCGGGTGCGTTGTACTGCCGCTGATTTCTGACTCAATCCCGGGCGTGGCCGACGTCCATCACTTCGCCTACGGCGTGTTCAATCCGATAGCCGCGTATCTGCTCGCGTTCCTCGGTTCCTTTCTCGGGCTGCTCTTCACCGGCCGGGCCCGGGACGCGCGCACCCGCGGCCGGCGCAACCGGTGGCTGGTGATCGCGGCGTTCGCGATCGGCGGCGGGATCTGGCTCATGCACTTCTCCGCGATGCTGGGCTTCGAGGTCCCGGAGAGCCCGGTCCGTTACGACCTCGCGATGACCCTGCTGAGCCTGGCCTTCGCGGTGGTGACGGTCGGCATCGGGCTGATGGTGGCCGGCCACGGCGCGCGCAGCGTCCCGAAGACCATGGCGGCCGGCCTGCTCACCGGGACCGGCGTGATCGCCATGCACTACACCGGCATGGAGGGCATCCGGCTCCCCGCCACCATCCACTACTCGCCGCCGCTGATGGTGGCCTCGGCCCTGATCGCGATCGCGGCCAGCACGGTGGCGCTGTGGTTCGCCGTCTCGGTCCGGGGCTGGGCCAAGATCACCGGCGCGGCCGCCGTGATGGCCGTCGCGGTCTGCGGCATGCACTACACCGGTATGGCGGCCATGTCGATCGAGCTGCACCCGGGCGCACCCGCGTCCGGCGGGATCCGGCCGCTCACCATGCTGGTGCCGATCATCCTGATCACCACGGCGACCATGGTCGCCGTGGCGCTGAGCGCGCTGCAGGCGATGACCGAGGAGGAGTTCACCGACGGGGCCGGCACCCCGAAACGCGGCGTGCACGCCGAGTCCCCGCAGCCGTGGTCGGTCAAGCAGTCCTCGGCGGGCGCCATGCGGCTCAGCCCGGCGGCGCGGGCCGTGGTCGGCAACCGGAACGCCGGCGCCGTCCGTCCCTCTCCCGGGCCGCGGCCGTCACCCCGTCCCGCCGCGGCGCCGTCGTCGGCGGTGCCGCCCGCCACATCCGGTAGCTGATCGAAACCCGTCGCCGCCCGGGATCCGGTATACCTGAACGGCATGGCGCCACGGATGCTGCTCTCGATGCCACTGCACGCCATCACCGAGGTGTACGGAGAAGCCGGCCTACGGGACCGTTTCGCTCTGGAGCTGGAGTCCTTCCCGCCCGACGACCGCAAAACCCTCGCCGAGGCGCTGGACCTGGCCTCCGACCTGCACGCCGCCGACCGCCGGGTGCGCGAGCCGTACCTGAACCACCTGCTGCGGGTGGCGATCCGGATCATCCGCTACTACGGGGTGCGGGACACCGACGTACTGGTCGCCGCGCTGCTGCACGACGCCGTCGAGGATCACCCGGCCGAGCTGGGCGGGACGGACCCGGAGGCGCCCAGCGCGGAGGCCACCGAGGCCGCCCTGGCCGAGCTGTCCCGCCGCTTCAACCCGCGGGTCGCCGAGCTGGTCCGGTCGGTCACCAACCCGGAGTACGACCCGGAGGGCGACAAGCACGAGCAGTACCGCACCCACGTGGCGGAGAACCTGGAGCGCGACCCGTGGGCCCGGATCATCAAGATCTCCGACTTCACCGACAACGGGGTCGGCGTCATCCACACCACGATGGACAAGGCGTACCGGTCGGCGACGAAGTACCGGCCTCTCGTACCCAAGCTGCGTGAGCTGGTCGGGCGCCCGGACACGCCGCTCTCCACCCAGGCCAAGGAGCACATCCTGGATCAGCTCGACCTCGCCGAGGAGCGCTTCGCCGCCATCCTGGACGAGTGAGGGGGGTGAGCGGGATACCCGACCTATGGTGGGGCCATGCCTACTGAAGCCTGGTGGCGCGATGCGGTCATCTACCAGATCTATCCCCGGTCGTTCGCCGACTCGGACGGCGACGGCATGGGTGACCTGCCCGGCATCACCGCACGCCTGCCCGAGTTGCGGCGGCTCGGCGTCGACGCGATCTGGCTCTCGCCCTTCTACCCCAGCCCGCAGCACGACGCCGGGTACGACGTGGCCGACTACCGCGGCGTCGACCCCCGCTTCGGTTCGCTCGGTGACGCGGACAAGCTGATCGACACGGCCCACGAGCTGGGCCTGCGGGTCATCGTCGACCTGGTGCCGAACCACACGTCCAGCGAGCACGCCTGGTTCCGGGCCGCCCTGGCCGCCGGACCGGGCAGCCCGGAGCGGCAGCGGTACATCTTCCGCGACGGTGCGGAGCCGCCCAACTCGTGGCAGAGCGTCTTCGGCGGCCCGGCGTGGGAGCGGCTGCCGGACGGCCAGTGGTACCTGCACCTGTTCGACGCCTCGCAGCCCGACCTGAACTGGGATCACCCGGAGGTCCGCGCCGAGTTCCTGGACATCCTGCGGTTCTGGCTGGACCGCGGGGTGGACGGGTTCCGGGTGGACGTGGCGCACGGCCTGATCAAGGACGCCGACCTGACCGACTGGACCGCGCCGTCGGTGGTCCTCGGCGGTCTGGAACCGGCCGGCCCGCCGCCGCCGATGTGGGACCAGGAGGGCGTGCACGAGATCTACCGGCAGTGGCGGTCGGTCCTGGACGAGTACCCGGGCGGCCGGATCCTGGTGGCCGAGGCCTGGGTGCAGCCGGAGGAGCGGCTGGCCCGGTACGTGCGCCCGGACGAGATGCACCAGGCGTTCAACTTCCCCTACCTGGAGGCGCCGTGGGCCGCCACCGAACTGCGGGAGATCATCGACTCGTCGCTGGCCGCCAACGACGAGGTCGGCGCGACCACCACCTGGGTGCTCTCCAACCACGACGTGGTGCGGCACGCGTCCCGGCTCGGTTTCCCGCCCGGTGAGGGCCGCCGGCCCGGCATCGGGATCGGCGACCCGCAACCGGACGCCGGGCTGGGCCTGCGCCGGGCCCGCGCCGCCACCCTGCTGATGCTGGCGCTGCCCGGTTCGGCCTACCTCTACCAGGGCGAGGAGCTGGGCCTTCCGGAGCACACCGGGCTACCGGACGAGGTGCGGCAGGACCCGGCGTGGGAGCGGTCCGGGCACGTCGAGCGCGGCCGGGACGGGTGCCGGGTGCCGATCCCGTGGGAGGCCGACGCCCCGTCCTTCGGGTTCGGCCCGGCCGACGCGAGCTGGCTGCCGCAGCCGGCCGTCTGGGCGGAGTACGCGCTGGACCGGCAGGTGGGCGTGCCCGGCTCGACGTACGAGCTGTACCGGTCGGCGCTGCGCACCCGGCGTACCCACGAGCTGGGTTCCGGCGAGCTGGTCTGGCTGGCGACCGATCCGGGGGCGCTGGCGTTCCGCAACGGCGACGTCGTGGTGGTCACCAATTTCGGCGACGAGCCGGTGGCCTTACCCGGTGGGGCCCAGATCCTGCTGAGCAGCGAGCCGCTGGACGCCGGCGGGCTGGTCCCCACCGACGTGACGGTCTGGGCGATGCTCTGAGGCGACCGCCAGCAGGGCGGTGTGCGTGTCGGCCATGTCCTTCGCCACCGTCCGGCTGGCCAGCCAGTACATGATCCCGGTCGGGATGAAGAAGAACTGGAAGGCGGCCAGCCCGACGGCGTAGTTGAGCGGTGGCGGGAAGGCCCCGGCGAGGCTCGCGAAGGCCACCGCCACCAGCACGTTGCCGCCCGCCCGGCCGGCTCCGTTGATCAGGTTGCCGAGGCTGTAGACGGTGCCCCGGTGCTGCGGCGGGTTCACGTCGGCGATCATGGCGAACCAGTTCGGCGAGTTCGCCGAGGTCAGCATCACCGCCACGACCGCGACCGCGAGGCAGATCCCGACGGTCGGCTCGGTCAGGACGTTGGTCAGCACCCCGCTGATCACCGCGCCGGCGCCCGCGCCGTCCGGAACGGTGATCTTCATGGGCACGAAGAACAACACCACATAGAGGGGTACGGCGGCGAGCACCCCGATCGACGCGACGAGTGCCCGCCCCCGGGGTGTGCGCCGTTGCAGCCGGTCGCCGGCCAGCCCGCCGAGGATCGACAGCGCCGCCCCGAGCTGGAACACGGTCGCGAAGACGCTGCCGATCAGCACCGCCGTGCCGGTGGTGTAGCCCTGGTCCTCGGCCCGGGCCCGGAACAGCACCGGCAGCCACACCATCGAGCCGAACGCGATCTGCGCGGTGCCGCCCTGCAGGATCAGCCAGACGTTGGTGCGCCGTTTCAGGATGACCGGCAGGTCCTCGTGGTGGATCCGCTCCTCGTAGTCGACCCCGGCCAGCTCCGGCTGGCTGTCGCCGCGCGGCACGCTGTAGGTGAACAGGTAGGCCAGCAGCGCGACCACCCCGGCGGCCGCCGCGAACAGGAACGGCCGCCGCCAGTCGTCGTGCCCGAGAATCCCGCCGACCAGGGTGCCGGCCAGTGTGCCGACGCCCTGCGACAGGCCCCAGAAGCTCATCACGAGACCCCGGCGCCGCGGCGAGATCAGGTCGCTGACCACCGAGAAGCTCACCGAGGCGACGCCGCCGAGCCCGAACGCGGCGACCGCCTGGGAGGCCAGGAACTGCCCGTAGTCGCCGGCCAGCCCGGACCACGTGGTGCCGGCCACCCAGATGACGGTGCCCACGATCAGCACCGGTTTGCGGTCGGTGCGGTCCCCGACGTACGCGAAACCGATCGCCGCGACCGCACTGATCAGGAACATGACCGTGGTGGCGAGCGCGATGTGGCCCTCGCTCACCCCGAGATCGGCGCCGATGCTGCCGTAGAGCGGGGGAACCAGGCCGATCGCCACGTTGTCCAGCGCGGCCAGGATCACGAACACCACCACGCTGTACGCCCGGTGCACGCTTCCGCCCCTGCTCATCACCCGGTAGAGGCTATCCGCTGCACCCGGCTCCTGCCGGACGGGCGAGGAGGCGGCGCCGCACCGGGCGGCGCCGCCTCCTCCTCACCCCCCGGTGATGCTCAGCCGCCGATGTCGGCCTGCGGACCGGCGTACTTCGCCGGCAGCGCCGGAACGTCCGCCGCGGCATCGAGGGTGTACGGGTAGAAGCTCTTCGGGTCGAAGGCGGAGCCGTTGGTCTGCTGCCGGCCCGAGGAGTTCTTGACGATGCTGCCCGACTGCTTGAGCTGGGCGGCCGACGTGTCGTTGTAGTACGGGTTCACGACGTTGTCGAAGTAGCTGTTCTCCAGAACCATCTTCGTGGCGCCCCGGGACAGGTTGCCGTACGAGGTGATGTTCTGCATGTGGTTGTTGTAGAGGTGCGCGTACGCGACGTTGTCGGTGCTCGGGTTCCGCTGCACGGTGTTCCTGATCCAGTTGTGGTGGATCGTCATCCGCGACGTCACGTTCTCGGTCCAGCCGATGCCGAACGCCTTGTTGCCGGTGTCCAGGATGTTCCAGGACACGGTCAGGTAGCTGGTGTCCTTACGGCTGTCGATCATGCCGTCGTTCATCCGGGTGATCCTGTTGTGGTCGATCCAGACGTGGTCCGCGGTGTCCATCTGGATGCCGTCGTAGTCGTACGTCTTGTCGTCCGGGTCGTCCTCGGTCATCTGGGTGTCCCGGATGGTGAGGTTCCGGATGATGACGTTCCTGACCCCGGTGCCGAGGAAGAAGCCGCCGCCGACGATCTCGCCCTTGGTGCCGGCGCCGACGATGGTCTTGTTCGACTCGACCTTCAGCTCGGTGCCCTTCGGGGTGATCGTGATGGCGTTCGCCACCTTGATCACGTAGGGCTCGGTGGCGGTGACGTACCTGGTCAGGTCGGCCAGGTTGGTCACGGTGACCGTGGCGCCGGCCGCGCCGCCGGTGGTGCCGCCGCCGGTGGAGGCGAAACCGTCCGGAGTGGACGCCCAGGTGCGGCCGGTGGAAGACCCGGTCACCGGGGTGACGGCGAACTGCTTGTTGGAGTTGGCGGTGCAGGTCTCCTGGATGATCGACGCGCCCGAGGCGGTCGACGCGCCCGGCACGTCGACGCACATGCCACTCTTCTTCACGGCCAGCGTGTAGGTGTTGCCGGGGGCCGGAGCCGCCACCGCGTTCGACGGCATGACCGACCAGCCGACGAACGCGGTGGGCACGACCAGTGCGGCCGCCACGCCGAGCAGTGCCGTTCGCGAGACTTTCTCTCTGCCACTGCGGTCCTTCCTCACGTGCGGGGATGACGGCCGATCGGGGATGTCGGCCGGTGTTCCTGTGCACGTAGATGCCGCGTGGGCGGGGTGACGACAAAAACCCGGGAAAATGATCCGGCCGGTTCTCACCTGGAGAACCGGCCGGCGTGCGCGTCAGCGTCAGCGTCTGCGGTCGAGGACCGCCTGCTGGGCCGCCGCGTACTGCTCCCGGATCAGCGGGACGCCGCCGTCCTCGTACACCTCCGGGGTTGCCGCCGACCACGCGGGCGGAACGTCCCCGCCCAGGGCGATCCACGCGGCCTGGCGGGCCGCACCGTCGGCGACGTACTCACCGGGCGGCGGTACGACGACCGGCCGGCCGAAGAGCGCGGGCGCGATGCGGCGGACCGCCTCGCTGCGCGCCCCGCCGCCGACCAGGACGATCCGGTCGGCCACCGCACCGGTCGCGACCAGCGCGTCCAGACCGTCGGCGAGCGCGCAGAGCATGCCCTCGACGGCGGCCCGGGCCAGGTGCGCCGGGGTCGACGTCCGGAGGGTGAGCCCGTGGATCGCGCCGGTGGCGTCCGGCCGGTTCGGGGTCCGCTCGCCCTCCAGGTACGGCACCAGGACCAGCCCGTCCGCGCCCGCCGGAGCGGACAGCGCGAGCCGGGACAGCTCGTCGTGGTCCACCCCGAGCAGCTTGGCCGCGGCGTCCAGCACCCGGGCCGCGTTGAGGGTGACCACGATCGGCAGGAACCGGCCGGTGGTGTCGGCGAACCCGGCCACCGTTCCGGTCGGGTCGTTCGGCGCCACCTCGGACGAGGCGAAGACCGTGCCGGACGTGCCGATCGAGACGATCACGTCGCCGGGCAGCGCGCCGGTGCCGAGGGCGGCCGCCGCGTTGTCCCCGGCGCCCGGGCCCAGCGGAGCACCGTTGGGCAGGTGACCGGCGATCCCGGTCGGGCCGAGCACCTCCGGGACCCGCAGGGACCGGCCGAACCCGAGTTCCAGCAGGTCGTGCCGGTACTCGTTGGTCTGGGCCGACCAGTAGAGGGTGCCGCTGGCGTCGCTGCGGTCGGTGTAGAGGCCGGACTTGCCGGACAGCTTCCAGGTCAGCCAGTCGTGCGGCAGGCAGACCGTGGACACCCGTGCCGCGTTCGCCGGCTCGTTGCGGGCCAGCCAGCGCAGCTTGGTCAGGGTAAAGCTGGCGACCGGCACGATGCCGACCGCGTCCGCCCACTTGTCGCCGCCGCCGAGTTCCTCGATCAGGTCGGCGGCCGCGCCGGCGCTGCGGGTGTCGTTCCACAGCAGCGCCGGCCGGACCACCTCGCCGTCTTCGTCCAGCACGACCATGCCGTGCTGCTGCCCGGCGACCGAGGCGGCGGCCACGTCGTCCAGGCCGCCGGCCTCCTCGATCGCCTGCTGGAGCGCGGCCCACCAGGCGTCCGGGTGCACCTCGGTGCCGTCCGGGTGCGCCGCCCGGCCCTGCCGGACCAGCTCACCGGTCTCGGCGTCGCGGATCACCACCTTGCAGGACTGGGTGGAGCTGTCGATCCCGGCCACGAGCGCCATCAGCTGTCCCTCCTCTCAGGATTCACGAGCGGGGAAAGGGCCGGGCGCGCCCTCCCTTCGGTCGGTCACGCCCGAGCCCCGATGAGGTGCTCGATGGCGAGCTGGTTCAGCTTGACGAAGCCGTAGCCCTGCGCGCCGGCGGCGTCGGCGTCGAAGTCCTCGAACGCGCTGCGGTCGGCCAGCAGGTCGGCGTAGCTCTCGCCCGGGTTCAGGGTCGGCGTGCTCAGTTCGGCCACCTTGGACGCGGCCAGCGCCGCCTGCACCTCGGGGTCCGCGCGGAACGCCTTGGCCCGCTCCTTGAGCAGCAGGTACATCCGGATGTTGGCCTTGGCCGACTCCCAGACGCCGTCGAAGTCCTCGGTACGCGAGGGCTTGTAGTCGAAGTGGCGCGGGCCCTCGTAGGCCGGGCCGCCGTCCGGGCCGTTCTCCAGGAGGTCGACCAGGGAGAACGCGCTGAGCAGGTCACCGTGACCGAAGACCAGGTCCTGGTCGTACTTGGGGCCGTGCTGCCCGTTCAGGTCGATGTGGAAGAGCTTCTTGTGCCACAGCGCCTGGGCGATGCCCTGGGTGAAGTTCAGACCGGCCATCTGCTCGTGGCCGACCTCCGGGTTGATGCCGAACAGCTCGGGGCGCTCCAGCTCCTGCGTGAACGCGATGGCGTGGCCGGCGGTCGGGAGCAGGATGTCGCCGCGGGGCTCGTTGGGCTTGGGCTCGATGGCGAAGCGGAAGCCGTAGCCACGGTCCTCCGAGTACTGCGCCAGCAGGTTGAGCGCCTCCCGGTAGCGGTCGAGCGCGGCCTTCACGTCCTTGGCCGAGTCGTACTCCGCACCCTCGCGGCCGCCCCACAGCACCAGGGTCTTGGCGCCCAGCTCCGCGCCGAGGTCCATCTGCCGCAGCACCTTGCGGACCGCATACCGCCGGACGTTGCGGTCGTTGCTGGTGAAGCCGCCGTCCTTGAACACCGGGTGGGTGAACAGGTTGGTGGTGATCATGGGAACGATCAGGCCGGTCTCGTCGAGCGCCTTCTTGAAGCCCGCGACGATGCCGTCCCGGGTCTGCGCGTCGGCGCCGAACGGCACCAGGTCGTCGTCGTGGAACGTGATGCCGTAGGCGCCGATCTCGGCGAGCTTGTGGACCGCCTCGACCGGGTCGAGCGCGGGCCGGGTCGCGTCGCCGAACGGGTCGCGGGCCTGCCAGCCGACGGTCCAGAGACCGAAGGAGAACTTGTCTTCGCGTGTGGCCTGCACGGACACGGGTTACCTCCCCGAAATTGTTTAGTGGTTGAATTATTTGGCTGGGGTATGGCACTGTCAAGGGCGTGTTGAGCCCATCCACGACACCGGTTCGCCAGGCAAGCGTGCGGGCCCATAATCTCGCGCTGGTGCTGCAAACAGTCGCGAACAGCACAAATCAGCCATCACGTGCGGCGGTGTCCGCGGCCACCGGGCTCACCCGCGCGACCGTTTCCGCCCTTGTCGACGACCTGGTGGCGGGCGGCCTGCTGGTCGAGGTCGACCCGCCGCCGCGCACCGGCGCGGGCCGGCCCGCGGTCGGGCTCACCCTCACCTCCACCGGGCCCGCCGGGCTGGGGCTCGAGATCAACGTCGACTACCTGGCCGCCTGCGTGGTGGACCTGACCGGCGCGGTGCGGCAGCGCTTCGTCGAGCACGCCGACCAGCGTCCCGCCGACCCGGCACGGGCCCTGGCCACGCTCGGCGCGCTGGCCGCCCGGGCCCGGCTCGCCGCCGAGGCCGACGGGCTGACCGTCGCCGGGGCGGCGCTGGCGGTGCCCGGCCTGGTGGCCGGTGGCGGCCTGGTCCGGGTGGCGCCCAACCTCGGCTGGCAGGACATCGACGCGGTCGCCGAACTGCATCGCGTACCGGAGCTGGCCGGCCTGCCCGTCACCGTGGACAACGAGGCCAACCTGGCCGCCCTCGGCGAGCTGCGGGTGACCGGCGGCGACCCCACCTTCCTCTACATCTCCGGCGAGATCGGCATCGGCGCCGGGCTGGTCCTCGACGGCGAGCTCTACCGGGGGGTGCGCGGCTGGAGCGGGGAGATCGGGCACGTCACCGTCTACCCCGACGGGCGGCCGTGCCGTTGCGGCTCACGGGGCTGCCTGGAGCAGTACGCCGGCCAGGAGGCCCTGGAGTCCGGTGAGCCGCTCGCCGCGGCGGCGCTCGGGATCGCCCTGTCCGCGGTGGTCAACCTGCTCGACGTACCGGTGATCGTGCTCGGTGGGGCGTACGCCCCGATCTTCGAAAGGCTGCGGGAGGGCATCGAGGCCGAGCTGCGGCAGCGGGTCCTCACGTCGGGTCTCGCGCCGGTCGTGCTGCGCCCGGCGGCGCTCGGCGCCGACGCGGCCATGCGCGGCGCGGCGGACGCGATCATCCGGGCGGTCCGGGAGAATCCCGCGACCTGGCTCCGTCGCTCTTCCGAGCGGTACGCGTAAAGCCGCCCCCACCGCACGGAAACGGCCGCCGCCCCGAGGGGACGACGGCCGTTCTCAGTAGGGTCCGCGCCGGGTCAGCTGACGCCGGTCCGGCTGCCGATGGCCTGGGCGAAGATCGCGGTGATCTTGGTGGGGTCCTCGGCCGGGAACACGCCGCTGCCCTTCACCACGCCGCTGATCTCCTTCAGCTCGTCCAGGTTGACGTCCGGGCCGACGGCGATGAGCACCAGCCGGATCGGCGTCTTCGGGTCCTGAGCCTTCTTGAGCGCGGACAGGAGCTGCGGCCGGGTCATGCCGTCGGCGTTCTGGTTCTCACCGTCGGTGAAGAGGATGACCGAGTTCGACTTGTTCTGGGCGTAGTTCGCCTTCACGTGGTTGTAGGCGTCCAGGATCGTGTCGTAGAGACCGGTGCCGCCGTTCGTCGGGTCCAGCCGGCCGATCGAGTCCTGCACCTCCTGACGGGAGGTGGCCAGCGACTTGATCGGGACCAACTGCTCCCACGGCTGCTTGCCCTTCAGCCGGGTGGAGAAGCGCCACACACCGACCGACCACTTGTTGCTGAACAGCGACAGACCGACGCTCGCCGCAGCCTGGGTGACCTGGGCGCGGGTCTTGCCACCGGCGGTCGGCACCGGGTCGCCCATCGAGCCGGAGACGTCGAAGACGGTGAGGGCCTGACCGGGCTTGGTGAGGGCGATCCAGCTACCCACCACCTGGCTCAGCTCGGCACCGGTGACGCCACCCGCGGCAGCGCCGCCGTCCGCGGCCTTGGTGGCCGAGGCGGTGACCGCCGGCGAGGCCTGCGGGGCGCCCATCGGGGCGTTGAAGGCCGCGCCGTAGGTGCCGTCCGGCGCCCGCAGACCGACCGCTGCCAGCGCGTCCTTGGCGCCGCTCTCGGCGAGCTGCTTGAGCAGGCCCTCGGCGGCGGCCGACTTCTGCTGGTCCACCACCTGCGGCATGATCGTGTACGGGTAGTCCAGCGGCGCCGGGGACGGCTCCAGGTAGATGGCGCTGAGCTGCACGGCCGGGCGCTGGGCGTTGTAGGCGACCACGTCCTCCTCGGAGAGCGGCGCGATGGCCACCGAGTCGGGGTTGGTGAGTTCGCCGATCGACTTCGGGAACTTCGCCAGCAGCTCCTCGCGCAGCTTGAACTTGTTCTGCGACACGGCGGTCAGCGCGCGGGTCTTCGCCTGGAGGGCGGCGGGCGACGCGTTGCCGGTCGCCTGGTTCATCGCCACGAGGCTGGTCAGACCGGACGCGTCCACGGTCGGGTCCATGATCCCCACCGAGAGCGGCTCGGCGGCGCTGAAGTTGCCGACCAGCTCGGTCCAGCCGATCTTCTTGTCCGGCCAGCCCATCTTGGTGGCGATCGGCTCGGGCGCGGCGAGCACGAGTGGGCTCTGCGCGACCGAGGTGACCTTGCTCGGCAGGAAGCCGGCGGCCTCCTGCTGCAGGCGCATCAGCCAGGCCGACGAGTCCGGGATCCACACGTCGGGCACCTGGACCGCATCTGGTGCGGTGTCCAGACCCACGAGGGTCACGGCGTGGTCGCGGGACACGGCGCCGGCGATGGTCGACGAGACCTCCTCGGCGACGGTCACCTGAACACAGGTCCCGTCCACCTCGGCGCCCGCGGCGCTCCACTGCTTGGCGACGTTGTCGACGGCAGGGGCGATCTCGGGAGAGGCGGTGACGGTGAGGTTCACTGCTCCGGAGCACTCGGAGTCGGCGACCTGCTGGTAACCGATCCACGTCCCCGCAATTACGACGACTATCGCCATCGCACCTCCGACGACGCCCGCTCCCTTGGAGTTGAAGTTTCTACGATGGCGGCCAGACACGCGCTCCATAGTGCGCATGTCCGAAGCTGAATGCCATATACGTTCGGACGAAAATTACTCAGATTGGCGCTTCCTGATCTAGAAAACACGAAGCGTGATGACGCCGTTCCGATCGGTATCGAGATCCACCCGCGGCGTGCCGGATTTGCCCCAGGGAATCACCGACACGCCGCAATGCCTGATCTAACCTATGGCCTGATCACTACCGGATTCCAGCGATGTAGGCAGGTCGGTGTCGGTTCGCCGGTCGGTTCACCCTGGACACCGGGAATTCCGGTGTCCGGATCGATGCGGAAAACGGTCACGGTGTGTGAACGCTGATTGGTTACGTAGAGGTGATCTCCGAGCAGGACCATGTGCCTCGGCCACACCCCTCCGGTGGGCACCTCGGCGACCAGCGTGGCCTGCTCGCCGTCCCAGGAGAAGACCGAGACGGTGTCCGGGCCCCGGTTCGCCACATAGACGAACCTGCCGTCCCGGCCCATCGTGATCTCCGACGGGTAGACCGCGCCGGACGACGTGCTCGACGGCGTCTCGCCCCACGATTCGAGCGTGGGACCACCCGCCGGGCGGTACCACGCGAGGTTTCCGGTCAGCTCGCCGACCAGCAGCAGGGCGCCGTCGGCCGAGTGGAGCATGTGCCGCGGGCCGGTGCCCGGCTTCGCCTCCACGGCCGGCTCCGGCAGGCCCAGCCGGCCCGAGTTGGGGTCCAGCCGGGAACGCCACACCCGGTCCGAGCCCAGGTCGGAGATCAGCACGTCGGGGCCGTTGCTCTCCGGAACCACCTGGTGGGCGTGTGGTCCGGCCTGACGCTCCGCGTCCGGCCCGCCGCCGGTCAGGGTGAGCAGATCGCTGCGCTCCCCGGGGGCGCCTTCGGCGTCGAGAGGATGTACGGACACCGAGCCGCTCGCGTAGTTCGCCACCACGAGGTGCCGGCCGTCCGCCGTGACGGCCAGGTGACACGGGTCCGAGCCGCCGGTCGGGCGGACCGCCAGCGGGATCAGCGAGCAGTCCTCGGCCACCGTGAAGGCCGAGACGCTGCCCTGGTCCAGCTCGTTCACGGCGTACAGGACCGGGAGTGTGGGGTGCTGTGCCAGGAAGGAGGGCGACGGGGTGCGCGCGACCAACCCGAGCCGGATCAGATCCCCGGTCGCCGGGTCACGCCGTAGCAGCGTGATGCCGTCACCCTCGCCTCCCTTGTCACCGGTGTAGCACCCGACGAAGACGTATTCATCGCTGGAACCCATGCCCCGATCCCACCACAGGATCGGGCGTTCGCACGGCAGCATCACCGCGGCCGGCGGCGCGGACCCCCGTTGTCGCCCGCGCCGCCGGTGGCGGTGATCCCGCGCCGGCCCGGAGGTCAGCCGTTCAGCATGTCGTAGACGTCGGCCGGAGCGGCCACCCCGTCGGTCGGGGCGGTCACCGGGGCGGCGGTGCCGTACTGGTCGTAGACGACCTCGTAGGTGGCGGCCTTGGCCTTGCCGGCCGCCGGGATCGTGACGAGCGCCCTGGTGATCCGGCCCTCGGCGTCCAGGGTCAGCTCCAACGGCACGGACTTGGCCTGCTCGCCCAGCGCGGCCAGGGTGTCGGCGTCGACGATCTCGGCCTCGGTCGACCTGGTCAGGTCGGTGGTGCCGGCGTAGACGCCCTTGCCGGTCTCCTTGAGGTCCGCGGCGGCCCGCAGCAGGTCGCTGACGTAGCCGGGGTCGGACTCGCCCTGGTAGGTGAAGTCCTCGCCGGAGTCCGCGGCGAGCTTCGTCTGGTCCAGCTTCATCCACTTCTTCGGCAGCTTCGGCAGACCGGACCCGGCGCCCGCGTTCTTGAAGGCGATCTTGGTCCAGGCTTCGTCGCCGACGACCAGGAACTTCATGCTCAGGGTGATGTCGCTGTCCGGGATCTTCTCCTGGGCCTCGGTGGTGAGGGCCCGGTGCGGGCCGTCGACCACACCGGAGAGCGGCTGCTGGCCGCCCTTGATGACGTAGTGGAACACCGGGGTCTCGGTGGTCGGGACACCCTCGGCCAGCGTGGTGGCCGCGGAGACCTGCGCGACCGTCTCCTCGACGGCCTCGCCCACGCCGCATCCGGTCAGCGTCACGCCGACGATCAACAGGGTGCTCGCTGTCTTGGTGAGAACGTTCATCGCTTCGTCTTTCCTCGAACGTACGGGGTTGATGGACGAAGCCTCCGGAAGACCGCTGCCGATGCGCTGCGGCTATGCTGCTGCCGGCTGCGGTTCCGCTGCCATGGGGGGAAACTGCTGCTCAACAGGGGGGTGCTGGGGTGACCGTCCACCCGGCGGCCGACCCGCTGCGGTTCGAGATCCTGGGCGTCGTCCGCGCGCTCCGGGACGGTGCGCCGCTCGATCTGGGGCCGGCGAAGCAGCGCGCGGTCCTGGCCGTCCTGCTGCTCAACCCCGGCAAGCCGGTGCCCGTCCACCGGATCGTGGACGCGGTCTGGGGTGACGTCCCCCCGGAGAACGGCACCAACGTGGTGCAGAAGTACGTGGCCGGCCTGCGCCGGGTGCTCGATCCGGACCGCAGCCCGCGCACTCCCGGCGAGCTGATCGCGCTGACCGACGGTGGGTACGTGCTGCGCGTCGGCGCCCTGGACGCCGAGGACTTCCGCACCGGACTGGCCCGGGCCGACGCGGAGCGCCGTGGCGGCGATCTCGAGGAGGCCGCCCGCCGGGCCCGGGTCGCGCTCGACCTGTGGCATGGCGAGGCGCTCAGCGGCCTCACCGGCGGCGTCTTCGAGGCCGCCCGGCTGCGGCTGAGCGAGGAGCGGGCCAGCGCCTGGGAACTGTGGGCCGAGATCGAACTGTCCCGGGGCGGGTTCGCCGGCCTGGTCTCCGAACTGTCCCGCCTGGTCCAGGAATTCCCGCTGCGGGAGGGCCTGCGGGCGCAGCTGATGATCGCGCTGTACCGCAGCGGGCGGCAGGCCGAGGCGCTGGCCGCGTTCCGGGACGCCCGGGAGTACTTCCTGGACGAGCTGGGCGCCGAACCCGGCGAGCGGCTCCAGGAGACGCACCGGCGGATCCTGCGCAACGAGCCGTTCTACGCCGAACCGGTCGACCCGTGGGCCGACCGCGCCGAACCCACGCCACCGCCGTCGTCCCCGGCGCCGCCACCACCGCCGCCGGCCGCCGACCCGGTGCCGGCGCAGCCGTGGTCACCGCCGCCGTACGGGCCCGCGATCGCCTACCAGCCGCCGGCCGTGATGCCGGGTCACCTGATGTCGCCGCGCCGGACCGGCATCCCGGTGGCCGAGGCCGTGGTGGCCGGGATCCTGCCGGTGGTCACCTGCTCGATGGGCGCCTGGGCGTACTTCGTCTACGCGGCGTTCCAGCGGCGCACCCCGCGGGACGTGCTCACCGCGGCGTTCTACGTGGCCGCGTTCCTCGCCGTCATCTTCTTCCTGGCGATCGACCCGAGTGACCTGGACAGCGAGACCACCTCCGCGGCCGAGGACATCGGGTTCACCCTGGCGTTCCTGACCATCCCGGTCGCCGCGGTGCACGGCGCGATCCTCGCCTGCCATCCCGGCGACACCCGGGGCGCCCGCACCAGGAGGCAACTGGCCCGGCAGTTCGCGGCGGTCCACCCGGGCGGCGCCCGGCAGGCCGGGATCGGGCGGCCCGATCTGCTGCGGTCGTTCGACGACGGCGGGCTGGTCGACCTGAACCACGCGCCACCGCAGGAGATCGCCCGGCTGCGCGGCGTCACCCCGATCGAGGCGCACCGGATCGCCCTCGACCGGTACGAGCGGGGGCCCTACCACAGCCCGGACGATCTGGCCCGGCGCGGACTGCTGACCGACCGCACGCTGCACCGGATCCAGCCGTGGCTGATCTGCGTCCCGCCCGGGCAGGCCGCCCCGCCTCCGGCGATCCGCTAGCGGCGGGCCGCGGTCGTCAGCTGACGGCGGGCCACGTACTCCACCAGCTCGATCAGCACGTTGCGGGCGGCCACCTGGTCGCGGGCGTCGAAGAGGACCACCGGGACACCCGGGTCCAGGTCGAGGGCCCGGGCCACCGCCTCCGGGGCGAACCGGTGCTGCTCGTCGAAGCAGTTCACCGCCACCACGAACGGGGTGCCCCGCTGCTCGAAGTAGTCGATCGACGGGAAGCAGTCGGCCAGCCGCCGGGTGTCGGCCAGCACCACCGCGCCGAGCGCACCCTGGGACAGCTCGTCCCACAGAAACCAGAACCGGTCCTGGCCGGGCGTGCCGAACAGGTAGAGCTGCAGGTCCTCGGTGATGGTGATCCGGCCGAAGTCCATGGTGACCGTCGTGGTGGTCTTACCCTCCACACCGGAGACGTCGTCGGCACCCTCCGCCCCGGTGAGGACCTCCTCGGTCTGCAACGGGCGGATCTCACTGACCGACCCGACCATGGTGGTCTTGCCCGCGCCGAACCCACCGGCGATGAGAATCTTGAGAGCGACGGGGATGCGCGACGAGCCGTTACGGTCAGAGCGCACGGAGTCCATTGACAACCGCCTTGAGTACGTCGACGTCATGCGGCTGCGACGCCGCCGGGGGTTCGTACAGCGAGATGAGACCCGCTGAGCGTAGATCACCGAGTAACACCCGGATCACACCGAGTGCCAGATCCAGCTGGGAGGCCAGCTCCACCACGGAGATCGGCTCCCAGGCCGCGGCCACGATGGCGTGGTGCTCCGGCTGCAGGTGCTGACCGGGTGGCATGTCGGGCACGGTCGCCACGACGAACGCCACCAGGTCGAAGTCACAGTCGGCCGGGGCGACGCGTCCCTGGGTCATCGCGTAGGGACGCACCACCGGGCCCGCCTCGTTGTCCAGCCAGTCGTGGGTCACTCGCGGCTGCTCAAAGGACGTCGGACGGTGTCAGCACCGACCGCTCGGGGGCGGCCATGGTCTGGCCCACCCGGGTGACCAGCATGGCCATCTCGTAGGCGATCAGGCCGAGGTCGGCATCGGCGGAGGCCAGCACGGCCAGGCAGGCGCCCTGGCCCGCGGCCGTGACGAAGAGGAAGGCCTCCTCCATCTCCACCACCGTCTGCCGGACCTGACCGGCCCGGAAATGCCGGCTCGCCCCCTTGGCCAGGCTCTGGAAGCCGGCCGCCATGGCCGACAGGTGCTCCGCGTCCTCCCGGCTCATCGCCGCGGAGGCTCCGAGCATCAGCCCGTCGGCCGAGAGCACCACCGCCTGCTGCGCGGTTGGCACCCGCTCGACCAGGTCGTCGAGGAGCCAGGTGAGATTCGCGCTCTGCTTCGTCTGTGCCACTTATGCGTCCTTCTCCAGCAAGAGGTTCTCCCCGGGACCTTCGGCGTGGTCGCCGCTCACGCCGACCTCCGGCCCGGATGGTGCGTTCTCGTTCTCCCCGGCCGTCGGCGGGGCCGGGAGACTGACGGTAGCCGCATCGTCGGGCGTCACATCGTTGGGTGCTCCGGCGTGTCCGGCGGCCGATTCGGCGCGGGCCGCGTCGACGCGACCGCGGGTGGTGCCGAGCTGTAGTGCGCTCATCAGCGTACGGACCTGCTCCGGGCTGCGAGGCGGTGCGGTAGACGGTGGCTCCTCGGCCGGCGGCGCCTGCCGCAACTGCGGCGCCAGGCTGGCCTGACGGACCCGGCGGGGCAGCCCGTCCTCGCCGGTCACGCAGCCGGACAGGTCCGGCAGGGACACGGTCGTCTCGGTGTCCTCCGTCGACGGAGTCTCCAGAGCCGGCGCCTCGGCGGTCGACGGTGCCTCGAGATCCGGCACCTCGAGATCCGGCACCTCGAGATCCGGCGCGTCGAGAGCCGGCGGCGCCGAGTTGCGGGGCACCGCCCGCGGCGCGGCCGGCAGCCCGGCGGCCAGTTCGTCCAGCACCGACAGGTCGATCGTCTGGTCCGCGACGTCGGTGGGCGGGACGGCGGGCGGCGGGGTGGCCGACTTCCGGGTGCGCTTGCGCTGCACCAGGCCCTCGGCGCTCAACTCCGCCGCGACCGTGCTCGGCGCCGGTCCGGTGAGCTCGGCGGCCGCCCGGTGGTGCCCGTTCACGGCGACGCCGTCGTACGCCGGCTTCTCGCCCTCGACGGCGGCCCGGCGGCCGGACGTGGTGATCTGCTTCAGCTCGCCGGTGCCCTGCCACTGGAGTGCCGCGAGCGACCGGGACGGGTCCTCGGTGCCGGTGCCGACCAGCGGGCCGGGGGTGGAGCCGTTGGCCGGCCGTCCGCCGCCCGGTCCGCCGGTCACCAGGTCGCCGGGGATCAGCGCCACGGCGGTCACCCCGCCGTACGCCGACGCGCGCAGCGACACCCGGATGCCGTGCCGGTGGGCGAGCTGGGCCACCACGAACAGGCCGAGCCGGGCGCTGTCCGCCGGGTCGAAGTCCGGTGGCTCGGCGAGGCGGCGGTTGGTCTGCTCCAGCGCCTCGGGCGACATGCCCAGGCCGCGGTCCTCGATCTCGACGGCGTACCCGTTCGGCAGCATCTGGCCGATGACCTGGACCCGGGTGTGCGGCGGCGAGTAGGAGGCGGCGTTCTCGATCAGCTCGGCGAGCAGGTGGATGACGTCACCCACCGCGCGGCCGGACAGGGCGGCCGTCGGGATCGAGCGGATGTCGACCCGCTTGTAGTCCTCCACCTCGCTGATCGCGCCACGAACCACGTCGATCACCGGAACCGGGTTGCGCCAGCCCCGGCCGGGCGCCGCGCCGGCCAGGATGACCAGGTCCTCGGCGTGCCGCCGCATACGGGTGGCCAGGTGGTCGACCCGGTAGAGGTCCTCCAGCTCCTGCGGGTCGGTCTCCCGGCGCTCCATCCGGTCGAGCAGCGAGAGCTGACGGTGCAGCAGCGTCTGCGAGCGCCGGGCGATGTTGAGGAACACCTCGTTGATACCGCGCCGGACGTTCGCCTCCTCGACCGCGGACTGCACGGCCGTACGCTGAACGTCGTTGAACGCGGTCCCGAGCTGGCCGATCTCGTCGAGCCCGTACTCCAGCGGGGGTGTCTCCACCTCGACGTCGACGGTCTCGCCGCGCTGCAACCGCCGGACCACCGACGGCAGGCGTTCCGAGGCGAGTTCCAGCGCGTCGCGGCGCAGCCGGATCAGGCGGCCCACGATCGAGCGGCCGAGGCGGACCGAGACGTAGACGGACGCGCCCAGCGCGAACAGGCCGAGCAGGGCGCCGACCGCGAGTTTGCCGATGATGTCGATCGCGTACGGCATCGCGTCCTCGGCCACGTCGTCGACCACCCGCATGGTGAAGTCGCGCATCTCCTGGGACACGAAGTCGTACTCGGCCTGCCAGGTGACGCCGTTCACCGGGGGCGGACCGCCGGAGTAGCGCTCGGCGAGCAGCGCGTTGGTCAGCTCGTCGATCTTGATGAAGCTGGGGTGGGTGATCAGCCGCGCGTAGTCGCCCTTGGCCCGCTCGGGCATGTCCGCGACACCGGCGCTGATCAGGTAGCGGGAGGTCCCGACGTACAGGATCACGGTTTCCCGGGTCTTGGCGTCGATCCGCCCCTCGGCGTTGGCGCCGGCCAGTAAAGCATCGATCCGGCTCAGGTACTCCAGGCCGCGGAAGGCGTTGATCAGGCCACGGACCTCGCGGTCGACCCGGTCGTGGAAGAAGACGGCCGCCGACCGGGAGACCTCGAACGCCGACTCGATGATCCGGTCGAAATCCTGGGCGGTGTAGAAGTAGCTGGTCTTCCGCTCGTCGACCTCTTGGCGGATCCGGCCGAGCTCGTCCAGCTCGGCGAGCAGGGCGTCGACGCGGACGGTGACGTCCTCGCTGGCGTCCGCCTTCCGGGCGGCGGCCCGCACCTCGCCGACCAGCCGGTCGGTCATCACCCGCTCCTGGGCCAGCTCGGTCTTCGCCGGACGGGTGGTGGCCTGGTAGATGGCGGAGTAGTGGCGTTCGCGCTGCAACTGGTTGATCAGCCGCATCCCTGGGTCGCCGAGCGTGAGAACCGACTCGCGGGCGTCGAGCAGATGGGTCGCGGGTCCCGCGGTCACCGAGGTCGCGAAGATCCAGAGGGCCAGCACCGCGGACAGCGGCACCGCGACCATCGCGATGATCTTCGAACGGATCGACCAGTTACGGCTTCTCATCAGGCTCCGCCCGAGGGGTTCGGCAGGGAACGACCAGCGCGCCACCCGTAGCACCGGCCGGTCGGAGGGGGATGACCGGCACACCCGTGGGCACGCTTGCGGAAGAATACGTAATGACGTCCGTCTCAGCTAGTTCCCGAAACCGCTCCACCGGCCGTCTTGCTCCTGTTTGTCCAGCCAGAACGCCCTCACGATCTTTTTCGCTAGATCGTCGGTCTTACGACAGTGGCGTCCCGCTCCCGGTTCGGTCGTCCCCTTATTCCGTGCGAGGTGATTGGCGCGTGGTATCGGGTGGGAATACAGGCGGTGGAAGAAGGAGGAACCTGATGTCCACCACCGCCACCATCGTCCTGATAGTCGTCGTCCTCCTGGTGCTGGCCGCGGTCGTGGTCGGTGTCCAGGCCGCGCGCCGCCGCCGGCTGCGGCAGACCTTCGGCCCGGAGTACGACCGCGTGGTCGCCGACACCGGCAGCCGCTCCGAGGCCGAGAAGGAGTTGCTCGAACGCACCAAGCGGCACGCGAAGCTGGAGATCCGGCCGCTCTCCGCCGAGTCGCGGACCCGGTACTCGGCGGCCTGGGAAGAGGTTCAGATCCAGTTCGTGGACAGCCCGAAGGAGGCGGTGGCGACCGCCGACGAGCTGGTCACCCGGCTGATCGCCGAGCGCGGTTACCCGACCGGCGACTACGACGAGCGGCTCGCCGACCTGTCCGTGGAGCACGCCGCCACCCTGGAGCACTACCGCTCCGCCCACGAGATCAGCGTCCGCAGCCGGGACGGCCGGGCCGAGACCGAGGACCTGCGCCAGGCGCTCGTCCACTACCGCGCCCTCTTCGCCGATCTGCTCGGCGAGGACCCGGTCGCGCACCCCACCCCCACCGCCCCCGAGACCGACGCCACCAGCCGCTGAGGAGCCCCCACGATGCGCTTCTTCTCCAACGAGGCCAACGAGGCCGACGAGACCGACCAGGCCGACCGGACCAACCCGACCGACCGGACCAACCAGACCGACCGGGCCGACCAGGCCAAGGAACACGACAGCGCGAACGGGACCGCCCCGCGGCCGGTCCCGCAGCAGCGGGCCGGATCCCCGTGGGAGCCGGGGCCGGACCAGCAGGCTGTCGAGCCCGACCGGCAGCCCGCCGCGGTGGGTGACGACCCGGACCGCACCGACCGGATCCCCACCGCCGCCGCCGAGCCGGCCGCCGACCGTACCGTCGCTTTCGAGGACGGCACCGCCAAGGCCGACGGGCACAAGGACGACGGGCACAAGGACGACGGGCACAAGGACGACGCCGTGGTGGACGGCGCGCTCGAGGACCGGGGCACCTTCGACGACCCGCACCTGCCCGAGGAGGACGACTCCGCTGTGGAGGAGCCGCGGCGCACCGCGGACGAGCCGGTCACCGGCCCGGTGGCGCTCTTCCCGGGCGGCGACGTCGAGTCGCTGCGGGAGCGGTGGCGCGACATCCAGCTGCGTTTCGTCGACGACCCGAAGGCGGCCACCGGCGAGGCGGCCGGACTGGTGGACGAGGCGGTCGACAAGCTGGCCAAGGCGCTGCGCGACCACCGCGGCTCGCTGTCCACCGGCACCGACGAGACCGAGGCGCTGCGTGTCGAGCTGCGTAGCTACCGGGACATTCTGGACCGGCTGCTGGGCCTCTGACCGCCGCGCACGAGGAACACGATGAAGGGGAGCCGCGAACGGCTCCCCTTCATCGTGCCGACGGATCCGGTTCGGCGCTGGTCTCCGGCCCGGAGAGCTCGGGTGACGGCGACACCGGCGCGGTGCTGGGCGGCGGCGCGGACGGTGAGGTCGACGGCGACGCCGGCGGAGACGACGACGGCGAGGCCGGCGGCGGGGAGGGCTGCACCGGTTCGAGTGTCGTGGGACTCGCCGTGGCGGCGTGCCTCGGCTTCGCGGGCGCCGTCGACGTGGGCCGGTGGTACGGCGTGAACGGGAAGGTGGACATCGGATCGACGGCCGGGTCACCCGCGCCGGCGCCGCCGAAGTCCATGTCGACGCCGGGGAACTGCTCGTTCACCGGGGCGGGCCGCTGGCTGGGCGCCAGGTTGACCGCACCGAGCTGCGCGCCGAGCCACAGGGCGGGACCCAGTCCGACCGACACGATCGCCCCGAAGAGTGCCAACGGACCTCGTTCCATGACGGCCCCTCCCCCGCGCCCGAGACGATCGTCGCGCCTCACTCCGGCACCTGCTACCCAATTCGGACGCCGGCCAAGCAGACAATCGCTGGAGTTATTGTGACCCGAAGTGACGTAACGGTTGCGGATTCGTCGTACAGGCGACTCGGGTCAGCGGGTTCCGGCCAGGAAGGTGACGGCCTCGTCCCAGGCCGCCCAGCCTCCGGGCAGCTCATCGGCGTCGAGGGCGGGGCGCAGGGACAGGTTGCCGCCGTCCCGCAGGCCGATCACCCACCCCTTGCGGCGTCCCGGTAGGACGGTCACCCCGGCGACGTCGGCGAACGGCACGAAACGGCGAAGCTCCTGATCGGAATCGGGCTCGGCGGGCGGTTCGGCGCCGGCCGGGACACCGTCGGCCGCGATCCGGGTCAGCCGGCGTTTCGCCTCGACGCCCCGGCCGCGCGGCAGGCCCGGCACCAGCAGCAGGCCCAGGTCGGTGATCAGCAGATCGGTACGCGTGCCGTCCGCGGACAGGTTGACCAGACCGCCGAGCACCCGGGCGCGGGCCGCGGCGCGCTGGTCCGCGCGCGCCGCCAGGTCGAAGCCGTTCTCGGTCAGGTAGGTCCGGACCGCCTCGGTGGTCTCCGGGTCGGCGGCCGCGGCGGCGAGTTCGGCGAGGTTCAGGTTGGCGCCGTCGACGGCGACCACCTCGGCCGCGCCGGTCCAGCTGTGCCGCCAGCGGGCCACGCCGCCGCGCAGCGCGGCGAGGGCCAGCATGAGCCCGAGCAGGTCGACGATCCGCCCGGTGATCTCCTCCGGTGACGCGTCCGGGAAGACGGCGCCGGCCGCGGCGCGCAGCCGGCCGTCGGCGACCAGGGTGAGCAGATGCGCGGCGTCCGGAACGGCCGCGTCCGAGGCGCGCGAGATCGCCGCGAGGGCGGCTTCCGCTTCCCGTTCCATCTCCGTGGTACGGGCGAAGCTGAGGCATTCGTCCCAGCTCACCACGGTGCGGCCGCGTGGCGGGAAGGCCACCGCCTGGAGTGCCCGCCCGAGCGCCGGCAGATCGGGGACGAGTTCCTCCTCCGGTTCCACCGGTTCGTCCCCGGCCTTCTCCTGCGCCTTCTCGTCCTTCTCCTCCGCCTTCTCCTCGGCGGCGTCCTCCGCGGAGGACGGCTCTTCGGGAGCGGCATCGGCCGGGGAGGGTCGCGGGGTCAGGGCCGCCACCCGCTCGGCCAGCGGCGGATGGGTGTCCCACGGACCGCTCGGCTCCGGCTCGGTGGCCCGCAGCATGCTCATCTCCACCGACCGGGCGGCCAGCACCCGCAACAGCCCGCCGAACACGTCGTCCGGCACGTAACCGGCCTGCCACCCGGGCCCCACGTATTCGGCGTGGAACAGGCGCTGCATCCCGGCCAGCGCGGGCAGGTCCCGTAGCGCGGCCACGGTCTCGTCCGCCCCGGCGTGGTCGGCCGCGATCCGGTCGGCGGCCAGTTCCTGAGCGCGGCTGAACGGGGCGTCCATCCGGCGGTAGAACGCCGCGTACGCGCGGAGCACCGCCCCGGCCGGGTTGCGCCGGGAGATCCGCGGCGCCGTCCGGCCGACCGCGACCCGCCCGCGGTAGGCGAGCGGCGCCCACCGGCCGAGCTTCGGCGAGCCGTGCGCCAGCTCGTGCGCGACCACCGCCCGGAGCCGGGCCGGCGGAAGCGCCTGGAGCAGCGGCAGGCCCAGGTAGAGGTCGCGGCGCCCGCCGATCAGGCCGAGCACCCGGGTGCGCTCGCCGAGGACCGCGGTGGCGTCGGCGACCACGGTGACCCCGTCCGGCGGGCGGACCCCGGCGGCCACGGCGGCACCGTCGATCAGCTCCCACAGTTTCGGGGCCTGCTGCCGGGTGACCGCCACCCCGGCCGGGGTACGCCGGCGGGTGTGCAGGGCCCGCCAGGTCCCGTACCCGAGGGCGCCGACGGTGGCGATGCTCAGCGGCATCCCGGCCCGCAGCGCGACCGCGCCGGGCAGCACCGACAGGACCGTCCAGAGGAGCAGCAGCACGGCGGCGAGCTGGAGCCCGGCGACGACCGGGAACCCGGCCAGCGCGATGGCCGACCGCGCCGCCACCGGTGGTGCATTCCTACTCAAGCCGCACTCCTCCCGCAGATCGGCCACCCAGCGTAGGGCCAAAACCGTACGTAACCGTTTCGTGCCCGGACTGCTGGTTATACGAAGCGGTATGGCTGACCTCGATCAGACACTGGCCGTCGCCCTGAAGGGGTACGCGTGGCTGCCCGATCTGCGCCGCCGGGCGGGTGGCGGCGCGGTGCGGACCCGGGTGCTGGGCCGGCCGGCCGTCGGCATCTGCGGCCCGTCCGCGGCGCAGTTCTTCTACGGCACCGGCAACGTGGAGCGGCACACGGCGCTGCCGGAACTCGCGGTGCGGACCCTCTTCGGCCGCGGTGGGGTGCAGACCCTGGACGGGTCGGCGCACCGGCACCGGAAGGCGCTGTTCACGTCGCTGCTGACGGACGACGGCGCCGACCGGCTGGCGGAATTGGCCGGGGAGGAGTTCGACTCGGCCGCCGAACGGTGGCGGGGCGGTCCGCCGGTGCGGCTCTTCGACGAGTCGACCCGGATCATCGCCGCCGCGGTGTCGCGCTGGGTGGGCGTACCCCTGCGGGAGCGTGAGGTGAATGCCCTGGCCAGGCATTGCGCGTCGATGGTCGACGGGTTCGCGACGGTCGGGCCGCGCACCGCGCGGGCTTTCGCGGCACGCCGCCGGGAGGAGCGGCGATTTTCCACAATCATTTCAACGGTACGGGCGAAGCCTCGCTCGGACACCGCCCTGTCCGCCGTGGCGCACCACACCGAGGACGGCGCCCGGCTGGATCCGCGGGTGGCCGCCGTCGAGCTGCTGAACATCATCCGCCCGACCATCGCAGTGGCCTGGTACCTGGTGTTCGCGGCGCATGCCATGGACATGTGGCCGCGTCACCAGGCCCGGATCTGCTCCGGCGACGAGGAGTACACCGAGGCGTTCGTGCAGGAGGTGCGGCGGTTCTACCCGTTCGCCCCGTTCCTCGGTGGCCGGGCCGTCCGGGACGCCTTCTTCCAGGG
This sequence comes from Actinoplanes flavus, assembly GCF_017592555.1. GTDB lineage: Bacteria > Actinomycetota > Actinomycetes > Mycobacteriales > Micromonosporaceae > Actinoplanes > Actinoplanes flavus. The sequence goes on along the minus strand of NZ_JAGFNS010000012.1, from coordinate 161,778 downwards.
CGAGCCGATCCCGACCGGGACGCTGGTGCTGCTCGACGTCTACGGGCAGAACCACGACCCGCAGCTGTGGCCGGACCCGTACGCGTTCTCGCCGGAGCGGTTCCTCGGCCGGGAGACCGGCGACTTCGACCTGATCCCGCAGGGCGGCGGGGATCCCCGGACCGGGCACCGCTGCCCGGGCGAGAAGATCACCGTCGCCGTGCTCGGCGCCCTGGTCCGGCGGCTCGCGGCGCTGGACCACTATCTGCCGCCGCAGAACACCGCGATCGACCTGTCCCGGATTCCGGCGCTGCCCCGCGACCGGATCCAGGTGGTCGTCCCGGAGCACGCGGTGATCCGCCCGGTCAGTGCCAGTCGATCTCGGGCGTTCGATGGAAGGTGATCCCGGCGGCGGTCCAGCGCGGCCCGAAGGCGGCCAGCCGCTCCCGGAACGACGTCCAGTCCCGGCTTCCGCGCGGTGACCAGGCCACCTCGGCCACCGCGGGCAGCCGGGGGAAGGTCAGGTAGCGCACGTCGTCGACGCTGCGCAGGGTCTCCGACCAGAGCGGCGCCTCGACGCCGAGGATCGCCTCCTCGCCGACTCCGGGCAGCCGCTCCGCCGGGTCCCAGTCGTACGCCCGCTCGACCGTCAGGTGCCCGGCCCAGTCCAGCCCGAGCGGGCTCGCGGCGTCGTACTTCATGTCGAGGTAGGTGCGGTCGGCCGGGGAGACGATGACGCGCCGGCCGGACGCCGCGGCCCGGGCCACCGCCTCGTCGGACTCCTCGATCCGCCAGAACTGCACGATCGCGGTCTCCGGCAGGTCGACGGCGGCGATCTCGTGCCAGCCGATGACGCTCTTGCCGTGGGCGGCCGGGATCGGCAGCACCCGGTCCAGGAAGGCGCGGTAGTCGCCCGGCGGCGTGGCCATGCACTCGTCGCCGCCGATGTGCAGGTAGGGGCCGGGGGTCAGGTCGGCGACCGTCTTCAGGACGGCCTCGACGAAGGTGTACGTCTCCTCCTTGCCGGCCACCAGCGAGCTGTAACCCACCTCGGCGTCGGTGCGCGGCGCGACCGGCTGCCCGTCGGCGGTCAGCTCGGGGTAGGCGACCTGCACCGCGTTCACGTGGCCGGGCATGTCGATCTCCGGCACCACGGTGACGAACCGGTCGGCGGCGTAGGCGACCAGGCCGGAGTACTCGGCGCAGGTCAGGAAACCCGAGCCGGCCCCGTCCACACCGGTGCCCGGGCCGCCGCCGACCTCGGTGAGCCGGGGCCAGCCGGGGATCTCCAGCCGCCAGCCCTGGTCGTCGGTGAGATGCAGGTGCAGATGATTGATCTTGAACTGGACCAGCAGGTCGATGTGCGCCCGCACCTCGTCCGGGGTGAAGAAGTGCCGGGCCAGGTCGAGCATGGCGCCCCGGTAGGCGTACCGCGGGTGGTCCTCGACGACACCGCCGGGCAGCACCGGGCCGAGCTGGCGCAGCGTCTGCACGCCCCAGAAGACGCCCGCCGGGGCGCCGCCGGCGAGGGTCACGCGGTCCGCGGTGATCTCCAGCCGGTAGCCCTCGGCGGGCAGTTCCGGGTCCAGGCTCAGGCGGATCGCGCCGTCCGGCGACAGCGGCAGGCCGAGGTGCGCGGCGACGTCCGTCAGCTCCGGCGGCGCGCTGACGGCCGTACCGGAATTGATGGGAAACGTCGCGTCCGAGACGGGCCGCACCGAGGCCGGCCGAGGGATAACATCGCCGAGTTGCACCGTCCGCTCGCTCACTCTGAAGATTGTAAACAGTTTTCCCATGACGATCACCACACGCTTCGCCACCCAGGGTGACGAGCAGTCGCTGCATGATCTGGCCGCCCGCACGTTCGGCCTGGCCTGTCCGCCCGGGACGGCGCAGGCCGACATCGACGCGTTCGTGGCCGCGCACCTGTCGGTGGAGAGCTTCGGCCGCTACCTCGCCGACCCGGGGCGGATTCTGCTGCTGGTGTCGGTCGACGATCATCCGGTGGGCTATTCGATGCTGGTCGGGGGCCCGATCGGCGACCCGGACGTGGCACGGGTGGTGGACGCGGCGACCAGCATCGAGCTGAGCAAGTTCTATCTGGCGCCGGAGCGGCACGGCGGCGGCGCGGCGGCCGAGCTGATGACCGGCACCCTGCACGCCGCGGCGAAGACCGGCGCGGCGACCTGCTGGCTCGGCGTCAACCAGCGGAACGAGCGGGCCGCCCGGTTCTACGCCAAGCACGGCTTCGAGGTGGTAGGGGTGAAACGGTTCCGGGTCGGTTCCGAGTGGCACGACGACCACATCCGGCAGCGCGGCCTATCCTCCGTCCATGGCTGAGGTGCGGGCGGCGACCGGCTCCGACGTGGCGGCGATCCGCGACATCTGTACGCGGGGCTACCTGACCACCTACCCGGACCTGCTGTCGCCGGAGTTCATCGAGCGGATGCTCATCGAGTTCTACAACGCCGAGCGGGTGGCCAGGGAGATCACCGCGACTCCCCCGGGCTGGCTCGGCTACCAGGTGGCCGAGGAGGACGGCCGGGTGGTCGGCGCGGCCGGCGGCGGGCTCACCGCGCCCGGCGTGGGCGAGCTGTTCGTGCTCTACCTGGACCCGGACGAGCGCGGTCGCGGTCTCGGCACGCTGCTGCTGGACCGGATCACCGACCAGATCCGGCAGCTGGGCGCGACCGAGATGTGGGTGGCCGCGCTGGAGGGCAACGAGCTCGGCATCCCGTTCTACGAGGCGCGCGGCTTCCGCCGGGTGGAGCGGCGCCGCACCTACGGCTCCACCGAGGCCGACAACGCCTGGTCCTGGCGCTTCTCCCGGACCATCTGAAGATTTCGTGAACCCGATCCCGCGCCGCGGGCATCAACTGGTGTGACCGACCTGATGCACATCGCCGACGACGTGCTGATCCGGGAATCGCTACGGGATCCGGAACAGTTCGCGCCGCTCTTCGACCGGCACGCGGTGGCGATCCACCGCTATCTCGCCCGCCGGATCGGGGCGCCCGCGGACGACCTGCTCGCCGAGACGTTCCTGATCGCCTTCCGCAGGCGCGACTCGTACCGGCCGATCGGCCTGGAGGTCCGCGCCTGGCTCTTCGGCATCGCCACCAACGTGCTGCACCGGCACGTCCGGCAGGAGGAGCGGCACTACCGGGCGCTGGCCCGGGCCGCCGGGGAACAGCCGCGCCCGCACACCGACGACTCCGCCGACGACCGGGTGGACGCCGTGGCGCTGCGCGCCGACCTCGCCGCGGCGCTGGCGAGACTCAAGGCCCGGGACCGCGACGCGCTGTTGCTGCTCGCCTATGCCCAGCTTTCGTACGCGGAGATCGCGGCCGCCCTGGACATCCCGGTCGGCACCGTCCGCTCCCGTATCAACCGGGCCCGCAAGGTGACCCGTGCCGTGCTCGCGCCCCTGGAGGTGGAGAAGTGAACGACATCGAACTGCTCGACGCGTACGGCCCGGACGCCGCTCCGCCCTCGGACGCCGTGCTGAACGCGGCCCGCGCCCGGCTGCTCGACGCCGAGGCCCCCCGCCCCCTTGCCGCCCGGCGCCCGTTCACCAGGCGCGTGGCGCTGGCCGGGCTGGGCCTGGCGATGGCCGTGGCGGTCGCCGGGGTCACGCTGCCCCGCTGGGGCCGTCCCGCGGACCCGGCGCCCACCACCGCCACCACCACCGAGGCCGGCCCGATCCGGCTGGTGGCGGCGCGCGCCCCGGAGTTCCCGTACACGCTGTCCGGTCTCGGCGAGGCGACCTTCACCGCCAACCCGGGCGACCCGGTGATCGCGGTCTACCTGGCCGGCGACGGCAGCGACGTCTACCTGACCAGCACGGAGAAGGACTACGACAAGAGATTCCTGGGGATCGGCGAGCACGACGTCGAGGTGGGCGGCCGCCCGGGCCGGATCATCGAGTCCACCGGGTCGTCGGCCGACGGTGGCGCTCTGCCGCTGGTCCTGGTCTGGGAGCACCGGCCCGGTGAGTGGCTGCGCCTGACCGGTCAGGGCCGGTACGCCACCGACGAGGCGCTGATCGAGCTGGCCGGACGGGTCGAGGACAAGCCGCAGCGGCTGCGGTTCGAGGTCACCGTGGGCCTCGTCCCGGACGGCTGGGAGCTGGCCGCCTTCAAGAACGAGAGCATCCTGATGTACCGCGATCCGGCCCATCCGGAGATCGACCTCCAGGTGCAGTGGGCGCCGGAGTCGGCGCCGCTCTTCCAGGACGAGCAGGTGCAGGGTCTCCAGAGGCAGCGGCGGGTGACGGTCCAGGGACGGCCGGCCGACCTCTTCCAGGCCTACGAGTTCTGGATGGTTCAGGCGCGGCTCGCGGACCGCTCGATCGTCCGGGTCATGACGCCCCGGTCGTTCACCGCGAAGCAGGCGCTCGAGGTCGCCGAGTCGGTTCGGCGCGCCGGCTAGATTTTCATCGAGATTTATATAAGCGCCCGGTTAAAGGTGACGGAGTCTTGTCGTACCCGGTCGCTATTTTCTTCACTGCGGACCGGCGCCACGGGGGCGCCGGTCCGTCCACAGCCGCCTATGCGGCGCCACGCAGCAGCGTCTCGCCCGCCCGGCGCACCCGTTCCCGCAGCTCGTCCGGGGATTCCACGGTGAAGGGCGCGTTCAGCACCCCGAGCACCATGACCGGCCAGCCCAGGTCGTCGATGTTCATCCGCAACCGGCAGCCGCCCTCCGGCAGTTCCTCCACCTCGCCCCAGTTGCCGACGAAACCGCGGATCGTGGCCACGTCGGTCTGCACCACGACCGACACCGCGTACCGGTTCGGGATGGTCCGCATCCGGGAGCGCAGCCACCGCACCGGGTCGCCGCCGGGCAGCTCGCGAGGGCGGAACCGGGCGCCGGTCGGCTGCGGGCCGGTCAGCCGGTCCAGGCGGAAACTACGCCAGTCGCCACGGTCCAGGTCCCAGGCGATCAGATACCACCGCCGGCCCAGCGAGACGAGGCGGTGCGGCTCGACGTGGCGGCGGGCGGACTCGCCCTGCCGCGGGGTGTAGTCGAACCGCAACCTCTCCTCACCCCGGCAGGCCATCGCGCAGGTGGTCAGGGTGAAGGCGTCGAGGACCGGGCCGCCACCGAACACACCCGGGGCGGTGACCGCCTGGAGGGCGTCGATCCGGCGCCTGAGCCGGGGTGGGAGCAGCTGGATCACCTTGGCGAGCGCGCGGACCGAGGTCTCCTCGAAGCCGGCCACCGCGCCGGCGGCGGCGCTGCGCAGCCCGACCGCGATGGCGACCGCCTCCTCGTCGTCGAGCAGCAGGGGCGGCATGGCCGCGCCGGCCTGCAACTGGTAGCCGCCGGCCACCCCGCGTGAGGCGTCCACCGGATAGCCCAGCTCGCGCAGCCGGTCGACGTCCCGGCGCAGCGTGCGGGCGCTGACCTCGAGGCGCTCGGCGAGTTCCGAGCCGGGCCAGTAGCGATGTGTCTGCAGCAGCGACAGGAGCCGCAGCATCCGTGCACTCGTATTCGCCATGGCGCCAGACTCCATCGGATTGCGGTCAGAAAGTGGCCGCAGTGAACCCTACCGTCGAGGAATGATCGAGACGCGAGAGCTGACGAAGCACTTCAAGGACGTGCGCGCGGTCGACGGCATCAATCTGACGGTGGCGCGGGGCGAGCTGGTCGCGATGCTCGGCCCGAACGGGGCCGGCAAGTCGACCACCCTGCGGATGCTGACCACCCTCATTCCCCCGACCAGCGGCAGCGCCGAGGTCGCCGGCTTCGACGTGGTCCGCCACCAGCGCGAGGTGCGGCTCCGCATCGGGTACATCGGCCAGGGCAACGGCGCCGGGCACAGTCAGCGCGGCCGGGACGAGCTGATCAGCCAGGGCCGGGCGTACGGCATGGGGGTCCGCGCCGCCCGGGCCCGCGCCGACGAGCTGATCGAGTCGCTCGGCCTCGCCGAGGTGGCGAACCGGACCGTCTCCACCCTCTCCGGCGGCCAGCGGCGCCGGCTGGACATCGCGATGGGCCTCATCCACGCGCCCGAGCTGCTCTTCCTCGACGAACCGTCGACCGGGCTGGACCCGCAGAACCGGGCCAACCTCCAGGAGCACATCCTGCGGCTGCGCGCCGAGCACGGAACCACCATCGTGCTCACCACGCACTACCTCGACGAGGCCGACTCGATGGCGGAGCGGGTGATCGTGATCGACCACGGCCGGATCATCGCCGACGACACGCCCCGGCAGCTCAAGGCGAAGCACGTCGGCGACCGGGTGATCCTGGGCTTCGCCGGCCCCGCCGAGGCGGCCGCGGCGGCGCGCGCGTCCGGCGGCGAACAGCGCGGCGACCGGGTGCGGATCACCACCGACGACGGGCCCCGGCTCGCCGCCCGCCTGGCCGCCCTCGGTCCGGACTCGATCGAGGTCGTCCGCCCGACCCTGGACGACGTCTTCCTCACCCTGACCGGCCGCAGCCTGCGCGAGGACGCCAGCACGCCGGAATCCGAACTCGTGGAGGCCTGATCATGACATCGCTCGTCACCGACACCCGGGTGGTCTTCAGCCGGGAGCTGCGGCCGGTCCTCCGTGACCCGTTCACCGTGATCTTCTCGATGATCCAGCCGCTGTTCTTCCTGGGCCTGTTCGCGCCGCTGCTGCCCGATGCACCGGACGGCGGCTCCTCGTTGCAGTGGTTCGTGCCCGGGATCATCGTGATGTCCTGCCTCTTCGGCTCCTCGATGACCGGCTCCAACCTGCTCTTCGAGATGCAGACCGGCTCGCACGAGCGGATGCTGGTCACCCCGCTGCGGCGGCCCGCGCTGCTGATCGGGCGGGCGCTCAAGGAGATCGTGCCGATGATCGCGCAGGCCGCCCTCATCGTGGCCGTCTGCGTCCCGTTCGGCTTCGAGCTGCACCTCGCCGGGGCGCTGCTCGGGCTGGTCGTCCTGGCCGGGTTCTGCGTCGGGCTGGGCGCGCTGTCGTACACGCTGGCGCTGGCCTCCAAGAACAAGGAGTGGCTCTTCTGGACGGTCCAGCAGACCCTGCTGTTCCCGCTGCTCCTGCTGGCCGGCGTGCTGCTCCCGATCGAGAACGGGCCGGGCTGGTTGCAGACCCTGTCCCGGATCAATCCCATGACGTACGTGGTGGACGCCGAACGGGCGCTGTTCAACGGCGAGGTGCTGGCCCGCACCACGCTCGACGGACTGGTCGCGGCCGTACTGGTCGGGTTGCTCGGCCTGGCCGTCGGAGTCCGTGCCATGCGGCGCTCCGACTGAGCCGCGCTTTCCCCGGCCCGCTACCTTGTGCCTCGCAGTCGAATGCGTGCGGGAAGGTGGCGGGCCGATGCTCGGTCGGAGTGACGACTCAGCCGGACGACGGCGCCTGGTGCGCCCGCCCCGCCTCGGTGACCTGCCGCACGCGATCGGCCGTCTCCTGAGCGGCATCACCCGGCCGGTCGCGGTGGCCGGCCCGGTTCCCCGCGGTGGCAACCCGGACGCGGTGGTCGACTGCGCGGTGTATGCGAACGGTCTGCGGCGCGGCGGTTCCGCGCCGGTCTCCTACCCGGAGGCGGCCCGGCAGGCCCGGCGCCGCCGCGGCACCTTCCTCTGGCTCGGCCTGCACGAACCGGATCTGGCCACGATGCGGCCGGTGGCCGAGGTGTTCGGCCTGCACGAGCTGCTGGTCGAGCAGGCCGTCGCGGGCGGGCACCGGCCCGGCGTGCAGACCCTGGGCGACGTGACCCGGCTGGTGCTGCGCACCGCGCGGTACGTCGAGCACGACCGTCTCACCGCCACGTCCGAGGTGGTGGAGACCGGGGACGTCACCGTCCTGGTCGGCCCGTGGTTCGCGATCACGGTGCGGCACGGCCCGGTCGGCCCGCTCTGGGCGGTGCGCAAGGAGCTGGAGGCCCGCCCCGAGGTGCTGCGGCAGGGCCCGTGGTCGGTGGCGTACGCGGTGGGCAGCCGGATGGTGGACAGCTACCTGGACGTGGCCGAGCACGTCGAACGGGATCTGGAACGCATCGAGGAGGAGACCTTCGCCTCCGAGCGCACCGGCGAGTTCGCCCACATCTACCAGCTGAAGCGGGAGATGGTGGAGTTCAAGCGGGCGGTGCTGCCGCTGGCCGAGCCGCTGACCCGGCTGCTCGAATCGCGTGTCCTGCCGCCCGGGCTGCGGCCGTACCTGGAGGACGTGCGGGGGCGGCTGGGGCGGGCCGCGGACCGGGTCGGCGGCTTCGACGACCTGGTGAACTCGATCCTCCAGGCGCGGCTGGCCCAGGTGTCGGTCGACCAGAACCACGACATGCGCAAGATCGCCGCGTGGGCCGCGATCGCCGCGGTGCCGACCGTGATCGCCGGCGTCTTCGGGATGAACTTCGACGTCATGCCGGGCACCGGGGCGACGTACGGCTTCTACGTCTCGATCGCGGCCATGCTGCTGATCGGCGGGGGCGTCTACCACCGCCTCAAGAAGTCGGGTTGGCTGTGATCGGCGCAGTCACTCAGAGTTATAGAGATGGAAATCACAATCTGCCGCGCGGTCTGATTCGGCGCCGATCAACGCGGTGAAGACCCCTCATATGGTGTGGTCATTCCACCCAACGGGTCCTGTCAACCACCGATACGGCCGGTTACCACACCGGACGGTCGCCGAAGCTCGGGCGTCCTGCCCTAGCCCACAAATACGGCGAGTTACTAGTTTTCTGACTGCGTCGATCTTTGGGGGGATATCAGAGTGACGGCAACCGACGCCGCACCGCAGCACACCGGGCCGGAGTCGACGGGCAGGGGCGGCATCCTCGCGGCCCTCAAGGGTCACGTCGACCTGTTCCTGAACGCCGGCTCGCTCATGGCGACCACGCTCATCACCTCGGTGTTCGGCTTCGCCTACTGGTGGGTGGCGGCTCACGTGGCCCCGCAGGCGGCGGTCGGCCAGGCCTCCGCGGCGGTCTCGGCGATGACGCTGATCGGCACCATCGGCATGTTCGGCATGGGCACCATGCTCATCTCCGAGCTGCCCACCATCGCCCGCGGCAAGTGGGACCTGATCTCCACCTGCCTGCTCACCGCCGGCTCGGCGGCGACCGTCGGCGGCCTGCTCTACGTCCTGGTGGCCACCCTGTGGATCCCCAGTCTCCAGGAGGCGCTGGGCGGCACCTTCGGCTCCTTCCTCCTGGTCCTCGGCATCGCGCTGAACGCCATGACGCTGGTCCTCGACGAGGCCATGGTCGGTCTGTTGCAGGGCCCGCTCCAGCTGATGCGCAACGCCTGGTTCTCGCTGCTCAAGCTGGTGCTGCTCGGTGTGGTCGCGGTGATCCCCGGGCTGGCCCTGACCGGCACCGTGCTGCTGCTCACCTGGGTGGCCGGCATCGTGGCGTCGACCGCCATCCTGTTCCGGGTGCTGAACCGCCGCGGCATGATCGACTCGCTGCGCCCGCGACCCTCGCTGATGCGCGGGCGCGGCCGGGCGACCTTCGACCACAACCTGCTCAACCTGGCCACCTACCTGCCCCGGGCCGCGCTGCCGCTGATCGTCACGGCGACCCTGTCCGCGGAGGCGAACGCGGCCTTCTACACCGCGTTCATGGTGCTGTCCTTCATGGCCATGGTGCCCGGCAACGTGGCGCTCACCCTGTTCGCGGTGACCGCCGGCGACAAGAGCGCGCTGCGCGGCAAGGTCCGGGTGGGCCTGCTGATCTGCCTGGGCGCCGGGTTCCCGGCGTCGCTCGTGGTGCTGTTCCTGTCCGACACGATCATGGGACTGTTCGGCGCGGAGTACGCGAAGACCGCCGGCGACGCCCTGGCCATCCTGACCCTGACCTACGTCCCGTTCGTCTTCCACCACTTCTTCCTGGCCATCTCCCGCGTGCAGGGCAGACTGCGCGGCGCGGGGATCTTCTCGGTCTTCGCCGGCGTGGCCGAGTTGCTGGCCGCCTGGTGGGCCGGAACCCACGGTGACCTGAACGATCTGGTCACCGCCGTGGCGATCGTGATGGCGATCGAGACGGTGCTGGTCGCCCCGACCGTGCTGAAGGTCGTCTTCGCTCCGGTCGTCGACATGTCCGCGGTAGCAGAGGGAGTTAACGTCATGTCCACCACCAGCCTCACCCTGCGCGAGCGCGCATGGCTGCCGCTGGAGTACATCCGCACCGTCGGCCCGCTCACCGGGGTCGACGCCGAGCGGGTGCGCGACGCGCTGATCGGCCTGCACACCGCCGATCCGACGCACCGGGCCGTCTCCCGGCTGGACCGTTCCGGCGCCAACTGGCAGCACATGGACGGCGCCTCGTTCGCCCGGTACGTCCAGGACGCGGTGACCGACCTCGGCCCCGGTCCGGTGGACTTCGACGCCATGACCCGTCAGCTCCAGTCCGAGCAGCGGGCCCACCACCCGGTGCGGATCCTCGTCGGTGGCGGCTACTTCGCGCTGAAGGTGTCGCACGCGTACGGCGACGCCGGCCCGGTGAACACGCTGGTCCGGGAGATCGTCCTGGCCGCGAGCGAGCAGCGGGCGGCCCGGATCGCGCCGTCGAAGCGGCACAAGACGGCGCTGCCGAAGGCCTGGTGGAAGCAGTTCGGCCTGAAGCCGGGCCGCTGGAAGGAGGGCCTGAGCTTCGCCCGCCCGCCGCACATCGAGGAGGGCCCCACCCGTCCGTGGCAGGCCGCCCTCACCGTGCGGACCGCGCGCTCGGCCCAGGTGCTCGGCCAGATGCGGGCCTGGCGTGACCAGCACGCTCCCGGCGTCACCACCTCGGCGATCACGTTCGCGGCGTTCACCGCCGCGCTGATCGAGCTGGGCCTCAAGCCGGACCTGCGGGGCGGCACGTTCCTCGCCGACGCCCGCCGCTACCTGGACAAGGGCGTCAGCATCGACAGCAACTTCTGCATGGGCCCGTTCCTGACGCCGGCCAGCCTCACCGACCCGGTGGCGATCCACACCACGCTGAAGGCGGAACTGGCCACCGGCCGGATCCTGACCATGATGCTGCTGCGCGAGGGCAAGATCATGCTGACCGGTGCGCCCGGCATGCCGGATCCGTACCCGGCCGAGGTGGCGGTCGAGCCGCAGCCGCGGCTGACGTTCAGCAACCAGGGCCGGCACGACATGCTCGGTGACCTGCCGTGGGCCGTCGACCCGGCGGGCCGGGTCAACCAGAGCGTCCCCACGCTCAACGGCCCCGAGGGCATCACCCTGACCACCAGCGAGATGAACGGCGTCCTGCACCTGGAGGCGACGTTCCACGGCACCACCTACGACCCGGCGGTCATCGACCGGGCCCTGTACCTGGTCTGCAGCGACCCGGCGGGGCTCATCATGGCGAACCGCTGACGAGCAGGCGCCCGGCCGGTGTGCCCCCCGGACCGGCCGGGCGCCCCCTTTTCCGAACCACCATTTCGTACGCCGTGTGCAAATGCGATGCCCGGCCGGATTCCGTCCGGCCGGGCATCGCGTTTCTGTTCCGTCGGTGACGCGGGCCATCGCCCCACCCGGCCTGCCGGCCGCTGCTCGGGCACTGCCCTGGCCACCACCGGGGGCGTGGTGGCCAGGGCCGCCCTGACCCGGACCCTTCGGGCCTCGCCTGAGCCTCCGTTCCCCGGACCGCCGGGGCCGTCCTGGCCCAGCCCGCCCGGGTGACCGTGTCCGGGATCGCCCGGACCGTCGTGGCCACCCGACCAGGTGTTTCGCGGCACCGGCGGCGAGCACGCCGCGGTGCGCGTCTTCCCGTACTCGCCGTACGAGACGCCCTACTGGCAAAACGGACAATATGGCAATTCAGCGCACACCGTGCGGATTCACGCGCGTTTCGCCGCGAGAAACCGAAAACGGTACAAAATGTTTAGCGGCCGCTCGGCCGAAAAGATGATGTTGGCCTTCCGGGGCTGAATCGCCGTGTGGCCGGGTAACCGACCGGCATGACGCAGAACAGCGAAACCGCGCCCGAAGACCTCGGTGCACCGGTCTCCTACCTGATGCTCACCGACGGGATGCCGGTCTACGACCCCTCCGGGGACCCGGTCGGCACGATCGATCACGTGCTCGCCGACGAGCGGGAGGACGTCTTCCACGGTCTGCTGCTCGCGACCCCGGTCGGTCCGCGTTTCGCCGGCGGCGACCAGGTGGACGGGCTCTTCGAGCGCGGCGTGATCGTGGCCGAGCCGGCCATCCGCCTCGCCGAGCCGAGCGCCGACACACCGGCCGGCCTGGCCGAGAGCCACGCCACCGGACTGCGCCGGGCGTGGGACTGGCTGATCCAGCCGAAATGACGCCGGCCGGGCCCGCGCGTGCGGACCCGGCCGGGATGGCGATCGGATCTCAGCGCCCCCAGCGCAGGAGACACGCGCCCATCGACATGCCGCCGCCGAATCCGGCGAGAAGCACCACCTCGCCGTCGCGCAGCGACCCGTTACGGGCGGCGTCGTCGAGGGTGACCGGCAGCGAGGCACTGCCCACGTTGCCGTACCACGGCAGGGTGAGGTGGGTGTGCGCGTTCTGGAAACCGGCCGACTCGACCAGTTCCTGGAGCATGATGCCGTTGGCCTGGTGCGGGACGAAGTGGTCGACGTCCTCGGCCTTGAGCTCGTTGCGGCGCAGCAGCGCGTCGAGCGCGGGCGGCACGGCGGTGGCGACGAAGTCACGGACGCCGCGGCCGTTCATCCGGAAGTAGTGGTCGCCGTCGGCGACCGTCTGCGGCGAGGCCGGCAGGCGGCTGCCGCCACCCTTGACGTAGATCAGGTCGTTGGCGTCGCCGCGCGAGGCGAGATCGAGGTCGAGGATGCCGTGTCCGTCGGTGACCCGGCCGACCACCGCGGCTCCGGCGCCGTCCCCGAAGAGCACGGCGGTCCGCCGGTCGCCGAAGTCGAGGATGCGCGAGTAGATGTCCGACGCGATGACCAGGACCAGAGCATCGGGGTTGGTGGCGATCAGACCGTTCGCCACACCGAGGGCGAAGACGAAGCCCGCGCAGACGGCGTTGACGTCCATGCACGCGGCGCGGGTGGCGCCGATCGCGTTCTGCACCAGATTGGACGTCGGCGGCTGCGGGGAGTCACCGGTCGAGGTCGACAGGACGATGTAGTCGATGTCGGCCGCCGTGACACCGGCCCGTTCGAGGGCCGCCCGGGCCGCGTTCGCCGCGAGGTCGGAGGCCGCCTCGCCGGGGGCCGCGAACCGGCGCGCCTCGATCATGGTCTTCCGGGACACCCACTCCGGATCCGCGTCCGGCACCAGGGCCAGCAGGTCCACATTGGTGACGACCCGCGCCGGTAGATAGGAGCCGGTTCCGAGAATCCCTACTGCCACACCCATCCCCCAGGTCTTGCCTTCATTGCTTTTCACGTTTCACGCCCGCCCTGCAAACCCTATCGACGCGGGGCGGGAACATGCGGATCGAACAGCTGACGGTTCGGCTGATAAATGCCGGACAGTCCGTCAGAGGGTCATCGGCCGCGAGTCGGGCTACTGACGGCCCCGGTCCCGGTAGGTCCACGAGGCGTCACCGAGGGTGCCGCGACCGGTGGAACGGTTCGGCGGCTGCTGGCCGGCGGGCTGCCCGCCGAACGGAACCTGGGTCGGCGCGGCCGGGGCCGCGGTACGGTTCTCGATCCGCTGGCGCAGGTACTCGGCGGCGTCCCGGTCCTCGTCGGTGGGCGCGGAGACCAGGGCGTAGCCCATGCCGACGATGGCGAAGACGACCGCCGCGCCGACCGGGACGAGCAGGCTGGTGGCGGTGGCGCCCTCGACCGAGCCGAACTCCTCGCCCTCCGGCGACACCGACATGGCGAGCATGCCGGTGAAGTGCATGCCGTTGACGGCGACACCCATCAGCAGGGCCGAGCCGAAGATGGCGATCGGCTTGCTGACGATCAGGGTGAGCCAGAGCGCGACGGTCGCGGCGACCACGGCGATGGCGATCGAGGCGATCACCTCGCGGCCGGAGTAGTGGATCTCGCCGCGCAGCCGCATGGCGGCCATGCCGGTGTAGTGCATCGCGCCGACGCCCAGGCCGGCGAGCACGCCACCGATCAGGATCCGGGTCTTCGGCGCGGACGTGCCGAGCAGGGCGATCGCCAGGCCCAGGCCGACCGACGCGAGGGCGATGACCGCGCTCGCCACGGTGAGGCCGACGTCGTACCGGATCGGCGTGCCGTCCACGTCGAAGCCGAGCATCGCGACGAAGTGCATGCTCCAGATGCCGGTGGCGCCGATGGCGACCGCCGCCAGGACCAGCCACCAGAACCGTTCGCCGCCGCTGCGCGCCGATCGCAGGCGCACCGCGCTGGTGAGCCCCAGTAGTGATCCGAGCACGGAGAGGATGTAGCTGACCGTGGGGGTTAGGGCCCCGTACTCGAAATGATGGATCTGCGCCATCTCGCGCCGTTCCTCTCGTTCGCGATTCCGCCGGGCTGAATCCTGCCCTCACCCCCGCCATGGGCGTGACTGATTGTGACGCAGGTTGCGTTACGAGAGAACGAGCAGCGCGTCTCGATTTGGATCTGCTGCGGGATTGCGTGGCCGTGTTCAGGCCATATCGGTACAGATACACCTGACAGTGATCACACAGACACAAAGAAACCTATATAACGTTCCGTAACACTCATGAAATAAGACAGCGTCGTCCGGACGGGACGAAGATTTTTGTACCGGCGCCCGAAGTCTCGCTCGTCACACACCGTGTCCATCGGCCGGGGCGACATAGGGTGTGCTGATGCGGGAGCGTCTGACGAACTGGGCCGGCAACATCACTTTCGGGGCGCGGCGGCTGCACCGTCCGGATTCGCTGGACGAGCTGCGTGCGGTGATCGCCGGAGCCGACCGGCTGCGGGTTCTCGGCAGCGGCCACTCGTTCAACCGGCTCGCCGACACCGACGGCGATCTCGTCTCGCTGGCCGGTCTCCCCCGCCACGTCGAGATCGCGCCGGATCGACGGAGCGTGCGGATCGACGGCGGAATCCGGTACGGCGAACTGGCCGCCCGTCTCGCCGCCGAGGGCCTGGCCCTGCACAACATGGCGTCGCTGCCGCACATCTCGGTGGCCGGCGCGGTGGCCACCGCGACCCACGGCTCGGGTGTGCGCAACGGCAACCTGGCGACCGCGGTCTCCGGGCTGGAGATCCTCCGTGCCGACGGCTCGACGGCCGTCCTCGACCGCGACCATCCGGACCTGGCCGGCGCCGTGGTCGGCCTCGGCGCGCTGGGCGTGGTCACCGTGCTCACCCTCGACGTCGTCCCGGCCTTCGAGCTGCGGCAGTACGTCTACGAGAACCTGCCCGCCGCGGCCCTGGACGAGCACCTCGACGAGATCCTGTCGAATGGGTACAGCGTCAGCCTCTTCACCCGCTGGACCGGCACCGACATCGACCAGGTGTGGCTGAAACGGGAGACGCCGCTGACCGGGGACCTGTTCGGCGCCCGCCCCGCGGACGGCCCCCGCCACCCGGTGCCCGCCATGCCGGCCGGGAACTGCACCGGGCAGGGCGGCGTCCCCGGTCCGTGGCACGAGCGGCTGCCGCACTTCCGGATGGAGTTCACCCCGAGCAGCGGCGAGGAGCTCCAGTCCGAGTGGCACGTGCCGCGCACGGCCGGGCGGGCCGCGATCGAGGCGGTGGCCGGCCTGCGGGAACGGGTCGCGGCCGTCCTCCAGGTGTGCGAGATCCGGACGATCGCCGCCGACCACCTCTGGCTCAGCCCGAACCACGAACAGGACAGCCTGGCCCTGCACTTCACCTGGATCGCCGACGCCGACGCGGTGCTCCCGGTCGTCGCCGACCTGGAGAAGGCCCTGGCCCCGTACGGCGCCCGGCCGCACTGGGGCAAGATATTCACGACCGCCCCTTCCGACGTGCGCGGCGCCTACCCGCGATTCGGCGACTTCGCCGAGCTGGTGGACCGTTTCGATCCACAGGGGATGTTCCGCAACGCCTGGCTGGAGAGCCTGCTGGGGTAGGGAGTAGTCGTTCGTGGAGAAGCGGGTCACCTGGGCTGAACTCTTCTTCGATCTGGTCTTCGTCTTCGCGGTCACGCAGGTCTCGCACCTTCTGCACGACGATCACTCGTGGGCGGGGGTGGGCCGCGCGCTGATCGTCTTCGTGCCGCTCTACTGGGCCTGGGTCGGCACCTCGGTGCATGCGAACACCCACGACGTGGACAACCCGGTGGACCGGATCGGCCTGTTCGGGGTCGGTCTGGCCAGCCTCTTCATGGCGCTGGCGCTGCCGCACGCGTACGACGACCTCGGCGTCCTGCTGGGCGCCGCCTACTGGGCGGCCCGGCTGGTCCTGGCGGCTCTGGTGTTCCGTGGCTGGCGGGGCATCCCGGTCAACACGTTCAGCGTCTCGGTGGTCGTCACCGGCCCGCTGATGCTGGCCGGCGGTCTGGCGGACGGGTGGCTCCGGGTGACGCTGTGGGCCACGGCCGCGGTGATCGACCTGCTCACCCCGCGGCTGGTACGGCGGCGGCTGGCCCTGGTGCGGTTCGACGCGCACCACCTGCCGGAGCGGTTCGGCCTGTTCCAGATCATCGCGCTCGGGGAGTCGGTGGTGGCGGTCGGCGGGGTGGCCGCGGGCGAGCCGCTGACCAGCTCCCGCCTGTTCGCCGTAGCGGCCGCGTTCGCGCTGGTCTGCGGCCTGTGGTGGGTCTACTTCTCGTACGCCGCGGACGGCATCCGGCACGCGCTGGCGACCACGGAGGTGCAGACCGACGTGGTCCGGGCCGTCCTGGCGTACGGTCATCTGCTCTTCATCGGCGGTGTCATCGCCGTGGCGGTGGGTCTGGCCGAGGTGGTCAGCCATCCCACCGACCATCTGCACCTGGACGCCGCCGGCCTGCTGTTCGGCGGCGCCGCGCTCTACCTGGGCACCTTCGCCTACACCCGATGGCGGATGTTCCGGATCGTCGGCTGGGGCCGGGCCGCCGCGGCGCTGGCCGCGCTGCTCCTGCTGCCGTCGGCCGTGCTGCTGCCCGCGGTGGTGGCGCTGTCCACACTGGTCCTGGTGCTGGTGGTGCTCAACGTCGCCGAGGCGGTGGCGGTCAGCAACCGCACGCGAGCCCAGCGGGCGCCGTGAGGTCGTCGACCGGGCGGCTGGTCCGGCCGGCCGGGCCGTCGGTGGGGAAGCCCTCCCGCACCCAGTACTCGTAACCGCCGATCATCTCCTTGACCGGGTAGCCCAGCTTGGCGAACTCGAGCGCCGCCCGGGTCGCGCCGTTGCAGCCCGGACCCCAGCAGTAGGTGACGACCGCGCTGCCCGGCGGGACGAGTTCGGCGGCGCGGGCCGCGATCTGGCGGGTCGGCAGGTGGACGGCACCGGGGATGTGTCCCTGGTCCCACGACTCGGCGCCGCGGGAGTCGATCACCACGAGGCCGGGGGTGCCGGCTTCCAGGTCGTGGTGGACGTCGCTCACGTCGGTCTCGAAGCGGAGCCGGTTCTGGAAGTGCTCGATCGCGCTGGTCATGGCATTGATCGTGCCGCCCGCGCGGAAACCTGCACAGTGGCGTGGACGACGCCGACCGCTAAGATCCCGCCATGCGAACGGTGGCGGTCCTGGCGTACGACGGCATGTCGGTCTTCGAACTGGGCATCGTGAGCGAGGTCTTCGGGCTGCCCCGGCCGGAGTTCGACCGGCCGTGGTACGAGCTGACCATCTGCGCCGAGAAGCCCGGCCCGGTGCGGGTGGTCGGCGGCGCGACCCTGCACACCGAGCACGGGCTGGACGTGTTCGCCGCCGCCGAAACGGTGATCGTTCCGGGGGTCAACGCCGGTGTCTCGCCGGAGCTGATCGCCGCACTGCGGGCCGCCCACGCCCGGGGCGCGCGGATCATGTCCATCTGCTCGGGTGCGTTCGCCCTGGCCGCGGCCGGTCTGCTGGACGGCCGCCGGGCCACCACCCACTGGCGGTACGCGGACGCCCTCCGCGAGCGCCACCCGGCCGTGGAGGTCGACGCCGACGTCCTCTACATCGACCACGGCGACGTGCTGACCAGCGCGGGCAGCGCCGCCGGCCTGGATCTCTGCCTGCACGTGATCCGCCTCGACCACGGCCCGTCGATCGCCAACGCGGTGGCCCGCCGGCTGGTCGTCCAGCCGCACCGGGACGGCGGCCAGGCCCAGTTCGTGGAGGCGCCGGTGGCGGCCGACCCGGAGGACGCCCGGGTGGCCCGCAGCATGGACTGGGCGCTCGGCAACCTGGCCGAGCCGATCACGGTGGCCACGCTGGCCCGGCACGCGCACATGTCCGAGCGCACCTACCTGCGGCATTTCGCCCGCGCGACCGGGACCACGCCGATCCGCTGGCTGATCGACCGGCGGGTGCACGCCAGCCTGCCGCTGCTGGAGACGACCCGGACCCCGATCGAGGCGATCGCCACGACGGTCGGCTTCGAGACCGCCGTCACCTACCGCCACCACTTCGGACAGACGATGCGCACGTCACCGTCGGCCTACCGGCGGGCCTTTCACGCGCCGGAGTAGAACGTCACGCCGCCGGCCGGGATGGTGACCGCACCGACCCGGGCCGGGGTGATCCCGTGGTTGAACAGGAACACCAGGTCGCCGCGGCGCACCGCCTCCACCTGGCCGGGCAGGGCGGGCAGCACCGGTTTCACCCCGGCCTCGGCGGCGATCCGGCTCAGCAGGGCCTGGAGACCGTCGTCCGTCAGCGCCGTGGACACGTACCAGGCGGCGCCTTCGCCGTACCGGTTGCGGGTGATCGCGGGCGCGCCGGCCATCGGCCCGTCCGCGTACCGGTGGACGGTGTGCGCCCCGGCCGTCTCGACGCGCTCGATCCAGCGGCTCACCGGTGTGCCGTCGTCCAGTGCGAAGACCGTTCCGGCCGGCTGGGGATGCCACTCGACCACGCGGACGCCGAGGACCTCACGGAACGCGCCCGGGTATCCGCCGAGCCGGATCCGCGTGTCGGGTTCGGCGATCCCGCTCAGGTGGGTCACCACGAGATGCCCACCGGCCGCCACGAAGTCGCGGAAGGCGCCCGCCGCCTCGTCCGAGACCAGGTAGAGATGCGGCACGACGATCAGCCGGTAGCCGCCGAGGTCGGTGGAGACCCCCGGGAAGACGAAATCGGTCTGGATCTTGGCGCGGAACAGTGCCCGGTGCGCCTGCCGGACCGCGCCCGGGTAGTCGATGTCGGCGGACGGCAGGGCCGGCGCCTGCAACGCCCACCAGGACGGCGCGTCCCAGGTCAGAGCCACTCGCGCGACGGGTGGCGGGGCTTCGGCGACGGGCGCGAGGCGCTCGAGGGTCCGGCCGAGCCCGACCGCCTCCCGGAAGACCGGGCTGTCCGGGCCGGCGTGCGGGACGAGCGCCGAGTGGAACAGCTCCGCCCCGCCGCGCGGTTGCCGCCACTGGAAGTACATGGCGCCGCGCGATCCCCGGGCCACGTAGCCGAGACTGTGCCGGGTGAGCCGCCCCGGCTCCTTGGCGTGCATCCGGCCGCGCGTGTAGATCAGGTTCGGCGCGGTCTCCATGAGCAGCCACGATCCGCCGCCCCAGCCACGGGCCAGGTCGCCGGCGAAGGCGGTCTCCTCCTCGGCGCCCGGGCCGGCGTCGTCCGGGTAGTGGTCGACCGCGACCACGTCCACCTCGGCCGCCCAGCGCGCGTGGTCGACGCTCACCCAGCCGCCCTGCACGAAGTTGGTGGTGACCGGCACGTCCGGGTTGGCGGCGCGCAGCAGGTCGCGCTGTTCCACGTACGCCTCGAGCAGCTCGTCGGAGAGGAATCGCCGGAAGTCGAGCACCTGCGCGGGGTTCGGCAGGTACTGGGTGGCCCGCGGCGGCGTGATCTGCGCCCAGTCCGAGTAGCGTTGGCTCCAGAACGCCGTGGTCCAGGACGCGTTCAGCGTGTCCAGGTCGCCGTGCCTCTTCGCCAGCCAGGTCCGGAAGGCCGCGGCCGTGGTGTCGCAGCGGCAGTCGGTGCCGTACTCGTTGTGCACGTGCCACATGGCCAGCGCCGGATGGTGGGCGTACCGCTCGGCCAGGCGTTCCGCGATGTTCCGGGCCGCGGCCCGGTAGGCGGGCGCCGACACGCAGTAGGTGTCCCGGCTGCCGTGGGTGAGCCGGACCCCGTCGGCGCTCACCGGCAGGGCCTCCGGATGGGCGAGGGTGAACCAGGGCGGCGGCGAGGCGGTCGGGGTGGCCAGCGCGACCCGGACGCCGCCCTCGTGCAGCCGGTCCAGCACCCGGTCCAGCCAGCCGAACTCGTAGCGCCCCGGCTCGGGCTCCAGATTGGACCAGGCGAACACGCCGACCGTGGCGATGTTCACCCCGGCCTGCCGCATCAGCGCGACGTCCTCCGCCCAGACCTCCTCCGGCCACTGCTCCGGGTTGTAGTCGCCGCCGAAGAAGAGCATCGCACCACCCTTGACATTAGTTTGACGTCTAAACAAAGTATTCACTCGTGGAGAGCCAAGTCAATCCGTCCTTCCGTGACAGCACGTGCACCGAGGACTGGGAACATGCCCTGATCAGCGGCAACGGGCGCCAGGGCGCGCTCTGCTACGGCTCGCCCGCCGCGCTGCGCTTCA
Source organism: Actinoplanes flavus (assembly GCF_017592555.1). GTDB lineage: Bacteria > Actinomycetota > Actinomycetes > Mycobacteriales > Micromonosporaceae > Actinoplanes > Actinoplanes flavus. Next base: position 141,291 of record NZ_JAGFNS010000012.1, on the reverse strand, counting down.
CGCTCGCCCACGAGGACCTCTTCCAGCCGGTCACCGAACCGCTTCCGGCCCCGGCCACCGCCGCGGCCCTGCCACGGCTACGCGAGCTGCTCGCCACCGGGCGCTTCGGTGACGCGGCGCGGGCGGTCTGCGACCTCGCCGTTCAGGACCATCCGGGGTACGCCGAGACGCGCTGGATCGATCCGCTCATCGGCGCCGGCACGATCACCTTCGTCCCGGACCGGCCCGGCGACGGCTACACCCGGGGCACCGACTTCACTACGGGCGTAGTGCGGCAGGAATGGTCCGGGGTGGTGGCCGACGCGGTCGTCGCCCGGTCGGCGGACGTGCTGGCGGTCCGGATCACCGGCACCGGCGGCACGGTCCGGATCGCCCCGGTCGACGGCGTCCCGGAGCGCCCGATCGCGTTCACCGTCGACCACCGCGGCGAGGACCTGGTCCTCACCGGACGGTTCGGCGGCGACCTCTGGCCGGGCGCGCCGGCCGGTTGGACCGTGGCGGTACGCGTACGGCGTACCCCGGAATCGGTCCTGATCCTGGCCCGGGTGGCACCCGGCTCGCGCTCGCCCGCCGAGGCCCTCGCCGCACTGCCCGACCGTGGTTTCGAGGACCTGCTGAGCGAGCACGCCGCGATCCACCGTGACCTGTTCGAGCGGGTCTCCCTGGACCTTGGCGGAATCCGGGCGCAACACCTCTTCGACGCCGGCCGGTACGCGATCATCAGCAGCACCGGAACCCGCCCGCCCACGCTCCAGGGCGTCTGGAGCGGCACCTGGTCGCCGCCCTGGCGCAGCGGCTGGACCATCGACGGCAACCTCCAGGCGGCCCTGCTGGCGGTCCACCCGACCGGCGTCCCCGAGTTGATGCCACCGCTGTTCGACCTGCTGGACAGCCTGCGTGCGGACTTCCGGGAAAACGCGCGCCGGCTCTACGGTCAGCCCGGCCTGTACGCGCCCGCCCACCTCGGCACGCACGGCCGGCAGAACCACTTCGGCCCGGTCTGGTGCCTCACGTTCTGGATCGCCGGCGCCGCCTGGCTGGGTCGCCTCTACCTGGAGCACTGGCAACACACCGGCGACCGCGCGTTTCTGGCCGACCGGGCGTTGCCGTTCCTGCGCGAGGTCGCCGAGTTCCACCTGGGGTTCGCCGAGATCGTCGACGGGCGGGCCCGGTTCAGCCCGTCCTACTCCCCGGAGAACGACCCCGGCCACGGCCGTCACCAGGCCTCGGTGGACGCCACCCTGGACGTGCAGGCGGTGTCCGCCCTGCTCCGCGGCCTGCTGGCGATCACCGAGACGCTGGGCGTCCACGACCCGGACGAGGGTCGTTGGCGGCGGCTGCTCGCCGCGCTGCCGTCGTACCGCGTCAACGACGCCGGTGAGCTCGCCGAATGGATCGACCCGCGCTTTCCGGACAACCACGAGCACCGGCACTGCAGCCACCTGTTCCCGTTCCTCTACGGCGGCGATCCGGCGTTCGAGGACGATCCGGCGCTGCGCGCCGCCGCGGTGCGGGCCGTGCGGTCCCGGTTGCGGTGGTGGCTGAGCGAGGCCTCCGACGAGATGGGGTACGGGCTCGCGCTGCTCGGCGTCGCGGCGGCACATCTGGGGCTCGGCGAGGAGGCGTACGCGGCCCTGGAACGGATCTCCGAGGCGTACTGGCGGGCCAACCGGGTGCCCACCCACAACCGGGACCACATGTTCAACGTGGACCTGGCCGGCGGCCTCCCGGCCCTGGTGGTCGCGATGCTCCTGCGCAGCCGCGACGTCGGCCCGGACGGGACGGCCCACATCGACCTGCTCCCCGCACTGCCCTCGTCCTGGCCCTCCGGCAGCATCCACGGCCTGATCGCCCGAGGCCCGGTCACCATCGACCTGACCTGGTCCCCGACCCGCTGGGAGGCCACCCTCACCTCCCCCACCGACCGCACGGTCCACCTCGGCAGCCCGACCGGCACGAAGACGATCCACCTCCGGGCCGGTCACCCCCACCACACAGCCAACGCGACTGCATAGCCACAGAACACCTCAAGCACCCGATCAACGCGAGGCCGCAGCCACAGAACAACCCCAAGCCCTTAGCCAACGCAAGGCCGCAGCCACAGAACAACCCCAAGCACCTGATCAACGCGAGGCCATAGTCACAGGACAGCCTCAAGCCCCTAGTCGACGCGAGGTCGTAGTCACGAAACAACCTCAAGCCCCTAGTCAACGCGAGGTAGTAGTCACGGGACGACCCCGCAAAACGCCGCCGGTGACGAGGCACCTGGTTTTCCGACGCCGCGGGGTTTGCGGTGGCGGAAAACCAGCTGCCTCGTCACCGGTTACAAGGCGTTTTGCCGCGGAGCGAAGCGAAGCAATCAAGCACAGCGAAGCAATCAAGCACAGCGAAGCAATCAAGCACAGCTGAGCAATCAGGCACAACTCAGCCCTTGACGGCGCCGATGATCACGCCCTTGGTGAAGTGGCGCTGGATGAACGGGTAGATGATCAGGGCCGGCACGATCGTCACGACGACGACGGCCATCTTGATCGCCAGGCTGGGTGGCATCGTCGAGCCGAGGCCCGGGATGGCGACCGCCGTGCCGGAGCTGGTCGGGGACTGGCCGGCCAGGATGAACTGCTGGAGCACCCGCTGGACCGGTTGCAGGTCGTTGCGGTCGATGTAGAGGATGGCGTTGAAGAACGCGTTCCAGTAGCCGACCGCGTAGAACAGGCCGACCACCGCGGTGACCGCTTTGGAGAGCGGCAGCACGATCCGCCACAGGATGCGCAGTTCGCCGGCGCCGTCGATGCGGGCGCTGTCGTACAGTTCGCCGGGGATGCTCATGAAGAACGCCCGCAGCACCACCAGGTTGAACGCGCTGATCGCGGTCGGCAGGATCAGGGCGAGCAGGTTGTCCTTGAGGCCGAGGCCGGTGACCACCAGGTAGCTCGGGATCATGCCGGGGTAGATCAGGAACGTCAGCAGGAAGTAGAACAGGATCGACCGGTGCCACAGGGTGCCCGGCCGGGACAGGCCGTAGGCGGCGAGCACCGTGACGACCAGGCTGAGGGCCGTGCCGACGACCGTGACGAACGTGCTGACCAGGATCGCGTCGGTGACCTGCCCACCCGAGAAGATCACCACGTACGCTGAGGGGTTGAACTCACGCGGAATGAAGACGTAGCCGCCGGCCTCGTTGATCGTCTTCTCCGACGAGAGGCTGGTGACCAGGACCGTCCAGAGCGGAATCAGCACGGCCGCCACCACGAGGGTGAGGATCGTGCCCTTGCCGAACTGGCCGATCAGTGTGGGTTTCTCCTCCCATGCCGGGCGGAGCGAGGTGCGGCGGGGCCGGATCGCGGTGTCTGCGCTCATGATTTGGAGTAGATCCCTTGCTCGCCGAACCGGTGTGCCAGCTTGTTGGCGCCCACGATCAGGAGGATGCCGACCACCGCCTTGAACAGGCCGGCGGCCGCACCGACGCCCCACTGCTGGACGGCGATGCCCTGGTAGTAGACGTAGGTGTCGACGACCTCGGCGGCTTCCCGCCCGACCATCTCCCGTTGCAGCACGAACTGCTCGAAGCCGACGTTGAGCGCGTCGCCCAGGCGCAGGATGAGCAGCAGGATGATGACCGACCGCAGACCGGGCAGGGTGATGTGCCACATCCGCCGCCAGCGGCCGGCGCCGTCGGCCGCGGCCGCCTCGTACAGGGAGGTGTCGATGGCCACGAGCGCCGCCAGGAAGACGATCATGCCCCAGCCGGCGTCCTTCCAGAGCGCCTGCGAGGTGATCAGGAACATGAACGTCTCGGGGTTGGTCATCATGTCCGGCGGCGTGTACCCGGCGTGGCGCAGGGTCTGCGCGAGCAGGCCGGCGCCACCGATCATCATCTGGAACAGCGAGACCACCAGCACCCAGCTGAAGAAGTGCGGCAGGTAGACGACGCTCTGCACCAGCGACCGGATGCGCGGCGACATGATGCTGTTCAGCAGCATGGCCAGGAAGATCGGGATCGGGAAGTAGAACACCAGCTGGAACGCGGTGATCGACAGGGTGTTGACCACCGAGTCCCAGAAGGCCGCGTTCTTGAACAGGTACTCGAAGTTCCCGAACCCGATCCACTCGCTGTAGAGGAACGCCTCGAGCGGGTCGTCCCCGACGAACGGGTTGTAGTCCTGGAAGGCGATGATGTTGCCGAGCGCCGGTATGTAGTGGAAGACCAGCAGCAACAACATCGCCGGCAGGCACATGAGCAGTAGCGGCCAGTCCCGCCGCAGCCGCTGCCCGAAGGACAGCCGCTGCCGCGAGACCGGCTTCGCCTTCTTCTTCGCCTTCTCCACCTGTGCTTGCGGAGCGGCGACCGGTGGCGCGCTCATCGTCCGTTGTCAGCCAGGACCTTGGCGTAGAAGTCGCGGGCCGCGTCGCCGCCGGCGGCCCGCCAGTCCGAGACGATCTTGTCGAACTCGCTCACCGGGGTCCGGCCGCGCAGGACGTCGGTGATCTTGTCTTCGGTGGGCTTGGCGAGGGCCGCCTGAGAGCTCGGCGTCTCCACCTTGATGCCCTCCCACGGGTTCTTCTCCAGGTACTGCGTGGCGTCGTTGCCCCAGGTCACGAAGTCGTTGGCGTAGGTGGGGATGTCCGGGCCACCGACCACGACCGGCGGGCGCCCACCGAGGAAGATGTACTGGTTCGCGAACTCCTTGACCCACAGGTCGTTGGTGACCGGGGTGCCGTTGGCGTCCCGCTTGAAGTGGGTGCCCTCGGCGCCGTAGTTCTGCAGCTCCCACTCCTTGGTGCCGAACGGCGCCGCGGTGTAGTTGAGCACGCGCAGCAGCTCCTGGGTGCGCTCCTGGCCGAGGCCCTTCTTGATGAAGGTCCAGATGATCGCCGAACGGGCCTTCCAGCGGACCGGCGCCTTGCCCTGCTCCGCGCCGAACACCTTGACGGCCTGCATGTTGAACGTGGGGTTGGTCTGCACGGCCGGGCGCCACGTCTCCTTCCAGGAGCCGCCGCCGGTGGCGTACATGAAGACCTTGCCGCCCTTGAAAAGGGTGGTGACGTCACCGCCCTTGCTGCTGGCGATGTCGGGGTGGACCAGCTTCTCGGCGTAGAGCTTGGCCATGAACTCGACGGCCTGCTTGTACTCCGGGAGCTCCATGCGGTGGACGACCTTGCCGTCCGCGGTCTTGAGCCATCCGTTCTCCGAGCCGCCGGCGCCGCAGATCTGCTGCACCTCAAGCCAGATGTCGCCGAAGGCCCACTCGCCCTTGTCGGCGTTGGTGAACTTCTTACCGAACTCGTGGAGCTCGGCCAGCGTGGTGGGCGCCGCGATGCCACGCTCGTCGGCGACGTCCTTGCGGTAGAACAGCACCGACGGGAAGGGCGCGTCGACCGGGAACGGGACGCCCATCAGCTTGCCGCCCCACACCGACTCCTGCCAGGCGACCGAGTCGAGGCCGGCGAGCAGCGGGTAGGCGCTCACCTTGTCCCCGGCCAGGTGCGGCGTCAGATCCTCGAAGATCGCGTGCACGCCCTCGGAGAACCGGGCCAGCTTGTCGACCTCCCAGCCCGGGATGCAGGTCAGCTCGGGAACGTCGCGGGCGCCGAGCATGGTGTTGAGCTTGTCGCCGTAGGTGTTGCCGTCCTGGATGCTGAACTGGATCGTGCCGCCCATGTCGGCGCTGACCGCCTCGACCAGTTTGTTGGCGGTCGGCGGGGCCGGGCCCCACCACGGGGTGCTGGCGGTGACCGGCTTGCCGCTGGTGATCGCCTTCTCGGAGACGGCGTCGGCGAGCGAGGTCGGGTACTTGAGGTAGCCGTCCGCCATCGGCCGCACGCCCTTGACGTCGGGCTGCACCAGGGTGGAGTCCTTGAAGGTCGGGACCAGCCCGGCGGCCTGCTCGGCGTTGGTGGCCGAACCGCTGGTGCCCGGCTCCTTGCTGCACCCGGACAGCATCCCGCCGCCGGCGAGCGAGGCCGCGCCGAGGCCGACCAGCCCCAGGAAGTTCCGCCTGTTCGTCGACGCGCCCGGAAGCGTATTCGCCACGGCGCACCACCCTTCCGTTATGGGTTTAGTTTGGTTAGCGTCTAAACTAAGTACATCGAAGACAAGCTAACCGACACGGTGACGGCCCGACAAGAAGCAAATGGGAGCGCACCCATCCGGCGGGCACCGATCAGGGGAGACGACGAACCGCGGTGATGCGGCAAGATGACCAGGCGGACAGCAGGCGCCCGGCCGAGAGCGGAGCTTGATGTGAAGACCACCCGGGCCGATCCACAACCGGCCGACTTCACCGATGTGCGTGCGACCAACCTGGCCGTGGTGCTGCGGCACCTGCGCGCCCACGGCCCCAGCTCGCGCGCCGCGATCGCCGCCTCGACCGGGCTCAACAAGGCGACCGTGTCCAGCCTGACCGGCGACCTGATCCGGCAGCGGCTGCTGCGCGAGACCGGCCTGAGCGGCAACCGGATCGGCCGCCCCGGGACGGCGCTGGCCCTCGACGGCTCGGCGTACGCGGCGATCGGCCTCCAGGTCTCCGCCGACCGGCTCACCGCGCTGGCCGTCGACTTCGCGGGCGACCAGCTGCTGCTGTGGCACCGGGCGTTCGACGGCGAGCCGGCCACCACCGGGGCGGGCCGGGCGGTCAGCGCCATCGCCGCCCTGGCCCAGCGCGCCGCGACCCGGGTGCGCCGGCAGGGCCGTCAGGTGCTCGGCCTGACCGTGGCGGTGCCCGGCCTGGTCGCCGACGGCGGCACGGTCCGCCTCTCCCCGCCGCTCGGCTGGTCCGACGTCGACCTGCGCGGCCTGCTCTCCGGCTCGCTGCGCCAGCCCGGGCTGGACGTCGCGGTGGCCAACCACGCCGGCCTGGCCGCCGTCGCCGAGCTGCGCTACGGCGGGCATCAGGTCGAGCTCGATCTCACGTACGTCTCCGGCGCGGCCGGGGTCGAGGCCGGCATCGTGGTCGACGGCCGCCTGCTGCACGGCTCCCGTGGCTTCACCGGCCAGATCGGCCGTTTCGCGCTCGGCGCGGCCGGCTCGCCCACGCTGCAGGACCTGGCCGGCGTCGAGCCGCTGGTCCGGCGCGCCCTGCCCGGCTTCGACCCGGAGTCGCTGACCGACCTGGCGCCGGCCGTCGAGCAGGTGGCCACGCAGGCCCGCTCCGGTGACCCGGGCACGCTGGCCGCCCTGGGCGACACCGGCCGCCATCTGGGCCAGGGCCTGGCGCTGCTGGCGAACCTGGTGAACCCCGAGCTCATCGTGCTCGGCGACCACTACGCGGCACTGGCCGAGTGGCTGATCCCGGCGGCCGAGGCCGAGCTGACCCGCAACACCCTGGCGCCGGACGCGGGCGGGGTCCGGCTGACCGCCTCGGGTCTGGGCCTGCACGCCGCCGCTCTCGGTGGCGCGGTGTCCCACCTGGACCGGGTGGACACCGGCAGCCTGCCGCCGAAGCGGTGACCGGATCCGCCCGGGGCCGCACCCCGGGCGGATCTACACGTAACAATCGATGACCGAACATGCCCCGCGCGCCTTGACCGAGGCGTGACTGTGGTGCGAGCCTCAGGGAACTCCGTTCGAAACATTCGCGAAACCACTCGCGGAGGCTTCTTTCGCCGCGTAGTCGAAGCGCTTCGACGACCGGCTTGGCCCGAAGGAACACGTTGTGACCGCATCCCCCTCTCGCATCGTCTTTCGCGACCCGCAGCAGAAGCTCGCCAACCGGGTGTCCGACCTTCTGGGGCGGCTCGACCTGGCGGAGAAGATCGCCCTTCTGCACCAGCACCAGGCCGCCGTCCCCCGGCTCGGCGTCGCCTCCTTCCGCACCGGGACCGAGGCGCTGCACGGCGTCGCGTGGCTCGGCGTCGCCACCGCCTTCCCCCAGGCGGTCGGGCTCGCCAGCAGCTGGGACCCGGACCTGCTCCGCCGGGTCGGCACGGCGGTCGGCACCGAGGTCCGCGCCATGCACCACCGCGACCCGGAGAACGTCGGCCTCAACGTCTGGGCACCGGTGGTCAACCTGCTGCGCGACCCGCGCTGGGGCCGCAACGAGGAGGGGTACGCCGAAGACCCCTGGCTCACCGGAGTGCTGAGCACGGCGTATGCGAACGGGCTGCGCGGCGACGACCCCCGCTGGCTGCGCACCGCACCCACGCTGAAGCACTTCCTGGCCTACGACAACGAGACCGACCGGTGCCTGACCTCCAGCAACCTGCCGCCACGGGTGCTGCACGAGTACGAACTGCCCGCCTTCCGACCGGCCCTGGCCGCCGGCGCCGCGGTCGCCGTGATGGCCTCCTACAACCTGATCAACGGCCGGCCCACGCATCTCAGCCCGCTCATCAACGAGGTGCTGCGCGGCTGGGCCGAGGACGACGTGATGGTGGTCGGCGACGCGTACGCGGTCCAGAACCTGGCCGGCGACCAGAACCTGTTCGAGGACCACCCGGCCGGGTTCGCGGCCGCGCTGCGCTCGGGCATCGACTGCGTCACCGAACCCGGGCCGCTGTCCGAGGAGTCGTTCACCACCGCCCTGGACCGCGGCCTGATCACCGAGTCCGACGTGGACGCCGCGGTCCGGCACATCCTGTCGGTACGCGTACGCCTCGGCGAGTTCAACCCGGAGGAGGACCCGTACCGGGAGACCGGCCCCGAGGTGATCGACTGCCCGGAGCACCGCGCGCTGGCCCGGGAGGCGGCCCGCGCCTCGGTGGTGCTGCTCGGCAACGACGGCCTGCTCCCCCTCGACCCGGCGGCCACCCGGCGGATCGCGGTTCTCGGCCCGCTCGGCGACACCACCTTCGACGACTGGTACAGCGGCACCCCGCCGTACCGCCGGACACTGCGCGACGCCCTCGTCGAGCGGGTCGGCGCGGACGCGGTCGTCTTCCACGAGGGCGCCGACCGGGTGGCGCTGCGCTGCCCGGCGGGCCTGCTGTCGGCGGACCCGGCGGGCGGTCCGCTGCGCGTCGGCGAGGACGCGGACACCACGCTGTTCGACGTGCTGGACTGGGGTGAGGAGACGTTCTCGCTGCGGGCCGTCGTCAACGGCCGGTGCGTCGGCGCCGACGGATTCGGCCCCGAGGCGCACCTGCTGATCAACGACCGGCCCGGCCCCAACGGCTGGGAGGTGCGGGAGACGTTCCGCTTCGAGCCGGCCGGCGACGGTGTGGTGCTGTTCCACGTGCAGAGCGGGCGGTACCTGCTCGCCGGAGGGGACGGGCTGGTCCGTACCGGCGCCGCCCGGGCCGCGGACGCCACCGTCTTCACCGTCGACCTGCTGATCGACGGGGTCGCGGCGGCCGCCACGGTGGCCGCCGGGGCCGACGTGGTGGTGCTGGCGCTCGGCAACCATCCGCTGGTCACCGGCCGGGAGACCGCCGACCGCCGGGATCTGGCGCTGCCCGGAACCCAGGACGATCTGCTGCGCGCCGCCCGGGACGCCAACCCGCGGACCGTGCTCGTGTTGAGCAGCGGGTACCCGTACGCGATCGGTCATGCTCTTGATCTTTTGCCGGCGATCGTGTGGTCGTCGCACGGCGGCCAGGAGCACGGCACCGCCCTCGCCGACGTGCTCTTCGGCAGCGACCCGTCGGGCGCGCCCGTCGATCCGGCGGGGCGGCTCACCCAGACCTGGTACGACAGCGCCGGCGACCTTCCTGAGCTGCTCGACTACGACATCATCGCCACCGACGCCACCTACCTCTACTACCGGGGCACGCCGTTGTTCCCGTTCGGGCACGGGCTGTCGTACACCTCGTTCCGCTACGAGGATCTGCGCGTCAGCGCGGCGTCGACCGGCCCCGGCGGCGAGGTCACGGTCACCGTCGACGTGATCAATACCGGGCACCGCCCCGGTGTCGAGACGGTGCAGCTCTACACCCGCCAGCAGCGTTCCCGGGTCAAGCAGCCGCTGCGGCGCCTGCGCGGCTACCGCCAGGTCCGGCTGGCCCCCGGCGAACGCTCCACCGTGGAGTTCCTGCTGCCCGCCGCCGAACTGGCGTTCTGGGACGTGACCCGCTCCCGCTGGGTGATCGAGGAGGCCACCCACACCATCGCGGTCGGCCGGTCCAGCATCGATTGGCGCCTGACCGGGACGCTTCGCGTCGACGGCGAGCGCATCCCGGCCCGCTCACCCTGGTCACCGCTCCATCTGATCGACAACGACGGGTACGCGGAAACGACTCCCGTAGCCGTGCCGGAGCACCCCGGCGAGGCCCTGCGTGGTGACCGTCCCGGCGCGTGGGCGGTCTTCGACGAGGTCGACTTCGGCGTCACCGGCCCGTCCCGGGTCCGCGCCGCTCTCAGTGCCGCCGACGCTCCCGGCGAGATCGTCCTCCGCCTCGACGACCCGCTCTCCGGCCCGATCCTGGCCACCCTGAGTACGGCAGCCGACTCCGCCGCCCCGATCCCCCCGGTGACCGGCACCCACAACCTGTTCGTCCTCTACCAGACCCCCGACACCACAGTCACCACCATCACTTTCGACCGCTGACCTCTCCGGCCGGGTGTGAGGATGGGGCGATGACGAATCTGGGGCAGGTGCTGGCGTTCGCAGGGGTCATCGGGCTGGCGGCGGTGTCGCCGGGGCCGGACTTCGCGGTGGTGGTGCGGCGGTCGGTGGCGGCCGGGCGATGGCACGGGATGGCCGCGGCCACCGGGGTGGCGGCCGGGGTGTTCGTCTGGTCGGTGGCCGCCGCCATGGGGGTGGCCGCGATTCTCGCCGCGTCAGCCGTGGCGTTCACCGTGGTCAAGCTGGCCGGTGCGGCGTACCTGCTCTGGCTCGGGGTGAGCGCGCTGCTCGCGGCCCGGCGCGGCGGCGGTGGGATCGAACCGGCAGCGGAGGGGCGTCCGGAGAAGCGTCTGTGGGTGTCGTTCCGGGACGGGCTGGTGACGAACGTGCTCAATCCCAAGTGCGGCGTGTTCTTCGTGGCGGTGCTGCCGCAGTTCGCGCCGGTGGACGGCGCCGCCGCCGACGTGCTGCTGCTCTCGGTGGTGGCGGTCGCGGTGACGGTGGCCTGGTTCGCCGTGGTGGCGAACCTGGTCGCGGCTCTGCGCCGGGTGCTGTCCCGGCCGGTGGTGCGCCGCGCCCTGGACGCCGTCACCGGCGCCGTCCTGGTCACGATCGGCATTCGCCTCGCCGTCTCCCCCGCCCCGTGATCACGGCCGGGGTCGGCCGAGCCGCCGCCCTCGGAGGCGGAACACCATCAGCGTCAGGATGGTCGCGATCGTGACGAGCAGGGCGTGACGGAGGTGGGGGCCCAGGCCGCTCGGGGGACGGGCGGCGCGGACCACCCCCGCACTGATCACGTCGTCGGCCACGTCGACTGAGCGGATGTGCAGGTCGGGGCCGGTGAGCAGGGTTCGTGGAGCGGTGAACGGGCCGACCGCCCACACCTCGGTCGAGCGGATCCACTCGTATGCGGTGTGCCCTTCCCCGAGACGTGCGCCGCCGGTCTCGAAACCGGTGACGTCGATTCCCGCGAACGGGTGCGACGCCGTCACCACCGCCTCCCCGGTGGGCGACCAGCCGAGCAGCCGAACCGCCACCAGGTCGGTCAGCTCACGGATGGCGGGGGTGGACCGCTCCGCGCCGGTGGCCGGATCCACCATGATCAGTTTCCATCGGGACGGGTAGTCAGCGCCGTCGCAGCAGCGGCTCTGCCGGAGGAGGGTGAGGCCGAAACCGTCCGGGGTCCAAGCGCCCTTCCCCGCCAGGTGGCTGCCGTCGGCCGCCGTGAACCGGTTGATCACCTGCCCGTCCATCGAGATGACCGTGACGATGGCGCCCGACTGGAAGGCCAGCCGCCCGCCATCGCGGGAGAACGCCACCGTGTAGCCGTCCCGGTCGGTTCGCGGGTCGAGGTCGCTGATCACCCGGGAGGTGCCGGCCCCCGGATCCACCAGGTACAGAGAGGCGCTCGTGAGAGTCTCGCCGTCGGTCGTGTAGGCGGTCACCGCCAGCAACCGGCCGTCCGGTGACCAGGCCTGCGGCACGACCCGGTCGGCGCCGAGACCCGGCAGGGCCGTGTGGTCGCCGGTGCCGAGATCGATCACCGAGCCGACGGTGGCGAGCCGGGTCCCGTCAGGGGAGAGCACCGCCTGCTCCCCCGCGTACCGGAGAACCCCGGGATCGTGGGAGATGCCGTAGACGTCCTCGTGCGCGCCGACCAGAGCCAGATCGTCCTTGCTGCCGGGCAGCCACCAGTCCGGCGCGCCGAACACCACACTCGCCGCACCGATCGGCCGGTCCTCCACTTCGGAGGTGCCCCAGAGCGGGACCCCGACCCGGTCCGGCAGGGAGCCCGGTGCGGCCGCCGGCGCCGCCGGGAGATCACGTCCGGGCCGGTTCAGCGGGGCGATCACGGTCAGCGCGACGGCCAGGACGGCTGCCGCCGCGGCGAGGATCCGGCCCCGGCGGCGACGGCGCCGGGCCAGGTCGATCGCGCCACGGTAGAGGTCGTAGGGCTCGACCTGGTCGGCCCGCTCCCGCAGGGCTCCCCGCAACCGGGCTGTCACGATCGTCCCCTCACGGCTCGTCCGGCCGGCGCCGGCCGATCCTCGTCGACCAGATGTGGCGCCGTGGTCCGCAGCCGGGCCAGGGCGTCGTGGGTGTGCCGTTTGACCGTGCCGATCGAGCAGCCGAGCATCGCGGCCGCCTGCGCCTCGGTCATGTCCTCGTAGAAACGCAGCACGAGCACGGCGCGCTGCCTCGGGCTGAGCCCGCCGAGGGCCTGGTCCAGGGTCATCCGCAGGGCGGTGGTGCGGTGTGGATCCGGGCCACCGTGATCGGGTGGGGCGGCGGCCAGCCGTTCCGGCACCCGGCGGCGGCGCCACCAGGACATCTGGAGGTGGTACATGGTCCGGCGGACGTAACCCTCGGGATCGCCGTCGCGGACCCGTCGCCAGTGCCGGAGCACCCGGGCCAGTGCCGACTGGACCAGGTCCTCGGCGGCATGGTGGTCGCCGGTCAGCAGATAGGCGGCACGCGACAGGGCCGGCCCGCGCGCCGAGACGAAGTCCCGGAAGCCCGGATACCGATCCTCACCGGCTTCCACATTCACATTCTTCTTGAACGCCGGCCGCCGGCCCCTTGGTTGGGGGCCGGCGGCCGGTATTTCAGCGCCGGGCGGCGCGACGGTGGCCCAACCACCGCGCCGCCCGGACGATCTCTCACCCGGCGAGCGTTCCGCTCACCACGGTTCCGGTACGGGTGACCTGGTACGTCACGGTCGCCCCGCTCCAGAAGTAGAACCGCAGGTTCACCGGGGCGCCGTCGGTGACCTCGGCGAAGAAGTCCGGCGTCAACCTGATCACGCCGGCCGGGTAGTCGGGGGCGAAGGCCCGGTCGAACTCCTTGTACGGCGTCCAGCCGTGCGGCCCGGCGTTACCGCCGTCCACGTAGGTGGCCGTCATGGTGGCGAGACGGTCCCCGTCGAACGTGGTGGGGATCGCGAACGCACCGGTCTCCCCGGTCGCGGCGGCCAACCGCGGCGTGTCGAAGGAGACCACGTCGAGCCGCCACGGAACGCCGCGGGAGAACCGCAGCGACAGGGACGCTTTCACCCCGTACCCCTCGGTCCTGGTCAGACGCTGGAGCAACCCGGCAGTGAGGGTGAGCTGATCGCCGGAGACCTGGTAGTCGGGGCCGCGGCGCAGCGTGCTCCCGCCGAGGCGGACGTGGGTGAAGCCGAGGCCGTTGAGGTTGAGCGTGATGGTCTGCGCGGTGACCGGCGCGGATCGCCGGACGAACACCAGGTCGCTCGCCGCGGTGCCGGAGCGGGTGCGCCAGCTCGACGAGATCTGGCCGAACAGTTCGGTGTCGCGCCAGACCCCGGCCGTACGGTCGTAGTGCTGGCCGTTGTCCCAGAGCATCGTGGTGACGCCGGACGCGGCGGCCTGCTGCCCGAAGAGCTCGAAGAACTTGAGCTTCTCGCCCTGCTCGATGGTGCCGGTGTGCCGGTCGAAACCGAGCAGGCCGTACTCACCCAGGATCACCGGGATGCCCTTGCTGATCAGGCTGTCGCGGAGTCGCTGGAAGGTGCCGAGCAGGTCCTGCTGCGCGGTCGCGTCGAACCGGTAGCCGCCGGCCACGTTGACGCTGAACGGCCAGTAGCCGTAGTAGTGCACGGTGGCGATCAGGTTCGGGTCGTTCAGCGCGGTGAACTCGCCGGCCAGCGCGTCGAGGCGGCCCTGGTCGGCGTTGGTGTGCAGGGTCGGCAGGACCAGGAACCGCTTGGCGTTGCCGCCGCCGGTGCCGCGCACGATCCGGTGGAAGGACGCGTTCAGCTCGGCGAGCAGCGCGTAGTTCTCGGTGTCGCCGGAGCTGCCCGAGAACTGCGGCTCGTTGACGCTCTCCAGGAGCAGTTTGGGCGAGGCGTCCCGGAAGGCGCCGGCCACCTGCGTCCAGACGGCGTTGTAGCGGGCCAGCACGTTGTCGTGGTCGGTGGGCATGGTGTTGATCCACTGCCACGAGTCGTGATGAATGTTGATCATCACGTAGAGGCCCTCGTCGAGTGCCCAGCCGACGACCTCCCGCACGCGGGCCAGGTAGGCGGGGTCGATCGTGTAGTCCGGGGCGGGGCCCTGGTGCTGGCCCCAGGTGACCGGGATGCGGATGCTCTTGAAACCCTGGGCGCGGATGCCCCTCAGCAGCTCCCGGGTGACGCGCGGGTTGCCCCACGAGGTCTCGTCGGCGCCGGTGGCGTCCAGGGTGTTGCCGAGGTTCCAGCCCGGCTGCATGGCTTTCGTGATGGCGGCGGCGGTGGGCGCCGCCTGGGCCGGGCTCGCCCACGTCATCCCACCGAGGATCAGGACGAGCGCGAGCAGCCTGCCGAACAGTCGCGTCATGACGCTCCTAGCTAGGACGCGCGGGAGGACGGGGAATGGGAGCGCTCCCGCTTCACCTCGGCAGACTATGTATGAACGCCAAACTATGTCAATCGATGTCCACACATGACTGCGGACCACCCGGGGCGAGCGGGGGATGCGCTCCTCGCCCGGCGGTGGCCCGCAGACTCGCTGGAGATGCCCGCCGCGTCGTCGAAGGGATGTCCCGGCGGCGAGGCGTCAACACGACGCCAATTGCACGGAGGCTAGTACTCGGTGCATTCCGCAGAAAGGCGGACTCACGGAATCATGCACTTTCCACAACCGATTCCAGCCACTCTCGCAAGAATTGCCGACCAGAACTCCGGCGGGTTCGTCCAGCGCTGCTACCTGCAACTTTGCAAGTTGCACAAGATCATCCGATAACCATCCCTCCTAACTGGAATTGGCACGTCGAATTCTCGGCAACGCATTGTCGTAGCCCTATTACAGTTCGTACTCTGATGGTCAACTGCAATCGACCTTCGTAAGTACGATGCAGCGGGCCGGCTGTCACGGGGCCCGGAGGGGAGCAGCCATGCTTGTCAAAGTGCTCGACCAGATCACCGACGACCATCTGCTGGAGGCCGCCTGGACTCTGTACCTGGACGCGTTCGAGGAGCTGAACGCCCTCGCCGCCCAACGGCACCTGATGTACCGCTCCGAGTTCGACGAGGTCATGCGGGACACCCGGATAGACAAGTACCTGGCCCTGGAAGCCGATGGCACGCTGTCCGGCATCGCCTGTTACACCAACGTCCTCGAGGCGATCCCACTGATCTCGCCACAGTATTTCGAGCGGCACTGGCCCGAGCACTTCGCGGCGAGGCGAATCTGGTACATCGTCTTCGTCGCCGCCAACCCGCTAGGGAAGGGCAGAGACGCGTTCGCGCAGATCGTCGAGCAGATGTACCTCGTGGCAGCCACCCAGAACGGCATGGTCGGCCTGGACATCTGCACCTACAACGACGAGGTCAAGCGCATGTCGAAGCGGTTCCGCCTGATGGTGGGCCGCCTCTGCAACAACAACATGCGTTTCAACCAGATCGATCAACAATCCTTCTGGCTGTACGAGTTCCCCTCAGCCGCATAGGCGCGGCTGTTCATCGTCGTCATCAAGCCATAGGCGCCCTCCACATCGTCCAGAGCGGAGGCCCGTCGGGTAGTTCGATCACGGACCGCACCTGGTAGCCGTGCCGGAGGTACAGGTCACGGTTGCGGGGGTCGTTGGCCTCCAGATAGGCCGGGATGCCGGCGTGATCGAGCCGGGCGTGGTGACGGTCGAGCAGGGCGCTGCCGATGCCGCGGTTCTGCTCGTCCGGGCGGACCGCGAGGAACGCCAGGTAGTGGTGTGGCTCGAGCGGGTGGTGTTCCTCGATCGCGGCGTCCAGCCGGCAGGCGCGGTCGAAGGCATCGCCCGCCGCTTCCTTCAGGCGGCGCTCGTAGTCGATCGGCGGCGGGATCAGTGACGTCAGCGGGAACCAGAGGGCCACTCCGGAGAGGCGACCGGTCTGTGCGTCGGCGGTGGCGTAGACCTCGCCGTGCCGCGTGGCGTGCTCCACGAAGATCGAGAAGTAGGCGGGCGCCTCCCGGCGACGAACGTCAGGATCGGAGTGCAGCCACCGGGCGACCGGCCCGTCGCGCATCGCCTCGGCGACGAGGTCGGTGATCTCGTCGGTGTCGACCGGGGTGACATCCCGGATGACGAGTTCCTGGATGGCGTACGTCATCGGTTTCCTTTCTGGACTGAAGTTCAGTAGCGGTAGCCGTGCGTGCCCACGGGGGTCGGCGGCAACGGCGGTGGGAAGTCGTTCTCGACGAGTGCGGTGACCCGCACGTCGGCGCCGCGGCCGATCGCCGCGTAGACCTCGGGACGGACGGTCCGCATGATCAGTGCCCAGCCGAAGCCCAGCGCCGCGATCCCGAGGTAGGCGACCGGGAACACCCAGCGGAACGGGGACCCGGCCGGGACCTGCAGGAGGTCGCCGAAGCCGATGATCGTCGCGGCCAGCACGATGGAGAGCAGCAGGAACGCCAGGAACGGCGCCACGTAGGCACGCCAGAGGTTCTCCCCCCGGCGATGTTGCTGGAAGAACGCGATCACCGATGCGGACGCCGCCCACATCAGGACCAGGACCCCCAGCCCCCCGATGGTCGTCAGCCAGGCGAACAGGTAGAGCAGCGGCTCGGCCCCGGCCCAGGCATAGGCGCTGATCACACCGAGTGCCAGCACGCTCTGGGTGATCGAGCCGAGCAGCGGCGCCCCGGTCCGGGGATGCGTGTAACCCCAGGCCGACGGCAGCACGCCCTCGCGGCCGAGCGAGAACTGGTACCGGGAGACGGCGGCGTGGAAGGCCAGCAGCGCCGCGAAGACGCTGGTCATGAACAGCACGTAGCCGATGTCCACGAGGACGGCCGGCAGATGCGGCCCGACCAGGGTGAAGACCAGATCCGTCTGGTGCTCGGCGGCGACCGAGAGGATCTTGTCCGGCCCGGTGGTCACCGACATCGCCCAGGCCGAGACGCCGCAGAGCAGGCCGGCCAGGATGACCGCGAGATGCGTCGCCCGCGCGATCGTCCGCTTCGGGTCGCGTGCCTCCTCGGAGAGGACCACCGTCGCCTCGAAGCCGACGAAGCCGGCGATCGCCAGCACCAGCAACGAACCCACCACCGGTGTGACCATCGGCGCCGGCGACAGTGTCTCGAACGAGATCGATCCGCCGGCCGGGTTCGCGACCATGACCAGGTCGTAGAGGAGCACGATGCTGATCTCGGCGACCAGCAGGACGGCCAGCACCTTGCCGCTCAGGTCGACCCAGAGCACGCCGAGCACGGTGACCAGGACCCAGGCCACGAGGGCGCACGCATACCAGGAGACCTGGAGACCCATCGCGCCGAGGATGCCGGAAGCCGCCGAGCCGAACAGGCCGAAGAGCCCGATCTGCATCAGCGAGTACGCCGGAAGCGCGACGAACGCCGCCCCGACACCGACCACCCTGCCCAGCCCGTGACTGATGTAGGAGTAGAAGGCGCCGGAGTTCACGATGTGGCGGCTCATCGCGACGAATCCGACGGTGAAGAGCGACAGGATGCCGGCGACCACCAGGTAGGCGACCGGAACGGCGGTGCTGCCCTGGATGGCGTAGATCGCCGAGATGGATCCGATGATCACGGTGAGCGGCGCGGCGCCCGCGACTCCGAAGAAGACCACGGAGGCGACGCCCATCCGGTTACTGGCCAGGGCTCTGGTGATGATGTCCGGTTCGATGGCCGGCTTGCGGTCCATCAGCAGCCGTCCGGCCCATTGGTCCTGGTTGTTGTGGCGCAGCGCGTGTCGGCCGGAGGTCATCGGCGGCCAACGGTCACGACCGAGCCGATCGAGGCCTCGGTGTAGTCGACGATCTCCCGCAGATCGCTGGGAAGGGACGCGGCCGCGTTCGGCAGGAACTGGAACGCGTGCGGATAGTTCTCGAATCCGTAGAGCACGTGACGGGTCAGGCCGGTCGCGGAGACGAGACTGACCAGCATCCGGTCCACGATGCTCAGCTCCATGCCGCGGACGAGCAGGTTCGCCAGCCGGGTGGAGGCCCACGCCGCGGCGTTGCGCTGCTGGGCGCTGTTCGGCATGTAGAGCGTGTGACTGGTCCCGAGCATCCGCCGCCGCGTCACCGGCTCCACGGCGCCGAGTCGCACCAGCCTCTCGCCCACCCGCAACGCCGCGTCCTGTGACAGGAAGGCGAGCCAGGTCCGAACGTCCCGGTGTTGCGGCTGCGCGACGAGAAGGTCCAGGATGTCGTGGCCGAGAGCGTCGCGCGGTGGGTGGCGGTCGACGATGAAGAGGTCGCCGTCGGTTACTCCGATACGGCCTTCCAGGACCAGCTCAGCCAATAATGCGGCGGCCAGTCCCAGGCCGGTCGCACGAGGGTGGAGGCGGGAGCGCCCGGTCCGGTCCTCGTGCGCGATCAGGTAGTACTGGTCAGCCAACACTGCGTCACGCCCCTTAGACGCAAGTTCCAATGATCTTTTACCTATGTAGGAAACAAGACAGAACTCGATGTCCGGAGCATCATGTACCCAACACCAAGGTCAATACAAGAAGTACTAGACTTCTTATTCAGTCCTCGGTGCCGAGGTCCACTTTATTGATCTTTTCGAAATAGCGATCATGAATGGGTTACCGGATCGTCAGGGAGCGGTCGTAATATCGACTCCATCAGGACCGTAGGGGAGTCCAGGTGTCCGATATCGAGGGTCCGACGCTGCGTCGCCGCCGGCTGGGGGCGGAGCTCAAACGATGCCGGGAGGCCGCGGGCCTCACCCAGCAGGACGTGTCACGCCACTTCGAGTGGCATTCGGCCAAGGTGACCCGCATCGAGACCGCGCGGGTGGCGGTCACCCCGCGAGACGTGCGTGACCTGCTCACTCTCTACAACGTGCGGGAGCAGAGCTATCGCGAGGCGCTGGTCGAGCTGGCCCGGCAGTCCCGCGAGCGGACCTGGTGGACCGACTACCGCGACATCATGCGGCCGGGGAACTTCGTGGGTCTCGAGGCCGCCGCTTCGGCGATGCGGACGTGGGAGCCGGTGCTCGTGCCCGGTCTCCTGCAGACTCCCGCCTACATGCGGTCACTGATGAGAAGCGGACGCCCGACCGATCCCGAGGAGCACATCGACCGGCGGATCCAGTTGCGCCTGACCCGTCAGGGCCGGCTGACCAGTGAGCGCCCGCTGGAGTTGTCGGCCTTCATGGACGAGGCCGTACTGCACCATGTGATCGGTGGCGCGGAGGTCATGGCGGAGCAGCTTCGCCATTTAATCGAGGTAGCTAAATTACCGAATGTTTTCCTGCAGATACTGCCCTTCACCGCTGGTGGGCACCCCTTCCTGAGCGGCCCGGCAGCGCTTTTGGAGTTCCGAGAGACCACCCATTTGGATGTTGTTTACATGGAAGGCCTTGCGGGAGACTTGTACGAGGAACAACCAGACATGGTTGACTGGTATCGGCAGGAGTTCGAGCGATTGAGCGCCATGGCGCTTGACCATCGCACGACCATCAAGATGATCGAGAGTCTGCTCGTCGCTTAGCACTCCCGACGAACAATCACATCGAAGGGAGGTGCTTGAGTTGCTTGCGCACCAAATCAACGGGGCCGTCTGGAAGAAGGGCAGCCGTAGTAACGGTACAGGCGGCAGCAACTGCGTCGAGGTCGCATTCCTCGACGGTGGTGGAATTGCCGTCCGTGACAGCAAGGACCGGAGTGGACCGGCCCTCATGTTCACACCAGCGGAGTGGACCGCCTTCGTGGACTCTGCCAAGGACGGCGAATTCGACATCGTTTCGTGAGAGCCTACCGATAGGTGCGAGCCGATGGAAGGCCTGAGCCAAGGTCGACTTTCGTCATCTGCACCTTGAGGGATATCGCGGTGATTCGCTCGCGCGGGCGCCGCGGCATCGGCACGGCCCTGCCACTTTCCGTGGCAGGGCCATCACCATTCACACTTCCATTCCCGGCTATTCGTGAAGGCTTCTCTCGTTACTGATGAGGATCGGCCAGCATCACTGACACCGGGTTGATCGCACACCACTGAGCGTGAGCGGCCGCGGTCACGCCGCCTGGGCGAAGGCCGACCGCCGCAACTGACCCGCCCCGGCCGGCGGCGCGGCCGACCGGACCGTGGTGGCCCGGGCCTCGGCGAGCGCCGCCTCCCGCCGCAGGCTGTCCCGGCTCCGGCGGGCCAGCTGGACGTCGTGCCAGGCGGCCCGTTCCGCGGCCACCGCCGCCCGGTAGACCCGAGCCAGGTGCGCGGCCGACGCCCGGGACACCGCCACCTCCTGCTCCGCCGGGTGCAGCCAGGCGTCCCACCCGCCGCCGCCGGTCAGCGCGCCGACCACGGCGGCGGCCGGCAGCTCACCCCGGTCGGCGGCGGCCCGGACCGCATCGTGCAGGAAACGCTCGCGAGACGCGTACTCCGAAGGGTTCTGCGGGGTCCAGGGCGTGCCGAAGGCCGCTGTCGCCCGGCAGCGAGCCCAGCGCGCGTCCGCGGCCTGCCACGCCGCGAGGGCCGCGTCCACCCGGTCGGCGGCCGCCTGCCAGTGCCCCTGCCACCGGTCGACCGCCTCACCGGCCTGGGTGGCCGCCACCCGCACCTCTCCGGCGAACCGCAGCGCGTGCGCCACCTCCGCCGCTCGCCGGGCCCGCCGCTCCGCTCGCCGCCGCCCGGTCAGGCGCACCCAGGTGATCGTCTCGATCAGCTCGAGGCGCGGGTTGCGGACGCCGTCCGGGCTGGCCAGGACGACCAGGGCGGGCAGCGCGAGGACCATCAGGACGGCCCAGACGGCGATCGGTGCGGGCTCGGACAGCAGCATGTCGGCGAGAATGTTCACGATGGTCCGTTCGGTTCGGCTCGGTGCGCGGCGTGAATCGGGGCGAAGCTGGCGGTCGAGAGGTGGCGGGCCCACGGATCGCCGGGACGATCTGCCCGGAAACGATCAATGGCAGCGGGATCTTCCGCGACCTCGGAGAGACGGATCGTCAGACGGCGGCGGGCGGCGCGCGGGAGGTGAGGATCCCGGCGGCGTGCCGGGTGGCCGGCGTGCCGGTCCGGTCCGGCACGCGGTGGGTCGCGCTTTCCTCAGCGGTACGCCGTACGAGCTCCGCGTCGACGTAGGAGGCATCCTGGCCCGAGGGCGTCACGGCGCCGGCGCCGGCGTTCGGGCGCGCGTCGTGGGCCGGACCGGCGGCGGGATCCGCGACGAGGCCGGTCGTCTGAGCCGGGCACGCGGTGTCGATGGTGTGGACCGCGGGGGCCGAGTGCGGGTACGACGCGCCGGCACCGTGGCCGGCCGCCGTGAACAGGGCGAGGAAGAGCGCGAACAGGAATGGCAACGACCGGAGCAGCGCACTGCGTCGGATCGTTGCCATATCCCGAAAGTACCTGATTGTGATCTTAAGTCCGTTTCGGCGCGCCGTGCACCGGCTCAGGGGGCGGTCCAGCCGACCGGGACGAAGCCGATCCGTACGCGCTGCGGATGGTCACCGACCGGCACCGAGGCGACCGCCTGTCCGGTGGCGAAGCTGATCGCGGTGACCTTGTCGGCGCCGGCCTCGGAGATCACACAGTCCCGGCCGTCCGCGCTCACCGTGGCCCAGTACGGCTTGATCGCGGTGACCAGCGGCCCCGGGGTGAGGGTGGCCCGGTCGACGACGGTGGCGTAGTCGTCCATGGTCCCGGCGGCGCAGAGCTTGGCGCCGTCCCGGCTGATCGACAGGCCGTGGTGCCGGGAGTCGTTGACCCAGGTTGTGCGGTCCGGGTCGGTGGCCGGGTTCTGGGGAAGCTCCCGGACCCGGGTGATCCGGTCCGCCGCCACGTCGTACTCGATCAGGCCGGCGAAGAACGACACCTGGAAGTAGAGCTTGGACTCGTCCGGGGTGAAGACCGCCGGGCGGACCGCGTCGGAGAGGTCGTTGCGGCCGAAGGCGTCCAGGCGGTTGCGCATGTCGATGGTGCGGACCACCTGGAAGGTGCCGGTGTCGGCGACGGTGATCTTCCGGTCCCCCTTGGTGAAGTCCAGCCAGGGGTCGTCGAGGTCGGTGTTGACCTCGCCGATGGACATGTTCCACAGGTGGCGGCCGCCGCCGGTGTAGATGTTCTCGTGCGGTTTGTCGCCGGTCGCGAAGGAGCCGAGCTGCCGGCCGGTGACGATGTCGAGCACGTGCACGGTGTTGCCGGTGGAGGCGGAGACGGCGACCGAGCGGCCGTCCGGGCTGACCGCCATGTGGTCGGAGCGGAAGCCGCTGACCGGGAACCGCCAGCGCAGCCTTCCGGTGGCCAGGTCGATCGAGACCACGTCGGCGAAGCTGGGCCGGGAGATGACCAGGGCGTCGCCGGCCGGGGTGGTGTACATGTCGTCGACGAGCTGGTCGTGCCCCTCCCCCGGCCCCTGCCGGATGCCGAGGTAGAAGGCCAGCCGGATCGGGTTGAGGTAGATCTCGGTGAGCCGCTGGGTGCGGTCCGGCACCACGTTGAGCCGGCCGACGCGACCGTAGGAGCCACCGGCCTCGATGACGTCGACGGTGCCGTCCCAGTTGTTGCCGACGAACATGACCTGGCGCAAAGCGGGTGCGGCGGCCGCCGGCTCGGGCGCGACGGCCGTGCCCGCGGCGAGCAGGAGGCCGAGAGCGAGGGGTACGAGATGAGTCTTCATGTGATTCCCATCGATATCGTGGCCTGTTACTTTTCGGTAACACCAGGAGAACAAGAGGATGACTCACATCGATAGGTTGTGAGACCTAATGCGGACGCTCCCCGTTGTCGCCCGGACACAACCCGACCCGCTCGCCGCGCTGGTGCACGGGCTCGCCGACGACGCCCGGCTGGTCGACGACGTGGTGGCCGCGGCCCGCGCCCAGTCCCCCGAGGCCGCCCGGCTGCCCAAGACGGAGAGCCGCCGGTCCGTCGCCGCGCTGATCCGGGCCGGGTGCGCCACCTTCCTGCGCCCCGGCGAGCCGGACGACGGGGACTTCACCGAGGCGGCGCGGTTCGGGGCCGAGGGCGCGGCGCTCGGCGTGCCGATGGCGGCGCTGCTGTCCGGGGTGCACGCCGGCCGCAGCCGGATCCTGGAGATCGCGATCACCCGCGGCCGGGCCGCCGGCCTGCCCGACGACGTGCTGCTCCAGGGGCTGCTCCGGCTCGACCGGTACGGCAGCGCGCTGGAACGGCACGTGCTGGACGGCTACCGGACGGCGGAGCGGCAGCTCGGCAGCGACCGGCGGGCCGCCCGCGTGCGGCTGCTGCGGCACCTGCTGCTCGACGAGGAGAGCGACGGCGTGGATCCGGCCCGGTTCGGGCTCACTCCCGGCGGCCGGTACCACTGCGCCGTCTCGGACGTGGCCGAGCCGGGCCGGGTGCGGGAACTGGAGCAGGCGTTCGCCCGGTGCGGCGGGATCCTCGGGCCGGTACGGGGCCGGCTGTGCGGGCTCACGCCACGACTGCCGGAACTGACCACAGTGGCTCCGGCCGTGCTGGTGACGACTCCGCCCGTACCCCTGGAAAAGGCGACGGAGGCGCACCGCCTCGCCCGCCTGGCGCTGCACGCGGCTCGCGCCCGGGGTGTGACCGGGCCGTGCGAGGTGACCGAGCTGGCCGGGGAGACGGCGCTGGCGGCGCAGCCGATGCTGGCCGGATTCCTGCGGCACGGGCTGCTGGCGGCGCTGGACCCGGCCGACGATTTCCACCGGGAGCTGGCCGGTACGGCACTGGCCTATTTGGACCACGGACAGCGGCTGGACCTCACGGCGAGTGCGCTGCACCTGCACCCGAACACGGTGCGTTACCGGCTGCGGCGGTTGCGGGAGCTGACCGGGTTCGGCGAACGGCTCACCGTGCTGGAGACCGTCCGCTGGTGGTGGGCGCTACACACATGGCGGGGCCCGGTGTGATGGGCGGTCACACCGGGCCTCTCTAGCCGATCACCACTTGCGGTAGTCGGTCTGGGTCTGCGCGTTGAACTGCCACGTCCGTTCCCGCTCCGCCTTGTCGATGCGGCGGTCGCTGACCTCCAGGACGTCGAAGCCCTTCTGGATGTCGTTGGAGTAGATGTGGCCGTTGTACCAGTACGCCGACCAGGAACCGCCGACGATCAGCCGGTCGAGGCTGAGCGGGCCGCGCTCCCAGTAGGCGATCTCCACCGGCTTGCGCGAGTTGGTGAAGTCCCAGATCGAGATGCCGCCCTGATACCACGCCTGGACCATGATGTCGCGGCCCTTGACCGGGATCAGCGAGCCGTTGTGGGCCACGCAGTTCTCGGTGGTGGCGTTCTCCCGGGGGATCTTGAAGTAGCTGCGGAACTCCAGCTTGCGGTGCCGGCCCTTGCCGGTGATGTCGTAGATCGCGTCGGCGCCCTTGTTCGCGCCGATGGACGGCAGGCACTCCGCGCCACCGCCGCCGCCCAGCTCGTCGGTGAAGACGACCTTGGTGGCGTCGTTGTTGAACGTCGCCGAGTGCCAGAACGCGAAGTTCTCCGCGTCCCGCACCGTGGTGATCACCTTGGGCGACGCCGGGCGGGAGATGTCCAGCAGGACGCCGTCACCCATGCACGCGCCGGCCGCGATGTCCTTGGCCGGGTAGGCGGTGATGTCGTGGCAGCCGGTGGTCCGCCGGCTGTCGGCGTCACCCGGGAAGCCGCCGTCCGGGAAGAGCACCGGCGCGGCGATCAGGCTCGCGGTGTCCGGCTTCCGCAGCGGCACCTTGATGATCGAGATCTTGTCGTGCGGCTGCGCGCAGTTCGGCAGGTCCACCACGTCGAGGTTGTACGACGACACGTAGACGTACACCGAGCGATCGTGGCCCTTGCCCGGAACCAGCGTCAGGGTGTGTGAGCCGCAGTCGGTCTTGACCGCCTTCACGTACTTCGGGTTGCGCGGATCGCTGACGTCGAAGATCTTGACGCCTTCCCAGCGGGGCGCGGTGGACGGCTCCGCGTTCGGGACCGAGACGCTGTTGCACGAGTCGTCGTTGCGGATCGAGTCGGTCGCCAGGAAGAGCAGGTCACCCCAGATCGAGATGTCGTTCTGCGAACCGGGGCAGAGCACCTGGGTGACCGGCACCGGGTCACTCGGCCTGCTGATGTCGTAGACGCTGAAGCCGTTGTAGTTGCCGGCGTACGCGTACTTCCCCTGGAAGGCCAGGTCGCTGTTGAGCGCGCTCTCCGCGGCGAACGGGCCCACCTTCGGCTCGTTGGCGATCTGCTTGATGTTGGGGCTGCTGACGATCTGGTCCACGGCTGGGATGCCGGCTGGGTCCGCTTGGACCGGCGCGGCCACGACCAGGGTGGACAGGACCGCCGCCGCCCCGATACAGGCCAGGCGCTTGAACCGCCCTCGTGAGGCAGGATGCTTCATGAAGCTCCTTCCGGTTTCGGAGCACCGATGACGCACGGCGAGTCGTGTCGTCCGCACTATCGGTGACAGCGATGTCGGTCGTTACGATAACCGTCGAAGCCCGACCGTGGGGGTCGCCTGCCGGAAAGGAAATACATGCAACACCGACGCGCATGGGCTCTGACCGCCGCAACTGTGGTCCTTCTCGGCACCGTGGGCGCGGTGCTGGCCGCCCGGGCGTCCGGCCCGGCCGATCCGGTGAGCGCGCCCGCCGCCTCGGCCTCGGCGGTCCGCGTCGTCGTGCCGGGCCGCCCCGGCGAGTCGGCCGGTGTCACCGACTCCGATCACGTGCAGGCGCCCGCCGCGTCCACCTACAACCGGGCCGACGTCACCTATGCCCAGATGATGATCGCCCACCACGCGCAGGCGCTGCGGATGGCCGATCTGGCGCCCGACCGGGCCGCGAACCAGGGCGTGAAGAACCTCGCCGGGCGGATCACCGCCGCGCAGGGGCCGGAGATCTCGGTGCTGCGGACCTGGCTGGCCGACCGCGGGGAGCCGGAGTCGGACCCGGCCCACGACCACGCCGCGATGCCCGGCATGCAGTCCGAGTCCGCTCTCACCGATCTGGCCGCGGCCCGGGGCGCCGACTTCGATCGCCGGTTCGTCGCGATGATGACCGAACACCACCGTGGGGCCGAGACGATGGTGGGCGATCTGCTGCGTACCGGGTCGGAGGAGCGGCTCGCCAAGATGGCCAAGGAGACGGCGATCGAGCAGGTGATCGAGATCCAGCGGATGGCCGAGCTGGGCGTGAGCTGAGTCAGCGGGCCGGCAGAGCCGCCCTGACCTGACCGGCGCCGGCGGCCAGGGCGTTGAAGGCGGACCGGCTGATGTCGTCGTCCTCGCGCAGGTCGACGAGCTTCTCGGCGAACTCGTCCATCCTGCGGGCGGCGTCCTTCGCCTTGCCCCGTTTCAGCCGGTCGGCGGCGGACTTGAGCCGGCGGTCCAGCGCCTCGGCGCCGTCGTCGTCGATCTCGCCCTGATCCTCCAGCGTGTCGACCACGGTCCGCAGGGCGGCGATCAGCTCGGCCGGCCGAGCCGGGCGCACGGTGACCGCCGGAGCCGTCGTCGTGGCCTCCTCGGAGGGGGCCTCCTCGGAAGGGGCCTGCTCAGTGGGGGACGGCTCCTCGGTGGGCGCCGCCGAGGTCACCACCACCGCGGGCGGCGCGGCCACCGGCGCCGGGCTCTCGTCGTCGCCGGAGAACAGCCAGACCACGAACGCCAGCAGGACGACCGCGGAGCCCGCGGCGGCGAGCAGGGCCATCCGGCGATGGTCGGCGGCCCGGTAGACGCCGCGCTGCTGCTCCACCACCGGCATCGGGGCCGTCGGCTGGTAGAGGTCATGAGGATCCGGCACGGCGGCCATCATGCCAGGCCCGGGGTCAGAGGCGGACCGGAAGCTCGGTCAGCCCGCGCAGCAGGGTGCCGGGCCGCCAGGTCAGCTCGCCCGGCTCGACGGCCAGCCGCAGGGCGGGGAAACGGTCGAGCAGAGCGGTGAACGCGATCTGCGCCTCCAGCCGGGCCAGCGGCGCGCCCAGGCAGTAGTGGATGCCGTGCCCGAAGGCCAGGTGCGGGTTCTGCGGACGGTCCAGCCGCAGTTCGCCGGCGCCGGGGAAGCGGTCGTCGTCCCGGTTGGCGGACAGCAGGACCACCACGACCGGGTCGCCGGCGGCCACCTTCTCCCCGCCGATCTCCAGGTCCTCGGTGGCGACCCGGAAGGTGGACGTCTCGACGGGTCCCTCGTACCGCAGGAACTCCTCGATGGCCGACGGCAGCAACGCGCGGTCGGCGCGCAGCCGCTCCCATCGCTCGCGGTCGCGCAGCAGCAGGTAGGCGCCGTTGCCGATCAGGTTGACGGTGGTCTCGTGGCCGGCCAGCAGCAGCAGGAAGACCATCGAGGTGAGCTCCTCCTCGGTCAGCCCGTCCCCGGAGTCGCGGACCTGGATCAGCCCGGCCAGCAGGTCGTCGCCGCCGTGCTCGCGGCGCTCGGCGAGCAGGCTACGGATGTAGCCGATCATCGCCTCGATGGCCGGGCCCAGCCGGTCGCCGGACATCGTGCCCGCGACGATGACGTTGGACCAGGCCCGGAACGAGCCCTGGTCGGCGGCCGGCACCCCGAGCAGCTCGCAGATCACCTGGATGGGCAGCGGGAAGGCGAAGGCGTCGATCAGGTCGGTCCGGTCCCGGCCGTCGAGGGCGTCCAGCAGCTCGGTGGCGATCACCTCGATCCGCGGGCGCAGCGCCTCGATCCGGCGGACCGTGAAGGCGGCCGAGACCAGGCGGCGCAGCCGGGTGTGGTCGGGCGGGTCGACGGCCAGCATGTGCCGGGACAGGGGGCCGCCGGCCGCGGACTGCCCGGCCGCGGCCGGCGAGGAGCCGAGGGCGGCCACCGACTTGGACAGCCGGGGGTCGGTCAGCGCACGGCGGGCGTCCTCGTACCGGGTGACGAGCCAGGCGTCCGTGCCGCTGGGCAGGCGGACGCGGCGCACCGGGCCGGTGCGGCGCATCTCGGCGTACGTCGGATGGGGGTCGTTCTGAAACACCGGGTCGGTGAAATCGATCATTTCGCCCCTCCAGGCCGCCGGGAACCGAATTCCGACAATACGTGTCGATGAGGTTCCCGGCAGCCCCGGTCAGGCGGCGGGGCGGCGCGGCACCCGGGGCGCGCGGGGCGGGCGGATCGGCAGGTGCGGGCGGCGGGCGGTGGGGCGCCGCAACCGGCGCGGTCGCGGCTCCGGGGACGCCACCACGATGACGACGTACGCCCGGTGCGGTTCGGTGGTACTGGCCACTGGTACGGATCACCTCCAGGGGAAGGTGTCCACTATCCGCCGGTACGACGATCGGCTCCCGGCTGTTCAGACTTTCTTAAAGATCATCTGAGAAAGAGGTAAGCAACCACCGCAAGACGGGTGGGCACCGGCCGATTACCCTCCTTGGGACCACTCGTAGATGGAGTAGCCGCGCCACCATGTCCTTCCGCACCCTGGGCGTTCTCGCCGCCGTCACGTCGCTGCTGGCCATGGCCGGATGCGGCTCTCCCGCCGCACCCGCCGGAGACCCCGCCGAAGCCCATCCGGCGGCCTCCGGGCCGTCCGCGGCCGGGCCGGGCAACTCCACGGAGAGTGTCCCGACCCGGCCGAACATCGTCTTCGTGCTGGTCGACGACCTGTCGATGAACCTCGTGCAGTACATGCCGAACGTGCAGCGGATGCAGCGGGACGGCACCACCTTCACCAACTACACGGTCACCGACTCGCTCTGCTGCCCGTCGCGCGCCTCGATCCTCAAGGGACAGTTCCCGCACAACACCGGCATCGTGAAGAACCACGGGTCGGACGGCGGCTTCCGGCTCTTCCACAGCCGCGGCGAGGAGACGTCGACGGTCGCGACCGACCTCCAGGCGGCCGGTTACCGCACCGCGTTCCTCGGCAAGTACCTCAACGAGTACTTTCCCAAGAAGACCATGGGCACCGGCAAGCCCTACGTGCCGCCGGGCTGGGACCAGTGGTTCGGCGGCGGCAACGCCTACGACAACTTCAACTACGACCTCAACGAGAACGGCCAGGTCAAGAGGTACGGCAACAAGCCGCAGGACTACCTCACCGACGTGATCGCGGGCAAGGCGGCGAACTTCATCACCACCACCGCGGCGACCGGGCAGCCGTTCATGGTCGAGGTCTCCACCTACACCCCGCACAGCCCGTACACTCCGGCGCCGCGGGACGAGCAGTCCTTCCCCGGGCTGAAGGCGCCGCGCACCGCGGCCTACGACAAGGTGCCCGCCGGCTCGGCGTGGCTGCCCCCGAAGCTCAAGCTCACCAAGGACCAGGTGCAGCGGCTGGACGAGGAGTTCCGCAAGCGGGTGCAGTCGGTGCAGTCGGTGGACCGCATGGTCGGCATGCTGCGCGACACCCTGGCCAAGTCCGGGGTGGCCGACGACACCGTGGTCGTCTTCAGCTCGGACAACGGCTACCACATGGGCGAGTACGCGCTGCCCTCCGGCAAGCAGACCGCCTTCGACACCGACGTCAACGTCCCGCTGATCGTCGCCGGGCACGGGGTGGGCGCCGGGCGCAGCGTCAGCTCGGTGGTGGCGAACATCGACCTGCGGCCCACCTTCACCGACCTGGCCGGAGCGCCGCCGTCACCGGAGTGCGACGGCCGCAGCTTCAAGGCGCTGCTCAGCGGCGACGCGCCGGCCGGCTGGCGGCACGCGACGCTGATCGAGCACCACGATCCGGCCACCGACCCGAAGGACCCGGACTTCCAATACGACAGCAAGAACATCCCGCCGTCGTACGACGCGCTGCGCACCGAGCGGTTCACCTTCATCGAGTACGTGGACGGGACCCGGGAGTACTTCGACCGCAAGACCGACCCGTACATGCTGACCAACCTGGTCGGCACGCTGGCGCCGGAACGGCTCGCCGAGCTGACCACCGCGCTGCACGGGCTGGCCACCTGCGTCGGCGCGGACGCCTGCGGGAAGGCCTCCCGGGCGGTCAGCTGAACCCGTCCGGCCAGATCACCGGCCGCCCGGTCGGGCCCTGGTCCGGCACGATCGGGTAGACGCTGGAGTGCGCCTGCCAGGACGGCTGCGGTCGGGGCCGGGAGTCGGCGAGGGTCCGGGCGAGCGCTTGCAGCATGTCCTGGAGGGCCATGTGCAGGCGGTCGTCGGTGACGATGCCGGCGCCGTCGATCGACGCCATCTCCAGCGGGATCCGGACGCACGCGCTCCGCAGCAGCCGGGCGCCCGCGTGGTCGAGCACCGACTCCAGGGCGGCCCGGGCGCCGTCGTCCAGGCCGGGCCGCACCACGGACAGCCAGGCGACCGGTTTGCCGCCCAGGTCGCCGCCGTCGACCAGCCAGTCGAGCAGGTTCTTCAGGCTGCCGGGCAGCGAGCCGGCGTACTCCGGGGTGCTGAACAGCACGGCGTCGGCGGCGTCGACCAGGGAGCGCAGCTCGGCGACCGGGCCCATCGGCAGCTCGCCGGGGACGAAGGCGGGCAGGTGGCGCAGGTCCTCGTACCGCGTGGTGGCGATCTCCGGTGGCGCGAACCGGGCCGCGGTCCGCAGGGCGGCGGTGTGCAGGGAACCCTCCCGGGTGCTTCCCGAGATCAGCAGGACACGGGTCATGCCGCGACGATACGGCGCGCGGGGCCCCGCTCCGGACGCCCGAAGGGATGATCCGGCCCCGGCGGTAGGTCTTCGCTCGGGTTCACAGCGAGTCACAAAAGCACCGAGGGCCCCACCTGAATCAGGTGGGGCCCTCGGTCGGTCGTGCGCCGCGTAGGACTCGAACCTACAACCCGCGGATTAAGAGTCCGCTGCTCTGCCAGTTGAGCTAGCAGCGCCTTTCGACGGGAGGAAGACTAACACACCGCCCCGGCCCCGGTTGTCGGCCGTGGGGAACGGGTCAGGTCGCGGTGCAGGTCAGCGACGGCCAGGTCCAGTTGCCGCCGTGCTGAACGGTGAAGCCGAAGGTGTTGCCGTTGCCGTTGGGCCGGGCGGTCATCACGTAGCCGGTGGCGTCCCAGCTGATCGTGGCGTTCCAGCTCGCGATGACCTTCTGCGGGGCACGCAGAGTGACGGTGACCGTCCAGTTGTTCGTCCCGGTGACCGCCACCTGGCCGTTGAAGCGGTCGCTCCACTTCTGACCCTCGGAGTAGGTGGCCGTGCAGGAGCCACCGGTCGGCGGCGGCGTCGTGGGGTTGGTTCCGCCGCCCGGCGCCACGGCCCGGCCGGTGGTGGCCGAGATCATGCCGGCGCACAGGCCCCGGTTGCGCAGGTCGGCGGCGATCTGCGGGATGGCGGCGACGGTGGTGGCGTACTGGTCGTGCATCAGGATGATCTGGCCGTTGGTGAGCGTGCCGGCCCGCTGCACGATCTGGGCCGTGCTGGCGCCGTTCCAGTCCTGGGAGTCGACGTCCCAAATGATCGTGCGCATGCCCAGGGCCGACGCGGCGGACTGGAGGGTGGCGTTCGTCTCCCCGTAGGGCGGCCGGAAGAGCACCGGGGTGCCCCCGCCGCCGGCCTGGATGGCGCTCTGCGTGCGGGACAGCTCCGAGCTCATCTGCGCCGAGGACAGGTTCAGCATGTGCGGGTGGGTGTAGCTGTGGTTGGCGACCCACATCCCGGCGTCCACCTGCGCCCGGACCAGGCCGGGGTTGGCCGCCGCGTTCTGGCCGGTGTTGAACATGGTGGCGCGCAGCCCGTTCTGCCGCAGCGCGTTGAGCAGGTTGGTGGTGTTGCCGGCGTTCGGCCCGTCGTCGTAGGTGAGACCGACGTAACCACTGCTACAGGCGGCGGGGGCCGCGGTGGCCGTCTGGGTGAGGGGAACCAGGACGGCGCCGGACGCGGCCAGCGCGCCGGCCACTCCGCAGAGCACGGCTCTGAGCTTGCGCATGGGGATCCACCTTCGTGTCGGGGAACGGGAAGGGATCGACGGCCGTCGCTGATTCATTGTTCGGAGCCGCCGGGACCGCGTCAACCGTTAAATGCCGGTAAATTTTCGAAACTTTCGGAGCTGGGGAGCAGTAGTTAGGCGGGGCAACACGCTTTGGCTGGCCGCAACTATCGAGGCGATCCCGGAAACACCGGTGAAGGGCACGAAAAAACCCCAGCCGGAGGGCTGGGGTTTCGTGTGCTTGGAGAGTGCGTCGCGTAGGACTCGAACCTACAACCCGCGGATTAAGAGTCCGCTGCTCTGCCAGTTGAGCTAGCGACGCTCGCCGTACAACGGGGAAAACGTTAGCACGACCTCGGAAGATCCTTGAAACCGGCCGCCGGTCACCCGAAGGGGGAGGCACGGCTTGCGTCCATGCGTCAGGATGTCAGCGCTGAGAACTCCAGAACGGGGCCCGACGATGGTTCACCTCCGCCGCTCCCTGGCGGCGATCATGGCGCTTGGCCTGATCGCACCCCTCGCTGCCTGCGGCGACGACGACACCAAACCCGCTTTCGCCGACCCGGCCGCGACCGCGAGCACCACCCCCGGCGCCTCGAACGCGCCGGTGACCGAGAGCACGTCCGCGGCCGGCCCGGTCGCGCTGAGCATCACACCCACCGCCGACAAGAAGAACGTGCCGGTGAGCGCGGAGATCGGGCTCAAGGTGAGCGGCGGCACGGTCACCTCCGTCACCCTGACCGACGCCAAGGGCAAGGCCGTCGCGGGCGAGCTCCGCGAGGACGGCTCGGCCTGGGTGCCGGCCAAACCCCTCAAGACCAAGCAGACGTACGCCGCCAAGGTCGTCGCCACCGGAAGTGACGGACAGACCACGACGGCGAGCACCTCCTTCACCACGATGGGCGCCCCGGCCCGGGAGACGGGCACCGGGCTCTACCTCTTCGACGGCAACACGTACGGGGTGGCGATGCCGGTGGTCGTCGAGTTCAACCCGGGCATCAAGAAGGCGGATCGCGCCGCCGTACAGAAGCGGATGTTCGTCGAGACCTCGCCGTCGCAGCCGGGCACCTGGTCGTGGACGTCGAGTGGCACCCAGGCCTACTACCGGGCGCCCGACTACTGGCAGACCGGCACCGAGATGACCGTCCGGATCGCGGTCGGCGGGCTGCCCACCGGCGGCGGCCGTTACGGCGACCAGGACCGCTCGGCCAAGGTCAAGATCGGCCGCAAGTTCGAGATGAAGGTCGACAACGCCTCGAAGAAGATGACCGTGCTCCAGGAGGGCAAGGTCGTCAAGACCATCCCGGTGAGCCTCGGCAAGAAGAGCACGCCGTCGTCCAGCGGCCACATGGTGGTCATGGAGAAAAAGGCGGCGACCGTCTTCGACACCACCGACACCGACGGCAGCGCCGGCTACCGCACCGACATCGAGTACGCGCAGCGACTCACCTGGAGCGGCCAGTACATCCACTCGGCACCGTGGTCCACCGGCGCACAGGGACGCACGAACGTGTCACACGGCTGTGTCAACGTGTCCCCCTCGAACGCCCGGTGGCTGTTCGGCAAGACCCTGATCGGCGACCCGGTCACCGTGAAGGGCACCGGTGACGAGCTGGATTACGGCAACGGCTGGACGCCGTGGGACGTGAGCTGGGAGAAGTTCAAGGAGGGCAGCGCTCTCTGATCACCCGGCGTGGTTCTTTCAACCCGGTGGGGTACATCGATGGCGTTGCACCGGTCACGGCACGAAACCGGTATTGGTGCGACGCCGTTTCGCGGGGCACTATTGGGCGCCGGGGAGAACGAACGCCGTGAGGAGACCATGGAGATGGATGGAATTCGGTCGGCGGAGCGGGCCGGTCCGGCCGCCCGAAGTGGCCGGAGCCGGTGGCGCCTGACCCTGGCCGCGATGCTCACGGGCACCCTGCTGCTGACCGCCGCGTGCAGCGGCGGCAAGGACGAGCCCTCCTGGGAGGGTGGCGGTGACAAGGCCGCCGGAGCGTCGTCGGCGCCCTCCGCCGCGCCCACGCTGAGCACCGTCGCGGTGACCTCCCCCGCGGCGGACGCGAAGAGCGTCGAGCTCTGGTCCGAGGTGAAGTTCGACAGCGAGGACGCGGACAACACCGAGGTCAAGGTCACCGATGCCAAGGGCAAGGAGGTCGAGGGCACCCTCGACAAGGACCGGAATCTCTGGCGTCCCTCCGAGTCGCTGGCCTGGGGCACGAAGTACACAGTGACCGTCACCACCCCGGCGGCCGAGGGCAAGAACAACACCGCCACCAGCTCGTTCACGACGATGAAGCAGCCGTCCAACCTGGTGCGGGTGACCAGCTTCCTGGGCGACGGGCAGACCGTCGGCGTCGGCATGCCGCTGATCATGAAGTTCGGGCGGGCCATCCCGGAGAAGTACCGGGGCGAGGTCGAGCGCCGGATGGTGGTCACCGCCACGCCCGCGCAGGAGGGCACCTGGCGCTGGATCAGCCCCACCGAGGTGCACTTCCGGCCGCAGAGCTACTGGAAGGCCGGCTCCAAGGTCTTCTACGACGTGAAGCTCAAGGGCGTGCAGCTCGGCGACGGGTGGTACGGCCGGTCCGACCTCACCGTGGACCTGAAGATCGGCCGCGAGATGATCCTCACCGTCTCCAACAAGACCAAGAAGATGACCGTCAAGCAGGACGGCAAGGTCATCAAGACGATCCCGGTGAGCCTGGGCAAGCCGAGCACCCCCTCCTCCAGCGGCACCATGGTGATCATGGAGAAGGCGGCGCACACCGTCTTCGACACCACCGACGAGGACCCGGTGAACGGCTACAAGACCCCGATCGACTGGGCTCAGCGGATCACCTACAGCGGCCAGTTCATCCACGCCGCCCCGTGGTCCGAGGGCGTGCAGGGCAAGCGCAACGTCTCGCACGGCTGCGTCAACGTCTCCGAGGCGCTCGGCGAGTGGCTGTTCCAGCGCACCATGATGGGTGATGTGATCACCGTCTCCGGCACCGAGGACAAGCTGAAGAACGGCAACGGCTGGACCGACTGGAACATGAGCTACGCGGAGTACAAGAAGGGCAGCTACCTCTAGGCCCGCGACGACGGCGTGGGCCCCGGTGCGGATCGCACCGGGGCCCACGTTCGTCTCGGCTCAGGCGGCCGGGAACGCGCCGGTCACCGCGGCCTTCCTCGGGCCGGCGATGGCGACCGCGCCGTAGTTGTCGCCGCTGGGATCCCGGTCGACGTCGGCGTGCGTGTACTGCGCCGCGAAGACGTAGCTGCCCGGCGCCAGGGGGGCGCCCGGCTCGAGGGTGAAGCGGTAGTACAGCACGTCCTTCTCCGCGGTCACGGCCATGGAGATCCTCGCCGCCGGGATCGACGTCCACTTCCCGGCCTCCTGAACGCCCCCGGCCCGGGCCACGCCGATCACCACGTCCAATGCGGTCACCGGTTCGGTGGTGGTCAGGGTGACGTTGCCCTGCGCCCAGGTGCCGGCCGAGTGTTCGTCGAGGACGGCTCGGGAACTCAGGAAGCCGTCGGCCGGCTTCCACACCGGAACCACCGGCGTCGTGCCCGGGGTGGTGGCGGCGCCCCGGTCCGGACGGCGGCCGGTCTCCACGGGCTTCGCCTTCGAGGTACGGCCGTGCTGCGGCGACGGGACGCCGGACTCCGACGGCGCCGGTGAGCCGGTGGCGGCCGGCGCGGGATCCGGGCCCGGCTCGTCACCGGTCGGCCGGATCCCGGTGAAACCCACCACGATGGTGGCGGCCACCGACGCCGCGGCGGCCACCGGGCGCAACGAGAACGCCCACCGGCCGCGGGCCGGCTCGGCACGGCGCCGCGCGATCCGGGTGAGCATCGCGACCCGGTCCGGCGTGTGCCGCTCGGCCTCCCGGCGCAGCGCCGCACCCAACTCGGGCCGGTACGGCTCAGCCATGGTGGCGTCCCGTCACCAGCGGCATCTCGCGCAGGAACTCGCTCAACTGGGCGGCGCCCCGCGACGTGTGGCTCTTCACGGCGCCGACCGAGATGCCCAGGATGGTGGCGACCTCACGTTCCGGCACGTCGAACGCGTACCGGAGGATGACGCACTCGCGACGCCGCTGCGGAAGGCGCTGCAGCGCCGCTCGCACGTCGAGGACCGCGGGGGTGTCGCTCTCCGCCCGGTCGCGGCGCAGCAGGCCGAGCCGCAGCAGCCCGGACCGCTCCCGGCTCTGCTTCTTGATCCACTGGCGGGCCAGATTGGTCACGATGCCGCGCGCGTACGCCACCGGGCTGTCCGCCCCCTGTACGCGCTCCCAGTGCCGCCACACCTCCACGAACGCGTCGGCCGCCAGGTCGTCGGCGGCCTGCGAGTCGCCGGTCACCAGGTAGGCGAGCCGGGACATGTCGGCGTGATGCTCGTCGAAGAACCGCCGGAAGGCGTATTCGGTACCAAGATCGGACAAGTGTCTGGTCCTGTCCGTCACGGGATACGGGGCATGAGGGGGAACTCCTGGGGCGACGAATGATCCACACCCCTGTGGTCCGCCGGGCCGAAAAGGTTGCCCCATCCCACGAGAAATCTTCCGGTGTTCCGAAGAGCGGGAAACGAAGAAGGCCCCGTCTCGCGACGGGCCTTTCACCTGCGCTCGCCGAAGCTCTCGGCCGGCGCCTCTTAGAACCGTGGCCGGCAGACGCCGGGGTCGGCCAGCGTGCCAAAGTAGCCGAAGATCACCGCGTGCATGGCCCAGACACGGACGCGCCGGAGACCCCCGTGGTTCGAGGGCCTCCGGCGAGGTGGTTCCGTGCGGTGGATCTAGTTCCGCGAAGGATCAGGTTGCCGTTGTCCGCGGCGCCGCACTGCGAGCCGCTTGTTTCACTGGCGCGTTTTACGGCGCCGCATTCCCCGCGGCTTTATCCCGCTGGCGTTTCGTTCAAACCCAAACCACGCAGGATGTTGTCGCGGTTCGCGTTCGCGCGCAGCGCGGTCAAAGAATTCAACCGGCCCAGCAAAGTCGTGGAAGATGCGGGGCATTTCAAGTCTTGAATCGCCGACAAGGTCTTCTCAAAACGTTGGATGCGGCTCTCCAGATCCGTTCCACTCGGAAGGCTCACATTCTTGAGCGCCACCTGCGCGTTCACCTGGGCTTGAGTGGGCGGGCAGCGACCGGGAACATTCACCCCGGTAGGACCCACCCGGTCGGCCGTCGCGTTCGGATCGCCCGGGCTGAAACCCAGCGCCGGCACCAAAGCGTCAATGTTGCCGGAGTTGGCTCCGGCGTTCCCCGTCGCTCCACCCGCGGCCCCGTCACCGGATCCTGCGGCGGCTCTATCCGCCGGCGTTTCGTTCAAACCCAAACCACGCAGGATGTTGTCGCGGTTCGCGTTCGCGCGCAGCGCGGTCAAGGAATTCAACCGGCCCAGCAAAGTCGTGGAAGATGCGGGGCATTTCAAGTCTTGAATCGCCGACAAGGTCTTCTCAAAACGCTGGATACGGCTCTCGAGATCCGTTCCACT
Organism: Actinoplanes flavus; assembly: GCF_017592555.1. GTDB lineage: Bacteria > Actinomycetota > Actinomycetes > Mycobacteriales > Micromonosporaceae > Actinoplanes > Actinoplanes flavus. Next base: position 103,597 of record NZ_JAGFNS010000012.1, on the reverse strand, counting down.
CGGAAGGCTCGCATTCTTGAGCGCCACCTGCGCGTTCACCTGGGCTTGAGTGGGCGGGCAGCGACCGGGAACATTCACCCCGGTAGGGCCCACGCGGTCGGCCGTCGCGTTCGGATCGCCCGGGCTGAAACCCAGCGCCGGCACCAGAGCGTTGATGTCACCGGAGCTGGCTCCGGCGTTGCCCCCGGGTTGGACAGCGGCCTGGCCCATCCCCGTGCCGACCGCGAGCGCCGAGCCGAGCAGCGCTGCGGCGGCACCTCCAATCACCAGCTTGCGCGTCCGGCTGCTGACTCCGCGTCGATACATGCACGGCTCCTCTCCGTTTCGGTACTGCTTGTGCCGAGATGTACGAGCGATGATGTGGCAGCAGTTCATGACGTTGAGCAAGCGATCCTTAAAGCTTCTTTAAAGAGATCTCCGGGGCGTGCGGCCACGTCATGGATCGGATGCCGGCCGAGGTTCGCGAGGCGCTCCAAGCCCGCTGGATCGCCTCTGCGGGCGCGGGCCGCCCTGTCGCCCACCTCGGCGTCCTCGGGCAGCTCACCGAGCGCAACGCCCACCGCGGCCGGCGGGCTCTGCTTCCCAACCGCTCCCGGATTTGGACAGGTAAACGGCAGAGCGCCTGACCGCTTTCGCGATCAGGCGCTCTGACCTGGACTTTCTATGGGGTGATCGACGGGATTCGAACCCGCGACACCCGGGACCACAACCCGGTGCTCTACCGACTGAGCTACGACCACCATGGCCGCCGTGTTTACCGGCGGCGCTGGACAATCATAGCCACACGCCCGGGGAGGCCGTCGAGCGGGTTACCTACAGCTCGGCGGCGACCGCCCTGGCCGCCTCCACGTCCGGGCCGGGCTGCGGGACGAAGATGGTCCGGCGGTAGTACTCCAGCTCGCGGATGCTCTCCCGGATGTCGGCGAGCGCCCGGTGGGACAGGCCCTTGGCCGGCTGACCGAAATACACCCGGGGGTACCACCGGCGGCACAGCTCCTTGATCGAGGAGACGTCGATCATCCGGTAGTGCAGGTGGGCGTCGAGCGCCGGCATGTCGCGGGCCAGGAAGCCGCGGTCGGTGGCGATCGAGTTGCCGCAGAGCGGGGCGGTCCGGGGGTTCGGCACGTACTCCTTGATGTATGCCAGCACCGCCTCCTCCGCCTCGGCCATGGTGATGGCCGAACGGCGGACCTCGTCGGTGAGCCCCGACTTGGCGTGCATGTCGCGCACCACGGGAGGCATCGCGTCGAGCGCCGCCTCGTCGGCGTGGATGACCAGGTCGACGCCCTCGCCCAACACGTTCAGCTCCGGATCGGTGACCAGCGCCGCCACCTCGATGAGCTTGTCCTTGCCCAGGTCGAGACCGGTCATCTCACAGTCGATCCACACCAGAAGATCCGCCACGTCGACAGCCTACGCCGGGCGTCGAGCCGCCGTTCGGCCCCGGACCCCCATGTACGGGTTGTTTGTCCGGTTTGCTGCCTGGACTTCCCACTTGGCCGGTTGCCGGGTAAAGTGAACTTAACGGACGAAGCCCCCCTTCGGTTACTCCGTTCCCCCCGGTAAAGGGCCCTCCGTGTCGGCAGCACGGAGGGCCCTTTCATGCCCAGCACACCTCGTGCGCCTCATCCGGCGCGGCGAACGCGAGAAGGCGCGCCGCCCCCGCCTCCACCGCCGCCCGGTCCCCCGGCGTGAGCGGGCGGAACGGCTCGACGGTCAGCGTCCCACCCCGGCGGGACCAGATCGCCGCCACGAAACCGTCGACCAGCACGGTCGGGCGGACGATCGACCACCCCGGCGTCACCAGCGGCCGGTCACCCGGATGGATGATGCGAGCCCGGTCGGCATGGCCCAGCACCGCGTTGTCGAACTCCGGCAGGAACACCACCGGGGCCGGCTCGTCCGGGTCGGCGATCGGAGCGTCCGGCAGGTCGTACAGGTCGGTCCCCGTCTCGTCCCGGAACACCCGCAGGCGGGGCCGCAACTCGGCGAGCACCCCGGCCAGCCGGGTCAGACCCGACCACACCCGCAGATCCTTGGCCGACGCCGGGCCGAACGCGGCCAGATAACGCCACACCAGCGTCTCCATGGCCGCGCCATCGGCCAGCGGACGGCCCAGATAGTCGTCCGCCAGCACACAGGTCACCCGGCCGCGATGCCCCCAGGTGCCGGACGGCGGCGGATGCAGCAGCGCCAGCCGCAGATGCGCCCCCAGCGTCAACCCGCTCAGGTCCACCTCCGGGAACCGGGCCGTCAGCCGCCGGGCGATCTCCGGCCGGGTCAGCGGGCCCGCCGCCAGGATCTCCCGCGCCGCCGCGGTGAACGCCACCGGATCATCGACCCGGCTCAGCCTCCCGGCCAGGCGGTCCAGCATCGGCTGCAACGTCGGGCGCAGCCAGCCGAAGTCGTCGCCGGTGCTCAGATGCTGGGTCCCGCGCAGCATGGCCCCGCGCACCACGGTCCGGTCGTGCAGCAGGGCGGTCAGGTCCTCCCGCTGGAAGGCCGACGACCGCGCCCACAACCCCAGGTAGGGCGAGTCCGGCTCCTGGCCCTGCACGGCCACGAGATGCCGGACGATGTCGGCGGCGGCCCGGGGCAGCCGCTCGGCCAGCATCTGGCGCCGCAGGTAGGTCCGGTTCAGCACGCGCGTGGGGAGAACTCGCATGCGTACGACGTTAGGTCCTCATGCGGTCAGGTTCTGTCCGCAATGACGGGCGGGCCACCCCGTCCGGGGCGGCCCGCCGACGTCGTCAGCTCTTCTCGTCGCCGTCCTTGGCGCGAGCCCGGCCGGCGGTGCTCCGCCGACGACGCTGGTCGGAACCTCCGGCCAGCAGCTCGGCGGCTTCCTCGCGGTAGCTCAACGGCCGGTTCCCGGCCGCCTTCGGCTTCGGATCTCCGGCGGTCGGGGTCTCGGCCGTCCGGCTCTTCGGGGGTACGGGCTGAGCCGTCCCGTCCGGCGCCTGCGCCCCCGTGCGGGCCTCCACCGACTCGGCCGCCCGAACCCAGGAAGCCGGTGTCCGCCGTGCGGCCGGAGCCGGGCGGGGCGTGGCCGGCTTGGTCCCGGTGGTCCGGTTGCGGGCCCTCGCCAGCGGGTTGTCCTCACCGGACTCGGTGGCCCGGGCCCGGTCGCTCCTCGCCCTCGGGGTCTTCGTGCCCTCGGCCGTTTCCCTGGTGGCGCCGGATCCGGCCTTCGCGGTGCCGCTCGCTTTCGCTGTGCTCTTCACCGGTCCCGAGGAGGCGTCAGCCGCCTTCTCGGCAGCCGGCTCGGTCACGCTTTCAGCGGCCGCACTTTCCGAGGCCGCGCTTCCCGAGGCCGCGCTTTCGAAGGTGGGGCTTTCAGAGGCCACGCTTCCCGAGGCGGGACCTTCGCTTCCCGAGGCCGCATTTTCGGAAGCGGGACTTTCGGAGGCGGGGCTTTCGGAGGCGGGCCGCAACGGGGTCGCGAGGCCCTGGGTCGGCACGGGCGCCGGCTTCTTGCCGAGCGTCAGCCCACCGGCCTCCACCGCGTGCATCGATGCCCGCTTGGACCGGCCCGGCCGGGTGGGCGGCTGCTCCGGCTCGGGACGGCCGGCCTCGCCGTCGTTCGTCACCGTCTCCGGGGCCGTGGCCTGCTCGAGAGCCGGGATTCCGGCCTCGACGGCATGGATCGAGGCGCGCTGTTCGCCGCCGGCCGGGGCCGGTTCCCCGCGGTCATCGCCGGGCGAGCTGTCCGGCGCCGGACGGGTCGGGAACGGGATGATCGGGCGCTTCCCGGATTCCTCCTCGTCCGTGGTGGTCGGCTCCGGCTCGGTGACGGGCGGGACGCTGTCGTGCGTGCCGGGCTTCACGGTGAGGTCGGCGGGCGGGACGCTGTCGTGTGTGCCGGGCTTCACGGTGAGGTCGGCGGCCGGCTCGTCCGATGCCACGGCGCCGGTCTGCGCGGGACGGTCGGCCGCCTCGCCGGTGACGGGTGCGGTCTCCGGCCCGGGTTCCGGGGCGCGGCGCGGCTCCAGGCGGGTCAGGCCGGTCGCGGTCCAGTCGGTGGCGGCCGGTCCGGTGCGGAGGGCGACCCGGGCGGTGGTGGCTCGCGGTTCGCCCGTGACAGCGGGGCCCGGGGCTGGTTCGTCCGCGGTTGCCGGGGCGCCGTCCGGGCGTACCGGATCCGGGTTTGCCGCCGTCTCCGGACGCTGGGTGGGGGTCTTCGGCGGCGTGGTGGGGCGATCCGCGCCGTCAGCGTGCTCGTCGGCGGCGTCCGGTGTCCGGCCGGCCGGCTCCTCGGTGACGTCCGGGGTGTCGGTGGTGGACGCCGGTTCGCCGCGGCGGGGGGCGATCGGGATCGTCGCCCCCGGCATGTTGGTCTTGCCCGGGGCGGCCGGAGTGAACTTTCCGGCGTTGCGGGCCACTTCGGCCATCCGGGCGGCGGCGCGCGCCTCGGTCTTGCGGGCTCGTTCCGGGGCGGTGGCGGCCACCCAGGCACCGACCGCGGTGGCCTGGAACTCGGGTCCGTCCGGGCCGGACGGTGAGCGGCGGCGGTCGCCGCGGCGGGCCGGAACCGTGCCGGGCTGTGATCCGGCCGGGGCTGGTGTGTCGCCGAGCAGGCTCAGCGGCTGGCCGGGCGCCGGGGTCCGGTCGCCCGGCACCGGGGCGGGAGAGTCCGGGTCGTCGGTGAGGAGCGAGCCGGAGGCGGGTTCGGGCTCGTCGGCGGGCGCGGTGAAGGTCGGCGGGAACGGGCCGGCCGGCCGGTTCGGGGGCCAGGCGAACTGGGGCAGCGCGGGCGGACGGCTGGAGCGGAGGTCGGCGAGCGTACGCGGACGGTGTGCCCCACCGCGCGGCCCGGAGTGGTAGGCGAGCCCGCCGGGCAGGGGCAGCGGCGCGCCGATGGCGTGCATGAGCTCCGGGACCTGGCTGGGTTCGACGACGTAGACGACCTCGCGGCGGCGGCCCGGCCAGGTCAGGACGATCACACCGGCCATCACGAGCAGGGTGCCGAGGGTGAGCAGGGCCCAGGTGGCGGCGTCGAGCCGGCCGGGGCGGATCTCGGCGACCGAGGCGAGCCGGGCGACGGGTGCGCCGCCGGGGTTCATGAGGACCAGGCTCTGCGGATGGCCACCCAGGTCAGCGGGGGTGAAGGCGAGCTGCCCGAATCCGCGCGCGGTCCAGAACGGCTGCCGGGCGGGTTCGCCGTCGGGTTCCCGGCGGCCGGCGGAGCGGACGGTGGTGACCGGGAGGACGCCGGTGCCGAGGCCGACGGCGTCGACCCGGTGGTACGGGACTCCGGCGAGGTACCGGGCGACCGCGCCGGACGGGGCGATCCCGAGGAAGGCCGGGCCGTCGGCGGTGACCGCGGAGAGCCGTACCTCGGTGCCGCTCATCCGGGCGAACGGGGCGTCGTCGCGCAGCAGCCGGTCGATGTCGGGGACGACGACCGCGTACCCCGGCACGGTGAGCCGTTGGAGTTCGCCGGTGAAGGCGCCTCCCGGATCTCGGTGCTGCATGACGGCCCAGAGTCCGCCGCCGGCCAGCAGCGCGGGCAGTCCGATGGTCAGTAACAGCATGCCGAGGATCGTGCGGAACACCCGCATCTGTCTCTCCCCCTTCCTGGGCCGTACTGCGAGGACCATACAGATACAAATAACCCCAAAGTGGTCGAACAGGATGCTAATCCCCGATAGATACGCAACGAGGCCCGGCCCATCGGGCCGGGCCTCGCGAACGAGCCGGAGTCAGGAGATCTTGGCGGTCATGGTCAGGGTGGTCTGATCGATCTCCGTGGTACGGGCGGTGAAGGTGAACTTCCAGTCCCCCGGGAACGGCAGGTTGACGTCCCCGATGGCGTGGAAGTCGGTGATCCGCAGCAGCGGGACCTCGATGCCCTCCAGGTTCTTGGCCGGCAGCGACGCGGTCGCCTTCCACTCGACGACCGGAAGGGGCTTGCTGTCCGGCGTGTACGCGTACAGATGGATCGAGTTGTTGCCGGCCTGGGCCGGGAAGATGGACACCTGGAGCGACATCTTCTCGGACGTCAGCGTCTGGTCCACCGTGGTGCTGACCGGGCCCGACTCGACGGCCTGGGCGGTCCGCGGCGGCGGCTCCTGCACCAGCAGCGACGTGACGCCGAGCACCACCGCGGTGATCGCCAGTTCGGCCAGCACGATGCGGCGCAGCGGGCCGGGCGTCTCGGCGGCGGCCCGCGACTTGACCATCCGGCGGGAGAAGGCGGCGACCGCCAGCACCGCCGCGGCGAGCCCGACCTTGGCCAGGATCATCCGGCCGTACGTGCTGTTGATCAGCCCGTCCAGGGTCGACACCTCGATGAGCGCCTGCACCACCCCGGCGAAGATCAGCGCGCCGACGGCGGCGGCGGCCCAACGGGACCAGATCGGCAGGATGGCGCCCAGTTCGCGGGCGTCGGCCCGGGGCAGCAGGAAGGCGAAGAGCATCACCAGGCCGCCCAGCCAGACCGCCATGGCGCCCAGGTGCAGCGCGTCGATCACCACCGACACCCCGGGCACCGGCGAGGCGGTCGGGTGCCCGGTCAGCGGCCAGGTGGCCAGCGCCGTCACCCCGAGGACGCCGAGCAGGGCCAGGTCGAGCCGGGACTCGCCGCCGGCCGGGCCGGTCAGCAGCGGCCGCAGCAGGAACGCGGCGGCCACGACCACGCCCAGCCGGACCAGCATGACCGCACCGAACGTACTGCCCAGCACGTCACGCAGGTCGTCGACGGTCACCTCGAACAGGCCGGTGCCCAGCGTGTACGGCGCCTGGAGCCACAGTCCGAGCAGGGTGCTGCCGGCGACCAGCCCGATGCCGGTCCAGACCAGCCGGCCCGGTCCGCGCCGGTCCAGCCGGTGCGGCCACAGCAGGGCGAGCACGAGGACCGGGCCCACCAGGAGGACCAGTCCGGCGTACCCCAGATATTTGCCGATCGGAATGAGCGCGCCGACCACCGGATCGACCTCGACGTCGGCCTCCTGGGTCCCCGACGGCGGGGTCGAGGCCGCGCCCACCGAATAGGTGACCGTGCCGGCGACCGGGTGGCTGTCCGCCGAGGTGACCCGGTAGCTGACCAGGTACGTGCCGCGGCCGCCGCCGGAGCGCAGCGGGATCGTCACCTGGGAGCCGCTGACCGTCGGCTCACCCTGGTCGGCGCGGGAGCCGTCCGGCGCCAGCACCTGGATCCTGTCGTCGATGAGCTGCACCGACTCGCTGAACGTGAGCACCACCCGGTTCGGCGCGTCCGGGACCACCGAGCCGTTCGCTGGATCGCTGCCGACCAGAGCGGCGTGCGCACTCGCCGGCGTCGCGGCCAGCAGCGGCCCGAACAATCCGATGAGTAGCCCGGCCAGCACGGCGAGTACCCGGCGTCGGTCAATGGTCTTGACTGGCATGAGTGCATGGTTCCAGATCCGCATCGGAAACGTCGGAGCGCGTACCATGACGCCTCGTGACGGTTGGTGACGCCGAGACGGATGAGACGACCGCGCTGGCCCTGGCCGCCCGCGACGGCGACCGGGCGGCGCAGGCCGCGTTCGTGCGCGCCACCCAGACCGAGGTCTGGCGTTTCACCGCCGCCCTGGTCGACTCGGGTGTGGCCGACGACCTGACCCAGGAGACGTTCCTGCGGGCCTTCCGCGCGCTGGACACCTTCGCCGGCCGGTCCAGCGTCCGCACCTGGCTGCTCGGCATCGCCCGGCGCACCTGTGCCGACCATCTGCGGTCGGTGGTCCGCCGCCGCCGCCTCGACGCCCGGCTCGCCGCGCAGGCGGTCACCGATCTGCCGGCGCCCGACCCGGCGCACCGGCTCACCAGCGCCGACCTGCTCAGCCGCCTCAGCGAGGAACGCCGGACCGCCTTCCTGCTCACCCAGGTGCTCGGCCTGTCGTACGCGGAGGCGGCCGAGGTCGAGTCGGTCCCGGTCGGCACCATCCGCTCCCGGGTGGCCCGCGCGCGCGACGAGTTGATCACCGCGGTGGCGCGGGCCCGGGCCAGCTAGCCGGCTTCCTGTGAACATGCTGCGGATCGTGATCTCGGGGAACCGAAGCCTCACGAAGTCCGACTAACCGGATGTGACCATGGAAACCACACGGCAGATCCGGATGGCCGCGGCCTGGCCGTGGATCTCCACGGCGGCCCGGCTGGGCCTGGCCGCCGTCTGGCTCGTCGCCGGCTCGCTCAAGATCGGCGACCTCGCCGCCTCGGCCCGCGCGGTCCACGCCTACCAGCTCATGTCGTACGACACCGCCAAGATCGCCGGCGCGGTGCAACCGTTCCTGGAGATCGCCCTCGGACTGCTCCTGCTGATCGGCCTCGCCACCCGGTTCACCGCGGCGATCTCCGCGGCGCTGATCACGATCTTCATCGCCGGCATCGTCTGGGCCTGGGCGCAGGGCCTGCGCATCGACTGCGGCTGCTTCAGCACCGGCGGCGACCTGGCCGCCGGCGAAAGCACCGGGTACGGCGTCGACATCCTGCGTGACCTGGCGTTCCTGGCACTCTCCGGGATCCTGGTGTGGCGTCCCCGCACCCGGTTCTCACTCGACGGCGTCTTCATGGGGGAACGATGAGCAAGGGCAGCAGGGACCGGGCGGTCAAGGCGCGGCAGATCGTCGCCGAACAGAAGGCCGCCGAGCGGCGCCGCACCGTGACGCTGTGGACCTCGGTCGCCGTGGTCGTGGTCCTCTTCGTGGCCGGCCTGATCGGCTACACCGTCCTGTCCGGGCAGGACGAGGGCAAGGTCACCACCCCCGGCACGGCCGTCGACGAGGGCACCGCCTTCGCCACCGGCTCCGGGCCGGTGACCGTCGACGTCTACGAGGACTTCATGTGCCCGTCCTGCGGCAACTTCGAGGCGGCCACCGGGCCCACACTGAAGCGACTGGCCACCGACGGCAAGATCACCCTCCGGTTCCACCCGGTCGCCATCCTGGACCGCTTCTCCAACGGCACCGAGTACTCGACCCGCTCCGCCGCCGCGTCCGCCGCCGCCGCGGAGGAGGGCAAGTTCACCGAGTTCCACGACGCGCTCTACGCCAACCAGCCGGCGGAGAACACCGACGGCCTCAGCGACGCCAGGATGATCGAGCTGGCCGCCACGGTCGGCCTCACCAGCGACACTTTCAAGAACGCGGTGAACGAGGGAACGTACAAGGCGTGGGCCACCCGGGCCACCGAGACGTTCCTCGGGCGCGACCACACCGGCACCCCGACGATCGTCGTCGACGGCAAGACCCTCACCGGGGAGAACAACACCGTGCCCAGCGCCGAACTGATCACCGAGACCGTCGAGAAGGCCGCCGGATGAGACGGTTCGCCGGTCTCGTCCTGGCCGTGGCCGTCGCGGTCCTCGCGCCGGCCACTCCGGCGTCCGCCCACACCGGCGACACCAGCGAGGTCAGCTCCTACCGGGTCACCGTCACCGGGCTCAGCAATCCGATGGACGGCCTCCGGGTCCGGGCCGTCGAGGGCGGCGCCCGCCTCGAACTCAGCAACGACACCGGGCGGGCCATCGAGATCCTCGGCTACTCCGGCGAGCCCTACCTGGAGGTCCGGCCGGACGGGACCTATCAGAACACCGGCTCGCCGGCCACGTACCTCAACGAGACCCGCGCCGGCGGCACCGCCCTCCCACCCGCCGCCGACCCCACCGCGGCGCCCACCTGGCGCAAGATCTCCAGCGACACCACGGTCCGCTGGCACGACCAGCGCACCCAGTGGACCGAGCCGGCCCTGCCCGCCGGGATACCGGCCGATCAGCCGCACCGGCTCCGCGAGTGGGTGGTCCCGCTGCGCGACCAGGTGCGGACCTTCGACATCCAGGGCACCCTCGACTACGAGCCACCCCCGGCCGCCTGGGCCTGGTGGGCCGGCGCGGCCCTCATCGGCCTCGCCGTCACCCTCATCGCCCGGCGGTGGTCCGGCTCGGTGCGGGCCCTCGCCCTCGTCGCGGGGCTTCCCACCCTGGGGTACGCGATAGCGCGCACTCTGGACGGCGGGGGCTGGTCCGGCGTACCGATCGTCGCGGGCCTGCTGGCCTGCGCGGCCGCCTACCGTCACCCGCCGTTCTACCTGGCGCTCTCCGGTTTCATCCTGGCCGCCTTCGCCGGTTTCGGCAGCGCCGACGTCTTCTTCGCCGCGGTCGTCCCCGCCGCCGGACCGGGCTGGACGGCCCGGGCCGCCGTGGCGATCGCCATCGGCGCGGGCACCGGGCTGGCGCTCACCGGTGTGCTCCGGCTCCGCGCCGCGGTCCCCGCGCCCACGACCGTCTGATCAGACTCCGGCGATGTCGTCCACGTTCACGTTCACGGCCAGAACGTTGAGGCCGTAGCCCCGCAGCGCCGCGGTCACCGCCTCCTGGACGGCCGTGGTCACCTCGGCCACCACCCGGCCGGCCTCCAGGACCAGCACCACGGTCACCGTCACGTCGCTGCCGCTGACCTTCGCCGAGACACCCCGGCTCGCGTCGCCGACCTGGTCCAGGCCCACCCGGTCCAGCACGTTGTTGAAGAACCGGGCCACGTCACCACCCAGGTCCGCGACACCCGGCACGGCCTTGACGGCCGCGACCGTGATCTTCTCGACGACCTCGCTGGATACGGTGGTGGTGCCCGCCTGCGTGGTGCCGTCCGTAGCCTCGCTCATCTGCCCTGATCTCCACTCTCGACGTCGATGCCGGGAGCGTACCCTTCCGGGTGACGCGAGGCTGATACTCGATGCGCAGAACACGCTGCCGACCGCCGTTGTTTCCGTTCTCCCGATATGCGCACGGCACCGGAAAACCGCGACCGGAATGGCTCCGGAAACGGATTCCCGGGGCCGTTCGAGTTGGCATGCCCGTCGATTGTCACGCACCGTTTAACATTGCTAACTTACGGTTATGTCCCACTACGGCGACGAACTCACCCTCCGGCTCTCCGGCATCGCCGACACGAGCGCCCTCGACGACGACGCGGCCCTCACCCGGTTCATGCGCGACCTGGTCGATCGCATCGGCATGACAGTCATCGCCGGCCCCCTGGTCGCCACCGAGACCGGCACACCCGAGAAAGCCGGCAAATCCGCGGTCGTGATCCTCGCCGAATCGCACGCCGCCATCCACACCTACCCGTATCTGCGCGAGATCCTCATCAACGTCTTCTCGTGCAAACCGTTCCACGAAAACGACGTGATCGACGAATTCCACCGACTCGTCGGCGACTTCCGGATCACCGAACACTCCCTCACCCGCCGCGGCGAGGAATGGCCCCGCGACCTCACCGCCGCACGCCGGCTCTGGAGTGACCAACGGGTGCCCGGCTGATCGCACTATCGTCGGAACCATGACTGAAAACGTGCGTCTCAGCGCCGGCGACGCCGCGCCCGACTTCACCCTCCCCACCGACACCGGCGACAGCCTCTCCCTCAAGGACCTGCGCGGGCGCAAGGTCGTGCTGTACGCCTACCCGGCCGCGATGACGCCCGGCTGCACCAAGCAGGCGTGCGACTTCCGCGACTCCCTGGCCTCGCTCCAGGCCGCCGGGTACGAGGTCGTCGGCATCTCCCCCGACAAGCCGGCCAAGCTCGCCAAGTTCCGCGAGCACGACGCCATCACGTTCCCGCTCGTCGCCGACGAGGACAAGAGCACCCTCACCGCCTACGGGGCGTACGGCGAGAAGCAGCTCTACGGCAAGACCGTCACCGGCGTCATCCGATCCACCTTCGTCATCGACGAGAACGGTGTCATCGAGCACGCCCTCTACAACGTCAAGGCCACCGGCCACGTCGCCAAGCTCCGCCGCGACCTGGGCCTCGACTGACCCCAGCCACCGAAAGGCCGGGCGAAAACCTACAGGTCCGGGCCACCTCCGCCGAAGAGGAGTGCAATCGCCGGCACGGCGCGGCGGTCCGGGTCTCACGGCGGTCGTCATGCGGTACCAACCCGCAAGGCGGCCGCCGTGCGTGCTTCCCGGCCCACCCGTCAGGGGTGTACGCTAGACAACATGGCATACGTCAAGTACACCCGGGAGATGCTGACCGAGGCGGTCGCCGCCTCCACCTCGATGTCCGGAGTGCTTCGCCACCTGGATCTACGCGTGAGCGGCGGATCCCATGCACACTTGCGCCGCCGGATCACGCAGCTCGGGATCGACACGTCGCACTTCGTCGGCCGCGTGCACGTGCCGGGGACGCGCAATCCGCGCCGCCGCGGCCCCGACCAGATCCTGATCGAGCGCCCGCTTGACGCCAAGCGGCAGGCGCCCACCGTGCTTCGCCGGGCACTGGAGGATCTGGACCGTCCCTATCGCTGCACCGAGTGCGGCATCGACGGCTCCTGGAACGGGCGGCCCCTCACCCTCCAGGTCGATCACATCGACGGGCGGTTCTGGAACTGCCGGGCGGAGAACCTCCGGTTCCTCTGCCCGAACTGCCACAGCCAGACAGCCAACTACGCGGGGCGCAACCGGCCCCGGCGCCGGGTGCCGGTGGTCCGGGTGGACGACCTGGGGAGCCCGGTGGAGCAGCCCGTGCGATGCGCGACCACCGACGAGGAAAGGGCGGAAGTGCTCCAGAAGGTGCGGCGCAAGGAGATGACCGTCGCCGACGCCGCCCGGCAATTGGGGTGCGAGCGCCGTCAGGTGTACGCGCTGATGCGCCGTTGGGAGACCCGTGGAACGCTGGAGCCGCTTCGCGGCAAACCCACCACCCCCGACCAGCCGCGGGCCGCGATCGAGGATCGATCGGCGGTGAGCGAGACGCCACGGTCAGGCCCGACCGATTACACTCTTCACAACGCTTTGCCTTGAGGGGCAAATCGGGCGGGAGTGGCGAAATCGGCAGCCGCGCGGGTTTTAGGTGCCCGTGCCCGAAAGGGCGTGGGGGTTCGAGTCCCCCCTTCCGCACCGAAACGGAACGGCCCGGTCCAGTGGACCGGGCCGTTTTCCGTGGGGGACGCCGTCAGCAGGTGCTGGGTGCGGCGGCCAGGTCGAGCGGCCGGCTGGGGTCGGGCTCGGCTGCCGCCGACTCGAGGAGCGGGTTGACCGCGACGGAGGCCGACGGGGACGGGGTGGTGGCGGCGGGCTTCTTCGCGGTGGCGGGGGGCGTGGTGGCCTTCGCCGTGGGAGTGGGGGCGGTGGTCTTCGAGGTCACCGTGGTGGAGCCGCCGGTGAGGCGGACGCCGGTCTTCTGGACGGTGCCGGGGCTCATCCTGATGCCGGTGAGGGTGGCGGTGTTGCCGTACACATCGGTGATTTTGATCTTGTAGGGGCCGGGGCCCGCGCCCCCGTCGACGAGCCAGTAGTTGTAGTCGGTGCGGTGGGCGGTCTTGAAGCTGCCGCCGCCGCTCGCGACCTTGACCGTGGAGAGCAGGTTCGCGTGGTTGTCGATGCGGGCCGCGAACCAGTACCGCGACGCGCCCTCCTTGATGCGCACGCTGATCGGCGCCGGGGTGGACGGGTTGGTGACCAGCTTGTACTTGATCGGGATGATGCCGTCGATCTCGGCGCCGATCTTCTGGAACGCGGTGCGGCTCAGGTCGAGGTGCCCGGCCGGGCATTCGGGGCAGGAGTCGAAGACCTTGACGCGGACCTTGCCCTTGGGGCCGGTGACGTCGAGGTAGGCGCCGCAGGACGCGCCGTCGGCGTACTGGTCAGGACCGAGCGCGACGTAGAGGTCGTCGGCCGGGACTTCGAAGGAGCAGTTTCCGCTGGTGCCGGCGAGGTCGTAGAAGGTGGCCTTGCCGGTCTTGGTCGTGGTGCTCGGTGGCGCGGCGCACGCGGATCCGCCGTTGGTCAGCAGCATGGCGACGCCGAGGATGCCGGCGAGGACGGTGGCGCCACCGGCGGCGAGCCATCGGGCGGTGAACTTCGGTCGATGAGCACTCACGACCAGGCATCCTGGTCGCCCCGGAGGGGCGGGGGCAATTCTTCTAAGACTCTTCTAAGGCGGGGTCGCCCGGCGGGGTGACGGGGTCGCCGACGCGGATGACGCCGGGCCGGTCGGGGATGAGGTTGACGGCGAAGAGGAGTTCGGTGCCGAAGCGCCGGTGGCGGCCGAGGATGTGCAGCGGCTGCCGGCCGGTTTCGCCGGTCTCCTGGTCGATGGTGGTGACGAGGCAGCGGGCGCAGCCTCCGGCGACGCGGAAGGTGAGGTCGCCGATGTGCAGGCGGCGGCCGTGCCAGTCGTCCTCGGCCCAGGCGGGGGCGCCGGCGATGACGATGTTGGGCCGGAAGCGGTGGATGGGGACGGGTTCGTCGCCGTTCTCCAGGAGCCAGTCGTTGAGGGCATCGTGGGAGGCGGCGCTGGCGAGGAGGACGGGGTAGCCGTCGGCGAGGTTGACGCTGTCGCCGGGGAGGACGGAATCGGTCAGGGCGCGGGTGGTGGGGTCGGCCTGCCAGACCAGGCGGGCGTCGCGGCCGAGGAGGGTGGAGACCCAGGTGGTGTCGGCGACGCGGGCCGGAATGGGTGTCTTGTTGCGGAAGATGCGGACCTTGACGGTGGCGGCCGCGCCGGGTTCGGAGATGTCGATATCGGACAGACCGGGTGCGCTGAGGTGGAGGCCGCCGGGCCGCGGCCGGGCGGTCAGCCGGGTCAGCAGCGGCGCGTCGCGCTGGGTGATGCCGACGCCTTCGGCGTCCACGATCATCCATCGCCGGTCGCCGCCGAGGCCCCACGGTTCAACTCGCGCTTCGTCGTGGTCGAGCCGGTGGCAACCCTTGACGGGGTACGTGTGGAGCGAGGCGATCCGCATGCCGCCCAGCCTGCCACAACGACCCGTGGGAACGGGGTTTCCGAACCTGCCTTGATCGATTAAGCTCGCGCCTTCAACTGATCGATTTCAGCCCTGTCGGGCTCGACATCACTTTTCACGGGAGATTCTCATGACTCAGGCGACTGCGGCTCCGGCCCAGAAGCAGGTCGGCATCGCGTACCTGTTCTGGTTCTTCTTCGGCGCGATCGGCGCGCACAAGTTCTACCTGGGCAAGACCGGCCTGGGCATCGCCTACATCTTCACCCTGGGCTTCCTGGGCTTCGGTCTGCTGTACGACCTGTTCACGCTGCCGGGCCAGGTGCGGAAGGCGAACGGCGTCGCCTGACGCCGGTCAGCCCGGACGGGCCGGATCCCCTCGGGGGTCCGGCCCGTCTCGTTTCGGGGCTTCGGGGTGTTGCATCGGGTGACGGCCCTGGCTTTCTGAAAGATTTTATGCATAAGCTGCCGTTGTGAATGACGGGGCGATCAAATCGGCGGGCTTGCTGGGCCTGTTCCAGGGCGCGCGCCTGACGCCCACCCAGCGGCGGATCGCACACTGCCTGGTGGAGCACGCGGCGAAGGCGGCGTATCTGTCCGCCTCCGAGGTGGCCGATCTGGCCGGGGTGAGCCAGCCGTCGGTGACCCGGTTCGCGATGGCGCTGGGCTACTCGGGTTATCCGGCGTTGCGGCGGGAGCTGCGGGAGCTGACCGTGGACGAGCCCGGCCTGCCGGCCGAGCAGAACCCGATGCAGCGGGCGGTGCACGCGGAGACCGAGCATCTGCGGCGGCTCGGCGAGCAGTTGCACGACCTCGACGAGGTCCGCCGTGCGGCCGCCCTGCTGATCGGCAGCCGCCCGCTTCCGGTGCTGGGCCTGCGGGCCGCGGCGCCGCTGGCGGCGTATTTCGGGTACTTCGCGGCGAAGGTGTTCCCCGGCGTGCGGGTGCTGGACGAGGGCGGGACGAGCCTGCTGGACCGGCTGGATCAGGCCCGCGCGGACGGCGCCGGTGCCATGCTGGCCATGGTGCTTCCCCGCTATCCGCGCGAGTCGGTGGAGGCCGTCCGCGAGGCGAGGGCGGCCGGCCTCGCGGTGGTCGCGATCACCGACTCGGCGATCAGCCCGGTGGCCGAGCACGCCGACGTCGTACTGCCCGCCGCGGTGGGCACGCAACTCGTCTTCGACCTGCACACCGGCCCGATGGCGATGGCCATGGTGCTGTTGCAGGCGATGTGTGACGCGGCCCCCGAGCCGGTGCAGCGCCGTCTCGAGGAGTTCGAGGCGACAGCCGCTCGCCGGCACGTTTTCCTGGCCTGAGGGAGGAGACTTCGATGTCCGAGATCCGGGCGCCGCGCGGTACGGCGTACACCGCCATGGGTTGGCCGCAAGAGGCCGCCAAGCGCATGTTGATGAACAACCTGGACCCGGAGGTGGCCGAACGGCCACAGGATCTCGTGGTCTACGGGGGCACCGGCCGGGCCGCGCGGGACTGGCCGTCGTTCCACGCGATCGTGCGGGAGCTGGACACGCTGCGCGGCGACGAGACGCTGCTGGTGCAGTCCGGTAAGCCGGTCGGTGTGCTGCGCACCCACGAGTGGGCGCCGCGGGTGCTGATCGCGAACTCGAACCTGGTCGGCGACTGGGCGACCTGGCCGGAGTTCCGGCGCCTGGAGCAGCTGGGCCTGACCATGTACGGGCAGATGACCGCCGGTTCGTGGATCTACATCGGGACGCAGGGCATCCTCCAGGGCACGTACGAGACGTTCGCCGCGGTGGCCGCGAAGAGGTTCGCCGGTGATCTGGCCGGGACGTTGACGCTGACCGGCGGCTGCGGCGGCATGGGCGGCGCGCAGCCGCTGGCCGTGACGATGAACGGCGGTGTCTGCCTGATCGTCGACGTGGACCGCACCCGTCTGCAGCGGCGGGTCGACACCCGCTACCTGGATGTCATCGCCGGAAGTCTGGACGAGGCGGTGTCGATCGCGCTCCAGGCGAAGGCGGACCGCAAGGCGCTGTCGGTCGGCGTGGTCGGCAACGCGGCCGAGGTCTTCCCGACGCTGTTGCGCAACGGCGTCGCGATCGACATCGTCACCGACCAGACCAGCGCCCACGATCCGCTCAGCTATCTGCCGCTCGGCGTCGAGCTGGACGACATGGCCGAGTACGCGCGGACGAAGCCGGACGAGTTCACCGACCGCTCCCGGGACAGCATGGCCAAGCACGTCGAGGCCATGGTCGGGTTCCAGGACGCGGGGGCCGAGGTGTTCGACTACGGCAACTCGATCCGCGGCGAGGCGAAACTGGCCGGGTACGAGCGGGCCTTCGACTTCCCCGGGTTCGTTCCGGCGTACATCCGGCCGCTGTTCGCCGAGGGCAAGGGGCCGTTCCGGTGGGCCGCGCTGTCCGGGGACCCGGCCGACATCGCCGCCACCGACCGCGCCGTCCTGGACCTGTTCCCGGAGAACGAGCCGCTCGCGCGGTGGATCCGGATGGCCGGGGAACGGGTCGCCTTCCAGGGGCTGCCGGCGCGGATCTGCTGGCTCGGGTACGGCGAACGCGACCGGGCGGGCATGCGGTTCAACGACATGGTGGCGCGTGGGGAGGTCAGCGCGCCGATCGTGATCGGGCGGGACCATCTGGACTCCGGGTCGGTGGCGTCGCCGTATAGGGAGACCGAGGCGATGCTCGACGGCTCCGATGCGATCGCCGACTGGCCGCTGCTGAACGCGCTGGTCAACACGGCGTCCGGGGCGAGCTGGGTGTCGATCCACCACGGTGGCGGGGTGGGCATCGGGCGCAGCATCCACGCCGGGCAGGTGTGCGTGGCCGACGGGACGGCGCTGGCCGGGCAGAAGATCGAGCGGGTGCTGACCAACGACCCGGCGATGGGGGTGCTGCGGCACGTCGACGCCGGCTACGAGTCCGGATGCGCGGACGACGTGCGGATCCCGATGCGGTCATGAGCGAGTTCGCCAAGGTCTGGGCGGAGATCGCGCCGGTCGGGCGGGCGGCCGGCGGCGGCTATCTGAGGTACGCGCTGACCGCACCCGAGCTGACCCTGCGCGACTGGTTCCGCGGGCAGGCCGCCCAGCGGGACATGACGGTCACCGAGGACGGCAACGGGAACCTCTTCGCGTGGCGGGCCGAGCCGTGGGCGCCGGGGACCGTGCTGACCGGTTCCCATTTCGACTCCGTGCCGCACGGCGGTGGCTACGACGGGCCGCTCGGGATCGTGAGCGCCTTCCTCGCCGTCGACGAGCTCCCGCGGGACCGGAAGGTGGTGGTCGCGGCGTTCGCCGAGGAGGAGGGTGGGCGCTTCGGCGTACCGTGTCTGGGGTCTCGTCTGCTGACCGGCGCGATCGCGCCGGAGAAGGCCGCCGCGCTGACCGATCGCGACGGGGTCACCTTCGCGGAGGCGCTCGGGCGGCAGCCGGCCGGCGCCGATCCGCGCGTGCGGAACCTGTCGGCGGTGGTGGAGCTGCACATCGAGCAGGGGCGGGCGCTGACCGTCCCGGTCGGGGTGGCCAGCGCCATCTGGCCGCACGGCCGCTGGCGGATGGATTTCAGCGGCGTCGGCGACCATGCCGGCACGACGCTGATGAGCGACCGGCGTGATCCGATGCAGACGTTCGCCTTCACCGTGCTGGTCGCCGACCGGGAGGCCCGGCTGGCCGGCGCGCACGCCACGATGGGCCGGGTGCAGGTCGAGCCGAACGCCACGAACGCCATCCCGTCGCTGGTGCGGGGCTGGCTGGACGCCCGGGCCGCGGACACCGGCACCCTCGATCGGCTGGTCGGGTCGGTGGTGCGGGAGGCGACCGAGCGGGCCAGCCGGGACGGCACCGAGGTCGAGGTGACCGCCGAGTCGGTGACCGGGGAGGTGGCCTTCGACAACGCGCTGGCCGTGCGGTTGAGTGAGCTGCTGGGCGGCGCGCCGATCCTGCCGACCGGTGCCGGCCACGACGCCGGGGTGCTGTCCGCGCACGTGCCGACCGCCATGCTGTTCGTCCGCAACCCGACCGGGGTGTCGCACTCCCCCGCCGAGCACGCCTCCGACGCCGACTGCGAGGCGGGCGTCGAGGCGCTGGCCCGGGTGCTGGAGGCGCTGACATGAGCGTCTATCACGCCCGGTACGCCTGGCTGGGTGACCGGGTGGCCGAGGACGTCCGGATCGAGGTGGCGGACGGCCGGTTCACCGCGGTCGTCCCGGGCGCCCCGGCCGTGGGCGAACGTCTGCCCGGTCTGGTGCTGCCCGGCCTGGCCAACGCCCACTCGCACGCCTTCCACCGGGTGCTGCGCGGGCGTACGCACACCGGCGCGGGCAGCTTCTGGACGTGGCGGGAGCAGATGTACGCGGTCGCCGGCGCCCTCGACCCGGACGGCTACCTGGCGCTGGCGCGGGCCGTCTACGCCGAGATGGCGCTGGCCGGGATCACCTGCGTGGGCGAGTTCCACTACCTGCATCACGCGCCCGGCGGGGCTCGCTACGACGACCCGAACGCGATGGGCGCGGCGCTGATGCGGGCCGCCGACGAGGCCGGGATCCGGATCACCCTGCTGGACACGCTCTACCTGACGTCGCGGGTCGACGGGGCGCCGCTGGAGGGGGTGCAGAAACGGTTCGGTGACGGCGACGCGGAACGCTGGGCCGAGCGGGTGGGCGCGCTGACCGCCGGGCCGCACGCCCGGATCGGGGCGGCCCTGCATTCGGTACGGGCGGTGCCCGCCGAGCAGCTGGCCGTACTGGCCGGGCGGGCACCCCTGCACGTGCACCTCTCCGAGCAGCGGGCCGAGAACGAGCAGTGCCGGGCGGTGCACGGCTGCACGCCGACCGAGCTGCTGGACCGGCACGGCGTCCTCGGGCCGGGAACCACGGCGGTGCACGCCACCCACCTGACCGACGGTGACGTGAAGCTGCTCGGCGGCAGCGGCGCCGGGGTGTGCCTGTGCCCCACCACCGAACGTGACCTGGCCGACGGCATCGGCCCGGCCCGGCGGCTCGCCGACGCGGGCGTGCCGTTGAGCCTGGGCAGCGACAGCAACGCGGTGATCGACCCGTTCGAGGAGATCCGCGGGCTGGAGATGGACGAGCGGCTGGCCACCGAGAGCCGCGGCCACTTCCCGGCCGCCGACCTGGTCGCGGCGGCGGCCCGGCACGCGGCCCTGGGCTGGGACGACGCCGGGACGATCGGGCCCGGTCAGCGCGCCGACCTGGTCGCGGTGCGCCTGGACAGTGTCCGGACCGTGGGCGCCCGGCCCGATCAGGTGATCTTCGCGGCCACCGCGGCCGACGTCACCCACGTGATCTCCGGTGGGCGGCGGATCGTCTCCGAAGGCCGGCACACCCTGGTCGACGTGCCGCGCGAACTGGCGAAGGTTTTGCTATGAGTCTTCTCGTCGCCAATATCGGTGAGCTGTTCACCAACGACCCCGGGCTGGGGATCGTGCACGACGTCGCGGTCGTGGTGGAGGACGACCGGATCGCCTGGATCGGGCCGATGTCGTCGGCTCCGGCCGCCGACTCGGTCCTGGACGCGGACGGCGCCGCCGTGCTGCCCGGCTTCGTGGACAGCCACGCGCACCTGGTCTTCGCGGGCGACCGGGCGGCCGAGTTCGGGGCGCGGATGGCCGGGGAGGCCTACACCGGCGGCGGCATCCGGACCACGGTCGCCGCCACCCGCGCCGCGTCCGACGACGAGCTGCGCCGCAACGCGCGCCGCCTGGTGGGCGAGGCGCTGCGGCAGGGCACCACCACGATCGAGATCAAATCGGGGTACGGCCTGAGCGTCGCCGACGAGCAGCGGTCCCTGCGGGTGGCCGCCGAGATCGTCGAGGAGACCACGTTCCTCGGGGCGCACGTGGTGCCGGCCGAGTACGCGGGCCGCCCGGGCGACTATGTGGACCTGGTGTGCGGGGAGATGGTGGAGGCTGTCGCGCCGTACGCGAGATGGGTCGACGTGTTCTGTGAACGTGGCGCCTTCGACGCCGATCAGGCCCGCGCCGTCCTGGTGGCCGGCGCGAAGCACGGGCTGGGCCTGCGGCTGCACGCCAACCAGCTGGGCCCCGGGCCGGGCGTGCGGCTGGCCGTGGAGCTGGGGGCGGCCAGCGCCGACCACTGCACCCACCTGGACGACGCAGACGTGGACGCGCTCGCCTCCTCGGACACGGTGGCCACGCTGCTGCCGGGCGCCGAGTTCTCCACCCGGTCGCCCTACCCGGACGGGCGGCGGCTGCTGGACGCGGGCGTCACCGTCGCGCTGGCCACCGACTGCAATCCGGGGTCGTCGTACACGTCGTCGATGCCGTTCTGCATCGCTCTCGCCGTACGGGAGATGCGGTTGACACCGAGCGAAGCGGTCGCGGCGGCGACCGTGGGTGGCGCGACCGCCCTGCGCCGCACCGACCTGGGCCGCGTCTCGATCGGCGCCCGAGCCGACCTCATCGTCCTGGACGCGCCCTCGCACCTGCACCTGGCCTACCGGCCGGGTGTCCCCCTGATCCGAACCGTTCTGCACCACGGAGTGCCGCAATGATCGTCACCGTTCAGTCCACCGGTGTGTCCGCCGCCGACGTCGTCGCCGTGGCCCGCACCGACGCGCACGTCGAGATCTCTCCCGCCGCCGTCGAGGCGATGGCCGCGAGCCGGGCCATCGTCGACGGCATCGAGGCGTCCGGGCGGCCCGTCTACGGCGTGTCCACCGGATTCGGCGCGCTCGCCAGCACGTCGATCGACCCGTCCCGGCGGGCCGAGCTCCAGCACGCGCTGATCCGTTCGCACGCCGCCGGGATCGGCGCGCCGATGCCCCGCGAGGTGGTGCGGGCCATGATGCTGCTGCGGGTCCGGTCGCTGGCGCTGGGCCGTTCCGGGGTGCGCCCGGTGCTCGCCCAGGGCCTGGTGGACCTGCTCAACCACGACATCACGCCGTGGGTGCCGGAGCACGGCTCGCTCGGCGCCTCCGGTGACCTGGCGCCACTCGCGCACTGCGCGCTGGTGCTGCTCGGCGAAGGCTGGGTGGTCGGCAAGGACGGCTCCCGGATCGCCGGGGCGGAGGCGCTGCGCGCCGCCGGGCTGCGGCCGCTCGACCTGGCCGCGAAGGAGGGCCTCGCGCTGATCAACGGCACCGACGGCATGCTCGGCATGCTGCTGCTGGCGATCACCGACGCCCGGCACCTGTTCACCATGGCCGACGTGACGGGCGCGCTCGCCATCGAGGCGATGCTCGGCTCGGACCGGCCGTTCCTTCCCGAACTGCACGAGATCCGGCCGCATCCGGGGCAGGCGGCGTCGGCCGCGAACATCCACCGGCTGCTCCAGGGCTCGGCGATCATGGACTCGCACCGCGACGACCTCGCGCACGCCGTGCAGGACGCCTACTCGATGCGGTGCGCCCCGCAGGTGGCCGGCGCGGCCCGCGACACCCTCGACTTCGCGCTGCTGATCAGCTCCCGCGAGCTGGTGTCGGTGGTGGACAACCCGGTGGTGCTGCCGGACGGGCGGGTCGAGTCGACCGGCAACTTCCACGGGGCGCCGCTCGGGTTCGCCGCCGACTTCCTGGCCATCGCGGCCGCCGAGGTGGGCGCGATCGCCGAACGCCGGGTGGACCGGCTGCTCGACGTGACCCGCTCCCGCGACCTGCCGCCGTTCCTGTCACCGGACGCGGGCGTCAACTCGGGCCTGATGATCGCCCAGTACACGGCGGCCGGGATCGTCGCCGAGAACCGCCGGCTCGCGTCGCCGGCCTCGGTGGACTCGCTGCCGACCAGCGGCATGCAGGAGGACCACGTGTCGATGGGCTGGGCGGCGGCCAAGAAGCTGCGGACCGTCCTGGACAACCTGACCAGCCTGCTCGCCGTGGAACTGCTCTCCGCCGTCCGTGGCCTGCAACTGCGCGCCCCGCTCACCGCCTCCCCGGCCGGGCGGGCGGCGCTGGCCGCCGTCGAGCCGTTCGCCGGGGCCCCGGGCCCGGACCTCTTCCTGGCCCCGGTCCTGGAACAGGCCCGCGCCGTGGTCGCCGGCCCGGCCCTGCGCACCGCGATCGAGACGGCGGTCGGCCCGCTCAGCTGACCTCCCAGAGGGCACTCACCGGGACCGCGCGCATCCGATCACCGAACGGCAGCGTGCTGGTCCCGGTGTAGAGGACGATCCCGGCGATCAGGTCGTCACCGAGCCGGCCGGCGATCTTGCGCAACCCGGTGAAGTCGTCGGAGCGAACCGTGGACGCGGCTTTGACCTCGATGGCGACCACCTGCCGCTGCCGGTTCTCCAGGATGACGTCGACCTCCACCTTGTTCTGGTCGCGGTAGTGGTACAGATCGACCAGCTCGTCGGACCATGTGCTCTGGCGGGCGAGTTCGGAGACGACGAATCCCTCCAGCAGGGGCCCGAACGGCTGCCCTGGGCGCAGCAGGGCGTGCGGGTCGACCGCGAGTTGCTGGGCGGCGATGCCGGAGTCGACGAAGACCAGCTTCGGCGCATGCGTGACCCGGCTGCCGAGGTTGCGTGACCAGCCGGGAATGCGCTTGATGAGGTGGACCTCTTCCAGCAGCTGCATGTAGCGGGCGATGGTGGGGCGACTCAACCCGAGGCCGGACTCCAGCGCTCCGGGCACGATGAGGGAGGCCGACCGGGCCGCCAGGAGACGAATCAGCGTACGGAGTTGCGGCGCCTGCTCGATCCTCGCCAGCTCCCGCACGTCCCGGTCGATCAACGCCTGGACATA
This sequence comes from Actinoplanes flavus, assembly GCF_017592555.1. GTDB lineage: Bacteria > Actinomycetota > Actinomycetes > Mycobacteriales > Micromonosporaceae > Actinoplanes > Actinoplanes flavus. The sequence continues at coordinate 80,180 of NZ_JAGFNS010000012.1, read as the reverse complement.
GCTGTCCAGGAATCGGCCACGGCGGCGCACATCCGTCCGGGCGACCGCCTCCGGAAGACCGCCCCGGACGATGCGGCTCGCATAGTCAGCACGGCTCACCGTCGACTCGTGACGGATCTCGGGGCCGCGCCGGAAGACCGTGTCGATGAAACGGTCCGGCATGCCGTCGATCTCGCCTTGCGAGAACGGCCACAACTCCACGGTCTCCATCCGGCCCGGCAGGGCGTCCGGCGCGCTTCGCAGGCCGAACAAGCTGGACGAGCCGGTCAAGAGGAATCGGCCCGGACGCGGGTCCTCATCCACCGAAACCTTGATCGCCAGTAGCAATTCCGGGACCCGCTGGATCTCGTCGATCACCATCAGCTCGTCGAAGGCGACGAATCCACTCGGATCGGCCAGGGCAGCGGCCCGGTCCTGCTCACGGTCGAGATCACGGCGTTCCGCCGCACGGTCACCGGCCAGCAGGCGTACGAGTGTGCTCTTGCCGGACTGCCGAGCGCCGCTGACGAGAACGACACGGGTGTCCTGCAGGGCGGCGCTGATGAGTCGCTCGGCATGGCGTGGCAGCAGGTCAGGAGCGCTCACAACGCCCACCTTACGCTCCTCAACTTTCGCTTCGCGAGCCTGAACCTTTCAATTTGCGGGACCTTGCTCTTTCGATTCGCGAGGAACGGCCTTTCGTTTCGCGACGAGATGATCGGCCACCTGTCGCTGATGAGGGCCGCGGATACGGCAGGATCGGGGAGTGATCCATCGTCATTCGGGGCTGGTCTTCGCCGAGCACACGCTGGCCGTACCCCTGATTCATGGGGACCCGGACGGACCGCGCATCGAGATCTTCGCGCGCGAGGTGCGGGAGGCCGATCCGGCGGCCGAAGGCCGGCCGTTCCTGCTCTTCCTCCAGGGTGGGCCGGGACACCGGGCGCCCCGGGAGCTGCCGGTGTGGCTGCGCCGGGCGGCCCGCGACTACCGGGTGGTCCTGCTCGACCAGCGTGGCACCGGGCGCAGCACGCCGCTCACCCGGCAGACGCTGGCGCGGATCGCCGACCCGGCCGCCCACCTCGCCCGGTTCCGGGCGGATGCCATCGTCGCCGACGCCGAACTGCTCCGGCGGCATCTGGCCGGCGACCGGCCGTGGAGTGTGCTGGGGCAGAGCTTCGGCGGGTTCTGTGCCGTCACCTACCTCAGTTTCGCGCCGGAGGGGCTGCGCGAGGTGGTCATCACGGGTGGGTTGCCGGGGCTGACCGCGACCGCGGAGGACGTGTACCGGGCCGCCTACCCGCGGGTGCTGGCGCGCAACGAGCGCTACTTCGCCCGCTATCCGGAGGACGAGGCGATCGCCCGCCGGGTGGTGGACGCGCTGCGGGACCAGGACGCGCGGCTGCCGGGCGGGGACCGGCTCACCCCGCACCGGTTCCAGACGCTCGGCATCGGCCTGGGTTCGGCGGCCCGTTTCGACCAGCTGCACCACCTGCTGGAGGAGGCGTTCGCCGGGCCCGACCTGTCCGAGGTGTTCCTGCGCCGGGTCGACGCCGTGGTGTCCTTCGCCGAGGACCCGCTCTACGCCGTACTGCACGAGGCGATCTACGGTCAGGGCGCGGCGACCGGGTGGGCGGCGCACCGGGTGCGGGCCGAGTTCGCGGCGTTCGACCTGGACCGGGACACCCCGGTGCGGTTCACCGGGGAGATGATCTATCCCTGGCACTTCACCGAGGATCCGGCCCTGGCGCCGCTCGCCGGGCCGGCGAACCGGATCGCCGAGAAGGCCGACTGGCCGGCCCTCTACGACCCGGAGCGGCTGGCCGCCAACGAGGTCCCGGTGGCGGCCGCGATCTACCACGACGACATGTACGTGGACCGGGACATGTCGCTGGCCACCGCGGCCGCGATCGGGAACCTGCGACCGTGGATCACCAACGAGTACGCCCACGACGGTCTGGGCCGGGAGGAACGCGTCCTGGACCGGCTCCTGACCATGGTCCGCGAGTAGCTAGCGGGGCAGTTCCTTGGCGATCACCTTGGACAGCTCGCGGAAGGCCTTCCCGCGGTGGCTGATGGCGTCCTTCTCGCTCGCGCTGAGCTCGGCGTTGGTCCGGTCCTGGCCGTCGCCCACGAAGATCGGGTCGTAGCCGAAACCGCCGTCGCCGCGGCCGGACCGCAGCAGCCGGCCGGTCTGGCGGCCCTCGACCAGGTGCTCGCGCCCGTTCGGCAGGACCAGAGCGGCGGCGCACACGAACGCGGCGCCCCGGTGCTCGTCCGGCAGGTCGCTGACCTGGGCCAGCACCAGGTCCAGGTTGGCCTGGTCGTCGCCGTGCCCGCCGGACCAGCGGGCGCTGAACACGCCGGGCATGCCGTTGAGCGCGTTCACCGCCAGGCCGGAGTCGTCGGCGACGGTCGCGAGGCCGGTACGCTTCGCGCCCTCCCGGGCCTTGATCAGCGCGTTCTCCCCGAACGTCAGGCCGGTCTCCGGCACGTCCGGGTAGTTCGGGAAGTCACCGAGGCCGACCAGCTCGATCTGCGCCACGCCGAGCGCCGCGTCGAGGATGCGCTGCAACTCGACGAGCTTCTTCTTGTTGGCGGTGGCGAGCAGCAGCCGGGCGCTCACGCGGCGAGCGCCTTCTGCTGCGCGGCGGCCAGTTCGGCGCACCCGAGCACGCCGAGGTCGAGCATCGCGTCCAACTGGGCCCTGCGGAACACGCCGTTCTCCCCCGTCCCCTGCACCTCGACGAAGTCGCCCGCGCCGGTGCAGACCACGTTCATGTCGACCTCGGCGGTCACGTCCTCGTCGTACATCAGATCCAGCCGGGCCTCGCCGTCGATGATGCCGACGCTGACCGCCTGGATGGAGGTGTGCAGCACCTTCTCGATCTTCCCGGCCAGCGCCTTGCGCTCGGCCAGCCAGGTGACGGCGTCGTGCAACGCCACATAGGCCCCGGTGATCGCCGCTGTCCGGGTGCCGCCGTCGGCCTGGAGCACGTCGCAGTCGAGAACGATCGAGTTCTCCCCCAGCGCCTTCAGGTCGATGCAGGCGCGCAGGCTGCGGCCGATCAGGCGGGAGATCTCCTGGGTACGCCCGCCGACCTTGCCCTTGACGCTCTCCCGGTCGCCGCGGGTGTTCGTGGCCCGGGGCAACATCGCGTACTCCGCGGTCACCCAGCCGAGCCCGGAGCCCTTGCGCCAGCGCGGCACCCCCTCGGTGACGCTCGCGGTGCACAGCACCCGGGTGTTGCCGAACTCCACCAGCACCGAACCTTCGGGGTGGATGCTCCATCGCCGGGACAGGGTCACCGGCCGCAGCTGGTCGGCCGCTCGGCCGTCGGGTCGCGCCATGCCCCCAACCCTATGCGTAGCGGGCCGCACCGGCTTCGTCCGCCCCGGCCTCCCGGGCGGGTGCGGTGCGCCGCGGCGACGGGAGGTACGGCCGGGACGGCACCGCGGGACGGATCAGCGCGGGCGCGGTCGCCGGCTCGGGCACCGCCTCGTGCGCCTGGAGGAACCCGGCGACCGCCTTCGGCCAGCCGTACTGTTCGGCCTGTTCACGGGCGGCGCCCCGGCGCTCCACCCGGGGTCGTTCCATGAGCCGGCTGACCGCGTCGGAGAACGCCTCGGCGGTGCCGGCCGCCGCGATCCCGCCGCCGCCGACCACCTCGGGAAGGGCACTCTGCTCGTTCACCACCACCGGCGTGCCGCAGGCCATCGCCTCCAGCGCCGCCAGGCCGAACGTCTCCACCGGACCGGGCGAGAGCGCCACGTCGGCGCTGGCCAGCAGAGCGGCCACGGCCGAGCGGTCGGAGATGTGCCCGGCGAAGCGGACCGGCAGCCGGGCCGCCCGGTACGCCAGGGCGGTCCGCCGGGTCCCGTCGCCGGCCATCACCAGCACCGCCGGCACCTTGCCGTTGCGCAGCGAGGCCACCGTGTCGACGGCCAGCTCGGGGCGTTTCGCGGCGGACAGCCGGCTGCAGTAGACCATCAGCAGCTCATCGGGTCGGGCGTAGCGGGACCGCACCGCGACGTCCATCTTGCTCGGGTGGAACAGTTTGAGGTCGACTCCGAGCGGCACCTCCACCAGGTTCGGCACGTCCAGCCGGCGGAACTCGGCGGCGGCGAACGAGGTGGTGCAGACGATCGTGTCGAAGGCCTCGGCGGTGCGCCGGTTGAACCGGTCGGCGAGGGCGTCGCGTTTCGGCATGCCCCAGACGCCGAGCAGGCCGGCCAGGCTCTCGTGGGACACCATCATCGACCGGACGCCGCGCTGCCGGGCCCAGTTGCCGGTCCAGCGCAGAGTGGTGCGGTCGGAGACCTCGATCCGGTCCGGCTCCAGGCTGTCCAGCAGTTTGACCAGCTCACGGCGGCCGGCCAGGACCCGGTAGCCGCCGGTACGGGGCAGCGGGGCGCTGGGCAGCGTGATGACGCGGCCCTGCTTGGTCATCTTGTCGGAGAAGCGGCGGCCGGGGATGACGAGCACCGCCTCGTGACCGGCGGCCTGGTAGCCGCGGCCGAGCTGGCGCAGTGCCGTACGCAGGCCACCGGTGTGAACCGTGACGAAGTTGGCCAGGCGAACGATACGCATGCAACAACTCCAAGGTCACGTACTACCCGGTCCCTACCCCCCGTCCGGCTCAGAGATCGTATCTGGCGCCTGGGCGGACGACTTCGACCGGCCCCGCATAGGCGGCGGTGGCCGCTTCCACAATAGATGCCTCACTGGCCCACGCCGGGACGAGATGGGTCAACAGCAGCTTTCCGACATCCGCCTTGGTGGCCGCCTCGCCCGCCTCTCCACCGGTCAGGTGCAGGTCGGGCGGATTGACCACACCGTCCTGATAGCTGGCCTCGCAGAGGAACAGGTCGGCGCCGGCCGCCAGGCGCAGCAGCGACTCGCACGGCGCGGTGTCCGCCGAGTAGGTCAGCACCCGGCCGTTGTGTTCGACGCGTACGCCGTACGTCTCGATGGGGTGATTGACCCGGTCCACGGTGATCGTCAGCGGCCCGATCGGGAACGTCCCCGGCTGGAGGCCGTAAAAGGTGTAAACGTCGTCGACCGGCTCGCCCTCGGTGCTGTAGGCGGCGGCGATCCGCTCGGCGGCGCCCATCGGGGCGTAGACCGGCACCGGCGGCAGCGGCCCGGCCGGGTCGTAGCGGCGGACCACCACATAGGTGCACGCGTCGAGCATGTGATCGCAGTGCAGGTGGGTGAGGAGGATGGCGTCGATGCCACGCATGTCCGAGTACCGCTGGAGGGCGGAGAGCGCCCCGGAACCGAAGTCGATCAGAAGCCGGAACCCGTCGGCCTCCACGAGATAGGCCGAACACGCCGACTCGGGGCCGGGAAAACTGCCGGCACAACCGAGAACGGTTAGTCGCATCCGGGTCCCTCTGGCTCACACTGGGTCGGCTTCGGAATCGCCGTCCACGCCCCCACCGACCGGTCAATCACGGTGCGAAGCGTACGCCCCGACCAGTGTCTCGCGTTAACAACTGATCGATTTGTCGCTAAATCGACAACGCACGTCACAGCACCTTCGACCAGCTCATCACCTTTGCACCGTCACGTCCGGTGATCTATCCGCGTTGCTCTGGGTGAACCTCGAAGAAGGTCGTCGGACGGAGGCGGCATGACCGCTCTGAAGCACGCCCGTACCACCCACGCCGTGGTGCCGCCGCAGCGGCTGCCGGAGGAACCGGCGATCTTCCGCTTCCCCACACCGGAGGATCCGCCGCCCGGCGCCGGCCGGGTGCTGGCGGTCGCCCTCTACGGCACCGTGCTCGGGATCTGCGGAGTCGGCGTCGGCCTCTACGCCGTGATCGCCGTCTTCGGTGGAGCGCCGGCCTGGTATCTGCCCGCCCTGGCCGCGCTCACCATGCTGAGCGTGGCGCCGGTGGTGGCCGCCGTCCTCGCCATCCACCAGCGCATCCTGCCCTGGTTCCTGCTGCTCGCCGCCGCCCCGCCGATGGTGGCCGACGTGATGGTGGCGCTGGCCTACTGAGGGCTCACGCCCACAGCTGACCCTCGAGAGCCTCCTCGGCCTCGTTCAGCGTGCCGCCGTACGCTCCGGTCGACAGGTACTTCCAGCCGGCGTCGGGCACCACGAAGGCGACGTCGGCCCGATTGCCGGCACGGACCGCCTCGTGCGCCACAGCCAGCGCCGCGTGCAGCACCGCGCCGGTGGAGAAGCCCGCGAAGATGCCCTCCACCTCGATCAGCTGCCGGGTACGCAGGACCGCGTCCCGGGTGCCGACCGAGAAGCGCCGGGTCAGCACCGAGGCGTCGTACAGCTCGGGGACGTAGCCCTCGTCGATGTTGCGCAGGCCGTAGACCAGTTCGCCGTACCGTGGCTCGGCGGCGATGATCTGGATGCCCTCGATCTTCTCCTTGAGGAACCGGCCGGTGCCCATCAGCGTGCCGGTGGTGCCCAGCCCGGCCACGAAGTGCGTGATCGTGGGCAGGTCGTGCAGCAGCTCGGGACCGGTGGTCTCGTAGTGGGCGCGGGCGTTCGCCGGGTTGCCGTACTGGAACAGCATCTTCCAGTCCGGGTGCTCGGCGGCGATCTGCTTGGCGGTCGCCACGGCCTGGTTGGAGCCCCCGGCCGCCGGCGAGAAGATGATCTCCGCGCCGTACATCCGCAGCAGCTGGGTCCGCTCGGCCGACACGTTCTCCGGCATCACGCAGACCAGCCGGTAGCCCCGCAGCTTGGCCACCATGGCCAGGGCGATGCCGGTGTTGCCGCTGGTCGGCTCCAGGATGGTGTCACCCGGGCGCAGATGCCCGGACTCCTCGGCCGCCCGCACCATGAACAGGGCGGCGCGATCCTTGATGCTGCCGGTCGGGTTGCGGTCCTCCAGCTTGGCCCAGAGCCGCACCGGCGGCGCCCCCTCGGGCACCGCCGGTGAGAGGCGGGGCAGGCCGACGAGCGGCGTGCCCCCGCACGCGTCCAGCAGGCTCTCGTAACGAGCCATCTTCGCTGGGCTCCCGTTACTTGCCCATGAGGGCGGCGGCGGCGGCGAAGCCAAGCGCGCCACCGGCCACGGCCGGGAGGATGGTGATCGAGTCGCCGTCCTTGAGCTTGGCGTCGAGCGCGCCGAGGAAGCGGACGTCCTCGTCGTTGACGTAGATGTTCACGAACCGGTGCAGGCCGCCCTCGGCGGTGATCAGCCGGCTCTTGAGGCCGTTGTGCTTGGCGTCCAGGTCGTCGATGAGCTCGATGAGGGTGTCACCGGCACCCTCGACGATCTTGGCGCCGCCGGTGTAGCTGCGCAGGATGGTGGGGACGCGAACTTCGATAGCCATGGCTGGAATCTCCTAGAGAAGTCGAACGTGACGGGCTTTTACCTGGTCGCTTTACCGGCAGCGACACTCGTAGAAGACCGATGCCGGGCTCTGCCCGAACATGTACGACTGCACAGCTGTGGAAATCACGCCTTCACCGTCGCATCCACGATGTTGACCTCTTCCTCGGTCACCACACCGTCCACGATACGGAACGACCGGATCTCTTCGGAGTCCGGCTCGCGGGTGGAGACCAGGAGATAATGCGCATTCGGCTCGCCGGCGAACGAGATGTCGGTCCGTGAGGGGTAGGCCTCGGTCGCGGTGTGCGAGTGGTAGATGACCACCGGCTCCTCGTCGAGGTCGTCCATCTCGCGCCACACCCGCAGGTGCTCCATCGAGTCGAACTCGTAGAACGTCATCGAACGCGCGGCATTGTCCATCGGGATGTGCCGGCGGGGCACGTCACTGCCGATCGCTCCGGCCACGACGCCACAGGCCTCGTCCGGGTGGTCCCGGCGGGCGTGGGCGACGATCGCGTCGATGATCGCTCGGTCGATGGTCAGCACGCGTTCACATTACCGTGAGATTTCCCGGCCCCCACCGTGGCGGTTCACACACCTACCGGATCTCAGGAAGCGCGTTGAGCAGCGACTCCTGGAGATAGCCGAGATAGGCGTAGACCGACAGCTGGAACACCCGGCTCGAACCCGGGTCCTCCAGGACCGCGTTGTCCAGCTCCTCACCCAGGTCGGTATCGGCCTGGATCTCCAGCCGGGTGCCCATGGCCAGCCGGGCGTCGTTGATCGCCCGCAGCCAGGCCTCGGCCGCCTCACCGTCCAGCCGGACCTCGCCCTCGCCCTCGTCGGGCAGGGCCGCGAGGATCGCGCCGGCCTGGTCGATCTTGCTGGTCTTGAGATCGCCCTCGGTGTAGAGGCGGAACTCCTGGGAGTCCTCCGGGCGGTCGGGATAGATGTCCGGGAAGAGGCGGGACACCACCGGATCGGTGTGATCCATCCCGTCGGTCAGCAGGCCGACCACCTCAGCGGCCACCTTCCGCAGGACCCGCACCTCATCGTGCGCGAACGTGGCGACACACTGGCCACCGCTGCGTCGGAACATCTTCTTCCCCACCCGCTTGTCGGGACCGCCGGACGGTCAACTCCGGTCGACCGTGGCCCAGAGACCGTATCCGTGCAGTTGGTTGGCGTCCATCTCCATGCGCTCACGCGCACCTGTCGAGACCACCGCCTTGCCCTTCGTGTGCACGTCCATCATCAGCCTCTCGGCCTTTTCCTTGCTGTATCCGAAGAGCTTCTGGAAGACCCAGGTCACATATGACATGAGGTTGACCGGGTCGTCCCAGACGATGGTCACCCACGGCCGGTCCCCGGCCGGTACTTCCTCGATCTCCGGCGTCTCGACGGGAGCAACCTGAGGCAACGCCATGCCCCCCATGTTGCCACCGGATTCGGCGAACCGGTGAACCGGAGCATCGAACCGCAGGTCAACAGTCGCGTCGAGCCCCACGGGCGACGCTCCGGCCGTACGCGCAATAGGGTGTTGCCCGTGGACACCATCACGCCGGCCCTGATGACCGATCAGTACGAGCTGACCATGGTCAGCGCCGCGCTGCGGGACGGCACCGCCGACCGCCACTGCGTCTTCGAGGTGTTCGCCCGGCGCCTGCCCACCGGACGCCGCTACGGCGTGGTCGCGGGCACCGGTCGCCTGATCGAGATGATCCGCGACTTCCGCTTCACCCCGGGCGAGGTCGAGTTCCTGCGCTCGTCCGGGATCGTCGACGAGACCTGCGCCAAATGGCTCTCGGACTATCGCTTCACCGGCGAGATCGAGGGGTACGCGGAGGGCGAGCTGTTCTTCCCCGGCTCACCGATCCTGACCGTTTCCGGCACCTTCGCCGAATGCGTGGTGCTGGAGACGCTCATCCTCTCGGTGCTCAACCACGACAGCGCCATCGCGGCCGCCGCCGCCCGCATGGTCACCGCCGCCCGTGGGCGCCCGATCATCGAGATGGGGTCCCGGCGCACCCACGAGCAGGCCGCGGTCGCCGCCGCCCGGGCCGCCTACCTGGCCGGGTTCGCGTCCACGTCCAACCTCGCGGCCGGGCGGGCGTACGGCATACCCACCACCGGCACGTCGGCGCACGCGTTCACGCTGCTGCACGACGACGAGCCGGCCGCGTTCGGGTCGCAGGTGGCCGCCCTGGGCAAGAACACGACGCTGCTGGTCGACACGTACGACATCAGCCAGGGCATCCGCAACGCCATCGCGATCGGCGGGCCGGACCTGCGGGCCATCCGCATCGACTCGGGCGACCTGTCCGTTCTGGCCCAGCAGTCCCGGGAGCTGCTGGACTCTCTCGGCGCCACCGAAACCAAGATCATCGTCTCCGGCGACATGGACGAGTACTCGATCGCCACCCTCGCCGCCGAACCCGTCGACATGTACGGCGCCGGCACCGCCGTGGTCACCGGCTCCGGCGCGCCCACCGCCGGCCTCGTCTACAAACTCGTCGAGGTCGAGGGCCGCCCGGTCGTCAAGCGCTCGGAGAACAAGGCGACCGTCGGCGGCCGCAAGATCGCGATCCGCCGGCACAAGCCCACCGGCACCGCCACCGAGGAGATCATCTTCTCCCAGGGCGTGCCCGACCACCAGACCAACGACCGGCTGCTCCAGCGCACCTGGATCGCCGACGGCGAAGTAGTCCACACACCGAGCCTCCAGGAGTCCCGCGAACACCTGCGGCAGAATCTGATCTCGATCCCGTGGGAGGGCCTCAAACTCTCCGCGGGTGACCCCGCGATCCCCGTCGTCATCGTTCCCACCGCCTAGGGGGCACCATGTCACGCGCATTGATCATCGTGGACGTGCAGAACGACTTCTGCGAGGGCGGCTCACTCCCGGTCGGCGGCGGCGCCGCGGTCGCCAAAGGCATCTCGCTGGTGCTCGACCGGGCCGGTGACCGCTGGGAGCACGTGGTCGCCACCAAGGACTACCACGTCGACCCGGGAGCGCACTTCAGCGAGCACCCCGACTACGTGGACACCTGGCCGGCGCACTGCGTGGTCGGCACCAGCGGGTCCGAGTTCCACCCCGAACTGGTCACCGACCGGATCGAGGCGATCTTCCACAAGGGCGCCCACCAGGCGGCCTACTCCGGCTTCGAAGGCACGACCGAGGCCGGCGAAACCCTCGCCGGCTGGCTGCGGGGCCGGGGAGTCACCGAGGTCGAGGTCGTGGGCATAGCGACAGACCATTGCGTACGCGCGACCGCGCTGGACGCCGCGGCGGAAGGCTTCGCCACCACCGTGCTGCTGGAACTCACCGCCGGCGTGGCCCGCGGCACCACCGACGCCGCCCTGGAACAGTTCCGTGCCGCCTCGATCGCCATGACCGGCGAGCCCGTCGTTGACGCCTGAGATCCGGCCGTTCACCGGCGCCGACTGGCCCGCCGTGTGGGCGATCATCCAGGACGTGATCCGGGCCGAGGAGACGTTCCCCTACGACCCGGCCATGACCGAGACGGTGTCCCGCGACATGTGGGTGGAACGACCGCCGGGCCTGACCGTCGTGGCCCTGCTCGACGGCCGAGTCGTGGGCACCGCCAAGATGGGCGCCAACCGCCCCGGCCCGGGATCACACGTGGCCACCGCCAGCTTCATGGTCGCGGCCGCCGCCCGCGGACGTGGAGCCGGGACGGCACTGTGCCGGTACGCCCTCGACTGGGCTCGCCGGCAGGGGTTCGCGAGCATGCAGTTCAACGCCGTCGTCGAGACCAACACGGCCGCCGTCGCCCTGTACCAGCGGGAGGGCTTCCAGATCATCGGCACCGTCCCCCGGTCCTTCCGGCACCCGGCCCACGGCCCGGTCGGCCTGCACGTCATGCACCAGGAATTCACCCACCCCTGACGCGCCCCTCCACCACCCCCCACCCTGACAGCCCCGTTGCCCACCCCAACAACGCCCACCCCACCACCACCCCCGCACCGGCACCCGCCACGCGCCACCGCACCCGCACCCGCACCCGCACCTGCCAGGCGCCACCCGCACCCGCCAAGCGCCAGGCGTCAAGCGCCAGGCGTCAAGCGCCAGGCGTCAGGCGTCAGGCGGCAGGCGTCAGGCGTCAGGCGCCGAACGCCAATCTTGGACGATTCACCACCGCCCCCGGTGGCAACACACCCAAGATCGCGCAGCCCTTCTCAAGCCACTCAAGCACGAGCCAGAAGGTGACCCAATCAAGCGTTGATCTTGAACGATTCACCACCGCCCTCGGCGGCAAAACGTCCAAGATCGCGCAGCCCGGTACGCAGGACGCACGCCGCCCCCTGACCACGCGGCACGCGAAACGCGCGGCGCCCCCTGACCGCAAAAGGTCTTCACACCGCTGGCGGCAGCCCGGATCGCACCACCTGCACCCGCCAAGGCGCCGATCTTGGACGATTCACCACCGCCCCCGGTGGCAACGCACCCAAGATCGCGCAGCCCTTCTCGAACCACTCAGGCGCGAGCCATAAGGGATCCGAGTGAGCGCGATCTTGAACGATCCACCACCGCTCTCGGTGGCAAAACGCCCAAGATCGCGCAGCGCGGAACGCATGACGCGCACCGCTCCCCCGACCGCGAAAGATCTCCACACTGCTGGCGGCAGCCCGAACCGCACCGCACCGCACCGCACCGCACCGCACCGCACCGCACCGCACCGCACCGCACCGCACCGCACCGCACCGCACCGCACCGCACCGCACCGCACCGCACCGCACCGGCCAAACGCCAGATGCCAGACGCCAGACGCAAATCTTGGACGAATCACCACCGCCCGCGGTGGCAAAGCCCCCAAGATCGCGCAGTCCTTCTCGAGCCACTCAAGCGCGAGCCAGAAGGGAATCCAAGCGAGCGCGATCTTGAACGATGCACCACCGCCCTCGGGGGCAAAACGCTCAAGATCGCGTTGTCTGGAACGCAGGACGCAGGCCGCCTCGGACCGCGAAAGATGTCCACACGGGCCCGTACGTTTTCTGGACAGACCCATCCACCGGTTTCGCGGTCAGGAGGCGGCGGCGCCACCGCACCCGTCAAGACGACGATCTTGGACGCTTTACCACCGTCTTCGGTGGCAAAGCGTCCGAAAACGCGGGATCGGGTGGGTACAGGAGGCGGGCAGCATTCAGCCGAACCGCAAAGGTCCCTGGTCCTCCAGCCCGGGGCCCGACGATGAGGCTAGAACCGGCTGGCAGGCCATCGGAGACAAACGTGGCCCTGAATACGGCCACTCCGACTCGCTACGCGGACCCGGCTGACAGGCCACCGGGGACAGGCACGGACCCGGAGACTGGCGCGGAGCCGGAGGAGGAAGCGGGGTCCGCGGGGGCCATCGAGCCCGTCGGGTCGGCGGCAGGTGGGCGATCCCCGGAAACCCCAGACGACACCGGGTCGGCGGAAGGCGGGCGATCCGCGGGAGCCTCGAACGACACCAAGTCCCCGCAAGGCGAGCGATCCCCGGAAGCCTCGAACGACACCAGGTCGGTGGAAGAGGGGTGGGCCTCGGACCACACCGGGTCGGTGGAAGGCGAGTGAGCCTCGGACGACATCGGGTCGGTGGAAGGCGGGTGGGCCTCGGACGACATCGGGTCGGTGGAGGGGCGGCGGCGGAATTCGGCGGGTAGGACCAGGAGGGCGACCAGGACGCCGACCGCGCCGACGGCGGCGAAGCCCCAGGCCGGGCCGCGGTGGTCGATGGCCAGGCCGGCCAGTGGGGCGCCGAGGGCGACGCCGACGGTCAGGGCCGAGTTGTGCATGCCCATGGCCTCGCCGCGTGCCGCGGCCGGGATCATCCGGCTGATGGCGTCGGAGCTCGCCGTGATGGTCGGGGCGCAGAGGGCGCCCGCCGGGATCAGGAGGAGGGCCAGCAGCCACCAGTGGTCGCCGCCGAGGCCGACCGGGATGGTCAGCACGGCCATCGGGGCGAAGATCACCAGGGTGGGCAGGCCGCGCCGGACGGTGCCGTAGAGGAAGCCGCCCACCAGGGAGAAGAAGGCCCACAGGGAGAGCACCAGGCCCGCCCACTCCACCTCGCCGGAGGCCCGGAGCGTGGCGACCACCGCCACGTCGGTGCCGGAGAGCACCAGGGTGGCCGCCATCGTGACGGCCAGGACGGCGACGAACCGGGGCTTGAGCCAGCTGCGCCGTGGTGGCCGCTCGCCGCTCGACACCGGGGCCTCGTGGGCGGCCCGGACCGGTGGGTTCAGCAGCCACAGGCCGGCGCCGGCCAGCAGGATGCCGACGGCCAGGGCGATCATCGCGGCATGCGAGCCGGCGGTCGTCACGATCAGCACGCCGAGCGCGGGACCGGCCATGAAGGACAGTTCGGTGGTCATCGAGTCGAGCGCGAACGCGGGCAGGCGGTGCGACTCGGGGCTGAGCGCCGCGATCGCCTGCCGGGCCACCGAGAAGGCGGGAAGGGCCAGGAATCCGCCGACCGCGGCGACCGGCAGCAGCGCCGCATAGGGCAGGGTCGGCGCGACGATCCAGAAGACCACCTCGGCGACCGTCGTCAGGAGCAGGAGCGGCCGCAGGCCCCAGCGGTCGATGAGCCGCCCGATCACCGGCGCGCCGATCGAGCCGCCGATCGTCGACGCCGCACCGACCAGGCCGGCCGCCACATATTTCATGCCGAGGCCCTGGACGACGTGCAGGGTGAGCACGACCGTGCCGGCCGCGATCGGCACGCGGGCCAGCGTGGCGACGATCAACAGAGACGTGATCTTCGGCAGCGCGAGTGTTTCGCGGTAAGGCGTGAGCAACATGTCGGATCCTGACCTCCCCGCCCATCCTGCCGTGGGGGTACGACACAAATCCAACGGGTTGCCGGCGCCCCAGCGGGCGCTGTGACGAGCGCCGCAGAAACGCCGAACGGCCCGCACTCCGGGGAGTGCGGGCCGTTCGGGGAACGCCGGGCGATCAGTGATCGCGGCTGCTGCTCACGTCTTCCTGGTAGGTCGCGCCACCGTCGGACTCGGCGGTGAGCGGCCGGGCGCCACCCTCCGGCGGGCCGGCGAGGGAGTGACCGGCGGCCAGCTCCGGGAACTTCAGGTCGAAGGCGGGCCGCTCGGAGCGGATCCGCGGCATGCGGTCGAAGTTACGCAGCGGCGGCGGGGTGCTGGTGGCCCACTCGAGCGAGTTGCCGTGGCCCCACGGGTCGTCGGCCGTCACGAGCTTGCCGACCTTGTACGACTTCCACACGTTGTAGATGAACGGCAGGGTCGACAGGCCGAGGATGAACGAGCCGATCGTGGAGAACGTGTTCAGGAAGGTGAACCCGTCGTCCGGCAGGTAGTCGGCGTACCGCCGGGGCATGCCCTGGGTGCCGAGCCAGTGCTGCACCAGGAACGTGCCGTGGAAGCCGATCATCGTGAGCCAGAAGTGGATCCGGGCGAGCTTCTCGTCCAGCATCCGGCCGAACATCTTCGGGAACCAGAAATAGATGCCCGAGAAGACGGCGAACACGATCGTGCCGAAGAGCACGTAGTGGAAGTGGGCGATCACGAAGTACGAGTCGGAGACGTGGAAGTCGATCGGCGGCGAGGCGAGCAGGACGCCGGACAGGCCACCGAAGAGGAACGTCACCATGAAGCCGACCGCGAAGAGCATCGGCGATTCGAAGCTGATCTGGCCGCGCCACATGGTGCCGATCCAGACGAAGAACTTCATGCCGGTCGGGACCGCGATCAGGAAGCTCAGGAACGAGAAGAACGGCAGCAGCACCTGGCCGGTGGCGAACATGTGGTGCGCCCACACCGACATCGACAGCGCGCCGATCAGCAGGGTCGCCGAGACGAGGCCCTTGTAGCCGAAGACCGGCTTGCGGCTGAACACCGGGATGACTTCGGTGATGATGCCGAAGAACGGCAGCGCGATGATGTACACCTCGGGGTGGCCGAAGAACCAGAAGAGGTGCTGCCAGAGCATCGGCCCGCCGGTCTCCACGTCGAAGACGTGGGCGCCGAGCACGCGGTCGGCGGCGAGGGCGAAGAGCGCGGCCGCCAGGAACGGGAACACCATGACCGCGAGGAGCGCGGTGACCAGCATGTTCCACGTCATGATCGGCATCCGGAACATGGTCATGCCCGGGGCGCGCAGGGTCAGGATGGTGGTGATCAGGTTCACCGAGCCGAGGATGGTGCCCAGACCCGAGATGGCCAGGCCGACCACCCACATGTTGCCGCCGACACCCGGCGAGTGCAGCGAGTTGCTCAGCGGCGTGTACGCGAACCAGCCGAAGTCGGCGGCGCCACCCGGCGTGAGGAACCCGCCGATGGTGATCAGACCGCCGAACAGGTACAGCCAGTAGGCGAAGGCGTTCAGCCGCGGGAACGACACGTCCGGCGCGCCGATCTGGATGGGCACGACGTAGTTGCCGAACGCGAACACGATCGGCGTCGCGAAGAACAGCAGCATGATCGTGCCGTGCATGGTGAAGAGCTGGTTGAACTGCTCCGGCGAGAGCACCTGCATGCCCGGCCGGGCGAGTTCGGCTCGCATCAGAAGGGCCATCAGGCCACCCACCAGGAAGAACACGAAGGCCGTGATCATGTACATGATCCCGATCTGCTTCGCGTCCGTCGTGCGCAGGATCCGAGCAAACGCCGAGCCCTTGACCTGCCGCCGCACCGGATATGGTCGGGTCGCGATCGGCGACGGCGCAACGGTCGTCACGAATTGCCTCCGTTGTCTCGTTCGTCCCTCTCGGGATATCCCGATGATCGGGCGTACTCCGGTGGCAGAATAGTCCCCCACCTACTTTCGGCCTTAGCGGGGTGACCAAAGGGCACGGCGGCCGCGCCGCCCGGTCAGACCGGCGCCACCAGCGCCCGGCAGTGATCGGTGAAGATGCGGACTCCGCGACGGCGCAACATCGGGTCGCGCAGAGCGGGTGGCACGTCCCGGGTCCGGTCCCGCTCGCGGGTCCGCTCGCGCACCTCGGCACAGCGCGGGCGGCGACGATCCTCGTACGCTCGGAGGGCCTTGGGGATGTCGCCCCCGGCCGACCGCAGCTCCTGTCCGAGCACCCAACCGTCCTCGAAGGACATCGCGGCGCCCTGGGCCAGGGTCGGCGCGGTGGCGTGCGCCGCGTCGCCGACCAGCACGACCGGTCCCTTGGACCAGGCCGGCAGGACCACCTCGTCGGTCCGGGCGACCTGCACCTTCTCGATCTTGTCGAGGATGGCCGGGACGGGGCCGGCGTACCCCTGGAAGAGCTCACGCAGGCGAGCCCGGGGGTCCTCCGGGTTGGGGGTGTCCGGCGCGGTCTCGTCGGCGTAGCAGTAGAGCCGCCGCCCGCCCATCGGCATGGCCACGAACTGCGACCGCCGGCCGAGCACCGCCGTCCAGTCGGTGAGCGGTGGGCCGCCGCTGACCACGGCGCGGTAGACGATCTGGCCGGTCGGCACGGCCGGGCCGCCCAGGCCCACCCGGTCCCGGATCATCGACCGCCGGCCGTCGGCGCCGACGACCAGGTCGTACTCCGAGATGCCGCCGCTGGCGAACTCGACCTTGGCGGCGCCGTCGACGACCTGCAGATCGCGCACCTCGGTCTCGAACCGCACCTCGCCACCGACCCCGGTGAGCAGGACCTGCTGGAGGTCGGCGCGGGAGAGCGCGCGGGACTCGCCGACCCCGGCCCAGAGGCCCGCGACGTCCATCTCGAACAGCTGGCGGCCACGCTGGTCGAGGAAGACCTGCCGGAAGATGAGATCACCGAGCGGGCGTAACGGAACGTCGAGCCCGAGCAGGCGCAACGCACGGGAGGCGTTGCCCGGAAGGTAGATGCCGGCGCCCGGGACGACGGTGGCGGGCAGGGCCTCCACCACCTCCGGACGGAAGCCGGCGACTCGCAGCCCACGGGCTGCGGCCAGGCCGGCGATGCCGGCGCCCACCACGAGGATGCGCAAGGTCATCGCACCAGCGCCTTCTTGTCGATGGATACGCGTCGGAGCCAGAACACTACCGGCGGCGACCGGCGCGGGGAACACCCTCGGTCAGCGTCTGGTCCGATTTGTACGGCAGCGGCGGCCACCCGCCAAGCAGAGTCGAGCTACTTGGACAGTCCGCACTGTCCGTCCGGTCTGGACCGTCCATTGCGGCCAGAACGGCGAACGCGCGTCCCGCACGGGCCAGGGCGACGGCCCGGCGGTGCCTGCGGAGGCGGTGCAGTGCGGTGTGCATGACCAGAGCCAACCACCGGGGTACGACATTCTCGCCCGCCGATCGAGTTACACCGGTGTAATCCGCTCCGGGTAGGGGCAGAGAATCCGGGTATGACGGACCGCCTGGACGAGTACCGCCGCAAGCGCGACGCCCGGCGCACTCCCGAGCCGGTGCCCGCTTCCCGGCCCGGGCCGAGCGGCCGGCGCCGGTTCGTCATCCAGCAGCACCACGCCCGCAGCCTGCACTGGGACGTCCGGCTGGAGCGGGACGGCGTGCTGGTGTCGTTCGCCGTGCCGCGCGGTCTGCCCCGCGACCGGGCCCGCAACAACCTGGCCAAGCACACCGAGGACCACCCGTTGGAATACCTGGACTTCGCCGGTGAGATCCCGGCCGGCCAGTACGGCGGCGGCCGGATGACGATCTTCGATCGGGGCACCTACGAGGCCGACAAGTGGCGTGACGACGAGATCGGCGTCACCTTCCACGGGGAGCGCACGAGCGGACGTTACGTCTTCTTCCGGACCGGCGACCGGGACTGGATGGTACGCCGGATGGATCCCGCCGAGCCGGGCTGGGAGCCGATGCCCGAGGCGCTGCGACCGATGCTGACCACCCCGGCCGCCGGGCTCCCCGCCGACGACCCGGACTGGGGCTATGAGATGGCGTGGGGCGGGCGGCGCGTCCTCGCGTACGTCTCCGGGGGAAGAGTGCGCCTCACCGATGCCGGCGGCGACGATGTGACCTGGTGGTTTCCGGAGATTCGGCCGTTGGGCCCGGCGCTCGCGCCGGTCGAGGCCGTGCTGGACGGGGAGATCGTCACGTTCGACGGCGCCCGGCCCGATCCCGGGCTGCTCGCCCGCCGGGAGGCGCCGAAGGACGCCGCGGCGGCGCGGCGGGCGGCCGAGCGCACGCCCGCGCACCTGCTGATCTACGACCTGTTGTGGCTGGAGGGGCACGCGACGATCGAGGTGGTCCGGTACGCCGAACGCCGTGAGCTGCTGGAGGGCCTGTCCCTGGCCGGTGACCACTGGCAGACGCCGCCCTGTTTCGCGGGTGGCGGCGAGTTCGCCCTCGAGGCGGCGCGCGATCAGGGCCTGCCGGGAATCGTCGCGAAACGCCTGGACTCCCCCTATCTGCCCGGCCATCGCAGCCGTCTGTGGCGGACGATCGACGCTTGATCGACAAGGGTCGCCCCCGCCAGAATGCGTGCGCCCATTTCCCTGCAGGCCGGTCGCCGACCGCCGATGAGTGGGTCTCACCGGGCGGCCCAGCGGAAGGTTGATCGTCAGATGCATCCCGACCTGTCCCCGACCCTGCCGGTGATCCCGGAGGTGTGCGCGGAACTGTGGGCCTCCGCGGCCCGGGTGCTCGACGCCAACTGGGTGGGTGACCACACGGTGCCGTCGCGCACGCTCTACCCGCATCAGTGGAGCTGGGACACCGCGTTCACGGCGATCGGGCTGGCCTACGTGAACCAGCCGCGCGCCTGGCGGGATCTGCGCAGCCTCTTCGCGGCCCAGTGGCCGGACGGCCGGGTGCCGCACATCGCCTTCGACCCGGACACTCCGGAGGAGGCCTACTTCCCCGGGCCCCGGTTCTGGAACGTGCCCGCCTACGCCGGCCGGCCCGCCCGCAGCAGCACCGGCCTGGTCCAGCCGCCGCTGCACGCGCTCGCCGCGTGGGAGGTCTACCGGCACGCCGCGGCGCACGGCGCGGACGCCGTCCAGCAGGCCCGGATCGAACTCGACCGGCTCTATCCCCGGCTGGTGGCGCAGCAGGAGTACCTCGGCGACCGGCGGGACGCGGGCGGCGGCGGGCTGGCGTCGATCGTGCATCCGTGGGAGTCCGGCCTGGACGACAGCCCGGCCTGGGACGAGGCGCTGGCCGCCGTGCCGGCGGACCCCGGGCTGCTGGACCGCCATCCCCGGCGGGACCTCGCGCTCTCCGACGCGGCTCACCGCCCGACCGACACGGATCATGCCCGGTACGTCGGTCTCGTTCTGGATTACCAGGCCGGGGAGTACTCCGACACCGGGCTCGCCGAACGGCACGCCTTCGTCGTCGAATGTCCCGGCTTCAACGCTGTGCTGGCCACCGCCGAACTGGCTCTCGCGCAGATCGCCGGGGTGCTGGGCCGCCCGTCCGAGGCGCGCCGGCACCGGGAGCGGGCGCGCGACGTCACGGCGGCCATCGGGCGGCGGCTGTGGAACCCGGAGACCCGCACCTTCCACGCACGTGACGTACGGACCGGGCGGCTCAGCCCGGCGCACTGCGTCTCCGGTCTGCTGCCGCTGATGCTGCCGGACCTAGAGCCGGACCAGGTCGACGGGATCCTGGCCGAGCTGCGGTCGGAACGGTTCGGGCTGCCGGCGCCCAGCCACGACCGCACCGCGCGTGAGTTCGACACCCACCGCTACTCGCGCGGCCCGGTCTGGATCAACGTGAACTGGCTGCTGCGCCGGGGTCTGCTGGTGCACGGCCGGCGGGACGAGGCGGAGGAGTTGCGCCGCCGCCTGGTCCGGTTGGTGCACCGCAACGGCCACTTCGAGTACTTCCATCCGGAGGAGGGCGGTGGCCTCGGCACGTCCGCGTTCAGCTGGACCGCCGCCCTCTGCCTGGATCTGCTGGCCGACCGGTCCGCCCCGGCCTACGCCCGGGCCGCCTAGAAGATCACCACCGAGCGGAGCACGTCGCCGGTGTGCATCTTCGCGAAGGCCTGCTCGACCTCGTCCAGCGCGATCTCCTCGGTCACGAAGGCGTCCAGGTCGAGCCGGCCCTGCCGGTAGAGCTCGGTGAGCAGTGGGAAGTCGCGGGTGGGCAGGCAGTCGCCGTACCAGCTGGACTTGAGGGCGCCGCCCCGGCCGAAGACGTCGAGCAGCGGCAGCTCGATGGTCATCTCCGGGGTGGGCACGCCGACCAGCACCACGGTCCCGGCCAGGTCGCGGGCGTAGAAGGCCTGCCGGTACGTCTCCGGCCGGCCCACCGCCTCGACCACCACGTCGGCGCCGAACCCGCCGGTCAGCTCGCGCACCCTCTCCACCACGTCGTGCTCGCGCGCGTTGACCGTGTGGGTGGCCCCGAACCCGCGGGCCCACTCCAGTTTCCGGTCGTCGGTGTCGATCGCGATGATCGTGGTCGCTCCGGCCAGGGCCGCCCCGGCCACCGCGCCGTCGCCGACCCCGCCGCAGCCGATGACCGCGACCGAGTCGCCGCGGGTGACGCCGCCGGTGTTGATGGCCGCGCCGATGCCGGCCATCACGCCGCAGCCGAGCAGGCCGACCGCCGCGGCCCGGGCCGACGGGTCGACCTTCGTGCACTGGCCGGCGTGCACCAGCGTCTTCTCCACGAACGCGCCGATGCCCAGGGCCGGGGAGAGCTCGGTGCCGTCCTCCAGCGTCATCCGCTGCGCCGCGTTGTGGGTGGCGAAGCAATACCACGGCTTGCCCTTGTGACAGGCCCGGCAGTTGCCGCAGACGGCCCGCCAGTTGAGCACCACGAAGTCGCCCGGCGCCACGTCGGTGACCCCGGCGCCGACCGCCTCGACCACCCCGGCCGCCTCGTGGCCGAGGAGGAACGGGAACTCGTCGTTGATCCCGCCCTCGCGATAGTGCAGGTCGGTGTGGCAGACCCCGCAGGCCTGGATGCGCACCACCGCCTCGCCCGGCCCTGGGTCGGGCACCACGATGGTGGCCACCTCGACCGGCTTGCCCTTCTCCCGGGCGATCACGCCCCGCACCCGCTGACTCATGCTCGTCCACGACCCTTCACCGGTGGCTGGTCCGATCAGGACAGCCTCGCAGATCTCACCGGGAAACGGGACGGGAACGAACCTCCAGTGGCGTCTCCAGCAGCGCCTCGGCGACCTTGGCGAGCTGGCGGGCCTGCGCCGGGGTGATCCGGTCGAAGATCAGTTGCTGTACGGCCTCCGCGTGCCCGGGCGCCGTCTCCACCACCTTCTCCCAGCCGGCTTCGGTGAGCACGGCGATCTGGACCCGGCCGTCCGCGGCGTCGCGTTCCCGCCGGACCCAGCCCTTCTCCTCCAGCCGGGCCACCACGTGGGAGAGCCGGGACAGCGAGGCGCTGGCCCGTTTCGCCAGCCGGCTCATCGACAGGCGGCGGTCGGACCGCTCGGAGAGGGTCATCAGGACGAGGTAGCCCATGTGGGTCAGGCCGGCGTCCCGCTGGAGCTGGGCTTCGAGCGCCGCCGGCACCCGGATGAGCACTTCGATCACCTGCCGCCAGGCTTGCTGCTGCTCATCGGTCAACCAGCGAGGCTCTTCCATGCTGGCAGGTTAGTGGCGATCGACGGCCGCGGTAGTGGCCGGACAGCCGAGATCCACAGATGGCGTAACGGATCAGCCCTGGATTCGATCGACTTACGTGAACCTGGCCGGGTACGCTGTCCGGGGACTTTCACCCCGACACGGCGCCGGAACCGGCTGGCTGGGGGGCCTCGGCCGGTTCCGGCGCCGTGTGCCTAAGGGTCCTTCTATTCGGTGGGCGGCTCGTCCTTGCCCGCCTCCTCGGCCGCGTCGGCCTCCTCCTTGGTCTTGTGCACCGCGCCGTCGGCGTGCTCCGGCGGGCCGTAGACCGTGTAGAGGACCAGCGGGTTCGGCCCCTCATTGAGGAAGTTGTGCTTCTTGCCGGCGGGCACGACCACCAGGTCCCCCTGCTCGACCTTGCGGGTCTGGCCGCCGACGACGGCCTTGCCGATCCCGCTCACGAAGGTCAGGATCTGGTCCACCTCGTGGATCTCCTCGCCGATCTCGCCGCCCGGCGGGACCGTCATGATCACGAGCTGGGTGTGCTTCCCGGTCCAGAGCACACGGCGGAAATCGGGGCTCTGCTCAGCGACAGTGGCAATCGTGAAGTGCTCCATGTCCGGACGTTACCCGGGTCAGGCCCTCCGCAATCGGCCCGGCTGAACCGGCGCCGGACGGCCGATGAGATAGCCCTGCACGTAGTCCACGCCGAGCTCCCGCAGCATCCGCAGGGTGGCCTCGTCCTGCACGAACTCGGCGACGGTGTGGATGCCGTACGCCTGGCAGACCTGCACCAGCGCCCGGACCAGCACCTGATCCTGCGGGTTGTCGACCAGGTCGACCACGTACTCCCCGTCGATCTTGACCAGGTCGATCGGGAAGAGCCGCAGGTAGCGGAACGAGGCGTAGCCGGAGCCGAAGTCGTCCAGCGCCAGACCGCAGCCCAGGTCGCGGACCCGGTCGGCGAACCGGCGGGCCTCGCTCAGGTTGCCGATCAGCGCCGTCTCGGTGATCTCGAAGGTGAGCTGCGCCGGATCCACCCGGTAGCGGTCCAGCAGCTTCTCCACCTCGTTGGTCAGCCGCGGATCGCCGACCGACCGGCCGGACAGGTTGACCTGCAGGCACAGGCCGGGCTGCTCGGCGGCGAGCCGCATGGCCCGCTCCACCACCCAGAGGTCGATGTCGAAGACCGCGTCGAGCCGCTCGGCGGCGTCCAGCACCTGGATCGGCGACTGCGGGCCGTCGCTCTCGTCGATCACCCGTAGCAGCAGCTCGTGCCGGGTCACCCGGTTGGTCTGCAACTCCAGGATCGGCTGCGCGTAGAGGGTGAACCGGTCGGTGCCGAGCGCGTCGGCGACCCGGGAGCGGTAGGAGCCCTGCCGGTCGCGGACCGGGACCGGGTGTGCCACCAGGGTCAGCGGGCGGTCCGCCTCCCGGGACTGCCGCCAGGCCTGTTCGGCATCGATCAGCAGGCCGTGGCTGCCGGCCTCGGCGTCCTGCTCGAACCGGACCAGGCCACCCCAGACGCACGCCTGCTCGCGCAGCGCCTCGATCAGCACCCGGGCCTGCTCACGGGCGGCCCGCCAGGTGGTCCGGGCGAACAGCACGGCGATCTCGTTGGGGCCGACCCGTCCGAGCAGGTGCTCCGGGCGGACCTGGTCCTCGAGCAGCCGGGCGGTGCGGTGCAGAAGATCGGCGTTGTGCTCCGGTCGTACCCCGTCGGTTTCTCCGGCCTGGACCCGGAGCACCAGGAGCGCGCCCCCGGCTCCGCGCAGAGCGCGGTCGACCTCGTCGGCGAACCGCGCCCGGGTGAGCAGGCCGGTGGCCGGATCCGGCTCGACGAGCGAGGCCTGGACGGTCTCGCCGCGCCGGGTGAGGCGGGCCGACTCGCGGCGGGCCCGCTCGCGGGCCGAGACGTCGCGGATCGTGCCGCGGATGCCGCGCACCGTGCCGTCCGGCCCGGCCATCGGTTCGAGGGTGCAGTCGACGTCGAACCAGCCGCCGTCGGCACGCATCAGCCGGACCGTGATGAGCACGGTGTTCTGGCTGGTCCAGGCTTCGGTGATGGCGCCCAGAGCCTTGGCGTGGTCGTCGCGGTGGACGTGGCGGGCGAGGATCTGCCGGGTCATCCCGGTCTCGTTGGGGGCGCGGCCGACCATCGCGGAGAGCGCCGCGGACCAGACGATCTGGTCACCGGCGGCGGTGTACGTGAACCACGCGGCCCGGTCGTCGGCGGGCTGCCGTGGCTCCGGCAGGGTGTGCGGCGGCGCGGGAGTCCAGAGCTCCCGTTCTTCGGGCACCGTCATATGCCGCCACCTCCCCCCTTGTGCACGGCTGTTCCCGCAGCCACCAAGACCCTCACCTATTACGACCTGTCACCGGGCCGTAGTAACAGTGGACGCAAGCGTCAAAGTTTTGACGTATCCGCAGGCAAGGCCAGGAGCAGGGAATTATCGCCCATCCAGAGCAACGAAACAACCGAATGGACGACCTCGTTCCCTTACAATTCCACCGAAAAAGCCTCGCCAACTCCATGACAGACAGTCACTACGTGTATTTGCTGTAGAACCTTCCGCATTTCCCTACCTGAATCCAGGCTCGAACATGCACCCAGCGCGACGGCGATCACGCGGTGCGTGACGGATCAGTCGCCGTCGACCGTGGTGATCTCCAGCTCACCGATCCGCTGCCAGACCGGACGGATCGCCACCTCCGGCTCGCGCGCGAAGACACTGCCACGGATGCGGACGAAGACGCAATTCCCCACCCGTTCCAGCACGGACTGCCGCCGCATGTCGCTCTCCCACTGCTCCGGCCCGCGGTAGGTGTCGCCGTCACACTCGATCGCCAGCCGCCGGCCGTCCGGCGCGTTCAGCACGAAGTCGATCCGGTAGTCCCCGATCCGGAACTGCGGAATCGGCCGGTACCCGCGACCCACCAGAAGCTTGAGCACGTCCCTCTCGAAATCGGTCTCGCAGTGCACGGCCGGATCGGCCGCCGCGGCCTCGGCGGGCAGATCGACGGCGTACGACAGGAGCCGTCCCCGGGCGTCGTCGGCGAGCAGTGCCCCGGGCCGCACCGAGTGGAAGATCCAGAGCTGGTCCCGGGCCCGGGAGGCGGCCACGTTGATCCGCCGGTGGTAGTCGCGCTTGGTGAACGCCGCGATCCTGGGGTCCCGCTCCGACACCACGGTGGAGATCAGCACCACGTCACGTTCGTCGCCCTGGAACGTGTACGCGTCACCCACCCGCAGCCGCCGTGCCTGGATCTCGTCCTCGCCGATCGCCTCGCGCAGCTGCTCCAGCAGGTAGGCGGCCTGCCCGCTGCTGGAGAGCAGGCTGATCACCCCGAGGGTGCGGCCGTCGTACCGCGGATCGGCCACGATCTTGGTGACCCGGTCGACCAGCGCGGTGGCCTCCTCCAGGTTCACGTCGCCGTACCCGGCCAGCGGCCGGCGTTCCCCGCTCTCGCAGAACACCGTCTGGATCGGGGGCAGCGACGGACGGTCCGCCCGCAACGGCCGGATCCTGCCGTCGTAGTAGTGCCGCGACGAGAACTCGATGATCTGCGGGACACAGCGGAAGTGCTCGGTCAGCAGGATCCGCTCCGGTGAACGGCGGACCGCGTGGTCGTACAGGGAGGACTCGGGGTCGAAGTGCTCGGCCGAGGGCACCCCGTCCAGGTGCCGCCGGATCAGGCCGGCGACCGAGCCGACGAACCCCAGCTGCGGGCCGATCTGCTGGTCGTCGCCGACCACCACGGCCCGCTCGGCGAGCGTCAGCACCGGCAGCGAGAAGAGATCCGCCTGGGACGCCTCGTCGACGATCACCACGTCGAACCGGGCGCCACCGGCGAACTGTTCGATCGCCCGGTCCACCGACATGACCCAGACCGGCACCGCCGACACGGCCGACTCCATGGCCCGCTGCGCGTGCGCCTGCCAGGCCGCGGCGCCCCGCCCGGTGCCCTTGCCGATCTTGCGCAGCGCGGTGGCCCAGTCGGCCAGCGCGGCCCGGCGGCGGTCGTCCAGCGCCCGGGACACCTCCAGCCACGCCGACGCCACCACCAGCTCGGCGGTCAGGCTGCGGATCCGGGACCGGGCCCGCTCCACCCGGCGGGCCAGCACCGCCGGATCGACCTCGCCGACCACCCCGTCGAACCAGGTCTGGGCGCGCCGCCACTCCCACGCCGACAGGACCGCCTGACCGGAGAGCACCGGATGATCGCCGGCCGCGATCATCGCGGCCCACTCCGGCGCGGCCGCCACGAGCCGGTGGAAGGCGGCGTCGAACCGCATCACGTCCGGCTGGAGCAGCACCAGCCGGCGCACCTCACCGATCGCGGCGTCCCAGTCCTCCAGGGTGCGCCACGACTCGGCCAGCTCCGGCCAGGCCGCCACCCGCTCGGCGACCGCCTGCTCCACGGCCCGCGCCTGCTCCAGGCCGAACACCTCGGCCGCCGCCTCGCACGCGTCGGCGACCACGGTCAGGCCGGCGGCGTCCACCGTCAACTCCCGCTGCGGCATCAACGGGGCGATCCGCCGGGCCAGCGGCGGCCAGCGGTTCAGATCGAAGTCGAGGGACTGGTTCGCCTCGGCGAGAAGGGTGCCGGCCCACACCTCCGGATCACCCCAGCCGCCCGGCGGCTCCGGGACCCGCAACCGTTCCACCCACTCCGACCAGGCGTCACCCAGTCGGCGGCGGGTCTGCTCACGGCGTACGCCCGCGGCCGCCAGATCGACGTCGGCCACCGTACGCAACGGCTCCCCGTCCACCCGGACCTCGTCGGCCAGCCGAAACAGACCGGCCTGGAGCAGGCGGTTCAGGCCCTTCCCGGCGGCGAACCGCTGACGGATCTCGGCCAGCCGGGACAGCAGCAGCTTCGGCTCCGCCAGGATCGGGCCGGGAATCACGATCCGGTGCCCGGTCACCTCCCGGGCCAGAGTGGTCAGCTCGGCGAAGAGCGACTCGGTGGTCACCACCTGGTCGTTCCACAGGGTGCGCCAATGCGGGTCGTCCAGCAGCCGGCCGAGACGGTCGGTCCAGGTGCCCTCGCGGCGCTTCAGCCAGGACACCGCCTCCCGCAGGTCGGCCACCAGGTCCGACATGCCGGTCCGGCGCTCACCGCGTACCGCTGTCATGTCGACGCCCTGATCCGCCAAGAGCGACATGCGCTCCTCGGTCTCCGCGATCCTCGCCCGGGCGGCGGCCGCGGAAGCGGCGTCCGGAAGGTCCGAGATCTCCGGAAGCGGGCGCATCGCGGCCGCACGATCCTCCGGCGTCAGCCGGGCGGCCAGCTTCAGCAGAGTGGCGAACTCCTCGATGGTCAGCGGCGGCGGACCGGACACCGGATCCGGGATGCCGCCGTGCGCGGCGGCGCGCTCCCGCAGCCACGCGCCCACCTCGGCGGGCATCAGAGCAACCCCACCGATCTGGTACGTCTGAGCCTCGCTCTCGGCGATCAGCCGCAACCCGGCCATGGCCGCCGCCAGCTCCCGCTCCGCCTCCTCCAGATTGCGGGTCAGCAGATCCACCCGGCGGCTCTCGGCGTCCTTGTCCAAAGTGGCGGCCCGGTCCGACAACTCCCGTGCCGCCAGCTGCAACTGCACCAGCTGATCCGTGGTCCGCCCGAGAACGGCGAGGCAGAGCGGCTGCACCTCCTCGGGAAGACCGTCCCGGAGCACCCGCAGCGGCTCCTCCTTCTGCGCGACCACCAGCACCCGCTTGCCGTTCGCCATCAGATGGCAGATCAGATTGCGGATCGTGTGCGTCTTGCCGGTGCCCGGCGGGCCCTGCACCGCGACGTTGCGATGGTGGGCGAGGCGGCGCGCGATCGACTCCTGCGCCTCGTTCGTCGGCAGCGGCATGAGCAGCCGCTCCCCCACCCGCTCCCAGGTCTCCGGCCGGTCGTCCGGCATCAGCAGACGGCTCGGCTCGTGCGCCACCACCGCGGCCAGCGCACCCACCCGGTGCACGTCGCCGCCGGTGAGACCGTCGCGCAGACTCTCCAGGAAGCCGCGAAGGTGACGCTGCCGGGGCCGGGCGAAGAGCACGGCGACATCCCGGATGAACGTCCCCTCCGCCGGCTTCCCGTCCGGCGCGTCCACGATCACCCGGTCGAAACCCAGCCGGGAGAGGGCGCGTTCGAACAGCTCACGGCGGTCGGCGTCGGTCCAGAGATCGACCTCGACGGTGCCGCCCGGTCCGGTCAGAGCGGCCAGCTGGGCCAGGTGGCGATCGTCCAGCCCGGCGAGAGCCTCCACCTGCAGGCGGGACGGGCCGGCCGGGGAGACGGTGATCAACGCGCGGTCGGCGTCGTACTCGATCAGGACCGGAGTGGCGACCAGCGGATAGCGGACCCGGGCGCCGTCGATCACCGTCTCCACGATGCCGTGGCCCCACACCAGCTCGGTGGTGGCGGTGGCCATGTCCAGCTGATGCATCCGGTCGAAGAGGCGGCGGTGCAGCTCCCGGGTCTGTTCGGCGGCCCCCGTGAGCAGTGACCAGGGTCGCCAGACCTCGTCGCGCCAGGTCTCGAAGTCGTCGCCGGCGCCTGCCTCGGCCGGCTCCCCGATCCGCGCCGCGCCCGGCCCGGCCGGCTCCCCGATCCGCTCCGTGCCCGCCTCGGCCGGCTCCCCGTCCCGCGCCGCGCCCGGCCCGGCCGGCTCCCCGTCCCGCTCCGTGCCCGCCTCGGCAGGCTCCCCGATCCGCTTCCCGTTCCGCTCCGCGCTCGCCCCCGTCGGCTCCGCGGTCGGTTCGGCGCCCGCGAGCACCTCACCGCGCAGCCGCCGGCGCAGCGCGGCCGGGACCGGCACCGGACCGGGCAGCTCGGGACGGCCGACGCGGAGCCAGGAGGAGCCGTCGGCGCCCGGGCCGATCTGGCACTCCGGGTGCCGGGGCAGCGTGTGCAGCCAGTGCGCGTCGGCCGGCACGGTGCGCGCCGGACGGTCCATCTGGGCCCGGACGGCGAGCAGATAGTCGGCGACCGCAACGGCCCGATCCCGGATCGTGGAGGGCGATTCGCGCTGCTCGGCCATCCTCGGGAGTCTAGGCCGTGAGATTGATCCTGTGAGTGTGCGTACCAGCCTGTTCCGGGGGCGGCGCGCAGGCATGAGGAACCGCTAAGGTGACGCCCGCTGATCTTGCATCGATGGTCTTGGGGATACACGTGAATCAGGGGTGGGCGGAGTTGGACGGCAACGGTCACTATTGGCCGGCGCAGCCGCCGGCGATTCCGCCGTCGTACTACGCCATGCCGGACGACCCGCTGGTCAGCCCGAACTACGAGGGCTGGTGGGCGCGGGCCGGAGCACTGGCGAAGAAGATCTGGAAGCCGGCGCTGAAGCTGAACGCGGTCGCCCTCCTGCCGCTGCTCGCGCTCACCGTGCCCGCCAACGTCATGCTGACCACCGAGCAGCGGGAGCTCCAGACGGCGACGCTCGACCAGGCCAACCCGCCGGACATGTCGACCCTGACCGAATTCCTGACGGCGGCCGGCTGGCTCCTGGCCGCCACCATGGTCGCCGCGCTGGTGTCCGCGGTGGTCACCGCGGCCACCGTCCGGCTCGTCGTCCTCGCGGCCACCGGTCAGCCGGTCAGCCTGCGGGAGGCGCTCCGCACCGCGCTGCGCCGCGGCCCGGCGGTGATCGGATGGCAGATCCTCGGCGGCCTTCTCGGCGCCCTGGCGTTCCTCGCCTGCTTCCTGCCGATCCTGTACGTCGGTGCGGCGCTCATGATCCTCCCGGTGGTGGTCACCATCGAGCGGGGCGTGGGCATCGGGCGCAGTTTCTCCCTCTTCCACGCCGACATCGGCGCCAGCCTGGCCCGCGTCGGCAGCATCTGGGCGGTCACCATCGGCGCCTCGATGGTGCTGGCCGCGACCGGGACCGTGCTGGAGCTGACCGTCGGCGGGACGCCCGGCGTGGTGGTGTCCAGCCTGTGGAGCGGGCTGTACTACCTGGTCGCCGGCATCTACATCACACCGCTGCTGGTCACCGCGTACGCGGACATGCGGGCACGCCGTGAGCCCTTCTCCACCGCCTACCTCACACCGGAAGCCGAGCGCCCCGCCGCCTGATCCCCCCGCCACCCACCTCGCGATCCCCACACTCCCGCGGAATCGCCTGGCCCGGCCGTCGAAAAGGCCGCGGGCTGCCCCTTGGAGGAGCAGCCCGCGGCCTTTTCGGTCTCTGGTCAGGGGAACTGCATGCGGCGCGGCCGGGGGATCACCGGCGGCGGAAGCGGCAGGTCGTCGAGGTGGCTCCAGTTGAGGGTGCCGTTGTCGGTGGACTTGATCTCGCCGAGGCAGGCGCGGAGCAGACCCAGGTTGGGCGCCCCCGCATATCCGGCGATGATCACCTCGGGTTTCGGCTCGATGCCGGCGATCGCCGCGCAGATCTTGGCGACCTCCCGCTCGTCGACGGCGTCGAGCGGCAGCGGGGCCTCGACCGGGGAGCGTCGCCACGGCGGGCCGAAGCGGCGCAGGAGTTCGCGGGCGAGGCGGCCGAACGAGCGGCCCACCTCGGCGTCCCGCATGGAGATCCGGGCGGACTGGCCGTAGCACCACGGCACGACCACATGCCCGTTGATCAGGACCAGCTGATAGACCGAGCGCGGCACGCTGATGATCTCGGCCCCGGGCAGCGTGCCCAGGAAGAGGACCAGCTCCTCGTATGGAAGAGGCCAGCGGGGATTGGCGAGCACACGCTCCATGGTCTGCGTCATGGCTGGGTGAGCGTGCACCTCGCGGTCGATCGCCGTGCTCAAGGCCTCCGGCACCCGGGTCCACAGCTCGTCGGCGACCTTGTCGCCGAACTGCTCGATCAGCCAATCGCTCGGACCGACGAGAACGTCTGGACGCATTCTCCACCACCACCGTCCGTGATGCCGACGTCACTGCTGGCTAGAAGAGTTGCACTTCCAATGATCGACTGGAAGGGGCAACGGCGAGATCACAAAAACAACCTTGAATGAAATCGAGCATGTCGATCAACGCTTTGCCACAACGATGGAGCGGCGGCGCGGCGAACCCCGAAACGTGCAACTTGCGCGACGAAGGGAGCGCGCAAGTTGCACGCTCGCTTCACTATTCGCCGACACTTGACAGTGAAGCCGAGAGTTATTTCCGTGCGGTGACACACAGGCAAACATCGTTTCACAAAGCGTGATCAAATAACGCGTGACCTGCGACAGCACGAGTTGATCGATCGCTCGGCCACCCCGTCGGCGCGCCCTCGAAGCCTTGAAATGCGTTGCAGTACGCGCGTCCCTTTTCACCATCCGCCCGGCCGGCCGCGACCCGCGCGGTCCGCCGCCGGGCGACCCCGTCAACGGATCGAGGCCAACTGTCGGATACCCGTCACTTCGCTCATGAAGCGAGCGGGTGGAGCGGGAAACGCTCTCCGACACGAGGCTGGTCACGCCTAGCCGATCATGTGTCGCACGGTCCGGCGCCGCTCCACCCGGACGCGCGGCGGCTGTCGTGTTGCTCACAGCCGAGCCCGCACACGGGCCGTTTCCCTACCGCACCCCGAGCCGCCCGGAAACCGCCCTTCATGGGTCGTCACCAGCGGAAACGTTGCAGCGCTTTCCGCCGCACCCGGACCGGGAGCCGGTCGTGACATTTCCACACCGCCTGCGTGCCGTTTCTTGCACCCATTCTCCCTTTCCGTCGATCACCCCCACCCGCGCCCCAGCAGGCAAGATCCTTCCCTACCGAGGCGTAAATTCCATTCGCGCCGGAAAATTGCGCCGGAAAGTACTTCGGATATCGGGTCAGCGAAGCCCATTCGGCCGCCATTTCGGAGTGCGGCCGGGCCGCTCCGTGCTTAATCGGTTCGGTTCACCCCGGCCGTATAGGTCTCGATAACCGCGCGACCGGTCGCGGAATCCGCACCGACCGTTTCGTGGGTAACCGCCGTCACGGCTGTGAGCAGCCGGCTCCGGGCGACCCGCAGGGTCGCCATGATCTCCCGCGCGGTGTCGCCCGCGGGCCGCCGGCGAACGCCCTCGCCGAGACCGAGCGCCGTCAGGTCACCGCCCGCACCGACCGTCACGGTGATCAGGCCGTCGGGGCTGCGGGCGGTCTCGGAGAGCCGTGCCAGCCGGGCGGAGAGGGCGCGAGCCCGGTCCGCCCGCTCGTCGATGGCGCACCGCCACTCGTCGATCCACCGCTCGGCCTCGTGCAGATCCCGTCCGTCGAACATGGCACCTCCCCGTTCCTCGGTCAGCGTGACGACTTCGCGGCAGACGGTAGTGAGATCGGCGCGAGCCCGGAGACGGGCCTGTGGACAACCTCGCTCTGTGGATGACCGTGGTTCTGTCGGGGACGGGCGATACCGTGCCTGGGTGAGTTCGCACGCAGTCGTCACTCCGGCCGAGGAGGCCGCCACCGTCATCGCCGCCGTCCTGGGCGATCTGCTCAGCGGCGCCCATCGTGGGGTGGTGGTCGACTCCCCACCCGGCGCCGGCAAGTCGACGCTGGTGGTCCGGGCGGCCGGCGAGCTGGCCGCGACCGGTGCGCCCCTGATGATCGTGGCGCAGACCAACGAGCAGGTGGATGATCTGATCGACCGTCTCGGCACCCGGTCGCCGGAGATCGGGGTGGGCCGGCTGTCCGCGGTCGACTACGAGCCGACCGCCCGGGTGCGGGCGCATCCGCGGTGCCGGGTGGCGGCCAAGGTGGCCGACCTGGGCTCACCACCGGTCACCATCGGCACGGCGGCGAAATGGGCCACCGTGACCGAGGGCAGGTGGCCGTGGGCGATCGTCGACGAGGCGTACCAGATGCGCTCGGACGCCTTGTTGCGGGTCGCGCCCCGGTTCGAGCGAGCCCTGTTCGTCGGCGACCCCGGACAGCTCGACCCGTTCTCGACCGTCGAGGTGGACCGGTGGATCGGCCTCTCCTGGGATCCGATGCAGAGCGCGGTGGCCGTCCTGCTGCGGCACAATCCGGAGCTTCCGGTGCACCGGCTGCCGGTCTCCTGGCGGCTGCCCGCGTCGGCGGCGCCGGTGGTGGCCCGGGCCTTCTACCCGTTCACCGGCTTCCGCTCGGGGACCGGGCCGGGCGATCGCACGCTCACCTTCGAGCAGCCCGCACGGGACGCGCTCGACACGGTGCTGGACACCGCGGCGGCCACCGGCTGGGGGCTGCACGAGTTGCCGGAGCGCTTCACCGTGCGTACCGATGCGGAGGCCGCCGCGGCATGTGCCGAGCTGGCCGCACGGGCCCTGACCCGGGAGGGGATCGCCGTCTCCGAGGCCGGGAGCGGGCGGCTCACGCCGGAGCGGATCGCGATCGGCGCGGCCCATCGCGACCAGGTGGCGGCGATCCGGTCCCTGCTGCAACCGGAGGCCGCCGAGGTCACCGTGGACACGGCGAACCGTCTGCAGGGCCGGGAGTACGACCTGACCGTCGTGCTGCACCCGCTCTCCGGCCGGCGCGACGCCACCGCCTTCCACCTGGAGTCGGGGCGGTTGTGCGTGCTGACCTCACGGCACCGGCACGCCTGCGTGCTGGTGGCCCGCGCCGGGATCGCCGAGCTGCTCGACGCCCACCCGTCCACCGAGCCGGTTCATCTCAACGTGCCGGTCAAGTTCCCGGACGGCTGGGAGGCGAATCAGGCGATGCTGGCCCATTTACACCGAACGTAACCCAACGGTAACCGTCGATACGTCTACCGTGGAGACATGGCGTTCGACGGGGCCTACCTCCCGATTCTGCGACCCCGCCGGGGTGAGCTGACCGCGCTCGCGCACCTCTCCACGGAGGAGGCGGCCCGGGTGATCCCGGTCGTCGAACTGGAGCCGGACAGCGGGCTGCTCGCCATGCTCCGGGAGCTCCGCCCGGGCACCGGGACGATCGCCGTCGACTTCGGGCAACTGCCCGAGATCGACGCCCCGGAGCACCTCGCCGGGCGGCTGGCCGACCTCGGCCTCGGCCTGATCCCGGTGCTGCGGCCGGACGAGAGCGGCCCACGCCTGGCCGCACACGGCCGGGCCGCGCGCATGCACCGGCGCCGGGCCGTGCTCCGGCTGCGGCCGCACGCCGACGCCGGCAACCCGGCCGCGGCCGACGCCGTCACCGAGCGGCTGCTGCGCGCCTCCACCCTCGATCCGGACGACGTGCACCTGCTCATCGACCTGGCCGAGACGGCCTGCTCGGCACACGCCAGCGAGGTGGAGGACCGGGCCCGCCGGGTGCTGCGCTGGGCCCGGGCGACACCGTGGCGGTCGATCAGCGTGGCCTCCGGCGCCATGCCGCCCAACCTCGACGACCTGCCGACCGACCGGCCGGTCGCGGTGGGCCGCCTGGATGCCCGGCTCTGGGCCCGGCTCGGCGAGCCCGGCGTGGGGTACGCGGACTACGGCGTCACCTCACCGGTACGGCGTCACGGCGTCCAGCATCACCGGCAGTTGCCGACCCTGCGCTACACCACCGAGTCGGACTGGTGGATCTACCGCTGGGCCCGGCGCGGCGGCCGCAGCGACGACCGGTGCCACGACCTCTGCCGCACGCTGGTGACCTCACCGCAGTGGCCGGCGGCCGGCGCACGCTTCTCCTGGGGCGATGCCGAGATCGCCCGGCGGGCCCGGACCGCACGGGGCGCCGGCAGCTCGGCCAGCTGGATCGCGTGGAGCACCTCGCACCACATCGCGCACGTTCTGCGGGCTCTGCCGGGGCGCTGAGATGTCGTACGGTTGTTCTAATGTCGCTCACGGCTGCCCTCGCGTATGCACGGCACGGCATCCCCGTCCTGCCGGTGCACACGCCTGACCAGGGTGGCGTCTGTTCCTGCCACAGAGGAGCGCGATGCGACAGTCCCGGCAAGCACCCCCGGCTCAGGCACGGCCTCAGCGAGGCGTCCACCGATCCCCGTCAGATCCGGCTGTGGTGGACGTTCTGGCCGCGTGCCAACGTGGGCCTGCGGACCGGCGTGGTGATGGACGTGGCCGACGTCGACTCCGCCGAGGGCTGGCACGGGCTGCGTCACCTCCTCGGCGGCGACCTCCCGGCCGGCCCGCAGGTGCGCACCGGCGGGGGCGGCCGTCATCTGTGGTTCCGTCCGACCGGCTATGGCAATCGCGTCCGCCTGCTGCCCGGGCTCGACTGGCGCGGGGCGGGCGGTTACGTCCTGGCCCCGCCGTCGAGGCATGCCGGCGGCGGCGACTACCGCTGGATCCGGCGCCCGGCGGTGGCCCTCCCCGTCGGGCCGGCGACCCTGCTGGCGCTGGTCGCGGGCCCTCCCCCACCCGTGCGGGAGCGTCCGGTCGCCCATCCCGGGCGATATGCGGAAGCGGCCCTGGAGGCGGAGACCGACCGGGTCGCCCGCGCCCCGGCCGGTTCGCGGAACGACACGCTCAACCGGGCCGCCTTCGCCCTCGGCCGGCTGGTCGGAGCCGGGCTGCTGGCGGAGTCGACGGTGTGCTGGGAGTTGACCGCGGCCGCCCGGCACGCCGGGCTCGGCTGGACGGAGATTCGCGGCACGCTCCGGTCCGGCCTGACCGCAGGCCGGCGTCAGCCATTCGTGCACGGTCCACCAAACGCGGCCTGACCGGCGAATTCGGCCCGGCTACGGGGTCGGGTCATCCGATCGGGCGAGGCGAAACGGATGATCGGGTCAGAGCTGGAGCGGCGGCTCCCCACCTCCCGCCGGTAGCCTGGCAGCGAACCGGCCGGGGGGCGATGGTGCTTCAGTGGGACCTGATCGGCGAAGCCGAGCGGAGAGTGCTCGCTGATCCGTTACGCCTCAGGTCGGTTCGCCGGCTGATCGGTGGCCCGGTGCCCGACGAGGCCTTCGACCGGGTGGCCATGCTGGTCCGCAAGCTGGTCGACGCCCCGATGGGCGTGGTCTGCCTGGTCGACCTGGACCGTCAGGTGCTGGCCGGTCAGGTCGGTGTGCCGGACCCGCTGGCCTCGATCCGCGAGATGCCGCTCACCCACTCCTTCAGCCGCCACGTCGTGACCTCCGGCGAGATGCAGGTCGTGCGGGATGTGCGCGCCGACCCGCGGATGCGGGACAACCCCGCCATCACCGAGATCAACGCCATCGCGTACGCGGGAGCGCCCATCACCGATCCGGACGGGCTGATCGTCGGCACCCTGTGCGCCGTCGACCACGAGCCCCGCGTCTGGACCCCGAGTGAGATCGCCCTGCTCAGCGAGCTGGCCGCGGTCTGCTCCTCGGAGGTGTGCCTGCGGATCGCCCGGGCCGCCGCGGACGAGGCCCGGCGGACCGCCGAATCGGCACACCACCAACTGGAGCTGCTGGCCGAGCTGACCGAGTCGCTGGCCGCCACCATGGATGTGGAGGAGGCCATGCGCCGCCTCGGCGACATCGTCACGGGGCGGCTCGCCGACTGGTGCGTGGTCGCGGTCGCCGACGATCCGGGCGGCCCGGCATCCGTCGTCGCCACGCACCGCGATCCGGAGCGCGCCGCCGATATGGGCCGCCTCGCCGCACTGGCCGACTTCGCCCGTGACGATCTGCGCTCGATGCTGCTCGCCGTCCGGCGGGGCGGCCGGCCGTTCCGCAGCGGCGACGGAGCGGCCGACCTGCGAAGCCGGATCAGCGACACCGAACTGGCCGAGATCACCACCCGCGCCGGGTTCGGGGCGTCGCTGATCGTCCCGATCACCTCACCGGTGCGGCCGCGCGCGCTCGGCGCGGTGCTGCTGGTCAACCACCCCGACCGGCAGGGCTTCACGGCCGCCGAGGAGTGGACCGCCGCCGAGATCGGCCGCCGGGCCGGGCTCGCCGTGGAGAACAGCCGTCTCTACCGGGAGCAGCGGCACGTCGCCGAGGTGCTCCAGCGCAGCATGCTCACCGATCTGCCGGCCATCCCCGGCGTCGAGCTGCACGCCCGTTACCTTCCCGCGCAGGACGGCGCGGCGGTCGGCGGCGACTGGTATGACGCCTTCGTCCAGCCCGACGGCAGTGTCATCGTCGCGGTCGGGGACGTCTCGGGGCACGACATCGAGGCGGCCGCGACCATGGGGCAGCTGCGCAATCTGGTTCGAGGAGATGCGTACGGGCGGGACGAGGAGCCCGGCGCCCTGCTCAGCGCGCTCGACAACACACTGCACGGCCTGCGGGTCCCGGCTTCCGCGACCATGGTGCTGGCCCGGGTCCGCAAGTCGGCGACCGGTTACGCGATCGACTTCGGCAACGCCGGCCATCCACCACCGCTGCTGCTCCTGCCGGACGGCTCGGTCCAGGTCTGGTGGGTGCCACCGGAGCCGTTGCTCGGCCTGCCGCCACGGGAGCCGCGCAGCACCGATCATCGCGATGTGCCGGCGGGCTCGACGCTGCTCCTCTACACCGACGGCCTCGTCGAGGATCGGGACCAGTTCCTGGACGACGGCATCGACCGCCTGTCCGCGGTCCTGCGCACCCATGCCGGCCGTCCCGGCGACGAACTGTGCACCCGCCTCCTGGAGGTCGCCCCGCGCCGCAGCGACGACATCGCCCTCCTACTGGTCCGGCTCAGCTAGAGATCTTGTCGCGGTCACGGGAGGGCTGCGAGTCTCCCGCATGCCGGACCGGGCGATCTTGAACGCTTCGCCACCGAACGCGGTAGCTAATCGTCCAAGATCGACGCTCGATCGGTGCGAGAGGGGCCGCGGCCGCGAGCCCGACCGGACGAGCGGTCTGCTGGGCCGGCGGCGATACGCCGTCGGCGGGCCCGCCTGTTTCGCGCACTGTTGTCGATCTTGCCCGGCTGGCTTCGAGAGCTGTTTCAGAACGCTTGAGACAGCCCCCACGACCAGCCGAAACCGATCAGTTGCTATCCGGACGGTTCGGTGTTGGTATCCGGAACGGAAGCGGGTTCGGGTTGGGGCGCGAGAACGGAAGCGGATTCCGGTAGGGGCGCGAGAACGGAAGGGGGTTCCGGTAAGGGCGCGAGGACAGAAGCGAGTTCCGATGGGGGTACGGGAGCGGGGTCCGGCGCGAGGGCGGAAGCGGCAGCCGGCTCCGGCGCGAGGGCGGAAGCGGCAGCCGGCTCCGGCGCGAGGGCGGGAGCGGCAGCGGGGTCCGGTGTGAGGGCGGGGGCGGGGTCCGGTGTGGGGGCGGGCGCTGGCGGGCCGCCGTGCGTCCACGGGGTTTCGGCGGGGTCGGGTAGGGCGCCGCTCGGGCGGTAGGCCTCGCTCAAGGTGGTGAGTATCAGGTGTTCGCCGACGGCGGGGACGGAACCCGGCTCGGCCACCAGCTTGCGGCCCATCCCGCCGGAAAGCTCCAGGAGGACGTCGTGTCCTTCGGGGGCCGCCGGGGTCACCGAGACGACCCGGGCCTTCTGGGTGGGGCGGGTCGGCGAGGTGAGGGAGGTGCCGGGTTCGACCCGGACCGGCTCGGTGGTGTGGACCATGATGCGCGGGCGGAGGACGGGCCGTTTGCCGCTGTCGTCGATGCGGTCGGCCTTGGCCAGGGTGACGACCCCGGCGAAGGCGGCACCGGTGAGGCGGTATTCGGCCAGGACCAGCGGGTCGTCGAAGGCGCGCTGGACGGCGTACCGGGTGGCGGCGTTCTCCAGGCGCTGCAACCGGGCCGCGGCGGCGACCGCCCCGTCGCGGCGGGGCTGGGGTGGGCCGCCTTCGGCCAGGTGCTGGGTGAAGGCGGTGAAGGCGTCGCGGTCGGTGTCCCAGCGGAGCCGGACCCGTTCGCCGGCCGGGAGCCCGCGGAGCAGGGTGAGTGTGCGCCACATCCGCTCCCAGGTGGGGAGCAGCAGGTCGCGGAGGACGTCCGGGAGTTCCGGGGCGGACCGTTCGATGAGCGGGGCCAGGACCCGGTTGTCGAAGTCGGGGTCGGTGGCGGGGCCGGCGACCGGGCCGTTCTCGGCTTCGCGGGCGGCCGCCGCGCCGGACTCGATCCACGCCAGTTGGGCGCCGAACTGGGCGTCCTCGGCGCTGCTCTGCCCGGTCGCCCAGTGCAGGCCGAGGGCCTGTACCGCGTTGACCAGCAGTGACGAGCCGGGCACCTCGGCGGTGTTGGTGAAGAAGGTGAGCCATCGGCCGAGCAGCGGTACGGCGGCCGGGACCGGGTTCTCGCCGTCGACGGTCCGGAAGCGGGTGGATCGCCCGAAGAGCCGCAGGAAGTCGACGCCGCCCGGGTTGGGCACCCAGATCTGCGGGGCGTCGACGTAGCGCTGGCGGACGTCCTTGCCGCGATCGACCGGGACGTCCTCGGTCTGGTCCGTGAACGAGTCGAGGTACGGGACGAGCACTCCGGCGAGTTCCGCGGCGAAGGCGAACCGGTCGTCCCGGTTCCGCGGCTGGGCGACGGTCAGCAGCCGGGGCCGGGCCGGGTCGGTGCCGACCAGGGCGGCGAGGGGCGCGTTCGCTTCGCCGGCCATGGCCAGCGGGATCAGGATCAGCGGATGGTCGTGCACATGCAGGTGGCGGACGGTCGCGATGGGCTGCGCCCGCCCTTCCGCGACGGCCATCGCCCGCGCGAGCGCGGTCAGCGTGCTCACCGGGACACCACCGGCAGCGCGCCGGAACGAGGCCCGGCCACGGACGAGCCGCGAGCCGCGGACGGACCGTCCGCCAGCGGGTGAAGGCGGGTCAAGGCAGGACCTCGGTGCGCAGGCGGAGGGCGGCCCGCAGCATCGCCGCCGCCTCGGCCTGCTCCTCGGTGGGCTCGCGCTCGCCGGAGGCCAGCGCCAGCACCTCCTCGACGGTTTCGATGCCGCCGAGCGATTCCCGAACAGAACGGCCGAGTGCCGCCGTGCTGCCTGCCGCCTCGCTGCGGCAGAAGGCGGAGAGTTCGCAGGCGGAGAGGCACTCGGGCGCGTACCGGGGTTCGATGTGCCCGAGTGCCGCCACCAGCGCCGCCGGGTCGAGGGCCAGGTCGAAGCTGAGGTCGCCGGGGAGGGCCGCGGCCAGCGCGTCGACGGAGGCCAGCCGGGAGAGCTGGCGACGCAGGGTGGAGAGCTGTTTGCGCACGTCGAGGACGACCGCGATGGGCCGGAGCGAGAAGTTCTCCGGGCAGACGAGCACGACGTCGTGGCTGACCAGCGACGGGTCCAGGCTGAGCCGTTCCAGCAGGGCGCGCAGGGCGAGCACGTAGACGGCGGCCTGTACGGCGGCGGCGGACACCTTGGCGCTCTCCGCCTGCCCGTCGAGGATCGCGAACGACTTGATCTCGACGACCTGGAGGCGGCCCTGGTGGGCGTACGCGATCAGGTCCGGTTCGAGGTAGACGGTCTGCCCGGCGACGTCGAGGGTGAGCAGCGGATGGTCGACGAGGGCGGCGGTGGCGCCGGCGAGGAGCTCGGCCGTACGGTCGTGCCGGGCTCCGAGGGTGTCGTCGTCGTCCGCGCCGAGGTCTTGGTAGCCGATGCCGAGGTCGACGTCGAGGACGGACCGCAGCAGGGCGCAGTCGTCGGCTTTGAGCATGGCCTCGAAGGCGTTGCCGCGGGTGAGCGCGAACCGGCTCTGCCCGAAGCCGCCGGGGAAGCCGACCCGTTCGGCGAGTTTGAGCTTGTCGACGCCGGCCGCGTCGAGGACGGCCCGGCGGTTGCAGCCGGGGTTGCCGGTGAGCGCGGCGATGGTGCGCGCGTTGTGGCGCTTGGCCCGCCCGGAGCCGCGCAGCTGGTCAAGACGAGACATCGGATCCGTTCCTGAAGATCGGAAACTCGACTCTAGAACGTCGGAATCGAAGCGGCAATTCACCCACGGGAGGTGAATAAATCGCACATATCAGACACAAAGCCGCGAGCGCGCTACGTTCGGGACATGCCGAAGGCCATCTGGAACGACGAAGTGATCGCCGAGAGCGACGACACGGTGGTACTCGAGGGCAACCACTACTTCCCCCTCGCCAGCGTTCGTGAGGACGTGCTCGTCCCGTCGGACACGCACACCGTCTGTCCCTGGAAGGGCCGGGCGTCCTACTACTCACTCCGGGCGGACGGCGAGGTGGCACCGGACGCCGCGTGGTTCTTCCCGGATCCGAAACCGGACGCCGCGGCGGTCCGCGACCGGGTGGCGTTCCGTAGAGACGTCCGCGTCGAGGCCTGAACCTTCCCCGGAGGCCCGCTCACGTGATACGGGGGTGGGCCTCCTCGATCCTTCCGACTTCCAGATAGTCGAGCAGGTCACGCTGCTCCTCGGGCTCCAGCGCGAGGAACGCCGCGTACGCCTCCTCCCGCGCGTGCGTGGTCTCCGCCGCCAGCAGCGCGATGATCGCCGACCAGGCCAGCGAGACCCGGTCGAAGAGCCGCGCCCGGCGCAGGGACGTGAGCCGCGACAGCATCGCCACCTTGGTCGCCGCGTCGTCGTCGAGCGCGACCCGGTCGCAGAGCTCGAAGAGCGCCCTCCCCCGGTAGGGGTGCTCGGACTCGATCATCCGGGCCAGTTCGGCGTTGCCCATCCGGTCGACGGCCGGCGCCGGCCCCCGCCGCGGCAACGACGGCCCCGGCTCACCGTGCACGGCTGTCCCGCCCGCTCTCGAACCCGTTGCCCGGCGACTGATGCGGCAGCGTGGGGGTGTGGTGGAAGGTCGGGAACTCCGGAACCGGCATCACCGGCTCATCGACGTCGGCCCCGAACCCGTCCGGCTCCGGCTCGTCACCGGTCCGCGCGGCGGCCTCATCGAAACCCAGCAATTTGCCCTCCGTTACCTGGTTACTGCGGTGATGTCCCATGAGATCACGGCCGTTCAAACCCCGCGAGCACCCGCCGCGACGACGCCCGCCCCTCACCCGACCCGGCGACCGCCGTAACCTTCAGGCAACGCATCGATCGCCACAAGCGGCTCGCGGAGGAGAAGACAGTGCACGAGGGGCAGGACGACGGCGAGCCGGCGGAGTGGCACTCCGTGATGATCGACCTCTCCGATTCCTCCCTCGCGGACCTGGTCGACCGGGCCGGGCCGGACGACTCGGCCCTCGCCCGGGCGTTACGCCGGGTCACCGAGGACGGCCGGTCCGGCGAGCCGATCGCCGGGTTCAACTCCGCACTCTGAGCGCCGGTCCGCCCATGACCGTACAACCCTTCCGGCTCAGCGACGCCGCCTTCGCCGCGCTGGGCGCCGGGCGTCCCTCCGGTGACACCCTCGGCGTCTTGCGCCGCGCGGAGCTCAGCCGCCATCTGCTTCTGCTCCGCGAGGTGCGGCGCGGCCTTCGGTCAACCCCTCTCTGGTACGCGAAGAGCGCGGCCGCCGCGTCGAGTTCCGCCCGGGACTGGATCGCCGACCCGATGACCGGCCTGTGGGCGGCCGAGGCGCTGCGCCGTGGCCCGTTGGCGATGCCCGCCCCGGCTCCCCGGGACGGTCACCGGCTCACCGCCTCCAGCGGCGGCCTGACCCTGTCGGTGCGCCTGGAGGACACCGATCCGATCCGCGCCCGGTTGGGTCTCGTCCCGTCCGCCCCGGTCACTCCCGCGGAGCTGGCGCACTGGCGGTCCTGCCTGGAACGGGCCTGGACGCTGCTGGCCGGCGAGCACCGCCCGGCCGCCACCACCCTGGCCGCGGTGCTGCGGGTGATCGTCCCGGTGCGGCCGGACCCGGCCGCCGACGGCATCAGCGCCACCTCGGCGGAGGCGTTCGGCGCGGTGGCCATGTCGGTGCCGCCGGATCCGGTGGCCCTGGCCGTGGGCCTGCTGCACGAGACCCAGCACAGCGTCCTGAACGCCGCCCACCTGCTCTTCGACCTGGTCGAGCCGGACGGCACGAGGGGTTATTCGCCGTGGCGGGACGATCCGCGCCCGGCCTTCGGGGTGTTGCACGGCGCCTACGCGTACCTGGCCGTGACCAGGTTCTGGCGGGAGCGGGCACGGCGGGACCGGACCGCCGCGTTCGAGTTCGCCCGCTGGCGCACGGCCGTCGCGGAGGCCGCGTCCGGGTTACGGGACGGGGGCACGCTCACCCCGGCCGGGGACAGGTTCGTGTCCGCCCTGCTCGACGAGGTGCGCCCGTGGCTGGCCGAGCCGGTGGATCCCGAGGTGGAGCGCCTGGCCGGCCTGGTCGGCGCCGACCACCGGCTGCGCTGGCGGCTACGGAACCTGAGCGTCGGCCCGGCGGACACGGCCCGGCTCGCGGCGGCCTTCCGGTCCGGGCGCGACGCACCGGAGGTGGCCCCGGTTCCGGTGCCGTGGTCGGGGCGGGAACTGCCGGACAGTTCCCGGTTGCGCCTGGTGAAGGCGCTGCTGAAGGGTGACCCGGCAGCTACGCCCGGCGGTCGCGGCAATGGCGCGGATGCCGCCTGCTTGCGGGGCGCCCACGGCAGCGCGCGACGAGCGTACGAAAAAGATCTTGAAGTTGACCGTGGAAACGACGCGGCCTGGGCGGGCCTCGCCCTGGTCTCCCCGCACCCGGCCGTGCGTGCCCGGCCCGAGGTGATGCGCGCCGCCGCCCGGGCGGTGCCGGAGGCCTCGATCACGGAGCTCGCCGACTGGCTCGGGAAACCTCGCCAAGGATGACTCAAGCCCGCCCGGCCGGTACCGATGTGTCCCGCCGGAGGTGCAAAATGGGTCGCAACGCTTGGTGGGATCGGGTGCGGATCGTCGTCGACGACGCCGTGGTCCTCGCGTCGCTCGTCCTGCTGGCCTGGCCGGCGGCCGATTCCGCGCTGCCCGGCGGGCTGATCGGGCGGAGCGTGTCGCTGCTGGCGGCGCTCTGCCTGGGCCTGGCCGTGCTGTTGCTGGACACACGGCGCGGTCTGCTGCGGTATGCGACGGTGGCGGCCGCACTCGCCGCGATGGGCCTCCGGCATCTCACCGGCACGTTGCACCCGGGCGCGGTCTGGTTGCTGCTGCTGCTCGCGGCGGCCGGCCTGGCGCGGCAGTTCCTCAGTCACCGGGCCGACCCGGACCGGAACCGCCAGCAGGCCCTGCTGGCGCAGCAGGCGTTCCGTGACCCGCTCACCGGGCTCGGCAACCGGCGGATGTTCGTCGAGTACGCCGAGGAGGTCCTGGCCGAGCCGGCCCGCACCAAGACCGCGGTGATCGTGCTGGACCTGGACGGCATGAAGGACGTCAACGAGACGTTCGGGCAGGCGGTCGGTGACGACCTGCTGCGCGCCGCGGCCGAGCGGCTCGCCGTGAACGTGCGCGCCAACGACACCGTGGCCCGTCTGGACGGCGACGAGTTCGTGGTGCTGCTGTCCGGCCTGGAGGACGAGTACGCCGCCGTCGGGGTGGCCGAACGCGTCCTCACCGAACTGCACCGCCCGTTGCAGCTGAACGGGCTGGCGATCAGCATCCGGGCCAGCGCCGGCGTCGCCGTCTCGCACGGCGGCGACGGGCTGGACGGTGTGCTGCGCCGCGCCGACCAGGCCCTGATCCGGGCCAAACGGGACGGCGGCGGGGTGGCCCGGCGGTTCGACCCGGTGCTGTTCGCGAAGGCGGAGCAGCGGCGGCTGGCCGAGCAGGATCTGATGCGCGGCCTGGAGGCCGGCGAGTTCGAGGTGCACTACCAGCCGATCGTGGACCTGAACGCGGGCGGCATGACCGTCGGCGTGGAGGCCCTGGTCCGCTGGCGGCACCCGGAGAAGGGCCTGGTCCCGCCCGCGGTCTTCCTGGATCTGGCCGAGCAGCTCGGGCAGGTGCCCCGGCTCGGCGGCTGGGTGCTGGAGGAGGCCTGCCGGCAGGCGATGAACTGGCAGAACCAGTTCCCCGGCTTCGAGATGAACGTCAACCTGTCGGCGTCCCAGCTGACCGACCCGCGGCTGGTGGACGAGGTACGGGAGGTGCTCGCCCGTACCGGTCTGCCCCCGCGGGATCTGGTGCTGGAGTTGACCGAGTCGGTGGCGCTCACCGACCTGGTCGAGTCGGCCCGGGTGCTCAACGAGCTCAAGGCGCTCGGCGTACG
This sequence comes from Actinoplanes flavus, assembly GCF_017592555.1. GTDB lineage: Bacteria > Actinomycetota > Actinomycetes > Mycobacteriales > Micromonosporaceae > Actinoplanes > Actinoplanes flavus. Next base: position 35,617 of record NZ_JAGFNS010000012.1, on the reverse strand, counting down.
GATCGCGCTGGACGACTTCGGCACCGGCTTCTCGTCGCTCAGCCACCTCAGCACCCTGCCGGTCGACGTGGTCAAGATCGACCGCTCGTTCGTGCAGGCCATGCCGGAGACCGGTGGGGCGTCGGTGGCCGAGGCGGTGCTGCACATCGCGCGGACCTTCAACCTGGACCCGGTGGCCGAGGGCGTGGAGGACGCCGGGCAGGCGGACCGGCTGCGCGAGCTGGCCTGCGGCCGGGCCCAGGGTTTCCACTTCGCCCGGCCGATGCCGGCCGTCGAGGTGACGGACCTGCTCGACAAGCAGTCGGCGGAGATCCTATAGCGGCGGCAGATCGATCTCCGTCTCCACGGCATGACCGGCGGCGGTCACCCGGAACACCGGGTGGCCGTCGCCGTACGCCTTGCCGAACGCGTCGAGCGCCTGCTGCCGTGCCGCCTCGTCGCCGCCGGTGAGCGCCAGGTTCCACGCGCAGGCCACGGTGTCCGGATGATCCGGCCCGCGGACCGCCCGGGAGCGGCGCAGCGTGTCGGCGGCCAGTTCCCGGGCCTGCTGCGCCTCGCCCACCGCCGCGAGATCGGCGGCCAGCCCGTTGGCGCAGCCCAGCGTGAACGGGTGATCGCCGCCGACGCTGCGCCGCAGCCCGCCGAGAATCTCCGCGCCGATGGTCCGCGCCTCGGCGTGCCGGCCCGCGGCCCGGATCATCCCGGCCAGCCCGGCCGATGCGGCGAGCGTGAACGGATGCTCGTCGCCGAGCACGGCGTGGTACCGGGTCACGGCGCGTTCCAGCAGCTCGTGGGCATGATCGAGGTCGCCGTCGGCGCGGGCGCAGTGTGCCGTCGACACGGTGGCGGCCAGGGTGTCGACGTTCAGCTCACCGAACCGCTGCCGGCAGACCCGGAGGTTGGCCTCGGCCAGGGCGTGGGCCGACGGGTCGCCGCGGCGGCGGGCGGCCATCGCGGCGGCCCGGCCGGCCCACAGCGCGAAGACGTGGTCCTCCGGCAGGTCCGTGCCGCGGGCCGCCAGCACCTCGGCGGCGCCCGCGTAGTCGCCGAGGCCGAACAGGTCGAAGGCCAGCCCGGCCCGGGTCGCCACGATCTCCGGATGGCCGTCCACGAAGATCGCCTGCCGGTGCCGCAGCACCTGCTCGTCCAGCACCCGGGCGCCCCGGAAGTCGCCGAGCAGCCGCAGGTCGGCGGCGAGGTTGTTGGCGCAGCGCAGCGCGGTCGGGTAGCCCTCGCCGAACAGCCGGCGGTACCGGACCAGATTGTCCGCGTCCAGCTGCCGGGCCTGACCGAAGTGACCCTGGATCCGCAGGTCGGCGCCGACACTGTTGGCGGTGGTCAGGGTGGCCTCGTCGTCGGCGCCGGCCACCTCCCGCTGGGTGCGCAGGGTGCGCAGGTTCAGGGTCCGCGCGTCGGCCGTGCGCCCGACCGCCCGCAGCGCGTTGGCCAGGTGGAACCCGGCCAGCAGGGTCTGCTCGGCGGACTCGCCCAGGGTGTCGCGCCAGCGGTCCGCCGCCGAGCCGGCCAGATCCCGGCTGGAGTCGTAGTCGCCGCGGGCGAAGTGGTACCGGACGCAGTTGACCACCAGCTGGCGGACCTCCTCGGCGTCGCCGCCGAGCAGGTCGGACGGGATCAGGTGCGGGGCCAGCTCGGCGTACCGGTACCAGCCGGCCGGGTCGTCGGGGTCGCCCGGATCGGCGGCCGCCAGCATGCCCCGGACCGTACGCTGCAGCGCCGCGTGCCGTTCCGGGCTGAGCTCCTGGCCGAACATGCTCCGGATCAGCGGATGCACGGTGAGCCGCTCCCCGGACGGGTCGAGTTCGGCCAGGCCGTACCGGCTGATCCGGCGCATCGCGGCCCGCAGCCGGCGCTCCACCCGGACCACCCGGGCCAGCTCCGCCTCCAGCGGCAGGGTGCGGGCCGCCCACAGCAGCCGCCAGGAGATCGGCGCGCTGGCCAGGAAGGTGCACAGCTCCAGCAGCATCCGGTCGGCCGGGGCGCCGGCGCCGAGCGCCTCGGCGGCCAGCCCCCAGGCCACCCGGATCGGGGTGGGGGAGGCCAGGTCGGCGGCACGGCGCTCGTAGTCGGACAGGTAGGCGGCGGCGCCGCGGCCGGTGGCGTCGCGGACGGCGGCGGCCAGGTCGAGGGCCATCGGCACGTCGTCGAGGCGGGCGGCGATCCGGTCGGCGTCGGCCGGGGACAGCTCCGGCGACCGCGACCGCAGCAGGTCCACACTGTCCGCCCGGGAGAACACCGGCACCGGCAGCGCCTGCGCCACCTCGGCCGTCCACCGCGGGTCGCGGCTGGTCACCAGCACGTGCCCGGCGCCACTGGGCAGGTACGGCGTGATGTCCTCGGGCCGGTTGGCGTTCTCGAAGACGATCAGCCAGTTCCGGTACGGCTCGCCCCGGCTGAGCGCGTCACGCACCGCGCCGAGTGTCCGGTTGAGATCACGGGCCTCCGGCACCCCGAGCCGCTGGGCCAGCCCGGCCAGTGACGCCCGTGCCCCGGCGGTCTGCTCGGCCGGGATCCACCAGATCAGGTCGTACGCGTCGGCGTGGCGGTGGGCGTACTCGACGGCGAGCTGGGTGCGCCCGGTGCCGCCGAGTTCCTGTTCCGGGCTCGGCAGCAGCACCACCGGGCCGCTGCCGAGCCGGTCGCGGAGCCGGTTCAGCAGGTCGTCACGGCCCACGAAGCGGGAGTTGCGCGGCGGGAGACCACCCCGGATCGACATGCCGATTACCGTACGTGGATACCTCGCCACAGAAAAGGAGGCCCGGTCACGCCGGGACGCGCAGTTCCTCGATGACGGGCAGCCGCTTCCCGGCGTAGAGCATCAGGCTCAGGATCGCGCCGAGGATGGCCAGGCCGCCGGCCACGTACCAGGCGATCGTGTAGTCGCCGAACCGGTCGCGGGCCAGCCCGGCCGCGGTGGCGGCGGCCGCCGCGCCGAACTGGTGCGAGGCGAAGACCCAGCCGAAGACGATCGGCCCGGCCGCGCCGAAGTACTCCCGGCAGAGCGTCACGGTCGGCGGCACGGTGGCCACCCAGTCCAGCCCATAGAAGAGGACGAAGATCAGCATGCTGGGATGCGCGGTGGCCGCGAACAGCGACGGCAGCACCAGCAGCGACAGCCCGCGCAGCGCGTAGTAGGCGCCGAGCAGGATCCGGCTGTCCACCCGGTCGGTCAGCCAGCCGGAGGCGATGGTCCCCACCACGTCGAAGACGCCGACCAGCGCGAGCAGTGTCGCGGCGGTGGTCTGCGGCATCCCGTGGTCGTGCGCGGCCGGGATGAAGTGCGTGCCGACCAGTCCGTTGGTGGTCGCCCCACAGATCGCGAACCCACCCGCGAGCAGCCAGAACGCCCTGGTCCGGGCGGCGTCGCGGAGCGCCCGCAGCGCGTTGCCCGCGGCCCCTCCGGCCGGTTTCACCGGCGTCTCGATCTCCGTGGCCCCGAGTGCCGGGACGCCCACTTGCGCCGGGTGGTCCCGCAACTTCCAACCCAGCAGGGGTACGACGGCGAGCGCCGCGATCGACACGGTGACCGCCGCCGTCCGCCAGCCGTCCGACTCGACGATCCGGGACAGCACCGGCAGGAAGATCAGGTTGCCGGTCGCCCCGGCGGCGGTGAGCACACCGGTGACCAGGCCGCGGTGCCGGACGAACCAGCGCCCGGTGATGGTGGCGACGAAACCGAGGGCGAGCGAGCCGGTGCCGAGGCCGACCAGCACGCCCCAGCAGAGGACCAGCTGCCAGCTCTGGGTCATCCACAGGGTCAGCCCGGAGCCCGCGGAGACCAGCAGCAGCGCGGCCATCGCGACCCGGCGGACGCCGAACCGGTTCATCAGGGCCGCGGCGAACGGCGCGGTCAGGCCGTAGAGCAGCAGGTTCACCGAGACGGCGGCCGAGATAGTGCCGAGTGACCAGCCGAACTCCTCGTGCAGCGGCTGGAGCATGACGGACGGGGTGGCGCGGAAGCCGGCCGCGCCGAGCAGTGCCACGAAGGTCACCGCCGCGACGGCCCAGGCGGGATGGATACGTCTCACGCCACTGATCCTGCTGGCCCGGAAACCATCGGACGAGTGGCCGGTAGGCCATCATGCGCAAGAATCAGGCCATGAAGCATCTCATCGCCATCCTGGTCCTGGAGGGCCTGGTCCCGTTCGACCTGGGCACGCCCACCCAGGTGTTCCTGTCGGCGCGCGACGACGACGGGAACCGGCTGTACCGGGTCCGGGTCTGCGGTCCGGCCCCGGTGGTCGCCGAGTCGGGCTTCACCCTGATCCCGGAGTTCGGCCTGGAACAGCTGGCCGAGGCCGACACGGTGATCGTCCCGGGGATCCACAAGGGCGGCCCGGTGACCGACGGAACCCTGCCCGACGAGGTGCGGCAGGCGCTGGTCGCGGCCGCCGCCCGGGGCGCCCGGATCGTCTCCATCTGCACCGGGGCGTCGGTGCTGGCCGCCGCCGGTCTGCTGGACGGCCGCCCGGCCGCCACCCACTGGGCCTGGGCCGAACGGATCGGCGGGCTGTACCCGCGGGTGCGATGGGACTTCGACGTGCTCTTCGTCGACGACGGGGACGTGCTCACCTCGGCCGGGGTGGGCGCCGGGGTGGACCTGTGCCTGCACATCGTCCGTGGCGACCACGGCGCCGCGGTGGCCAACCGGACGGCCCGGCGCTGCGTGGTACCGCCCTGGCGGGACGGCGGTCAGGCGCAGTTCATCGAGCGGCCGGTGCCGGACGCGCACGGTTCGGGCACCGAGCCGACCCGCGCCTGGGTGCTGGACCGGCTGGCCGAGCCGGTCACCCTGGAGGAGATGGCCGGGCACGCCCGGATGAGCGTACGGACGTTCACCCGCCGGTTCCGGGACGAGACCGGGCTCAGCCCCCGGCAGTGGCTGCTGCGCCAGCGGGTCGAGCACGCCCGCATCCTGCTGGAGTCGACCGATCTGGCGGTGGAGGCGGTGGCCCGGCGGGCCGGGCTGGGCAGCGCCACCGCGCTGCGGCAGCACATGCACGCCACGATCGGGGTGGCGCCGTCGGCGTACCGGCGGACCTTCCGGCCTGATCTTCGCGCGCTCAGTTCCGGGCGAAACCTTCCGATGGGGCAATGAACCCTCTTTCCCTCCGCCGCCGAGGTACGCATGGATCAGACCTTCCGCCCGCTGCTCGACGCCCTCAAACAGATCGGCGTGGACCCCGCCGCGGTCGACCGTGCCGCGGCGGAGGCCCAGCGCAGCGGCCGGTCCGTGCGCGCGGTGCTGATCAACGATCAGGTGGTCACCGAGGAGCAGCTCACCGAGGCGGCCGCCGCGGCGTTCGGGATCAAGACGCTGGACCTGGTCGGGTTCACCCCGGAGCCGGCCGCGCTGAAACGGATCCCGCTGCCGGTGGTGCTCCGGCACCGGGTGCTCGGCCTGGCGATCAACGGCAACGAGCTGGTGGTCGGTGTCACCGATCCGGCCGACGTGGTGGCGCTGGACGACGTACGGGCGTCCACCGGCATGACCATCCGCCCGGTGGTGGTGGCGCGCAGCGAGGTCCGCCGGATCATCGAGCGGCTCCAACGTGAGGGCGCCGACCTGGCCGACCTGGCCGACGAGGGGCAGGACGACCAGGCCGGCATGGCGGCCCAGGCCACCAGCACCGACGACGCCCCGATCGTCCGGTACGTGAACAGCCTGATCGAGCAGGCCGTCATGAACCGTGCCTCCGACCTGCATCTGGAGCCGACCGAGGACGACATGCGGGTCCGCTACCGGATCGACGGCGTGCTGCACGAGGTGGACCTGGTGCCCCGGGGCGTGATGTCGGCGCTGATCTCCCGCATCAAGATCATGTCCGGGGTCGACATCACCGAGAAGCGGATCCCGCAGAACGGCCGGATCACCGCCCTGATCCGGGACCGTACGGTCGACCTGCGTACCGCCACACTGCCCACGGTGTGGGGCGAGAAGATCGTGCTCCGGGTCCTGGACACCGGCGGCGGCATCGACCTGGACCTGGCGAAACTCGGTTTCACCCAGCACAACCTGCAACGCTTCTCCGCGTCGTTCAGCAAGCCGCACGGGATGGTGCTGGTGACCGGGCCGACCGGCTCCGGCAAGTCGACCACCCTGTACGCCACCCTCGGCAAGATCAGCCGGCCGGAGATCAACGTGATCACGGTCGAGGACCCGGTCGAGTACCGGCTGCGCGGCATCAACCAGGTACAGGTCAACGCCAAGGCCGGGCTGACCTTCGCGGCGGTGCTGCCGGCGATCCTGCGTACCGACCCGGACGTGGTCCTGATCGGTGAGATCCGGGACGGCGCCACCGCGCAGATCGCCGTCGAGGCCGCGCTCACCGGTCACCTCCTGCTCTCCACGCTGCACACCAACGACGCCCCGGGCGCGGTCACCCGGCTCACCGAGATGGGCATCGAGCCGTTCCTGGTCGGCTCGTCACTCGACTGCGTGCTGGCCCAGCGTCTGGCACGGCGGATCTGCGACTGGTGCAAGGAGCCGTACGCCCCCACCGAGGAGGAGATCGTCGGCGCCCACTGGCCGCTGGCGGACCTGGCCTTCCCGGAGGTGCTGTACCGGCCGGTGGGCTGCCGGAACTGCGCCAACACCGGGTACAAGGGCCGGATCGCGGTGCACGAGGTGATGCCGGTGAGCCCGGAGATCGAGTCGCTGTGCATCCGGCGGGCCGCGGCCGGCGAGATCCGCGAGGTCGCCCTGGCCCAGGGCATGTACGACCTGCGCGCCGACGGCCTGGCCAAGGCGGCGGGCGGCCTCACCTCGATCCGCGAGGTCTCCCGGGTGGCCGTCTGAACGGTTGCAGGGCTGAACCCGCACCGCACCCGAGCGCTCCTAAACCGGATTCCCCCGGTGCCGAATCAACAGGCGTCGGGAAACACCGAGCGGGACCGGGGGAACAGATGAGCACGCTCCAGCACGAGGCACGGCCCGGCGCCGGCGCCTCCGCGAACGACCTGGACGTGCTGAACCAGCTGCTCATCACCCTGGTCGAGGCGAACGGCTCCGACCTGCACCTGACCGTCGGCTCCCCGCCGATGATGCGGGTGCACGGCTCGCTGCGGCCGGTGCCCGGTTACGGCCGGCTCAACACCTCCGACACCGAACTGCTGGCCCGCGCGGCGGTCACCCCGGAACAGTGGGAGATCTTCCTGCGGGACCAGGAGATGGACTTCGCGCACAGCATCGTCGGCGTCTCCCGGTTCCGCGGCAACCTGTACCGCCAGCGGGCCTCGTACGGCGCGGTCTTCCGGGCCATCCCGCACAAGATCAAGCCGCTGGACGAGCTGGGCATGCCGGAGTCGGTGGCCCGCTTCGCCCATCTGCCCCGCGGTCTCGTCCTGGTGACCGGACCGACCGGTTCCGGCAAGACCACCACCCTGGCGTCCCTGCTCGACCTGGCCAACCGCAGCCGGGCCGACCACATCATCACGATCGAGGACCCGATCGAGTTCCTGCACCCGCACAAGCGGTGTGTGGTGAACCAGCGGGAGGTCGGCGCCGACACCGACAACTTCGCCACCGCGCTCAAGCACGCGCTGCGGCAGGACCCCGACATCATCCTGGTCGGCGAGCTCCGTGACCTGGAGACCACCGCGACGGCGCTGACCGCCGCGGAGACCGGTCACCTGGTGATGGCGACCCTGCACACGCAGAGCGCCACCCAGACCATCGACCGGATCATCGACATCTTCCCCCCGCACCAGCAGCTCCAGATCCGTGCCCAGTTGGCGGCCAGCCTCCAGGGCGTGATCACCCAGGCGCTGGCGCCGACCGCCGACGGAAAGGGGCGCCTGGTGATCTGCGAGATCCTGACCTGTACGCCCGCCATCCGAAGCCTGATCCGGGAGGGCAAGACGCACCAGATCCCGTCCTTCATGCAGGCCGGCGGCAGCGAGGGCATGCTCGCCTTCGACCAGCACCTGGGCGAGAAGGTCCGGGAGGGCCTGGTCAGCCTGTCGGCCGCGCTGGAGATCTGCCATTCCGCCGAGGAGCTCAAGCGCCTCGTGGGACGGGCGTGATCCGATGCCGTCCACCAAGATGTTCCGGTACGAGGCGATCGACGCCACCGGTAAGAAGGCCAAGGGCACCATCGAGGCGCCCAACGAGGCCGCCGCCACCCACATGCTGCGCCAGCGGGGCGATGTGCCGCTCGGCGTCACCGAGGCCGGTCAGGGTCTCCATCGGGAGATCAAGATCCCGGGCCTGGGCAACCGCGCCAAGCTGAAGGATCTCGCCGTGTTCGCACGGCAGTTCGCCACGATGACCGCGTCCGGCATGTCGCTGCTGCGGTCGCTGGCGATCCTCGAGGAGCAGACCTCCGCGCCGTCGCTGAAGAAGGCGATCGCCGAGGTGAGCACCGACGTGGCCGCGGGCGCCGGGCTCTCGGCGGCGATGGCCAAACACGACCGTGTCTTCCCGCGCCTGATGATCGCCATGATCCGGGCCGGCGAGACGGGCGGCATGATCGACCAGGCCCTCGAGCAGATCGCCGAGAGCCTGGAGAAGGACACCGCGCTCCGCGGCAAGATCAAGGGCGCGCTGACCTACCCCGCGATCGTGCTGGCCTTCACCTTCGTGATGATCGCCGGCGTACTGATCTTCATCGTCCCGATCTTCGAGGAGATGTTCAAGAACCTCGGTGGCGAGCTGCCGGCGATCACCCAGTTCCTGGTCACCACCAGCCACAACATGGGCTGGATCGGGCCGCTCTTCCTGGGCTCGGTGATCGGTGGAACCGCCCTCTACAAGCGCCGGATGCGCGACAGCCAGGAGTTCCGCCTCAGGGTCGACAAGATCAAGGTGCGGATGCCGGTCTTCGGGCCGCTGCTCCAGAAGCTCGCCATGAGCCGCTTCTCCCGCAATCTGGGCCTGCTCCTGAACGTCGGTGTTCCGGTCATGCAGGCACTGACGGTGGTCGGCGAGACCACCGGCAACGAAGTCATCAACGCCGCGATGAAGGACGTCCAGGCGACCGTTCGGGACGGCAACCCGATGTCTTCGGCACTACGGAACCACCCGATCTTCCCGGCCATGGTCACCCAGATGATCGAGGTCGGTGAAGAGAGCGGTCAGATCAGTCAGATGCTCGACAAGGTTGCCGATTTCTACGACCGCGAGGTCGACGCCGCGGCCGAGTCCCTGACCGCGTCCATCGAACCCATCATGGTGCTCGTCATGGGCACCGTGGTCGGCGGCATGGTCATCTGCCTCTACCTGCCGATGTTCACGATCTACCAGAACATCCAGGGCTGACGACCCGGCAACGACGCCACCGCCGTTCTCTCGGCCGACTCCCGACGGCCGACAGCAACACCTTCCCGGGTGCCCGAGCCCGGCCCTTCCCCAACCACACCACGCCCATGGAGGCACCCTCATGCAGGACATCATCTCCCGACTCCGCGCCGGCAAGAAGAACGACGAAGGCTTCACCCTGATCGAGCTCCTGGTCGTGGTGGTCATCATCGGTGTTCTGGTCGCGATCGCCGTGCCGGTCTACCTGAACTACCGGCAGGGTGCTGCCGACAAGTCGGCTCAGTCGGACGTGCGCGGCGCGATCAGCGCGGTCGAGCAGTTCTACACCAACAACAACAACAAGTTCCCGGCCACGAAGAAGGACGACTCCGGCACCGCCACCAAGCTGGAGCTCCCGGCCGTGGCCACCGGTGGCACCGTGGCGACCATCACGCTGTCGGACAAGACGCAGCTCGGTTACGTCAAGAACGGCGAGAGCGCCTACAAGATCTGCGCGACCAACACCGGCGGCAGCGAAAAGTACTACCTGTACGACAGCGCGACCGGTGGTTCGGTGGCCGACGCCGGCAAGAAGCTCAACCTCGACACCTGCGCCTGATCGTCCACTCCCGGGTGGCGCCGACTCCGGTGCCACCCGGACCCGTTCTCATCTCCTGACGAACCCGAGGAGGACCGCCGTGCCCCAGACCCTGCTGATCGGCATCGTGGCCCTCCTCGGGCTCGCCATCGGATCCTTTCTGAACGTGGTGATCCACCGGGTGCCCCGCGACGAGTCGCTGGTCCGGCCCGGGTCACACTGCCCCGAGTGCGGCAACCCGGTCCGGGCCCGGCACAACGTGCCGGTGCTCGGCTGGCTCGTGCTGCGCGGCCGGTGCGCCGACTGCGGCACCCGGATCAGCGCCCGCTACCCGCTGGTCGAGGCCGGCACGGCGGTCCTCTTCGCGGCGGTCGCGGCCCGCTTCGGCTGGTCCTGGGAACTGCCCGCCTACCTCTACCTGGCCGCCGTCGCGATCGCCCTGACGATGATCGACCTGGACGTCATGCGGCTGCCCAACAAGATCGTCCTTCCCTCGTACGGCGTGGCCGTCGCGCTCCTGGCGCCGGTCTCGCTGGCCGCCGGCTCCTCCGGCGACCTGCTCCGCGGCGCCCTCGGCGCGGCCCTGCTCTACCTGGTCTACCGGGTGCTCGCGTTCTGGGGCATGGGCGGCGGCGACGTGAAGCTGGCCCCGCTGCTCGGCTTCTACCTCGGCTGGCTCGGCTGGAACGCGGTAGCGGTCGGCGCCTTCGCCGCGTTCCTGCTCGGCGGCCTGGTCGGCGGCGTCCTGCTGGCCCTCAAGCTGGTCAGCCGCAAGACCCGGGTGCCCTTCGGCCCGTACATGCTGGCCGGCGCCTTCCTGGCGGTCTTCGCCGCGGCGCCGCTCGCCGACTGGTACACCACCCTGCTGACCCCCACCGTCTGACTGCTCAAAGGAAGGAAAACCGATGGCTGGCGCACCGCCGATCGGGCTCGACATCGGCTCGTCCTCCATCCGGGCCGTCGAGGTCCGGCGCAGCAAGGACGAGTACTCCCTGGTCAACTTCGGCCAGTTCCCGCTGGAGCCGGGCACCGTCTCGGCCGGCGTGATCCAGAACCCGGGCGCGGTCACCGCGGCGCTCAAGCAGCTCTGGGCCGCCTGCAAGTTCGGCACCAAGCGGGTCACCCTGGCGGTCACCAACCCGCAGCTGGTGGTCCGCGAGACGTCGATCGCCAACCTGCCGGCCGGCCAGATGCGCCAGGCCCTGCCCTTCCAGGTCAAGGAGCAACTGCCGCTGGCGGTCGAGCGCTCACTGCTCGACTTCTATCCGCTGGAGCAGCCCGGGGACAACCCGACCGTACGGGGACTGCTGATCGCCGTACCCAAGGAGTCCGTGGTCACCCTGGTCCAGGCGGTCCAGAAGGCCGGCCTCAAGGTCAAGGGTGTCGACCTCTCCTCGTTCGCCATGCTGCGCGCCGCCTCCCGGCTGGACGCCCAGGTGGAGGCGATCGTCGACATCGGAGCGAACATCACCAGCGTGGTGGTGCACACCGACGGTGAGCCGCTGTTCGTGCGTACCCTGCCCCGGGGCGGCGCCGAGATCACCGAGAGCATCGCCGGCCGCCTGGGCCTGGACACGGCCGAGGCCGAGGCGCTCAAGTGCCGGTACGGCCTGCACGGCAACGGCAACCCGGACGCGGTGGCCGCCCTGGTCGACGCGGTCCGCCCGCTCTCCAGCGAGCTGCGCAGCTCGTTCACCTACCTGGCCTCCGGCGAGCGGCAGAAGCAGGTCACCCGGATCTCGCTGTGCGGTGGCAGCGCGCTCATGCCCGGCCTCGCCGAGCACCTCCAGGAGCAGCTCGGCGTCGCGGTCCGGTACGCGGACAGCGCGGCCCGGCTGCGCGACACCCGCAAGGCGCGGGAGCGCGGTTTCGACAGTTTCGTGCCGTCGGCGGCGGTGTCGATCGGCCTCACCCTCGGAGCGGCCTGATGACTCCCACCGCACTGATGCCCCTCGACCCCACGGTCTCGCCGCAGCAGGCGGCCCGGGTCCTCACCATCCGCGCCGACCTGCTGCCCCCGGAGATCCGGGACGGTCGCCGGGCCCGGCGTACCCGTTCGCTGATCATCGTGCTGGTGCTGGTCACGCTGGCCGGCCTGGGCACCTGGTACTGGCAGGCCGGTCTGGCCAAGCAGGCCGCGGACGACGAGTACAACGACGTCTTCCAGTCCCTCGCTCGGGCCCGGACGGCTCAGAAGACCGACGCGCTCAGGGACCTGGTCGAATACCAGGACGGTGGAAAGGCCTTGAACGCCGAACTGACCTCGGTGCTTGCCAACGACCTGTCCTGGACCAACATGCTCAACCTTCTCCGGGACCAGGCGGAGGACGACGTGGACATCTCCGAGATCAGCGGCGGCCTGGTCGAGGAGAGCAACGAGGAGGCGGCCGCCGGAGCGGTCGGCAACCTGACCATCACCGGCACCGCCCAGGACAAGCGCCGGGTCGCCGAATACGTGAACCGGCTCGGCAAACTGCGGCACGTGGAGAACCCGTTCGTCACCAGCGTGACGAAGCAGGAGAAGAGCAAGGTGTCCTTCACCGTGTCGGTCGCCATCACCAAGAAGGCCCTCTGCGGCCGCTTCACCTCCGACTGCCCGAGCGAAGGCAAGTGATGAACGCACGCCGCATCGACCAGATCTGGCTCTTCGGGGGCCTGGCCCTGACCATCCTGCTCGCGGTGGGCGGCTGGTTCCTGGTGATCTCGCCCCAGTACACCGCGCGGGACAGCGTGCAGACCGACACCGCCGACACGCGGATCCAGCTGACCAAGGAACAGCGGAAGCTGGCCGAGCTGAAGGCACAGCTCAAGAAGGTCGACACCTACGAGGACACCCTCGTCGAGGCGCAGAAGGCCCTGCCCTACGGGGAGAACACCAACAAGATCCCCGAGTTTCTGAAGCAGTTGCAGGTCCTCGGCAGCAAGTACGGCGTCGACGTCAGCGGCTACAGCGCCTCGGTGCCGGAGGAGTCCAAGACCACCCCGGCCATCAAGCAACTGCCGATCACCCTCAACATCGAGAGCGGCAAGGTCGACAAGATCATCGACTTCGTGGAGCGCCTGCAAACCATGCAGCCGCGAGCGGTCCTGATCGAGAGCGCCAAGCTCAGTGGCGACAACACGGACGGATGGGAGCTCAACCTCTCGCTGAGCGCCTTCATCACCACGACTCAGACCATCTCGGTCGACTCCTGATCCACCCGGCCCGGGCCCTGCTCCGACCCCGGAGCCGGGCTCGGACCGCAACCGGCTCGCAACCGATTAGCGCTCCGCCCTCGGCCGTCCTCGCCGAAGTGCCAGATGTCACCGAGGAGGAGGGCCGAGATGAACCAGAACCTGATCCTGATCGCCGACGACGACAGTGACGTCCGGGACATGCTGACCGTGACGCTGGAGGAGGCCGGATACCAGGCCGTCGCCGTGAAGGACGGCAACGCCGCGGCCCGCATCATGACGGTCGCCAAACCGGTCGGCATGATCACCGACGTACGCATGCCGAACATGAACGGGATGGAGCTGTGCCGGCTGGCGCGCAACACCCCGGAGATCCGCGACATGGCGATCCTCATGGTGTCCGGGAACAGCCACACGTACGACGTGGACGCGGGCCTCAGCGCCGGCGCCGACGGCTACCTGGCGAAGCCGCTGTCGCCGCGCGCTCTGGTGGCCGAGTTGCAGGCTCTGATCAGCCGCCGCTACGCCGGAACGGCTTCCTGAGCCGATCCGCCGGTTGGCGACCTTGCGTGGGAATTCCTGTGGAATTCCTATGCATGGTCGCCAACCTCTCGCATTCTCCCGAAACGACGGATATCGTTACGCCCGGCCCGTGCCGCTCCCCCCGTAGCGGCACGGGCCATTCCTGTTCGCCGGGTTTCTCCCGAATCAGACCCTGGCGCAGGTCAGCACCGGCGTTCCGGAACTGCCCGACCCGATGAGCCCGAACTGGGCACTCCCGCCGGCCGGCAGCGTCCCGTTCCAGGCCGCGTTGCGGACCGTGACGGTCGAGCCCGACACACTGAGCACGCCACCCCAGACCTGGTTGATCGACTGACCGGAGGCCAGGGTCCAGGTGACCGCCCAGCCGTTCGGCGTGCCACTGCCCGCGGCGACGGTGACCTCGCCCTGGAAACCACCCTGCCAGGAACTCGTCGTCCGGAACGTGGCGGTGCACGACCCGCCCGTCGACGGCGATCCGGAGGGCGACGCGGACGGCGAGGTGGACGGCGACGCCGAGTTCGACGGTGACGGTGAGGCCGTGGACGGCGTCACGCTGGGCGAGGTCGACGGGTCCGGCGCCGAGCTCGCCAGGCTGTACGCGAGGTCCGGCTGGAACGACCCGGCCGTGTAACGGCACCCGTCCGCCTCACCCGGCGGCTTGACCCACAGGTACCCGTCGATGTTCGCGTCGCCGGTGTTCGTGGTCGGGTACTGCCCGATCCGCCGGTCGGTGTTGTCGTCGCCGCACCAGTCACCGCTGGCCCCACCGTTGCGGCTGGTGTCGATCACCTGCCGCTTGCCGCTGATGCCCTGACCGTTGAGCGCGCTGATGATCGACCGCCCGTACGCCGCCTCGCCCGAGGTGCCGTTGAAGTTCGACACGTTGGTGTAGAAGCCGTCGGCGGCGGCCACACCGGCGGCCGCCAGCCGGGACGCCTGCTCGCCGGCGCTGTTCCAGGTGGAGTGCCCGGCGTCCAGGTAGACCTTGGCGTTCGGGTTGGCCGCCTTGAGCGTCTGCGTGGCGGTGCGCAGCGCCTGGTTGCGGGCCGCGATCTCGTTGCTGCTGAGGCAGGTGAGCAACGCGATCGAGTCGGGCTCGAGAATCACCACGGCGGTCTGGCCGCCGAGTCCCTGCGCCGCCCCGTTGATCCAGGTCTGGTACTGCGTCAGATCGGGCGCGCCACCCGAGCTGGCGCCACCGCAGTCCCGGTTGGTGATGCCGTAGAGGGTGAGCACCGGGATCTGCCCGGCCGCGTTGGCGGCGCCGACGTAGGCCGACACCTCGTTGCGGATGGTGGAGACGTTGAACGAGGCGAACCAGCGCGAGGCGGGCTGACTGGCGATGCGGTTGCGGATCACCGTGGCACGTGAGTCGTTCGGGTTGGCCTGCACCCACCGCGACACGGCGGCGTCCGGGTCGCGGTAGAGCGTGCCGCTGATCGTTCCGGCCGACGCGGCGCCGGTGGCGGCCCAGAGGCCGCCGGCCACGGTGGCGGACACCACGGCCGTGGCCAGAATCTTGGAACGGGAACGGGATGGGGACACGGGCACTCCTGGGGATGAGGTCGACTGCCAGTGTGGGAGCGCTCCCACGATAGGCGTCGATACCCGGCCACCACAAGAGAGGTTGTTAAAAGAAAAGGCCCGACCGGAGATCCGGTCAGGCCTTCGTCCAAGGGTGGAGCTGAGGGGACTCGAACCCCTGACCCCCACACTGCCAGTGTGGTGCGCTACCAGCTGCGCCACAGCCCCTTGCTTGCCCCCGGGGCGTTTCCCCCGGGCACGCTGGAAATACTACACACCCCCACCGGGCCCCTTCCGGCACCCCCCTCAGTTGAGCGAGACGTCCGGCGGGAAGTGGGCGACCGCGGCGAGGATGTCGCCCTGCCGGCGCAGGACCATGGCCCAGAGATCATCCGGGCGCTCGACGAACGGGTCGCCGGGCAGCGCGTCGAAGACGAACCAGGAGCCGCTGGCGATCTCCTCCTCGAGCTGGCCCGCGGACCAGCCCGAGTAGCCGGCGAAGACCCGGATGCCGGTGACGTTCTCCCGCATCCGCTCCGGGTCGGCGGAGAGGTCGAGTGTGCCGAGCGCCCCGCTGACCGGATGGAAGCCGGACAGCCGCTTCTTCACCTCGGGCCGGGTCCGGGCGAGGCAGATGGCCGACTCCGGCTGCACCGGGCCGCCCTCGAAGAGGACCGCCGGGTCACCGGCCAGCTCACCCCAGGTGCCGAGGACCTCGGCCACCGGAACCTCGGTCGCGCGGTTCAGCACGACCCCGAGCGCGCCGCCCGTCTCGTGGGCCACCAGCAGCA
Source organism: Actinoplanes flavus (assembly GCF_017592555.1). Lineage (GTDB taxonomy): Bacteria > Actinomycetota > Actinomycetes > Mycobacteriales > Micromonosporaceae > Actinoplanes > Actinoplanes flavus. Next base: position 19,731 of record NZ_JAGFNS010000012.1, on the reverse strand, counting down.
CGACCGTCCGGTCGAAGTTGGGGTCCTTGAGGGTGGGCGTGGCGACGAGCAGCCGACCGGTCATCGACTCCACCGACCGGCCTCCGATCCGCTGCTGCTCACCGAACACCTGATTACCGCCGTCCAGTCGACGTAGCCATGTCAGCACATTAGCTTGGCTTTCCGGCCACCGATAAGGTCTGGACATGAACCCGCCACCTACGGCAGCAGAGATCGGCGTCATCGGCGGATCGGGGCTGTACGCGCTTCTTGATCACGCCACCGAGCACGAGGTCGACACCCCGTACGGTCGTCCGTCGGACCGGATCACCGTGGCCGAGGTGGGTGGCCGCCGGGTGGCGTTCCTGCCCCGCCACGGCCGTGACCACCGTTTTCCCCCGCACAAGATCCCCTATCGGGCGAATCTGTGGGCGCTGCGCTCGCTGGGTGTCCGGCAGATCATCGCCCCGTGCGCGGTCGGTGGCCTGCGACCGGAGCTGGGTCCGGGCACGTTCGTGGTGCCGGACCAGCTGATCGACCGGACCAGTGGCCGTGAGCAGACGTTCTACGACTCCGGTGCGGTGCACGTGTCGTTCGCGGATCCGTACTGTCCGGTGGGCCGGTCGACGGTGCTGGATTCCGCCGAGCGGGTGAAGGCGGTGGACGGCGGCACCATGGTCGTGGTCGAGGGCCCGCGTTTCTCCACCCGGGCCGAGTCCCGCTGGTTCACCGCGATCGGCGGCACGATCGTCAACATGACCGGCCATCCGGAAGCCGTCCTGGCACGCGAGCTGGCCCTCTGTTACACGGCGATCGCCCTGGTCACCGATCTGGACGCGGGCGTCGAGGGCGAGCACGGCGTGACCCAGGAGGAGGTCTTCGCCGTCTTCGCCGACAACACGGCCCGGCTGCGCGACGTTCTGCTCGACGCGGTGGTCAAGCTGCCCGCCGAGCGGACGTGCGCGTGCAAGGACGCCCTGGCGGGCATCAAACTGCCGATTCAACTTCCCTGATCCGTACGCCGTACGCGGCGCCGAACTGAGGCCCGGCGCCGCGGCGACGGGTCAGACCACCGCGCAGGTGGCGTTGTTGAGGGTGAAGGCGCCGGGTTCGGCGGTGTTGCCACTGTGGGTGCCCTGGAAGCCGAAGGTCTGGGATCCGCCGGCGGTGAGCGTCCCGTTGTAGGAGACGTTGGTGGCGGCGACGGCCCCGCTGGCCGGGCTGACGGTGGCGTTCCAGGCGTTCGTCACGGTCTGCCCGGACGGCAGGGTGAACCGGAGGGTCCAGCCGTTGACCGCCGCGGTGCCGGTGTTGGTGACGGTGACCGACGCGGTGAACCCGGTGTTCCAGGCGTTGACCGTGTAGCCGACCCGGCAGCCGCCGGCCGGCGACGGGCTGGACGCGGAGGGACTCGGCACCGAGGGGCTGGGTGACGACGGGCTGGGTGACGACGGGCTGGGCGACGACGGCGTGGTGGTGTCGAGCCCGAGGAAGTGGACGGCGGCGGCCGCGTCGACGGGCAGGTTGTGGCTGACCCCGTTCATGCTGATCGCCTCCACCGGTGCGTTGTCACCGGTGCCGCCGTACCGGGTCCGGGTGTGACCGCTCTGCGGGGTGTCGATGAACGACGGCGTCTGGGTGAGGCCGTGCACGTTCGTCCACTGGTCGATCTGCTCGCCGAAGTTCGGGTAGCGCAGGATCTCGTCGTTGGTGCCGTGCCACGTCTGCATGCGCGGGCGGCGTCCGGTGTATCCCGGGTAGGCGTTGCGGACCAGGTCACCCCACTGCTGCGGGGTCTTGGTGACGAGGCCGTTGGCGCAGTCGCTGTTCCACTCGGAACCGTTGGTGGTGGCGAAGCATCCGAACGGAACTCCGGCGAACGCCGAGCCCGCGCTGAACACGTCGGGGTAGAGACCCAACAGGACGTTGGTCATCATCGCCCCGCTGGAGACGCCGGTGGCCACGATCCGGTTCGCGTCGACCGGGTACCGCGCCCGTACGTAATCGATCATCGATTTGATGCCGACCGGGTCGCTTCCGCCGTCGCGGGTGAGCGCCTGCGGGGAGGCGACGTCGAAGCACTGGCTGCTGCGGGTCACCGACGGGTAGATGACGATGTAGCCGTACCGGTCGGCGAGCGAGGCGAACTGGGATCCGCTGTAGAAGGCCGGCCCGGTGCCGGTGCAGTAGTGGACGGCCACGAGCAGACCCGGCCGGGGCGCCAGGTTGTCGGGCACGTAGAGGTACATCCGCAGGTTGCTCGGGTTGGCGCCGAAACCGGTGACCTCGGTCAGCGCGGCCGCGGAGGCGGGCGGGGGAAGAGCGACCGCGGCCAGTGCCGCGATCGTCGTGGTGACCAGTGCGGCGAGCAGGAGCTTGAGTCTCTTTCGCATCGGGGGTTCCTCGCACGATTCGTGGGGATGGGGACGCTTCGGTGTGGGGAGCACCCTAAGCATCGACAAGTATTTATCTTCGACGGTGGCCGCGCCAGGCCGTCCCAGGAGCCGCGCGGACCGGCGACGGGGCGTATGATCCGTCGGATTTCACTGCACAGCGACGACCCACGGCCGTCGAAGGGGACCCCCGGTGACTCGACCGCACATCATGAGAACCGTCGGCGCGCGCGTCGCGGCGGCGGCACTGCTGCTGGCCGGCCTGGCCGGTGGTGTCTATCTGGCACAGCGACCCGGCCACGGTACGGACGCCGTCGGCGCCGCCGAGACCCAGCGGCTGCTGGCCGATCGCGAGCGGCAGCACGCCGCCGCGCGGGCCGCCCGCGACGAGGCGGAACGCATCGCCGCGCAGAAGGCGAGCGCCGTGGTGAAGACCGCCGTCGCCGACGCGCGGGCGCTGGAAACCGCCCGGAAGAAGGCGGAGGCGGAGAAGGCGGCCGCCGCCAAGCGGGCCGCCGAGGTGGGCCCGGTGCCCTACACCGGAACGATCCCGGCGGCGTGCCGCAGCCTCAGCGGCAGCCGCGAGGTCGGCTGCGCCCTGATGATCGATGCCGGCTTCGAGTTCAGCGAGTTCTCCTGCCTGAACAAGCTGTGGGACCACGAGAGCGGCTGGAACTACCGGGCCACCAACCCGTCGTCGGGCGCCTACGGCATCCCGCAGGCCTACCCGGGCAGCAAGATGGCCTCGATCGCCGACGACTGGAAGATCAACCCGGCCACCCAGATCAAGTGGGGCCTCGGCTACGTCAAGGGCCGGTACGACTCCCCGTGCGGTGCCTGGAACCACTTCCAGGACGCCGGCTCCTACTAGACGGATCGTTGCGCGCCGCGATGCCGGCGCGCACCTGATCCCGGTTCAGCATCGCCGCCACTTCGGAGGACCGAAGGTCGTCGCCACCAGACTGGCGTTGCTCGCCGGGCTTCCGGTGACGCGCATCGTCTCAGCGACGGACACGTTCACCGATGTGCCGCACGGGGCCCACGCCGCCGGGTGGGGTACGGCGCTGGTGTTCCAGGCACCGGTCTGCGGGCCCACCACCTTCTCGGTGTCGCGTACCGTCCATTTGAGGCCGGTGAACCACATGGCCGTGGAAAGGGTCGCGGTTTCGGTCGCGTCGAGGGTGACGGTGGCCTGGTTGTCCACCGCGGGGATCTGATAGGTCCATCCGGCCGGAGTAGCCACGCTCGCGAAGAGGACGCAGCTCTTGTAGTCGTTGCCCGAGACCGAGAAATCTCGATACCGCACCGTGATCGTCCCGGACGGCAGCACATGCGCGTCGACGGGCAACCTGGTACCGGCATGGCGGCGGCAGCCGCTGCCGTTCGCGTTGAGCAGCTTCACGGTGAGCTGCGGTTGTGTCCCCGATGGCAGGGAACTCGCCGAGGCGGACGGCACGAACAGGGACGTGCCGACGAGCGCCATCACGATCAACTTCAATCCAGACATGGGACCCCCTCACAACGAGAGATCTGGCGGGGAGACCCGGTCGGCCACAGAAGGCCCCGTCGCCGACCGGTCGGCGTTCGCACGTCAGCACTTCTTCCAAGACACGTTGAAGATCGTCGACGCCTTCGTGTCGGTGTCGATGAGTTCGGCGGAATTCGAGGAGGCCCCCTTCACCCGCAGCGTGTTGTTGACGTTCAGGTCGAGCGACTCGTTGCACGGCGCGTAGATGAGGGTGCCGACGTTGCTCATCGTGGTCCAGAGGTTGGTGGTCGGACCGTTGATCGAATTGTTGGCCGACGCGTTCCACGGGCTTCCGGTGAACCACGCGTTCATCTGCAACCTGGCCCACGACTGCCAGCCCAGGTCGGGCGTCACCCGGTTGATCACCGAGGTGACCGCATAGGTCCAGCCCTGGGGTACGGACACCCGGATCGACACCTTGCAGCTCTTGTAGTCGTTGCCGTACACCCGGAAATCGCTGTAGGACAGGCTGAACGCGGTGTTGTCCGCGGTGGGCTGAGCGGAGGTGGTACCCGCGGGGCAGCCGCTGCCGAAGGCACCCAGCACCTTGAGGGTGATCACCGGCGCCGGCGCGGCCTGAGCCGCCACCGGGAGAAGCGTTGCCAGAAGCGCTCCCGCGAGGGTCGCCGCCGCCTTCTTATTCGTACGGAACATGAGAACTCCCTTTATCGTGATGTTGTGGAATCAGCACTGCTTCCATTTCAAATGGAATATGGTCGACACGCGGGCGTCCTGAGCGAACAACTCCATCGAACTCGTCGCGGGCCCGGCGACCCGCAGTGTGGTGTTGAGAATCAGGTTGGCCGACGTGCCGCAGGGGGCGAAGATCAGCGCGCTGGCGGCACTGTTCGTCTGCCAGAAGTCGTCGTACGCCCCGTTGAAAGTCTGGTCCGCGCGCAGGGTCCACGGGAAACCGGTGAACCACGAATTCATGATGATCCGGCCGGACGCGCCCTTGTCGAGAACGGCGTAGCCCCGATTGAAGACCTCGTACACCGAATACGTCCAGCCCGCAGGAATGCCGACGATGATCACGACATTGCAGTTCTTGTAACTGCTGCCGGTCACCTTGAACTTGCTGAAGCTCACGGAGAACGCCGTCTTGTCCGGCACGTCGGTGGTGACGCTCGACGACTCCGGGCAACCGCTGCCGTTGACAGCCTTGACGTTCAGGGTGACGACGGGGTCCACCAGCCGAGGCCGCGCCTGCGCCACCGAAGGGATCAGCGACACGGTCAGCAGCACTCCGGCGACCGCGGCCGCCATCACCCTTCTCAACCCGAACATGGGATCCTCCCATTCACTGCATGCGCCAAAAATTGTTGAATAGCCGGACACTTCGCTGTCTCGACGAATGCGATGGTCCCGCGAAATTGGGCGGCTACGGCCGCGACCTCGATCCGGTTCCATGAAAAGGCCGCGTGGGCCTGTCGCCGCCCGCCCGCGACCACCGCTGACAAGGTGAATAACGGGTCGCTTTTCGGCTTCGCGGGCAGTCCGGTGATCTTGTAAATGATCCGGTGACTCAGACCGGCCACCGCCTGGATTGCTCCGCCGAGCCTACTCACGCCGCCACCCGATCGGGTTCGAACGAACAGCGACTGCCTGAACGGCGGAGTCGCCATGGGGTTTCCGGGGGATCGGCCCGGGAACGAATATGACGAAGCGGCCCGGTTCACGCTTTTCGTGAACCGGGCCGCTTTCCGTTTACCGGCTCATCAGCCGATCGTCAGGTTCAGCCGCTTCGTTCCGGTGCTTGGCACGTTCACCGTGGTCGGGTGCGAGCCGGAGCCGCAGACGTTGCCATCGCCGCGCCGCTCCCACCGGATCCGGACCTTCCGGCCGCCGATCACCGGGTGTGCACCTTGACCTTCGCCCGGGTCACGGCGCTCGGTTGAGCCCCCATGGCCACCAGGCAAGCGATCACGATAGACGTCGATCCGTCGCCACCGGCCGCAGCATGGATCGGCCTCGAGTTCCCTCGACACCCAGAATCGGCAGCGCCCTCCACGCACCCACCGACCCGGCCGGTCCACCGTGACGCGGGGCGTCTGAGGCCTCGACCTCCGGGCAGAAGGGAAACGGCCCCCGGTTCGCTTTCGCAAACCGGGGCCGCCAGAGGGTGGAGCTGATGACCGCCTACTTGAACCTCGGCGCGCAGGTCGAACAACCGCGGGCGACCGTCGACAGATAACCGACCGAACCCCACCCAGCACTCCGATACCGGGCTAACCTCTTAGCTAAGGAGGTCGTCATGTCCGAAGCAGCCGCGCAGTTCAACATCCACGACGCGAAAACGAACCTCTCGCGGATCATCGACCGCGTCGAGCACGGCGAAGAGATCATCATCAGCCGGGCCGGCACACCCGTCGCCAAGGTGATTCCACTCAACCGCAGAGTTGACAGGGTCGGCAGAGGCTCCCTCGCCGGACAACTCGTCGTGGCAGACGACTGGGACTCCGCCGAGGTGAACGAGTCGATCGCGCGGGATTTCGGCCTCGGATGAGCCTGCTCCTCGACACGCACGTCGTGCTGTGGTGGCTCACGGACGACCCCACGCTTTCCGCTGAGATCAAGGAACGCCTCGATCATGAACCGGACGTCTACATCAGCCCGGCGACGATTTGGGAAGTAGCCATCAAGCAGTCGCTCGGCAAACTCGAGAAGCCAGCCGATCTCCCTGAACGCATCCGCGACAGCGGCTTCCGGCACCTGAACATCACCGCCGAGCACGGCATCGTCGCAGGACGGCTCCCGCTGATCCACCGAGACCCGTTCGATCGGATGCTCATCGCCCAGGCCAAGGTAGAACACCTGACCCTGGTCACGCGTGACGCGCACATCCACAAATACGACGTGCCCGTCCTACCCGCCTGACGCACCCACCGCCACGTGGGGTCACCGCAACGCCACCACCTTCACCGAGACCGGTGCCGCGTTCGGCAGCCAGAACCCGCGGCAGGCGCACTCCCACCAGACCGCCTACGCCGCGGTGAAGGCGGGCAACCCGGCGCTCGCCATCCGAGCCTGGCAGGAGTGCTACGACGGGCACGCCGGCTATCCGCGCAACCAGAACTGGGCCGGCACCCGCGTCGAGGGCCGGCCGTGCTCGAGCCGGTCGACGAGGCCGGGTTCTCCGCCAACGCCTCAGCCCAGTACGGGCCTGGCCGCCATCCAGTGCCTAGCCCTGATCGGCGACAAGCTCCCGGGCTGACGCCACCAGGTGATCCAGCACCGCGAGGGTGAGATCGGCCACCTGAAACCGGTCCACCCTCGCGACGTCCAGGGTCAGCTGGGTCGCAAGCCGCCGGTTCCAGTCGTTGCGGAACACCGGATGCAAGCCGGTGAGGTCGCCGTCGCGGAACTCGTCCAGCACGGCGGCGTCAGCGGGCCGGGCCAGGCCACCGTGTTCGTTCGCGGACAGCGCCTGGCCTAGCTCCGGTCGGCCCCGCTCGACGAGCATCCGCTGGATCGCCGGCAGCACCAGGGCCGGCAGCAGCGCCACAGCCAGGTCGTGCGCCTTCCGCCGGGCCTCGACAGCGGTACCCTCGCCCACGTCGACCTGTACACACGGCCGGAACAGCCACCGGGCCGCCGGGGCCTTTCGGCCCTCGGAGCGCACGTCCACACCGATCCACGCGTGCGGGTCGCCGTTCGGATGCCGACGCCAGGCCAGGAACATCGGATTGCCGGGGTTCGTGCGGGTCGCCTCGGCCTCCCCGTCCCGCTCCCGCAGCACCCGGTCGAGGTCGAGAGCGACACGGCGGGTGACGAGGTCGGGCACGTACCAGCCCCGGGACTCACCGATGACACCCTCGGCCTGCTGGTCCCAGCTCGCGAACAGCCCGGCGATCTCCCCGCCGAGCCAGGCTGCGTGCGGATCGGTGCTGTCACGCCACGCCCCGTAGAGCTCGACGAGCCCGACCGCCCGCCACGGATCCGGCGGCACATCGCCACGATCCAGAGTGCAGTAGAAGAGGGCCGCCTGATACTTCTCCGCCCAAGCCCGATACCGGTCGAGCTGATCCCCGTGCTCGGTCGACGCGCCCTTCAACTCCAGCACCGCCACCGGATGGTCCGCCCGGTACACGACCAGGTCGAACCGGCTCCGCGCGGCCTTGCCCTCACGCCGGACTCGGTACTCCGCGTCCGGCAGCCCCAGCACCCGGACCAGCGGCGCCGGATCCCGCTCGAACAGAAACGCCAGCAGATCACTGGCACTGTTCTCGTTGGCGATCAGGCGGCCCAACGCCTCGTCGTTCTTCGGCACTTCAAGATCATAAAACCTTCTCGATGGCATGCCCGCACGCTCGGCAGGACCCGCTCGTATCGGAAGCAGAACGACTTCGGCCGCGCCACCCGAGCGGGTGACGCGGCCGATGATCTTGCAGTGGAGGTGCCGGGAATCGAACCCGGGTCCTTCGTTGCTTTGTCAGGGCTTCTCCGAGCGCAGCTCACTATGTCCCTACTCGGCCCTCCGACTCACGTGAGCAAGTTCGGACGACGGGCCCAGTCACTGATTGATCTCGCCGCAAGGTCCCCGTGACCGGGACCCATTGGCCAGCCTCCTAGCTGATGCCGGCAGCTGGGACGGAGGCGCTCCCAGACCGACAGACCACGCTACTTGCCTCAGGCGGCGAGAGCGTACTGGTCAGCGTCAAACTTATCGTTGGCGCTTATAGGTTTCCGACGACCGATTCTCGAGACGACGTCGGCTTCCTCGGCTCGCTTCCCCTGTCTCCACGTACGAAGTCGAAACCAGTCACCCCCATGTCCATGTCACAGCCTCGCAATCTTAGCTCACCCGGCAACTGCCGCCACCGATGGCACAGGTGACCGGCTTCACCAGATCCCTCAGGTCTTTCTCGGCCTGGAAGCCGACGCTGATCGAGGACCCGCCGGCGAGCGACTTCCCGCGCAGGGTGACGGTGTTGCCGCTGAGGCTGGCCGTGGCGTTCCAGGCGCCGCGCAGTTCGAGCCCGCTGCCGGAGGGGTAGGACAGGGTGACGGTCCAGTCCCGTGCCGCCGTGCCGTTGTTGGTGACCCGCAGCGCGGCGATGAACCCGTCCCGCCAGGAGGCGCTGGTGGAGTAGCTGACCGACAGATCGGAGGCGGCCGGGGTGGAGCTGGTGCGCGACGGCGTCGGGCTGGGCCGTCCGGTGCTCTTCGACGGCGAGGGTTTGGCCGAGGTGGACGCCGACCGGGACGGTGTCGGCGATGCGGAGGGCGAAACCGAAGCCGAAGCCGACCGTGACACGGACGGCGACGGCGACGTCGAGGACGGGGACGACGCTGGCGTCGACTCGGTTGTCGGGCTGGTGGCGGGCAGCGAGCCCTCGGCTGCCTGGAGATCGGCGGTCGGCAGGACCAGCCGCGGATCACCCGCCTCGGCGGAGCCACCCGAGCGGAACGCGATCCAGCCGACCAGGGCGAGCAGGACGGCGGCGGCCAGACCGAGGACGGATCGGGCCAGGATGAACTGACGTGCGGCGTGCTTCGACAACGGGGCGGGTCTCCCTCGGGGTAGCGGAAGATCAGCGACAGGTGATGATCAACGGTGGATGATCAATAAGCCTGGCCGGGCAGAATACCCCGTCAGTCCATCCCCTTCGCACGGCGGCCCATCGCCCGGTTGATCTCCCGTTGCGCGTCCCGGCTGGCCATGTCCTGACGCTTGTCGTAGCTCTTCTTGCCCTTGGCCACCCCGAGTTCGACTTTCGCGTACCCGTTGTGGAAATAGACCGAGAGTGGCACCAGGGTGACGCCGTCGTCGCGAAGCCTGCCCAGCATCTTGTGGATCTCTTCGCGGCGCAGCAGCAGCTTGCGGGGCCGCCGGGGCTCGTGGTTGGTCCAGGTGCCCTGCGTGTACTCCGGGATGTGCATGCCGTGCAGGTAGATCTCACCCTCCCGCTCGTGGCCGAACGCGTCGACCAGCGAGGCGCGCCCGGCGCGCAGCGATTTCACCTCGGTGCCGGTGAGAACCATGCCGGCCTCGTAGGTGTCCAGGATGGCGTAGTCGTGATGCGCCTTGCGGTTGGAGGCGACGAGCTTGCGGCCCTGTTCGCGTGGCATGACCGCGGACCTCCCGTTCGTGTGGACCCGAACGGAAAGAGTACCCGGGGTTCAGCACAGGCAGCCGGGCAGGTAAACGAGCGGATTGCGGGGCACACCGCCGAAGCGCGTCTCGAAGTGCAGGTGCGCCCCGGTGGAGGCGCCGGTGCTGCCCACCCGGCCGATGATCTCGCCGCGACGGACGTACTCGCCGACCCCGACATAGATGCGGGACTGGTGTGCGTAGCAGGTGGTGAACCCGTGTCCGTTCACCCGTCCGTGGTTGATGCACGTGTAGCGGCCGTAGCCGCCGTTCCAGCCCGCCTGGATGACCCGCCCGGACGCGGCGGCCCGGATCGGGCTGCCCGAGCCGGCCGCGAAGTCGGCGCCGGCATGCAGTTGCCACACCCGGTAGTAGGGGTCGTAACGGTTGCCGTAGTCGCTGCTCTTCCAGCCGTGGACGGGCATCAGCAGGCGGCCGCCGGAGTAGCGGCTGCCGACGCCGGCCCGGCTCTCCCAGCCGCGCATGGCGGCACGGATCCGGTTCTCCGCCCGCACCGCGGCCCGGTACTGCGCCAGCACTCCGGCGCGCTGTGTCTCGGCGGCCTGCAGCGCGGTCCGCCGGGCCAGCACCACCCGGTTGAGGTCCTGCTGGGCGCGGACGGCGGCGGCCTGCGCGTTCTGCGCGGCCCGGAGCCGGTCGACGGCGGCCTGTTCGGCGGTCTCGGCGATCCGCTTCGCGGCGCCGGCCCGGTCCTGCGCGATCCGGGCGGTCCGGCGGGCCACGGTGAGCGTACGGACCTCGCCCTGCTCCTGATGCATGAGGTGTTCGACCAGCCCGAGGCGGTCCATCAGATCCTGCGGCCCGGTCGCCCCGGCAAGCAGGTTGAGCCGGTTGAAGGTGCTGCCCATGTAGCTGGCGCGGGCGATCTCCTCGACCCGTTCGCGGGCGGCGTCGACCTGGCCGGCGGCGACGGTGTACTCGTCGGCGACCCGTTGATGATCGGCCCGGGCGGCGTCGGCCTGCCGCCGGGCGGTGTCCGCCTCGACCCGGGTGGCGATCACCACGCCGCGGGCGGTGGCCACCCGGCGCTGGACGGCCGGCAGGGCGGCGGTGGCGCGGGCCAGGCTGCTCGCGGCGGCCCGGGCATGGGCGCCGGCGTTCTCCAGGAGCGCCTCGGCACGACGGACGGCGCGGGCCGCGTCGTCGGCCGGATCAGCCGCGGCGGGCACCGGCACCGCCAGCATGAACCCGAACAGGGCAACGAGGCAGAGGCAGGCGGCGATCAGGCGATCAGGTCGGCAACACCCCACGGCGCCACGCTACCGCGACTAATCGTCCGGAAAGCCCCAAATCGCCCGATAGCCGCAACCCTGGACAGGGTTGCGGCCATCGGGACTTACACGTACTTGTGTGGCGTCAGACCTTGAGGTAGAAGCGCAGCGTCACCCAAGCGGTGACCGCGCTGAACAGCGAGGCGACACCGGCCAGCAGCGGCAGCATCAGCCACACGTTGCCGTTGGGGATCGGCGTGAGGATCGTGGCCAGCGCCTGGAGCTTGTTGTCCAGCACGATGATCTTGCTGACGAACAGCGCCACGAAGCCGAGGATCGAGCCGATCAGGCCGGCGACCACCGCCTCCAGCACGAACGGCGACTGGATGAACCAGTTCGACGCGCCGACCAGTTTCATGACCGCGACCTCGCGCCGCTTGCTGTACGCCGCCACCTGGATGGTGTTACCCACCAGCAGGAGTGCCGCGACCGCCATGAAGCCGGCCACCACCAGCGCCATCACCTGGATCGAGTTGAAGACCTTGAAGACCTTGTCGAGCAACTCGCGCTGGTCGATGATCTGCCGGATGCCCTCCTTGCCCTCGACGGCCTTGGCGAAGTCGGCGTACTTCTCCGGGTTGCTGAGCTTGACCCGGTACGACTCCGGCAGGCTGTTCGAGCCGACCGCGTTCACGAAGTCGGGCGTGTCGGCCCAGAGCTTCTGGAACCGCTTGAGAGCGTCTTCCTTGCTCTCGTAGGTCTTCGAGATCACCAGCGGGCTACCGTCGATGGCCTGGTCGATCGCCAACTTCTGACTGTCGGTGACGTCGTCGTTCAGGAAGATCGAGACCTCGATGTTGCCGTAGTAATACTCCTTCATCTGGTCGACCTGCATGTACAGCAGCACGCTGGCGCCCAGCATGGTCAACGAGACCGACATGGTGATGATCATGGCGATCGTCATCGTGACGTTGCGCCACAGGCCCACCAGGACCTCGTTGAGGATGTACTTCACGCGCATCGGGGGGATCCTTCCAGGACTCCGCGTGTCACTGCTTCAGTTTCGGTACGGGGGGCGGAGCCGGGCCTAGCCGTAGACACCGCGCGCCTGGTCCCGAACGATCCGGCCGCTCTCGATCTCGATGACCCGGCGGCGCATCTGGTTGACGATGTTGGAGTCGTGCGTGACCATCACGACGGTCGTACCGGTCCGGTTGATCCGGTCCAGCAGGCGCATGATCTCGATCGAGGTGTCCGGGTCGAGGTTACCCGTGGGCTCGTCGGCCAGCAGGATCAGCGGGCGGTTCACGAAGGCGCGGGCCACCGCGACACGCTGCTGCTCACCACCGGAGAGCTCATGCGGGTACCGGTGCTCCTTGCCGCCGAGGCCGACCAGCTCCAGCACCTCGGGGACGACGCGCCGGGCGACGGCCTTCGTCTTGCCGATCACCTCAAGGGCGAAGGCGACGTTCTCGTACGCCGTGCGGTTGGGCAGCAGCCGGAAGTCCTGGAAGACGCAGCCGATCGAGCGCCGGAAGTGGGGAACCTTCCAGGACCGCAGCGTGGTCACGTCCTTCTGATTCACCACCACCTTGCCACGGGTCGGGGAGACCTCGTGGAGCAGCAGCTTGATGATCGTCGACTTACCGGAACCGGAGGGACCGATGAAGAAGACGAACTCACCCTTCTCGATCCCGACGCTGACATTGTCCAACGACGGCCGAGACGCCTTCGGGTACGTCTTCGTCACGTTCTCGAGCAGAATCACGGGACTGGAGTCTACGCGGTGTAACGAAATCGCCAACCCCACCGGGGTCGGGAATATTCACAAGCTGCGGTAACACCGGGAACGGGCGCAACCCGGCCTGACCGAGCGTTCAGGTCAGGTTGCGCACGGTCACGGATCAGCCTATGAGGCGAGCTGATTCTGCTTCCGCCAACGGATGCCCGCCTCGATGAAGCCGTCCACTTCGCCGTCGAAGACCGACGAAGGGTTGCCGGTCTCGAACTCGGTGCGCAGATCTTTCACCATCTGGTACGGGTGCAGAACGTACGAACGCATCTGGTCGCCCCATGATCCGGTGGTGTCCAGCTTGAGGCCGGCCATCTTGGCCTCCTCCTCCTGGCGCTTCCGCTCCAGCAGCCGGGCCTGGAGGACACGCATCGCGGCCGCCTTGTTCTGCAGCTGCGACTTCTCGTTCTGACAGGAGGCCACGATGCCGGTCGGGATGTGGGTCAGCCGGACCGCCGAGTCGGTGGTGTTGACACTCTGCCCACCGGGGCCGGACGAGCGGTAGACGTCGACCCGGATCTCGTTCTCCGGAATGTCGACGAACTCGGTCTGCTCGACCACCGGCATCACCTCGACACTGGCGAAGCTGGTCTGCCGGCGGCCCTGATTGTCGAACGGACTGATCCGCACCAGGCGGTGGGTGCCGGACTCGACGCCCAGGGTGCCGTAGGCGTACGGCACCTTGACGGCGAAGGTGGCCGACTTGAGGCCGGCCTCCTCCGCGTACGACGTGTCGTAGACCTCGGTCGGGTAGCCGTGCCGCTCGGCCCAGCGCAGGTACATCCGCATGAGCATCTCGGCGAAGTCGGCCGCGTCCACTCCGCCGGCGCCGGCCCGGATCGCCACCACGGCCTCACGGGCGTCGTACTCACCGGAGAGCAGAGTGCGGACCTCCATCTCCTCGATCGACTTGCTGAGGGTGGCGACCTCGACGCCCACCTCGGCGATCGAGTCGGCGTCACCTTCGGCCTCGGCCAGCTCCAGCAGCACCCCGGCGTCATCGAGACGGGAGCGCAGGCGTTCCAGCTTGGAGAGCTCGCCCGAGATGTACGCCAGTCGGCTGTTCACCTCCTGAGCACGGGCCTGGTCGTCCCAGAGGTCCGGCGCGGAGGCCTGCTCCTCGAGGTCCGCCTTGTCCCGGCGCAACTTGTCGACGTCCAGGACGTTCTCGATGTTGCGCAGGGTCGCGTCGAGGGCCTTCAGTTGCTCGGGAAAGTCGGCAGCGGTCACGACACTCAAGACTACGCCGCCCGGCCAGAATGCTGGCCGGGGCGGGTCCGTTCATTCGGTCGGGACGGCTTTGAGCCAGGTGAGTGCGGCCTTGTGGTAGGCGACCGCGAACTCCAGGGCGGCCGCGCCGTACTGGTCTCCGTTCTTCTTCGCCTCCTTGGCCTGCTCCTTCGCCATCGCCATGGCCTCCGAGTGGTACTGGTTCGCGGACGTGTAGAGCTCCTGCAACTGGTCGCCGGAGTGCTGCTGACCGAAGGCGACCCGCAGAGCGACCGGGTTGCGCAGCGCGTCCCGGCCCGGGGCCTCGGCGAGCCACCTGCTGAAGGCGCGCTTGCCGGAGGCGGTGATGGCGTAGGGCTGACTGGACCGGGGGCCCGGCTTACCGAGGCGGACGTACCCCATTTCGGCCAGTACGGGCAGTTCGCGGTAGACCTGGCTCCGCGTCATCGACCAGTAGGGCCCGAGGCGGCGTTCGGCAGCCGCCATCAGCTGACCACCGGTCATCGCCCCCTCGTGGAGGAGGCCGAGGAGGGCAGCCGCCGTCGGATTGATTTGGAAGTCGGGCATGCCTTCTAAGCTGCCACTTTGTCGCGCCGCCGTCCAGGATTTAGCCTGATCCGTCCAGTTTGCGCCTCCACAAACGACTGTCCCGCACAGACAGTCCGACAACGAGTGAGCGGGACTGGCGATTCCGCCTCCAAATGCGCGTTGACCAGGTAATATGGTGCACCCAAACGGTCAGACGGCGTGTTGCGGGCATGATTCCGGCGAAAAGGCGGATACTGCCGTGCTAAACCAGACAATCTGGGCAGAGCAGCACATTCGTCACCCGGAAGCGGATCCGCCGGCGCGGATCGGGCCACCGGGCGGCGGTCGGGGACAGGATTTCGCCCATCGCCGCACCCCACCGACGGCCGGTCGGGCCTGTGCAGTTTCGCCGGTTACCCTGAGCCCCATGACTGACCGCCAGACCGCCACCCCGGAGACCGTCGAGGAATCCCGGCTCACCGTGGCGCTGCTCGCGGCCGCCGCCCTGGCCTGGACCGGCGCGATGCTCTGGTCGGCCCGGGCCACCATCACCGGCCGGGCGGACGCCGCGATGGAGGTGACCTCCACGGCGTACGCGCTACCCGGCGCGGTCACCGCCGACCTGGTCGCCGGCTCCGCCGTGGCGCTTCTGGTGCTCACCCTGATCAGCGCGCGCCGGCCGCTCGGGCCGACCGCCCGGTTCGCCGTGGCGACCGGCTCCGGCCTGGTCGTCGGGCTGCTGAGCGCCGTCCCGATCATCACGATCAACACGGCCGGCACGATCTACGCGGTCGTCGGAGGCACCGTGGCCGCGGCCGCGACCATCGGCGGCGCCCTGGCCGGCCTGCGGATCCCGTCGGTGATCGCCGCGGCCGGGGCCGGCTCGGTCGGCGTCTTCCTCGTCGGGTTCGTGCTGAATCTCTTCCAGTCCCCGGTGCTCGACGCCTTCGGGGCCGGGGACACCGCGTCGTCGGCGCAGGCGGCACAGTGGTTCTCCTACAGCCAGGCGGCGCTGAGCGGTCTGACGGCCGGCCTCATCGCGTACTTCATGCTGCGCCGCCGTGCCGGACTGCGCTGGCCGCTGTACGCGCTGGCCGGCGCCGGCCCCGGCCTGCTGCTGGTGATCGGCGAGCTGCTCGCCCGTACCGCCGGCGCCGAAGTGCTCGAGCTGGCCGGCAAGGTCAGTGAGCTGGAGCAGACGGTGCAGCAGATGCTCAGCTCGGCCCGGCTCAACAACGGGCTCATCGTCCTCTTCGCCGGCGCGTTCACCGCCATCGTCGCGGTCGGCCGGACCCTCGGCCCCGCCCGTGACGAGGGCGACGAGCAGTCTCAGATCAGTTCGTCCAGCTCGGAGACGGCGTACCACTCCAACTCGTGATCCTCGGCGCCGTCGACGGTGAACTGGGCGTCCGGGTCACCGGCCAGCGCCTCGTCGACCACCTCGGCGGCCGCCGCCACCGCCTCGACCGCATCGGTCCCGTCCACGTGGATGCTCGCCAGCTCGGCCAGGCTCACCGGTTGCGGCAGCCGAACCGTGCTCGACCCCAGCTCGGTGTCCTCGCTGGTCAGACCGGCGGCCGGGACGTCGGCCGAGAGAACCACCCGGCGGCGCGGCGCTGACGGATCCTGTCGCAGCAGGTGCAGGGCGCCCTGGGCGGCACGGGTGAAGGCGACGTACTCCAGCTCCTCCTCGTCGCCCTCCGCGTACCACTCCCGGAGCCCGGGCGTCACCGCGTGCGCGACCAGCGTCTGATCGCCGAGCCGCCCATCGGCCCGCAAGGCGGTGAGCATCGGCAGCGTGGCCGGCAGGTAGACCCGGACCAGGTCGGTGATCGGCACCGTCATTCCTCCTGCACTCGGCGGTCGGGCGAGCACAGTACACCGTCATCTCGGCCCGGACACGCCCCATTCCATCAGGAGTCTCCGGATCGGGGTCGCACCGGGTCCGCCGCACGCCATCGGTGGCAAACTGAGGCCGTCGAAAGGAGGATCCGTGCCCGAGCCCCGTTTCCTGCTGCTGTCCGACGTGGCCGCCGAACTGAACGTCTCCGACTCGCAGGTCTATCACATGGTCCGCAGCGGCGAACTCCCCGCAATCAAGATCGGTGGGCGCGGTCAGTGGCGCGTCGAGCGCTCCCAGCTGGAGAAATACATCCAGGAGAGGTACGCGGAAACTGCCGCGTGGGTGCGCGACAACCCGCTGGCCGACCGTGAGGCGGAATGAGGGGGCGGGCGGCTTTTGTGCCTCTTCCCGGATCGATGACCGACGGTTGACCGGTCGAAGGAGACTGGACGAGACTTCACGTCATCGAAGGCAAACGGAGGCAAACGCAAGGATTGGCGGTGGCGATGCGATCGACGGTCGAGAAGGCGTCCACGGGAAGCCGTCCGGCGATTCGGCTGCGCCCGGTTCCCCGGTCCGACCCCCCTTTCGACGACGAGTTCGCCCCGGAGGTGTGGGCCCCGTCCCGGCAGTTAGCCCTGGACTGGCCGGGCCATGCTCAAACGGCCCCGGAATGGCCCGGCAACACACAGCCACCCCCGGAGCCGGGTAACGCACAGCCGCCCCGGGCATGGTCGGGCAACACGCAGCCGACCCCGGAGCAGTCGGGCAACACGCAGCCAGCTCTGGGGTGTTCGGGCAACACGCAACCGGCACCGGGTTGGTCAGGCAACACGCAACCGGCACCGGGTTGGTCGGGCAACACGGAAACGGCCTTGGCGGGTTCCGGCAACGCACAGCCAGCGCTGAAGCGGTCCGGGAACGCACAACCAGCGCCGAAGGGACCAGCTGGAGCACAGCCGAACCTGGAGTGGCTCGGCAACGCACAGCCGGCGACGAAAGGACAAGCTGGAGCACAGCCGGCGGTGGAGTGGTCCGGCAACGCACAGGCGGCGGTGAAGGGACCAGCTGGAGCGCAGTCGGCGGTGGAGTGGTCCGGGAACGCACAACCAGCGCCGAAGGGACCAGCTGGAGCGCAGTCGGCGGACTGGCCCGGCAACGCACAGCTGTCGCCCCCAGGGCCGCGGCCGGCGTCCGCCGCCGTGGCCGGAGCCTCCAGTGACGCGCGGCTTGCGGCCCGGCGGTTCGTGCAGCTGTGCGTCGAGGTCCTCAACGGGTTCCGGCCGGCCGCTCATCTGCGGCGGATGGCACTGCCCGCCGAGGCCGCCGACGTGGTGGCGAAGGGCCTGGCCGGGGCACGCCGGGCCGCCGAACTGCGCCGATCGAGCCGCCCACGTTCCCGGCCGCCACGCCGCCACGCCCCGGTCGCGGTGCTGCGGTTGCGGCTGTGCGAGCCGCGGCCAGGCGCCGTCGAGGCCGCGGTCACGCTGGCCACCGGCGAGCGGACCTGGGCGATGGCCTTCCGGATGGAGCTGCACCAGCAGACCTGGGCCACCACCGCCCTCCTGATCATCTGACACTCCACCGCTCACACTCCCGGGGCGCCCGTCAGCAACCAAGCGGCGGCCGTCCCGGGCCTCACCCACCTCACCGCCACCAAGCGGCGGCCATCCCGGGCTCCACCCAACCCACCGTCGCACCACCAAGCGGCAGCCGCCCCGGGCCCTCGCCCACCCGGCCGCACCACCAAGCGGCAGCCGCTCCGGGCCCCCACTCACCCCACCGTCGCACCACCAAGCGGCAGCCGCTCCGGGCCCCACCTACCCCATCGCCGCACCACCAAGCAGCGACCATCCCGCCCCGCCCAACCCATCACCGCACCACCAAGCGGCAGCCGCCCCGGGCCCTCACCTACCCGGCCGCACCACCAAGCTCGCCGCTGCGCGAATGGGCGTGCCTGTAGGTGTTCTGGTGGCTGTGCACTGTGGCCGATCTTGCCCAGCTGGTTATGAGGGCTGTCTTGAGCGCTCGAGACAGCCCTCACAAGCAGCCGGAACCGATCGGCTGACATCCGGACAGTCCGCCGCGGGTGGCCGGGACATCAATGCCTTCGCGCTGGTCGGATCCGTAACGCAGCGGTCTGGATCTTGGACCTCTCGCCACCGCATCCGGTGGCCGATCGCCCAAGGTCGCCGGCCGTGAGAAAGGAGCCCCGGCTGCGGGCGGGACGGATGACGCCGGATGCAGGCAGCAGGGCACCCGAACGTCGGAATCTTGGACGCCATGCCACCGGAACCGGTGGGAAAACGTCCAAGGTCGCCGACTGAGGGCGACAGTGCCATCAGGGCCACTGGATCTTGGGCGTCTCGCCACCGTATTCGGTGGGAAAACGTCCAAGATTGCTGGCTGCGGGGGTACTTAGCGGGGCGCGAGGCCGCGCGGCGCGAGGCGGGGCCGCTCGGGACGAGGCAACGCGAGGCAGCGCGGCGGGAGAGCCCTCGGAGCGAGGCAGCGCCGGGGGACGAGGCGGGGACGAGGCGGGGCCGGGGGCGAGGCGGGGCCGGGGACGAGGCGGGGCGAGGCAGCGCGGCGCGAGAGCGCTCGGGACGAGGCGGGGCGGGGGCGAGGTAACGCGAGGCGGGGCGAGGCAGCGCGGCGGGAGAGCCCTCGGAGCGAGGCGGGGCCGGGGGACGAGGCGGGGCCGGGGGACGAGGCGGGGCGAGGCGGGGGCGAGGCAACGCGAGGCGGGGCGAGGCGGCGCGGCGCGAGAGCGCTCGGGGCGAGGCGGCGCGGCGGGAGGCAGCTCTGGGGGCGACGCGAGGCGGCGCGGCGCGGGGCCGCTTGGGGCGAGGCGGGGCGGGGTGGGCGTGGGGTGGGGTGGGGATGCGGACGGGGGGGGGGGGGGGGGGGGGGGCGGCGCCCCCCCCCCCCCCCGGGGGGGGGGCGGGGGGGGGGGGGGGGCGGGGGGGGGGGGGGGGGGGGGGGGGGCCGCGGTGCGTCCAGGGGGTTTCGGCGGGGTCGGGTAGGGCGCCGCTCGGGCGGTAGGCCTCGCTCAAGGTGGTGAGTATCAGGTGTTCGCCGACGGCGGGGACGGAACCCGGCTCGGCCACCA